>NZ_FQZA01000001.1:0-38271 GCF_900141995.1 Palleronia salina | reverse complement strand
AGCGATCGCCGGCTGCGCCGGACCGGGGGGCTCCGCCCGTTCGCCCCTCGATCGCTCCACCGGAGCGATCGCCGGCTGCGCCGGACCGGGGCTCACTCCTTGATGTCGCGCCAGCGGCGGTTCTCGCGGTGCATGAGCATCGCCGCCTCTTCCGGGCCCGCCGTGCCGGGCTCGTACTCGTGCGGGCGGTCGTCGCGGTCCTGCCACCCGTTGATGATCGGATCGGTCCAGGCCCAGGCCGCCTCGACCTCGTCGCCGCGCATGAACAGGGTCTGGTTGCCGCGCACAACGTCCATGATCAGCCGCTCGTAGGCCTCGGGCACAGCCTCGCCATCGCTGCCGAGCGCATCGGCGAAGGTCATGTCCAGCGGCACGTCGATCAGGCGCATGCCGCCCGGTCCCGGCTCCTTGATGGTGACGCCCAGCTTCATGCCGTCATTGGGCTGGAGCCGGATGGTCAGGATGTTGCGGTGCCGCCCGGCCTGCGCGCCGAAGATGGAGTGCGGCGCGTCCTTGAACACCACCGCGATCTCGGACTGGCGCGCGCGCAGGCGCTTGCCGGTGCGGATGTAGAACGGCGTGCCGGCCCACCGCCAGTTCGACACGTGCAGCTTCATGGCGATGAAGGACTCGGTCCGGCTTTCGTCGTTCTCCACGTCGTCGATGTAGGAATTCGCCTTGCCCTTGGCCTCGTACTGGCCGCGTACGATGTCGGCGGGATCGACCGGGTCCAGCGCGCGGATCACCTTGAGCTTCTCGTCGCGCACCGCGTCGGGATCGAAACGCGACGGCGGCTCCATGGCGATCAGGCACAGAAGCTGCATCAGGTGGTTCTGCACCATGTCCCGCATGGCGCCCGACTTGTCGTAGTAGCTGCCGCGTCCGCCGACGCCCACCGTTTCGGCCACGGTGATCTGGATGTGATCCACGTATTGCGCGTTCCACAGCGGCTCGAACAGCACATTGGCGAAGCGCACGACCATCAGGTTCTGGACGGTTTCCTTCCCCAGGTAATGGTCGATGCGGTAGATCTGCGTCTCGTCGAAATGCTCGGCCAGCGTGGCGTTCAGCGCTTTCGCCGACTCGAGGTCGCGGCCGAACGGCTTCTCGACCACGATCCGCGAGTCCCGCCCGGCGATCTTGTGGTGATGCAGCCGTTCCGCGAGGTCGCCGAACAGCGCGGGCGCCACCGAAAAATAGAAGGCCCGCACGACACCGTCGCGCATGAGCTGGTTGAGTTCCTTCCAACCATCCTCGCCCCGCGCGTCAATCGAGACGTAGTGCAGCCGCGACAGGAAGGCGGCGATCTGCTCTTCGCTCTGGTCCGCCTTGGCCAGGAACTCCTTCAACGCGTCGCGCACGTCCTGGCGGTAGCCCTCGTCGTCGAGCTCGGACCGCGCGGCTCCGATGATGCGCGCCTCGGCCGGCATCTGGCCCGCCACGAAGCGACGGTAGAGCCCCGGCAGGATCTTGCGCCGCGCCAGGTCGCCGGTGCCGCCGAAGATCACCAGATCGAAATCGTCCACGGGAATGACGCGCGAGACCATGGCATGTCCTTTCACTGATCCTTGGGCCGGAGAATGCGTCTTGCGCGGTCCGGGTCAAGGCGAAGTTTGGGCGCTAACAGCCTTGCCGCCCGAAAGGTGGCGACCGCGTCACGAACCGCCGGGCCTTACGGCTCCAGTTCGGCATCCCAGTACAGGAAGTCGCGCCACGTCTCGTGCAGGTGGTTGGGCGGGAACCTGCGGCCCATGTTCTTCAGCTCTTCCGCGCCGGGCTGGCGCGGCGGCTTGCGCAGGGTCAGGTGCGTGTCCGACAGGCTGCGCGATCCCTTCGACAGGTTGCATGGCGCGCAGGCGGCCACGACGTTTTCCCAGCTGGTGCGCCCGCCCCGGGCGCGCGGCACCACGTGATCGAAGGTCAGGTCGCTGACGCTGCCGCAGTACTGGCAGCGGAATTCGTCCCTCAGAAACAAATTGAAGCGCGTGAAGGCCACGCGCTTCTGGGGTTTGACGTAATCCTTGAGGACGACCACCGAGGGGATGCGTATCTCGGTGGTGGGGGACCTGACATAGGCGTCGTATTCCGCCACGATCGAGACCCTGTCGAGATAAGCCGCCTTGATCGCATCCTGCCACGGCCAGAGACTGAGCGGGTAGTAGGACAGCGGCCGGTAATCCGCGTTCAGCACCAGGGCCGGGTGATGCCTGAGTGAATTCGGCTCTCTTACGAACTCGTTCCTGAAATCACCATCCATGGTTCGCCTGTCCCTGCCCGTTCTGCGCCAGCCGCGTCGGGGGCTTTCGGGAAAACCCCCGAGACACCTTCGACTATATCTGGCGGTTTCCACCTGACAAGCCCCACATTCGGTATGCGGCGCCTGGCCGCAAGATGGGCACAGGGATGTAACGAGAGGGTGACGCGATGGGCCGTTTCAGACCACGGTTGCCCGCAATTCCGGCAGGCCGGTGATCGACGCGTCGATCCGGTCGCCGCGTTCCACCGCGCCGACGCCCGAGGGCGTGCCGGTCATGACGAGGTCGCCCGCCCGAAGGGTGTAGAGCCCGCCCAGGTCCGCCAGCAATTCCTCCACGCTCCAGACCATGTCGGCGATGCGGCCCTGCTGGCGCATCTTGCCGTTGACCGACAGGGTGATCTCGGCCCCGGCAATGCCGGGCACCTCGTCCGCCGCGCGCAGGGGCGCCAGCACCGCCGAGCCCTCGAAGTCCTTGGCCACGTCCCAGGGGCGCCGATTGTCCTTGGCGCGCGCCTGCAGGTCGCGACGGGTCATGTCCAGCCCCACGCCGTAGGCGACGGGTTCCGCACCCTGCCCCAGCGCCACCACCAGCTCGACCTCGTGGTGCAGGTCGGCGGTGCGCGGCGGATAGGGCAGATCGCCGCCCGCCGCGACGACGGCGTGGGCGGACTTGGTGAAGTAGAACGGCGCCTCGCGGTCGACCTCGTTGCCCATCTCGGCCGCGTGGGCGGCATAGTTCCGGCCGACGCAGAAAACGCGGTGGATCGGATAGGCGCCATGCCCCGCGATCTCGACGCTGGGCTGAGGGGCGGGATCGAACAGGAAGGGCATGGTGATATCCTTGGATTCGGGGCGCGGCGCCCGCCAAGGTAACCGTCCCGGCAGCCCCTTGCCAAGGTGCCGTCGGCCCCGCAGGAAAAGGGTCCGAGAATCTTCGAACGCGCCCCGACGCGGGGCTTGATCCTTTTCGGCGAAGGGCGTATTGCGCGGCTTCAATCGAAATTCGGGCCGCGAAGGCCTGCCTCGGGGCATTCGCCCCTCAAAGCGAAGGTCACATCATGGCTGTCCCACAGAATAAAGTCACCAAATCGCGCCGCAACATGCGCCGGGCCCACGACGGTCTGACCGCCGACAACCCGGCCGAGTGCCCGAACTGCGGCGAGATGAAGCGCCCGCACCACGTCTGCGGTGCCTGCGGCCACTATGCCGAGCGTGAAGTCGTCGCCCAGGCCGACGAGATCGATCTCGACGACGACGCAGCCTAAGCTGCGACCGGCCTTGCCGAACGACACCCACCATTCCAAGGAACCCGAGCGCGCCCATCCGGGGCTCGTGACCGTTTCCGTGGATGCCATGGGCAGCGACAAGGGGCCGGCCACGGTCGTCGAAGGCATCGCCAAGTCGATCCGGAAGAATCCCGACCTGGCCATCCTGCTGCACGGGCGGGCCGACGAATTGACTCCGCTCATTGCCAAGCACGGGATCGAGGACGCCGTCACCCTGCATGACGCGGCCGATGTCGTGACAATGGATGAAAAGCCCAGCCACGTGATGCGTCACGGCAAGGGCACCTCCATGTGGTCCTGTATCGACTCGGTCCGCGCGGGCGACGCGCAGGTCGCCGTCAGTTGCGGCAATACCGGCGCGCTGATGGCGGTCAGCATGGTGCGTCTGCGCAAGCTGGAAGGCGTGAATCGCCCCGCCATCGCCTGCCTCTGGCCGTCGCGCAACCCGTCGGGCTTCAACGTCATGCTGGACGTGGGCGCCGACATCCGCGCGGACGAGGACGACCTGCTGCAATTCGCGCTCATGGGGGCGTCCTATGCCCGCAACGGCATGGGGCTGGCGCGACCGCGCATCGGCCTGCTGAACGTGGGCACCGAGGAGCACAAGGGCCGTGCCGAGCTGAAGGTCGCCCATGACCTGATCGCGCACAACGCCCCCAAGGCCGATTTCGAATTCGTCGGCTTCGTCGAGGGCGGCGACATCCCGTCCGACCGGGTGGACGTGATCGTGACCGACGGCTTCACCGGCAACGTCGCCCTGAAGACCGGCGAAGGCACGGCGCAGTTGATCCGTGACCTCATGCGCGAGGCCTTCAATCACTCGATCCTGTCGAAATTCGCCGCTGTGCTGGCGCTGGGGTCGCTGAAGCGGCTGCAGAAGCGGATCGACCCCCGCCGCGCCAATGGCGGCGTCTTCCTCGGCCTGAACGGCACGGTCATCAAGAGCCACGGCTCGGCCGACGCCACCGGCGTGTCCGCGGCCGTGAAGCTCGCCTACGAGCTGGGGCTTTCCAACTTCAACGAGCGGCTCGCCGCACGGGTGGCCTCGGCCGAAGGCTATGGCAGCGATGGCGCCCCGGATGACGAGAGGACGGCATCGTGAGCGTGCTGCGCGCCCAGGTGCGCGGGGTGGGCCACTACCTGCCGGACCGCGTGGTCGAGAACGCCGAGTTCGAGAAGACGCTCGACACGACGGACGAATGGATTCGGACCCGCTCGGGGATCGAGCGCCGCCATTTCGCCGCCGAAGGCGAGACCACGTCGCAGATGGCCACGGCCGCCGCGCGGGCCGCGCTGGACGATGCCGGCATGGACGCCGGTGACCTGGACGCGGTGATCGTCGCCACATCGACCCCCGACCTGACCTTTCCCTCCGCCGCGACCATGGTGCAGGCGCAGCTGGGGATGACCGGCGGCTTTGCCTTCGACGTGCAGGCCGTCTGCGCCGGGTTCGTCTACGCGCTGACGACCGCGAACGCGCTGATCGTGGCCGGGCAGGCCCGGCGCGTCATGGTCATCGGGGCCGAAACCTTCAGCCGCATCATGGACTGGACCGACCGGGGCACCTGCGTGCTTTTCGGTGACGGCGCCGGCGCGCTCCTGCTCGAGGGCGGCGAGGCCGACGGCGCGTCCACCGACCGCGGCATCCTGGCGTGCGACTTGCATTCCGACGGCCAGTATCGCGACATCCTGTATGTCGACGGCGGCGTCAGCACCGACACGGTCGGCAAGCTTCGGATGGAGGGCAAGGAAGTCTTCCGCCACGCCATCGAGAAGCTGGCCGCGACCGCCCATGCCGCGCTGGACAAGGCCGGACTGGGCGCCGACGACGTGAGCTGGATCGTGCCGCACCAGGCCAACCTGCGGATCATCAAGGGCACCGCGCAGCGCATGGGCGTGGGCATGGACCGGGTCGTGGTGACCGTGCCCGACCACGGAAACACCTCGGCCGCGTCGATCCCGCTGGCACTGTCGGTGGCTCGCCAGCGCGGCCAGATCAAGGACGGCGACCTCGTCGTGACCGAGGCGATCGGCGGCGGTCTGGCCTGGGGCAGCGTCGTCCTGCGCTGGTAGCCGCTATCCCCTCGCCTTTTCCGGCGCTCGCATTGACTTTGAAACCACGCGCCGCCATGGTTCCCGCAGCCAGCTCCGGGGGGATTTGGATATGTCGGACAAGACCTTAACGCGCATGGACCTTAGCGAGGCCGTCTTTCAGGAGGTCGGCCTGTCGCGCAACGAATCCGCGCAACTGGTCGAATCCGTGCTGGGTCACATGTCCGATGCCCTTGCCGCGGGCGAGCAGGTGAAGATCTCGTCCTTCGGCACATTCTCGGTCCGCGCGAAATCGGCGCGGATCGGCCGCAACCCGAAGACCGGCGAAGAGGTGCCCATTCACCCCCGCCGCGTGCTGACCTTCCGCCCCTCGCATCTGATGAAGGACCGCGTGGCGGCCGGCAACAAGGGCTGACCCCATGGCCAAGTCGCCGGACGCGTTCCGCACCATCAGCGAAGTGGCCGAATGGCTGGACGTTCCCACCCATGTCCTGCGCTTCTGGGAATCGCGGTTCACCCAGGTGAAACCGGTCAAACGCGCCGGCGGACGGCGTTATTATCGCCCAGCCGACATGGAGCTGCTGGGCGGTATCAAGCAGCTTCTGCATGAAGACGGGCTGACCATCCGCGGGGTTCAGAAACTCCTGCGCGAGGAAGGCGTGCGCCACGTGGCCGCCCTGTCGCCACCGCTGGAAACCGATCCGGCCCTCCAAGACGGCGGGACCAGCAACGTCGTGCCGCTACAGCGCGCCGGCAGCCCCGCGCAAGACCCCGATGCCGCGCTGAGCCGTTGGCCCTTCGTCGATGACGAAGCGCCCGGAACACCGGAAGGCGACGCGCAGGAAAGCGGACAGGCCGCCGACACGCCCGCCGCGGCGCAGGGCGACATGTTCGCCGCTGGCGTGAATGAAAATCCGCCAGCTCCGCAAGACGACGCTGCGCCGGGCGATACGCGTGAGGCCGACGCGCCCGAAAGCGAGGCGGTCGATACCGCCGACGCCGCGCCGGAAGAGCCGTCCGACGAGGCCGCGTCCGACGAGGCTCCGGCAGAGGATACTGTGGTCGAGGAATCGGCGGGCTCATCGGCACCCGAGGCACCCGATCGCACGCCCCTGCCCCAGCCTGACGAACTGGACGAACAGGCGATCTCGGTCGAGGTCACGGCAGCTCTGAGCGGGCTCGCCCGGCTCACCGTCGCGCAGAAAAGGCGCCATGCCGACGCGCTGTCCCACGCGCTCGACCGGGCGCAAAGCCTGAAGCGCGCGATGGACCGCGCGGATGCCTGAAGCTTTTCGGATTTCCTGCATTCGGCCCTTGCCTCTGCCGTGTGCTGGGGTAAAAGGCCGCTCAGTCGGGCTATGGCGCAGCCTGGTAGCGCGTCCGTCTGGGGGACGGAAGGTCGCAGGTTCGAGTCCTGCTAGCCCGACCAATCATACCCCACCTGAGCTTCGGCACCCGATGCCGACACCCGCTTGACCGGCGTTCTGCCCAGTCAGGCGATCCGCCGGATGGTGGCCGATGGCGCCATCGCGGCCGAGGTTCCGGTGACCGATGCGCAGGTGCAGCCCGCGTCGCTGGATTTGCGGCTGGGCAACGTGGCCTACCGCGTCCGCGCGTCCTTCCTGGCCGGGCACGGCGCGAGCGTGGCGCAGCGGCTCGACGAATTCTCCATGCACCGGATCGACCTGACCGATGGCGCTGTCCTGGAAAAGGGCTGCGTCTACGTCGTCCCGCTGCTGGAGCGTTTGCGCCTGCCCGACGGCCTGCGCGCGGTCGCCAACGCCAAGTCCTCGACCGGGCGGCTGGACCTTCTCACGCGGATGATCACCGATGGCGGGGCCGAGTTCGACCGCGTGGCCGAAGGCTATGACGGACCGCTCTACGCCGAGATCTGTCCCCGGTCGTTCTCGGTGCTGGTGCGGCCGGGCATGGCGCTGAACCAGATCCGCTTCCGCGCCGGAGAGGCGGTGCTGAACGACGACGCACTGACCGCGTTGCACGACCGCGAGGGGCTGGTGGACGGCACGCCCCATATCGACGACGGGCTTGGCTTCTCGGTCGACCTGCGGCCCGCGGACGGCACGCTGGTGGGCTACCGCGCCAAGCCCCATAGCGGTGTCGTCGACCTGGGCCGCGTGGGCCATTACCCGGCCGCCGAGTTCTGGGAGGAAATCCACGCCGACGCGGGCCGGATCATCCTCGACCCCGGCGCCTTCTACATCCTCGTCAGCCGCGAGGCAGTGACCATCCCGCCCGATCACGCCGCCGAAATGGCGCCCTACCTGGCCATGGTGGGCGAATTCCGGGTGCATTACGCGGGCTTCTTCGATCCGGGCTTCGGCCACGCCGAGGCGGGCGGCGCGGGGGCGCGTGGCGTGCTGGAAGTGCGCTGCCACGAGGCGCCTTTCGTTCTGGAACACGGGCAGATCGTCGGGCGATTGATCTACGAGCGCATGTCGGAGACGCCCGAGACGCTCTACGGTCGCGAGATCAAGTCGAACTACCAGGGACAGGGCCTGAAGCTCGCCAAGCATTTCGTCTGAGGCGCCGCCTCAGCGGATGGTCAGGATCTCGTCCAGCGGCTTCTTCTTCCCCGCGTGGGCCGGGACGCGCGCATCTTCGGCGGCATAGCCCACGGCAAGGATCATCACCGGCTTCTCGGCCTCGGGGCGGCCGCAGATCTCGCGCAGGAACCCCATGGGCGCGGGGGTGTGCGTCAGGCAATCCAGCCCCGCCTGGTGCAGCGTCGCGATCAGGAAGCCGCAGGCGATCCCCACGCTTTCGGGCACGTAGTAGTGCTTGACCCGGCCGCCCTGCCCGTCCTCGCCCCAACGCTGGGCGAAGATCACGATCAGCCACGGGGCATCGGTCAGGTGCGGCTTGTCGGCATCGGTGCCGATGGGCGCCAGCGCGTCCAGCCAGGCCTGCCCCGCCTGCCCGTCGTAGAAGGCGCGCTCTTCCTCCTCGGCGGCGGCGCGGATGGCGGCCTTGGTCCCGGCGTCGCGGATCGCCACGAAATGCCAGGGCTGCTGGTTGGCCCCCGACGGCGCCCGGCCCGCGGCGGCGACGGCGGCGCGGATTGCGGCTTCGGGCACGTCGCGGGAGGAAAAGTCGCGCACGGTGCGTCGCGTGGCGAGGGACGCGAACGCAGCCTCGGCCGCCTGTGCGGGATCTTCGGGCCGGTCGCGCACCGGCAGCGGCTCGGCCTCGTAGGTGGTGGCGTCGCTCACCGGAAGCGGCCGATCTTGCGCATCATCTTCAGCGCCTGCTTGGACCGGTTCGCGTTCTTGCGCGCGGCCTGGTGGCGCCGGCGTTCCTCGGGGGTCATGTCCTTCTTGGCCTTGTCGGCCCCGTAGGCACGATCGATCCCCTTGCTCACGCCGATATGCAGGACCTTGCGCAGGAAGAAGCGCAGCATCGCATTCGCATTCATTGGTCGGTCTCCCCCTCGTCGGTCTCGCCTTCGCCGTCGAACATGTCGGACTGGTCGTCGTCGGTTTCAACCTCGTCGCCACCTGTGCCCGGCACGGGGCGGTTCTCCAGCAGCCCGGCGGCGCGCAGGTCTTTCAGCCCCGGCAGGTCGCGCGCGGACTCCAGTCCGAAGTGATCGAGGAAGCCCTGGGTGACCACGAAGGTCACGGGGCGGCCCGGCGTGGCGCGGCGGCGGCCGAAGCGGATCCATTCAAGCTCGAGCAGCTGGTCGATGGTGCCGCGGCTGACGCTGACGCCGCGGATCTCCTCGATCTCGGCCCGGGTGCAGGGCTGGTGGTAGGCGACGATGGCCAGGGTCTCGATCGCCGCGCGGCTGAGCTTGCGCGTTTCGACCACCTCGCGCTGCATGAGATAGCCCAGGTCCGACGCCGTCCGCATGGCCCAGGCCTCGCCCACCTTCATCACGGTGACGCCGCGCCCCTCGTAACGCTTGCGCAGCAGGTCCAGCGCCGCGGCCGCGTCGCAGCCATGGGGCATGCGCGCGTTCAGCTCGGCCACCGTCA
The DNA here is from genome assembly GCF_900141995.1 of Palleronia salina. GTDB lineage: Bacteria > Pseudomonadota > Alphaproteobacteria > Rhodobacterales > Rhodobacteraceae > Palleronia > Palleronia salina. The sequence continues at coordinate 28,681 of NZ_FQZA01000001.1, read as the reverse complement.
CCGGCTCGGCCGACGCGAACAGGATCGCTTCGACCATGCGCTCCTGGTCGGCCAGCGGCGGCGCATCGAAAAGCGGCGGGTTGAGGTCGGGCTCAGCCATCGTGGCGGCGGCGGATCTGGATGGGGGCGAAGGTGTCGCCCTGCCGGATCTCGATCTTGCCGGCCTTGGCCAGTTCGAGCGAGGCGGCGAAGTTCGAGGCCGTGGCCGAGCGGCGGCGCACCGGGTCGCTGCCCCAGCCATCGGGCATGTAGCTGGACAGGTCGGTCCAGCTGCCCGCGAAATTGATCAGGTTGCGCATCCGGTCCAGCGCTTCCTCCATGGTCATGACCGATTGGCGGTCCATCACGAACGGGCGGAACTCATCCCGCGTGCGGATGCGCGCGTATCCCTGCATGAGGTCCAGCAGCGTGGCCGAGTAGCGCACGCGGCGCACCCGTTCATAGCTTTCGGGAATGCCGCGGGCGAAGAAATCGCGGCCCAGCTGGTCGCGCGCCATCAGCTTGGCGCCCGCCTCGCGCATGGCCTCGAGCCGTTCAAGCTGGAACGCCAGGTGCGCGGCCAGGTCCTCGCCCGAGGGGCCGTCATCCTCGGGATCGGGCGGCAGCAGCAGCCGCGATTTGAGAAAGGCGAGCCACGCGGCCATCACCAGGTAATCCGCCGCAAGCTCGATCCGCAGTTCGCGCGCGCGCTCGACGAAGGCAAGGTACTGCTTGGCCAGCGCCAGGACCGAGATCTGCCGCAGGTCGACCTTCTGGGTGCGCGACAGGGTCAGCAGCAGGTCCAGCGGCCCCTCGAACCCGTCCACGTCCACGATCAGCGCCTCGGCCGCCAGCCGGTCGCTCACGTGGGATTGCAGGTGTTCGATTTCAGCCATCGGCCCGTCCGCGCAGAAGGCCGTCAAGTTCGGCCTCGAGCGCGTGGATGTCAACCGGGTCGGGCGCGTGGCGGCGCGCCAGCGCGGCATCCGCGCGGGCCAACGCGGCGCCCTGCAGCGGGCCGCAATGCGAGGCGCAATCGCGCATCTCGGCCATGTCGCCGTTGCAGTGCAGCGCCATGTCCACGCCCGCCGCGATGGAGGCGGCGGTGCGGTCGCCGATACTGCCCGACAGCGCCTCCATCGACAAATCGTCGGTCATCAGCAGGCCATCGAAGCCGATGCGGTCGCGGATCAGCGCGATTATCGCGGGGTCCTGCGTCGCGGGCCGGTCCGACAGCGCGCGGAACACGATATGCGCGGTCATGCCCATGGGCAGGTCGGCCAGCGCGGCGAAGGGCGCGAAGTCCTGGTCCAGCGCATCGGCATCGGCCGTGACCACCGGCAGGTCCTTGTGGCTGTCGGCCAATGCGCGTCCGTGGCCCGGCATGTGTTTCATCACCGGCAGCACGCCGCCTGCCGTCAGCCCGGCGGCCACCGCGCGGGCGTTGCGGGCCACGGTGTCGGCATCGGTGCCAAGACAGCGGTTGCGCAGGAACGGGTGCGTGTCGGGCCGCGCCACGTCGGCGGTGGGCGCGCAGTTCACGTCGATCCCCACCGCCCGCAGCTCGTCCGCCATCAGGCGCGAGCGGATCCACAGGGCGCGTTCGGGGTCGCTGGCCCGGGTGGCGTGGTCCAGCGGCGGCAGCCAGTCGCGCCAGTGCGGCGGGCCCAGGCGCTGCACCCGGCCGCCTTCCTGGTCCACGAGGATCGGAGCGTCGCGGCCCAGGCAGGCCCGCAGGTCTTCCGTCAGGGCGCGCAGCTGATCGGGCGTCTCGACGTTGCGGGCGAAGAGGATGAATCCCCACGGGTCGGCATCGGTGAAGAAGCGCCGCTCGTCCTCGGCCAGCCGCGTCCCCGCGCAGCCGAGGATGCAGGCGAGGCTCACCTCAGCTCGACCGGGATGCAGTCGGCCGAGCCCGCGACCAGCGCGGTGCAGAAACGGCGGGTGTCGGCCAGGTCGTCGAAGCCCTCGGCGCGCAGGCGGTAGAAGATCTTGCCGCCCGACTCGGCGCGCTGGACCACGCGGCGCTTGCCCTCGAAGTAATCAGGGAAGCGGCCGGCGATCTCGACCCACTGTTCGCGCGCGATCTCGGGGTCGCCGAAGGCGCCCAGCTGGACCAGCCGCGTGCCGATGGCCAGGTCATCGACCGAGACCTCGTCGCTGGGCTGGCCGGCCATGGGGTCGGCCGAGACGATCGCGATATTGCTGGGCGCGACGGTCGTGTCGAGATCGGCGGGCCGTTGCGGCGGGCGGGGCGAACTCGCGGCCGCGACGTCGGTGTCGGCGGACAGCGGCTCTTCTTCATCCATCGCGAAATCCTCGTCCCCGGGCATCGCGGTGTCGGCCTCGGGCGTGGACAACGCCTCGGCCACGGCCAGGTCGGTGGCGAGCGCATCCTCGGCGCCGTTTTCGGCCAGCTCTTCGTCCAGGAACTCGCCGTCCCATGCGCCATCGTCCGTCTCGGGCGCCACAGCCTCGCCCGCATCCGCCACGACCTCGGGCGCCGCGTCGGCGGCCTCGGCTTCGGCAAGTTGGCTCAGCACCGCGGCCGGGCGATCTTCGTCCTCATCCAATGCCATGGGCGGCGGGGCCAGCGTCACCTCTTCGACGGGGCCGCCCGCCTCGCCCACGGCGGCGATCTCGTTCACCGCCAGGCCCTGGTGGGGCGCGCGCATCCCGCCCGGATCCTCGGGCGCGACGCGGAACGCGCCTTCCATGGCCTGCACCACCGGAACCCCGGTGACGTCACGCATGAGCAGCTTGTAACCCCAGACCGACAACCCCGCGATCAGCGCCAGCGATACCACCGCGCCCGAGATGTTGGCCCATTTTCCGAAACTATGCCCGGCGCCCATGATGGCGGACTCGGGCTCACCGTATTCTTCTAGATAGTCGATTTCTGCCATGCCTGCCTCTTGCGGCGCGGGGTTGGCCCCCAAACCGCCTGCCTCTGCCTCAACGAAGGCAACGCGGTGGTCTCGTTAATCGGACCGCTCTGACCGTCACCTCGCGCCTAGCGCTAGCAAAGCCGCCGCGTCCTGCCCAGCCGAAACCGCCCCGTGCCGCCGTTTTTCGCGGGCTGTCGCCCCCGGGGCACGCCGGGGCTAGCGCAGCTCTTCCAGCGGCGTGACGCCGAGGATACCCAGGCCCGCCGACAGGACATTGGCGACCGCGCGCGGCAGCGCCAGCTTGCCCGCCGTCACGCGCGGGTGGTCTTCCTGGATGATGCGCAGCGACGGGTCGTCATTGCCCTTGTTCCACAGGCTGTGGAAGCTCGACGCCAGGTCGTAGAGGTAAAACGCGATGCGGTGCGGCTCGTGGTTCTTCGCCGCGATCTCGACCAGGCGCGGCCACTCGGCCAGCTTGCGTGCCACGTCGAACTCGGCCGGGTCACTCAGCTGCGGCGGCCCCATGGCGATTTCCAGCGCATCCGCCTTGCGCTCGACCGACCGGATGCGGGCGTGGGCGTATTGCACGTAGAAAACCGGGTTGTCCTTGGACTGCTCGACCGCCTTGGCGAAGTCGAAATCCAGCGGCGCGTCGTTCTTGCGCGTGAGCATCGTGAAGCGGGTGACGTCCGGCCCGACCTCGTCCACCACGTCGCGAAGGGTGATGAAATTGCCCGCGCGCTTGGACATGGTGAAGGGCTCGCCGTTCTTCCACAGCTTCACCAGCTGGCACAGCTTGATGTCCAGGGGCACCTGCCCGTCCGACAGCGCGCTGACCGCCGCCTTCATCCGCTTCACGTAGCCGCCGTGGTCGGCGCCGAACACGTCGATCAGCGCGTCGAAGCCCCGGTCGATCTTGTCGTAGTGATAGGCGATGTCGGGCGCGAAATAGGTCCAGCTGCCATCCGACTTCTTCACCGGGCGGTCCACGTCGTCGCCGTGGTCGGTGGAACGGAACAGCGTCTGCTCGCGCGCTTCCCAGTCGTCGGGCAGCTTGCCCTTGGGCGGCTCGAGCGTGCCGACGTAGATTAGGCCCTTGCCGTCCAGCGTGTCGAGCGCCGCCTCGATCCGGCCCGTGCCGTAGAGCGACTTTTCGGAATAGAACTTGTCCATCTCGACACCCAGCGCGGCCAGGTCCGCGCGGATCAGGTCCATCATGGCGTCGGTGGCGAAATCGCGGATCTGTTCCAGCCAGACGTCTTCGCCCTTGTCGACATAGGCGTCGCCGACCTTGTCCTTCAGCGCCTCGCCCACGGCGACAAGGTAGTCGCCCGGGTAGGTGCCGTCGGCAAAGGCGACTTCCTGCCCGTGGGCTTCGAGGTAGCGGAGATAGACGGACCGGGCCAGCACGTCGACCTGCGCGCCGCCGTCGTTGATGTAGTATTCGCGCGTCACGTCCCAGCCGGTGTAGTCCAGCAGGTTGGCCAGCGCGTCCCCGAAGACCGCACCGCGCGTGTGACCCACGTGGAGCGGGCCGGTGGGATTGGCCGAGACGTATTCCACGTTGACCCGCTGCCCCGCCCCCATGTCGGAGCGGCCGAAATCGTGATCCTCGATCACCGTCGCGATCACGTCGGCCCAGACGCTGTCGGCCAGACGCAGGTTGAGGAAGCCCGGCCCGGCGACCTCGGCCTCCGCCACGTGATCAAGCGCGGCCAGCCGCGTGGACAGCGCCGCCGCGATGTCGCGCGGCTTCATCCCGGCGGGCTTGGCCAGCACCATGGCCGCGTTCGTCGCCATGTCGCCATGGGCGGGATCGCGCGGCGGCTCGACCGTGACGTTGGCGGTGTCGAGGCCGCCGGGCAGTTCGCCCGCGGCCTGCATGTCGGCCAGCGCGGCCAGGATGTCGTCACGCATCCGCGCAAACAGGTTCATGGTCTTGTCCTTCGGCTGATCTGCGGGGTCATACCACCCCGCCGCCGCAGGTCAATCGCAACGCGGACCGCCGCGCCGCTCAGGCCGCGTCCTGGCCGCGCTCGGCCTCCTCGGGGGGCAACATGGAGACCAGCCGGACGCCCGGCGCTGTGCTGACCTCGTCATCCTCGCTGACGAAATGGATCTCGCCGCTTTCGTCGATCCAGGCCAGCAGGCGTGCCTCGGGCCGTTTCGCGCGCCAGTCCTCCATCGTGTATTCCTCGGTCAGGCCGGTCACACGGAAGGTCCAGTCGTTCCACATCAGTCGATTGAGCTCGTTATACGTGGCCTCGCCCGCGAATTTCCGGCCGCCGAGGGTGGCGGGAAGGCTGTGGCGCGCCGTCCCGGCCTTTTCGCGGGCGATCTGATACACGTTCTCGCGCCCGAAATGGGGGCCGAGATCGGTGGCGACCAGCGTGTTGTAGGCGTCGTTGTCGGTGGCCGCGACCACCAGCTTGTAGCCATTCAGCTCGATCCGCATCTCGGCGCCTTCGGAGAGGATATCGCCGAAGAAGGTCTCGAGCCCCGCCTCGCGCGCGCGGCGCAGGTGGCCGCGGTTGGGGTCCGTGACCAGCACGGGAATGTCGGCCTTCTTCAGGGCCTGCGCCAGACCGGTGGTCCAGTTGGACCCGCCCACCAGGATGACGCCCGGCGTTTCGGACGCGACGAGACCCAGGAACCGCGCGAAGGGCTTCAGCGTGAAGCCATGCACCACCACGGACGCGGCCACCAGGATGAAGGCCAGAGGACCGATCAACGCGCCATCCTCGACGCCGAGTTCGACCAGGCGCTCACCGAAAAGGCCCGCGACGGCGATCAGCACCACGCCGCGCGGTCCGGTAAAGGCGACGAGCACCTGTTCCTTCCAGGGCAGCTTGGTCCATGCGAGCGCGGCGAAAACGGTCACGGGCCGCGCGATGGAAAGGACCAGCACAACGAAGATGCCCGCCCGCCATGTCAGCTGCGACAGCGCCGCGAAATCCAGTGACGCGGCCAGCAGGATGAAGACACCCGACACAAGCAATATGGTCGCGTGCTCCTTGAAGCGGCGCATCTCCTCGAAAGACGGCAGATCCGCGTTGGCGATCACGATCCCCATGAGCGTCACGGCCAGCAGCCCCGACTCGTGCAGGACAAGGTTCGACGCGGCGAACACTGCGAGGATCGCCACGAACAGCGCTGGCACCTTCATGAACTCGGGCACCTTGGCGCGCTTGAAGGCCCAGACGGTGCCATACCCGCCAGCGGCGCCCAGAACGCAGGCCACCACCAGGCCCAGGATCAGCGACCACGCCGCCTCGCCCACCTGTTCGGCCGTGCGCAGGACCAGCACCACCTCGAAGGCCAGCACGGCGGCCAGGGCGCCGATGGGGTCGTTCAGGATCGCCTCCCATTGCAGAAGGGCGCCGGGGCGGCGCGCCAGCCGCGCACTGCGCAGAAGCGGCGCGATGACGGTGGGGCCGGTGACGATCATGATGCCACCGAAGACGGCCGCGCTTTCCCAACTGGTGCCCGCGCCGTAGCGCAGCGCCAGCGTGCTCAGCAGCCAGCCCAGCGGCGCGCCGATGAAGACCAGCCGCTTCACCCCCTCGGCCGCGTCACGCAGGGTGTGGAAGTTCAGGGTCAGCCCGCCTTCGAACAGGATAATGGCCACCGCTATGCTGATCATCGGCGCGTAAAGCGGCCCGATATCGCGCGCCGGGTCGAAGACGCCCAGGATCGGACCCGCGACGATGCCGGCGACCAGCATCAGCACGATGGCGGGCATCCGCAACTTCCAGGCGAGCCACTGGCTGCCCACGCCCAGGGCGCCCACCAACGCAATTGCCGTGACGGGGTCCAATGCCCCTTCCGCTCCGCCGGTCGCCATGTCTCACCAGTCCCTTATACAGCCACGCCGCACGCGGCATTCGATGGGATGATAGCCCATGGCGCCCGTCGGGCTAGACCGCTTGTCTCCATCATTTCCGAGGCCTAGCTCCATTCCAAGCGAGAAGGAGCAGACATGACACAGGCGACCGACGCCCCCTGGTGGCAGGACGGCATCATCTACCAGATCTACCCGCGATCCTTCCAGGACAGCACCGGCAGCGGTGTGGGCGATCTGAGGGGCATCATCCAGCGACTGGATCACGTGAAGGACCTGGGCGTCGACGCGATCTGGATCTCGCCCATCTACCCGTCGCCCATGAAGGACGCGGGCTACGACATCAGCGATTACGACGGGGTCGAGCCAATCTTCGGCACGCTCGAGGATTTCGAGGCGCTGGCCAGGGCCACAGGCGACCGCGGGCTGAAGCTGCTGCTGGATTTCGTGCCATCGCACAGTTCGGACCAGCATCCGTGGTTCCAGGCCGCGCGGTCGTCGCGCGACGACCCCAAGCGCGACTGGTATGTCTGGCGCGACCCGGGCCCCGATGGCGGCCCGCCCAGCAACTGGATCGCCGAGTTCGGCGGATCGGCCTGGGAATGGGACGACGCGACCGGGCAGTATTACCTGCATATCTACATGACCGAGCAGCCGGCGCTGAACTGGCGCAACCCCGACCTGCGGGCCGAGATGTACGACATCATGCGCCGCTGGTTCGACCGGGGCGTGGACGGGTTCCGCGTGGACGCGGTCGAGCACCTGGCCCCCGACGACCAGTGCCGCGACAATCCCCCGAACCCCGACTGGCGGTTCGAGCAGGGCCCGGCGCGATCGCTGTTCCGCAAGTTCTCGTCGCACCAGCCCGCGGGCTTCGACGCGGTGCACGAGATGCGTGCGGTGGCCGACGAATATCCCGACCGGGCGCTGGTGGGCGAAGCCTACGGCACGCTGGACGAGGTCATGCTGTATTACGGCAAGGACCTGAAGGGCTTTCACCTGCCCTTCAACTTCTACCTGATCGAGGCCGAATGGGACCTGCTGGCCATCGCCGACTACATCGACACCTACGAGGCCGCGCTGCCGGAAGGCGGGTGGCCCAACTGGGTCATGGGCAACCACGACCGCGACCGCGTGGCCACGCGGTGGGGCCCGGACGCCGCGCGCGCGGCGGCGATGCTGCTGCTGACCCTGCGTGGCACGCCCACGATCTACCAGGGCGAAGAGCTGGGGATGGTGAACGAAGCGGTCCCCGATCACATGATCCAGGATCCCTGGGCCATCAACAACCCTGGCACCGGGCTGGGCCGCGACCCGGTGCGCATCCCCATGCCATGGGACGATAGCGCCGGGCGCGGGTTTACCGACGGCGAGCCCTGGCTGCCGCTGTCAACCGTGCCGGCGGCCAACGCCCAGGAAGACGACCCCCGGTCGATGCTGGTGCTCTACCGCCACCTGATCTGGCTGCGCCGCCAGCACGCCACGCTGCGGCTGGGCGACTATCGCCGGCTGCACGCGGATGCCGCGACACTGGCCTATGCCCGCGGCCACGGGGACGAGGTGCTGCACGTGGCGATCAACTTCACCGACCGGACGCAGCCCCTGCCCTGTGGCGGCACGCCCGTGTTCTCGACCGTGCCCGACCGCGACCTCGCGGAGATCTCGGAGCTGGCACCGCACGAGGGTCTGCTGCTGCGCGCCTAGGAAAGCACGCTCACAAGAAGGCGAAGATCACGCTCCGAAGCCGCCCGGGGCGTGATTCCAATCTGAACGCACGTAAATATTCCGCGTCCATCGACCCTCAGATCGCCGCCGCCAGCCCCCCGCCGACCAGGCGTTCGTGCTCCTGAATGGCGAAACGGTCGGTCATGCCGGCGATGTAATCGAGAACAATCCGAGCGAGCGCCGTCTCATTTGTCGCATCCTCGACATCCTTACGCCACTGCTTGGGCAGAAGTTCGGTTCGACGCAGGAATAAGGCGAAAAGATCGTCGACCACCTGCGACACCTTCTGGCGCATGACCACCACCTCTTCGGCGCGGTACATGCGGTGGAACAGGAAATCGCGCAGGACCTGCAGTTCTTCCCAGATACGGGGAGAGAACCGGATGATGGGATGCCCCGCCATGCGCACGTCCTGCGCGCTTTGCGGGGCGAGCTGCGCCAGGGCACCCCGCGCTTCCTCCAACACATCTTCGACCAGGACACCGAAGAACCGGCGCAGGGCCTCGTGACGGCGGCGGTAATAGTTGAGACCGGGATAGAGCGTGTCGACCCTGGCAAAGCAGTCGCGCAGGATCGGCAACTCGGACAGCTCGTCCGTGGAAAACAGCTCGGCCCTGAGCCCGTCATGCAGGTCGTGGTGGTTGTAGGCGATGTCGTCGGAGAGCGCCGCGACCTGCGCCTCGGCGCTGGCGTGCGTGTGCAGCTCGAGGTCATGGCGCGCGTTGTAATCCGCCAGCGCATAGGGATACGGCGCCTCGACGGGGCCATTGTGCTTGGCGATGCCTTCAAGGGTCTCCCAGGTCAGGTTCAGCCCGTCGAACTCGGCATAGTGGCGCTCCAGCGACGTGACGATGCGGATGGCCTGGGCGTTGTGATCGAACCCGCCATAGGGCGCCATGAGCCGCTCCAGCGCGTCCTCGCCGGTATGTCCGAAGGGCGGGTGCCCAAGGTCATGGGCCAGCGCAACCGCCTCGGTCAGCTCGGAATTCAGACCCAGGACCCCCGCGATGGTGCGGGCCACCTGCGCCACCTCGATCGAATGGGTCAGGCGGGTGCGGAAATAATCGCCCTCGTGTTCGACGAAGACCTGGGTCTTGTGCTTGAGCCGGCGAAACGCGCTGGCGTGGATGATCCGGTCGCGGTCGCGCTGGAAGCACGAGCGATGGGCCGATCCCTCCTCGGGATAGAGTCGGCCGCGGCTTTCGTCGGGCCGGGCGGCAAAGATCGCCTGCATTGCTTGTGCCATTCTTGTTGTCCTCGCTCGCGGGGCTTATATCGGGGGTAGCCAAGCAATGCAGGGCGAACGGACCATGAATCTTCCTCCCAAAGTCACCGACAGGGCCTTTGCGCGCCTGTCCGAAATCGGGGCCGCCGACCAGGGCCAGGCCCTGCGCGTCGCGGTCGAAGGCGGCGGATGCTCGGGGTTTCAGTACGAGATCAAGCTGGACGCACCGGCCGAGGACGATCTGGTGCTGGAAAAGGACGGCGAACGGGTGCTGGTCGACAGCGTGTCCCTGCCCTTCCTCGCCGGCGCCGTCATCGACTTCTCGGAAGAGCTGATCGGCGCGCGGTTCGTGATCGACAACCCGAATGCCACCTCGAGTTGCGGTTGCGGTACATCCTTCTCGATGTGACTCATTTCATCGGATGACCGGGCGCCCCGACGGGCGCCCTTTTTTGTGTCCGATTGCATACCTTTGCACACGACACGGACTCGCCCAGTTGTCTGATTTGCCTACGCTTCTGCCGCATCGGGGCCGGATTCCGCCCGATTTGCCGAATCACGGCCTTTGTTAAGAGTTGGTTAAAAACCTGTCTAAAAGGTCAGGTCGGATTTTTGGTTAATTTTTGTGCAAATCCCGCGGGCACAAATTTCGTGACGTGGCGGCATAAGGCGGAAAAAAGGCAGCCCCTGCCCGAAAACCTAACCGAAAAGATCAGATTGTGTCGCGATTGTGTCGGATTGTTTCCGGATCCGCGACGCGTCGTTGAATAGCGAACCCTTCCCTTTCGCCGCGTCACACCCTCAACCTGAGAGTGTAAAGACAGCCACCCAGCAAAAGGGACATAGAAAATGAACTACATCGCCATCGCCCGTGAGAACCGTCAGAAAGCCCTGTCGACCCTGGGCATGAACCAGCGGAACCTGTTCATCGCTCCCTGCCACCCCATCCGTGCCCGCCGCGACGGCCTGTTCCGCAGCGCCGCGTCCCGGATGAGCCCCAACGCCGCGGTGGTCGCGGCCACGTGATCTCGAACTTCAAAGGGTCCAATGTGATGAGTATGCACGCCCGCGATATCGACGAACGGCTCGCCCGCCGCGTCGACACACCGGCCACCGACCAGAGGCTGCGTGGACATCGCCTGTTCGGAAGCGTGTCCGACATCGAAAGCACGCTCTTCTCGCAGATCCGCAGCAGCGACGCCGCCGCGACGGCAGAACGCCGTCCCCGCATGCAGAAGACCGACGGCGCAGAAGGCGCATCGGACAAGAAGAGGGCCTGAGGTCCGCGACGACGGACCCGGCGCGATGGACGCGCCCCGCCCTTTTGATATACCGGTCGCCAAGCCAACGGGACCGGATCACCATGAAAATCGCCAGCTTCAACATCAACGGTGTCAAGGCACGCCTTGACGGCCTGTGTGAATGGCTGAAGGACAGCGCGCCCGACGTGGCCGTGCTGCAAGAGATCAAGTCGGTGGACGAGGCTTTCCCGGCCGCCGCCATCGAGGACCTGGGCTACACCGTCGAAACCCACGGACAGAAGGGCTTCAACGGGGTCGCGATCCTGTCGAAGCTGCCGCTCGAGGACGTGTCGCGGGGGCTGCCCGGCGACGAAAGCGACGAGCAGGCCCGCTATATCGAGGCGACTGTCATGGGCGACCGGCCCGTTCGCGTCTGCGGGCTGTACCTGCCCAACGGCAACCCGGCGCCGGGGCCGAAATACGACTACAAGCTTGCCTGGATGGACCGCCTGCGCGACCGCATGGCCGAAACGCTCGCGCTTGAAGAGCCGGCGGTATTCTGCGGCGATTACAACGTCATACCGCAGGATGAAGATGCCAAGAACCCCGAGGCCTGGCGCGACGACGCGCTGGCGATGCCCGACAGCCGCGCGGCCTTCCGGCGCCTTCTGGCCCTGGGCATGACCGAGGCGTTCCGCGTCCGCCACCAGGGCGGCGGGCATTACAGCTTCTGGGATTACCAGGCCAACGCGTGGGAGCGGAACCACGGCATCCGCATCGACCACCACCTGCTGACCCCGCAAGCCGCGGATCTGCTGAACGATTGCTGGATCGAGAAGGACCTGCGCGCCCGCACGAAACCCAGCGATCACGTTCCCGTCTGGATCGACCTCGCGGCCTGACGGGAACCCGAGGGGCCGGCGCGGGGTTCGATCCCCATGCGCTGCTCGTCCGCAATCCTTCTGTTCGCCCTGTCCGCCGCCCCGGCACTGGCCTGCACGACCGCCGGAACCGGCGCGAAATGCGTCTCGGTAGGCGAAGGTCTGCGCAGCGGCGGCGCGGGGCACTGGCAGCGCGCACCGATCATCACGACACCCCCGCCCCTGGAAGTCGGCGCGTATCTGGACGGCAGCGATTTCAATGCCTTGGTCGGCACGGCGTACCTGGGACTCCCGCCCGCGCGCGACGGCTGGGTCTACGTGAGACACGACGACCGCATCTACCGGGTCGATTTCCGCACCCGCGAGGTCCTGGCGCTGGTCCGCGAATAGGCGGGGTCTCGCCAGTATCGAAACGGTACAGGATCCCCCGCCCCGTCCGCCGCGTTCACAGGCGAACGTTTACCAGTGAACGAGGTCATCATGAAAAACCTGATCGCAACCGCACTTGTGGCGGCCTGCGCCCTGTCCGCGCCGGCCCTGGCCGGCAACCATTCCAACGGCAAGGGCAACGGAAAGGCCGTTGGCCAGGCCGCGGCCGGTTGCCCGCCCGGCCTTGCCAAGAAGAACCCGCCCTGCGTGCCGCCGGGACAGGCCAAGCAGGCCGCACGGTCCGGATACGACGGCGTGCCCGATTACACGGTGGGCGATATCGTGGACGAGATCATCCTGCGTGATCGGCTGCGCCGCATCTCGGATTACGACCGCTACGACCTGCGCGACGTGGATGGTGTGCGCTACTACCGCGACGACCGGCAGATCTATCGCGTGGATCCGACCACGCGCGCGATCCTCGACATCATCGCGCTGGCCGAGGTGCTGAACTGAGGCCCCGCGCGGCGGCGGATCACTCCGCCGCCACCTTCCGCGCCTGAAGCATGGGCTTGAGGTAGCGGCCCGTGTGGCTCTCGGCGATCTCGGCCACGTCCTCGGGCGTTCCGGTGGCCACCACCGTGCCGCCCCCATCGCCGCCCTCGGGGCCGATATCGATCAGCCAATCCGCCGTCTTGATGACGTCCAGGTTGTGCTCGATCACCACGACCGAGTTGCCCTGGTCCACCAGCTCGTGCAGCACCTCCAGCAGTTTTCGAACATCCTCGAAGTGCAAACCGGTCGTCGGCTCGTCCAGAATGTACAATGTGCGACCGGTCGACCGCTTGGCCAGCTCCTTCGACAGTTTCACGCGTTGCGCTTCACCGCCCGACAGCGTCGTCGCCTGCTGGCCGACCTTGATGTAGCCGAGACCGACACGCACCAGCGCGTCCATCTTCTCGCGGATCGACGGGACCGCCTTGAAGAACTCCTGCGCATCTTCAACCGTCATATCAAGAACGTCTGCTATGCTTTTGCCCTTGAACTGAATTTCCAGAGTCTCGCGGTTGTAGCGCGCGCCCTTACAGGTCTCGCATTCCACGTAGACATCCGGCAGGAAGTGCATCTCGATCTTGATGACGCCGTCGCCCTGGCAGGCCTCGCAGCGGCCGCCCTTGACGTTGAAGCTGAACCGCCCGGGCTTGTAGCCGCGCGCCTTGGCCTCGGGCAGACCGGCGAACCAGTCGCGGATCGGTGTGAAGGCCCCGGTGTAAGTCGCTGGATTCGAACGCGGAGTCCGGCCGATGGGCCGCTGGTCGATATCGATCACCTTGTCCAGGTGCTCCAGCCCCTTGATCGTCTCGCAAGGCGCGGGCGTCTGGCGGGCGCCGTTCAGGCGCATGGAGGCCGACTTGAACAGCGTCTCGATCGTCAGGGTCGATTTGCCGCCGCCCGACACGCCGGTCACGCAGACGAACTTGCCCAGCGGGTAATCCACGGTCACGTCCCGCAGGTTGTTGCCGCTGGCTTTGACGACGCGAATGGCCTTGTTCTTCTTACCCTTCCGGCGCTCGGCGGGCACCGCGATCTCGCGCCGCCCGGCCAGGTAGTCGCCTGTCACGCTCTGCGGTTGCTCGACGATCTGGGCCGGCGTGCCATGGGCCACGACCTGTCCGCCGTGGACGCCCGCACCGGGGCCGATGTCGAAGACATAGTCGGCCTCGCGGATGGCTTCCTCGTCGTGCTCAACCACGATCACCGTGTTGCCCTGGTCGCGCAGGTTCTTCAGCGTCGTCAGCAAGCGGTCGTTGTCGCGCTGGTGCAGGCCGATCGAGGGTTCGTCCAGAACGTAGAGCACGCCCGTCAGGCCAGAGCCGATCTGGCTGGCCAAGCGGATCCGCTGCGACTCGCCGCCCGACAGGGTGCCCGCGTTGCGCGACAGGGTCAGGTATTCCAATCCCACGTTGTTCAGGAAGCCCAGACGCTCGCGGATTTCCTTGAGGATGGCGCGCGCGATCTCGTTCTTCTGCTTGCTCAGCGACGCGGGCACGTTCTCGCACCACTCATACGCCTCGCGGATGGATTTCTGGACGACCTCGCCCACGTGCAGGCCCGCGATCTTCACCGCCAGCGCCTCGGGGCGCAGCCGGTGGCCGTGGCAGGTGCCGCAGGGACGGTTGTTCTGGTAGCGCTCGAACTCCTCGCGGATCCAGCTGCTGTCGGTCTCGCGATAGCGGCGCTCCATGTTGGGGATGACACCCTCGAAGGGGCGCGTGACCTCGTAGACGCGGCCGCCCTCGTCGTAGCGGAACTTGATCTGCGTCTCGCCCGAGCCGAACAGGAAGACGTTCTTCACCTCGTCGGGCAGGTCCACCCACTTGTCCGATTGCTTGAACTTGTAGTGCTTGGCGATGGCCTCGATCGTCTGGAGGAAATACGGGGATTTCCCCTTGCGCCACGGGGCCAGCGCACCGTCCGAGATCTTCAGGTTCTGGTCCGGCACGACGAGGCGCTCGTCGAAGAACAGCTCGACCCCCAGGCCGTCGCAATCCGGGCAGGCCCCGAAGGGCGCGTTGAACGAGAAGAGGCGCGGCTCGATCTCGGGGATGGTGAAGCCCGAGACCGGACAGGCGAATTTCTCGCTGAAGGTGAAGCGTTCCGGCTCGCCCTCTTTCGGGGCGGTCTCGAGCACCGCGATGCCGTCCGCCAGGTCCAGCGCGGTGCGGAAACTGTCGGCCAGCCGCGTCTCGAGCCCTTCGCGCACCACGATGCGGTCCACCACCACGTCGATGTCGTGGCGAAATTTCTTGTCCAGCGTGGGCGGGTTGTCCAGATCGTGGAATTCGCCATCGACCTTCACGCGCTGGAAGCCCTGCTTGCGCAGCTCGAGAAACTCCTTGCGATACTCGCCCTTGCGGTCGCGGATGATGGGCGCCAGCAGGTAGCCGCGCGTGCCCTCTTCCATCTCCATCACGCGGTCGACCATGTCCTGCACCTGCTGTGCCTCGATGGGGAGGCCGGTGGCCGGCGAATAGGGCGTGCCGACCCGGGCGAACAGCAACCGCATGTAGTCGTAGATCTCGGTGACCGTGCCGACGGTCGAGCGCGGGTTCTTCGACGTGGTCTTCTGCTCGATACTGATGGCGGGCGACAGGCCGCTGATGTGATCGACATCGGGCTTCTGCATCATGTCGAGGAACTGGCGCGCATAGGCCGACAGCGACTCGACATAGCGGCGCTGTCCCTCGGCATAGATCGTGTCGAAGGCAAGCGACGACTTGCCGGACCCCGACAGGCCGGTGATGACCACCAGCTGGTCCCGGGGAATGTCGACATCGATGGATTTGAGGTTGTGCTCGCGCGCGCCGCGCACCTCGATATTCTTCAGCTCGGCCATGAAAACCTCTTCCGTTGCCCTGCCAGATAGGCGCGGGCACCGTGAACGCAATCACCAAATTGGAACGTTAGGGGAACATTAAGACATTTGCGGCAGGGATGCACGGACAATCCGTCGCATCAGCAGCGTCACGCCCAATCCGGCGGCACAGGCGGCAAGCAGCGCGGCCATCATCCCCGGCAGCCCGGCCACGGCGTAGGCGGCGGCGAAGACCGGCGTGCCCAGCGTCGTGCCCACGTTGCCCATCTGCGCGATGCAGCCCGTGGCGCGCGCCCGGTCTGGCAGCGTGTCGTTCAGATCGGGGATCATGGCGAAGCTCGCCGCCGGGACCAGCCCCATCACCAGAAACAAAGGCAGCGCCGCGTCGTCCCACCCGGCCAGTAGCAGGATCGCGGTCGCGGCCGTCAGGACGAAGCCGAGGGCCGCGACCACGTCCGGGGCCATGCGCCGCATGAGCGGCCCGGCCCCGAAAGTGCCCAGAAGCGCGATCAGCGGCAGGCTGACCGCCAGCTGCGGCCGGCCAAGGGCCGCGGGCAGCAGCGTGACCAGCGCCACGAAGGCGAGCGTGTAGAACACGAAGCCGAGCCCCGGCGCCATGAGACGCGGGGACGTGTAGATCTCCACATGCGCCGCCACCGGGTCCAGACGCAGCGGCGCGCGCGTCGACCGCTCCAGCCGGGCCGCGAGAACCAGCGCGATGCCAGCCATGCCCATGGCGTGCGCCGCGGTCAGGGCCGCCATCCCGCCCGTGGCGAGGATCGGCGGCGCGGCGACGGCGAACAGCGCGAAGGACACGCCGAAGAACGACGCCCAGACCGCCATGGCCAGTGGACGGTCCCGGTCGGTGGCCGCGGCGGCCATGAGCGGGGGCGCGGCGACCACGATCCCCAGATGCGAGACCCCCTCGATCACCCGCAAGGCGACGTAGACGGGAAACGGCAAGGGTATGGCCTGTACGGCCGACAGCGCCGCGCCAAGCCACAGGCACGCCAACAGCACCCGCCGCGCGCCGAAGGCCGCCACCACCCCACCGGCCAGGACGCCGCCGACGATGCCGACGACCCCCAGCACCGAGACCAGGAATGCCACCGCGGTCAGCGGGCGGTCGAAGGTTCCCGCCAGCACGGGAAGCCCCATGGCCACCTTGGCGAATTGCCCGGCGGCCAGAAGGCCTGCAACGAACAGCGCGGCGGCCAGTGTCCAGTCTGTGGCGGTGCGCGCGCCCGGCGCGACACTGGCGTGCTGCATCAACGTCGCTTTCGGATCACCCGGATCAACATGAGAACACCCACGGCCAGGACGGCGTAGCCCGACAGATGCAGCCAGTTCGGCACCACCGTCACTTCAAGATCATCGGTGCCGTCAGAACGAAACATGAGCGGCAGCACGATCAGCACGAAGCCGATCACGATCGCCGCCGCCGTGGCCCAACCAAATCGCATGACACATATCCTTCCCGCCCGGGCGCGATCCCGCGCGCCGGGCGTATTTCTTCGGTTTCACGTGCCAGCTAGCTCCTGCACGGGGCCGATCAATCAGGCGGCGGCCTGCAGGCGACGGACCGTCGCACCGTAGCCGCCCTCGTCCAGAAAGGACTGTTCCTTGGGTCCGGAATTACGGCCGAGCGCGGCGTTGCGGTGCGGAAAACGGCCGAAGTCGCGGATCACCTCGCGGTGGGCCCGGGCGTGCAGCAGGTTCGCCGTGGCCTCGGGCATCCGCTCGGCGAACAGGCGCACGCAGCGGTCCTGGTCGCTCAGGTTCTCGGAATGCATCAGCGGCAGGTAGAAGAACTGCCGCGCCGGCGGGTCGATCTTCAGATCCCATCCCCGCGCGATGGACACCTTGGCGGCGGCGCGCGCGAAGCGGTCCATGTCGTAGGCGCGGCTGTCCTCTCGGAACATGTTGCGCGGGAACTGGTCCGTGACGACCAGGTAGGCCAGCGTGCCCGACGGATAGGTCAGCCAAAGCGACAGCCCCCCCTCCGTCGCCTGCTCGTAGACGGGGGTGAACCGGCTGCGGATCGTGTCGTCGAGCCCGTCGTCGGACTTGTACCAGCCCTCGGGGCCGACTTCATCCAGCCAAAAGGCCAGGACCTCTTCGGGTGTCGTCATTCCACTGCCCTTATCCCTTCGTCGCACTCAAAACCTGCCGCAAGGGAAACGTCTTATCAAGGCGCGAGCGGGCGGCTAGCCCGCCGCGCGCGTGTCGGTGTCGTCGGTGCCATCCGCGGTCGCGGATTGCTCTTCTTCTTCCTCGGCCTGCTCCTGCAGCCACTCCTGCGCGGCATCCAGCGTGACCGCGTGGGTGGTCGGCGTGATCGGGATGTACTGACCGTACTCGTCCCGGTCGGGCGAGGCGCGGCGCGTCATCCGGTAACCGGCATAGGCCGCCAGCGCCAGCATCAGCACGCCAAGGAACACCCAGAACCCCATGGGCCCGAGCCACCCGATCAGCACACCGATGGCCAGCGGGCCGGCGATGGCCCCGAGCCCGAAGATGAAGATCAGCCCGCCCGAGGCGGCCGACATATCCTCGTAATCGAGGTAGTCGTTGGTATAGGCGATGAGCAGCGGGTAGAGCGGGTTCGCCATGCCCCCCAGCACGAAGGCCGCCACGCACAGCAGCGCCAGGCTGGGATCGGGCAACAGGCCGAGAATGCAGACCACGCCACCCAGCGCGGCAACCCCGAGGATCATCAGCCGCCGGTCCAGCCGGTCCGACAGCCACCCGATCGGGAACTGCAGGATCAGCCCGCCAAGGTAGATGGCGCCCACGAAGATCGCGACCTCCCGAACGGAGAACCCGATCTGCGAGGCATAGACCGACGCCATGCCGAACTGCGCCGAGTAGACGCCGCCCACCAGGAAGATGCCGACGCATCCCAGTGGTGATGATTGATAGAGCCGCAGCAGGCTCATGGGCTTCGTGGTCTCGAAGGCGGGCGTCGGCGTGGCCGACAGCAGGATCGGCGCGAAGGACATGGACACCAGGACCGACGGGATGATGAACAGCACGAAGCCGGACGGGTCCCCGGTGACCAGCAGCGCCTGCGCCGCAAGCACGCCGGACATCTGGACGATCATGTAAAGCGACAGCGCCTGCCCCCGCCGCTCGTTCGTGACCGAGTTGTTCAGCCACGACTCGGCCGTCACGTACACGCCCGAGAAGCAGAACCCGATCAGCACCCGCAAGAGCACCCACGCCCAGGGCTGGGTGATCGCCGGGTAGAGAATCAGGATCGCCGAGATGAAAGACGCCAGCGCCGCGAAGACCCGCACGTGGCCCACGCGCCGGATCATCTCGGGCGCCAGCTTCGATCCGCCCAGGAAGCCCGCGAAATAGGCCGACATGACGAAGGACATCTCGAGCGTCGAGAACCCTTCGATCTCGCCACGGACACCGAGAAGCGTGCCCTGCATGCCGTTGCCGACCATGAGCAGGGCCATCCCGAGGAAAAGGGCCCAGGCGGCGGCCAGAACATTGAACATATCGCGTCCCTCTGCTTTCGATCCGCGCGGCGTCCGCCATCGGCGGCCCGGCGAGACATGCCTTCTGCGAGCGTATACCGCCACGTCACGGCGAACACGTTCGCCGTGCCCGTAGCAGCCGCCGCGCCCCCCCGATAGAGCAAAAAATCATCGCAAGGGTTAAGGCTCGTCCAGTCGAGATGCAGCTCCCTCTTCAACACGAAAGACCCCGCTCCGAAACCGGCGCGGGGTCCTCGATGTGGGGGCGGAACCCGGTCCCGCCCCTATCCGGTTCTGGCCTACTGCATGACGCCCGCGGCGTTTCCGGAGGCGGACTGCATGACGCTCGAGACATTGAAGCTGCCCACCTGCGCCACGGCGACCTGGTGCGCGGTTCCCGTCTGGCTCGTGAGCGACTCGTTGCTCGCGCCGTCCTGCAGGATGCCGAACTTGTTGTCGCTCCCGTCGACAAGCACGTCCGCGTCGTTGGAGGAGCCAAGCTGTTTCACCATGCCGAGCTGCCATCCGCCGAAGGCGGTCGCGACCGCATCGACAGTCGGCGCCAACGCGGAACCCGCACCGAAGAGAATACCGGCACCGTTGTTGCCGCCGCCGGAGATATCGACATAGGTGTTGTTGCCGAAACCATCCTGGTAGATGCCGAACTTGTTGCCGCCGGAACCGGCCGCGACCTCGACGTCGGCGATGTTGCCGTCCTGAAGCTGGGTGATGCCGATCTTGTTCAAGCTGCTGGCGATGTCCGAGACGGACACGATGTTGCCGATACCGTCCTGCTTGATCGCAAGATCGTTCTTGCTGCCGGTCACGGTGATCTGACCCACCGAGTTGCTATCGCCCGACTGGGCGATGCCATAGCGGTTTTCGTTGCCCGTGATCATCACGTCCATGAAGTTGCCGGTGCCGGCCTGGGTCAGTTCGCTATGCGGAATACCGACCGCCCGGGCGAACTCGCCGGCGTTGTTGGGGCCGGTGAGTTCGAAATTCTCCGTCCCGTTCAGGTTGCCGACCAAATCGACAAACATCTCGTTGGAGGCACCCGACTGGCTGGCGTTCAGGATCACGTTGCCATTGCCGGACTGTTCGAGATCCATGTCCTGATCGGCGCCGGTCTGCCTGGCCTTCGCGATCAGGTTGGATCCACCGGATTGCAGGATAGTGGCGGAATGGCCGAGACGCCCGGGTGCGGTCCCGTCGGTCGAGCCATCGCGGATCTGGGTGATCTCGGTAATGGTGTTGTCATCACCCCCGCTTTGCGTCACCGACAGCGACGTGCGCGTTGCGGTGGCGGTCTTGTTGAACTGGTAGATCGTGCCGATCGAGTTGCCGCTATCGGCCTGTGTGACGACGGCATCACTCCCTGCGCCGGATTGGTTGAACTGGTAGAAGCCCGATCCACGGTTCACAATCGGTCCCAAGCCGACGCTGTTGTTCGAACCGCTCTGGACGATGTTGAGAGTGTTCGGCACATTGGTGAACTGGTTGCGCTGCACGATCGGATTGCCGTCCGCACCAGCATCGTTGTCGGATCCGGCGGACTGATCGATGCTGCCGCTGTGGAAACCGTTGCCTTCTTGAACGAGCCACGCCTCGTTGCCGTCTGCCATGGCGAAACCTGCCGAAAGCGTCAGCGCGGTCGTCGCCAGAATGAATGTCCTTTAAGCCATAAGTACCCCCTTTTAGGCCCCACTAGAATTGTATTGCCTCTTTCAATTCCCGCCCAGGTTGAATTACAGCAGCAAACCAAGGCAATTAGAGACAGAATTATACTTTCCATACCGCGCGCGAATTCCAAAGCGTTTTCGCAATTTTGCCATATTTAGGTCCAGGGAACGCCTTGATGGCGTACTGGCCCTGAACACTGATGCCGGCCCGGGCCCTTTATCGCCAAACTCGGGACAGTCCGCGTCCGTCATCACCCCCACTGCATCGCGACGCTGATCCACGTCGCCGCGTCCGCGCCGACGGACGTGACCCCGCGGCTGTCACCTGTCATGTCGCGGCTGGCCGGGACCCAAGAGAGGACGAGCTGCGCCGAACGCTTTGCTCGACCGGCAGTCCAGCAAGATCGCGACCACCATGCGCAACGCCGCTTGCGATGCCCCGCACTTCGGAGTATGCCCGCCCCACACCACCGGCGGCGAGTTGGCGGAGTGGTGACGCAGCGGATTGCAAATCCGTGTACACCGGTTCGATTCCGGTACTCGCCTCCACATTTTTATTTTAAGTCATTGAATTTTCATGGCAAAAATTGAAGATCGCGGCGGGCGAGCCCTAACTACCCACCCACTTCTCCAAGCCAAATTAGACATTTTCTCACGACGGAAGCTGAGCTCGTCACTCATCCAGCTTCCGCGATTGCGCGCAATTTGTTCTAGCGAAGACGTATCGCAGCTTGATCTGCCCCCCCCTGAGAACTGGACCATTTGATGCTGGAGTTTCCGGTAAGCTTTCCTGGCTGGGAGAGGAGCGGAAAGCATGAAGGCATCGAGGTTCACAGAGGCTGAGAAGGCCTTCGCGCTGAAGCAGGGCGAGGAAGGCGCGCCGGTGGCGGAGATCTGCCGCAGTTCAAGCGTATGGAAATCGATCCAGTGGATCGATTTTAGCGCAGAACGGAATCAGCCAGGCGACCTATGTCAACCGAAAGAAGCGATACGGCGGGTTGCTGCCCGACGAGATGCGCCGGCTGAAGGCGCTTGAGGACGAGAACAGCCGGCTGAAGAAGATCGTGGCCGACCTGACACTCGATCGGGAGATGTTGCAGGACGTCATCCGCCGAAAGCTCTGAAGCCTGGCCGGATGCGCGAACTGGTTCGCGGGATGTGCATCGATTGGGGCGTGTCGATCCGCGGGGCTTGTGGGGCCCTTCGGTTCGACACCTCGACGTTCCACTACAAGTCCCGGCGCACCGACCAGGCGGCCGTCGAGAGGCGGATCAAGGAGATCGCAGAGACCCGCGTGCGCTACGGCTATCGCCGCGTCCATGTGCTGCTGCGAAGGGAGGGATGGATGATAAACATGAAGAAGACTCGCAGAATCTACAACGAGTTAGGCCTTCAGCTGCGGAACAAGCATCCGAAGCGTCGGGTGAAGGCCAAGCTGCGTGAGGATCGCCAGGAAGCCATCGGTCCGAACGATGTCTGGGCGATGGACTTTGTCCAATCAAATTGGTGACGCGAACCGCAGCTTCGTCCCGCACTGCGGACCTCAGGGTCTTGGGCTATGCTGCGCGGTGCCATGAAAGTCCGGTATGGGGAAACTGCACCGCCGCAATGATCATCTCTGCGACCGGCCCAGCAGGCTCAGATCTCCACCGCCTCCGCGATGGCGAGCGCATCCTCAAGTTCGACGCCGAGATACCGCACGGTGCTGTCCATCTTCGTGTGCCCGAGTAAGAGCTGCACCGCTCGGAGGTTGCCGGTCTTACGGTATATCTGTGCAACCTCGGTCCTGCGCATAGAATGGGTGCCGTAGGCGCTCGGCTCGAGGCCGATGGAGGCCACCCATTCCCGAACCAGTCGGGCATACTGCCGGGTCGAGATATGCAGTCGCTCGTGAAACCGGCCCGGCCAGAGGTGTTCCGACCCGACCATCAGGGGATCTTCCAGCCAAGTCGCGATTGCCTTCCGTGTGTCTTCGGTGATCTCAAAACTCACCGGTCCTTGGGTTTTACTCTGAACGATCGTTACGCGGTGCTTGACCTGACCGGCCGCGAAAACGTCGGCGACCTTGAGCCGAACCAGATCGCAGCCGCGCAACTTGCTATCGATGGCAAGGTTGAAGAGCGCCAGTTCGCGGGTCCGCTGGGCGATCTCGAGGCGGACTCGGATCGCCCAGACATGCTTCGGTTGAAGCGGTCGTTTCTGGCCGACGATGCGCCCCTTGTTCCAAGCGGGAAGGCAGGCGCGAATGGCAGGCAAATTCTTAGCAGGCATGGTGGATCCTCCGATCCACCATGCCCACCGCGTACTCGGCATGCAGCCGACGGCAGATCATAGCACCGATCCGCGGCGAAGGTCCGGTCTGAGCCCAACTCCCCACGACGATGCTTGCGCATACCGCGGTCGCTGCCTGGGCGGCTTCGATGCGAACGGCCCTGGGCCGACCTTCGCGCCTGGCGCTGCGAATGGCCGGTCCCCACCCGGAGCACCCGTTCATCACGATCGGCCCGAAGCCGAACTTCAGTCCCGGCTCGTGATGCTGCAGCGCGGCCCGCCGAACCCGACGTTCGCCGCGCCTGCGCACCCCCGGCGCAGCCAAAGGTCGGCTATGCGGACTTTGCCGCCGTTCGATGCGGCTGCTCCAATGAACGATCCGGAAACTGAGATTTGCCATAAACGGCCCCTTTTGTCGGCGGCAGAAACGTAGGGGATTTGACACATCATATGGACCACCAGTGGCGCGCGTCGCGCGACGCGGAGGGCCATCGGCCGTAATGGAAAACACATCGAAGACTGACTTTTCATCCTTCACTCGCTTAGCTCTTTAGGTCGCAATCCGGTCTTTAACCGATTTGGTGCCACTGAGAACCTATTGCAAAAGAAGGATGTCGGGATCCGTCTTAAGGATGAACAACCATCTTCCGATCCTTAATCACTCCCCAATACCAGGGCGATTGCTTCCAGTGCGTGGCCCACTTACCTGTGGGCACTCAATTATCCTCAGTTCCGGTTCGGGGTGGCGCGACTCATTCACCCTCAATCGATCACGCGATTGGCCAGAGTAGATTTCTCGAACTTCGCAGTCTGTCCAACCATCTGCTTGCATAACGAGACAAACCATCGGATCCGCGAGCATTTCCTCAATAAAATAGTCCAAGAGCGGCTTGCCGGTTGCCTTGTCCTTGGCCACTGCATACTCTAAATCTGCCAGCGGCATGGTGAAAGTACGGCTGAGCCCAGGATGCGACGGTCTTGGGTGCAAATGCACTATTACAAAAGCTGGACAGGCGCTTGAAGGTGAAAGGCCCACCACGCCTTGAGCCCCAGTCTCAATGCTGTATTCGCCCGCAGGTAGCGTTTCATCGAAATTGCGCAGATTGAAATCCTGCAGGAATATCGCGGTTGTTTTGATGGACGTATTCATGTTTGTTCTCACATAGGTTAAAGTAAGAAAGTGTGAAGAAAGTGGCCGATATCTGCAAACAAAGGACGTTCAACCGGAATAGCGCACCCGGCGATCAAGGACTAAAATTCACGAGAAGCGTTGAGCGTTCTTTTGGGGCGAACAATCCTAAATTTGTCGTGTCCAGACGGAGAATTCGGTAAGTACGCTAGGGCCGAAGGTTTGTGTAAGGGCGACATCCCCTGCATCCAGACCGCGGGCAATCAAGATCCTACCCTTCCGTTTATTGTTGTTTCGCGGATCGAAGACATACCACTGCCCGTCCAGAAATACCTCCATCCATGCAGCGAAGTCGTCCAGGGCATGAGGTTCAGGTTGGCCGAGCTCGCTTAGGTATCCGGTGCAGTAGCGCGCCGGAATATTCATACATCGGCAGAACGAGATGGCGAGATGCGTAAAATCCCGGCAAACACCTTGCTTTTCAGCCAGCGTTTCGGACGATGTACGCGTTGCGCGTGCTTTCATGTAGTCAAAAGAAATGGTCGAATGCACGTAATCACAGATTGCCTGAACCCGTGACCAACCGGGGACGGTATTCTCAAAGTTCCGCCATGCTTCCTCTGATAGCAAATCTGTATCGCAATAACGGCTGCCACGAAGATAATGCAAGGTCTCGAACGGTAGGTCTTGAACTCTATGTTGGACCGCATCCGGAGCGACAGGATCAAGCTGCCCCTTGTCGCGGAAGATCCCATCGGTCGTGAGATCAAAATTGCCCTCTGGCGCCACCATGCGTGTGCACCAGTTTCCAAAATCGTCTCGAAAGCTTTCCAGCGGAACACTCGGCGATGTTACAAGATAATCCGCACGCTCCAAATCGCTGAAACGAGAGAAGTGTACGTTCAGCATCGCGATGAGCGGCGTCGGCTGGGAGAACCGGAAGCTCAAGCGACATCCAATCTGAATCCTCAGATCGGTTTCGCCGGCCCCTTCCGTATCAGCGTTTTTACCTTCCAAGAGTACATTCCTCGCCAGATAATTGGAAATTGCGGTCGCAACGCCAGCGGTTTCCAGATCTGTCAAGGTGCGCATTGGCTGGCAGATCGATCAATACGCAGACCTGATCCACGGGCGCGTATCCACGCTCACAGCGCCATCCAGGCCCGTAAGACTCCGATTCTAGGTAAGAATTATCAGGAAGTTCGATGGGATCGCAGCGCCCATCCAACTTCGAGAAACCCCTCTCGCATGCCCATTGGGCACCATAGCGCGCGTTGGTGAGATAACCGTTGGCGGGCACCGCAATGGGCACGCAGGTCTCCCGCAAAGGAATGAACCCGCGTGCGCATAGCCATCCATAATCTGAGGGACCTTCTGCAAGATATGCGTTCTCTGGAAGATCGATTTTAATGCAGGTCTCATCATCTTGCCGGTATCCTCGATCACATTTCCAGTCGTAGCCCGATGAACTCAGGAATGCATTTTCGGGAACTGGTATTGCCTCGCAGGTCGAACTTGCCACTTGCTTGTATCCGCGATCACACGCCCAGCCCAGGCCGTAGGATGTGTTCGTAGCATAGGCGTTCTCTGGAATATCGATAGCTACACAGTCTAAGCCGTTTAGTCTGTATCTTGGCTTACAGTCCCAACCGGCTCCGTATGACCGTGCTTCGGCATTTTTGGGTGCTGATCCAGTGCCGTCCTGAGATAAGGCCGGAAAAGCAAGCAGGGCGATTGCGCCAGCCAACGCGACGAGCGCCCTTATGTTGCGGTTAGTGGACGCGTTCGACCTGGGCTTCGAGATATGTGCGGTCATCCTTCGTCGACCCTGTTGCTCGTAGGCGCAGGCACAGCATCGATATCCAGAGGTCCAAGACAGGCTTCGGCGATGTCACGGTCTGGAGCCTCCGCACCTGGGACAGTCGCCCAGCCAGCTTCCATCAATGCATCTCGTCGCTGATACGGCGAGGCTTCTCGAATAGCTTCAATCTTCGCGGATCTTTTAGGGTCGGTTCGTGCCATCTCTAGGCAGACTGGCACCATGGCTGCGATGACGTCCTGCTGCGACATCGAGGTCGCTCTGTCACTCGCGGTGCCCTCAGTCACCCAGCCACCCCAAGTGAACCCCAGGGTTCCGACGAGTGCGGCGCCGATGACGGCCCCATATACACCTGGTTTGAGCCAGTCGGGGGTATTCATTAAGTATCCTCCTGCGGAGAAAGCGCCGCGTCGCTGTAAAGGAATTTCCGGTAGGTATTCAGCTGCCAGGCCAGCGCGTTATACTGCTCGACAGGAAGCCTTACCCACCAGCTAGGGGCGCGATCTTGCTATCTGCTATCGCTACGCGCAGCTGAACAGTTCTCTTTCGAGAAAAAGTAATGGGCAGTTAAGGCATCAACCGAGAGAACAAGGTTCCGATACCCAATCTCAGTCGCTTCGAGTTTCCGAATGCTAGCCGAGCAGAGAGCCGGTGTGGTCAAGTACGCAAAAGCCGATGCAGTCATTTGTAGTTGGAGCAAGAGGCCATCTGCCTGCCGCGCTCCTGCACGAAACGTGTTGAAATGCCGCTCTGTGGAGGTAGATGGGTGCGAGCAGGAGGTATGTCAATAGGCGCCTTCCTTTTTGCCCGAAGGCGAGGTCGCCGATTTATAGCCCTTGTGTTCTGGCTCGCTAACGTCCATACAAAACATGTCAACGTTTTGCTCTGCGACCCTCTGCTCCCGTTCATCCGGCTTCAGTCGATCTCTAAGTCTGACTTTGCCGGGCTGCCGCATCCTGCGGGCAGCGTTCAGTACAGGAGACCACGGATATGGCCAACGGCACCGTGAAATGGTTCAACCCCACCAAAGGCTTTGGTTTCATTGCCCCCGAAACGGGCGGCAAGGATGTCTTTCTTCACATTTCGGCTGTCGAACGAGCCGGTCTAACGACCGTGAGCGACGATCAGAAAGTGACCTACGACATCGAATCCGGCCGCGACGGCCGAGAGTCCGCAGCCAACCTTCAGTTAGTCTGAGCGATCCTAGCGAATTATGAGCAGGGCGTCTTCGGGCGCCCTCTTCACTGCGCTGAGTCGGCAATTTCGAGACCGCTTGTAGAAGGATCTGTTTTGCAACGATCCGGATGTCTGAACTAGCGTAATCGTATTTTACCGCAGCGTTTGGCTCCGCATGGCGGGCGCCGATCTCGATTGACTCGCTTAGTAGCTCAGCGGGCGCCGAAATCTGCATTGCAGATCGCTGATAGAAGGCTCGGCACCAAATACACAAGAATACGCACGGGTCCGTTGTTGTCGCCTCATTCAGAAATGGAGAATAGCTTGTTGAACAAGAAGCCGGTCTTCCGCCCGACCGCCTCCGAGACCAAGGCAGATAGCGTTAGCAGGATCGTCAAAGGCATGACCGACGCAGAGAACTCTGCGCGCCAAGCCAAGACGCAAAGGCTCCGGGCAGCGCGGTTGGAAAGAGATCTTTCCGAAAAGGCCGTCGTAGAAAAGGGCGCGAAGAAGAAGTCGCGAAATCTCTCTTCCAAGTCGAATTCTCCAGAATGATGTCCAGTCAGCCGAGATAATGTTTCCAACGCAGTCCAAGATTGAAAATGCGAAGGGTGGAGTTGAGCTTCTATGAGAGGCGAAGCTGATTTCGCAAGTGCGCTCCAAAACTTGGTTATTTCAGTACTTACTTCGACCGGCCAATCGTTTTGACAGTACTGGCCAAATGAGATTCTGTCAGAGCAAATTGACCTAGGTTCTCCTTGTGGCAATTAGGGTGGTTCTGCTGCTTGGTCATGAACCGATAGGAGGAAATCGACGCCTTCATGCGGCGGTGTGGCCGACGCAGTCGCGGTGCTGTTGCTTGAGGGAGGTGTGCCATTTGCTTCACAACGACCTACGGTTGTGCTGGCTTGCCCGGGAAATTCTCATGTATTCCTGTCGCAACGAACCCTGTGCAGTTCGCCAAGATTCCCCACATAGTCGAGCGCCTTGCCGGCTCGTCATCGATCTGAACATGGCGGCTCGGGCGATTTGTTTGCTGGTGTCGCGAATTCCTGCTTCCCACCTTTGTTGACTGGGGTCGCGCACCAGCAGCGAACGGCGGCTCTCCGCCCATCGTGCCGATGCGAGAGGGGCCGGCCGTGATGCCCGGCTGAACGTCCGCTTTCACGGACGGCGCGGGTCGCTCTCGCGGACGCAGCGAAGGTCCGTTCCCCGCCTAAAGTGTCTGTGGCGGCTCCCGGGCGGGAGCGGCGAGCAGGATATCGTCGTTCGCGCCGCATGACCCCCATAGTCGTAGCCCTCCGAGGTCGAGAATACGCTTGAGGTGTTCGAACAGAATCTCGACCTTCTTTGGCAGCTTCATTGAGACCGCGGATTGCTCTGTTCGGACGACTTCGCGGGCGACCTGGCGGGCGTCTTTGTCTGCCTCGCGGGTGATGGTTCTAGAATCGGTGTACGAGCAGCATCGCTGTTTCTATGGGCACGCCTGGCAGGGCAGTGAAATGCCCCCTCTGAAGTGGTCCGCCCACTGGGATAGAATGATCCCGTCATGGAGAGGACCAGAGAATGGCTGGGAAGCGAGAGAAGCCCG
>NZ_FQZA01000004.1 GCF_900141995.1 Palleronia salina | reverse complement strand
AGTTTATAAGGTCCGACAACGGTGCCGAATTTGTTGCTCTGAAGGTCCGCGACTGGATCGGCGCCGTCGGTGCCAAGACCGCCTACATCGAGCCTGGCTCACCTTGGGAGAACGGCTACTGCGAAAGCTTCAACGCTCGATTCCGCAACGAGCTGCTCGACGGAGAGGTTTTCTATTCGCTCCGTGAGGCCCAGATCCTCATCGAGCGGTGGCGTCGCCACTACAATACCGTCCGGCCCCACAGCGCCTTGGGCTACAGGCCTCCGGCGCCGGAGAGCATCATAGCCGTCGACCGGCGACCAGCGATGCACTAACAATCAACCTGGACCACTCGGTTGGGGCAGCTCAGGCTAGGCGCCCTTGATGCTTTGCAAAAGGACGGTCTAGCACGTCGCACGGAACTTCTCCCCATGTGCAAGATCGGCACTTTGCCGAAACCCAGCGATCACGGCACTCAGTATCCTCTCGACCCGCAGCTGCAAACGGTTGCAGATGGGGAGACGCGTCGGGTCAGGTCAGCCATTGCATTTTCTTGGCGCATGGCTCTTCTGGGAGGTGTCTTCACGGTCGGGGACGATCCAGGCATCGGGGAATTTCTTTCGCGGAATCGGCTGCAAGAGCTCAGTGCGCTCCGCACCGAAACGTTTGGTACCAAGCGGCCGTCCCAGAAGACCTACGAGGGCTACATTAGGGAGCTTTCGCGGTTCATCATCTCTCGCGGAGGCCAGGGCCTTCCGTCCAATATCTCACCGGTCGAACGCAGGTGGATTGAACTCAGAGCACTCGCGAGGAAGTCTGAGACTTTGACACCAGCGAGAGTGATGAACCTCGCCGCAGTCTCTACACCGGCGAAAGCCGAAGGTCTTTCGCTCCGTGATCTGACGCGGGACTGGTTTGCGGAACGACTCGCTGTGTTACCCGCGGAAAAGCGCCGAGCATTCTCATCCGCCTGCTATACGCTCAATGAACTCGTAGCGATCCACGGGCGGAGTGTAGACTGCTTGCCTCCGAATTGCACCGGAGTGCGCAGGAAGCGTTGAGTGTCTGCGCCGGACGGAGGATAATAGGACACTCCGGGTTATCCGAAGGTGGCGAGCAGCCCGAGCAATTAAGCGTTTTTTGTTCATGTATCCGGACCCATCTCCCGAAAAAGGAGATGCAGATGACGCAGAGCAGGACAAAACGTAAATATTTCAAGCTTCGTTCGCCCGGATTTTTAATGCTGGCGAGCTAGAACTCTGGCTGGGGGTCAGCCGCAATTCCGTAGCTTCTATCGCCGAAAGGTTTGGGCTCCGGGCCATCGACGGACGCTTCCCGGAGGCAGAAGTGTATCGCAAAATACTCGGAATCGACCCGCGCGATAGCTTAGATCGGGATTACCTGCGGCGGCCACTTGAGGGCGTCACATGGCTCTCGCGCAGGATCAATGCGCCAGCAAGCACGGTCCGGGGCAAAATCAGAAACGGCACGTTTGGCTATCCGTGTGGCGTCCAGCTCTCGGAGATTTCGGAAGGCGGAGCGGCGCCACGATCGCGCCGCTGGATGCCCTGCGTCGTTAACGCGCTGGCGGAAGGCAGAGAGCCGCCAGCCTTCGTTCGAGTCTCAGAAAATCCAGAAGATACCAATGACAATTCGAGCGTGGCGGCAGGGCGGAATAACGTTTTTGCGGATATCGTGCGCAGGAACGATGATTCCGCACAGCAATAACCAAAATAATAACATGTCGTTCGCTTTCGGCACCGGGAAGCGAACGACCTTTCGTTACCGGCTGCTCAGGAACGGCCAATCTTCCCACTAACGCTCGATAATCAAAAGGAGATCGCCGATGTCGGAGCCTATCATCCAGGACGTGATTGAATTCTGTAAAGCTAGTGAAAAGACGACCGTTCGTCAGTATGGCAAAAATCTTGAGAAGGCGTGCGATATAGTAGCGCGCCAAAGGAAGCATGACCTACGGCAAGATCTGATCTGTCTGGAAACCTACCGGCACTGGATGCCCAAGTTCGATCCTCGCTCCGCTCCTATTCTGGAGCGGATCGCGCGGGAAGGTTTGTCCCAACAGACATATAAGCAATACGCCGAAGATGGGCGGCGGGCGATTGAGCACTTCACGGGAGCTCTGCGGGCGCGTCAGGAACGCCGTTCACGGCAAGACACGAATGTAGAGCGGGTCATTTGGCGCAGCGGCCTCGATCGCACGAGCGACCTCCTTGTAGGAGAGGACCTCCGGCACGTCGTGGCAGCCGAGATCCTGCGCCGCCTTGAACATCCGTTTGAGCCCGTCGCGATTGCGTCGGATCGTCGTCATGGTCAGGCGAGGGACGAGTTTCTCCACCAGCAGTGCGCGCTTCTCCAGGTCGCAGATATCCGTGCGCGCGCGGATCTCCTCGGTAATGGCCTCGTCCTTGGCATCGGCGATGTCGATCTCGTCCTGCTTGGTGAGCTGTGGCCGCTCTTTGACGGGACGCCCGTTGCGCTTTGCCCGCTCTGTGAACCGGTTCTTGCCGTGGCTCCGGCCCTGCGTCTTGGGCAGCCGCGCCATCCAGGCGACGAACTCCTCCTGCCGAAGCCGCGTGATCATCGACACGGGAATGTCCCCGAAGAACTCGATCGCGATCCGTGCGATCGCGTCGATGTTGCCCTTCATGCTCTTCGTCGGATGGCGCTTCAGCGCCCGTTCCCAAGCGTCGGAGAGGCGCACGGTGCGGCTCTCGAGGAAGCGATCCACGGTCTCGGCCCCGAAACGGGCCACGACCGGTGCGGCGGTCGTGCGGGCATCCTCGCCATCGAGCGCGCTGGTCTCGATCTCCTTCAGCTCGCGGACAAGATCGACGGCGCGCCGTCCGAGATCGTTCGGGATCGTTGTCGGCAGGCGGATGCCCAAAGCGTCTGCCGCCTGGCGCAGCGTGTCGTCGACCTTGGAGAAGTCGCCGCGGCGGGCACGCCGCTTGAGCGTCAGGGTCTCCTGCTCGAGGAGCGTGATACGCGCGTCAATCTCGTCGTCCTCGAGGATCGCGGCGGTGTCCTGGTCGAGGACAATGCGCGCGAGTTCGGCGCGCAGGCTTTCGGTCAGGAGAAGGGTGATCTCCTCGGCGGGCATCTGCTGGAATGTCTGGTCGGTCATCAGTCTGGTCTCTTCGCGTTCCAAGGTTGCGAGGAGACGAGCCGCCCGGCTCATCGCCTCGGGCAGTAGAGCGGTTCGAAGCGAGAGACAGAAAAACTTTTGCCGGGCCTTTTTCGCGATGACGTTGGGTAAGCGCTTTCGGAAGTAAAAGATTCGACCGCGGCGCTGGAGATAGGGGCCAGCCGGTCGGCGCCGGGCGCCATGGGGACCTGACCGGGACCGACCGGCCTCGGCTGACGGCGGGTCCTTGCGCGGCGCGCTTTGTGTCACAGCTTGTGTCACAGTCTGTGCGGTGTGTGACACAGCGTTTTGCGACCGGGACCGGTCGACCCTATTTTCTTGGGCTTTTCGCGTCTGGGAGGAAAACATGGCTGGGGTGGTAGGATTCGAACCTACGGTACACGGTACCAAAAACCGCTGCCTTACCGCTTGGCTACACCCCAACGCGAGAGTGCTTTTAGGCAGGGCGTGCGGGGGACGCAAGGGGGTCCGGTCGGGAAACTGGCGAAATCCTGAAGTGGTCTCACGGACCCGGATCGGCCAATAAGGGACCCGGGTCCGGCCTTCCAAAGCGCCGCGCCTCCACCTGCGATGCGAAGCGGACCGCCCCGGCCCGGGCGGCGATCCCGCGGCGCGGGGCGGGGCGATGCTGGCCCGTGCCCCCCGTTTCCGGCCGGCCGGGGTCTGGCCTAGGCCGAGACCTGTTCGCGCAGGATCGAGGCCGTCAGTGACAGCAGCAGGTAAAGCCCGGCGAAGACCAGGAACGCCAGCAGCGTGTTCTCGAAGGCACGCGGATAGCTGGGCTCGTCCGGGGCGACCGGCGTCACGCCCAGCGACAGGTATCGGGTCTGGCGGTTCGCCTCGAGCCGGGCGGTTTCCAGCTGCTGCAGGGCCTGCTGCATCAGGGTGGTGCGCGTGGCCAGGTCGGTTTCGGCGATGCGCAGCTCGGCCGACACGCGCGCCAGCGACGCGGCGCTGCCCGAGCCATCGGTCATCTGCGACCGCAGGTCGTCGACCACGGCCTGCAGGCGTTGGATCTCGCCCTCGACACCGGCCAGCCGCGCCTGGTTGGGGCGCCGGTTGGCCAGGATCGACTGCCGCTCGATCTGCTTCTCGCGCAGCTGCGTCTCGAAGGTGGTGATCTGGCCCATGACCGAGCCGGACTCGGCCGCGGGATCCAGCACACCCAGCCGTTCCTGCAGCTCCAGAACGCGGTTCTGGGCGGCCAGCATCTTGGCCTCGGCCTCGTCGAAGCTGGCGCGGGCGTCGGCCATCTGGTCGCCGCGCAGCCGCTGGGTCAGGTTGTCGACGCGTTCCTCGGCGTAGTCGATCAGCCGGCGGGAATATTCCGCGCTCGTCTGCGGATCGGCGGCGATGACCTCCATCTTCACGATGCCCTCGGTGGGGTCGTAGCCGATTTCGACCACGTCCTCGTACATGGCATAGGTCTGTTCCATGCTGGCGTCCTCGGGAAGCCGCTGGATCGGATCGATGAAGTCCTGGCTGAAATGCGCGCGGAAATCGGCGTCCTCGTTCAGGCGCATCATGGCGTCGCGGGACATGAGGTAGCTTTGCACCGCGATGCTGTCCTGCGAGGTGGCGAACCCGGTGCCCGAGAACAGGCCCCCCAGCCCGCCGCCGCCCGAGGCCTCGGCCTGCTGGATCACGAATTCGGTCTGGGTGGCGTACATGGGCGTCGCCACCTTGAAGTAGTAGTAGCCCGCGATCAGCGTTGGCAGCGCCACGAAGAAGGCCAGCCGGGCGGTCAGCAACGCCAGCTTGCGGCGACGACGTTTGGCGATGTCGCGCTGGATCGCCTGGATCTCGTCGGTGCGCCGGGCGCCGCGCTCGTGGCGGAACCGGTCGGTCTCGGTCGCGGGAAGCTTGTCGCGCGCCACGGTCTGCGGAAGCTGGACCTTGTCCGGCGCGGCGTCGGCGCTGCGGCGGGCGTCCGGGACCACCAGTTCCAGCATGGTGGCGCGTTCGAACGGGTCGATGCCGCGCTTGCGCAGCTGGCGCACCGCGTCGAAATCCGACGTGGCCGCGATGTCGTGCTTCTGCGCCAGCCGCCGCGCCATGCGCAGCTGTCGCCCGGTCAGCCCTTCCTTTCGGATGGCGGCCAGGTCGGTTTCGGCGGCGACCTGCGAGGGCGGATCGATATCGGCGGGCGGTGTGTCGGCGCGGGATTGCTTGCGGGCGGCCGCGGCGGGGAAGGCGTCGCGCATGGGGCGGGGGGCCGCGTCGCCACGGTCGGCGGGATCGCTCGTGGGCGCACGGCCGGTTTCGGCGGGCCGCACCGTGGCGACGGGGCGCTGGCGCGGCTCCGGCGACGAAGGTGCAGCGCCCTGTGCGGACGTCCCCGGGGTGCCCTGCGCGTTCGCCGGGGTCTGTCCGTCGCTCGCCGCCGCGGCGCTGGCCAGCGGGCTCGACTTGCGGATGCGAAACTTCTTAGCTTTGGGTTTCGTAGTCATAAAGACGCTTCGCCTCTTCCAGGGTGTCGAACTGGTGCAATGTCCCGTTCATCAGCACCGCCGCAGAGCGGCAGAATTTCTCGAGAATCTCGGGCTGGTGGCTGACCACGACGATGGTCGCGTCCTCCAGCCTTTCGCGCAGGATGTCACCCGCCTTTCGGTTGAACTCGGCATCCATGGTCGAGGGCATCCCCTCGTCGATCAGGTAGATGTCGAAATCCAGCGCCAGCAACAAAGCGAAGCTCAGCCGCGACCGCATCCCGGCCGAGTACGTGCCCACCGGCATGTCGAAATATTCGCCCAATCCGCACAGCCAGCGGCAGAAGGCTTCGAGGTAGTCGGGGTCGAGCCCGTAGAGCTTGGCGATGAACCGCGCGTTCTCGCGGCCCGACAGCCGGTTCACGACACCGCCCATGAAGCCCAGCGGGAACGAGATCCGGCTCGTGCGCCGGATTGACCCCTCGTCCGGTTTCTCGAGCCCCGCCATCATGTTGATCAGCGTGGTCTTGCCCGTCCCGTTGGGGGCCAGGATCCCCAGCGAATGGCCAAGCTCCACCCGGAACGACGCGTGGTCGAGGATCACCTTGCGGTGACTGCCCGTCCAGAAGGACTTCGAGACGTCGTTAAATTCGATCATCGTCGCGTCGTCGGCCTCAATGCATCCGGTCCAGCCTTATTGCGGCGTGGTTCGCACCACTCTAGGCGCCGAATGCGGCCATATTATGGGAGGGTTCGGGCACCCCGGCAAGCGCCGGTCGCTGTGACATCACGGCGTTACCGCTGGGGAGCCAGTCCCAGCGCCCGGGCCAGGACCCAGGCCAGGGGCGCGGTCACCAGCGAGCCCAGCGCACCCAGCACCGCCGCGTCGCGCAGCGTCGGCCCCGCGAAAACGGCGTCCGACAGCGCGACGGGCAGGGTGATGCCGCAACCGGCCACGACGCACAGCACCGCGAGCGTGCGGCGGTCGATCCCCCCGGGCAGCCGCATCCTCAGGACCCCGAGCGCCAGGAGGCAGGCCAGCCCCAGGCCCAGCGGCTTGCCCAGGACGAACCCGGCCAGGACCAGCCCGCTCAGCGCCGTGGCGTCCGACAGGACCACGCCCATGTTCACCAGGCCGAAGGCCAACAACGCCGCCTGCGCCGGGCGCATCAGGCGGTGCGCCGCCTCGTTCAGCGGATCGTGCAGGTATTTCTCGGCCGAGGCATAGATCCCGAAGGCCCGGTCGGCATGGGGCAGCGCCGGGATGATCGGCAGCAGGCCAAGGGCCGGGGCCACGCCCGCCCGCGCGAAGGCGAACCAGCTGACGAGGCCCGCGAGCGCGTAGGGCCAAAGCCCCAGCCTGCGGCGCAGGGCGTTGGCCGCCGGTTGCAGGTCGTTGCCGCGGTCCAGCCGCCGGGGCAGCCAGTTGCAGGTCAGCCAGGCGGTCCCGGCCGCGGCGACCGAAAGCAGAAGCCAGCCCGGGGCCATCTCGGGCGGGTTGCTGACCGCGGCCAGCACCGCCATCGCAACGGCGTCGTCCATCAGCGCGATGAGCAGCAGCAGCCGCAGCGCCGGGTGTCCCGCCCCGAAAATCGCCCGCGCCACCACGAAGCTCAGCGCCAGGTCGGTCGAGATCGGCACGACCCAGCCCGGCGCCACGGCCGCCGCGCCGATCGGGCCCAGCAGCAGCCACGACAGCCCCAGAAAGACCAGCGCCGGCACGGCCATGCCGCCGAGTGTCATCACCAAAGGCAAGTGCGCCCCGCCGCCGCGCAAGGCGCCGTGGTCCAGCACCGAGGCCTCCCAGACCTCCTTGCCGGCGATGAAGAAGAACAGCGCCATCAATGCGTCGTTCACCAGGCTGCGCGGCGTCAGGACGCGGGTCACGTCGCCCAGCTCGATCACGCCGAACGCCGCGCCGCTGGTCTGCAACCACACCGTCGCGTCCTGCCCGACGAGCCCGTTGAACAGCAGCGGGTAGGCAGTCACCCGGTCATAGCTGCCCGCGTCGAGCTGCGCCCAGGTCAGCGCGACCGCCGTGCCCACCAGCAAAAGGCCCAGGTAGGTCGGGACATGGTTCCAGACGCGGTACATGGCGGCGGCCCTTTGCGGTGGGAAATCGCCTTGGTGCTAGTCGCCACCGAAGGGGCTGGCAAGGCGGACGATCACGGCGCGGTGCCACGGGTGTCAAATGACAGTAACACGATTCCGGTATAGTCTCGCTTTGATCCATTTTACTTCATCGGAGATTTCAGATGTCAGTCCCGGGAAATATCGGGCGCCGCGCGTTCCTGGCAGGCGGCGCCAGCGGAGCTGCCCTGGTCGCGGGAACCGCACGCGCCCAGGACACGCCCGCCGCCAATGCCGACGGCGCCTTCACCTACGAAATCCGGCGCAGCCCCGAGGAATGGCGCGCGCAACTCAGCGAAGACGAATACAGCATCCTGCGCGACGGCCGGACCGAGCCGAACTGGACCTCGTCCTACGCCAAGGAAAACAATCCCGGGACCTATCACTGCGTGGGCTGCGATCTGCCGGTCTACCGCTCCGAGCACTGGCAGGAACTGCCCATCGGCTTCGTCTTCTTCACCCACGCGATCCCGAACGCGGTGCTGACGGGCATCGACACCACCGACTACAACGGCGCGCTGCCCGAGCCGCTTGAGCTGATCGAGGTCCATTGCCGCCGCTGCGGCAGCCATTTCGGCCATGTGATCGTCTTCGACGGCGCCACGCCGCTGCACTGCATCAACGGCACCGCGCTGTCGCTGCAATCCGCCTGATCTTGGCAAGACCCGCGGAGCGCTTAGATCGGGCAGCATGACGCCGCTGCCCGACCGCCTTGCCGCCTGCAAGATCTGCGCCGACCGTTTCGCCACCACCGCGACCTGCCACGAACCGAACCCGGTCGTGTGGTTCCGGCGGGGCGCGCGCGTGCTGATCGCCAGCCAGGCGCCGGGCATGCGCGTCCACCAGGCCAATACACCGTTCTGGGACCAGTCGGGCAAGCGGTTGCGCGACTGGCTGGGTATGGACGAGGACACGTTCTACGACCGCGAGCGGGTGGCGATCGTGCCCATGGCCTTCTGTTTTCCGGGCTATGACGCCAAGGGCTCGGACCTGCCCCCGCCGGCGATCTGCGCGCGGACCTGGCGCGACGCCGCGCTGGACCATGTGGGGCAGGTGGATCTCACGGTGCTGATCGGCGGTTACGCGCAGCGCTGGCACCTCGGCACACGCGCCGGGGTCACCGACACGGTGAAGGCCTGGCGCGACCACGCGCCCCGGATCTTTCCCTTGCCGCACCCCTCGTGGCGCAATACCGCGTGGCTGAAGCGCAACCCGTGGTTCGAGACCGATCTGCTGCCGGCGTTGCGCGCCCGCGTGAAGGAGGCCCTTGGATGACCCCGCTCGACACCGCCCATGCCGCGATGGAGGCCGCGCCAGACGATGACGACGCGCGGCTGACCTTCTACGACCGGGTGGCGGCGGCCGAGCTCTACCTGCTTCTGACGGCCGAGCCCGAGGGTGACGCGCTGGATCCCCGCCTGTTCGAGACGTCGCAGGGGACCTTCGTGCTGGTGTTCGACCGGGTCGAGCGGCTGGGCGATTTCGCCCATGACGGGGCGACCTACGCGGCGTTGTCGGGCCGGACACTGACGGCGATGCTGACGGGGCAGGGGGTCGGGCTGGCCCTGAACCCCGGCGTCGCGCCGTCGTCCTTCCTGATGCCGCCCGACGCGGTCGACTGGCTGGCCGGCACCCTGCGCGACGGCCCCGACGAGATCGACGCCCGACCGACCGAGATCGCCGCGCCGACTGGGCTGCCCGAGAAACTGCTGGGCGCGCTCGACGCCAAGCTGGCGACCGCCACGGGCCTGGCGCGC
Organism: Palleronia salina; assembly: GCF_900141995.1. GTDB lineage: Bacteria > Pseudomonadota > Alphaproteobacteria > Rhodobacterales > Rhodobacteraceae > Palleronia > Palleronia salina. The sequence continues at coordinate 287,934 of NZ_FQZA01000004.1, read as the reverse complement.
ATGGCCTACCTGGTGGCGACCACCTACGAAGGCGGCGGACGGGGGCACATGCTGGCCTTCATCGACCCGGCCCGCGGAGCGAACGGTGCCCTGGCCCGCGCGGTGCGCGAGGCGCTGGTCTTCTCGGGGCTCGAAGCCGGGACGCTGGACGTGGCCTTCTTCGACGCCTCCGACCCCATGGCGGCACGCCTGGCACGCCACGGGCTGCGGTTCGACCTGCCGAAGTTCGAACCGCGCGCCGCGCCGTCGGCCCCCGGCACCGACCCGGATCGGCCGCCCAAGCTGCGCTAGCCTCCGATTTATCGCGCAGAGGCCAGGGTCGGGCTCAGTATCCCGCCTGCCGATCGACAAGGTGCAGGAACGGCTCGCCCGCCTCGCCGCGGCGGATGTTCTCGGCGATGACCTTGGCACAGCTCTCGGGGCGCGAGACCGAGGCGATGTGCGGCGTCACCGTCACCCGAGGGTGGTGCCAGAACGGGTGTTCCTTCGAAAGCGGCTCGGTCCGGAACACGTCCATCGTCGCGTGGGACACCCGGCCCTCGTCCAGCGCGGCCAGCAAGGCGTCCTCGACGACCAGCGCGCCGCGGCCCGGGTTGATGACGACGGCGCCCTCGGGCAGCCGGGCCAGGCGGTCGGCGTCCAGCAGGTCCTCGGTCGCCGGGGTCAGGGGCAGCAGCGCGACGCAGATATGGCTGCGGGCCAGCGCGTCGGCCAAACCCTCGTCCCCGTGGAAACAGGTGATCCCGGGCAGGTCCTTGGGCGACCGGCTCCAGCCCGCCACGTCGAAGTTCAGCCCGGCCAGCGCGCGGGCGCAGGCCGATCCCAGCGCGCCCAGCCCCAGCACCGTCACCTTGCGGTCGCGGGCCAGCGGCGGCGTGACGGGGGTCCAGTCGCCGGGCTTTCGCGTGATGTCGGCGTCGATGTTCAGATGGTGTCGCAGGACGTGGGCGGTGACGTATTCGACCATCCCCTCGGTCAGGCCCGGGTCGACCATGCGCGCCAGCGGCATGGTCAGGGTCGGGTTGTCCACCACGTCCTCGACCCCTGCCCAGAGGTTCAGCACCGCCTTGCAGCGGGTGAAGGGCGAGAAATCCTGCAACGGGCCGTTGGGCGCATAGACGATGTAATCCACCGTGTCGGGCGCGTGGTCGGTGGCGAGGTCGGCCGCCACGCCCGCCTCGGCCAGTGCGGCTTCGAGCGGGCCGCGCGTCTCGTCCCAGCGGTCGGGCCGGGCGGCGAAGAGGACATTCGGTCTATTCATGCCGGGTTGTCTTGCGGCATCAGCGCGTCGTCGATGCGGTCGGCCCGCAGCTTGGCCGGCCGGTCCTTCAGGCCCGCCCAGTAGGCCGTGATGGCCGGACGCGGCTCGATCGTGCCGAAGGCCAGCCCCCAGCCCACCTGCGAGCCGAGATAGACATCGGCCGCGCTGAAACTGTCGCCTGCCACGAAGGTGCGTCCGCTGACGGCCATCTCGAGCGTATCCATCGCCCGGGCATAGTTGCCATAACCCACCTGGACCTCGCGATCCGAGGGCATTTCCAGCCCCATCGCCTTGTGGGTGACCGCGTATTCCAGCGGCGAGGCGGCGAAGAACAGCCAGCGGTAATAATCGGCCCGGTCCTGCGGGGCGGGGGCCAGCCCGGCCTCGGGGAAGGCATCGGCAAGGTAGGCGCAGATCGCCGCGCCCTCGGTCACCACCCGGTCGCCGTGGATGATCGTGGGCACCTTCCCCATGGGGTTCGCGGCCAGCAGAACGTCGGGACGGGGGGCGTCGAAGGCCACCAGCGTCGTGTCGTACGCGCAACCGACCTCTTCGAGCATCCATCGCACGATGCGGCCCCGCGACATGGGGCTGGTAAAAAAGCGCAGATAGGACATGGCGTCACCTCGTTGACCGCGCGTCGAGTATCGCACGCGGGACGACCGCCCGCAAAGCCCTCAGCGCCCGCGGGGGCGGTGGACATGGGCCGATTGCGCCAGCCCGAAGCCCACCATCAGCACCAGCATCGCGGACCCGCCGTAGCTGACCAGCGGCAGGGGCACGCCGACCACCGGGGCCAGGCCCATGACCATGGCCATGTTCACGGCGAAGAACAGGAAGAAGGTCGCGCCGACCCCCAGCGTCAGGAGCGATCCGAACCGGTCGCGGTTGCGGATGGCTGACACGACGCAGAAGAACACCACCAGCACGTAAAGCGACAGCAGCGAGAACGCGCCCACGAAGCCGAATTCCTCGGCCAGCGTGGTGAAGATGAAGTCCGTGTGCTTCTCGGGCAGGAAGTTCAGCCGCGACTGCGTACCTTGCATGAAGCCGCGCCCGGTCCACCCGCCCGAGCCGAGCGCGATCTTCGACTGGGTGATGTGGTACCCCGCCCCCAGCGGGTCGGTGCTGGGGTCGAGGAACGTGTCGATCCGGCGATACTGGTAGTCCTTCAGAAGCTGCCAGTCGGTCCCGCGGGACGAGAAGACCGCGGCGACCGTGCCGACGCCCGCGCCGATGACGGCGATGAAGTACCACCAAGACACGCCCGCCAGGAACATCACGATGCCGCCGCCGGTCACCAACAGGATCGAGGTGCCGAGGTCAGGCTGGCGCAGCACGAGGTAAGTGGGCAGCGCGATCAGGATCAGCGGAATGATCACCCAAAGCGGGCGCGACGTCTTCCGGATGTCCAGCCAATCGTAATACGCGGCCAGAATCATGATCAGCGTGATCTTCGTCAGCTCGGACGGTTGCAGCCGCATGAAACCCAGGTTGATCCAGCGTTGCGCGCCCATGCCGGTTTCGCCGAAGAACTCCACCGCCAGCAGCAGCGCCAGCGAAACGCCGTAGGCCAGTCCCGCCATGTTGCGCCAGAACCAGATCGGCACCATGGCGATCACGAACATGGCGAAGACGCCCAGGGCGAAGCGTTTCATCTGCGGCTCGGCCCAGGGCTGCAACGACCCGCCCGCCACCGAGTAGAGCATCAGGAACCCGACCGACGCCACCGTGACCAGCAAAAGCAGCAGCGGCCAGTTCAGGTAGAGGATCTTGGACGGGCCGGTGGGCACCGTCTTGACGTTGTATTCCAGGTAGCTCACGCGCGGCCCCTGCGGTCGGACGGCCGAAAGTCGTCGCGCAGCGGCAGCTCGGACAGCAGCGTTTCCATCCGCCCGCGCTGGGACGAGGGATAGCCTTCCAGCGGCGGCATCTCGCCGTAGAGCGCGAAGAGCATGATATCGCGCGCGATCGGTGCGGCCGCCGAGGATCCTCCGCCGCCATGCTCGACCACCACCGACACCGCAAGGCCCGGATTGTCGACCGGCGCGTAGCCCACGAACAGCGCGTGGTCGCGTTCCTCCCACGGCACGTCCTGGTTGCGCACGACGACACTGCGCACCTGGCTGGTGCCGGTCTTGCCGGCCATGCGCATGTTGTCGGGCTCGATCCGCGATCCGTAGGCGGTGCCGCGACGCGAATTGGTGACGGAGTTCATCCCGTTGCGAACGAGGCGCAGGTGTTCGGTGGCGAAGCCCAGCGGCTCGGCGCCCCGCACCTCCTGTTCGACCCCGTCGATGGATTTGACCAGACGCGGCTCGATCTTGGTACCCGAGGCCAGCCGCGCGGTCATCACCGCCAGCTGCAACGGCGTGCTCAGCACGTAGCCCTGCCCGATCGAGGCGTTCAGGCTGTCGCCCACGCGCCAGCTCTGGTCATAGCGTTCGCGCAACCACTGCTTGTCGGGCATGACGCCGGGGCTGACCGCCGACATGGGCAGGTCGAACCGTTCGCCGAGGCCGAAGCGGCGCGCGGTCTCGGCGATCTTGTCGATGCCCACGCGCTGGGCCAGCTCGTAATAGTAGACGTCGCAGGACTGCTGCAACGACTTATCGAGATCCACCCAGCCGTGGCCGCCCCGTTTCCAGCAATGGAAGCGGCGGTTGCCGAGCTCGTGGTAGCCGCCGCAATAGAACGTCTCGCCCGCCGACAGCATGCCGGCGTCCAGCGCCGCCATGGTCACCATCATCTTGAAGGTCGAGCCGGGCGGGTAGGCGCCCTGCACGGCCTTGTTGCTGAGCGGGCGATACTTGTTGTTGGTCAGATCGCCGTAGTCGCTGACCGAGATCCCGCGCACGAACTTGTTGGGGTCGAAGCTGGGCGCGTTGCCCACCGCCAGCAGGTCGCCGTTGCGCGTGTCCATGACAACCGCGCTGGCCGACAGGCCCAGCGCCAGCCGCGCCTCGACGAAATTCTGCAGCCGGCTTTCCACCGTCAGCTGGATATCGGCGCCCGAAATGCCCTCGTCGCGGCCCAGCTCGCGCATGACGCGGCCGGCGGCGTTCACCTCGATCCGGCGCGCGCCGGCCTTGCCACGCAGGTCACGCTCGTATTTCTGTTCGACCCCGGTCTTGCCGATCTGGAACTTGGGGATCTGCAACAGCGGGTCGTCGTCGTCGATGCGGCTGAGATCGTAGTCGCTGACCGGTCCGACATAGCCCACCACGTGGGCGTAGTCCTCTTGCAGGGGATAATTACGGGTCAGGCCCACGTCCGGCGTGATGCCGGGCAGGGCGGGGGCATTCACCGCCACCGTGGCGATGTCTTCCCAGCTGCGCTGGTCGGTCAGGGTCACCGGCACGAAGGGCGAGCGGCGCATGATCTCTTTCCGCGCCCGCTCGATCTCGACCGGGTCGAGATAGATCAGCTGTTGCAGCTTGGCGATCACCGCGTCGACGTCGCCCGCGTCCTCGCGCACGATGACCACGCGATAGTTCTGGGCGTTCTCGGCCAGCGGGATGCCGTTGCGATCGAAGATCAGGCCGCGCGCCGGCGCGATGAGCCGCATGTTGATGCGGTTTTCCTCGGCCAGCAGGCGGAAGGCATCGGCCTGCTCGACCTGCATCTGCCGCATCCGCCAGCCCAGAAGCCCCGCCACGCCCAGTTGCAGGCCCCCCAGCACCGCACCGCGGCGGGTGACCTTCTTCATCGAGCTTTCGGTGTCGCGCGGGCTGCGTTTCATGCGCGGATCCCCCTGCTGTCACGCTCGGCCGGGCCGGGCGGGCGCACCCCGATGACGAAGGCACTGATGGCGACCACCACCGGATAGACGGCGGCCGTCACGAATGCGTGAACGATAACGCCGGTCAGCGGCGGCTGCGGCACCATGACGATGGCCAGGATCAGCGCGTTCAGCAGCGAGATCGCGAAGATCGTGCCGGTCACCATGGCCCATTCCACCGGGAACGGCATCTCGGCGCTCAGGTGCCCGCGCGGGCGCAGGAATTCCATGCCCAGCAGGACCAGCGCGGTCCAGAGGCCCAGGGGACGCAGGAACAGGATATCCGACACGGCGATCACCGCCGCGACAAGAAGGACCGGGACGTAATCCGGCCGCCGCAGGACCCAGGCGAAGGCCAGGCACACCAGCAGGTCCGGCCCGACGAAGGCCGAGGCCGAGATGTGGAAGGGCAGGATGTGCACGAACAGGATCGCCGCCGAGAGGGCCGTGAAATAAAGGCGAAAGCCCCAGATCCGGAGGGTGAGCGGATCAACCATCGGCGGCCTCGGACGCGGGCGCGGCGGCGACTGTGTCGGGTGCGCGCAAGGGCGCGACCAATCCGCCGGGGTCGTCGATGGCGGCGCCGGGCTGGGCGCGCAGCACGCGCAGGAACTCGAGCCGTTCGTAATCGGCGGCCAGTCTCACGCGCAGGCGGCGGTCGGCGCCCTGGACGACCTGGCCCACCAGCAACCCGGCGGGCAGCACGCCCCCATCGCCCGAGCTGACCACGCGGTCGCCGGGGCGCACCGACTCGGCCTCTTCCAGGAAATCGAGCGGGGGCAGGGACGAGTTGTCGCCCGCCAGCAGCGCCCGCTGCCCCGAGGGCTGCACGGCCACCGGCACGCGGCTGTTGCTGTCGGTCAGAAGGATCACCCGGGCCGAGCTGTCGCCAACGCCCGAAACGCGACCCACGAGGCCCAGCCCGTCGGTCGCGGCCCAGCCGTCGCGGATCCCGTCGCGCGCGCCAAGGTTCAGCAGCACCGACTGCCGGAAGGGCGACCCGCTGTCGGCCAGCACGACGCCGGTGATGAAGGTCAGCTTGGGGTCCAGCCGCACCTTGTTCAGGTCCAGCAGCTTGGCGTTCTCCTGTTCGAGCTGCAGGGCCGCCTCTTTCCACGCCTTCATCTGCTGCAGCTCGCGCCGCAGCTCCTGGTTCTGCTCGTAGATGCGGGTGTAGCTCTGGAAGTTCTCGACCATGCCCGCAAGCTTGGTGACCGGGACCAGCGCCCAGTCGAAGCTGGGCACCACCTGGTCGACGATCTGGGCGCGGAACCGCTCGGCCCGGGGGCTGTCGATGCGCCAGAACAGGAAGACGGCCAGCAGCAACACCACGACCACCCCGGTCACGATGCGGCGAACCGGGCGGGTGAAGTCTTCGCTGTTGTGTCTATCAGTCGCCATGGCGCCCAAGCGGCCGGGGCCGTCCTTCGCGGATCAACTGTCGTAGTCTATCACATGCCGAAGCTGTTTTTCATATTCCAGCGCCTTGCCGGTGCCGAGCGCCACACAATTCAGTGACTCGTCGGCGATGGACACGGCGAGGCCGGTCTGCTCGCGCAGCGCAAGGTCCAGCTCGCCCAGCAGCGCGCCGCCGCCGGTCAGCATGACGCCACGGTCGACGATGTCCGCGGCAAGGTCGGGCGGTGTCGCTTCCAGCGCGATCATCACCGCCTCGCAGATGGCCTGCACCGGCTCGGACAGGGCCTCGGCCACCTGGGCCTGGTTGATCTCGGTTTCCTTCGGCACGCCGTTCAGCAGGTCGCGGCCCCGGATCTGCATGGCGGTTCCGCGCCCGTCGTCGGGCATGCGGCTGGTGCCGATGGTGGTCTTGATCCGCTCGGCCGTCGACTCGCCGATCAGGAGGTTCTGCTGGCGTCGCAGGTAGCTGACGATGGCTTCGTCCATGCGGTCGCCGCCCACGCGCACGCTGCGGGCGTAAACGATATCGCCGAGGCTCAACACGGCCACCTCGGTGGTGCCACCCCCTATATCGACGACCATACTCCCGGTCGGATCTGTGATGGGCATGCCCGACCCGATGGCCGCGGCGATGGGTTCGGCGATCAGCCCGGCCTTGCGGGCGCCGGCGCTGATCACCGACTGGCGGATCGCGCGCTTCTCGACCGGCGTCGCGCCGTGGGGGACGCAGACGATTATCTTCGGCTTCGAGAAGGTCGTGCGCTTGTGGACCTTGCGGATGAAGTGCTTGATCATCTCTTCGGCCACGTCGAAATCGGCGATGACGCCTTCGCGCATGGGCCGGATGGCCTGGATGGAACCGGGGGTGCGGCCCAGCATGAGCTTGGCATCCTCGCCCACGGCGAGAACCTGCTTGCGACCGTCGCGAACATGGAAGGCAACGACCGAAGGCTCGTTCAGCACGATGCCGCGGCCCTTCACGTAAACGAGCGTGTTCGCCGTTCCCAAGTCTATGGCCATGTCCGAGGAGAAGATCCCCGTCAAACTGCTCATGTCCGTCATCCCCAAAATCGCAAGACCGGCCGGCGCCGCGGGTGGCGTCAGGGCCGTCCGCGCCTTTTAGGGGATGGCCGGAACGGGCGAAAGGGGCGTGCCCGGCACCACAGGCATATTTTTGCCACACCTGCGGGAAAGCGCGGTGACGGACACACCCCTAATGTTGGATAAGTGAAACTTTGTGCGGAAAAGTCAAACGTTCCGATGCGCGCTTGTCGCAATATTGAAAGTTATTTTTTCGCGCCCGATCCGCGGGAACCGGGCGCGAGTCGGCTGGATCAGCTCACGTCGCGGTAGCTGATGACCTTGGTGTCGTTGCCGGGACCGGTCCGGCCCCGCTTGACCAGCAAGCGGTTCAGCGCGCTGACATAGGCGCGGACCGATGCCACGACCGTATCGGTATCGGCGGACTGGCCGGTGACGATGCGCCCGTCCTCTTCCAGCCTGACCGTGACGGTCGCCTGCGCATCCGTGCCCTCGGTCACAGCGCTGACCTGGTAGAGCTGCAGCTTGGCGTCGTGCGAGACCAATGCCTTCAGCGCGTTGAAGGCCGCGTCGACGGGGCCGTCGCCGGTCGTTTCCGTATGCGCCTGTTCGCCGTCGATCAGCAGCGTCATGTCGGCGGTCTGGGGGCCCTCGGTGCCGCAGACCACGCGCAGGTGCTGCAGCTGGATGGTCTCCTCGCCCGCGCCCTGGGCCTGGACCAGAGCCTCGATATCCTCGTCGAAGACCTCTTTCTTGCGGTCGGCCAGTTCCTTGAACCGCACGAAGATGTCGTTCAGCTGGTTGTCGGCCACGTCGAAGCCCAGCGTGCGCAGCTTTTCCCGCAAGGCGGCGCGGCCCGAGTGCTTGCCCAGCGGCAGCGACGTGCCGGCCAACCCGACATCGGCGGGGCGCATGATCTCGAACGTCTCGGCGTTCTTCAGCATTCCGTCCTGGTGGATGCCGGATTCATGCGCGAAGGCGTTCTTGCCGACGATCGCCTTGTTGAACTGGACCGGGAAGCCCGAGACCGTCGCCACCCGGCGCGAGATCGCCATGATCTTCGTGGTGTCAACGCCGGTCGAATAGGGCATGATGTCGTTGCGCACGCGCAGGGCCATCACGACCTCTTCCAGCGCGGTATTGCCCGCGCGCTCGCCCAGCCCGTTGATCGTGCACTCGATCTGGCGTGCGCCGCCATCGACGGCGGCCAGCGAGTTCGCCGTCGCCATGCCCAGGTCGTTATGGCAGTGGGTGGCGAAGATCACGTCCTCGGCGCCCTCGATCTCGGCGATCAGGCGGCGGATCAGCTCGGCCGATTCCGCCGGCGCCGTATAGCCCACCGTGTCGGGGATGTTGATCGTGGTGGCGCCGGCCCTGATCGCGATCTCGACCGTGCGCTTGAGGAAATCCCACTCGGTCCGGGTGGCGTCCATGGGCGACCATTGCACGTTTTCGCACAGGTTGCGGGCGTGGGTTACCGTTTCGTGGATGCGCTCGGCCATCTCGTCCTGGGTCAGGTTCGGGATGGCGCGGTGCAGCGGCGAGGTTCCGATGAAGGTGTGGATGCGGGGGCTGTTGGCGTGCTTCACCGCCTCCCAGCAGCGGTCGATATCCTTGAGGTTCGCGCGCGCCAGTCCGCAGATCGTGGCGTTCTTGGTGTTCCGCGCGATCTCGGACACGGCGGCGAAATCGCCTTCCGATGCGATGGGGAAGCCGGCCTCGATGATGTCGACGCCCATCTCGTCCAGCATCGACGCGATTTCCAGCTTTTCGCGGTGGCTCATGGTGGCGCCGGGCGACTGTTCGCCGTCGCGCAAGGTTGTGTCGAAGATCAACACGCGGCCGTCATCGGCCTTCTTCAAATCCTGGTGGGTCATTTTCCTGGGGTCTTTCGCTTGCTTCTGTCCGTCCCGGCGCTGGTCCACCCCTGAGCGGTCGCGCCGGAAGGCACGCTCAGAGGCGCGTAAGAAGCAGAAGCAGGCCGCGCTGGGCCGTGATGTCGAAGCGCGTTTTCATGTGCGACACTTTAACCGTGAATCGTTAAATGAAAACCCCCGGATTTGACCGCCATGGCCCCCCGTCTAGGTGCCTGCGCATCGCGACAGCACGGGGGACGCGGGATGAAGAAGGCGCTGGTCATCGGGGCATCGGGCGGCGTGGGACAGGCGGTGGTCGCGGAACTGCGCGGCCGCGGGGTCGAGGTGACGACCCTGTCCCGCTCGGAAGACGGCCTGGACGTCACCGACGAGCGCAGCGTCACCTCCGCCCTGGACGGCGTGGACGATGACATGGACCTGGTTTTCGTGGCCACCGGCGCGCTGACCTGCACCCGCGATACGCCCGAAAAGCAGCTGGGCGACCTGGGCGCGGACGAACTGCTGGCGCAGGTCTCGCTGAACGCGCTGGGTCCCGCCCTGGTGCTGAAGCACTGGAAATCCCGCATTCCCCGCAAGAAGCGTTTCGTCTTCGCCGCCCTGTCGGCGCGGGTGGGGTCGATCGGCGATAACGGCCTGGGCGGCTGGTATTCCTACCGCACGTCGAAGGCCGCGCTGAATTCGCTGCTGCACGGCGCCGCGGTCGAATTGGGGCGGACCCACAAGCACGCCATCGTCACCTGCCTGCATCCCGGCACCGTCGCCACGAGCTTTACCGAAGATTATCCCGACCACGACAAGGTGACGCCCGAGCAGGCCGCGAAGAACCTGGTCGACGTGATCGACGGGCTCGACCCCGCGCAGACCGGGCAATTCTTCGACTACGCCGCGAAGCCCATTCAATGGTAGGGCGGCTGATCCTCGTCCTGGGGGACCAGGTGTCCGAGGACCTGTCGGCGCTGCGCGGTGCCGACCGGGACGACGACGTGGTCGTGATGGCCGAGGTCGCGGACGAGGCCGGCTACGTCCCGCACCACCCCAAGAAGATCGCGTTCCTCTTCGCCGCCATGCGGAAATTCGCCGCGCGGCTGCGCGACGATGGCTGGCGGGTGGCCTACACCACGCTGGACGATCCCGCGAACTCGGGCTCGATCCCCGGCGAGTTGCTGCGCCGCGCGGACGAATTCGGCACCTCGCACGTGGTGGCGACCGAGCCGGGCGAGTGGCGGCTGATCCACGCGCTGCAGGACTGCCCGCTGGATATCGAGATCCGGCCGGATGACCGCTTCCTCGCCTCCCACGCCGAGTTCGACCGCTGGGCCGAGGGTCGCAAGGAACTGCGGATGGAGTGGTTCTATCGCGACATGCGCCGCAAGACCGGCCTGTTGATGGAAAATGGCGAGCCCGCGGGCGGCAAGTGGAATTACGACCACGAGAACCGAAAGCCCGCCCCCGACGCGGTCGATTTCGGCGGGCCCATGCAGTTCACCCCGGACGAGACCGTGGACGAGGTGCTGGAGCTGGTCGGCCGTCGCTTCGGCAACAATTTCGGCGACCTGCACCCGTTCTGGTTCGCCACCGACCAGGGCCAGGCGCGCCGGGCGCTGACCCATTTCATCAAGCACGCGCTGCCGAAATTCGGCGACTACCAGGACGCGATGCTTGCCGACGACCGGTTTCTCTACCACGCCGTCATCTCAATGTACCTGAACGCGGGGCTGCTGCACTGGCGCGAGATCTGCGACGCGGCCGAGGCGGCCTGGAGGGCGGGCGACGCGCCCCTGAACGCCGTCGAGGGCTTCATCCGGCAGATCATCGGCTGGCGCGAATACATGCGCGGCATCTACTTCCGCGAGGGGCCGGATTACACGTCGCGCAACGAACTGGGCCATGGCCGGTCCCTGCCCGGCTTCTACTGGGGCGACGCCACCAACATGCGCTGCGTGTCGAAGGCCGTGGAGCAGACGCAGGCCGAGGCCTATGCCCACCACATCCAGCGGCTGATGGTGACCGGCAATTTCGCCCTGCTCGCGGGCATCGACCCGCACGAGGTGCACGAGTGGTACCTGAGCGTCTACGCCGACGCCTACGAATGGGTGGAGGCGCCCAACGTCATCGGGATGAGCCAGTTCGCCGATGGCGGTATCGTCGGGTCGAAGCCCTATGTCTCGTCCGGCAATTACATCGCCAAGATGTCGGACTACTGCGACGGGTGCCATTACAACGTGAAGACCAAGCTGGGCGAGGGGGCCTGCCCCTTCAACCTGCTCTACTGGGCCTTCATGGACCGTCACCGCGAGCGGTTCGCGTCGAACCCGCGCATGGCGCAGATGTACGCCACGTGGGACCGGATGAAGCCCGAGCGGCGCGAACAGATCCTGTCCGAGGCCGAGACGTTCCTGAACCGCATGGCGCAGGGCGCGCTGGTCTGACAGGTCGGAGGGGCTCTGCCCCGCCGCTGGCGCGGCCCCCGGAGTATTTCCGGACCAGTGATGGAGGAGGCGCGGCGCTCAGGCGGCCAGCGTCGCGTCCCTGTTGCCCAGGATGTCGGCCGCGATCTCGAAGGATCGAAGCCGGGCGGCGTGATCGTGGATCTGGCCGGTCAGGATCAGTTCGTCCGGGCGGTGTTCGCGGATGAGCGCGTCGAGCTGCCCGGCCACGTCGTCGGGGGCGCCGGTGGCGCTGATGCGCAGGGCCTGGTCCACCGCCCGGCGCGTGGCCGCGCCGATCTCGGCATCGATATCGTCCACGGGGCGCGGCAGCCTGCCGGGCGTGCCCTGCCGCAGCCGGGCGAAGGCCTGCTGCATCGACGTGCGCAGGCGCCGGGCCTCGCCGGCGTCATCGGCGGCGAAGACGTTCACCGCCAGCATGAAGTGGGGCCGGTCGAGCTGCGCTGAGGGGCGGAAGCGCGCGCGGTAGATGTCGCGCGCCTGGTCCAGCGCTTCGGGCGCGAAATGCGAGGCGAAGGCGTAGGGCAGGCCCAGATGCGCCGCCAGTTGCGCGCCGAACAGCGAGGAGCCGAGGATCCAGAGCGGCACGTGGGTGCCCTCGCCCGGGTGGGCGCGGACCGCGGCCCCGGGGTCGGGGTCGGGCTCGCCCAGAAGGCGCTGCAGCTCGACCACGTCGGCGGGGAAGTCGTCGCTGCCCGGGCGCCGCAGCGCGCGCATCACCGCCATGTCGCCGCCGGGCGCGCGCCCGAGGCCGAGGTCGATCCGGCCCGGATGCATGGTGGCGAGCGTGCCGAACTGCTCGGCCACCGTCAGCGGGGCGTGGTTGGGCAGCATGATGCCGCCCGCACCCACGCGGATGGTCGACGTGGCGTCGGCCACGTGCCCGATCAGGACGGCGGTCGCGGCGCTGGCGATGCCGGGCATGTTGTGATGCTCGGCCATCCAGAAGCGGTGATAGCCCCAGGACTCGGCCTTCTGCGCCAGCTCCACGCTGTTGGCGATGGCCGCGGAGGCGGTGCTGCCCTCGGGGACGGGCGACAGGTCGAGAACGGAATACTTCATGACATCGGCTCCTTGGTCACCCTTGCAGGTGGGCACGCGGGGCCGCCCTGAAAAGGGGTCACTCGGCCGCCGCGCCGTCCTCCGAGGCCGGGACGGTCAGGGCGCCGTTCAGCCATTCGCCGCTGGCCTCGTCCCCGCTGGCATAGGTGATCGTGCCCTGGCCCTGCCGCTCGCCGTCCTCGAAGCTGCCGGTATAGACATCGCCGTTGGGGTAGGTCGCCGTGCCTTGCCCGTCGATCCGCCCGGCGACCCAGTCGCCTTCGTAGGTTGCGCCATCGGGATAGGTGATCCTGCCTTCGCCCTCGCGCAGGCCGTCGACGAAGCCGCCCACGTAGACCGTGCCGTCGGGATAGGTGGCGGTGCCCTGGCCCTGCCGCTGGCCGTCGACCCATTGCCCTTCGTAGACATAGCCATCGGGGAAGGTCATCGTGCCCTGCCCGTGGTTGCGGGCATCGCGGAACTCGCCCTCGTAGACCGAGCCGTTCACATAGGTGGCCACGCCTTCACCCTCGATCACGCCGTTCGCCCACTGGCCTTCGTAGGTGTTGCCGTCGGGATAGGTGATCTTGCCGGTGCCGTCGGGCAGGTCGTCGCGGAATTGCCCCTCGTAGACCGCGCCGTCGGGATAGACGACGCTGCCCTGTCCCTCGATCCGGCCGGCGACCCATTCGCCGGTGTAGCTGTAGCCGTCGGGGCGGGTGAAGGTGCCCGTGCCCTCGCGCCGGTCGGCGACGAAATCGCCTTCGTAGGTGTCGCCGTTGGCGTATTCCACGCGGCCCTCGCCCTGGCGCTCGCCGTTCACCAGCTCGCCCGTGTAGACGTCGCCGTTGGGCTGGGTCAGGGTGCCGGTGCCGGTGATCTGGCCTTCCTGCCAGTCGCCCTCGTAGGTCAGGCCCGAGGGCATGGTCAGGCTGCCGGTGCCGTGGCGCTGGTCGGCCTCCATCTGCCCGGCATAGACCGCGCCGTCGGCATAGGTGATGGTGCCATCGCCCGATTTCTCGCCGTCGACCCAGTCGCCCTCGTAGACATAGCCCGAGGGGCTTTCCATGCGGCCGATGCCGTGGTGGCGGGCGTTGCGGAACCCGCCCTCGTAGCGCACGCCGTTGGCGTAGACGGCGACGCCCTGGCCGTTGATGGTGCCGTCCTGCCACTCGCCCTCGTAGGTGCCGCCATCGGCGAAGAAGATCTTGCCCTGTCCCTCGGGCTTGCCGGCGGCGAACTCGCCCTCGTAGACGCTGCCGTTGGGGAAACGCGCGATGCCCTGGCCGCGGATCTCGCCGTCGACCCAGTCGCCGCTGTATTCATAGCCGTTGGGCAGGCGATAGGTCCCCGTGCCGTCCTGGCGGCCGCCCGAGAACGTGCCCTCGTAGACGCCGCCATCCTCGTACTGCTTGGTCATCACCGTGCCGTCGTCGGACTGCGCGAGCGCGGGACCCGCGGCCAGAATCGCGGCAAGGCTGGTCAGGATCAGCGGTCTGGTGGGCATCGACGGTTTCCCCCTTGGTCGCGCGGCGGGCCGGATCGGTCCGCGGCCTGCGCCGGCCGGTCTGCGGGGCGGTTTGCCGCGTCGGCGGCCCAGCCCCTTGGATTTGTGCCGAAACTATCGACAGGCCCTTGCTGCCGCAACGCTTTTCGCCCCCGGGCCGCTTCCCATTCGGCGGCGTTCTGCTAGATGGGCGGTCGGAGGTGACGACCCATGGCCGACAGATTTCGCCTGACGCTGGCGCAGTTGAACCCCACCGTGGGGGATTTGTCGGGCAACGCCGCCCTCGCGCGCGACGTGTGGGAGCAGGGCCGCGCGGCGGGCGCGCAGATGGTCGCGCTGCCCGAGATGTTCATCACCGGCTACCAGGTGCAGGACCTGGTACTGAAGCCCGCTTTCGTGAACCACGCCACGGACCTGATCGAGGCCCTGGCGCGGGACTGCGCCGACGGCCCGGCTTTGGGCATCGGCGGGCCCTACGCTTATGGCGACCGGCTCTACAACGCCTACTGGGTGCTCGAAGGCGGCGCGGTGAAGGCGCGCATCCTCAAGCACAAGCTGCCGAACGAGACGGTATTCGACGAAAAGCGGCTGTACGACGAAGGCCCGATCTCGGGACCTTACACCGTGGGACCGCTGCGGGTGGGCACGCCGATCTGCGAGGACGCGTGGCATCCCGACGTGGCCGAGGCCTTGCAGGAGTCGGGCGCCGAGATCCTGCTGGTCCCCAACGGCTCGCCCTATTACCGCGGCAAGTTCGACCGTCGGGTGGCGCACATGGTGGCGCGCACCGTCGAGACGGGCCTGCCGCTGGTCTACCTGAACATGGTGGGCGCGCAGGACGACCAGACCTTCGACGGCGCCAGCTTCGTGCTGAACCCGCACGGCACGCTCGCCGCGTCGCTGCCCGCCTTCGACGAGGTCATCCATCACCAGGATTTCGAGCGGGGCGAAGACGGCTGGCATGCGGTCGAGGGCCCGCGCGCCGTGCATCCCGATGAATGGGAGCAGGACTACCGCGTCATGGTCACGGCGCTGCGCGACTATTGCCGCAAGACCGGGTTCGGCCAGGTGCTGCTGGGCCTGTCCGGCGGTATCGACAGCGCCGTCGTCGCCGCCATCGCCGTCGATGCGCTGGGTCCCGCGAACGTGCGCTGCGTCATGCTGCCGTCGGAATACACCAGCCAGGCCTCGCTGGACGACGCGACCGAGGTGGCGCGGTTGCTGGGCGTCAAGCTGGACCGGATCGATATCGAGGGACCGCGCGCTGCGGTGACCGAGGCGCTGGCGCATCTGTTCGAGGGGCGCGACCCGGACCTGACCGAGGAGAACATCCAGTCACGCCTGCGGGGTCTGTCGCTCATGGCGCTGTCGAACAAGTTCGGCGAGATGCTTCTGACCACCGGCAACAAGTCAGAGGTCGCGGTGGGATACGCCACGATCTACGGCGACATGTCGGGCGGCTACAACCCGATCAAGGACATGTACAAGACGCGGGTGTTCCAGACCTGCCGCTGGCGCAACGACAACCACCGCGACTGGATGATGGGGCCGAAGGGCACGGTGATCCCGCCGCGGGTGATCGACAAGCCCCCCACGGCCGAGCTGCGCGCCGACCAGAAGGACGAGGATTCGCTCCCGCCCTACGAGGTGCTGGACGACATCCTCGAGCAACTCATCGATTTCGAGGCCAGCGTACCTGAGGTGGTGGGGCGGGGCCACGACCCCGAGATGGTGAAGAAGGTCGAGCACCTGATCTATATCAGCGAATACAAGCGCTTCCAGTCCGCGCCGGGCGCGCGCCTGACGCCGCGGGCCTTCTGGCTGGACCGCCGCTATCCCATCGTGAACCGTTGGCGCGACCCGGGCTGATCCGCCGCGCCCATCGACATCAGGCAAAAGAAAACCGCCCGGCCATCTGGCCGGGCGGTTGCGTTTCAGCGGTCCCGAAGCGTGAGCTGGGCGAGCGTGTTACTCGCGGTTGCCCATTAGGCTCAGCAGGAACATGAACATGTTGATGAAGTCGAGATACAAGTTCAGCGCGCCCATGATGGCGGACTTCTGAAGCCATTCCCGATCCATCGCCTGCGCGTGCTGGATGTAGTCGGTCTTGATCTTCTGCGTGTCATACGCGGTCAGGCCCGCAAAAATCAGCACGCCAAGGATCGAGATCGCGAACATGATCGCGGGCGAGCCCAGGAAGATGTTGACGATCGACGCCACGATCAGGCCGATCACGCCCATGATCAGGAAGCTGCCCCAGCCGGAAATGTCCTTCTTTGTGGTGTAGCCCCAAAGCGACAGGCCCGCGAAGGCCACGGCGGTGACCAAGAAGGTCTGGACGATCGAGAAGCCAGTGAAGACCAGGAAGATCGAGCTGATCGACAGACCCATCAGCGCGGCGAAGGTATAGAAGAACACCTGCGCGCCGGCGGCCGAGATGCGGTTGATCAGCGCGCCGAAGGCGAAGACCATGATGAGAGGTGCGAACATGATCAGCCATTTCAGCGGCGACGCGTAGATCGCGGTGCCGAGCTGCGTCAGCTGACCCTGGTCGTTGACCGCCAGGCCCGAGATGGCCCAGGCGGCGGCGCCGGTGATCACCATGCCCACGGACATGATGCCGTAGACGCTGTTCATGTGGGCGCGAAGTCCCTGATCGATTTCGGCTGACCGAACGCCGGCGCCGGAACGGATCGTCTGCTGTTGAGCCATTTATTGCCTCCAAACGTGAATATCGAGACCGCTCGCGCGGATCGCTGTTGATATATTTGCAGACTATGGCACGTTTTCAAGACAGGGGCATGCGACATTCGGCACGACCCACGACAGCGTTATCACTCCGCCTGCCGTGGGTCGTGACCTGTCAGCCGCGCCAATGGCTCGGCGCATCCCACGAGGGGCGGGACAACTCGTCGGCCACGTCCTGGCGGGTGAGGCCGAGATCGTCGCGCAGGTGCTCGTCGAGCTGCGCGAGGTCGGTGCGCTGCCGCATCAGCGCGGCCCAGGCCACGAGACGCGAGAGTGGGCCGGTCGCCCGGTGGCGGGCTTGATGCGGGGCCCGGTGGCCCAGGCCCGAGGCGAGATGGGAAAGACTGGACATCTGAACTTCCTTTCGTGATGATTTGGGGGATTTCCATCAACGTGCTTGATCATATGGACCCGCACGGCGCATAATGGAAACGAATGATTTTGACGGCCTCCATCAAGGATGATGATATGCCCCGGAACCTGGACCTGACCGCCCTACGCTCTTTCGTGACCGTGGCCGAAGTGGGCGGCGTGACCCGCGCTGCGGGTCACCTGCACCTGACCCAGTCCGCCGTGTCCATGCAGCTGAAAAGGCTGGAAGATTCGCTCGGCCTGTCGCTGATCGACAGGTCCGCGCGCACCGTTACGCTGACGCCCACGGGCGAACAGTTGCTGTCCTACGCAAGGCGCATGCTGACCCTGAATGACGAGGCGATCGCGCGGATGACCGATGACGGGTTCGAGGGCGAAATCGTGCTGGGCGTGCCCCACGACATCCTTTACCCGGCGATCCCCACCTTCCTGGCGGCCTTCGCGCACACCTATCCACGGCTGAAGGTCCGGTTGCTGTCGCTGCCGACCCGGACCCTGAAGGACATGTATGCGCGCGGCGAATGCGACGCGATCCTGACCACCGAGGAGACGACGGGCGAGGGGGGCGAGACGCTGCTGTCGCTGCCGCTGGTCTGGGCGGGCGCCACGGGGGGCACGGCCCATCGCGACCGGCCGCTGAACTTCGCCTTCTGCCGCAACTGCATCTTCAGCCCCTTGGCCCGCGCCGCGCTGGACCGGGCGGGGATCGAGTGGCATTCGGTCGTGGATTCGCCGTCGGACCGCGCGGCCGAAGTCGCCGTCATGGCCGACCTCGCGGTCTACGTGATCCTGGACCAGACCCTGCCGGCGGGCGTGTCCAAGCTGCCCGCCAATGCCGGGCTGCCGGACCTGCCGATGCAGAATATCAACCTCTATCGCTCGAACACGCTGCCCGCCTCGGTATCCGAGGACCTGGCGCGCCTGCTGCGCGACAACTACGCGCGCCTGGGCAACACCGTGCGGCTGGCGGCCGAGTAGATCAGAGGCGGCGGCCCCAGCGCCGGGCGATTTCGGCGATATGCGCGGGCGAGATCTCGCAACATCCGCCGATCAGCGTGGCTCCCATCTCGCGCCACCGGTCGGTGTGGTCGGCATAGGCTTCGGGGCCCAGGTCCTGCCGTGCCTTCAGAAGATCAGTTGTGGCGCCGATCTTGTTGAAATCCTGTGAAATTTCGGTGAATCCGTTGGCGTAGGCCCCGAAGGGCAGCCCCATCTCGCGCAGCACCGCCAGGCCCTGCTCGATCGCCTCGGGGACCGAGCAGTTCAGCACCAGCCGGTCGATGCGATGGGCCCCCAGAAGGGCCCTGATGTCGGCCAGCGGTTCGCCCGAGCGCAGCATCGTGCCATCATCGTCGTCGACGGACAGCGCCAGCCAGATCGGCTTGCCGGTCAGCTCGGCCGCCATGACCGCGCCGCGCGCCTGGTCGACCGAGGACATGGTTTCCAGCAGGTGCAGATCCACGATTTCGGCGTGCTGGCGCACGATCGGGGCATAGATCTCGGCCGCCACGTCCGACGGCGGCGCGTTGCGCGGCTGGTACGAGAACCCGATGGGCCCCAGCGCGCCGGCGACGCGACCGCTGCCCCATGCGTCGCGCGCATTGGCGGCGATGCTGAGGGCCGAGGCTGTCAGCGCGCCCAGCTGATCCTCCATCCCGTGCGCCTCGAGCCGGTCGGGCAGGATCGAATAGGTGTTGGTGGTGGCCACGTCGGCACCCGCGGCGAAGAAATCGTCGTGCACCGCGCGCACCAGCCCGGGGTCGTCCAGCAGCGCCTGCACCGCCCAAAGCGACGTGGCGCGCCCGGCCCGGGCCACCAGTTCCTGGCCCATGCCGCCATCCAGCAAGATCGTATCCATCACTCAATCCATCGTTACGACGACCTTGCCGGTCGACTTGCGGTCCCTGAGCAGGGCGAGCCCCTCGGTGGCACGCTCCAGCGGCAGGTGGTGGCTGATATGGGGCTTGATCCGTCCCTCGCCATACCAGCCCAGCAGGGTTTCCAGCGATCCGGTCAGAAGGTCGGGCCGGAACGCCATGTAGCCGCCCCAATAATATCCCAACACGCTGACATTCTTGACCAAAAGATGGTTGGCCTTGAACTGCGGCACCTCGCCGCTGGCGAACCCGATGACCAGCACGCGCGCCTCGGGGTTCACCGCGCGCATGGCGTCCTGCAGCAGTTGTCCCCCCACCGGGTCGTAGATCACGTCGGCGCCGCCCAGATCCTTCAGCGCGCCGCGCAGGTCGCCCGCGTCGCTGTCGATCAGGTGATGCCCGCCCGCCCGCCGGGCGACCTCCAGCTTGTCGGCCCCGCGCGCGACGGCGACCACCTCGGCCCCCATGAGCCGCCCGAGCTCGACCGCCGTCAGCCCCACGCCGCCCGAGGCACCGAGAACGACCAGCCGTTCGCCCTTTTGCAGCCTCGCGCGATGCTCCAGCGCGAGATGCGACGTGCCGTAAGCCACCATGAAGGCCGCGGCATGGTCGAAGGGCATGGCGTCCGGCAGCCGCTTGGCACGGCCGGCATCGAACACGCCGTATTCGGCGAGGCCCCCGTGACCGGCGAAAACCGCCACGCGGTCCCCGGCCGAGAATGATTCGCAACCGGGCCCCACGGCGTCCACCACGCCCGCGATTTCCATGCCCAGTGTGGCCGGCAGGGGCGGCAGATCCTGGTAGGTTCCGTTGGCGATCAGCAGGTCCGCGAAGTTCAGGCCGCAGGCATGAATTCTCACTCTGATCTGATTTTCGCCCGGGTCCGGACGTGGCACATCAACCACTTTCGGTTGATCGGCATGGTCTGTGATTTGAAGCGCACGCATCGGGCGATCCTTTCCTGTCATGGCGCAACCGCGTATTCAAGTCGCTGATTGATATGGGAAAAATACCCTTTCGGTGTGACCCTGACTATAAAGACAGGTTGTCGGATCGGCTGTTTGTCGCGCATTGCATTCAACCAGAGTGTGAAGGAAGGGTAGACATGAAGCATCCAGTTGACGTGCATGTCGGCAAGCGTGTCCGGCATCGCCGATGGACCTTGGGCATGACGCAGCAGCAGCTGGCCGAGAAGGTCGGTATCAAGTTTCAGCAGATTCAGAAATACGAAACCGGCATGAACCGGGTCAGCGCGTCCCGGCTTTGGGATATCGCCGAGGCGCTGGATGTCTCGGTGGGTTTCTTCTTCGAGGGAATGGAAGAAGAGGCGGCCGATCGCCCCGCCGACCCTACCTCGCCCATGGTCGACCTGCTTTCGGACAAGGAAGCGTTGGAGCTGGTTCGCTCGTACTACGCGATCCCCGAGAACCAGCGCCGCCGCCTGTTCGAACTGGCGCGCGTGCTCAGCGAAGCTGCCTGAAAGCCTACGGCCCGCGCCGAGGACACTGGCGCGCCGGCCGAGGATGGGTCAGAATGACCCACCATGCCATCTCTCTCCCCCGATCTTGTGACAGACTTGCAGGCCGTGGCCCATGCCCTGGCAGATGCCGCGCGCCCCGAGACCCTGCGCCATTTTCGCAGCGCGGGGCTTGGCGCGACCAACAAGGACGCCACCGGGTTCGACCCCGTGACAGAAGGCGACCGCGCTGCCGAGCGTGCCATGCGCGACGTGCTGGCCCGGCTGCGGCCCGATGACGGGATCCTGGGCGAGGAATTCGGCCAGAGCCACGGCACCACCGGGCTGACCTGGGTGCTGGACCCAATCGACGGGACGCGCGCCTACCTGTCGGGAACGCCCAGCTGGGGGGTCCTGGTGGCCGTCTCCGATGCCGATGGTCCGATCCTGGGGCTGATCGACCAGCCGTTCACGGGCGAGCGTTTCCTGGGCGGTCCGGATGGCGCGACGTTGAGCGATCGTTCGGGCGACAGGCCCTTGCGGGCGAGCGGCCGCACTGACCTTTCGGACGCCATCCTGTTCACCACTTTCCCCGAAATCGGCACCGCGTCCGAGCGTTCGGCCTTCGAGCGGGTGCGCGACCGCGTTCGGCTCACGCGCTACGGGCTCGACTGTTACGCCTACGCGCTGCTGGCCATGGGCCAGATCGACTTGGTGATCGAGGCCGGGTTGCAGTCCTACGACATCCAGGGACCGCTGGCCGTGGTGCGCGGGGCAGGGGGCATCGTCACCGACTGGCGCGGCGGCCCGGCCCATGAAGGCGGGCAGGTCATCGCCGCCGCCACGCCGGAACTGCACGCCGCCGCGCTGGAGCTGCTCGGGGACGGCGCGTGAGCCACCACCTGCTGCGCGGCGCCCGGCGGGTCCTGTCCATGGACGACGCCGATACCGAGTGGTCCGACACCGACATCCGCCTGCGGGACGGGGTCATCACCGAGATCGGGCCGGGCCTGGCGCCCGAGGGGGCCGAGATCCACGACCTGTCCGGCTGCCTGGTGACGCCTGGACTCATCAACACGCATCACCACCTTTACCAATCCATGACCCGCGCCGTGCCCGGCGCGCAGGACGCCCCGCTGTTCGGGTGGTTGACGACGCTCTACCCGATCTGGGCGCGGATGGGGCCCGACCACATGCGCGTGGCCGCCATGACGGGGCTGGCCGAGCTGGCGCTCTCGGGCTGCACCATGACCTCGGATCACCAGTACCTGTTTCCGAACGGCGCGCGGCTGGACGACACCATTGACGCCGCCCGCGACGTGGGGCTGCGGTTTCATCCCACGCGCGGCGCCATGTCCATCGGGCGCAGCGCGGGCGGCCTGCCGCCCGACAGCCTGGTCGAGGATCCCGACGCCATCCTGAACGACACGATCCGGGTTATCGACGCGTTCCACGACCCCGCACCGGGCGCGATGCTGCGGATCGGCGTGGCGCCCTGTTCGCCCTTCTCGGTCAGCCGCGACCTGATGCGCGATGCGGCGGACCTGGCCCGCGACAAGGGCGTGCGCCTGCACACCCACCTGGCCGAGAACGACGAGGACGTGCGCTATTCGCTGGACCGCTTCGGCTGCCGCCCCGCCCAATATGCCGAGGATTTGGGCTGGACCGGCCCCGACGTCTGGCACGCCCACTGCGTGAAGCTCGAGCCGCGGGATCTGCCGCTGTTCGCGGCCAGCGGGACGGGGGTGGCGCATTGCCCCTGCTCGAACTGCCGCCTGGGCTCGGGCATCGCGCCGGTGGCGGCGATGCTGGCGGCGGGCGTGCCGGTGGGCCTGGGCGTCGACGGCTCGGCCAGCAACGACAGCGGCAACCTGGTGGCCGAGGCGCGGCAGGCGATGCTGCTGCAACGGGTCGCGCAGGGCGGCGACGCCATGTCGGCCCGCGCGGCCCTTCGGATCGCGACACGCGGCGGCGCAAGGGTCCTGGGGCGCGATGATTGCGGCGCGATCGCGATCGGGATGCGGGCCGATATCGCGGTGTGGGACCTGCGCGGTGCCGCCTCGGCCGGCAGCTGGGACGACGCCGCGCTTTTGCTGGCGGGCCCCAGCCAGGTGCGCCACCTGTTCGTCGAAGGCCGGCAAGTCGTGCGTGACGGCCAGCTGATCACCATCGACCTGCCGCGCGTGCTGGAGGATCAGCGCCGCCTTGCCATCGGGCTGGCCGAAGACGCCTAGCTGCCCGTCACCCGGTCGCCAGCCACCCAGACGCCGGCGACGGCCCGTTCATCGCCCATCATGATCGTGGGGAACAGCGCCTCCCATATATCGTCCGCGCGCTCCGACCGCTGCGCGATGGCGGTGGTCGAGGCCGGGTCCAGCGCCACCAGGTCCGCGACCGACCCCACGGCCAGCGTGCCGATCTCGTCCGCCATCCGCAGCGACCGCGCCGAGCCGGTCGTGGCCAGCCACAGCAGTTGCGCGGGATGCAGCGGCGTGCCGGTCAGCTGCCCGATCTCGTAGGTCGCGGCCATCACCCGCAGCATGGAAAAGGACGACCCCCCGCCGGTATCGGTGGCGAGGCCCACCAACTGTCCCTCGGCCACTCGCGCGCCCATGTCGAACAGGCCCGACCCTATGAAGGTGTTCGAGGTCGGGCAGTGGATCAACGCGCCGCCGACCTCGCGCAGGCGGTCCCGCTCGCGCGCGGTCAGGTGGATGGCGTGCCCGTAGAGCCCGCCCGCGCCAAGCAGGCCGTGGGTTTCGTAGGTGTCCAGGTAATCGCGCGCGTCTGGGAAAAGCTCGGCCACCCAGGCCACCTCGTCCCGCTGCTCGCTCAGGTGGGTCTGCATGGGGCAGTCGGGATGCGCGGCCCAGAGCGCCCCCAGCGCCTCCAGCTGCTCGGGCGTCGAGGTGGGCGAGAATCGCGGCGTGATCGCATAGCGTGCGCGGCCTCGGCCGTGCCACGCCTCCAGCAGGCGCTTGCTGTCGTCATGGGCGGATTGCGCCGTGTCGCGCAGGCCCTCGGGCGCGTTGCGGTCCATGCAGGTCTTGCCCGCGACCATGGCCATGCCCCGCGACGCGGCCGCCGCGAAGACCGCATCGACACTTTCGGGATGGATGGTGCAGAAAGATGCCAGCGTCGTCGTGCCGTTGGCCAGCGCCAGGTCCAGCGTCAGGTCGGCCTGCGCACAGGCATAGGCCGGATCGCCGAATTTCATCTCCTCGGGGAAGGTATAGGTGTTCAGCCAGTCGATCAGCCGCTTGCCCCAGCTGGCGATCATGCCGGTCTGCGGATAGTGCATGTGCGCATCGACGAAGCCCGGCAGGATCACCGCGCGCCCCAGGTCGGTGACGCGCGCCTGCGGGTGCGCCGCGCGCAGGTCCGCCGCGGTGCCCAGCGCCGCGATGCGGCCGTCCTCGATCAGGATTGCACCGTGCACCGTCGCGGCCTCCTCGGGCGGGCCTGTGAACGGGTCGCCCGCGATGTCCAGCACCTGTCCGCAAATCAGCTCTGCCATGCGCGCTCTCCTTTGTTCGTGCCGCCTTCTAACCACATCCGGGCGCCCACTGGCAGGCCCCACGGAATTGACCTAGGTTCCGCGCGACCGATCGACCCACAAGCGCGAGGGAGACCCCATGGCCGAGCCTGACCAGACGCCCGTCCTGCCCGAGCGCGACGACGAGGATGACGCCTACGCCCTGCGCGACGACGTGATCCGCACCATCCGCGACGCGGTCGAGTCCGAGGATCGCGAGGCGCTGGTCGCGGCGCTTGAGCCGCTCCACCCCGCCGACATCGCCGACCTTCTGGAACAGATGGAGCCGGGGCCGCGCCAGCGGCTGATCGCGCTCTACGGGACCGAGTTCGACGGCGAGATCCTGTCGGAACTGGACGAGTCCATCCGCGAGGACGTGATCGCCTCGCTGCCGCCCGAGGTCCTGTCCGAAGCGGTCCGGATGCTTGAATCGGACGACGTGGTCGACCTTCTGGAAGACCTCGAACCCGAGCAGCAGGACGCCATCCTCGAGGCGCTGGACCGGCCCGAACGGGTGGCGGTGCAGCGCGCCCTGAGCTTCCCCGAGGGATCGGCCGGGCGTCTCATGCAGCGCGAGGTCGTGACCGCGCCGCAGCACTGGACGGTGGGCGACGCCATCGACTTCATGCGCGCGCGGCTGGACCTGCCCGAGCAGTTCTACCACATCGTGCTGGTCGATCCGCGTCACCGCCCCGTGGGCCACGTGACCCTGGGCAAGGTGATGTCGTCGGACCGGGTGACGCCGCTGATCGACCTGCAAGAGCCCAGCTTCCGCACCATCCCCGCCGAGCAGGACGAGGAAGACGTCGCCTACGCCTTCAACCAGTACCACCTGATCTCGGCCCCGGTGGTTGACGAGGACGGGCGACTGGTGGGCGTCATCACCATCGACGACGCCATGATCGTGCTGTCCGACGAGAACGAGGAAGACCTTCTGCTTCTGGCCGGCGTGGGCGACGAATCCATCGCCGACCGCACGCTGCAGATCGTGCGGCAGCGGTTCCCGTGGCTGCTGGCCAACCTCGCCACCGCGATCCTGGCCTCGCTGGTCATCGCCCAGTTCGAATCGACGCTGCAGGCCATCGTGGCCTTGGCCGTGCTCATGCCCATCGTGGCGTCCATGGGCGGCAATGCCGGCACCCAGTCGATGACCGTGGCCGTGCGCGCGCTGGCCACGCGCGACCTGACCGGGTCGAACGCCTTTCGCGTCATCCGGCGCGAGGTCGGGGCGGGCCTGCTGAACGGGCTTCTCTTCGCCGTCATCATGGGCGTCATCGGCTGGGTCTGGTTCGGCACGCTGATGCTGGGCGTGGTGCTGGGCCTCGCCATGGTCATCAACCTCGTCGTCGCCGGGCTGGCCGGTGTATTGGTGCCGCTGGTGCTGGAAAAGATCGGCGTGGACCCGGCGCTGGCCTCGGGCACATTCGTCACCACCGTCACGGACGTGGTGGGCTTTTTCGCGTTCCTGGGCCTGGCCGGAATCCTTCTGCTGTGAGCCTGGCCGACACCAAGCAGACGGCGCGTCGTGCCGCGATGGACCGGCGCAAGGCGGCCTTCGCGGCGGCCTCGGGCGACCAGACCGGTCCCCTTCGCACTGTCCTGCGGGCCTATGCCGGGCGCACGCTGTCGGGCTACGCCCCCATCCGGACCGAGATCGACCCGACCCCCGCCATGGCCGCCCACCAGGGCCCCGTGGCGCTGCCGGTGGTCATGGGCGAGGGGCAGCCCCTGCGCTTCCGCGCCTGGCATCCCGGCTGCACGATGGTCACCGGTCCCTTCGGCGCGGCGGTGCCCGCCGATGGAGAGTGGTTGGTGCCCGAGGTCCTGATCGTGCCGCTGCTCGCCTTCGACCGGCAGGGGGGGCGGCTGGGCTACGGCGGCGGGTTCTACGACCGGACGCTGGCGCAGTTGCGCCAAGGCGGCGAAGCCGTCGCCATCGGCTTCGCCTTCGGCGCGCAGGAGGCGGACGACCTGCCGCTCGAGCCCACCGACGCGCCGCTCGACCTGGTCGTGACCGAACGGCGCGTTCTTTACGATTCCCGATAATCAGGGGGCCATCTGGCGCCTCGAAGCGGGCTAGAATATCACTTATCCGACATTCCGTGGTCGCCGTGGGCGTCGCCGCCCATGCTGCCGTGATCCGTGGTTCCGCCCATGCCGGACGGAGTCGACACCTCGAAGGTGACGGGAACCTCGCCGGCCGTCTCGAAGACCAGCGTCACGTCGACCGCGTCCCCGGGGCGGAACGGCGCGTCGAGATCCACGAACATGATGTGCTTGCCGCCGCGCGCCAGGCGCAAGGTCTCGCCCGGGGCGATGGGGAAGCCGTCGGGTCGGGGCTCCATCCGTGCGACGCCATCTGCGTCCTGCAGGCTCTCGTGCAGTTCGACGGTCGCCCCGTCGCGCGCGACAGCGACCAGGCGGTCGGGCGTTTCGCCGGTGTTGGTGATCTCGATGAAGCCGCCCGCGGTGCCTGACATGGGCGAGGCCTGGATGATGAACGGGGTGTCGAAGCTCAGATCCTGGGCCTGCGCCCAAGCGGGCAGGCAAAAAAGCGCGCCGATAAGGGCCGCGCTAGGCATGAATTTGAACATGGGTATGTCGTCCGGCTGGTCAGGAAAAAGGTCACGTGCGGGTCTGCGCCGAACGGTTTGGCGGCGCGCGGACGTGGTGATCTCGCCGCGCCGGCGCCATCACGAACAGGCGCGACGGCACATCCTGCTGCGTCGTGAACCCGACGTTCCGCACACGGATCGGCCCGGCAGGTGGCGCGGGCAGCGCGACGCCGACCAGCGGGCAGTCCGGCTGGGCGCCATCGACCGGCCGCGGCGTGCCGCTGGCGTCGATCCTGACGGTCGTCAGCTTGCCCGCCAGGCACAGCGTGACCGTCTCGGCCCCGAACATCCGCGCGACGCCGCCGCCCGCGAGGGGCAGCGCCAGAAGCAGGGCCAGCAAAAGCGCGGCGAGGGGGCGATCGGGGATCATCCCCCGGCAATACAGTCCCGACCGCACCGCGCCAAGTCGCCCCGCTTTGGCCTTTCGCCGCGGCGCGCGGCGCAGTAAGTCAGTCGCCATGAGACTTCTGTTCCTTGGCGACGTCATGGGCCGCGCGGGCCGCAGTGCCATTTCCGAGCGCCTGCCGCGCCTGCGCAGCGAGTGGCGCGTGGATTTCGCTGTGGTCAACGGCGAGAACGCGACCAACGGCGCGGGGCTCAGCGCGGCGCACGCCCAGCTCATCCTCGACGCCGGGGCCGACGCCATCACGCTGGGCGATCACGCCTTCGACCAGCGCGACATGATGCAGTTCTGCGAGACCGAGCCGCGGATCGTGCGGCCTCTGAACTACTCCAAGGCCGCACCGGGCAAGGGCGCGCGGGTGTTCGAGGCGCCGGGCGGCCACCGGGTTCTGGTGGCGCAGGTGCTGGGCCAGGTCTTCATGAAGCGCCCCTTCGACGACCCGTTCTCGGCGATCGAGCCGGTGCTGAAGAACGCGCGGCTCGGCGGCGCGGTGCAGGCCGCGCTGGTCGACATGCATTGCGAGGCGACGTCCGAGAAGATGGCCATGGGCCATTTCTGCGACGGCCGCGCCAGCCTCGTCGTGGGCACCCACACCCACGTGCCCACCGCCGATGCACAGATCCTGAACCGCGGCACGGCCTACCTGACCGACGCGGGCATGTGCGGCGATTACGATAGCG
This sequence comes from Palleronia salina, assembly GCF_900141995.1. Taxonomy (GTDB): domain Bacteria; phylum Pseudomonadota; class Alphaproteobacteria; order Rhodobacterales; family Rhodobacteraceae; genus Palleronia; species Palleronia salina. The sequence continues at coordinate 259,874 of NZ_FQZA01000004.1, read as the reverse complement.
TCATCGGCATGGAGAAGTCCGAGCCGCTCAACCGTTTCATCACCGGGATGCCCAAGGGCCGGTTCGAGCCCGCCAAGGGCGACGCGACCCTGTCGGGCGTGCTCGTGGAAACCGACGACAAGACCGGCCTCGCCATCCGGGTGGCCATGATCCGCGACGGCGGCCGACTGCAGGCATCGACCCCCTGAACCCTGCGCTCATTGCGCGGTCGGCCGGGCTGGAACGGCCCGCGCGAACGTGCTTCATCTTTCTCGAAATACCTCGGGGGGCGTGGGGGGCTGGCCCCCCATTGCTGCGCGCTCAGCCCGCGTCGCCCAGCCGGATCTGCGCCTTGATCGCCCGGCTGCGGTCGCCCGCGGTCTCGAAGGCCGCGACCGCGTCGTCCAGCGCGAAGCTTTGCGTGATGAAGGGCTCCACGTCGATCAGGCCCTTCTGCATCAGGCTGACGCCGGTGAAGAACTCTTCGTGAAAGCGGAACGAGCCCGCCCAGCGCAGTTCCTTCGCGGTCATGGCCTGGAGCGGCAGCGTCATGTCGCCGCCAAGGCCCAGCTGCACGATGGTCGCGCCGGGGCGCAGCGACGGCACGGCGGCGGACAGGGCCACGGCGACGCCGGAGCATTCGTAAAGCGCATCGAACATCCCCTTCTCGCCGCGGTAGGGCCTGAGCCCGTCGGGGTCGGCCGCCATGTCCAGCGTCACGTCCGCGCCCGCGCGCCGCGCCATGTCCAGCGGGAAGGGCCCGAGGTCCGTGGCGACCACCAGGTCGGCCCCCGCGCGCCGGGCGGCGAGGATCGACAGGATGCCGATGGGCCCGCAGCCCGTCACCAGGACCGACTTACCCAGCAGCGGGCCCAGGCGGTTCGTCGCGTGCAGCGCCACGGCCAGGGGCTCGGCCATGGCGGCGGCGCCGGGGCTCAGCCCGTCGGCGGGTGCGCATTGCGCCGCGAGGGCGACCAGTTGCTGGCGGAAGGCGCCCTGGATGTGGGGGAACGGCATGGCCGAGCCGTAGAACCGCATGTTCAGGCACTGGTTGAACATGGCCTCGTTGCAGAACCGGCAATCGCCGCACGGGCGCGACGGCGACACGGCCACCATCTGCCCCACCGCGAGGCCCGTCACCCCGGGACCCAGCGCGGCGATATGCCCCGACACCTCGTGGCCCAGCACCATGGGTTCGCGCAGGCGCACGTCGCCGAAGCCGCCGTGGTTGAAATAATGCAGGTCCGAGCCGCAGATGCCGCCCACCGCCATGTCGACCAGCACCTCGCCGGGGCCGGGCGCGGGCACCGGCTGATCCTCGATCCTCAGGTCCCGGGCGGCGTGGATGACGATGCTTTTCATGGGAACCTCGGCGCGGGACGGTGGCAATGACTGCCCTTTGGTATACCATTGCGCGGAACCGCCAAAAGAAAAAGCAGACCGCTTGAAGGGAGGGCACGGATGAGCCTGTCACTGTTCGATCTGACGGGGAAACGCGCGCTGATCACCGGGTCGAGCCAGGGGATCGGGCATGCGCTGGCACGGGGGCTGGCCGATGCCGGGGCCGAGATCGTGCTGAACGGGCGCGACACGGCCAAGCTGGACCAGGCGGCCGCCGACCTGCGCGACCGGGGCGCCACCGTCCATACGCTGGCCTTCGACGTGACCGATGCGGGGGCCGTGCGCGCCGCCATCGACGGCTTCGAAGAGGCGACCGGCCCCATCGACATCCTTGTGAACAACGCCGGCGTGCAGCATCGCGCGCCGCTGGAGGATTTCCCGCCAGAGGATTTCGAACGCCTGCTGCGCATCAACGTCACCGGCGTCTTCAACGCGGCGCAGGCCGCCGCGCGGCACATGATCGCACGCGGGCGCGGCAAGATCGTGAACATCGCGTCGGTGCAGACGGCGCTGGCCCGGCCCGGCATCGCGCCCTACACCGCGACCAAGGGGGCGGTCGCGAACCTGACCAAGGGCATGGCCACCGACTGGGCCAAGCACGGGCTGCAATGCAACGCGCTGGCCCCCGGCTATTTCGAGACGCCGTTGAACCAGGCGCTGGTCGACGATCCTGACTTCACCGCCTGGCTGTGCAAGCGCACGCCGGCCGGACGCTGGGGCAAGGTAGAAGAACTGGTGGGCACCTGCATCTTCCTGACCTCCGAGGCGTCCAGCTTCGTCAACGGCACGACCGTCTTCGTCGATGGCGGCATCACGGCCTCGCTGTGACAGAAGAGGCGCCGCGGCTGGTCGTCATGGGCGTGTCGGGCTGCGGCAAAAGCACCATCGGCAGGGCCCTGGCCGAGGCGGAAGGGCTGCGCTTCGTGGACGGCGACAGCCTGCACCCCCAGGCGAATATCGAGAAGATGGCCCGCGGGGCGCCGTTGGAGGACGAGGACCGGCTGCCGTGGCTCGACCTGGTGGGCGACGCCCTGCGGCCCGGCACGGTGATCGCCTGTTCGGCGCTGAAGCGCGCCTATCGCGACCGCATCCGCGAGCGGGCGGGCGGGTCCGTGGTGTTCCTGTTCCTGCACGGGCGGCGTGAAACGCTGATGGCCCGCATGGACGAGCGCGAAGGCCATTTCATGCCCGGCACGCTGCTGGACAGCCAGCTCGCCACGCTCGAGCCGCCATCCGAAGACGAGCCGCACGTCTCGGCCGATATCGACCAGGCCCCGGACGAGATCGTCGCGCGGCTGATCGCGGGGCTGCGCCGGCGGACGTGACGCCGCGCGGGCGTTTGCAGGCACCTTCACGACATCGCGAAACGCCGGGCGGGGGATGTGCCCCCAGGCGCCTTGCCTTCCGCCGGCTTCGCGCCACCTCGTCGCCCAACTGATCGTGCCGGGCCGCTGGTCCTTGCGCGCGACTGTCACGGCGGGACCGCTCGCCAGACCCATTGAAAGGACAAGCGTGATGAAAGACAGCGTCGAGACGCCGGGCACCTGCCCCTTCCGCGGCACCCGTATCGGCGGGGCGCAGGGCAGCAAGCCGACCCTTCAGGATTGGTATCCGGCCCGCCTGCGGACCGAGCTTCTGCACCTGCACTCCGCCGAGGCGAACCCGCAGGATCCCGACTTCAACTATGCCGAGGCCTTCGCCAAGCTGGACCTGGACGCCATCAAGGCCGACATCCGCGCGCTGATGACCGACAGCCAGGACAACTTCTGGCCGGCCGATTACGGCCATTACGGCCCGCAGATGATCCGCATGGCCTGGCACGCCGCGGGCACCTACCGCATCGCCGACGGCCGTGGTGGCGCTGCGACGGCCATGCAGCGTTTCGCGCCCGTCAGCTCTTGGGCCGATAACGGCAACACCGACAAGTCGCGCCGCCTGCTGTGGCCGATCAAGCAGAAATACGGCGCCGCGCTCAGCTGGGCCGACCTGATGATCCTGACGGGCAACGTCGCGTTGGAAAGCATGGGCTTCGAGACCGTGGGCTTCGGCGGCGGACGCGAGGATGCCTGGGTCGCCGACGACGCGACCTACTGGGGTCCCGAGACCGAGATCCAGGGCCGCGACCGCTGGGAAGGTGATCCGTCGGGCGAGCATTACGACCTGGAAAACCCGGTCGGCGCGTCCGAGATGATGCTGATCTACGTGAACCCCGAGGGCCCCGGCGGCAGCGCAGACCCGATGGAGTCCGCGCGCGAGATCCGCGAGACCTTCGCCCGCATGGCCATGAACGACGAGGAAACCGTCGCGCTGATCGCGGGCGGCCACGCCTTCGGTAAATCCCATGGCGGGTCGGACCCCGACGGCGTCGGCCCCGCGCCCGAGGCCGCGCCGATCCACGCGCAAAGCCTTGGCTGGATGAACAGCTCGGGCAAGGGCTTCGCCGAGCACACGATGACCAACGGCATCGAGGGGTCGTGGGTGTCCAACCCCATCAAGTGGGATCACGAATACCTGCACAGCCTGATGAAATACGACTGGGAGCTGATCGTGAACGAAACGACCGGCGCCCAGCAATGGAAGCCGAAGGATCCCGACGCGATCAAGACGCCGGACGCCCACCGCGAGGGGGTCGAGCACCCGCTGATGATGATGACCTCGGACATCGCGCTGAAGCAGGACCCGGCCTATCGCAAGATCGTCGAGAAGTTCATCGACCAGCCCGAGACCTTCGACAAGGCCTTCGCCGAGGCGTGGTACAAGCTGACCCACCGCGACATGGGCCCGATCAACCGTCTGATCGGCAAGGAAGTCCCGTCCGAGCCGCGCATGTTCCAGGATCCGATCCCGGATTGCGATCACCCGGTGATCGACGACGGCGACATCGCGTCGCTGAAGTCGAAGATCCTCGAAACGGGCCTTGGCATCGACGCGCTGGTCGGGGCGGCGTGGGCTTCGGCCTCGACCTTCCGGCACTCCGATAACCGCGGCGGGGCCAATGGCGCGCGCGTGCGGCTGGCACCGCAGAAGGACTGGGAAGTCAACAATCCCGAGAGCCTGTACAAGGTGCTGTCGGCGCTGGAGGGCATCCAGTCCGAGTTCAACGACAGCGCGTCGGGCGGCAAGCGCGTGTCGCTGGCCGACCTGATCGTGCTGGCGGGCTGCGCCGCGGTGGAAAAGGCGGCCAGGGAAGGCGGCATCGACATCGCCGTGCCCTTCACGCCGGGCCGGATGGACGCCAGCGACGAAGAGACAGACGCCGAAAGCTTCGAGTGGCTGCGTCCGGTCGCCGACGGCTTCCGCAACTACCAGCTGAACAAGTTCAGCCGCGTCACGCCCGAGCAGATGCTGCTGGACCGGGCCGAGCTGCTGACGCTCAGCGCGCCCGAGCTGACCGCCCTGGTCGGTGGCCTGCGCGTGTTGGGCGCCAACTGGGACGGTGGCAGCGACGGTGTGCTGACCGACCGGCCCGGCACGCTGAGCAACGACTTCTTCGTCAATCTCACCGATTTCAGCCTCGAGTGGTTGCCGGTGGACGCGGACGAACAGCGCTTCGAGGCCCGCAAACGCGGTGGCGACGCGGCGGTGGTCTGGACCGGCACCCGCGCCGACCTGATCTTCGGCCACAACGCGCAACTGCGCCAGGTGACCGAGTTCTATGCCGGGTCGGACGCGAACGAGAAGTTCGTCCGCGACTTCGTGGCCGCCTGGAACAAGGTCATGATGCTCGACCGGTTCGACGTGAAGCACTGAGCCGACAGCACCGGTTCGACCGACAGGGCCGCCCGGTTTCCGGGCGGCCTTTCTCGTGGAGCGACTATTTTCAACCCGACCAAAACAATCGGGATTGACTTTCCGAGTGAAAGAGTCGGAAATGGGCTGGCAGTCACAAGGGATGCCAGCATGAGACGCGAGATTTTCGCCGAGGCCCAACCGGCGCCCCAGCCCCAGCGCGGCGGCGCGCCCGTGGGCCGCATGCACGAGTTGCCCGAGATGGAACTGGCGGCCATCGTCTTCCTGCGGGCGTGGTGCGGGGACGCGGGCGAACGGCAGATGATCCGCCGCGACCTGCACAGCGTCCTGAACCCGCGCGATGCGCTGCTGGCCGAGCAGCGTTTCGCGACGCTCATGCGCCTGGTGCTGGCGCAGGCCCGCAGCCCGATCATGCACCATCACCTGGATTGCGCCTGCTACGGCGGGCACGAATCGGCCTTCGCGCAGATGATCGCCGCCACCGCCGGCCGCGACCGGGACGAGGCGCTCTTGTTCGCCGCCACGCTGGTCGTGGGACCGGCAGCGCACGAGGCTGTCCTCCAGGCCGAGGACCTGGCGCCGGCCTTCCTGGCGCTGGCCCGCGCCGGGCGGGCCGAGCCGGTGCCGCAGGGCGCGACGCGGCACTGACGCCGCGCCGCCGGGCGTCTTACAGCGCGTTCAGAAGCTGGGTCGTGGGCCAGGCGTCGGCGGGCAAGCCCAGCCGCTGCTGCTCGGCCCGCACGGCCGCGCGCGTGCCGGCGCCGAGGATGCCGTCGATATCGCCCACGTCATGGCCGCGCGCGGCCAGCTTCTGTTGAAGCGACTTCATCTGGGCGTCCGACAGGCCCGGCGCGGGGTTGCCCGCGTCGAATACCGGCGCCCCTTCGAGCCGCGTGGCGAAATAGGCGGCGGTGAGGACGTAGGTGAAGGACTGGTTCCACTCGAAATAGACGTCGAAATTCGGGTAGGCGACGAAGGCCGGCCCCTCGTGCCCCTGCGGCAGCAGCAGCGACGCGGGCAGGTCGGCGTCCCAATCGCCGTCGCGCGGGGCGACGCCAAGCGCCTCCCATTCGGCGGGCGATTTCTTGATCTCGAGCGCCGCCTGCGACCAGTCCATCGACGCGGGCACGTCGACCTCTTCCAGCCACGGCTCGTTCGCGCGCCAGCCCAGCGATTGCAGCATCTTCGCCCCCGACATCAGCGCGTCGCGGGGCGACGTCTTTAGGTCCACGGTGCCATTCCCGTCGGCGTCCACGCCGTTCTCCAGGATGTCCTCGGGCAGCATCTGCACCATCCCGATCTCGCCCGCCCAGGCGCCGGTCGTGGTGTCGGGGTCCAGGCCGCCCTGCGCGAACAGCTCCAGCGCCGCGAAGACCTGCGGGCGGAACAGCTCGGGGCGGCGGCAGTCATGGGCCAGCGTGACCAGCGAGTTGACCGTGTTGAAGTCGCCCTGGAACGCGCCGTAATCGGTCTCGAACGCCCAGAAGGCCAGCAGCACGCCCCGGCTGACCCCGTACTCGGCCTCGATCCGGTCGAAGGTGTCGGCGTATTGGCGGGCGTTGGCCTGTCCGCGGTTGATCCGGTCGGCGCTGATCAGGCGACGGGCGAAATCGGTGAAGGGCAGGGTGAACACGCCCTGCCGCCGGTCGGCCGCCAGCGTTTCCTGGTCCTGCCGCACCCCGTCGAAGAAGGCGCGCGCGGTGGCCGGGTCGGCGCCGCGCGCCACGGCCTCGGACTCCATCCGCTGCTTGAAATCGGCGAAGCTGCCGCCGCACTCCTGCGCGGCGGCCGCGGTGGCGAGGGGGATCAGGGCAAGGGCGGCGAGGGTCTGGCGCATGGGGTCTCCGGTGCGGACATGGTGGCGTTCGGCGCGATCTAGCAGCCCGGCGCGCCGGGCGCAAAAGCTCACCACGCCATCGTGAGCGCGACGAGAGCCGCCAGAAGCGCCCAGGTCCGCCACAGCGCGGTGACGGCGGCCCGGATCTCGGCGGCGCCCGGGTCACGGCGGCCCTCGGGGAACACCCAGGGAAAATCCTGCATCCGCCCGTCATAGGCGCGCGGGCCGCTGAGGCTGACGTCCAGGCACACCGCCATGGCCGCCTCGGGCCAGCCCGCGTTGGGCGAGCGGTGCAGCCCCGCATCGCGAAGGATCACCCGCCAGGCGTCGGCCCGCAGATTCGCCACCGCGATCAGCCCCGCCGTCAGCCGCGCGGGGATCCAGTTCAGCACGTCGTCCAGCCGCGCCGCCGCCCAGCCGAACGCCTCGTGCCGGGGCGTGCGATAGCCCACCATGCTGTCGGCGGTGTTGACGATCTTGTAGATCAGGATGCCCGGCAGCCCGGCCACCGCGAACCAGAAGGCGGGTGCCACGACCCCGTCGCCCAGGTTCTCGGCGGCGGATTCGATGGCAGCGCGGGCGACGGCGGCCCCGTCCATGGCAGCGGTGTCACGACCCACGATCTGCGCCACGGCGTTCCGCCCCTCTGATAGCGAGCGTCCCAGCGCCGAGGCGACCCGGCCCACGTGGTCGGCCAGGCTGCGCTGGGCCAGAAGGACGGCGGCGATCAGCGTGGACCACAGCGCGCCGCCCGGCAGCGCTGCGATGAACAGGCCCAGAAGGCCCGCGCCGATGACCAGCCCTGCCACGCACAGCACACCCATGGCCCGGGCGGGCGGGCGGTTGAACCGCCGGTCGCACCAGCCCACCGCGCGGCCCATCAGGACCGCCGGGTGCGGCGCCCGGTCCCACAGCCAGCGCGGCTCGCCCAGCAGGGCATCCAGCAACAAGGCCGTGAACAGCGTCACGCGGGGCCGTCCGTCAATGCGGCGGCCAGCCGGTCGAACGCGTCCGGATGCGGCAGGCCCAGCCGCAGCCACCGGTCCGAGTAGGGAAAGACCCGCGACAGGATCCGCGCGCGGCCCAGCCGGTCATGCCACGCGGCGGCATCCACATCGTAGAGGCGGAACAGGGTCGTGCCGCCCACCACCTCGGCCCCGACCTGCGCCATCAGGCCGTCCAGCCGCGCCGCGTCCCGGACCAGCCGCGCGCGCGTTCGCCCGGCCCAATCGTGGTCCGATATCGCAATCGCCCCCACCCGCAGCGCCGGCCCCGACACCGCCCAGGGCCCCATCCGGGCGGCCAGCGGTGCCAGCGTATCGGGGTGGCCGATGGCGAAGCCCAGCCGCAGCCCCGCCAGCCCCCAGAACTTGCCGAAACTCTTCAGCACCACCGTGCCCGGCCGGGCGCAGCGCGCCACCTCGGACGCCTCGGGCATCACGTCGCAGAAGCTTTCGTCGATGATCCGCAAGGCCGGGTCGCCCTCGGGCGCGAAGAGGCGGCCGTCGGGATTGTTCGGGTGCACCGTGACGTGGGTGTCCGCCGTCGCGTCGCCGATGGCGATGCCGTGCGCCTGGAAAGCGGCGGCGTGCTCGTTATAGGTCGGCCCGGGGATGTGGACCGACCGGCCGGGCGCCAGAATCGGCAGCGCGGCGATCAGCGCCGAGGCCCCGGGCGCGGGCAGCACCATGGCGCCCTCGGGCACGTTCCAGAAGCGGCGCGCGGCGGCGACCAGGGCGGCCTCGGCCGCACGGTCGGGCAGGGCGGTCCAGTCCGACGCCGCGAAATCGGGAATGGGGTAGGGGACCGGGTTGATGCCGGTGGACAGGTCCAGCCAGTCCGCGCGCGTGCCGCCCCAGCGGGCGATGGCGGCGTCGATCCCGCCGCCGTGGTCGCGCGTCTCAGCCATCGTCGCCGGGCAACGGCGGGTGGCGGGTGACGAAATGCCCCTTAACCCCCTGCGGCCACTGGCGATAGGGCACCTGGCCGCTGGCGCTTTCGGCGTGGAGCCGGGCATAGGCGACGATGGCCTCGGCATCCTCGGCCTCGGGGGCGAAGCGGCCAAGCGTGTAGTTCAGCTTGCCCGCCGCCTGGATCGCCACGTTGCAGCCGTGCGCGCAGCCCATCAGGCACGACACGCGGCGGGTCCGCACCGGGCCGCCGTCGGCCGCGTCCTCGACCAGCCGGGCCAGCGCCGCGCCATGGGTCTCGGTCTCGCGCGCGCCGTCCCAGTCGTCGCGCTTGCAGGTGTCGCAGATGGTGATCCAGGTGGTCATGGGCCGGGGTAAAACCCGATACGGCCGCCCGGGGCAAGGGGCACCGCGCCGCATTCTCCGCGGAACGCCGCGCGGCGCGGCGACGTTGAACCGCGCAGGAGGGACGCACCCATGTCGACCGGAACCAAGGCCCGCCACGAAAAGCACGAGATCGTGGCCCGCGAACGGCCCGAGCTGCTGGTCTTCTGCGGCATCGCGGGGATCGTCGGCAACATGATGCCGCTGGTGGCCATTGCCGCGGGCACCCTGCTGACCCAGCACGATTTGGTCGCCGACACGATCAGCGACCTCGCCAGGGGCGAGCGCAAGTGGATCATGGACGTGGGGTTCTATTTCAACGCGGGCGGCTTGCTGGCGCTGGCCATCGCGGCGGCGCACGCGCATCTGGGCCGCGCGGGATGGACGCTCGGGCTGTTCTGCCTGTCGTTCCTTGCGCTAGTCGAGGTCCTGCTGGGCGTCTGGGACGAGTTCGGCCAGCAGACCCCGGACATGTCGGTGCACACGCAGCTGACCTTTTTCCTCGGACCGCTCTACCTGGCCGGCCCGCTCGCCATGGCCGAGGGCGCGAAAGGCGTGCACCGGGCCTACAAGCCCCTGTTCCTGTCCGCCGCGGCGGTCTGGCTGGTCTTCGCCGTCGCGTTCAAGCTGGCGCCGAACAGCTTCGACGGCCTGCTCGAGAAGATCGCGGTGGCGGGGACGCTTCTGTGGCTGGTGCCGCTGTCGTGGCTGTTCCTGGCCCGCGGGCGCGAGACGCTGCATCGTCTGACCGGCGACTAGGCCTGCCGGGGCTGGACCCGTGTCGCCCGTTGGCCTAAGCCGCCGCGCATGAGCGACAAGCCCCCCAACGCGCCCTGGCGCAACTTCTACGGCCGCCGCAAGGGCCACAACCTGCGCGACAGCCAGGAGGCCTACCTGGCCGAGGACCTGGACAAGCTGTCGCCGGGGCCCGTGGACTGGGACGCGAACCCTGAGCGCACGCCGCTGGACCTTCAGGCGTTGTTCGGCGGCAAGCCCGTCTGGCTCGAGGTCGGTTTCGGCGGGGGCGAGCACCTGGTGCATCAGGCGAGCCGCAACCCTGATGTCGGCATCATCGGGGCCGAGCCCTATATCAACGGCGTCGCCATGCTGCTGGGCAAGATCCGCGCGGCGGGCGTGGGCAACCTGGCGGTCCACCCGGGCGACGTGCGCGACCTGTTCGACGTGCTGCCCGATGGCTGCATCGACCGGGCCTTCCTGCTCTATCCCGATCCGTGGCCCAAGGCGCGACACCACCGCCGCCGTTTCGTCACGCCCGAACACCTGGAGCCGCTGGCCCGTGTCATGGCGCCGGGCGCGATCTTCCGGGTGGCGACCGACATTCCCGACTACGTGCGCCAGACCCACGAGGAAGTGCCGGGCGCGGGGTTCGACCTGCTGGACGAGGGCGGCACGCCCTGGGACGACTGGATCTCGACCCGCTACGAGCAGAAGGCGCTGCGCGAGGGGCGCGTGCCGCACTACCTGACGTTCCGGCGGCAGGGATAGGCGGGGTTTGGCCGAGCGCGAAATGCGGCGCTAGGTGAAAATTCATATCGGTGGCATATTCAACCTATTGATTATGCGATTTTGGACAGACCGATGAAATTTTCTCCCAAGCTCCTGGCCTTCCCGATCTTCCTGTTCCTGGTGATCCCGCTGGCCGCTCTCTTCTGACCTTTCGAGGTCTTGCGCGCCGGGGCGCAGGTTGTAGGGTCGCGCGGATTTTCATGCCGCGCAGGAAAGGCCCTTCATGTCCGCCCACGGTGACCCGATCCCGATGACCGCCCGCGGCGGCCATGCCCTGACCGGCACGGCCGATGTGCCCGGCGACAAGTCCATCTCCCACCGGTCGCTGATCCTCGGCGCCATGGCCGTGGGCGAAACCCGCGTGAGCGGGCTTCTCGAAGGGCAGGACGTGCTGGATACCGGCCGCGCCATGGCCGCGCTGGGCGCCGAGGTGATCCGCCACGGCCCCGGCGACTGGTCGGTGCATGGCGTGGGTGTCGGCGGCTTCGCCGAGCCGGAGCAGGTGATCGACTGCGGCAACTCGGGCACCGGCGTGCGGCTCATCATGGGCGCGGTGGCCACCCATGACATGGCCGTGACCTTCACCGGCGATGCGTCGCTGAATGGGCGACCCATGGGCCGCGTGACCGACCCGCTGTCGCTGTTCGGGGCGCGGGCCGTGGGGCGTGCGGGGGGACGGCTGCCGCTGACCCTCGTGGGTGCGGCCGAGCCGGTGCCGGTCCGCTATGCCACGCCGGTGGCGTCGGCGCAGGTGAAGTCGGCGGTGCTGCTGGCGGGGTTGAACGCGCCGGGCCGGACCGTGGTGGTCGAGCGCGAGGCGACCCGCGACCATTCCGAGCGGATGCTGGCGGGCTTCGGCGCCGAGATCGAGACCACGCGCACCGACGAGGGCTTCGAGATCACGCTGACCGGCCGCCCAGAACTGCGCCCGCAGACGATCGCCGTGCCGCGTGACCCGTCCAGCGCCGCCTTCCCGGTCTGCGCCGCGCTGATCACCGAGGGGTCCGACGTGCTGGTGCCCAATATCGGCCTGAACCCCACGCGGGCGGGCCTGTTCGACACGCTGGTCGAAATGGGCGCCGACCTGGCCTTCGAGAACCGCCGCGAGGAGGGGGGCGAGCCGGTGGCCGACCTGCGCGCCCGGTTCTCGCCCGACATGAAGGGCATCCGCGTCCCGCCGGAACGCGCGGCCTCGATGATCGACGAATATCCCGTCCTGTCGGTGGTGGCCGCCAACGCGACCGGCGTGACCGAGATGCCGGGCGTGGCCGAACTGCGCGTGAAGGAATCGGACCGCATCGATGCCATGGCGCAAGGCCTGCGCGCCAACGGGGTCGAGGTCGAGGACGGGCCGGACTGGTGGCAGGTCACCGGACGCGGCCCGGGGGGCGTTCCCGGCGGCGCGACGGTGGCCGCGCGGCTCGACCATCGCATCGCCATGTCTTTCCTGTGCCTCGGGATGGCGGCGAAAGCGCCGGTGACGGTGGACGACGCCCAGCCCATCGCTACGTCGTTTCCCATCTTCGAGGACCTGATGAAGGCCCTCGGCGCCGAGATCGTAAGGGGGAACGGCTGATGTTCAGCGACGATAGTGACGGCCTTCCGGTCATGGGCGGCTGTCTGTGCAACGAGGTCTCGTTCCGCGTGCGCGGTCCCCTGCGGCCCGTGGTCGCCTGCCACTGCCAGCAATGCCGCCGCATGTCCGGCCATTTCACCGCCGCCACCGCCGCGTCCAAGGACGGCGTCGAGATCGAGGGCGAAGTGCGCTGGTATCAAAGCTCGGAAGGCGCGCGCCGCGGCTTCTGCCCCGAATGCGGCAGCACCCTGTTCTGGGACGGCGGCGGCGACATGCTGTCGATCTTCGCCGGCTCGCTGGACAAGCCCACCGGCCTGACGACGGCGTGGCACATCCACTGCGCCGACAAGGGCGACTATTACGAGATCGGCGACGGGCTGAAGCAGTATCCCGGCGCCGGTGACGGCCCGCCCAAGCCCGAATGAGCCCCGCGGCGGCCCGGCCGTCGCGACCGAATATTTGAAGAAAGGTGAAGCCCGATGCCGTTCACCGTGGCCATCGACGGGCCGGCGGCGGCCGGCAAGGGAACGATCTCGCGCGCCGTGGCCGCGCATTTCGGCTTTCGCCACCTGGATACCGGGTTGCTCTACCGCGCCACCGGGGCGCGGGTGATCGCGGGCGAAGAACCGCTGGCCGCGGCGCAGGCGCTGGTCCCCGAGGACCTGGACCGCCAGGGCCTGCGCACCGCCGCCGTGGCCGACGCGGCCAGCAAGGTCGCGGCCATCCCCGAGGTGCGCGCGGCGCTTCTGGCGTTCCAGCGGCAGTTCGCGCGGCTGGGCGCGGGCGCGGTGCTGGACGGGCGCGACATCGGCACCGTCGTCTGCCCCGAGGCGGAGGTGAAGCTGTTCGTCACCGCCAGCCCCGAGATCCGCGCGCGGCGCCGGTTCGACGAGCTGCGCGCCGATGGCGACGACACCGACTTTGAAACGGTGCTGGCCGATGTGCGCGCCCGCGATGACCGCGACGCGGGCCGGGCCGACGCCCCCATGCGCGCGGCCGAGGACGCAGTGGTCATCGACACCACCGAGCTCGACATCGACGCGGCGGTGGCCCGCGCGGTCGAGGCCGTTTCCGCCCGGCACGGCGCGGTCTAGGGCCGCTGCCGGGGCTTGCGCGACGGAAAGCTTTGGCCTATCAGGCGGGCGTCGAAGGGGCGGGACAGCCCCGGGCGTGAGCAGGGTCGGTCAACGCCGGCCCTTTTTGTCATCCCGGGACCCGTCAGCAAGGCCAACCGAAAGACCGGCGGAGACAACCGCGCGGCCCGTATAGACCGTTGAAAAGGAACTCATAGGCCACATGGCTCAGAACGCATCCATGGAGGAATTCGAAGCCCTCCTGAACGAAAGCTTCGAAATCGACACGCCCGACGAAGGGTCTGTCGTCAAGGGCAAGGTCCTCGCCATCGAGGCGGGCCAGGCCATCATCGATGTCGGCTACAAGATGGAAGGCCGCGTCGATCTGAAAGAATTCGCACAGCCCGGCGAAGCCCCCGAGATCCACGTGGGCGACGAAGTCGAGGTTTACCTGCGCCAGGTCGAGAACGCCCGTGGCGAAGCCGTGATCAGCCACGAGATGGCCCGTCGCGAAGCCGCCTGGGACCGCCTGGAAAAAGCCTATGCCGACGAGAACCGCGTCGAAGGCGCGATCTTCGGCCGCGTCAAGGGCGGCTTCACCGTCGATCTCGGCGGCGCCGTGGCGTTCCTGCCCGGCTCGCAGGTCGACGTGCGCCCCGTGCGTGACGCCGGCCCGCTCATGGGGCTCAAGCAGCCGTTCCAGATCCTCAAGATGGACCGCCGCCGCGGCAACATCGTGGTGTCGCGCCGCGCCATCCTGGAAGAAAGCCGTGCCGAGCAGCGCGCCGAGGTCATCGGCAACCTGGCGGAAGGTCAGGCCGTGGACGGCGTGGTGAAGAACATCACCGAATACGGTGCCTTCGTGGACCTGGGCGGCGTCGACGGCCTGCTGCACGTCACCGACATGGCGTGGCGCCGGGTCAACCACCCGTCCGAGATCGTCACCATCGGCGAGACGATCAAGGTGCAGGTCATCAAGATCAACAAGGAGACCCACCGTATCAGCCTGGGCATGAAGCAGCTGCAGGACGATCCGTGGGATACCGTCGAAGCCAAGTTCCCGCTGGACAGCACCCATACCGGCCGCGTGACCAACATCACCGACTACGGTGCGTTCGTCGAGCTCGAGCCGGGCGTCGAGGGCCTGGTCCACGTGTCGGAAATGTCCTGGACCAAGAAGAACGTGCACCCCGGCAAGATCGTCTCCACCTCGCAGGAAGTGGAAGTCATGGTGCTGGAGATCGACACCCAGAAGCGCCGCGTGAGCCTTGGCCTCAAGCAGACCATGCGCAACCCGTGGGAGGTCTTCGCCGAGACCCACCCCGAGGGCACGCACGTGGAAGGCGACGTCAAGAACATCACCGAGTTCGGCCTCTTCGTGGGTCTGGACGGCGACATCGACGGCATGGTCCACCTCAGCGACATCAGCTGGGACCAGCGCGGCGAGGAAGCCATCCAGAACTACCAGAAGGGCGACACCGTTCAGGCCGTCGTCACCGAGGTGGATGTCGAGAAAGAGCGTATCAGCCTGTCGATCAAGGCGCTGGACGACAGCTTCTCGGGTGCGACCGAGGGCGTGAAGCGCGGCTCGATCATCACCGTGGAGGTGACGGCGATCGAGGATGGCGGGATCGAGGTGGAATACGAGGGCGCCAAATCCTTCATCCGCCGCTCGGACCTGTCGCGCGACCGTTCCGAACAGCGCCCCGAGCGCTTCCAGGTCGGTGACAAGGTCGACGTCCGCGTCACCAATGTCGACCAGAAGACCCGCCGCCTGGGCCTGTCGATCAAGGCGCGCGAGATCGCCGAAGAGAAAGAGGCCGTCGAACAGTATGGCAGCTCGGACTCGGGTGCCTCGCTGGGCGATATCCTTGGTGCCGCGCTGAAGGGCGACGAGTGATCTGAAGAATGGCGCGCGCGGCACCGCCCGCGCGCGACAAGACGGCCCCGCGTCCCACCGGCGCGGGGCCGTTCGCGTTTCACCGCCCCCGAATCGTCGCCCGGGCGGCGGGGCGCCGTTGCTGAGGTCGCGGCACCCGGCGCGGCGCAATATTGAAATCTTTGGAGAATTTCGGGGCCGTCCCGCTGTCGTGGCGCCCGTTCGGGCTAAGATCGCTTTCGTAACGGGAAATTCCGGCTATAGTCGTGGTTCTATCGAGGCGTGACGAACACGCCCACGCAGCGGGGGAGACTGACGATGATTCGATCCGAATTGATTCAGAAGATCGCCGACGAGAACCCGCACCTGACTCAACGCGATGTCGAGCGTATTGTCGGAACCGTCTTCGACCAGATCATCGATGCCCTGGCCCGCGGCGACCGGGTCGAGCTGCGCGGTTTCGGCGCATTCTCGGTCAAGAAGCGCGATGCGCGTATGGGACGGAACCCCCGCACCGGAGAGGCCGTTCAAGTCGAGGCCAAGCACGTTCCGTTCTTCAAGACCGGCAAGCTTCTCCGTGACCGATTGAACGAAGGATAAGACCCCCCATGCGTCTGGTGAAATACATCTTCCTGGCTGTCCTTGCCGTGATCCTCATCATCGTGGCCCTGGCCAATTCCGCACTGGTGACCCTGCGCGTCCTGCCCGAGGCGATGGCCGGGTTCCTGGGCCTGTCGTGGGAAATCACGCTGCCCATGTTCATCGTGATCCTGGGCGCGATCGTCGTCGGCCTCGCGATCGGGTTCTTCTGGGAATACCTGCGCGAGCACAAGCACCGCGCCGCCGCCCGCGAGGCGCGCCGCGAGAAGGACGAACTGCAGCGCGAGAACGAGAACCTGCGCAGCCGCGGCCGCACCACAGGGCGCGGCGGGGACGACGTGCTGGCGCTGCTGGAAGACGGCAGCGTTCCGCGCTAGACGCGCACCCCATGACCGACACGCGTGTGAAGATCTGCGGGCTGACCGAAACCGCCGACGTGGCCGCCGCCCTGCTGGCGGGCGCGTCCTATGTCGGTTTCGTCTTCTTTCCCAAGTCGCCCCGCCACCTGGAACTGGATGCCGCGGCCTTCATGGCCGGCTCGGTGCCCGAGGGCATTACCCGCGTGGCGCTGACCGTGGACGCCGATGACGTCACGCTCGACCGGATCGTGGGCGAGGTGCCGCTGGACATGTTGCAGCTGCACGGATCCGAAACGCCCGAGCGGGTGGCGGCCATCCGCGCGCGCCACGGCCTGCCGGTGATGAAGGCGGTGGGCGTGGCCGATGCCGGTGACCTTCCCGCGCTCGACCGCTACGCCGATGTCGCCAACCAGATCCTCGTCGACGCCAAGCCGCCCAAGGGGGCCGAGCTGCCCGGCGGCAACGGCCTGGCCTTCGACTGGCGGCTGATCGCCGAGCGGGACTGGTCGCAGCCCTGGATGCTGGCGGGCGGCCTGCACGCGGGCAACGTGGCCGAGGCGATCCGGCTGACGGGCGCCACGCAGGTCGACGTGAGCTCGGGCGTGGAGTCGGCGCCGGGGATGAAGGACGGCGAGCGCATGCGCGATTTCGTCGCCGCCGCGCGGGGCGACGTCACCGCCTGATCCACCCAGCGCGGCCATTCCAATCCGCCGCCTTGATCCCCATATGCATTACAGCGACGCAGGGTGCCGTCCGCCTTCCGGTTTCCAAGTTCCCATGTCCAATCGTGCCCTCGCCAGGATCCGCCGCCAGATCGCGGCCATCGAACGGACGGCGCCCCCCGCCGGCCGCGTGATCGCCCCGTTGACCCGCCCGCGCCACCGCTGGCTGCGGGTTCCCGTGGCGCTTCTGCTGATCCTTGGCGGGGTGGCGTCGATCCTGCCGATGCTGGGGCTGTGGATGCTGCCGCTGGGCCTGCTGCTGCTGTCGCTGGACGTGCCCCCGCTGCGCCCGGTGGTGGCGGCCGCGATGGTTTGCGGGCGGCGGCGCCTGCGCCGGCTCGCCGCGCGATTCCGGGCCGCCTGAGACCCCTGCGCCGCTTTACCCTGCCGCGCCCGCTGATATGATCGCGCCTCAATCGAAAGGGTGCGCGATGGCCAACGATCTGTTCAATTCCTTCATGACGGGGCCCGACGAAAAGGGCCGGTTCGGCAAGTTCGGCGGCCGCTTCGTGTCGGAGACGCTGATGCCGCTGATCCTGCAGCTGGAACAGGAATACGAACGCGCCAAGACCGACGACAGCTTCTGGGCCGAGATGCACGATCTTTGGACCCACTATGTCGGCCGCCCCAGCCCGCTGTATTACTGCGAGCGCCTGACCGAGCGTCTGGGCGGCGCCAAGATCTACATGAAGCGCGACGAGCTGAACCACACCGGCGCGCACAAGATCAACAACGTGCTGGGCCAGATCATCCTGGCCCGCCGCATGGGCAAGACCCGCATCATCGCCGAGACCGGCGCGGGCCAGCACGGCGTCGCCACCGCCACCGTCTGCGCCAAGTTCGGTCTGAAATGCGTGGTCTACATGGGCGCCCACGATGTCGAGCGTCAGGCCCCCAACGTGTTCCGGATGAAGCTCCTGGGCGCCGAGGTGATCCCGGTGACCAGCGGTCGTGGCACGCTGAAGGACGCCATGAACGACGCGCTGCGCGACTGGGTGACCAACGTGCGCGACACATTCTACTGCATCGGGACGGTGGCGGG
This sequence comes from Palleronia salina, assembly GCF_900141995.1. GTDB lineage: Bacteria > Pseudomonadota > Alphaproteobacteria > Rhodobacterales > Rhodobacteraceae > Palleronia > Palleronia salina. Next base: position 241,835 of record NZ_FQZA01000004.1, on the reverse strand, counting down.
GCCGCACCCCTATCCGGCCATGGTCCGTGATTTCCAGTCGATCATCGGCAAGGAAGCCAAGGAACAGATGCAGGCGGCCGAGGGGCGTCTGCCCGACACGATCATCGCCGCGATCGGTGGCGGCTCGAACGCCATGGGCCTGTTCTACCCCTTCCTTGACGACAAGGAGGTTTCGATCATCGGGGTCGAGGCCGGCGGCAAGGGCGTGAACGAGAAGATGGAGCATTGCGCGTCCCTGACCGGCGGACGGCCGGGCGTGCTGCACGGCAACCGCACATACCTGCTTCAGGATGATGACGGGCAGATCCTGGAAGGGTTCAGCATCTCGGCCGGGCTCGACTATCCCGGCATCGGCCCCGAGCATTCGTGGCTGCACGATATCGGCCGCGCGCAATACGTCGCGATCACCGATGCCGAGGCGCTGGAGGCGTTCCAGCTCTGCTGCGAAGCCGAGGGGATCATCCCCGCGCTCGAGCCCAGCCACGCCTTGGCCCACGTGATGAAGATCGCGCCCGACCTGCCGAAGGATCACATCGTCTGCATGAACATGTGCGGCCGGGGCGACAAGGATATCTTCACCGTCGCCAAGGCGCTGGGCTTCGAGATGAAGGCCCCGGGCTGAGGTCCGCGCCTAACGGGTGAGATACAGCAGGTCGAACTCCGATTCGAGCAGCGGGTAGGGGAACATCAGCCGCGCGGATGTCCCGGATGTCTGCTCGAACACGGCGACCTGCGGGATCGTCTGGTTCGGCTCGACCGCCGTCTGGGTCTCGGGCAGGCCCGCGTAATCGGTGGCGGGCGCTTCGCCGGTGTGGCCCGCGCCCAGGTAGATCAGTCGCCCGTCGATCATGCTGATCGTGCCCACGGTCCGCTGCGATCCTGTCAGTTTCTCGAATCGCCATTCGGTGGGGCCGACCTGCGTGATGCGGCAGCGGAAATCGGTATAGGCCACCAGCCCGGACAGCCCGCCCAGCTTGATCGTGCGGCAGTTCCAGTCGCCGTTCGGGGCGGGGGCCAGCGGGCGGCCCGCCAGCGCGCGGGTCAGCACGTCGATATCGGCCGCGTCGCCTTCGGCCAGCGCCACCAGCAGCGCCCGGCCCGCCGCCTCGTCGAACCGCGCCAGCCGGTCGGCATCGGCCGCCCGGATCTGCGGTGCGGCCCAGGCGGGCGAGGAGGCCAGCAGCGACGCTGCCAGTAGGCTAGCGCGCAGCATGTTCGGTCAGCACTTGCAGCGACACGATATCCAGCGTGCGCACGTGGGTGGCGTTCAGGTGCACCTTCGGGCCGCAATTCTCCTCGACCGCCTGCAGGAAACGGCTGGCACACAGGCACCAGCGGTCGCCGGGCTTCAGGCCGGGAAAGTTGAACTCGGGCCGCGGCGTGCTGAGGTCGTTGCCCAGGTATTTCGAGAAGGCCAGGAATTCGGCCGTCATCACCGCGCAGACGGTGTGGGCGCCTTCATCGGCGGCGCAGGTGTTGCAGTGGCCGTCCCGGAAGAACCCGGTGACGGGGTCGACGGAGCAGGGCGCCAGGTCGGTGCCGAGCACGTTGAGAGATGGGTCTTTTTCCATGTCCACGAAGCTAGGGCCGTCGGCGCGCGGGGTAAAGCGGGCGACGTGCGGCTACTTGAACCGGTCCACCAGTTTCTGCAGGGGCGAGCGGTCGTCGGGCTCGGCCGTCCCGGTCTCCTCTGCCTTCGGCGGGGCAGGGGGCGCGGCCTTGCTGCCCTTGTCCTCGCCCGCGCCGCCGGGCCGCTTGGTGCCCGTGCTGGCGCGCTGCGGGCTCAGCCGTTGCGCCACCGCGTTCAGGAACTTCGGCGTGTCGCCCTCGGCCAGGTGCGCGGCGCCGTCCGACACGCCGCGCAGCATGTCGTCCAGCCACTCGGCGTCCGCCTTGGGAAAATCGCGCAGGACGTAGCCGGGCACCGCGTCCTTGTGGCCCGGATGGCCCACGCCCATGCGCACGCGCTGGTAGTCGGGGCCGATATGGGCGTGCAGCGACCGCAGGCCGTTGTGGCCCGCATGGCCGCCGCCGGTCTTGGCCTTCAGCTTGCCGGGGGCGAGGTCGATCTCGTCGTGGAAGATCACCACGTCCCCCACGTCGATCTTGTGAAAGCGCATGGCCTCGCCCACCGACTGGCCCGAATTGTTCATGTAGGTCGTGGGCTTCAGCAGCAGGACCTTTTCGTGGCCCAGCCGGCCTTCCGAGACGAGGCCCTGGAACTTGGCGCGGAACGGCGTGAAGCCGTGATCCCCGGCGATGCGGTCCACGGCCATGAAGCCGATATTGTGCCGGTTGTTGGCGTATTTGTCGCCCGGATTGCCCAGGCCCACGAACAGTCGCATGGCGCAGCACCCCTGTGTCAGCTCGCGGTCCTTATGCCGCGTGCCGGGCCGATTGGCCAGCCGGGCGGGGCCGCGAACGAAAAACGGGCGCGGCCTTTTGCGCCGCGCCCGTTCTGGTGACTTTCATCGGATCGGACGATCAGCTTTCGTCGTCCTCGGTGCCTTCCTCGCCATCGGGCGGGCCCATCTCGGTGGTGGGCACCTCGTCGGCGGCGACATCCTCGTCCTCGTCATCCTCGGACTGGCTGGCCAGGCCGGAGGGCGGCTGGATGTTGGCGATGACGAAATCGCGGTCGATGGTCGGGCGCGTGCCCTCGGGCAGGTCGACCTGCGAGATGGTCAGCGTATCGCCGATCTCCATCCCCGCGACCGACGCGACGATCTTCTCGGGGATCTCGCCGGCGGTGCAGCGCAGCTCGACTTCCGAGCGGACCATGGTCAGCACGCCGGTCTTCAGGCCGGGGGCCTGATCCTCGTCCACGATTTCCACCGGGATGAAGAGCGACACGCGGCTGGTGCGGCGCAGGCGCATGAAATCCACGTGGGTCGGGAAATCCTTGACGATGTCGCGCTGGACGCCGCGGCAGATGACGCGCACGTCGTCGTGGCCTTCGACCTTCAGGTTGAACAGCGTCGACAGGAAGCGGCCGGCCTTCAGCCGCTTGATCAGCGCGTTGTAGGGGATGTTGATGGGAAGCGGATCGGATCCGCCGCCATAGACGACACCGGGCACGAGGTTTTCGCGCCGGGCCTGACGGGCGGCCCCCTTGCCTGTCCCCGTCCGCTCCATGGCGATGATGTCAGGTGTTTCGCCTGCCATGAGAAGTCTCCTAGAGTTTCAATTCATCGCGCGTCCCGCCGCCTCCAAGGGTGTGCACGCGGGATGCGATGCGGGCGTATAGGGCAGCTTGCCCCGGATGGGAAGGCCCCGTCTGCCCGATCGCGGCGAAAACGGCCCGGCTTGCCTAGGCGGTGCAATCCAGCGGGGCCAGCAGGTCTGCGATCTGGTCGCGCAGCCAGCCATGGGCGGCGCTGGCGGCGAAGCGTCGATGCCAGACCATGACGATCTGCGCCACCGGCACCGGCATCGGCGCGGCATAGACGTCCAGCCCGGCCGCGGGCGCCACGTGCCGGGCCAGCTGCACCGGCAAGAGCGCGATCAGGTCCGAGCCCGCCACCGCGCGGTAGACGCCCGAGAAGACCGGCATGGTCATCACCACTTGCCGTTCGCGTCCCAGCCGGGCCAGCGCCGCATCGCCCATGGCCTGCAGCTTGCCCTCGGGCGAGAACAGCACGTGCCCGAGATCGCAGAACAGGTCGACCGGGATCACGCCGCCCGGCGCGATGCCGGCCCGCGCCAGACGCGGGTGATCGCGCCGGGCCACGACGACGAAGGACGACCGGAAGACCGGGCGGCTTTGCACCCAGTCGGGCAGGTCCGTCGCGGGCAGCAGCGCCATGTCCACGTCATAGCGTTCCAGCGTGTCCACGTAGCTGTCGGGCACGAGGTCGACCAGGTGGACCTTCATGCCCGGCGCCGCGCGGGTCAGCCGGTCGGCCAGCGACGGCATCAGCATCTCGGCGAAGAAGTCGCTGCCCGAGATCTTGAACCGGTCGGTGCTGGTCAGCGGGTCGAACCGGTCGGCGCCGCGCAGCAGGGTCTCGGTCAGGTCCAGGACCTCGCGCAGGGGCGCCTCCAGCGAAAGGGCATAGGCCGTGGGCTCCAGCCCCTGTCCGCGCCGAAAGAACAGCTCGTCCCCCAGCGCCGCGCGCAGCCGCCCGAGCGCGGCCGACACCGCCGGTTGCGACAGGCCCAGCCGTTCCCCGGCGCGGACCGTCGACGTCTCGCGCAACAGCGCGTCCAGCACCCGGAGCAGGTTCAGGTCGAAACTGGATAAATTCGCCAAACGAATACCGATCATAAGAACAATCGATTTTTCGTATCACGGGTCGCGTGATACGCCTAGTCCATCGAAAGCGCTTTCGTTTCCAACACCTTGTAGGGAGGAAACGATGAAGGACCTGACCCTTGGACCCGACGCCGTTGAATGGCTCGGGACCCAGTACTTGCCGATCCTCACCACCGCCGAAACCGATGGCGCCATGTCGATCACCGACAGCGTGTCGCCACCGGCCTCGGGGCCGCCCCGGCACATCCACCACGACGCGGACGAGGCCTTCGTGGTCCTGACCGGCGACGTGGAATTCTGGCTCGAGGGCGAAAGCTTCCTCCGCGGCCCAGGCCAGACGGCCTTCATCCCGCGTGGCAGGGAGCACACCTTCCGGATCGTGGGCGAAAAGCCCTCGCGCCATCTCATCATCCTGACCCCGGGCGGGTTCGAAGGGTTCTTCGCCGACATGGCGCGGGGCGCCTTCCGCATCCCCGAGGACATGGCGCAGATCGAGGAAAGCGCCAAAAGACATCAACTCAGCTTTACCGGCCCGCCGCTCGGCGCCGAGGAGGACGCATCATGAAATCCCTTCCCACCCTGTTTTTCGCCAGTGCCGCGCTCTTCGCCCTGATCGGCATGGTCTGGGGCATCCAGATGGCCGCCAGCCACGACCACACGCTGTCACCGGCCCACGGCCACCTGAACCTGCTGGGCTTCGTCGCCATGGCGGTCTTCGGCACCTACTACGCGCTGACCCCCGCGGCGATGGGGCGGATGGCGACGCTCCACTTCCTGCTGGCGGTCGCCACGGTCGTGTTTCTGGTGCCCGGCATCGCCATCGCCATCCCCGGCGGCAGCCCGGTGCTCAGCCAGATCGGATCGATCCTGGCGCTGGCGACCATGGCGCTATTCGGCCTGATCGTCGTGCGCAACGGCGTGGGGCCGGTGCGGGCCGCCTGAGCGCGCTACCAGATCTGGCGGCGCAGCCAGAGGCAGGCCAGCGGCGGCACCACGATGGTGTCGCCGTCAACGTCCGGCAGCTGGTCGGTCAGCGTATCCTTCGGCCAGGACCCCGGATCCATCCCAAGCGCGTCGCGATGGATGCGCTGCGGCTCTTCCGAGAAGTTGGCGATGACCCAGGTCGTCGCCTCGGTTCCGGGCCTGAGCACGCTGAAGAGACGGTCATGCCCGGTACGCAGCACGCGCGACGGGGTATCGCCGCCCAGCTCGGCGCAGGCGGCGCGCACTTTCAGGATGTGGCGCAACGCGCGGTAGATCCGGCCATGGGGCGCATCGCTGGTCGGCGCGTCGGCTGCCCGGTTCCAGTCCATGGCGGGCCGTTGCATCCAGCGCCCGTCGCCCGCCCGGTCGGGATCCTCGCGCCAGGCGTGGTCGTTCATCAGCCCGATCTCGTCGCCCATGTAGATCAACGGCACGCCGCCGAACCCCGCGATCAGCGCGTGGCCCAGGTTGATGCGCGCCACCGCGTCGTCGATCAGCCGCGGGTCGCCGGACTCCAGCGCCGACTCGAGCCCGGCGAGCGAGGCGAAGCTGCCATTGGTGCGCTTGTCGCCCGTCACCTCGTTCATCTGGAAGTCGGCGCCGCGGGCAAAGCTGCCCTCGAATCGACCGGCGTAGAAATCCGCCAGGAAGCGGCGGTGCCCCGGTCCGGTGACGCCCGCACGCTCGGCGTCGTCCTCGGTGATGGCCCAGCCGATATCGTCGTGGCAGCGGATATAGGTGCCCCATTCGGCATTGGTGAACCGGTCGGGGAAGTGACGCGCCAGCACGTCGGTCATCAGCGACGTCTCGCGGCTGGCCAGCGCCGACCAGAACTGCACCATCAGGCTGTTGTGATAGGCCAGGTTGCAGACCTTGCCCGCGTGCCGACCGGCGCCGAGATAGGGGACCAGCTGGTGCGGCCCGACGATGGCCTCGGCCTTGAAGATCGTGGCGGGCGCGGCCACCGACGCGGCCTGGTTGATGGCCTGCAGGATGTCGTGCACCTCAGGCAGGTTCTGGCAGTCGGTGCCCATCCGTTTCCACATGAAGGCGACCGCGTCCAGGCGCAGCACCTCGGCCCCCGCGTTGGCCAGGTTCAGGATGATGTCCAGGATCGCCAGGAAGACCTCGGGGTTTTCCCAGTTCAGGTCCCACTGGAAGGTGTTGAAGGTCGTCCAGACCCATTTCCCCATCGTCTCGTCGAAGGTGAAATTGCCGGGCGCCTGGTTGGGAAAGACCTCCTGCAGGGTCCGCTCGAACTCCAGCGGCTCGGCCGGGTCGTCGTAGAGGCGATAGAACTTCTGGTAGAACGGATCGCCCGCGCGGGCCCTGTCGGCCCAGGCGTGTTCCTTGGCGGTGTGGTTCAGGACCATGTCGATGCACGGGCTGATCCCGGCCGCGCGCATCTTCTGCGTCACGCGCCTGAAATCGGCCATGCTGCCCAGCCGCGGGTCGATCCGGGTGTAATCCATCACCGCGTAGCCGCCGTCGCTGTCGCCGGGGCGCGGCATGAGACAGGGCATGAAATGGGCGTAGGTGATGCCCAGGTCGCGCAGGTACGGGATCTTGCGCCCGACGCCCTTCATGTCGCCGGCGAAGCGGTCCACGTAGAAGACGTAGGCCGCCATGTCGCTGCTCTGGAACCAGTTCGGGTCCAGGTCACGCTTCAGGTCCAGCAGGCGCAGGTCGGCGGGGCGGGCGGCCCAGCGTTTGGCCAGGACCTCGCGCAGCCGCGCCATCAGCTGGTCGATGGGCATCGCGCGACCGTAAAGCCGGTTCAGCGGCGTGCGGATCTCGCGCTCGGCCCGTTGCCAGCGCATGTCGAACAACGCGTCGTCGGTGACGCTGGCCTTGACCGTGGGGATCCTGGCCTTCGTGTGCTTGGCCGTGCCCGCGGGCGTCGCCCGCGACTTGAACTTCGGCATGGTCACCCCTCCCGGGCGGGATCGGCTCAGATGTTGCGGCGGTAGCGGTTGAACTCGTCATCCAGCAGCAGGATGTCGCGGCCCACCTCGGTCAGCTTGCGATGCCCGCAAAGCGCCATGGTGGTGTCGAGCTCCTTGTGGATGACGTTCAGCGCGTCGGTGACGCCCTGCTTGCCCTTCGCCCCGAGGCCGTAGATGAACGCGCGCCCGATATAGGTCCCGTCGGCACCCAGGGCCATCGCCTTCAGCACGTCCTGTCCCGACCGGATGCCGCTGTCCATGTGGATCTCGGTCTGGCCGCCCACGGCGTCCACGATCTCGGGCAGGACGCGGATCGCGCTCAGCGCGCCGTCCAGCTGCCGCCCGCCGTGGTTGCTGACGATGATGGCATCGGCGCCCACGTCCAGCGCGGCGCGCGCATCGTCCGCGTCGAGAATCCCCTTCAGGATCAGCTTGCCGCCCCACATGTCGCGGATCTTCTTGACCTTTTCCCAGTCCAGGCGCGGGTCGAACTGTTCGGCCGTCCAGGACGACAGGGATGACATGTCGCCGACGCCCTTGGCGTGGCCCACGATGTTGCCGAAGCTGCGCCGCTGGGTCTTCAGCATGTCCATGCCCCAGCCCCACTTGGTGCTGAGGTTCAGCATGTTCTTCAGCGTGGGCTTGGGCGGGGCCGACAGGCCGTTCTTGATGTCCTTGTGGCGCTGCCCGAGGATCTGCAGATCCAGCGTCAGCACCATGGCGCTGCACCCGGCCTCGGTCGCGCGGCGGATGACGTTCTCGAGGAACTCCTCGTCGCGCATCACGTAAAGCTGGAACCAGAACGGCTTCTTGGTGTGCTTTGCCACGTCCTCGATCGAGCAGATCGACATGGTCGACAGGGTGAAGGGCACGCCGAACTCCTCGGCGGCCTGGGCGGCCAGGATCTCGCCATCGGCGTGCTGCATCCCGGTCATGCCGACGGGGGCCAGGCCCACGGGCATGGTCACGTCCTCGCCGATCATCTTGGTCGCGGTCGAACGGTCGTCCATGTCCACGGCCACGCGCTGGCGCAGGCGGATCTTGTCGAAATCGGTGGTGTTCTCGCGGAAGGTCTGCTCGGTCCACGACCCGCTTTCGCAGTAATCGTAGAACATCTTCGGCACGCGCCTTTTGTAGATGCGCTTGAGGTCTTCGATCTCGGTAATCGGTGTGGCCATGCGTGCCTCCTTCTTCGCACGAACTCCTACCGTCCCTCTCGTCGCGGAGCAATCTGCTACGACCGATTCATCTTGACTTGGTTCGATATGAAACAATAATGATTTCATATCGAACTAAAATGAGTCGCCCGAAGGAGACACGAGATGACCCTGACCAGACGCAAGATGATCGCCCTCGTGGGCGGCGGTGCAATCACGGCTGTGGCCGGTGGGGCCGGGGCCTTCGCCGTCACGCGCCGCCCCGACCGGGCGCTGGCGCCCTGGGACGCGGCCGGCACACCCACCGACCCGCGCGCCCGCGCCCTCAGCTTCGCGCTGCTGGCGCCGAACCCGCATAACCGGCAGCCGTGGCTGGCCCGGCTCGACGGCGACGATACCGTGACGCTGTGGCGCGACCCGGCGCGTGACCTGCCGGTGACGGATCCGTTCGGGCGGCAGCTGACCATCGGCATGGGCTGCTTCATCGAGCTGATGGAGATGGCGGCGGCCGAGGACGGCTTCGCGGTCGAGACGACGCTGTTCCCCGAGGGCGCAGCCGCGGGCGGACCGGTGGCGCGCAGCCGCTTCTTGCCCGGCGCGGGTGCACCTGATCCGCTGTTCGCCCATGTCATGGACCGCCGCAGCCACAAGATCGGCTTCGACGCGCGCCCGGTGCCGGGCCGCTACGCCCGCGATTTCGCGCCCTTCGCCGACGTGGTGCTGCCCGGCCCCCGGGCCGAGGCGCTGCGCCGCATCGCCATCGACGCCTGGCACCGCGAGGCCGCGACCGACGACGCCTGGCAGGAAAGCGTCGACCTGCTGCGGATCGGCAAGGCGCAGATCAACGCGAACCCCGACGGAATCGATCTGGGCGGCCCGATGATGGACAGCCTGCACGCCCTGGGCCTGCTCACCCGCGAAGGGGCAGGGGACCGCAACGACCCGAACGTGCGCGCGGCCATCGACGAGACGACGCAGGCCATCGCCGGCGCGCCGGCCTTCGTGGTGATGACGACCAAAGCCAACACGCGGCGGGACCAGATCGAAACCGGCCGTCGCTGGATGCGGCTGAACCTGGCCACCACCGGCGCCGGTCTGGGGCTGCGGCCGGTCAGCCAGGCCCTGCAGGAATATCCCGAGATGGCCGAGATCCACGCCGACATCCACGCCCGCGAGGCGCCGGGCGGCGGAACGGTTCAAATGCTGGGGCTGCTGGGCTACGGTCCGTTGACCCCGCGCACCCCGCGCTGGCCGCTCGAGGCGAAACTGATTGTCTGAAGACCCCTTCGCGACCTGGTTCACGCTGTTCAACGAAATCGGCATCGTGAACCAGCTCAGCTCGGCCTTGCTCGAAGCACAGTTGCCCAAGGGCATGCTGCGCTCGCATTTCTCGGTGCTGAACCACCTGATCCGGGTGTCGGACGGGCGCACGCCGCTGGAACTGTCGCGGGCCTTCCAGGTGCCCAAGGCGTCGATGACCCACACGCTCGCCGGTCTGGAGAAGGCGGGGCTCGTCGCGCTGCGGCCCCATCCGAAGGACGGGCGGTCCAAGCAGGTCTGGCTGACCGAGGCGGGGCGCTCGTTCCGGAACGGCGCGGTGGCCGCGCTCGAGGCCGATATCGAGGGGCTGGCGGCCGAGATCCCGACCGACGAGGTCGCCGCCGCGCTGCCGTTCCTGAAGCGCCTGCGCCAGGTCATGGATTCGGCCCGCGACGGCTGATGTCCCGCTGACTGGCGAAGCCCTCACGCCAATCCCTGCCGAATTTCCTTCGCGATACCCCGCTCTCCGTGCGACACTGAGCGCGGGAGGGGCCATGGACGAGACCGGGGCCGCACAGAAGCCGCTCGATGCGGCCGAGATCGGCGCCGTAGCGCATCTCTATCGTGGCGAGGTCTATCGCTCGACCATCTGGCGCACGCGGCTCGACACCACGACGAACTGGGCGGTGGTGACGCTGGGGATCGCGCTGTCGATCTCCTTCGCCGCGCCGCAGGCCTCGCCCCTGCCGCTGATCCTCGTGGGCGTGCTGATCTTCTTCTTCCTGTGGCTCGAGGCGCGGCGCTATCGCTATTTCAACGTCTGGCGCGCGCGCTGTCGCTGGATCGAAACGCATTTCTACGCGCCGATGCTGCACGACGGCGACCACCACATGGATCACGGTTGGCAGCAGACGCTGGCGCAGGACTACATGCATCCACGCTACCACGTGTCGCTCTGGGTGGCGCTGGGCCGGCGCATCCGGCGCAATTATTTCTGGATCCTGCTGATCCAGAGCGCGGCCTATGTGGGCAAGCTGGTGGTGCATCCCGAGCCGATGACGGATGCCGCCCAGATCGTCGAGCGGGCGGCGATCGGGCCGCTGCCGGGGCAGGCCGTGCTGGCGATGGGCGTCGCCTATTGCCTGCTGTGGGGCTGTGCGGCCCTTGTCAGCCTGCTCACCGACCGGGCCCGCGTCCGCGTGCGCGGCACCCGCAGCGGCATGGGGTAGGCCAGCGCGCTAGTGCAGCTTCAGCGCCGGGCGGACCACCTGGTTGACCTTCGACACGACGATCTGCGCCGTGCCGCGGAACCAGCCGTGCACGTTCAGGATATGCATCCGGTAAAGCGACATGTAGGCGGCGCGGGCGATGCGCCCCTCGATCGCCATCTTGCCGCCCACGAGGTTGCCCATCAGGCTGCCGATGGTGGCGAAGCGCGACAGCGACACCAGCGATCCGCGGTCGTTGTAGACGAAATCCTTCAGGCTCTGGCCGCGCTGGGCGCGTTCGAGGTTGTCGTAGACGCAATCGGCCATCTGCTGGGCGCTTTGCGCGCGCGGTGGGATCGGCCGCGCGTCGCCGGGCAGGTGGCAAAAGGCGCAGTCGCCGATGGCGAAGATGCGGTCGTCCACGGTGGTCTGCAGCGTGGGTTTCACGACGATCTGGTCCAGCTTGTTGAGTTCCAGGTCGCTCATCCCCTTCACCGCCTCGTCGCCGCGCACGCCGGCGGCCCACAGGATCATCTTGGCGTCCAGCGGCGCGTCAGCGCCCTTGATATGCACGCGGCCCGGCTCGATCCGGCTGACCATGGCCTCGGTGCGCACGTCGACCCCCAGCGATGTCAGCTCGGACCGCACGTTGTCCGAGATCTTCTCGTCCAGCGCGGGCAGCAGGCGCGGCCCGGCCTCGAGAAGCGTCAGTTCGATCGCGCTGTCGTCGAAGACCTCCAGCCCGTAGCTGCGCAGCGCCTTGGCCGAGTTAACCAGTTCGGCCGACAGCTCGACCCCCGTGGCGCCACCGCCAACGATGCAGATCGGCAGCTTCGCCGTCTCGCCCCGCGCGCGGGCCTGGTTCACGCGCAGGCACGCGTTCAGAAGGACCTGCCGGAACCGGTCGGCCTGCTTGCGATCCTCGAGGAACATGGCGTTCTCGCGCACGCCCTCGATCCCGAAATCGTTGCTGACCCCGCCCATGGCCAGGACGAGGTAGTCATAGCGGATCTCGTGGCGGTCGATGATGACGCTGCCCTCCTCGTCCAGAAGCGGCGCGGTGGTGACCATCCGCTTCTCGCGGTCGATCCGTTCCAGGCCCGCGTTGAAGAAGCGGTAGCCCCAGCGCGCCGCGTGGCCGCCATAGCCCACCTCGTCGAGATTCGGGTCGAGCGACCCCGCCGCGACCTCGTGCAGGAGCGGCTTCCAGACATGGGTGCGGTTGCGGTCGATCAGGATGATGTCGTGCCGGTCGCGCCCGTAGCGCTTGCCGAGCTTGCGCACGAGGCCCAGCCCCGCCGCGCCGCCGCCCACCACGACGATCTGTGTCTTGCGTTCGGACATGCCGCCCCCCGCCTGCCGTTGGAGTTGTCCCCTACAGACCTAGCCGATGGCGCGGGTAATCCAAATGCCGCGTCGCTCTCGCCCGTCGTCGGCCCGTGCCGGGCCTTCTGCGGTTGGGCGTGGCCGCGCGTGCCGCGCGGCGGGGGTATTCGAGGACCGGTGATGCGAAAGGGGGGAGGGACCCGGGTGACCGGAGCTTGCCACAAAAGGGTGCACCGGCGGCAGGCCGCGTGCCATGAGTATTTTTCGGACCAGTGATGGGGCGCACGCGCCTTTCGTGCGGGGCTTAGGCGCGGTGGGCGCCGCCGGCGAGGCCCGACACGAATTCGAGCACTTCCTCCACCGGGCGGCCCTTCGCCAGCTCGCCCACGATGGCCGAGCCCACCACGCAGCCATCGGCCACCGACGCGATTTCGGCGGCGGCGTCGGGCGTGCGGATACCGAATCCAACGATGACGGGCAGGTCGGTCCTGGCCTTGATGCGCGCGACCTCGGGGCCGACCTCGGTCGACTGGGCCGCGGCCGCGCCGGTGATCCCGGTGATCGAGACATAGTAGACGAAACCGCTGGTGTTCTGCAGCACCTTGGGCAGTCGTGCGTCGTCGGTGGTGGGCGTGGCGAGGCGGATGAAGTCGATGCCCTTGGCCAGTGCCGGCAGGCAGAGCTCGTCGTCCTCCTCGGGCGGAAGGTCCACCACGATCAGCCCGTCGATCCCGGCGGCCTTTGCATCGTCCAGGAACCGCTCGACCCCGTGGGAATAGATCGGGTTGTAGTAGCCCATGACCACGATGGGCGTGGTGTCGTCGTCCTGGCGAAAGGCGCGCACCATCTCGAGCAGCCGGTTGAGCGTCATCCCGCCTTCCAGCGCCCGCTGCCCGGCCAGCTGGATCGTCTCGCCGTCGGCCATGGGGTCGGTGAAGGGCAGGCCCAGTTCGATGATGTCGACGCCGGCGCCGGGCAGGCCGCGCATGACCTTCAGCGAGGTCTCCACGTCCGGATCGCCGCCCATGATGTAGCTGACGAAGGCCTTGCGGTTTTCCGTGCGCAACCTGGCGAAACACTCTGCGATGCGGCCCATGTCATCCCCTTTTCCGATCCGCCCCTGCATATCCGCGCGGCGCGCCGTTGTTCAATGGCGGATGCGACCCTATTTAACGCTCATGAACTACGTGCTTGCCCTTTTCCTCCCGCCGCTGTCGATCCTGCTTCTGGGCCGGGTCTTCACGGCCATCATCACCTTCCTGATCTGGGTGCCGGCCATCCTGATCTCGGGCGGTCTGACCCACCCGATGTTCATCCTCCTGGCCTGGATTCTGATCTACCAGTCCCACGCCGACCGCCGCGACCGCGCCTGACCTTGCACGCCTGCGCCGCGCGCCCTAGATGGGGCGCGGTTTCAGCCAAGCGAAGGGATGCGTCATGGGCTTCAAGATGGGGATCGTCGGTCTGCCAAACGTGGGCAAATCGACCCTTTTCAACGCGCTGACCAAGACCGCAGCGGCGCAGGCGGCGAACTTTCCGTTCTGCACCATCGAGCCCAACGTGGGCGAGGTCGCCGTTCCCGACACGCGGCTCGACACTCTGGCGGACATCGCCAAGTCCAAGCAGATCATCCCGGCGCGCATGACCTTCGTGGATATCGCGGGGTTGGTGAAGGGCGCCAGCCGGGGCGAGGGGCTGGGCAACCAGTTCCTGGCCAATATCCGCGAATGTGACGCCATCGCCCACGTGCTGCGCTGCTTCGAGGATGACGACGTGACCCACGTGGATGGCCGCGTGGACCCGGTCGCCGATGCCGACACGATCGAGACCGAGCTGATGCTCGCCGATCTGGAATCGGTGGAGAAGCGCATCGCGGGCTTGTCGCGCAAGGTGCGCGGCGGCGACAAGGAGGCCGTGCAGCAGGAACGCCTGCTGAAGCAGGCCCGGGCCGCGTTGGAGGATGGCCGCCCGGCCCGCACCGTCGAGGTGGCCGAGGACGACGCCAAGGCGTGGCGCATGCTGCAACTGCTGACCGCCAAGCCGATCCTGTTCGTCTGCAACGTGTCCGAGGCCGAGGCCGCCACCGGCAACGCCCATTCCGACGCTGTGGCCGACATGGCGGCGAAGCAGGGCGCGGGCACCGTGGTGATCTCGGCCCAGATCGAGGAAGAGATCGCCCAGCTTGACGCCGACGAGGCCCGCGAATTCCTGGAAGAACTGGGGCTCGAGCAGGCCGGGCTCGACCGGTTGATCCAGGCGGGCTACCAGCTTCTGGGGCTTCAGACCTATTTCACCGTCGGTCCCAAGGAAGCCCGCGCCTGGACCATCCCCAACGGCACCACGGCCCCCAAGGCCGCCGGCGTCATCCACGGCGATTTCGAGCGCGGCTTCATCCGGGCCGAGACGACGGCCTACGACGATTACGTGTCGCTGGGCGGCGAGGCGGGCGCGAAGGACGCCGGCAAGATGCGGGTGGAGGGAAAAAGCTACGTCGTCAAGGATGGCGACGTGATGCACTTCCTGTTCAACGCCTAGGCGATATTTAACAAGACCTGCAGCGCCCAGAAGTAGGCCCACACGAATCCCGCGAATGCCGGAAAAACGACCAATACCGCCAGAAGCAGGCTTCGGTATCGCGCCATGATGACCGAGTCCACGACACGCTGCGCCTCTTTCCGGAACTGATAGTTCGTCACCATTTCGGGTGACGCGCCCTGCAGCATGTCTACCAGTTCGGCCCGTGCGCGGCTGCGGTGACCCCAGATCGCTTGCAGGCCCAAGACCAGGTGCAACATCGTCGGTATTAGGGTCGTGACCGCCATCAGCACGACGGGGAGCGCAAGTTCCATGTCCCCTTGCTCAAGGGCATCGCGAATGCTGCGCCAATCGAAATCGAACAACTGGGGGAACATCATGTGCGCGGCTTCGATAATCCCGGCAAGAAGGACCAGCAGGATCGTCAGGCAGGCCACGGCAGCGAAGAGGTCCGCGACCAGATGGCCCAAAACGCGGCGCAGTGAAACATGTTTCTGATCAAGCTTTCGCAGCAAGAATCGTGTTGCACCAACCGACAGAAAATCTGCAAGGGCGTTGCCGACCGGAAGAAGTGCATATAGCAAGAGGACGCCGGTAAAAATCTGTGTTTTCCCTTCTGCAAAGGCAAAGGCAAAGGCAAAGGCAAAGGCAATGGCACCGGCGCCGGCAACGATAACGGCAAAGGCATTGGCACCGGCAAGTGTGCCTGCAATGGCAACGGCAAAGGCGAAGGCGCTGGCACCGGCAAATGCCACGGCACCGGCACCGGCAAAGGCGACGACATTGGCAGCGGCGGGGACAATGGCAACGACGATTAACTCGACTACCCAACGCCCCGCCTTCGCTAGGAAGCCGGGGCGTGTGGTGAGCCTGCCAATCAGCAGATCATAGCGATCAACGAAAAATTTCGTGATGTTAGGGCCTCGCCGGATAATTGTCGCGGCGCTTCCAAGGCCGATGGCAAACATTGCCAACTGGCCCCCGCGTTGCCCGATTCCCCGCCAGTCCGTACCGGGCGTGTCCAAGAACAGCGGCAGCCCGGCGGGGGCATGCGTGTTGAACGCCACCCAGGCGATGGCCACGGACAGGAAGGCATAGATCATCGCCAATGTGAGGCACACACCATAGGTTCGAATGCCGATTGCGCGATCGCCGTAAAGATATTCTGCCACTGAAAGCGTGTACTCCAGCGCATGCCGATAGCTGTCGCCTCGGGGCTGTCTGTAGTCGTGGATCAGATCCTCCCATATCGTGGGGTCGCGCACATTTTCCAGCAATCGCTGCTCCTCACGCTCTTGCCGCGCCCAGATCCGGGGCAAGACAACGGCGCCAATCGCGATGGTCAGGCCCAGCAACCCAATTAGTCCCGCGTTGTTGTTCAAAATTTCGAGGAAGCCACCCATGAGGCGGACTATTGCCGGGTCGGCCCTGGCTCGCGCCTGGCAAGGGATTTGTTCAACGCTTGACAATATCCGTCTGTATATACATCTTCTGGTATATACAGATGAGGTATCACCCATGTTTGAGACCAAGATCCGCAAGGTCGGCAATTCCTGCGTCCTGACGCTCTCGAAAGAGGCGCTGGCGGTGCTGGACGCGGCCGAGGGCGATACCGTCTACCTCGTGCGCACCGATGACGGGTCGCTGGCCTTGCGGCGGCACGAGGACGACTTCGCCGACGCCATGGACGCGCTCGAGGTCGGCGCGCGTCGCTATGACAAGGCGATGGACGCGCTGGCATGACCGATGCGCCCCGGTGGGTGCCGTTCACAGCAATTAAGGCCATTCACGACCGCATGATCTCGCGCCACGGCGGCACGCCGGGGATGCGGGACGAGGCATTGCTGGAAATGGCGTGCGGGCGGCCGCTGAACCTGCAAGCCTATGGCGATCCTGATCTCTTCGCGCTGGCCGCGGCCTACGCTTTCGGGATCGCCAAGGCGCACGCCTTCATCGACGGCAACAAGCGCACCGCGTTCCAGACCGCCTTCGTGTTCCTTTACATGAACGGTCAGGATCTGGACGTGCCCAATGCCGAGGTCGTCACCATGATGGAAGACCTCGCGCAATCGCGGGTGCCCGAGGCCGAGTTCGCGGCCTGGCTGCGGGCGGGGGCTGCGGCGCGGTAACGCATGTTCGCCTCTTGTTCGCGTCACGGCGTGAACGTAGTGTGAACGCATGGCCAAGCTGGATCTTCAACAGAAGCTCGCGATTCTCTCGGACGCGGCGAAATACGACGCCTCCTGCGCATCTTCGGGCACGTCCAAGCGGCAGTCGCGCGACGGCTCGGGGCTGGGCTCGACCGAGGGCAGCGGCATCTGCCACGCCTACGCGCCGGACGGGCGCTGCATCAGCCTGCTGAAGATCCTGATGACGAATTTCTGCATCTACGACTGCGCCTATTGCGTGAACCGGGTGAGCAGCAATGTCACCCGCGCGCGCTTCTCGCCCGAGGAGGTGATCCAGCTCACCCTGGAATTCTACCGCCGCAACTATATCGAGGGGCTGTTTCTCTCCTCCGGGATCATCAAGTCGCCGGACGACACCATGGCCGACATGGTGCGCATCGCGCGCGAGCTGCGGCAGGTCCACAATTTTCGCGGCTACATCCATCTCAAGACCATTCCCGACGCGGCCCCCCACCTGATCGAGGAGGCCGGGCGCCACGCCGATCGCCTGTCGATCAATGTCGAGCTGCCCACCGACGCATCGGTGAAGTCCTACGCGCCCGAGAAGGACCCGGGCACCATCCGCAAGGCCATGGCCGACGTACGGCTGACGAAGGAGGCGTCGAAGGACCGGTCCCACACCGGCAAACGCCCGCCGCGCTTCGCGCCCGCCGGCCAGTCGACCCAGATGATCGTGGGCGCCGACGGGGCGAACGACGCGACGATCCTGGGGCAGTCCACGCGGCTCTACTCCAGCTACAAGCTCAAGCGCGTCTATTACTCGGCCTTCTCGCCCATCCCCGACAGCTCGGCCAAGCTGCCGCTGATCCGCCCGCCGCTGGAGCGTGAGCATCGGCTCTACCAGGCCGACTGGCTGCTGCGCTTCTACGGTTTCGGGCTGGACGAGATCACGGGCGCGACCGAAGGCGGCAATCTCGACCTCCAGATCGACCCGAAGCTCGCCTGGGCCTTGCAGAACCGTCACCACTTCCCGCTCGACGTGAACGCGGCCCCGCGCGAGATGCTTCTGCGCGTGCCGGGGTTCGGCGTGAAGACGGTGAACCGCATCCTGACGACCCGCCGGCACCGAACCTTGCGCTACGAGGACCTGACGCGGATGGGGGCGAGCCTGAAGAAAGCGCGCGCCTTCATCACCGCCGCCGGATGGACGCCGGGCGCGCTGACCGACAGCGTCGACCTGCGCGCGCGGTTCGCGCCGCCACCCGAGCAGTTGAGCCTGTTCTGATGCCCACCGTCGTGGTGCCCGAGATCGGCACGGCGGCCGCGTGGCGCGACGCGGCGCGCGGGCTGCTGGGGGCCGGGGTGCCGCCGGCCGACGTGCTGTGGCAGTTCGGGGCCGGCGACGCGGATCTGTTCGCAGACGCGCCCGCCACGCCACCCGCGCCGGGGCAGGTGAGCGTGCCGAAAAGCTTCGTGTCGCTGGCCGAGAACCTCTGCTGGCATTCCGACCCGCAGCGGTTCGCGCGCCTTTACGCCTTCCTGTGGCGGCTGAAGGATCGCCCGTCGCTGATGACCGATCGGGGCGATGCGGACCTGGCGAAGTTGCGCGTCATGGAAAAGGCCGTCAGCCGCGACAAGCACAAGATGAAGGCCTTCCTGCGCTTCCGCGAGGTGCCGAAGCTGGGCGACCGCCGCCGCTTCGCCGCGTGGTTCGAGCCCACCCACCACATTGCCGAGCCCATGGCGGGCTTCTTCGCGCGCCGCTTCGGCGACATGGACTGGCTGATCGTCACCCCCCACCGCTCGGTCGCGTTCACCGATGGCCGGATCGCGTTGCTGCCGGGCGGGGCCAAGCCGGACCTGCCCGACGACGCTCATGAAGCGCTTTGGACCACCTATTTCCGCAGTATCTTCAATCCCGCACGCCTGAAGGTGCAGGCGATGCAGTCGGAGATGCCCAAGAAATACTGGAAGAACCTGCCCGAGGCCGCCGCCATCCCCGAGATGATCGCGGGCGCCGAGGCGCGGGCGCGCCAGATGCAGGCCGCCGCGCCCAGCCTGCCGCCGCTGCGGGCCGCGCGCATCTCTGAGCGGTTGTCGGGGCAGGACACGCCACCGCCCGCGGGCGACCTCGATGCACTTCACCGGCAGGCCGCCGCCTGCACGCGCTGCCCGCTGCACCGGGACGCCACGCAGGTGGTGATGGGCGAGGGGCCGCGCGACGCGCCGCTGATGATCGTCGGCGAACAACCCGGCGATCACGAAGACCTGGCGGGGCGCCCCTTCGTCGGCCCGGCGGGCCAGCTGTTCGACCGGGTGGCGGCCGATGTCGGGCTGGACCGCGATCGCGCCTTCGTCACCAATGCCGTGAAGCATTTCAAATTCCAGCCGCGCGGCAAGCGGCGCATCCACCAACGCCCCGACGCGGGCGAAGTGCAGGCCTGCAAATGGTGGCTCGAGGCCGAGCGGCAGCTGGTCCGACCGAAACTGATCCTCGCCATGGGCGCGACGGCGGCGGAAAGCCTGACGGGCAGCGGCAAGGGCATCCTGTCGCGACGCGGCACGGTCGAGGCGGCCGAGGACGGCACACCCGTCCTGCTGACGCTGCATCCGTCCTACCTGCTGCGCGTGCCCGACGCGGCGGCGAAAGAGGCCGCCATGCGCGATTTCCGCGCCGACCTGTCCATTGCGGCCCGGATGCTGGCCGAGGCCGCCTGATCCCTCAGGCCGCCGACACCCGCTTCGACGCGTCCTGCGCGTCGACCGGCACCAGCGCGCGGACCAGGTCCTTCATGTGCAGAAGGCCCACCTGCTGCCCGCCCGACATCACGCGGTAATGCAGGTTCGTGTCGCCACCCGAGATCGCGATGACCGACTCGAGGTTCTGGTCGGCGTCGACCTCGCCCGCAAGGCCGTCGCCCTCGCGGTCGGTCTCTTCCATGATCGAGCGGACGCGCAGCACGCGGGCGCGATTGATGTCCGAGATGAAGTCCACGATGTAGGGGTCGTTCGGATGCAGCAGGATCTCCTGCGGTTCGCCCTGCTGGACCACGCGGCCGTCCTTCAGGATCACCAGGTGATCGGCCAGCTTCAGCGCCTCGTCGAGGTCGTGGGTGATGAAGACGATGGTCTTGTGCAGCTCTTTCTGCAGTTCCAGCAGCAGGTCCTGCATGTCGGTCCGGATCAGCGGGTCGAGCGCCGAGAACGCCTCGTCCATCAGCATGATCGGGCTGTCCGAGGCCAGCGCCCGCGCGATGCCCACGCGCTGCTGCATGCCGCCCGACAGCTGGTTGGGGTAATGCCCGCCGTAGCCGTGCAGGCCCACCCGGTCGAGCCACTTGGTCCCGTCATCCTCGGTCGCCTGGCCGCCCTCGCCACGCACGCGCCGGGGCATCGTGGTGTTCTCCAGCACCGTGCGGTGGGGCAGCAGCGCGAATTTCTGGAACACCATCGACATTTTCGAGCGTCGCAGGTCGCGCAGCTTCTTCTCGCCGTAAGCCAGCACGTCCTCGCCATCGACCTCGACCTTGCCATCGGTGGGTTCGATCAGGCGGTTCAGGTGTCGGATCAGGGTGGATTTGCCCGAGCCCGACAGGCCCATGATGACGGTGATCTCGCCATCGCGCATGTCCACGTTGATGTCCTGCAGGCCCAGCACATGGCCATAGCGCTTCAGCAGGTCGGGTTTGCCGACGCCGGCCTTCACGTGCTCCAGCGCCGATTTCGGGTCGGATCCGAAGATCTTGTAGAGCTTGCGGATCGAGATCTTCACGGGCTTTTTCTGTTTCATGTCGCTCACCGTCCGCTTGCGTCGATGCGGCTCAGCGCCGCCTTGGTGGACCGGTCCAGCAGGATCGCCAGAAGCACGATGCAGAAGCCAGACACCAGGCCCACGCCCAGCTCGAGGTTGCGGATGCCGCGCAGCACCAGCACGCCCAGTCCCGGCGCCGAGACCAGCGACGCGATAACGACCATGGCAAGGCTCATCATGATGGTCTGGTTGATGCCGGCCATGATGTTGGGCAGCGCCAGCGGGATCTGCACCCGGGTCAGTTTCTGCCACGAGGTCATCCCGAAGGCGTTCGCCGCCTCGATCACGTCCTTGTCGACCAGCCGGATGCCCAGGTCCGTCAGGCGGATCACCGGCACGATGGCGTAGAGGATGATGGCGATGCCGTAGAGCTTGGACTCGGTGACCGAGAACAGGAAGATCAGCGGCACGAGGTAGACGAATGTCGGCAGCGTCTGGAGCATGTCGAGTACCGGGATCGCGCCCCGTTGCAACACGTTCGAGCGCGACATGGCGATGCCTATGGGCACGCCCAGCACCACCGAGAATATCGTGCAGACGAAGATGATCGACAGCGTCTGGATCGCGTAGACGTAGTGGTCGATGAAGGCCATGAACAGGAAGCTGAACGCCACCAGCGCCGTCACCTTGGCCGATTTCGACGCGAACCACGTGATCGCGATCAGGAACGGGATCATGATGAACCACGGCACCGCCTGGAAGAACTGAAGCGACAGGTCCAGCATCCAGCCCAGCGGCGTGGTGATCGGGTCCAGCACCACGCGCAGCGCGTCCTTGATGCCCAGGAAACCCTGCTCGACCGCGTCGGTCATGTCGCGGGTGCGCGGAATGACCGAGCACGACTGGTTCAGCGCGTCCAGCGACGGGAAGGGCAGTTCCCACAGGTTGACGTCCGGCGCCTCGGTCTCGCCGCGGGCCTGCGCCATGAGCTCTTCCATGGTCATCGGGCCGCCAGCGCCCTCGACACTGCACCAATCGGTGAGGCCCACCGCCTCGATCACACCGTCATAGGTCGCCATGTCATATCCGCCTGTGGGTGATTTTCATGTTGGGCGCCGGGTCCGGTCCCGCGCGCCGGAAAGGGCGGGCCCGCACGATGGAGGCCCGCCCGGTCATGCGCTTACTGCAGCAGCATCGACAGGTTTTCCGAGGCCTCTTCGTTGACCCAGTCGCGCCACACGTCGGTGTAGGAAGTCAGGAAGTAGACCGCCGCCTCGTCGGCCGAGGCGTTGTTGGCTTCCTGCCAGGCCAGCACGTCGCCCATCTGGGCGTTGGTGAACTGCACGTTGGTCATCAGCTCGGTCAGGTCCGGGTGCTCGTCCGCGAAGGACGTGGTGACGACCGTCTTGACCGGTCCCACGGGGTAGGACGACACGCCCACTTCTTCGCAGTCGGGGTCGGAGTTGCACATGTGCACCTCGTGGTTGTACTCGCCCAGGTCCACCGACACCATTTCGTACTTGCCCAGAACGCTGGTGGGCGCCCAGTAGTAGCCCAGCCACGGCTCGTTGTTCTCGAACGCGGCCGCGATCGAGGTCGCCATGGTCTCGCCCGAGCCGTGCTGGAACACCTCGAAGCCGTTGCCTTCCAGGTCCACCGCGTCGGCCAGCGCGCGGTTGGTGTTCTTGCAGCCCCAGCCCTCGGGGCACTGGTGGAAGCGGGCGCCGACCACTTCGGGATTGGCCAGCAGGCCTTCCAGCGTGGTCACCTCGGGGTGTTCGTCGGCGATGTATTTCGGGATCCACCAGCCCTCGATCCCGCCGTCGGACAGCACGTCGGTCAGGGTCGTGATGACGCCTTGCTCGGACAGCCGGTCGTAGGCGGGGGTGCCGTTGATCCACAGCTCGGTCACGATGTCGGGCGAGCCGTTCTCGGCGACCGACACCAGCGACGGCGTGGTCGAGGACGGGACCTTCGTCACGTCGCAGCCATAGCCCTGTTCCATCAGGAAGGTCGCGACCGAGGTCACGATGGCCGACGAGGCCCAGTTCATCTCGGTGATCGAGACTTCGCCGCAATCGCTGGATTGGGCCTGTGCAAGCCCCGGCAGAGCCGCGAGGCCGAGCGCGGCCAGTGTGATGGTCTTCTTCATTGGATTTCCCCTTGCTGCGATCCGCCGTGAGGCGGCGGATGTTTATTATGGTTTGCATTACTGCCGCAGCTTGCGCTGCGATTGCAACCTTTCAAAACCTCAAGATTTCCGTGCGGTGCCTCCTTTTGGAACATTAATGCGATGATTGACTGATCAGTCAACACGTGGCATGGCGAAGCCTATCGCAACCGCAGGAGTCGATCATGCCGAGACCCGACATCCAGACCTCGCGCCGCCGGGCGCTGGTCCAGGCCGCCATCGCCGAGATCGGCAAGCGCGGCACGCTGGACGTCACCGTGGGCGGCATCGCCCGCCGGGCGGGCGTCTCCAGCGCGCTGGCGCATCACTATTTCGGGTCCAAGGATCACATCCTGACGGCGGCCATGCGCCATATCCTGCAAGGCTTGCGGGCCGAGCACATGCGGCGGCTGCGCGGCGTCACGGGCCCGCGCGAACGGCTCCGCGCCACGATCGCCGCGAATTTCGGCGGGCAGTCCTTCCGGCGCGAAGTCATCGCCGCATGGCTCGCCTTCTACGTCTCGGCGCAGCACGACCGCGAGGCGCGCAGGCTGCTGCGCGTCTACCAGCGGCGCTTGCGCTCGGCCCTGCTGTCGGACCTGCGTCCGCTGGCCGGCGACGATGCGCCGCAGCTGGCCGATACGGTCGCGGCCCTGATCGACGGGTTCTACATCCGCGAGGCGTCGCGCACCGGCGCGGCCGACCCGGCTGGCCTGGCCGCGCGCATCGACGCCACGCTCGACATCCTGCTGGAGGCCCGCGCATGACCAAGGGCCCGAACATCCTGATCCTCATGGTCGACCAGTTGAACGGCACGCTGTTTCCCGACGGCCCCGCCGACTGGCTGCACGCGCCCAACCTGAAACGGCTGGCCGCCCGCTCGCGCCGCTTCGCCAATGCCTACACAGCCTCGCCGCTCTGTGCGCCGGGGCGGGCCAGCTTCATGTCGGGGCTGCTGCCGTCGCGCACGCGGGTCTACGACAACGCGGCCGAGTTCGCGTCGGACATCCCCACCTACGCCCACCACCTGCGCCGTGCGGGCTGGCAGACCTGCCTGTCGGGCAAGATGCATTTCGTGGGCCCCGACCAGCTCCACGGGTTCGAAGAGCGTCTGGCCACCGACATCTACCCGGCCGATTTCGGCTGGACGCCGGATTACCGCAAGCCGGGCGAGCGCATCGACTGGTGGTATCACAACATGGGCTCGGTCACCGGCTCGGGCGTGGCCGAGATCACCAACCAGATGGAATACGACGACGAGGTCGCGCATTTCGCCAGGATGAAGCTCTACGACTACGCGCGCGGCCACGATCCGCGCCCGTGGTGCCTGACCGTCAGCTTCACCCATCCCCACGACCCCTACGTCGCCCGGCAGGAATTCTGGGATCTCTACGCCGATTGCGACCACCTGGACCCGCCGGTGGCCGAAATGGCCTACGAAGACCACGACCCGCACTCGCAGCGCATCCTCGACGCCAACGATCGCGGCAATTTCGACGTCACGCGCGAGGACGTGCGCCGGTCGCGCCGCGCCTATTTCGCCAACATCTCGTATCTCGACGCCAAGGTGGGCGAGATCCTGGACACGCTCGACCGCACGGGGCAGGAGGCCGCGATCCTCTTCGTCAGCGACCACGGCGACATGCTGGGCGAGCGGGGGCTGTGGTACAAGATGAGCTTCCTCGAAGGCTCGGCCCGCGTGCCGCTGATGATCGCGGCCGAAGGCGTCGCGCCGGGCCTGGACGAGACGCCGGTCAGCAATATCGACGTCTGCCCGACGCTCTGCGATCTCGCCGGGGTCGACATGTCGGAAATCGAACCCTGGACCACGGGCGAAAGCCTGCTGCCGCTGGGGCAGGGGGCCACGCGCACCAGCCCCGTCGCCATGGAATACGCGGCCGAAGGCTCCTACGCCCCGCTGGTCGCGTTGCGGCAGGGGCGGTTCAAGTACACCCGCTGCGCGCTGGACCCCGAGCAACTGTTCGACCTGGACGCCGACCCGCACGAGCTGACGAACCTCGCCGGCGAGCCCGCGCACGCGGACACGCTGGCGCAGTTCCGCGCAATGGCCGACGCGCGCTGGGATCTCGACCGCTTCGATGCCGAGGTCCGCGAAAGCCAGGCCCGCCGCTGGGTCGTCTACCCCGCGCTGCGCCAGGGCGGCTACTACCCCTGGGACTGGCAGCCCACGCGCATCGCGTCCGAGCGGTACATGCGCAACCACATGGATCTGAACGTGCTGGAGGACGCCCAGCGCGCCCCGCGCGGCCAGCAGCCCGACCCCGACGGAGACGCGTGATGACCCACGATGCCCAACCCACCGCCAGCCATTTCATCGACGGCCAGTATGTCGAGGACACGGCCGGCGACGCCATTGCGGTGATCTATCCCGCCACCGGTGAACAAATCGCCACGGTGCACGCCGCCACGCCCGCAATCATCGACCGCGCGCTCGACTCGGCGGCCCGCGCGCAGGCGGACTGGGCCGCGTTGCCAGGGGTGGAACGCGGCCGCATCCTGCGCCGCGCCGCCGACATCCTGCGCGACCGCAACGACGCGCTGTCGCGGCTCGAGACGCTCGACACCGGCAAGCCGATCCAGGAAACGCTGGTGGCCGACGCGACCAGCGGCGCCGACGCGCTGGAATATTTCGGCGGTCTCGCCGGTGACATCTCGGGGCGGCACATCCCGCTGGGCGGCGGCGATTTCGCCTACACGATCCCGCGCCCGCTGGGTGTCTGCGCGGGCATCGGCGCGTGGAACTACCCAACCCAGATCGCCTGCTGGAAGGGCGCGCCCGCGCTGGCCGCGGGCAACGCCATGGTGTTCAAGCCGTCCGAGACCACGCCGCTCTGCGCGCTGAAGGTGGCCGAGATCCTGCACGAGGCCGGACTGCCGCCGGGCCTGTTCAACGTGATCCAGGGCGCCGGCCCGGTGGGCGCGGCCTTGTCGACCGATCCGCGCGTGGCCAAGGTGTCGCTCACCGGCTCGGTGCCCACGGGGCGCAAGGTCTATGCTGCCGCGGCGCAGTCCATGAAACACGTCACGATGGAGCTGGGCGGCAAGTCGCCCCTGGTGATCTTCGACGACGCGACGCTGGACGACGCCGTGTCCGGCGCCATCAACGCGAATTTCTACAGCTCGGGGCAGGTCTGCTCGAACGGGACGCGGGTCTTCGTGCACGAGGCGGTGGTCGGGGACTTCCTCGAACGCCTGGAAGCCCGCGTCGCGAAGGCCGTGATCGGCGATCCGCTGGATCCGGCCACCAATTTCGGCCCCATGACGACCGAGGCGCAGATGCAGATCGTGCTCGGCCATCTCGACACCGCGCGGGCCGAGGGCGCGCGCGTGGTCTGCGGCGGCCACCGGATCGAACGCGCGGGCTACTGGATCGCGCCCACCGTGCTGGCCGACGTTACCGATGCCATGACATGCGCGCGGGACGAGATCTTCGGCCCCGTCATGTCGGTCCTGACCTTCACCGCCGAGGACGAGGTGATCGCGCGCGCCAACGACACCGCCTTCGGGCTGTCGGCGGGCGTCTTCACCCGCGATATCGCCCGCGCGCACCGGGTCGTGGCGCAGCTGAAGGCCGGAACGGCCTGGATCAACGAATACAACCTGACACCCGCCGGGATGCCCTTCGGTGGATCGAAGGCCAGCGGCATCGGCCGCGAGAACGCGCGCGAGGCGCTGGATCATTTCACCGAGGTGCAGACCGTCTATGTCGGCACCCACCCCGTGGAGGCCGCGTTTTGACCGGTTTGCAGGCCGATTACGTCATCGTCGGCGCGGGCTCGGCGGGCTGTGCCATCGCCTACCGGCTGGCCGAGGCCGGGCGGTCGGTGCTGGTCGTGGAACATGGCGGCACCGATGCCGGGCCGCTGATCCAGATGCCCGGCGCGCTGTCCTTCCCCATGAACATGAAGCGCTACGACTGGGGCTACAGCACCGAGCCCGAGCCGCATCTGGGCGGCCGCGTCCTGGCCACACCGCGCGGCAAGGTTCTGGGCGGCTCGAGCAGCATCAACGGCATGGTCTACGTGCGCGGCCACGCCCGGGACTTCGACCACTGGTCCGACAGCGGCGCGGCGGGCTGGGCCTTTGCCGACGTCCTTCCCTACTTCAAGCGGATGGAGACGTGGCACGATGGCGGCCACGGCGGCGACCCGCGCTGGCGTGGCACCGACGGCCCGCTGCACGTCACGCGGGGGCCGCGCGACAACCCGCTCTACCACGCTTTCGTGCAGGCGGGCGCGCAGGCGGGCTACGAGGTCACCGACGACTACAACGGCGAGAAGCAGGAAGGCTTCGGCCCGATGGAGCAGACGGTCTGGCAAGGCCGCCGCTGGTCCGCCGCCAACGCCTACCTGAAACCCGCGGTGAAGACGGGGCGCGTGCAGGTCGTGCGCGGCCTGGTCGAGCGGCTGGTCTTCGAAGGCGCGCGCGCCACCGGCGTGCGGCTGGCGGGCGGCAAGGTCGTCAGCGCGCGGGCCGAGGTGGTTCTGTCGGCGGGGGCCATCAACTCGCCCAAGATCCTGATGCAGTCGGGGATCGGTCCCGCCGCGCACCTGGCCGAACACGGCATCGAGGTGCGCGCGGACCGTGCGGGCGTGGGCCAGAACTTGCAGGACCACCTGGAATTCCTGGTCCAGATGGCCGCGAGCCAGCCGGTCACGCTGTTCAAGCACTGGTCGCTGATGGGCAAGGCCATGGTCGGCGCGCGGTGGCTGTTCACAGGGACCGGGCCGGGCGCGTCGAACAACTTCGAATCCGCCGCCTTCATCCGGTCGCGCGCGGGCGTAGAATATCCCGACATCCAGTATCACTTCCTGCCGCTGGCGGTGCGCTACGACGGCCAGACGGTGGCCGAGGGGCACGGGTTCCAGGCGCATGTGGGGCCGAACCGCTCGGCCTCGCGCGGGGAGATCACGTTGCGCTCACCCGATCCGGCGGATGCGCCGCGCATCCTGTTCAACTACATGTCCGACCCGAAGGACTGGGAGGATTTCCGCCTTTGCATCCGCCTCACGCGCGAGATCTTCGGGCAGGAGGCCTTCGCCCCCTTCCGCCGGCACGAGATCCAGCCGGGCGAGGCGGCGCAGACCGACGACGAGCTGGACGCCATCATCCGCGAGCACGTCGAGTCGGCCTACCACCCCTGCGGCACCTGCAAGATGGGCGCCGCGAACGACCCTCGGGCCGTGGTCGATCCCGACTGCCGCGTGATCGGCGTCGAGGGCCTGCGCGTCGCCGACAGCTCGATCTTCCCGCGCATCACCAACGGCAACCTCAACGGCCCGTCGATCATGACGGGCGAGAAGGCGGCGGATCACATCCTCGGCCGTCGCCTCGCGGCGGCGAATGACGAACCGTGGATCCACCCCGGCTGGCAGGTCGCTCAGCGGTAGACGCTGCGCCTGTTCCTGAGTGGGGGCCTGAGCGGCGAGCTTTGTCGATCGCGGCCCGGGTCTTCAGCACGCGCCATCGGCGTGGCCCGCGAAGGCGCCGTCGCATCGAGGCCGGCCCAAGTAAAAACCCCCGGCGTCAGCCGGGCATCACTCCACCCACGGTCCGTGGTGATCCCGCCCGTCGTCATCCAGCCGGGCGAAGCCGTGCCAGCCGAAGTAGTCGCGCTGCCCCTGGATCATGTCGGCGGTGCCGCGATGGCTGCGCATGGTGTCGAAATAGGTGACCGCCGCCGCCAGCGCCGGCACGGGATGGCCGGCCGCGATCGCCGTCGAGACCGTGTCTCGCAGGCCGGGCGTCGAGTCTTCGACCCGGTTCGCGAAACTCTCGGACAGCATCAGCGACGTGCCCGGCGCGTCGGCCAGCGCGGCCGCCATGTCGTCCAGCATGGCCGAGCGGATGATGCAGCCCGCGCGCCAGACCTTGGCGATCTCGGGCAGGGGCAGGCTCCAGTCGAACGCCTCGGACGCCTTGGCCAGCATCTCGAAGCCTTGCGTGTAGCAGGCGATCTTGCCCGCGATCATCGCCCGCTCCAGCGTCTCGTCGCCCGGCACGTCGAAGCGGCCCGCGCCCGCGCCGAAGCGATCCTCGCCCGCCTTGCGTGCGGCCTTCACCGCCGACATGTTGCGCGCGGCCACGGCGGCCTCGATCACCGGGACGGGGGCGGCCAGGTGCTGCGCCTCGATGGCGGTCCAGCGGCCGGTGCCCTTCTGACCGGCCGTGTCCTCGATCACCGACAGAAGCGGCTTGCCGGTCTTCGGATCCTCGGCGGCGGCGACCTTGGCGGTGATCTCGACCAGGTAGGATTGCAACGGCCCGTCGTTCCACCGCTCGAACAGGGTGGCGATCTCGCCGTAATCCGCGCCGCGCCCGTCGCGCAGAAGGCCGTAGATCTCGGCGATCATCTGCATGTCGGCGTATTCGATGCCGTTATGGACGGCCTTCACGAAATGACCGGCCCCGCCCGGACCCATGTAAGTGGCGCAGGGGGTGCCCTCGTGGCGCGCGGCGATGGCGGTCAGGATGTGGCTGACGCGGTCCCACGCCGCGCGGTCGCCGCCGCCCATGATCGACGGCCCGTGGCGCGCGCCGTCCTCGCCGCCCGACACGCCGATGCCCAGGTAGGGATTGCCCGAGTCGCGCGCGGCCTCGGCCCGGCGGATCGTGTCGCGGAAATTGGCGTTGCCCGCGTCGATGATCAGGTCGTCGGGATCCATGATCGCGCGCAGACGCTCGATATGGTCGTCCACGACATCGCCCGCGGGCACCATCAGGATCACCGCGCGCGGGGTGGCCAGCGCTTCCACCAGCCCCTGGAGATCCTCGGTCGCGGTGAGGCGCGGCTTCAGGTCGCCCGCGTTCGCCACGAAATCGCGGGTGACCGAGCTCGTGCGGTTCATCACCGCGATGTCGAAGCCCTTCTCGGCGATGTTCAGGGCCAGCGCGGCGCCCATGGTGCCCAGACCCACCAGTCCGATTTCCGATGTGCCCATGTCTTGACCTTTCCTCGTGTGCCTTGCGGTCCCGGAAGGATAGCTTGAACGCGGGGCGCGTCCACGCACCGCGTGCGCGCGATGATTTGCCGGTCGCGCCGCATGCCGCTTGTGCAAACGGCGCGCTTCGCTGTAGGGTTGCGCCATTGAATGCGGGAAAAGCGCCGTATTTCGGCGAAAGGCGTCATAGGTCCGATGAAAAAGAGTGCGAGCCGCAGCGCCACGCGCGCGCCGACCTTTTTGACGCGCTTGCGCGACGATCTCACGGCGCGGGCGACGACGCTCAGTCTCAACCAGAAACGCTCGATCCTGCTGGCCGTCGACATTTGCCTGACGGCGGTCTCCTACGTCCTGACATTGCTGATCCTGGCAGAACCGCTGGCCGTCATGCTGGGGACGTGGACCGGGCTGCTGACGGTCGGGATCATGCTGCTGATCTCGTCCGTCGTGTCGGTGATCCTGAAAATCCCGAACATCCGCCTCAAGGCGTTCGATTCCAAGGGCATCGGGCTGATCGGCGTGCTGGCGCTGATCTCGGCGGCGGTCGCGGCGGCGCTGCACCAGATCGGCAGCCTGCCGCTGTCGGTGGCGACCTTCGTGGTCTTCGGGATGATGATGTTCGTCGCGCTGTCCTCGGCGCGGCTGATCATGCTCGAGGTCCTGGTGGCGATCTACCGGATGCGGGGGCACCGCACGCGGGTGCTGATCTACGGGGCGGGCGCCACCGGCATACAGCTGGCGCGTGCGCTGACCGCCGACGACCAGATCGAGGCGGTTGCCTTCGTCGACGATAACCCGTCGCTGCAGGGGCTGACGGTCACGGGGCTCGAGGTTCTGCGTCCCGTGGATATCGACC
The DNA here is from genome assembly GCF_900141995.1 of Palleronia salina. Taxonomy (GTDB): domain Bacteria; phylum Pseudomonadota; class Alphaproteobacteria; order Rhodobacterales; family Rhodobacteraceae; genus Palleronia; species Palleronia salina. The sequence goes on along the minus strand of NZ_FQZA01000004.1, from coordinate 211,296 downwards.
GTATCGTCGCCGAGCGCGCCGTCGCGCGCGTGGTCCTGTGCATGCCGTCGATGTCGCGGCCCAAGCAGACCCAACTGGCCCGCCGGCTTCAGGCCCAGGGGCTCGAGGTTCAGGTTCTTCCCTCGTTCACCCAGCTGATCGGGCAGGAACCGCTGGTCGAGAAACTCGTGCCCATGTCCGAGGCGCGGCTGATGGGACGCCAGGTCTTCGACCGGCAGACCGACAAGGCCGCGCGTGAATTCGCCGGGCGCTCGGTGCTCGTCTCGGGCGGGGGCGGGTCCATCGGGTCCGAGCTCTGCCGCCAGCTTCTGGATTGCGCGCCGCGCAAGCTGATCGTGTTCGAACTGTCCGAACTCGCGCTCTACGAGATCCACAAGACGCTGACGCCGCTGGCCGCCGACGCGGGAATCGACCTGGTCCCGATCCTGGGCTCGGTCACCGAAGGCCGTCTCGTGCGTCACGTGATCGAGACCCACCAGGTCGATGTCGTGCTGCACGCCGCGGCCTACAAGCACGTGTCGCTGGTCGAGACGAACCCCCTGGTCGGGCTGGCCAACAACGTGCTGGGAACCTCGACCCTGGCGCGCGAGGCCGCGCGGGCGGGATGCGAACGCTTCGTGCTGGTGTCGTCCGACAAGGCGGTGCGCCCGACCAACATCATGGGCGCGTCCAAGCGCCTGGCCGAACTGGTGGTGCAGGACCAGGCCGCGCGCAGCCGGGGCACGATTTTCACCATGGTCCGCTTCGGCAACGTGATCGGGTCGTCCGGTTCGGTCATCCCGCTGTTCAAGGAGCAGATCGCCCAGGGCGGTCCGGTCACCGTCACCCATCGCGACGTCACGCGGTTCTTCATGACCGTCGAAGAGGCGGTGAGTCTCGTTCTCATGGCCGGGTCCATGGCGAAGGGGGGCGAGGTCTACGTGCTCGACATGGGCAAGCCCGTGCGCATCTGGGACCTGGCGCGTCACCTGATCGAGGAAAACCGCTATACCGTGCGCAGCGACGAAAATCCCGACGGCGATATCGCCATCGTCGAGGTGGGGCTGAAGCCGGGCGAGAAGCTGCGCGAGGAGCTCATCATCGGCGAAGGCCACGTGGTGACGATGCACGAGAAGATCTTCGTCACCCACGAGGCCAGCCTGTCCGAAATCGAGGTGGCCAGCGCCCTGCGGTCCTTGCGCGAAGCGCTGAGCTCGGGCAACGAGGAGGCCGCGGCCGCCGTCGCCATGCGCTGGGTCGAGGGGTATCGCAAACCCGGCACAGTTGACACGGTCGTTGCGCCACAAGGCGCCTAGCCGGCGGGCAGGCCTTGCCCTTGCGAAAGGCCGCCTTCATACCTTTTGCGTGACCCAAGTGATGCGCGCAGGAGCAGTTCTTTGACGATCAGGCGAACACTGGCGACCGGGTGCTGCACCGCCATGCTGGCCGTCGGTGCCGTGGCGACCCCCGCCGGGGCCGAGTTCGAACGCCCGCCGATGAACCTTTACGGCGTGACCGGTGCGATCGACATGCCCACCGCGCTCGAGCAACCCGAGGGCGAGCTGTCGGGCACCGTCGCGCAATTCGGCAACATCACGCGGGGCACGCTGTCCTTCCAGGCGCTGCCGTGGTTGCAGGGCTCGTTCCGCTATTCCCAGTTCTCCGGACTGCGGCTGCTGAACAACCCGGGCTACGAGGATTACTTCGACCGCAGCTTCGACGTGTCGGTCCGCCTGCTGTCGGAAACCCGCTGGCGCCCGGCCCTGAAACTGGGGCTCCAGGACCTCGCGGGTACCGGGATATCGTCGGGCGAGTACCTGGTGGCGACGAAGACGTTCGGGGGCACGCTGGCGCTGAGCGCGGGCCTCGGCTGGGGCCGTCTGGGCAGCTACAACCCCGCTTTCTCCACCGGCACGCGCGACCCCATCGACAACGGGCGGGGCGGCAACTTCAACGTGGACCAGTGGTTCCGCGGCGATGCCGCGCCCTTCGCCAGCGCCATCTGGCAGGCCACGCCGCGCCTGTCGCTGATGGCCGAGTACAGCTCGGACGCCTACGACCTGGAGACCGGCAACGGCACACTGGCCTCGCAGCGCATCATCGATCGCGACAGTCCGCTGAACTTCGGCGCGGTCTACCGGGTCAACGACGCGGTGACCGTCGGCGGCTACTATCTTTACGGCAGCGAATTGGGCGTCAGCCTGACCTTCCAGGGCAATCCCAACCGCCCGCCGGTGCAGGGTCAGGTGATCCGGGCGCCGGGTCCCGTGGCGCCGCGTCCGCCGCGCGCTTCGGCGCCCGAGAAATGGATCGAGACCTGGGCCGCCCGGCCGACCGCGCAGACCACGCTGCTGGGCGCGCTCGAGCGGGACCTGGCGGGCAGCGGGATCGACGTCGAGTCGCTGCAAGTCCAGGGACCGAACACCGTCGAAGTCCGCATTCGCAACCAGCGTTACGGCATGGCGCCGCAGGCCATCGGCCGCACGGCGCGCGCGCTCAGCCGCACGATGCCCAGCTCGGTCGAGACGTTCCGCATCGTGCCCAGTTCGAACGGCCTGCCGCTGTCGGCGATCGTGATGCGCCGCTCGGATCTCGAGGCGTTGGTGCTGGAGCCCGACGCCTCGGCGCAGCTCTTCGCCGCGACAGGCTTCGCCGATCCGCCCGCGCGCGACCCGCGCGCCTCGCTCTCGCCGTCGGTCTTCCCGCGCTTCGACTGGTCGGTCGGCCCCTACGTCCGGCGCGTGCTGTTCGAGCCGGAAGAGCCGCTGCGCCTTGATGTCGGCGTCCGCGCCCAGGCGACCTACGAGCCGCGGCCGGGCCTCGTCTTCAGCGGCTCGGTCACCAAGCGGATCGCGGGCAACCTGTCGGACAGCGTGCGGCAGAGCAACTCGGTGCTGCCCCGCGTCCGCACGAACTTCAACCTCTACAACGAACAGGGCGACCCCGCGCTCGAGAAGCTGACAGGCGCCTATTACTTCAAGCCGGGTGACAACCTCTACGGTCGGGTCACGGTGGGCTATCTCGAGCGGATGTTCGGCGGGCTATCGACCGAGCTTCTGTGGAAACCGGTGGGCAGCCGGCTCGCCCTCGGGGCCGAGCTGAACTACGTCCACCAGCGCGATTTCGACACCCAATTCGGGTTCCAGGACTACTCGGTCGCCACCGGGCATCTGTCGGCCTACTACAAGCTTCCCGAGAAATTCCACGTGCAGCTTGACGTGGGCCGCTACCTGGCGGGCGACGTGGGCGCGACCCTGAGCCTGCACCGCGAATTCGCCAATGGCTGGCGCATCGGGGTCTTCGCCACCAAGACCGATGTCTCGGCCGAGGAGTTCGGCGAGGGCTCGTTCGACAAGGGCATCACGCTGGAAATCCCCGTGGGTCAGTTCCTGGGACGGCCCTCCCGGACCACCGCGGCGACGACCCTGCGGCCCATCACCCGCGACGGCGGCGCGCGGCTCGAGGTCGATGGACGCCTTTACGACCGGGTGCGCGACTACCATCGCCCCGACATGCAGGACGGCTGGGGTACGGTATGGCGATGACACGGATGGCACCGGCGGCCCGGGCGCTGGCGCTCGGGATCGGGCTGCTGGCGGCGCTGGGCGCGTGCTCGAACCGCAACGCCAACAGCGACACGATCCTCCGGGACTTTCGCGGCCTCGCCGTCGGCCTCGTGCGCGGCGGCGGCGATGGGCCGCCCCCGGGCATCACCCTGTCCGACGCGGAACTGAACGCGGCGCCCAACGACATCCTGATCCTGCGCATCCCCGAGTCCGGGTTCGAGGCCGGGATGCTTCAGCAAGTGGTCAACCGCGATGTCACCACCTGGATCACCGCGGATGGCGACGCCGTGTCGCTGAAGGACGGACAGATCGTGGGCACGGCGGGCTTCGGCTTCGATCTGTCCTCGGCCGAGGTGCCCAGCGTGGCGCAACTGGCCGGCGGCCCCGCGCAGGTGGTGCGCGATCATTACCGGCTCGAGGGGCCGCAGGTGATCCGGCGCACGCGGTATTTCTGCACGCTCGACCGTACGAGCGGGCAGGCGATCACCGTCACCTCGCGCCGCTTCGTGACCATCCGCGTGGACGAAAGCTGCCGCACCGAGGCTGGCGAGACGACGCGCAACACCTACTGGATCGACGGGCGCGGCGTGGTCCGCCAGTCGCGGCAGTTCGTGACGCCGACGCTGGGGTATTTCGAGCTTCAGGCCGTCCATACCGGCCTGCGCTAGCGCGGGCGGATGCGCGTCACCGTCTCGGCGATCAGCGCCAGGTCGAAGCACAGGCTCCGGTTGCGGGCGTAGATCAGGTCCAGCGCGGCCTTGCGCGGCACGCAGCGCCGGCAATAGACCTCTTCCGTCTCGGCCGCGGTGGCGCACGCGTCCAGCAGCCGCTCCTCGCGCCGGTGAAAGCGCAGGGTCGCGAGGCCGGTGATCCCGGGCCGCGACCGCAGCACCTGCGCGTAAAGGTCGGGAAACATCTCGGTATAGCGGCGCAGGGGCGGGCGGGGGCCGACGAAGCTGATATCCCCGCGCAACACGTTCCAGAGCTGGGGCAGCTCGTCCAGCCGGGTGCGGCGCAGCACCCGCCCGATCGGGGTGATGCGGTCGGTCTTGTCGCCGCCTGTCACGCCGCCATCGCCCGGATCGGGCCGCATGGAGCGGAACTTCCACAGCATGAACGGATCATCGATACCGCGCATCCGTTCCGAGCGGTGCAGCACCGGGCGCCCCGACAGCGCAAGCACCAGCCCCGCGATCACCAGGCCGGGGATCAGCAGGACCGCCGACAGTAGCAGCGCCAGGGCGATGTCGAACGCGCGCTTGCCCGGGGTCATGCGCGCGCAACCACGGGATCGGTCGCCCGGACCTCGTCCCACAAGGCGGCGGCATCCGGCGACGGGACCGGCCACAGGCGGCTCAGGGCGGCGGTGTCCAGGTGCACCCGTGCGATGGCGCCGGGCGGCGCGACCGGACGCTCGGGTCTCACGCCCACCGCGACGAAGAGATCGGCCATGGTCAGCGGATCGCGCCCGGCGAGGTTCAGAACCGGCGGCGGGCGTTCGCCGGCCTCGGCCTGGTCGGCCAGGGCGGCCAGCGCACGGGCCAGGGTCACCGGCCCGATGAAGCTGCGCGATGGCGCGTCGGGCGCGTCGGGAAACCGGTCCAGCCGTGTGGCCCCGCGTCGAATGGACAGGAACGGCTCCGAGGCGCCGGCGACATTGGCCAGCCGCAGGGCGGTGACGTCCGGGCCCCGAACGGCGCGTTCCATCTCGATCTTCGCGCGCGCATAGGGGGACGCCCCGGCCAGGGGGGCGTCCTCGCCGGCGGGCCGGTCGCCCGTCGCCCCGTAGACCGCCGAGGTGGACAGGATGAAGGCGTGGGCCGCGCCCCACGCCCGCGCCGCGTCCACGCCGGCCCGGGCCAGCCTGGTGTTGTGCTCCAGCGGCCGCCCCGACAGCGGCGTGACGCCCGCCAGAACGACCACCGCCGCGCCGCGCGCCGCCGGGCAGGAGGGCGGCGGCATGTCCATGTCCCACCCCAGGTCGGCGGCCTGCCCGCGGCCCACGCCGAGGGCGGGGCGCCCGATCAGCGGAAAGGCGCGCATCAGCCGGGCGCCTACGAGCCCGCTGGCGCCGATCAGGATCAGTGGTTTCATGGCATCATCCGTCGCCGAGGTTGCATCCCCCGGTGCGGGCGATTGCCTTTGCACCGCATCCTAGTAGATTGCCGGGGCGAGGCAAAAGCCCCGGCGGCACCACGCGCGGGCAGGAGGAACGACTTGATCACACGCAAGGGCACGATCGTCGCCGCACTGGTTCTGGCCGCTCTCACTGGATGCAGCCTGCCGCGGGGCGCGGCGCTGCAATCGGAAATCAGCCGTCCCGCCGCCGGCGACACTGCGGACTACGCGTTCTACCAGGTGACACGGGCCCTGCTGCCCACGGTCCAGGCCTGGCCCGACGTGAACGTGACCCGGACCGATGGCTGGCCGCGGGCCGGACACGGGGCACTGGGCCAGATCATCGTGCCCGGCGATACCGTCTCGATCACCGTGTGGGACAGCTCCGAGAATTCGCTCCTCACCAGCCTCGAACAGCGGCAGACGGCCCTGGGGGAACTGACGGTCAGCCCGGGCGGCACGGTCTTCATTCCCTATGTCGGGGCCGTGCGCGTCGCGGGCCAGAGCCCCGAGGTCGCCCGCCGGGTCATCGAGGAACGACTGGCCGAGGTCGCGCCCTCCAGCCAGGTGCAGCTTTCGCTGATCGAAGGGCAGAACAATTCGGTCACGGTGGCCGCGGGTGTCTCGGCCCCGGGTGTTTTTCCCATGCGCGACCGCAATCTCAACGTCCTGTCGCTGCTGGGGCAGGCGGGGGGCGTCGCCCCGACCCTGCGCAACCCGCTGATCCGCTTGCAGCGCGGGCAGAACAACTATGCCACGTCGCTCAAGACGCTTTACGAGAACCCGCAGGCCAACGCGGTCGTGCGCCCCGGCGACACGATCATCGTGGAAGAGGATGACCGCTACTTCCTCGCCCTCGGCGCCGCCGGGAAAGAGGATTTGATCTACTTCCCGCGCGATCACGTCACCGCGCTCGAGGCGGTGTCCCTGATCGGCGGCCTGACCGAGACGCGCGCCGACCCCGAGGGCCTTCTGGTGTTGCGCGAATACCCGGCCTCGGCGCTGGCCGCGGGTCTGCGCGGGCCGCGCCAGACGCGGGTCGTCTTCTCGATCGACATGACCACCGCCGATGGCCTGTTCAGCGCCAAGAACCTGCAGATCATGCCCGGCGATGTGGTGCTGGCGACCGAGTCGCCCGTCAGCTCGCTGCAGGTGGCGCTTGGTCTGCTGACCGGTGGCCTGGGCTTCGCCAACCAGCTGGGCGGCTGACGCCGGTCACGGTTGAGGAATGAGTAACGGCGCCGGCCCGCCGGCCCTTTGTATTGCTTGGTGCAATCCGTGGTTGGGCTGCCTGTGAGCAGGGCACTCTGCCCGACATAGCCTCAGCAGGAAATCTCTGGGAGGCCTTCCTGCCGCAGGTCGGCGTTGCGGACAAAACCGCCGTTCATCTGTACGAAGGTCTCGTTAGTGGAGGAGTAACCGCATGCGCCTTGGGGTCATAGGATGTGGAACCATTGCAAGCGCGGTGGTCCGGGGGATCGCGGACGATGGGCACAGCATTTCTGTTTCGGAACGCAGTTCCATTCACGCAAGGGCACTCGCCGAGGCTTACGAGAACGTCAGGATCGCCGACAATCAGGCTGTCGTTGACGCCAGCGAAGTGATTTTTCTCGGTCTCATGGCAGAACTGGCGTCGGATGTGCTGGGCGCGCTTCGATTTCGTGAGGATCAGAGGCTTATCAGCTTCATGGCGGGTGCCACCCTTGAGCAGGCGGACGCCATGGTGCGTCCCGCGCGGGTGGTCGCGTTGATGATGCCGTTCCCGGGAATTTCGACCGGTGGGACACCCATTATGGTTCAGGGTGACGCGGGGCTCGTCGGTCAGTTGTTCGGCGGACGCAACAGCATTTACCCCCTGAGAGACGGCACCGAGATGGCAGCATATGTGTGCGCGCAGGCCGTTCTTTCGCCGGTCGCGCGACTGATCAACGACACCGCGGAATGGCTCGGAGAGCGCGTTTCGGACAAAGGACAAGGGGAAGCTTTTCTTCGGGAACTTGTTGCCTCCAACCTATCTGAAACCGAGAGCGCCGCGCTCATCGACGCCCTGAATACGCCTGGAGGATTCAATCAGCGTTTACGCTTGCATATGGAAGCAAGCGGTATGGACGAAGCGCTTCGGGTTGGCCTGAATCGTCTAGAGTAGCTGCATCGGCACAATGGCCGCTTCGGGCTCGGAGCCGACACCGCGCTCCGAGCCCATGGCATCCAATCGCACCACAAAAAAACAAAGGACGGCGACACCCTCGGGGGCGCCGCCGTTTTCTTGTCTCCCGGTGTGCCCGCTCGGCGGGACGCTTACAGGGGGCCGTCCTCGCCCGAGAAGCCGGCCATCTGGTCCTCGGCCCAGGCCTTGATGTCGTATTTGCGGATGGTCTCGCGCATGTGCTTCATGCGGTCTTCCTGCTCGGCCTCGGACATGTCCAGCGCCTGCAGCAGGGCGCGGTCCATGCTCTTGTGCGAGAACGGGTTCGCCAGGATCGCTGACCCCATCTCGACCGCCGCGCCCGCGAATTCCGACAGCACCAGCGCGCCCCGGTTGTCGGTGCGGCAGGCCGCGAATTCCTTGGCGACCAGGTTCATCCCGTCCGCAAGCGGCGTGATCCACGCCACGTCGGTGGCGCGGTAGTAGGCCACGAGGTCGTCAAAGGGGATCGCCCGGCTGATGAGCGTCACGGGCGTCCAGTCGAAGGTGCCGAAGCGGCCGTTGATGCGTCCCACCGTGGCCTCGATCTCGTTCTGGATACCCTCGTAGACGGTCATGTTGCGGTTGGCACTCACAGACACGTGCATCAGGCGCACCTTGCCGTGCAGGTGCGGATTCTCGTCCAGCACGCGCTCGAAGCTCATCAGCTGGTCGGTGCCGCCCTTGGTATAGTCGGTGCGGCCCACCGACAGGATCATGGCGCCTTCGCCGATCTCCTCGCGGATTTCGCGCGCCTTGGCCTGTGTCTCGTCGGCCGAGGCCTTGCCCTCGATATAGTCCACGTCGACCCCCACGGGCGAGGCCTGCACCTGCACCTTGTGCCCCTGGTAGGTGATCTGCTGCGCCACGCGGCGCTCGGACAGGGCCACGTGTTCCTTCACGAAATCGGGGTTCACGTCCTCGCGGGGGCCGGTCTCGACCGTGAACAGGCTCTCGGCCACGCCCACGAAGTTCGCGGCATAGCGCGGGATGTGGAAGCCCACCACGTCGGCGGCCAGCAGCGATTCGACGATCTCGCGCCGCCAGGGCAGCACGTTGAACATGTCGGCCGAGGGGAAGGGCGTGTGGTGGAAGAAGCTGATGCGCAGGTCGGGGCGCAGCTTGCGCAGGTATCCCGGCACCAGCCACAGGTTGTAGTCGTGGACCCAGACCACGGCGCCCTGCGCCGCCTCGTTCGCGGCAGCCTCGGCAAAGGCCCAGTTCACCTCGCGGAAGGTGGGCCAGTCGACGGGGTCGTAGTCGTACTTTTCCTTGAACGAGTGCAGGATCGGCCAGAACGCCTCTTTCGAGGTGACGTGGTAGAACGACTTCACCTGCGCCTCGGTCAGGGGCAGGCGCGACACGGAATACTTGCCGAAGCTGTCCTCGATCTCGACCACCCGCTCGAAATCGGGCTCGGCGGGGGTCGATGACAGCTTCCAGGCGACCCAGGCGCCCTTGTCCACGCGGCCGAAGAAGGACTTGAGCGTCGGCACGATGCCGTTCGGGCTCTTGTTCTCCTTGAAAACGATCTTGCCGTTTTCCTCGACCTCTTCGTAAGGCTGGCGGTGGTAGACGATGACCAGATCAGACGGCATCAATATCCCTCGGGCGTTGCGTGAAAATCGAACTGGGCGACGGCCTCGATGATACCGGCGGCGCCCACGGCGGTGGCAACATGCACGTGGCTCAGGCCCTCAACCCGTTCGACAAGGGCGGGTTCCGCCCCGCCCACCGCCACGGCGGGCAGGCCGCATTCCAGCATAGACAGGTCGTTCAGCGTGTCGCCGGCCGCCAGGACCTTGTTCGGCGCGATCCCCAGGTGCGACACCAGCCGCTTGAGCGAGGGGCCCTTGCTGATCCCTTTCGGCAGCACGTCGAAATACTTGTTGTCCGAGATCAGCACGTCGTAGCCCATCTCGTGCACCAGGTCGATGCTGGCGCGGTCCAGCTTGTCGGGGTCCAGGTCGAAGCTCACGCGATACCGGAAATCGGTGGGTTGCAGGGTAAGACCGGCATGATCGGCCAGCGCCTCGCGCACGCGGTCGCCGCCGTCGCCCCAGGCCGCGGCGATCTCGGCCTCCAGCGTGTCGATGGGCGCGATGCGCTTGTTCTCGACCCGGGCGATGGTGGTGCCCACGTCGCCCACCACGTATTCGGGCCAGGGCACGCCGCCGTCGCACAGCTCGCCGATGAACTTGGGGTCGCGGCCGGTGACGAAGATCAGGCCGATCGAGTCGCGATGCGCCTCGATCCAGTCGTAGAGCGCCTTGCGGTCCTCGTCGCTGCCGCCCAGGAACGTGCCGTCCAGGTCGGTGGCCAGGACGAAGCGGCGCCCGGCCATGTCTTCGCCGGGGGTGTAGCTGTCAGAGCTCATGCATTTTCTCCGAAGGGGTGATCGAATGCGAGACCCAGCGCCTTCGGCTCGGCCTCGATCGGGCGTGACCACAGGTCACGGAACGTCTGTGTCAGGTCGGCGCCCTCGTGCAGGACGGCGTGGACCGACTCGCAGATGGGCAGGCTCACGCCGATGCGCTGCGCCAGGTCGATGACCGAGATCGAGTTCACTTCGCCCTCGACCACCACCGGCTTGCCGTCGAAGCATTCTTCGCGCTTCAGCCCTTTGCCTAGCTGCGTGCCCAGGCTCATGTTGCGCGAAGTGGTGGACGAACAGGTCAGCGTCAGGTCGCCCGCGCCCGACAGGCCGGTCACCGTCTCGCGCCGCCCGCCCAGCACCTCGGCCAGGGTCTTCATCTCGTCCATGCCGCGGGTGATCAGCGCGGCGCGCGTGTTCTCGGCAAAGCCCGCGCCCGACATCATCCCGCAGGCGATGGCGATCACGTTCTTCACCGCGCCGCCGATCTCGACCCCCACCAGGTCGTCGCTGATATAGGGGCGGAAGAACTCGGACGACATGGAGATGGCCAGCCGCGCCGCGGGGCTGTCCTTGGGCGACAGCCGGTCGGCATAGGTGAAGTCGAAGGCGACCGTGGCCGCCGTGGGGTGCCCCAGCACCGTTTCCTTGGCGAAGGTCGGGCCCGACAGCGCGCCGATGGGATGGTCGGGCAGCTCCTCGGACGCGACCTCGCCCAGCAGCAGGCCGGTCTTTGTCTCGATCCCTTTGGCGCACAGCGCGACGGGCACGCCCTTTTTTAGGTGCGGCTTCATCTGGGCGCAGATCTTGCGCAGGGTCTTCGACGGCGTGACCACCAGCACCGCGTCGGCGTCCTTCAGTGCGGCGGCCATGTCGGTGGTGGCGTCGATCCCCTTGGGAAGCTCCACCCCGGGCAGGTATTTCGGGTTCTCTCCGCGTTCGCGGATGGCGTCTGTCGTTTTCTTGTCGCGGCCCCAGATCACCACCTCGCGCCCCGCGCGCTTGGCCACGGTCGCCAGCGCCGTGCCCCACGACCCCGAGCCGATGACCGCGATCTTCGGATAGGGTTTCGCCAGGGCGGGCAGGATCTGTTGGTCGGATTTGCTGATCGTCATCGAACATCCCAGGGGCAAGAAAGCAGGAAACGCCGCCCATGCGACGCACCGTCGCTTTACCTAGTGGTCCGCCGGGGCGAAGCAAAGGGGAGCCTTGTGCGAAGCTGCGCCAGGTGCACGTTCCGCGGGCATTGTGCGCAATCCGGTGGCAGCGATGGAGGATCGGCCAATCGCGGCACCGCGGATCCGCGCCCCGAGCCGCAGGCGTCACGGGGGCCGGCGCACCGGGTTTTCCCCTATTTTTACCGAAAAATCAGGCCACAGGCACCGAAAGATGGGCCGATTGCGCCCGCGAACCGGCGTGGACGGGCTTCGCGCCGGTATTGGCCGGCCCGACCGGTCCCACCTAGTCTTTCCCACCACCGCCCCCGCCCGCAGGGCCTGTCGAAAGGAAAGACCGTCGATGAAAAACGATCCCGTCCGCACGGCGATTTTCCCCGTCGCAGGCCTGGGCACCCGGTTCCTGCCCGCCACCAAGGCGACGCCAAAGGAATTGCTGCCGGTCATCGACACACCGCTGATCCAGTACGCCATCGACGAAGCCCGCGCCGCGGGGATCGAGCGCATGGTGTTCGTGAGCCACCCGTCGAAGGCGTCGATCGAGCGTCACGTGCGCCACGACGCCGACCTGTCGCGGATGCTGCGGTCGAAGGGCAAGAACGGCGTGGCCCGCACGCTCGAGGCCGCCTGCCTGAACGAGGGCGAGCACGAGGTCGTCTTCGTCATGCAGGACGAGCCGTTGGGCCTCGGCCACGCGGTGAACTGCGCCGCCCCCCATGCGCTGCCGGGGGCGGTGGCCGTGATCCTGCCCGACGATCTGATCCTCGGCGGCCGCGGGTGCCTGGCCGAAATGGTCGACGCCTATGAACACGGCAAGGCCGGTCACCTGGTCGCCGCCATGGAAGTCGCCCCCGACGCGGTGTCGTCCTACGGCATCCTCGCGCCCCGAAGCATCGAGGGCCCGATGATCTTCGCCTCGGGCATGGTCGAGAAACCGGCCATCGACGCCGCGCCGTCGCGCCAGGCGGTCGTCGGGCGCTATGTGCTCGACGGGTCGATCTTCGCGGATCTCGACGCGCTCACACCGGGGGCGGGCGGGGAGTATCAGCTTACCGACGCGATCGCCGCCGGGATCGGCCGCGTGGGCCTGGCGGGCTATGCCTTCTCGGGCAAGCGGTTCGACTGCGGCTCGAAGACCGGGATGCTCGCCGCGATCCTGCACGTGGCCCGGTCGAACCCCGACTACGCGGACGTGCTGGAGGAGTTCTGCAGCCTTCAGGCCGCGACGGCGCCTGCGGCGGCCTGATGTAACAATTCGCGGTCCTGCGTCACGCACCCTGACATGTCGGTGAGCCCGCTATCGCGGGGCCGCGGCGCTGCCTAACGTCGGGTCATGCAGCATGAAAGGACGCTTGCCATGACCGCCGACCGTCGCCGTTTCCTGGCGCTTGCCGCCAGTCTTCCCGCCCTCGGCCTGATCGCCGCGCCCCTGGCCGCGCAGGCCGCGCCGCAGGTCTATGCCGAGGACGGCATCGCCATCGACGGCACGGATGCCGTCGCCTATTTCACCGAAGGCCGCCCGGTGCCGGGCGATCCGTCCATCACCCATGACTGGCGCGGGGCGACCTGGCGGTTTGCCAGCGCCGCCAACCGAGATGCCTTCGCCGCCGACCCCGAGGCCTATGCCCCGCAATACGGCGGCTTCTGCGCCTGGGCGGTGAGCGAGGGCTACACCGCCTCGACCACGCCAGAGGCCTGGCGCATCGTCGACGGCAAGCTCTACCTCAACTACTCGCGCCGGATCCAGCGCCGCTGGAACCGCGACATCCCCACGCATATCAGCCGCGGGGATGCCAACTGGCCCGGGCTGATGGGATCATCCTGATCAGCCGTTCCCGTACCGGGGCGGGCGCCTACAGCAGCGTCCGCTCCACGAACCACCAGGCCCCGACCAGCGCGATGGCGATGCTGGCGGGGTTCGCGATGACGCGGCGATACCAGTCCTTGCGCCCGAACCAGTAGCCCACCAGCGCGAAGGCCACGGCGATCACGAACAGCTGGCCCAGCTCGACGCCCACGTTGAAGCCGATCAGCTTGGCCACCAGGTTGCTGCTGCCTAGCCCGTATTCGGTCAGCACGCCCGCAAAGCCCAGCCCGTGCAGCAGTCCGAACAGCAGCACGATCAGCGGCCGCCAGGGCGTCATCCCCCGGCTCAGCACGTTCTCGACGCCGACATAGACGATCGAGGCCGCGATCAGGGGCTCGACGATGGACCCGGGCACGCTGACGATCCCCAGCACGGCCAGCGCCAGCGTCACGGTGTGCGCGGCGGTGAAGGCGGTGACCTGCCACAGAAGCGGGCGCAGTTGCGTGGACAGGAAAAACAGGCCCAGCACGAACAGGATATGATCCAGGCCCAGGGGGACGATGTGCTCGAACCCCACGGGGATGAAATCGACGAACGCCTCGAAGCCCGATTGCGCCGCGCCGCCGGTGCGCGGGATCGGGTCGCTGGCCGCGCCGTTGGTCAGGTAGCCGGTATAGCCGTCCTGCCCGGCGCCCATCTGGCGCAGCACCAGCGCGCCCAGGCTCGCGTCCCACTGCACGACCACGGGCGCGTCGCCCTCGGGCAGCGGGCCGGTTACGACGAAATCCGACAGGCGCGGCAACTCCACGTTGCCCACGGGCGCGGCGCTGACCGATTGCAGCGACAGCGGCACGCGCGCGCCGTCCACGTTCACGTCGATCTGGTCGGCGAAGCGGTCGAACGCTTCGCGGAACGCCTCTTCCAGCGCGGCGGGCTCCAGCGCCCTCAGGCGGTCGACCTCGTCCGCCACGTCCGAGTCGTTGGTGTCCGACAGCCCCTCCAGGTCGACGCCCGCGATGAAGGGCTCCAGCGTGGCCTCGAAATCCAGGGCGATCTCGTCGCCGCCGATGGTCACGTCCGCCACCGATGGCTGGACCTCGTGCGCGGCCAGCGGCGATGACAAAGCCGCGATGAGCAGCGCAAGCCCCAGAAGCCCGCTTGACAGCACCGACCGCAGCGCCACCCTGACCGGCAACCTGCCCTTGGAAATATTGCGCATCATGTCCCTTTTTCGCCCTTTCGTCCCGGTTATCGCCATCGCAGCTAGCACATCGCTGGCATGGGGCCACGAGTTTTGGATCGACCCCGAGGATTACACGCTGGCCCCCGGCGATACGCTGACCGCCGCCATCCGGGTGGGCGAGAACTTCAAGGGATCGAGCTATGCCTACATTCGCGACAACTTCCGCCGCTTCGACCTGGCGCAGGGCGGCGACGTGGCCCCGGTCGAGGGCCGCATCGGCGACCGCCCGGCGCTGAGCACGACCATCGACGAGGACGGGCTGGCCATCGTGGTCCACGTCACCCGCGACTACGACCTGACCTATTCCAGCTACGAAAGTTTCGTGAATTTCGTCACCCACAAGGACGCCGAATGGGTGATCGACGCCCACGCCGAGGCGGGGCAGGAGGGCGTGGCCCCCAAGGAAATCTATTCCCGCCACGCCAAGTCGCTCGTCGCGGTGGGAGAGGGCGCGGGGCAGGACCATGCCTTCGGCCTGGTCACCGAGATCGTCGCGCTCGAGAACCCCTATACCGGCGACATGGGCGACGGGATCGACGTGCAGGTCTTATACCAGTCCGAGCCACGCGGAGACGCGCAGGTCGAGATCTTCGACCGCGATCCCGATGGCGAGGTCACCGTCAGCACAGTGACCACCGATGCCGAGGGCGTCGCGACCGTGCCGGTCACTGCCGGCCACAGCTACCTGGTGGATGCCGTCGTGCTGCGCCGCCCCGGCGACGACGTGGCCGAGGAAACCGGCGCCGCGTGGGAAAGCCTCTGGGCCTCGCTTACTTTCGCCGTACCCGAGTGAGTGATCCGGGCCGGGCGGTGCACCCGGTCTGTTCCGGCGCTCACTCCGGCTCGTTCGCCTCGCGCTCGCGCATGATGCGGTCGGTGCGCTTGCGCACCAGCACCTGCCGCAGGTCGTGCATCGACAGCAGCAGGGGGTTCAGGATGGCGTCGATCTGCTCTTCCGTGGCCTTGGTCTGGACCCAGTGGGCGGTCTGGTTCAGATGGTCGACGGTGCGCAGGATATCGTCGATCTCGCGGTAGGCCAGAGTGGCGCGGCGTTCCTCCATCCACTCGGTGATGGCGGCCATGTCGTGTTCGTCCAGCGTGCGCTCGCCGTTGGGCTTCACCTCGCCATTGCGGATGTTGACGACCGCGATCTGGTCCATCTCGATCCGGCGCTGGCGATTGTCGGAATCGACGCGGAACACGAAGGCCCCGTTATCGCGCACGCGGAAGAAATACTCGGGCAGTTCCAGCGACATGGTGGCCCCTCTCAGTCTGTCTGCCGCGGTGCCGGGCGCGTGCCGCGCCCGGGGTACCCGCTCAGCTGCACCCGGCGCAGAACCGCTTGATCCGCGTCATCGCCTCGGTCAGCGCCGCTTCGGAGGTGGCATAGCTGACGCGGAAGGCGGGGCTCAGCCCGAAGGCCGCGCCGAAGACCACGGCGACGCCTTCCTCCTCCAGAAGCGCGGTGGCGAAGGCCTCGTCGCTGTCGATGGCGGTTCCCGCCGGGCTGACCATGCCGATCAGCTCGGCGATGGACGGGTAGACGTAGAAGGCGCCGTCGGGCGTGGGGCAGGTGATGCCCTTGCACTGGTTCAGCTCGGACACCACCAGGTCGCGGCGCCGCTCGAAGCTGCGGCACCAGTCCTGCAGGAACTCCTGCGGGCCGTTCAGCGCCTCGACCGCCGCCCACTGGCTGATCGAGCAGGGATTCGACGTGCTTTGCGACTGGATCTTGCGCATGGCGCCGATCAGCCATTCGGGTCCGGCCGCGTAGCCGATCCGCCAGCCGGTCATGGAATACGCCTTCGACACGCCGTTGCAGGTCAGCGTGCGGTCGTAAAGCTCGGGCTCGACCTGGGCGGGGGTCGTGAACTCGAAATCGCCGAAGCGCAGGTGTTCGTACATGTCGTCGGTCATGATCAGAACGTGCGGGTGATGCACCAGCACGTCGGTCAGCGCCTTCAGCTCCTCGCGGGTGTATCCCGCGCCCGTCGGGTTCGAGGGCGAGTTGAAGATCAGCCACTTGGTCTTGGGCGTGATCGCGTCGTTCAGCTGCTTGGGCGTCATCTTGAAGCCCTGCTCGATGCCGCATTCCACGACCACCGGCTCGCCCCCGCCCAGCAGGACCATGTCGGGATAGCTGACCCAGTAGGGCGCGGGGATGATGACCTCGTCGCCCGGGTTCAGGGTGGCCATCAGCGCGTTATACAGGATCTGCTTGCCGCCGGTGCCCACGCTGACCTGCTTGGGGGTGTAGTCCAGCCCGTTGTCGCGCTTGAACTTGGCGCAGATCGCCTGCTTCAGCTCGGGGATGCCGTCGGGCGCGGTGTACTTGGTCTTGCCCGCGTCGATGGCGGCCTTGGCCGCGTCCTTGATGTGGTCGGGCGTGTCGAAATCCGGCTCGCCGGCGCCAAGGCCGATCACGTCGCGCCCCTCGGCCTTCAGCTCGGCCGCCTTGGTGGTGACGGCGATGGTGGGCGACGGCTTGACCCGCCCCAGTGTCGCGGAAAGCATGTCCATGGTCGTCCTCCGGTGGTTCGCAAAGCTGGTTTGTCTTAGGCTTGGCCCTAGCTTCCTTCAACAGCGAAAAACGGATCGAGGATCACCATGACCGACGACCTGGTAGACACGCAGCACGATTGGTATTCCAACGACACCGCGACCTTCGGGGACCGGCTGGCCGACGCGCGCCAGGCCGCGAGCCTTTCGCAGAACGAATTGGCCCATCGCATCGGCGTGCGCATCGGCACGCTCGAGAAGTGGGAAAACGACATGTCCGAGCCGCGCGCCAACCAGCTTCAGACCATCTCGGGGCTGCTGAACGTCAGCCTGCGCTGGCTGATGACGGGCGAGGGCGACGGCCTCGCCGCGCCGTCCGAGCCGTCACCACTCTCCGACGACATGACCCAGCTTCTCAACGAGATGCGCCAGCTCCAGCGCGCGATGGTACAGCAGGCCGACACGCTGGGCCGGCTGCAAAAGCGCCTGCGCCGGATGCAAGAGACCGCCCAATGACCGAGGCGAACGATCGCGAAACCATGCTGCGCCGCCTGCGGATCCGCTCCTGGCGGCGCGGAATCAAGGAGATGGACCTTATCCTGGGCGCCTATGCCGACCACCGGCTGGCCGAACTGGATGACGAGACGGTGGCGCTCTACCAGCAGATGCTGCTGGAAAACGATCAGGACCTTTACCAGTGGGTCAGCGGGCAGGCCCCCGCGCCGCCCCTCTACGCCGACCTGACCGCCGACATCGCGGCCCACATGGCCGAGCATGTGCGCGGCGGCGTGGCCTGAGCACCGGAATAAACCATTACTTAGCGAATTCATCGCATCTTCGCCCGGCGATGCAGAATGGCGAGGTGCGAGATGAATTCGCTGCAAAGGGTGGAGACCGCCGAGAAACGGGGTTTCATCAAGGAATACCTGGATACGCTGTCCCTGGTCGAGCGGTTGCACAGGCTGCTTCTCGACGTTCTCAAGGATGAATTCGAACGCGTCGGCGTGCTGGAGGTGAACCCGGTCCAGGCGTTGCTTCTGTTCAACGTGGGCGACAACGAGGTGACGGCGGGCGAGCTCAAGACCCGCGGCTACTACCAGGGCTCGAACGTCTCCTACAACCTGAAGAAGCTGGTCGAGATGGGCTACATGCACCACCAGCGCTGCGAGATCGACCGCCGCGCGGTTCGCGTGCGGCTGACGCCGAAAGGCCGGCAGGTGCACGAGGCGGTGGGCCGTCTTTTCGCCCGCCACGCCGAGGGGCTGCAATCGCGCAACGTGCTCAGCTACGACCAGGTCGACCTCATCAACGGTACGCTGCGCCGGGTCGAACGCTACTGGACCGACCAGATCCGCTATATCTACTGAAGCGCGCCCAGCAGCATCGACCGCAATTCGCGGATCAGCTTGCGCTCCATCGCGTCGGCGTAGCCTTCGAACCCGTCCGCGCGTTCGACGAAGGCGCCGGGCCCGCTGATGACCTCGGCGCGGAAATAGGACTCTAGCTGGGAAGCGGCCTTCGCGTCCGGCGCAACCACCAACCCGTTCACGGTCACGCCCGCCAACGCCGGCGCCCGCCGCGCATCGCGCGGGCGGGGGCCGGTGTTGGATGGCCCGTCGCCCGAGACGTCCAGCGTCAGCGTCGCGCAGTCGGGGCGCCCGGCCAGCAGGGCGGCGCCGGCTTCCATGGCCGAGCCCAAGGCGGTCGAGGGGCCGAAATCGGGACGGGTGCCGCCCCGCAACCGCGCGGTCACCCGGTCCAGCGCCGCGCCGTCGGTCAGCGCGGCCCAGGGCTGGATCACGTGGCTTTGCCCGGGATCCGCCCACTCGAAAACCGCGATCCAGACGACCTCGCCGGGGGTCGAGAACAGCGCGTTGCGCACCGCCGGGCGCGACAGGGCGTCGGCCAGCCCGTCGCGCTGCAACCGGTACTCGGTCGCGTCCACCGACCCCGAGATGTCGAGACCCAGCGCCAGGGCCTGGCGGCACCCGGCCTCGGCGGTCGTCATCGAAAGTAGCCCCAGCAGGGCGGCAAGCGCGGCCCGGATCATTCGGCGACCCCGATCACGCGCGCGCCCAGTTCGCGCACCAGCTTGCGGCGCATGGCGCGCTCGAAATCCGCGAAGCCGCGCGCCACCTCGATGAAGGCCCCGGGGCCGTGCCGGACCTCGCGCTCGAAGAAGGTGACGACGGCCTGGTCGTGGCCGGTCACCACCAGCCCGTTCACCGTCACCTCGTCATAGGGGAAGTTCTGGTAGGCCAGCGCGGGGCCGAACCCGTCGTTGTTGATGCCGTCGCCCGACAGGTCCAGCGTGCGGAACAGGCATGGCGGCGCCCGGCGCAACAGGTCCGACGCATAGCCCAGCGCGTATCCCATCGCCGTCGGGAAATCGGCGTAGGAGCGTTTCGACGCGGCGATGGTGGCGCTGATCCGCTCCATGTCGGCGGCGCTTTCGACCAGCGTCCAGTCCAGAAGAAGGTCCTGCTGCCAGCGGCCCGACCATTCGAACACCGCGATGGCCACCGGCTGGCCGGGCAGGGCGGTGGCGGCCTGCACCACCTGAGGGGCGATCAGGGCGCGGGCGAGGCCCTGCCGCTGCAGCGCGTCCTCCTCGGCATCCACCGAGGACGAGATGTCGAGGCCCAGCACCAGCGCCAGCCGGCACTGGGCCTCGGCCGCGGCGGCCCACAGGGTCAGGGCCGCCGCGGCGCCAAGGCTTACCAGTGCCCGGTGTTTTCCATGCTGGCCCAAGGTTCCTGCGGCTCCTTCGCGTCGCCCTTCTGCAAAAGCTCGACCGAGATGTTGTCGGGCGAGCGCACGAAGGCCATGTGCCCGTCACGCGGCGGGCGGTTGATCGTCACCCCCGCATCCTGCAGCTTGGCGCACATGTCGTAAATATCGTCGACGCGATACGCCAGGTGGCCGAAATGGCGGCTGTCGTCGGGCAGGGCGTCGTCGCCGTCCCAGTTATAGGTCAGCTCCACGTCGGCGGTGCCGTCGTCCTGATCGGGCGGGCACATGAACACCAGCGTGAAACGGCCGGCTTCGACCTCCTTGCGCATCCGTTCCTTCAGGCCCAGCAGCTTGAAGAACGCCATGGTCTTGTCCAGATCCTTGGCGCGCACCATCGTGTGAAGATACTCGATTGCCATCGGTAAGTCCTTTCTGCGATTGTCTTTCGATTGCGCCGAAAGCTAGGCCGGGCGCCCCGTGCGTAAAGCGTCAGAACCGCGACCGCACCCCCAGCGACACGCCGAATTCGCGCCGGTCATACAGGTCGACCGTGGACGAATTCTTCAATGCCTCGATCGTCACGTCCGGCACGAACCCCATGTAGTCCAAGGCTGGGAAGGCCATGGTCGCGCGCGCGGCCAGCCGCGTGTCGTCGCGCCCGTTCAGCGCGAAGGGTATGCTGTCGTGATGCCGGTCCGCCGCCGACAGGCTGAACGACACCTGCGCGCCCATGACCGGCTCGGGCAGGGCGGCGCCCAGCGTGATCTCGGTCTCGCGGAAATCCAGCGCGCCCGAGGCCGAGTCGCGGTCGCTGTGGCTGATCGCGGCGCTCAGCTGAAGGCCGCTGTCGGTGACCCGTCCGACCCCGGCGCCCAGCCGCCAGCCGGTCACGTCGGCGCGTCCGTTCAGCCCGTTCTCGCGGTCGGCCGACAGGCTCAGCTGTCCCTTGGTCTTCGGCGTCAGGGCATAGCCCACGGCGGCGCTGGCCCGCACGCTCTGGGCCAGGGTGTCGCCGCCGTACCAGGTGCGCTGGGTCGCGAGGCCGAAGCGCAGGTCGCCGCGCCCGTCGTCGATCTTGCGCTTGTGGGTCAGGCCCAGCGTCGCGGCCGAATAGGCGAAGTCCGACCCCGAGGCCGTGGGCGCCATGCGCTTGGCCTCGTCCGACAGGATGTAGCTGCGCTGGAGCAGGCCCATGTCCAGCGTCGTCTTCTCGGTCGCCGTCTCGTGCAGGCGGCGCGACGCGCTGACGCCCAGCGCCAGTTCGACCCCCGACAGCGCCCGGGCCGTGGGGCTCAGCTGCGCGTCGGGCAGGTACAGATCGCCAATGGGCGTGCCGCTCAGGTACAGGTCCGCGGTCTCGTTGCTGGTGCCGCCGTTCACGTTCGACGATGGCGCCAGGGTGAAGGACAGCTGCGTGGCCCACGGGTTGCGCGCGCGGACATAGCGGTAATCGCGGATGGCCCGCGCCTCGGCCCGGTCGTCGGGCGCCACCTCGACCGCGCGGCGCAGCCAGAACTGCGATCGCGTGCGCGCGCCCTTCGACGCCTGCGCCTGCGCCACGGCCAGCGCGGCGGCATAGCGGTCCTCGTCCCGCCGGCCCAGCGACCAGGCGCGCATTCCCGCGTCGCGCGCGGCGTCGTAGTCGCCCAGGTCGCGCTCGGCCCGCGACAGCGCCAGAAGCGCCTGTACGTCGTCGCGGTCGCGCGCCAGCAGGGCCTCGGCCATGGCCTTGGCGGCCAGGGGCTGCCCCGCCGCCGCCGCGCGGCCCGCGGCCACCCGCATCTGGTCGGGGTTCAGCGCGGCGGGGTCGGCCGCGACCGGCCCGGCCAGGGCCAGTGCCGCCAGCAGGGCCAGCGCCACGCGCCGAAGGGACTGGGGCCGCCGCGCCCCGCGCATCATTGACGGTAGACGATGAAGCCGCCGGTCTCCTGGAAGGTCGCGTCGCTGCGCGCGTCCGCTCCTTCCATCACCAGCACGCCCACGATCTCGGACGCGTTCTGGCCGGACATGATGGCATAGTACTGGCCATCGCCCGCCTCGAACGACGTGCCGTCGGTCTCGGAGTAGCGCGCGAAGATCTCCTGCACGATCTCGCCATTCGCGTCGGCGACGTTCGGGTTCACCCGGCTGCCGATATTGGCCAGCACCTCGTTGCCGCTGCCGTCGTTGGCGCGGGGCCGGATCAAATCGGCGTTGTCGGCCTCGAGCGCGTCCAGGTAGGCCGACGTGATGTCGTTGCCGTTGACGTCGTAAAGCCGCCGGTTGCGCACCCGCAGCAGCACGCCCGCCTGGCTGTCGTTGAAATCCTTGAAGTCGATCAGCATCGACGCGTCGCCGGTCACGTATTCCAGCCCGCCGCGCCCGTCGAAGATGCGCACGCCCGCATAGTCGCCGGCGTATTCGGCGTCGCCCTCGGTCGGCAGGTCCAGCGTCACCGGGTTGCCGGCCGCGTCCTCGGCGTTGCGCTGGTAGACGAAGCCGCCGAAGCCGTAATTCAGGTAGCCGCCGGTGCGCACGATGGCGAACTCGGTCTGGCCGGTGCGCGACACGCCGTAGATTCCGCGGTAGGGGAAGGTGTCGATCACGTTGCCGGTGACCGGGTCGGTGGTGGTCACGTCCGACTCGTACACCGCGAACGGCCCGAGCGAGCTGACCGCCGTGCCGCGGGCGTAGGTGTTGTCGCCGTCGAAGGCCAGGTTGTCGACGGTGAACGTGTCCGTGGCCCGGTCGTATTCGATCCCCTCGGCGAAACCGCCGCCGCCGGCCGAGTCGTTGGCCTCGTAGCGGACGATGGCGTTGTCGGGGCTGGGCGACGACGTGCCGGGGGGCAGGCCGCGATCGGACTGGATCGGCGTGCCGTCATCGCCGCCGGTGCCGCCATCGGTGCCGCCGTCGGTCTCTTCCTCGGGCGCATTGAACGGGTTGGGACCGCCGCAGGCGGCAAGGGACAACACCGCGGCCAGCGCGATGGAAAGGGGAATCCGGAACATGGCTCTACCTGCCTTGGAGGTCTGCTCGTTGTTTTTCCGGCAACGTGCCTCCGGTCCGCGTGCCCGGTCAAGCGCACCCGGGGGGCGCGGCCAAATCGCCACTCGCCTGTGGGGAAATTGCCCCAATTGTCGTGGATAACCCGCATATGGTTGTTTTGCGGATGCCGCCCCCACGATATGGTAGCTCTCGACTCACGAAGCCCGGAAGGACACCGCCCCATGCCCCTGTCGCCCGACCAGCAGGCCGAAATCGACGCCCAGCGCGCCCAGTCCCAGCCCACGCTGCGGGCCACCTCCAAGGGGATCGAGGCGCAGCTCTACCGCGCGCACCCGGTGCTCGACCACGGCTTCGTGCGGGTCATCGACTACATGGGCGACGACGCCGCCATCACCCAGGCCGCGCGCGTCAGCTATGGCCGCGGGACCAAGTCGGTGCAGAACGACGAGGGGCTGATCCGCTATCTCATGCGGCACTGGCACTCGACCCCGTTCGAGATGTGCGAGCTCAAGCTGCACGTGAAGCTGCCGGTCTTCGTCGCGCGGCAGTGGATCCGCCACCGCACCGCCAACGTGAACGAGTATTCCGCCCGCTACTCGGTGCTCGACCGCGAGTTCTACATCCCCGCGCCCGAGCACCTGGCCGCCCAGTCCAGCATCAACAACCAGGGCCGCGGTGCCACGCTCGAGGGGGACGAGGCCGCCCGCGTGCTGGAAACCCTCAAGGCCGATTCCGACCGCGCCTACGACCATTACGAGCAGATGATGGGGCAGGAGGGGCAGCAGGGCCTCGCGCGCGAGCTTGCCCGCATGAACCTGCCCGCCAATGTCTACACCCAGTGGTACTGGAAGGTGGACCTGCACAACCTTTTCCACTTCCTGCGCCTGCGCGCCGATCCCCACGCGCAATACGAGATCCGCGTCTACGCCGAGACCATCTGCGACCTGGTCCGCGACTGGGTCCCGCTCGCCTATGCCGCCTTCGAGGAATACCGCCTGGGCGCCGCGCAGCTCTCGGCCACCGGCGTGCAGGTGGTCCGCCGGATGCTGGCCGGCGAAGAGGTCACGCAGGAGACCAGCGGGCTGACGAAGCGGGAATGGGCGGAGTTGATGGGGGTGATTGGGTGATGAGTTTCTCTGAACGCTTCGGCTATGCAGAGCCAAAGGTAGACTTATCACCTAAGGATTTGCCTAACAGCTTGCTGAATGGGCTTTGGGATGTTCTGAGGCTGAACCTTTTCAGTCAAATAGCCGATTACGATTTTATGGGACAAATTCAGGGATTCGCTCCAAAATTTAAGGATCGCTGCGTTAGGATCTGGTTCGACTTTTACCGTGAGAGTATCGACGAAATACCACCATTTCCCGATCAGGCCCGAGACAAAATTAGAGGGAGATTTATGGATCGACCCTTTCCTTACTGTTACGACTTTTTAGAGTTTGCAGTCTCTCTCTCGCCAGAAAGGTGGCGCGGTGATCTTGAGCGTGATTTAAACGCCGTCTTAGAGAGGGAGAGAGCCGCTTTTCGATTTATTGACGGACTTTTGATCCAGATAACTGACGATTCTGTTTTGAGGGAAATAGAAGCGGCACTAACCCAGAGTGGTTCTGAGGGTGTTCGAGAGCACCTCAGGCGCGCGGCCCAACTATTCAGCCAAAGGCCGGAACCAGACTATCGAAATTCAGTCAAGGAGTCTGTCTCTTCTGTTGAGGCTGCGGTGCAGTACTTACTCGAAGAGAAGTCTTCTGGAGTTAGTAAGCCGCTACGACAGGTTGTTGAGGTCTTGGATATACATCGTGCACTAGCAGATGGATTTGAGAAGCTGTATGCATATACTTCTGATGATGCTGGTATTCGACATGGGATGCTCGAGAAGAAGGAAATATATCAGGAGGATGCGCGGTATATGCTGGCGTCCTGCGCCGCTTTCTCAAACTACTTAGTCGCAAAGAAGGTAAAAAAAATGGCTCAGTGATGGGCCCGAATTTAATTCCAGTATGTGACACTTTCCGCCCGGCGGCACGCCGGGCAGCGCCCGACCCGCCCCCCAGGGCGGGCGCTTCACGCCCCCCCTCGGGCCGGGCGCTGCCTTCTCCGAGACGCACGACCGTAGACGTCCGACCATCCGCCGGGCTCACGCTGCGCCACTGGCACGACGGTCCGGTCGAACCCCAGGGCGGGCGCTGCCCTCTCGGCGATGAACGGCCGTCGGTCCCCCTGACGTCCGTCCCCTGCGGATTGCTCGCGCAATCCGCGTTCGGCCCTTGGGGCTTTCCACTGGAAAGCCCCATCGCGGCCGGGGCCGCGACCGGGCCTTACCCCACTGTTTCCAAACCGGGAAATTGACCGAGCGTCATCTCGCGGCTAGCCTTCCTTTCACAGGCGCGCGGGATCGGCCCGGGGGCCACCGACGAGGGGTCAATATGAAACGTATCGCAATCGCCCTGGCGCTGGGCTGTCTCGCCGCGCCGGCCATGGCCGAACAGCAGGTCTATCCGTTCAAGACGCACGAGAACTTCTGCCCCAACGGGCTCCAGCCCGTCTACGCGGGCGGCGAGATCTGCTGCGGCAAGCCCACCACCCACATGACCTATGCCCAGGTGATGCAGCACCCGGCCCCCCGGCGCCACGCGCCCCGCCGGGTCGAGTACATCCCGGCCGAGAAGGGCATCCCAACGCACAAGGGTCTCGACTGATCACGTCCGACGCGCGGTGTACGCACCGTGCCACTTGTCCGACGCCGTCGGCACACGCCGTGACGGCGGGTGTACGCCGTTGGCCGGTCGGTGCACGCGGCGGGTACGCTGGCCCGACGGATGCGGCACACGTGCTGCACGGGCCGTGCACGAAAAAGCCCGCGCCGGGTGGGCGGCGCGGGCCAGATCCTCGGGAATGTCCTGAGCGTCAGAGCGCTTGAAGTTCGCCCGCCGATTCGCGGCCGTCACGGCCCGCGATCAGCTCATAGCTCACCTTCTGGTTGTCGGCCAAGCCGGTCATCCCGGCGCGTTCCACCGCCGAGATATGGACGAAGACGTCCTTGCCGCCGGCATCCGGCGCGATGAAGCCGAAGCCCTTGGTAGTATTGAACCATTTTACGGTGCCAGTGGGCATGCCGTTTTCTCCCTGTCGTCGTGGTCCCGCCCGCGGTATTGCGGCGGGGGTGGTGCAGCCAGAAAGTCCCAGTAGTGGCCGCTCCGAGGGAAGGCTCGCCGGTCGTTCAGTGCTAATCACGCAAAAAGGCTGATAAATTCTGCCTTCGATTGCAAGAAAAACTACGGTGTCAATTTCCCAAACGGTGACAAAGATGCATGTCTACGCGCTCAAATCCTGCGATACCTGCCGCAAGGCCCTGAAATCCCTCAAGGACGCGGGCCATGACCCGCAGGTGACCGACATCCGCGCCGACGGGATTCCCGCCGATCTGCTGGACCGGCTGGTGGCGCGCTTCGGCGACGCCATCGTCAACCGCCGCTCGACCACCTGGCGCGGTCTGGACGACGCCGAGCGCGGCGGCGACCCCGCCACGCTCATCGCCGCGCATCCGACGTTGATGAAGCGTCCCGTCATCGACCACGACGGAACGCTCTACCTGGGCTGGACCCCCGAAACCCGCGCCGCCCTCACCTGAGATCCGGCGGCGTGGCCTCGGCCACCAGCTCGTCCACCAACGCGTCGAGCGTCAGGCTGCGCGTCTGCTTTTCGCCCAGCCGGCGCAGCGACACGGTGCGCTCCTCGACCTCGCGCCCGCCGATCGCGAGGATCACCGGCACCTTGCCGACCGAGTGCTCGCGCACCTTGTAGTTGATCTTCTCGTTGCGGGTGTCGGCCTCGGCCCGGATGCCGTTCTTCCGCAGAAGCTCGGTGATTTCCGAGACATACGCGTCCGCGTCCGACACGATCGACGCCACCACCACCTGCCGCGGCGCCAGCCACAGCGGCAGTCGCCCGGCATGTTCCTCGATCAGGATGCCGATGAACCGCTCGAACGATCCCAGCGCGGCGCGGTGCAGCATGAACGGGCGATGCTTCTCGCCGTCCTGCCCCACATAGGTCGCGTCCAGACGCTCGGGCAGGTTGGGGTCGACCTGGAACGTGCCGCACTGCCAGACCCGCCCGATAGCGTCGGTCAGGTAGAAGTCGAGCTTCGGTCCGTAAAACGCACCGTCCCCCGCCTCGAGCGTGTAGGTGCGCCCGGTCTTGCGGATCGCCTCCTCCAGCGCGTTCTCGACGTAATCCCACGACTCCTCGGACCCCACGCGTTTCTCGGGACGGGTGGCGAACTTGATCTCGAAGGTGGGAAAGCCAAGCTCGGCGTAGACGTCCGCCAGGAACTCGATGAAGCGGGCGCATTCCTCCTCGATCTGCTCCTCGGCGCAGAAGATGTGGGCGTCGTCCTGGGTGAAGCCCCGGACGCGCATGATCCCGTGCAGCGCGCCCGACGGCTCGAACCGCGCGCAGGACCCGAACTCGGCCAGCCGCAGCGGCAGGTCGCGGTAGGATTTCAGCCCCTGATTGTAGACCTGGACGTGGCAGGGGCAGTTCATGGGCTTCAGCGCGTTGATGCGGGTGTGCGCCTTGCTTTTGGCCGAGGCGTCGTCCTCCTCGCCGTCGCGGGACTCGTCCACCTCGACCAGGAACATGTGGTGCTGGTACTTGTCCCAGTGGCCCGAGGCTTCCCACAGCTTGCGGTCGACCACCTGCGGGGTGTTGATCTCGCGGTAGCCGCCGGCGCGCTGCTTGCGGCGCATGTAGTCCTGCAGCGCGGTGTAGATCGTCCAGCCATTGGGGTGCCAGAAGACCTGCCCGGGGGCCTCTTCCTGCATGTGGAACAGGTCCATCTCGCGGCCCAGTTTGCGGTGGTCCCGCTTGGCGGCCTCCTCGAGCATGGTGAGGTGCGCGTTCAGGTCCTTCTTGTTCTTGAAGGCCACGCCGGTGATCCGCTGCAGCTGCGGCCGGGTCACGTCGCCGAACCAGTAGGCGCCGGATACGCCCATCAGCTTGAACGCATCGCCGGGCACCTGTCCCGTATGCGCCAGATGCGGGCCGCGGCAGAGATCCTGCCAGTCGCCGTGCCAGTACATGCGAATGGGCGCGTCCTCGGGGATGCGTTCGATCAGCTCGACCTTGAACGGCTCACCGGTCTCTTCGTAATGGGCGATGGCGCGGGCGCGGTCCCAGATCTCGGTGCGCACGGGCTCGCGCGCGTTGATGATCTTGCGCATCCGGTCCTCGATCTGGCCCAGGTCCTCGGGGGTAAAGGGCTCGGCCCGGTCGAAGTCGTAGAACCAGCCGTGGTCGGTCACGGGGCCGATGGTCACCTTCACGTCCGGCCAGATCTCCTGCACCGCGCGGGCCATGATGTGGGCCAGGTCGTGGCGGATCAGTTCCAGCGCCGGGGCGTCGTCCTGCAGCGTGTGGATGGCGATGGCGCCGTCACGCTCGATCGGCCATTGCAGGTCCCAGTGTTCGCCGTCGAGGCTGGCGGAAATGGCCTTCTTGCCCAGCGACGTGCTGATCGACGCGGCCACGTCGGCCGCGGTCACGCCGGCGTCGAACGCGCGCGCATTGCCATCGGGAAAGGTGAGAGAGATCTGGGCCATGTCGGGCCTCCTCGTCGGTTTGGCGCCCACGGAACGCCCGGTTGCAAGTTATGTGGCCCCCGAGTGCCGGGGACCGGCGCCCAAGTCAAGGCAAAGGGCGCGGCGCCCGTCGAAAGCGCCGCGCCCTGTCCTCTCGTGTGCCGTGAACGCCGGCCGAGTGGGGTTTCGAAGGCCGTGTCCGCCTGACGCCGGGCACGGTCCCTGATCGATCGAAGCGGTCCCCGTCTCAGCCTGCCTGCGCGAAACGCACGCTTTCGCCGGTCTCGAGCCAGGTCTTCAGCCCCGACAGCAGGCGCGACCAGCCTTCGTTCACGCCCTCCGAGCCGGGCGGCAGGTCATAGTGCTCGACGGTCAGCTTCATGCCGCCGGGGCTGTCTTCGAGCAGCATGACGGTGCGCGAGGACGGGGCGTCCGGCATCCAGGCGGGCTCGAACGTGGCTTCGATGCGGGACTTGGGCGTCAGGGCGATCACCTCCTCGCGCAGCATCGGGCCGCCGTCGGGGCGGGTCATCGCCACGGCGTCGCCGGGTTTCGCCAAGTCGCCTTCGACGGATTTCGCGGCAAAGTGGTAGCCCGCCCGGATCTCGGCGCGGGTCAACGCCTCCCACAGGGCATCGCGGGTGCAGCGGATGAAGGTATGCAGCACCAGGTCGGGCTTGGGTTGCGTCAGCATGGCAGTATCCTTTTCCAAATGTGTTTTCAGGTCGATAAGGCCGCGCGCGGTGGGCCCTGCCAGCATCGGTTCGATCCAGCGGTCGACCAGTTCCTGCAGGGGCACGGCATTGAGATAGTGGTACTTGAAACGCCCGCGCTTGACGGTGGTGATCAGGTGCGCGTCCTCCAGAAGCCCAAGGTGCTTGGCGACCCCGAAGCGGGTCATGTCGATGGTTTCGACAAGCTCGGTCAGGGTCTGTCCATCGCGCCGGCGCAGCGCGTCCAGAAGCGCGCGGCGGGAGGGGTCGTTGAGGGCTTTGAAGATCGCGTCCATGGATCACAATAGGTGCGCATTTAGTCACGTGTCAATATGGTAACGTGTCTCGCGCCCGCGGGGTGCTAGATGCGATCAGGTCAGACGGAGGGCGGGATGAGCGACACGACGAGTTACGAGGAAACGCTGTTCGAGGCATTGACCGACGACACCGAAGACCCCGGCGGGTTGAGCGAGGCGGCGCAGGCCGACGAGCCCGGCAATTTCCTGCGCCATGCCACGTCGCTGTCGATGACCAAGCTGGCCGACGGGCTGCTGTCGCCCAAGCTGGTGCTGAGCTGGCTGCTGAACACGCTGGGCGCGTCGTCCTTCCTTGTCGGGCTGCTGGTCCCGATCCGCGAGGCGGGCGCGCTGCTGCCGCAGCTGTTCACGGCGCCGCGCATTCACGCGATGGCTCGGCGCAAATGGGCCTGGGCGGGCGGATCGGCGGTGCAGGGCGCCGCATGTGCGGGGATCGTGCTGGCAGGCCTGACGCTTGACGGCAACGCGGCGGGCATCGTGATCTGCCTGCTTCTGGCGGTGCTGGCGCTGGCGCGGTCCGTCTGCTCGGTCAGCTACAAGGACATTCTCGGCAAGACCGTGGGCACGTCGCGGCGCGGCTCGGCCACGGGTCTGGCGGCCAGCGTGGCGAGCGTCGGCGTCATCGTCTTCGCGCTGATCCTCGTACTGGACCTCGGGCCGCGGTTCGCGCTGGTCATCGGCGCGCTGAGCCTCGCGGCCGCGCTGTGGCTGATCGCGGGGGCGCTGTTCTCGACCCTGCGGGAGCAGCCGACCCCGCAAGAGCCCGAGGGTACGTCGCTGGGGCAGATGTCGCTTCTGACCGAGGACCGGCAGCTTCTTCTGTTCATCATCGTGCGGGGCTTGCTGACCGCCACGGCGCTGGCGCCGCCCTACCTGATCCTTTTGGGGGCCGAGGCGGGGCAGGGCGGCTTCGACCAGCTGGGCGCGCTAGTGTTGGCGTCGTCGGTGGCGTCGTTCCTGTCGTCCTATGTCTGGGGCCGGATGTCGGACAGGTCGTCGCGCAACGTGCTGCGCCTGTCGGGCGTGGTCGCCGCGCTGGCGTTGGGGGCCGCGCTGCTTCTCGAGATGTCGGGTCTGGCCGGCCAATGGTGGGCCATGCCCGCGGTTCTGTTCGTCCTGATGATCGCCTATCACGGCGTGCGGCAGGGGCGGTCGACCTACCTGGTCGACATGGCGCCCGGCGACAAGCGGGCCAGCTACACCGCCGTCAGCAACACCGTCATCGGCGTCGTGCTGCTGGGATCGGGGCTCTTCGGCGCGCTGGCCTCGATCTGGGGCGCGGGCACGACCCTGGCGCTGTTCGCGGTGATGTCGCTTGCGGCCGTGGGGGTGGCGGGGCAGCTCGACGAGGTCGAATAATCCCTTTTCTTTCAGAATGATCCGGCTAGGCTGCGCGCCATGACCGATTTCCTGGAAACGCCGCAGGGCCGCCGCATCGCCTATCACCTGACCGCCGGCAAAGGGCCGGTCGTCGTATTCCTGGGCGGGTTCAAATCCGACATGGGCGGCACCAAGGCCGTGCATCTCGAGGCGTGGGCCAAGTCGCGCGGCCGCGCCTTCCTGCGGCTGGACTACTCGGGCCACGGGCAATCCTCGGGCGAATTCGAGGAAGGCGCCATCGGCGACTGGGCCGAGGATGCCGAGGCCGCGGTGTCGGCGCTGACCGAGGGGCCCGTCCTGCTGGTCGGGTCGTCCATGGGCGGCTGGATCTCGCTTCTTCTGGCGCAGCGCATCGCGCGGGTCGCGGGCTTCGTCGGCATCGCGGCCGCGCCGGACTTCACCGAGGACAGCATGGCCGCCGGCTTCTCGCCGCAGCAGCACGACGAGATGGAACGCTGGGGCAGGGTCGTCCTGCCGTCGGACTATGGCGCGCCCTATGTCATCACCCGCCGCCTGATCGAGGACGGCCGCAACCACTTGGTCCTGCGCGAACCGTTGCGCGATATCGGACCGGTGCGCCTGTTGCAGGGCACGGCGGACGAGGATGTGGACCGGACCGTGGCGTTGCGTCTGCTCGATCACCTGACGGGTGACGTGCGGCTAACGCTGGTGCGCGGGGCCGATCACCGGTTTTCCGATCCCGACTGCCTTGCCTTGATCGAAGCCGCCATCGACGAGGTCTTGGAGCGTATGGCGTGACCTGGCTGATCCGGCTGACGGTCGCGGCGCTGCTGCTGTTCGGCGGCGCCTGGGCGCTTTACCCGCCCGAGGGGCTGGGCACCGCGCCGGATTTCGACGCGTCCGCCATCGGCGACGATCCGGCGGAATACCTGGCAGTGCAGGAAGCGCGGTTCGACGACATCGTGCCGGGGACTGAGAAACGGATCGTGTGGGCCGGCGCGCCGGGCGAGGACACCGACTGGGTGGTGATCTACCTGCACGGCTTTTCGGCCAGTTCCGAGGAAATCCGCCCGGTCCCCGACCGCGTGGCCGAGGCGCTGGGCGCCAACCTCGTCTTCACGCGGCTGACCGGCCACGGCCGGGACGGCCCCGCCATGGCGCAGCCCGTGGCCGCCGACTGGGTCCGCGACCTGGACGAGGCGCTGGCGGTGGCCGATCGGATCGGCGACCGTGTGCTGGCGGTCTCGACCTCCACCGGCGGAACGCTGGCGGCCTACGGTGCGGCCACGGGCCGCGGGATCGACGCGCAGATCATGATCTCCCCCAATTTCGGGATCCAGAACTCCGCTGCTTTCCTGCTGCGCTGGCCGGCGGCCGAACACCTCGTGCCGCTGCTCGCCGGCGAGACCCGCAGCTTCGAGCCCGAGAACGACGCCCACGCGCGCTACTGGACCACGCGCTATCCCACGGTGTCCACGCTGCCCATGGCGGCGTTGGTGGCGGCGGCCAACGACGCCGACCTCGGCCAGGCGACCGCCCCGGCGCTGGTCCTTCTGTCCGAGAATGACGAGGTCGTGCGCCCCGCCGCGACCCGCGATGCGATGGGGCGCTGGGGTGGGCCGGTGACGATCGAGACGGTGGACGTGCCGCCGGGCAACGCGCCGTCGCACCACGTTCTTGCCGGCGATATCCTGTCGCCCGGTCTGACCGATCCGATGACCGCGCGCATGGTCGACTGGGTCCGCGCGTTGCCGTGAAAGCACGGCGGCGCCCGACGCGCGGTCGCCACTTGCGGTTGATCGGGCGGAGGTCCTAACCTCCAAGTCCGACAATGCAAAAATGGGCCGCGCGACCACCTGTCGCCGGGCCCGAAACAGGAAACGACCCATGCAGACACCATTGGTTCTGCTGCCGGGTTTCATGACCGACCTGCGGATCTGGGGACCGCAAATCGAGGCGCTGGCCAGCGACACCACGCTGGTGCTGCCGCCACTCGGCCCGTTCGACCGGGTCGAGGACATGGCAACCCATCTTCTGACCCAACTGCCGCCGCGCTTCGCGCTTGCGGGCCATTCGCTGGGCGGTCACGTGGCGATGGAGATCCTGCGACGCGCGCCGGACCGTGTCGCGCGTATCGCCTTTGTCGCAGCGGGCTGCCTGCCCGAGCCGCCCCACCAGGCGGCCGAGCGCGAGTTGCGGCTGGTGCGCGCCAAGGCCGGGCAATTGGCCGCGGTCATGGCCGAGGACGTGCCGGCGGCGACGCTGGCCGATGGCCCCCTGCGCGCGCCCTTGGCCGACTTCCTCGCGGACGGCGCCGAGGCGCTGGGCGTTGCCACCTACGAACGGCAGGTGCGCGCGCTGCAACGGCGCCCCGACCAGCAGAAGACCCTGCGGCAGGCGCACCTGCCCGCGCTGATCCTCGGCGGGTCCGAGGACCGCCTGATGCCGCGCCAACGCTGCGATTTCGTCGCCGGGCTGATGCCGCGCGGCGTCGCGCGTACCATCGCCGGGGCGGGACATCTGCCCATGCTGGAACGCCCCGATGACGTCATCGGGGCGCTGCGGGAGTGGATGGGGTGGTCGGAGGTGGCCGTGATGCTGAGATAGGCGCGGCCGCCGCCGCTCAGACCGGCGTCGGACCTTCGCCCGAGCGCTTGCGCTTGCCGCCGGTGCCGCGCGGCGCCGATTTGACGTTGGCCGCGCGCTGCGAGTGCTCACGCTCGGCGTTGTCGTCGATGAAATCCAGCACCAGCGGCCGGATGTTGTTGCGCCAGGACCGGCCCGCGAAGATGCCGTAATGGCCGGCCCCGGGCTCGAGGTGCTGGGCCTTCTTGTCATCGGGCAGGTCGGGCATCAGGTCCAGCGCGGCAAGGCACTGCCCGGGGGCCGAGATGTCGTCCTCCTCACCCTCGACGATATGCACGGCCACGTCGGTGATCTTCGAGATATCGACGGTTTCGCCGTTCACGGTGAACACGTTGCGGGCGATGTCGCGGTTCTTGAAGATCCGCTCGACGGTCGAAAGGTAGAATTCGGCCGTCATGTCCATCACCGACAGGTATTCGTCGTAGAACTTGTTGTGCTTGTCGTGGTCGCTGGCCTCGCCCTTGGCGACGCGCAGGATCTGGTTGTGGAAGGCCTGCGCGTGCTTTTCCGCGTTCATCGAGATGAAGGAAGTCAGCTGCAGAAGGCCGGGATAGACCATCCGGCCCGCGCCCGCGTATTTGAAGCCAACCCGCTGGATCACCATGTGCTCCAGCTGTCCCATTGTCACGCGGCGGCCGAAATCGGTCACCTCGGTCGCTTTCGCGTCGGGGTCCACGGGGCCGCCGATCAGCGTCAGCGTGGCGGGCTGGGCCTTGGGCTCGTGCTCGGCCAGGTAGGCGGTGGCGGCGAGCGCAAGCGGCACCGGCTGACACACCGCGATGACATTCGTGTCTGCGCCCAGGTGGCGCATGAAATCCACGAGGTAGAGGGTGTAGTCGTCGACGTCGAACTTGCCTTCCGAGACCGGGATCTCGCGCGCGTTGTGCCAGTCGGTCACGTAGATGTCGGCGTCGGGCAGAAGCGACGCGACGGTCGAGCGGAGCAGGGTGGCGTAGTGGCCCGACATGGGCGCGACCAGCAGGATCTTGCGCTCCATGGGCGCGCGGCCCGAGACCGAGAACTTGATCAGGTCGCCGAAGGCTTTCTTCACCACCGGTTCGACGGTGACGACATGGTCGCGCCCGTCCTCGCCCACGACGGTATCGATGCCCCAGTCGGGCTTGGCCACCATGCGGTCGAAACTGCGTTCGGTCACGTCGCCCCACGCCGAAAGAAGCTGGAACATGGGGTTGGGAAAGAGGCCCGTCGCCGGATATGACCCGATGGCACGGGCCGTGGCGCCCATCCATTGATAGCTGACGCGCGCCGTCTCCATCATGTCGTAGGTGAGCATATAACGCATGGCACAAGTCCTTTCGCCCGCGGTTCGCGTGGCTTTAATTCCTCAGCACGCTGGGTTAATTTCGCCACAAGAATAGGCGAAAATCGCAATGCTGCTGTGCAGCAAGCTAGATCGGAGCACACCTCATGGCAACTGGACATTCGGACAAGTCGACCGATGTGACCGAAGTTTCGGAAAAGATGGCCGAAAACATCAAGAAGCTGGAGGAACTGTCCGAGCGCCTGGTGAAGGTTCTGTCGAACAAGCGCACGGTCCCCGGTGCGTTGCAGGGGCCGGGAAGCGATCTTTACATGAAGGCCGCCACGGCCTGGATGGCCGAGATGATGTCGAACCCGTCCAAGCTGCTGGAGCACCAGATCAGCTATTGGGGCAAGTCGCTGACCCACTACGTCGAGGCGCAGCACAAGCTGGCGCGGGGTGATTTCAGCGCGCCCGAGGACCGCAGCGGTGATGATCGCCGCTTTTCGGACCCGATGTGGGCCGAGCATCCGTTCTTCAACTATCTCAAGCAGCAATACCTGTTCAACGCCCACGCCATGACCGAGGCGGTGGACAAGCTCGAAGGGCTGGACCCGGCCGACCGCAAGCGGCTGAACTATTTCAGCCAGCAGATCGTCGACATGATGAGCCCCACCAATTTCCTCGGCACCAACCCCGAGGCGCTGAGCCGCGCGGTCGAGACCGAGGGACAGAGCCTGGTGGACGGGCTGGAGAACCTGGTGCGCGATCTCGAGGCCAATGACGGCGAGCTGGTCGTTACCCTGGCCGACAAGGACGCGTTCGAGGTGGGGGGCAACCTGGCCACCACGCCGGGCAAGGTCGTCTATCGCAACCGCATGTTCGAGCTGATTCAGTACACGCCGACGACCGAGCAGGTCCACAAGACGCCGCTGCTGATCTTCCCGCCCTGGATCAACAAGTTCTACATCCTCGACCTGAA
Organism: Palleronia salina; assembly: GCF_900141995.1. Lineage (GTDB taxonomy): Bacteria > Pseudomonadota > Alphaproteobacteria > Rhodobacterales > Rhodobacteraceae > Palleronia > Palleronia salina. Next base: position 175,790 of record NZ_FQZA01000004.1, on the reverse strand, counting down.
GGACAAGAACAGCCTGGTGAAGTGGATCGTCGACCAGGGTTACACCCTGTTCGTCGTCAGCTGGGTGAACCCCGACGAAAGCTACGCCGACGTCAGCCTCGGCGACTATATCGAGGAGGGGTTCCTAGAAGCGATCGCGCAGGTGAAGGAGATCACGGGCGAGCCCAAGATCAACGCCGTCGGCTACTGCATCGCCGGCACCACCCTGTCGCTCACCCTGTCGCTGCTGGAAAAGCGCGGCGAGAAGCCGATCAACTCGGCCACCTTCTTCACCACCCTCACCGACTTCTCGGACCGGGGCGAGGTTGGTGTGTTCCTGGAAGACGATTTCGTCGACGGGATCGAGCGCGAGGTCGAGCGGACGGGCGTGCTCGACAGTTTCTACATGAGCCGGACCTTCAGCTTCCTGCGCTCGAACGACCTGATCTACCAGCCCGCCATCCGCAGCTACATGATGGGGCAGACCCCGCCGGCCTTCGACCTGCTGTACTGGAACGGCGACGGGACCAACCTGCCCGGCAAGATGGCGGTCGAGTACCTGCGCGGGCTGTGCCAGGACGACAAGTTCGCCACCGAGGGCATCGAGATCCTGGGCGAGACCCTGAAGATCGGCGACGTGAAAGTGCCGCTCATGGCCATCGCCTGCGAAACCGACCACATCGCCAACTGGAAAAGCAGCTTCCGCGGTATCCAGAAGATGGGCAGCCGGTCCAAGACCTTCGTGCTGTCGGAATCCGGCCATATCGCCGGGATCATCAACCCGCCCAGCAAGAAGAAGTACGGTCACTACGTGAACGGCGACTGGAGCGGCACGCCCGAGGACTGGCAGGCGGCGGCCGAGTTCCACGAAGGGTCCTGGTGGGGCCGCTGGGGAGAGTGGCTGTCGAAGAAGTCCGGCAAGAAAATTGCCGCGCGTGCACCGGGGGATGACGGCCGGGAAATCCTCGGCGATGCGCCTGGAACCTACGTGAAGGGCCATAAAAAATAGCCGTCTCAGGGGTCTAGGGCCGGATCGGGATTTTTTGCTGCAGTGCAGAAAGACCCCTTGAAATGCCGCGCCGCAGCATGCATATTCCTTTCAGAACGCAACGGAGCCGCGTCCCCACAACTCACCGGGCTCCGAACTGAAAAGGAGACTGAATTATGGCTGCCAAGACGCAAGACTTCAGCAAGACCATCAACGAGATGATCGCCGCCATGCCCATGGACATGAGCGCGTTTCAGGACGGCTTCAAAACCTATGCCAGCTTCGGCGAGAAGATGTCGAAGGTCGCTCTGGAAGCTGCTGAGAAGTCGACCGAGATCTCGACCAAGTGGACCAAAGACACCCTGTCCAAGATGTCCGACGTGACCGTCGCCCGTGACGAGCCCACCGACTACACCAAGGCCATGACCGATTTCGCCTCGGCCCAGGCCGAGATGTCGGCCGAAACCATGGCCGCCTTCGCCGAAGTCGCGAAGAAGGTCCAGATGGAAACCGTCGAACTGATGCTGGCCGCCGGCAAGGACATGTCGGAAGACATGACCGCCGCCGCCAAGAAGGCCACCAACGACATGACCGCCGCCACCAAGAAGGCGACCGCCGCCGCCAAGTAAGGCCGCGCAGGATCCATTGCGGATCCGGTCAGAGAGACGGAAGGGGCGTGCCACCCGGCGCGCCCCTTTCTTTTTCCGCACATGCAATCTACGCTTCTGTTGCAGCGCAGAATACCCGCGAGGAATCGATGCCAGACGCCCCCAAGCCTTTGTTGATCAAGCGCTACGCCTCGCGCAGGCTCTACAACACCGAGACCAGCGATTACGTCACGCTCGAAGATATCGCGGGTTTCATCCGCGCGGGCCGGGATGTGCAGATCGTCGACCTGAAAAGCGGCGATGACCTGACGCGTCAGTACCTTCTGCAAATCGTGGCCGAGCACGAATCCAAGGGCGAATCCGTCCTGCCCCTGGCGGTGCTGACCGACCTCGTGCGCAGCTACACGACGCAGGCGCAGTCGGTGGTGCCGCAGTTCCTGGCCATGAGCTTCGACATGCTGCGCGACAGCCAGTCGAAGATGATCGACCGGGCCATGAATCCCATGTCTGCCATGCCGGGCTACGACGCTATGCAGGCGCAGCAACGGGCGTGGCTGAAAGCCGTGACCGGCGGGCTGGCCGGTGGCGACCAGGGGGAGGGCGAGACGAAGGCCGAAGAGGCCGAGCGCAAGACCGCCGAACTGGACGAGATCCGCACCCAGCTGAGCGAGCTTCAGAGCCAGCTGGCCGAGATGAACAAGAAGGGCTGAGCTTGCCCGTTCAGACGCTGATCAGCAGGTGCTCCCGCTCCCACGGCGAGATTACCTGCAGGAATTCGCCGTACTCGGCCGCCTTCACGGCGCCGTAGACCTTGCCGAACTCGTCGCCCAGCAGATCCAGCAGGGCCGCGTTGTCCCCGAATTGCTCCAACGCATCGTAAAGCCCGCGCGGGATGTCGTCGGCGCTGTCATAGGCGGTGTCTTCACGCTCGGGCCGGGGCATGTCGCCCGCCACCATCCCGAGATAGCCGCAGGCGAGCGACGCCGCGATCCCGAGATAGGGGTTGCAGTCCATGCCCGCGATCCGGTTTTCCACCCGCCGCGCCTCGGGGGTCGAGACGGGGACACGCAGGCCGACCGTGCGGTTGTCGCGGCCCCATTCCAGGTTCACCGGCGCCGAGAAGTCCCGCACGTAGCGGCGATACGAGTTCACGTAGGGCGCCAGCAACGCGATGGCGCTGGGCAGGTGCCGCTGCATACCGCCGATGAAATGCTGGAACGCCGGCGTCTCGGAGCCATCCTCGGCCGAGAAGATGTTGCGCCCGCTTTCGTCCAGTACCGAGTGGTGAATGTGCATCGAGCTTCCGGGCTCGCGCTCGATCGGCTTGGCCATGAAGGTGGCGAAGCAGTTGTGGCGCAGCGCGGCCTCGCGGATCAGGCGCTTGAAGAAGAAGATCTCGTCGGCCAGCTTCACCGGGTTGCCGTGGCGCATGTTGATTTCCAGCTGCCCAGCGCCGCCTTCCTGGGTGATGCCGTCGATCTCGAATCCCTGCGCCTCGGCGAAGTCGTAGATGTCGTCGATGACACTGCCGTACTCATCGACCGCCGACAGCGAATAGGCCTGCCGTGCCGCCGCCGCGCGGCCCGTGCGCCCCGTCATCGGCGCGATCTGCTGCGCGGGGTCCGTGTTCCGGGCGACCAGGTAGAACTCCATCTCGGGCGCCACCACCGGCGTCCAGCCGCGGGCATGATAGGCCGTGACCACGCGTTTCAGCACGTTGCGCGGCGCGAAGGGAACGGGCTCGCCCGATTGCAGGGTCATGTCGTGGATCACTTGCAGCGTCCGGTCCGCCGTCCAGGGGGCGGCGGTGGCGGTGGCGTAGTCCGGGGTCAGGATCATGTCGGGCTCGGTCGTGCCCATGGGGATGATGTCATCCGCCCAGTCGCCGGTGATCGTCTGCAGGAAGATCGACGCGGGCAGGAAGAACCGGTTCTGGCGCGCGAATTTCGGTCCGGGCATGGCCTTGCCGCGGGCGATGCCGGGCAGGTCGGCAACGATGCACTCGACCTCGTCCAGGCGATGGCCTTGCAGGTAGTCGCGGGCGGCCTCGGGGGCGTGCTTGAGCCAGTCGGTCATCTCGGATCCTTGTGGGCGCGGTAGAAATCGGCCAGCCACGCGCCGATGCGCGCGTTGTCCACCGGCTGACCTAGCCCGTCGCGCGCGCCGTCCAGCAGCGGTTCGGGCACGACGCCGCGTCCACGTGCGTCGATCAGGTCGGCGACGTAGTCGCGCCCGAACTCGGGGTGGGGCTGCAGGGTCAGGGTCGCGGGGCCGATGCGCAGACCCGCGGTCCGGGCGAAATCGTTCGTGGCGATCACCTCGGCGCCCGGCGGCAGTTGCGTCACCTGGTCCTGGTGCCACGCGTTCAGGTGTACCGTGTCGCCCTCGAGCGTGTAGGTCTGGCGTCCCACGGCCCAGCCGCCCGCGAATTTCTCGACCCGTCCGCCAAGCGCCTGCGCCACCACCTGGTGGCCGAAGCAGATGCCCACAAGCGGGCGCCCGCTGTCGTGGATCCCGCGGATGAGACGTTCCAGCGGCGCGATCCAGTCGTGATCCTCGTAGGCGCCGAATTTCGACCCCGACACCAGCCAGCCCTCGGCCGCGTCGGGTCCATCGGGGAAATCGCCGTCGAAGACGCGCCAGGTCGTCCAGTCGAAACCGGGGCCGATCAGCGCGGCGTAAAGCTCGGGGTAGCCGCCGTGGCGATCATCGAGCGCGGGTGCGGTGGGGCCGCATTGCAAAAGGCCCAAGTGCATGGTCGGTCTACTCGCCCTCGAAGGCGCAGAGCGCCTCGACCGTCATGCCCATGTCTTCCAGCCGCTTGCGCCCGCCCAGGTCCGGCAGGTCCACGATGAAGGCACAGCCGGTGACCACGCCGCCCAGCCGTTCGACCAGCTTGATGCCGGCCTCGGCCGTGCCGCCGGTGGCCAGCAGGTCGTCGACGATCAGGATGCGCTCGCCCTTGGCGATGGCGTCGTCATGCACCTCCATCGTGGCCGAGCCGTATTCCAGCTGGTACTCCTGCGACAGCGTCGCGGCGGGCAGCTTGCCCTTCTTGCGGATCGGCACGAACCCGACGGACAGCTGGTGCGCGACGGCGCCGCCCAGAATGAAGCCGCGCGCCTCGAGGCCCACGACCTTGTCGATCCGCTGATCGGCGAAGGGATGGAGCAGCTGGTCGATGCACATGCGAAACCCGCGCGGATCGGCGAACAGCGTCGTCACGTCGCGGAACATGATCCCCTCGTGCGGGAAATCGGGGATCGTGCGGATGTAGTCGCGCAGGGTCTTCCGGGCCATGGGCATCCTTTCAACACGCAAGGAACGGTCGGGCGCGGCTTAGCACCCTTTGCGCGGCGGGGAAACGGGCTGTGGGGCGACGGCGGAGTCGGGAACCCGGCCGTGTCGACGCCCTGTCCCGACGGTTGCATGCGGTGTGGGAGCGGGCCGATCCGCGCTGCCTGCGATCCGGGGGTGGGACGCTGCACCGTGTGGCTGTGCAGCGCCCCCGTCCCGTGGGGGAACGCGGTCTTTGGGGGACCCACCCGAACCCTGCGCCAGCAAGGTAAAGGAAGTGTTAAGTGCTGCCGAGCACGCGGCCGGCCACGGCATCGAGCCTGGCCACCACCTCGGGGTGGCGGTGATCGGGCGCGGTCATGATCGCGTATTCGAGCGCCCGGTCGCAGCCGTGGGGGCAGGGCTCACGCGCGCCGCCCAGAAGGCCGGGCAGGCGCGCCACCAGTCCGCGCGCCGCGTCGGCATTGGCCCCCAGCGTCGCGATGATGTCCGAGATGTCGACCGAGCCATGGTCCGGGTGCCAGCTGTCGTAGTCGGTGATCATGGCGACGCTGGCATAGCAGATCTCGGCCTCGCGGGCGAGCTTGGCCTCGGGCATGTTGGTCATCCCGATCACGTCTGCGCCCCAGGCCTCGCGGTACATCTTCGATTCGGCGGCCGAGCTGAACTGCGGTCCCTCCATCGCCAGGTAGGTGCCGCCGTCGTGCACCGTCACGCCCTGCGCCTTGGCGGCCTCGAAGCAGGCCTTCCCGAGCCGCGGGCAGGTGGGGTGCGCCACGCTCACATGGGCGACGCAACCGGTGCCGAAGAACGACTTTTCGCGCGCGAAGGTGCGGTCGATGAACTGGTCGACGATGACGAAATCGCCGGGCGCCATTTCTTCGCGGAAGGATCCGCAGGCCGAGACGCTGACGATGTCGGTAACGCCCATCCGCTTCATCGCGTCGATATTGGCACGATAGGGGACGGTGGTCGGCGAATGCACGTGGCCGCGTCCGTGGCGCGGCAGGAAGACCATGGCAACGCCGTCCAGCGTGCCGGTCAGCACCTTGTCCGACGGTTCGCCCCACGGCGTTTCGACCCCGACCCAACGGGCGTCCTCCAGCCCCTCGATCTGGTAGACGCCCGATCCGCCGATGATCCCGATAACGGTCTTGTCCATGGCCCTGCGCCTCCGTGCCCGTTGCTGCCCGCGGCAGGATGCCCGCGGGTCGTCCGGATGAAAAGGGGCATGCCCCGTCGTGTCGGGGCCGGCTTGAGGCACCCGCAACGCGGGTATGCGCGGCACGGTGTCCACGGTTAGATCGGGGGCTGGCGATTTTCCGCCCGTGTGTTATGTGAGCGGCAACAAACAATGTGACGGGGCTGCTGTGCGGCCCCGTCCGTGCTTTGGCCCCCCTGCGCACCACGGTGCCCCACGCACATCGAAGGAGAAGGACATGGCCGGTTCTCTCATGGCCGCCCTCGGCGATGCCATCACACCGAAAAAGCCGCGCGGCGCGACCGATCCGCGTCAGATCAAGACCGAGATCCTTTCGGGCCTGACTGTCGCTTTGGCGCTGGTCCCCGAGGCGGTGGCCTTCGCCTTCGTCGCGGGCGTGCCGCCGCTGGTCGGGCTCTACGCGGCCTTCATCGTGGGGCTGATCACCGCCGTTCTGGGCGGACGGCCCGGCATGATCTCGGGCGCGACGGGTGCGCTGGCCGTGGTGATGGTCAGCCTCGTGGCGCAGCACGGGATCGAGTACCTGTTCGCCACGGTGGTCCTGATGGGTCTGATCCAGATCTTCGTGGGCGTGATGCGATGGGGCAAGTTCATCCGCCTGGTGCCGCACCCGGTGATGCTGGGCTTCGTCAACGGCCTGGCCATCGTGATCTTCCTGGCGCAGCTGACGCAGTTCCAGGTGCCGGGCACCGCCGAAGTCACGGGCCACGGCATGTCCGGCGGCGAATGGCTGTCGGGGCCGCGGCTTTACCTGATGCTGGCGCTGGTGGCGCTGACCATGGCGATCATCTGGGGCCTGCCGAAGCTGACCACGATCATCCCGGCCCCGCTGGCCGGCATCGGCGTCGTGGCCGTGGTCGTGATCGGGCTGGGGCTCGACACGCCGCTGGTGGGCGACCTGGCCTCGATCGAGGGCGGTCTGCCGCCGTTCCACATCCCCGCCGTTCCGCTGACCCTCGAGACGCTCCAGATCATCCTGCCCTACGCCGTGATCCTGGCGGCCATCGGCCTGATCGAATCGCTGCTGACGCTGAACCTCGTGGGCGAGATCACCGGCCAGCGCGGCGGGGCGTCGAAGGAATGCGTGGCCCAAGGCGCGGCGAACACCGTGACCGGCTTCTTCGGCGGCATGGGGGGCTGCGCCATGATCGGCCAGTCGATGATCAACGTGAACTCGGGCGGGCGGATGCGCCTGTCGGGCATCTCGGCCGCGCTGTTCCTGCTGTGCTTCATCCTGTTCGCCGCGCCGGTGATCGAGCTGGTGCCGCTCGCGGCGCTGGTGGGCGTGATGTTCATGGTCGTGATCGGCACCTTCGCGTGGAATTCGCTGAAGATCCTGACCAAGGTGCCGTTCGTGGATGCCTTCGTCATCGTGCTGGTAACGGCGGTGACCGTGGCCTACGACCTTGCCACCGCCGTGGTGGTGGGCGTGATCGTGTCGGCGCTGGCCTATGCGTGGCAGAACGCAAGCCGCATCCGCGCGCGCACCCACGTCACGCCCGAGGGCGCCAAGGTCTACGCGGTGGACGGCCCGCTGTTCTTCGGCTCGGCCGAGGGCTTTTCCGAGCTGTTCGACCCCGAGACCGACCCCAAGCTGGTGATCGTCGACTTCGCCAATTCGCGCGTGGCGGACCAGTCGGCCCTGACCGCGATCGAGGCCGTGGCCGCCAAGTACGAGGCGGCGGGCAAGAAGCTGGAACTGCGCCACCTGAGCCGCGACTGCCATTACCTGCTGAAGAAGGCCGGGCAGTTGATGACCGACAGCGAGGACGATCCCGACTACGCGCTGGCCGTGGATTACGGCGTGCGCACCGGCCAGCTGGGCGCGGGTCACTAGGGTTTCGTGGCTTGATCGATGGACGCGCCGGGGGCGGCTCACTGCCCCGGCGCGTCAACGCACCCATGGCCGGATCGGTGTGAGGCCTAGGGCGCCAGCCGCGCCAGCGCGGCGACGTCACCGGCCTGAAGCGCGCCCGCCGCCTGCGCGATCCGCTCGATGGGCCAATCCCACCACGCCAGATCCAGCAGCCGCGCCACCGTCGGCGCGTCGAAGCGCATCCGCACCACCCGCGCCGGGTTGCCGGTGGCCACGGCATAGGCCGGGATCTCGCCCCGCACCACGCTGCCCGCGCCGATGATCGCGCCGCTGCCGATCCGCGCGCCGGGCGCAATTAGGCTGCCGTAACCGGTCCAGACATCGTGGCCCAGCACGATATCCCGGCGGTCGGGGCTGTAGCCGGTCAGCGTCGCGGGATCGAAGACCGGGAAGGGGTAGGTGCTGATCCCCCGCGTGGCGTGGTTGGCCGAGGCGGTGATGAAGCGCGTGCCCTCGGCGATCTGGCAGAATCGCCCGATCACCAGCCGGTCGGGCGCCCCGGGGTAGAGATACGGGGCGAGGGAGGCGGCCCAGTCCTCGGGCGGCGGCGTGGCCGAGGCATAGGGGTAATCCCCCACCGCGATATTCGGATGGTCGAGGACGCGCGACAGGTGCACGGTGCCCCGGTGGGCCGTGCCGTCGGGCAGGGTGATCGGATGGGTTGCGGTCGCGTCCGGAAGGGACGCGCGGGAAGGCGTGTCTTGCATGGCTCTGTCCTTGCTGAGGTCGTTTTGATCGGTCTCAGGCGGTCAGGTCCATGGCTCCCTCCATCAATTGCCAGATCAGCCTAGTCGTCCGGGCGCATCAATTCAAACGCTTCCCGCACGACGGTGTAATCACGGTAGCCCATCCGCGACAGCGGGTTGAACGACAGCACGTCGAAGCGGCCATCCTTCACGCAGTCGTCGCGCAGGTGGATGCCGGTCACCTCGCCCAGGACAAGGAAGTTGTGCGCCCCTTCAAGCTTCACGATCTGGGTCAGCTTGCATTCCAGCGCCGCCGGCGCAGCGGCGACGCGGGCGCAATCGATCGTCTCGCATTCCTCTTTCTCCAGACCCGCGTGGGCGAATTCGTCGGTGCCGGCGGGCAGGGCGCTGGACGACGCGTTCATCGCGTCGCGCAGGTCGTAAGGCACGATGTTGACGCAGAAGACACGGGTCTCGCGGATATTGGCGACGCTGTCCTTGGTGTCGCCGCGATCCTCCTTGGCCGAGGTCGAGGCGAACATCACCTGCGGCGGTGTGTAGGCGACCGCGTTGAAGAAGGAATAGGGGGCGAGGTTGTCCGTCCCGTCATCGTCCCGCGACGAGATCCAGCCGATGGGCCGTGGCGTGACGATCGCGCCGAACGGGTTGTGGGGCAATGGATGGCCATCGGCGGGGCGGTAGAACATCGGGATCCTCTCAAGCTGTTTCCCCGAACTTAGCACCGTGCTACGCGCTGCCCACGGGGAAGATGGGGCGAAACCACTGCACGGTCTGAGCGAGGAAAAACCAACGGATGTGTGGGAGGTCGAGGCGCTGTTCGACCTGAGCTTCGCGCCCGGGCGCACGGCCCTGTCGTCCTATCGGCTGCGCGACGGCGTCCCGCCGGTGGCGCCCCTGTGCCTGGTGATCCGCGACGAGGGCGGGATCCTCGGCGGCGCCATCCGCGTCTGGCCGGTCCGCGTGGGCGACGCGCATGACGCGCTGCTTCTGGGCCCCGTGGCGGTGCACCCCACCCGGCAGGGCGAGGGCCTCGGCGCGCAGCTGATCCGCGAGGTCATCGCGCGGGCCCGCGCCATGGGGGCCTCTCGCCTGATGCTGGTGGGCGACGCGCCCTATTACGGCCGGTTCGGCTTCGACCGGCTGGACGGGGTCGAGATGCCGCCCCCCACCAACCCCGACCGGGTGCTCGGCTGCGACCTGGTGCCGGGCGGCTGGGAAGGCGTCACCGGTCCGGTCACCCGCCCGGTCTGAGCCATCTTGTCGCGGGCGCGTTCTGCCCCCATCTTTCAGCGATGGACCAGACCGACCGCAAGCCGCCCGCCCAGACCGACACCCTGTCGCCCGAGACCGAGGCCGCGCTCGCCGTGCTGGCGCGCCGCTTCAAGGCGGCCGACAACGTGGGCATGCAGGTGCTGAGCCTCGTGGGCGGCCAGGCCGAGGACCTGATCGAGAAGCTGCCGCAATCGGTGCGCGGTCAGCTGGACCGGGCCACCAAGCGCGCGCTGGAAACCGCGTTCGACGCGGCCAGCGTGTCGCGCACGCGGCTATCCGACAGGCCCGACTGGCTGAATACCGCGACCACCACGGCCATGGGCGCGGCCGGGGGCGCGGGCGGGCTGCCCACCGCGCTGGCCGAACTGCCGGTGACGACCACGGTGCTGTTGCGCGCGATCCAGGGTATCGCGGCCGATCTGGGCTTCGATACCGACGATCCCACCGTGCGGGCGCATTGCCTGCAGATCTTCTCGGCCGCGGGGCCGCTGTCGCGCGACGACGGCACCGACATGGCGTTCCTCTCGGCGCGCGTGACGCTGACCGGCGCGGCGATCCACGGCATCATCGCCCGCGTCGCGCCGCGGTTGGCGCTGGTGCTGGGCCAGAAACTGGCGGCGCAGACCGTCCCGGTGATCGGCGCGGTGGCGGGCGCCGCCACGAACTATGCCTTCACCAGCTATTACCAGGACATGGCGCGGGTCTATTTCGGGCTGCGGGCGCTGGCGCGCGATGCCGATGTCCCGGTCGATGTGCTGCTGCGCGAATTCCGCCTGCTGGTCGATCCGCCGCGAATGATCGTCTGACGGCCGTCGGGCGGCCTTGCCCGGGAACCGGCTTCATCTTTCCATAAATACCTGTTGCCCGGCGTTGGCCATTTGCCCCGTCGCCACGACACATGCGCTCAGCCCTGGGCCAGCGCCTTGCTCAGCCACTCGGTCACGGCAGGGCGGACCGACTGCGCGCCGCTCTCCCGGGCGTCGTCGATCACGGCCCGCGCCTCGTTCAGGTCCACGCGGCGCAGCAGGTGCTTGACCGGTCCGATCGAGGCCGGTCGCATCGACAGCGACCGCAGGCCCATGGCCGCGAAACACAGCGCCTCGACCGGGCGGCCCGCATCCTCGCCACAGAAGCTGACGGGTGTGTCGGCCTCGGCGCAACGGTTCGCGACGGTTTCGATGAGTGTCAGGAAGCTGACATTCAGCGTGTCATAGCGGCGGCGCACGCGTTCGTTCTCGCGGTCGGCCGCGAAGAAGAACTGCTTCAGGTCGTTGCCGCCGATCGAGATGAAATCGGCCATCTCGAAGAACTGGCGCGGTGCGAAGGCCAGGCTGGGGGTTTCCAGCATGGCGCCGATCTCGAGCTGTTCGGGCAGGACGTGGCCCAGCTTCCGTTCGCGCTCGATCTCGTCGAGCAAGTGCTGTCGCGCTTCGCGGAATTCGTCGAACTGGGCGATAAATGGGAACATCACGCGTAGCGGGCGGCCGTTCGCGGCGCGGATCAGCGCCTGAAGCTGCATCCGCATGATGCCCTTCTTGTCCAGCCCCACCCGGATCGCCCGCCATCCCAGCGCCGGGTTCGGCTCTTCGGGGCGCTTCATGTAGGGCAGAACCTTGTCCGACCCGATATCGAGCGTTCGGAACGTCACCGGCTTGCCGTGCGCCGCGTCCAGCACGCGGGAATAGAGCGCGGCGAGATCGCCCCGGCGCGGCACGTTGGAGCGGGCGAGGAACTGCAACTCGGTCCGGAACAGGCCCACCCCCTCGGCGCCCGAGTTCTCGAGGCTGGGAAGGTCGGCCATCAGCCCCGCGTTCATCGTCAGGCCAATCGTGGCGCCGCACAGCGTCGTCGCGGGCTTGTCGCGCAGGTCGGCATAGCGTTCCTGCGCCTTGGCCTGCATCGCCATCTTGTCGCGGAAAGCGGCCATGATGTTGTCTTCGGGGCGCAGGTGCACGATGCCCTGCTCGCCATCCAAAAGGATCGGGTCGCCGTTCAGCGCCTCGGTCGTGATGTGATCGGCGCGGATGATCAGCGGGATCGCCAGCGCGCGGGCCACCACGGCGGCGTGGCTGCCGACCGATCCCTGCTCCAGCACGATGCCGCGCAGGCTGCGCCCGTAATCCAGAAGCTCGCCCGGGCCGATGTTCCGCGCCACAAGGATGGGCTTCGGCGGCATCTCGGCCCCGGTCTCGCGCCCCTGGCCCGTCAGGATCCGCAGCAGCCGACGCGACAGGTCGTCGAGGTCGGACATGCGTTCGCGCATGTAGGCGTCGGGCGCGTTCTGCAGCCGGGCGCGGGCGGCGGATTGTTCCTTCTCGACCGCGGCTTCGGCCGACAGGCCCAGCTTGATGTCCTCGCACATGCGCTGCATCCAGCCGCGCGAATGGGCGAACATGCGATAGGTTTCCAGCACGGCGCGCTGTTCCTTGTCGCTCATGGCGGACGCGGTCAGCATCTCGTCGACCTTGGCGCGCAGCTCTTCCACGGCGGTGGTCAGGCGCTCGGTCTCGCGGTCGGGGTCCTCGGCGATGGGGTTGGTGACGACCACGCGCGGCTCGTGCAGCCAGACGTTGCCCTCGGCCGTGCCTTCCTGCCCGACGCCGCCACGGATCATGACGGGGTGCTGGTGGCGGGCCGAAAGCGCGGCACCCTCGCCGGTGAAGGCGCCCAGCTCGGTCATCTCGGCCAGGACCATGGCCACGACTTCCAGCGCGTAGACCTCGTCGTCGGAATATTGCCGCGCCTCGCGCGACTGAACGACCAGCACGCCCAGCGTTTCGCCCAGCCGCTGGATCGGGATGCCGAGGAAGGACGAATACGCCTCTTCCCCCGTTTCGGGCATGTAGCGGAACCCCTTGGTGGCGGGGGCGTCGGCGGTGTTGATCGCCTTGGCTTGCCGCGCGACACGGCCCACTAGCCCCTCGCCCAGCCGCATCCGGGTCTGGTGAACCGCCTCGGGCTTCAGGCCCTCGGTCGCGCACAATTCCAGCGTGTCGGCATCGCGGAACAGGTAGATCGAGCAGACCTCGGTCTCCATCGAGGCGGCGATCAACTGAACGATGCGGTCAAGCCGCGCCTGGCCCGCGCTGTCCTCGGCCAGGGCATCGCGAAGGCGGCCCAGCAGCTTGCGGCTTTCGCTTTCGGTCGTTTGTGCCATCGGAGCCGCATCTCTTCTGAAATTGCCGCGTATCTATAGCGGCTCTGCCACCCCTTGGGGAGGGGGGGCTTGGTAATTCGTGCCGTGGCGGTCAATGCTGTTGCAACGGAAGGGGTGGTCCGATGATGAAACGCGCAATTGCGTTGCTGGTGCTGCTGCAACTGGCGGCCGTCTTCGGCGTACTGGGGCTGAGCTATGTCACGGGGCAGGGGATCATCCTGACCTATGCCGACCGGCTGACGCAGCGGATCGCCCGTGACACCACGGCGTTCACCACCGAGTTCCTGACCCCGGCCGCCGACGCGGCGCTGCTGACGCGCAGGCTCGCGCGCTCGCAAGTGCTGGCGACCGCGGACCGGGACCGGCTGGCGCGGTATTTCTTCGAGATCCTGCAAACGCGCAGCGACTTCTCGGGGCTTTACCTGGGGCGGCCCGATGGCAGCTTCACCTTCGTGTCACGCGACGAGGATCCCGCCACGGCGCCCTTCAGCGTGAAACAGGTCATGACACGGCCCGGCCGCGAGGTGACGCTGGTCGGCGTGGACGCGCGCTTCGTGCCCCGCAACCCCCGGACGGACCCCGACGACGACTACGATCCGCGAACACGGCCCTGGTACGTGGCAGCTGCGCGGCAGGACGGCGTGGCCTGGACCGCGCCCTATGTCTTCTTCACCTCGCGCCGGCCCGGCATCACCGTCTCGGCGCCGGTGACGGGGGGCATCAACGGCGAGTTTCGGGGCGTGGTCGGCGTGGATATCGAGATCGACGCGCTGTCGGCCTTCCTCGAGACGCTGGACATCAGCGCCCGGGGCGCGGCGGCGATCGTGGCGCAGGATGGCACGATCATCGCCCATCGCGATCCGGAACTGCTTGTCCCGGCCGAGGGCGATAGCCTGCGCCTGGCGACCCTCGCGGACGGGGATGACCCCATCCTCGCGCGGGCCGCGGACAGCATCGAGGGGGGCATCGACGACCTTTTCCCGGGCGAAATCCGCCTGGCGCGGTTCCAGGCGGGCGGCGAGACCTGGCGCGGCGCCGTTCAGCGCCTGCCGCTCGAGCGGACGCCCTGGACGGTGATGATCTATCTGCCCGAGGCCGATATCCTCGGGCCGCTTTCGGGGCTCGTGCGCCGCGCGGCCGCGCTCGGCCTGATCGCCGCCGCGCTGACGGTGTTCGTGCTGGTCGTGTTCGGGCGGCGGATGCTGCGCGGCTAGGGGCGCGTCAGCCCGCCTTTTCCAGCTCGAACGTGTCGTGCAGCGCCTGCACGGCCAGCTCCATGTATTTCCGGTCGATCAGGACGCTGATCTTGATCTCGGACGTGGTGATGACCTTGATGTTCACGTTCTCGTCGCGCAGCGACTTGAACATGCGGGCGGCGACACCGGCGTGGCTGCGCATGCCGATGCCCACCACCGAGACCTTCGCGACCTCGGTGTCGGCCACCAGGTCGTGGTAGGCGATCTCGCCCCGTTCCTTGGCCTGGGCCATGGCCTGCTCGGCCCGCTTCACCTGGTCGACGGGGCACGAGAAGGTCATGTCGGTGCGGCCTTCCTCGCTGATGTTCTGCACGATCATGTCGACGTTCACGCCGGCCTCGGCCAGCGGTCCGAAGATCGCGGCGGCGATGCCGGGGCGGTCGGCCACGCTGATCAGCGTCATCTTCGCCTCGTCGCGGGAATAGGCGACACCGGCAACCACGTTGTTTTCCATGACTTCGTCCTCTTCGCAGACCAGCGTTCCGGCGGTTTCATCGTATTCGTCGAACGAGCTCAGCACCCTGAGCTTGACCTTGTAGCGCATCGCCAGCTCGACCGAGCGGGTTTGCAGTACCTTGGCACCCAGGCTCGCCAGTTCCAGCATCTCCTCGAAGGCGATGCGGTCGAGCTTGCGGGCCTTCGACGTGATCCGCGGGTCGGTGGTATAGACCCCGTCCACGTCGGTGTAGATGTCGCAGCGCACCGCGTCGAAGGCGGCGGCGAAGGCCACGGCGGTGGTGTCCGAGCCGCCGCGCCCCAGCGTGGTGATGCGGCCCTCGGGGCTGATCCCCTGGAAGCCCGCGACCACCGCCACGCGCATGCCCTGGCCGAACTTGGCGTTCAGGTTGTCGGTCGGGATCTCCTCGATCCGGGCCGCGCCATGGGCGCCGTTGGTCTTGAGCGGCACCTGCCAGCCCTGCCAGCTGCGCGCGGGGATATCCATTTCCTGCAGGGTCAGCGCCATGAGGCCCGCGGTCACGTTCTCGCCCGAGCTGACCACGGCGTCGTATTCGCGCGCGTCGAACAGCGGCGAGGTCTCGCCGACCCAGCCCACCAGCTCGTTCGTCTTGCCCGACATGGCCGAGACGATGACGATCACGTCGTGGCCGTTCGCCACCTCGCGCCCCACGCGCTTGGCCGCGCGCTTGATCCGATCCAGCGTCGCGACCGACGTGCCGCCGAATTTCATCACCAGCACCGACATGGCGCCCCCTTCCTGACATTCCGCGCGTGTGTATGTTTTGGGCAGGGCGGGCGCAAGCGTCGGCTCGCCCCGGGGCCATCGCGCCCTAGGTGTCCTGCCAAGGGGAGAGCGACACCTCCATGGCCGACAACGACGCCGATGAAAGCAGAAGTCCCGTCCTCCGGGCGTACGGCTGGTTCGAGAGACTGGTCTCGGGCGTCATCCTGGTCGGCATGATGATGGTCGTCCTGCTGGCGGTGTATTCGTTCCTGCGCACGGTCATCGGCGTCACGCTGGCCGAGAATGCCGAGCTGGATTACGTGCAATTCCAGACCTTGTTCGACCGGGTCCTGGCCGCGGTCATCGCGGTGGAGCTCGCGCATTCGATCCGGCAGATGGTGTCGGGCGACCACGGTTTCGGGCAGCTTCGCACCGTCATCACGATCGGCATGCTGGCGGTGGTGCGAAAGCTCATCGTGCTCGAGGTCGACAACGCGACCGGCAGCTTCCTCCTGGGCATCGCGGCGGCCGTGCTGGCGCTGGCGCTGGGCCTCGTCGCGATCCGCTGGATCGAGGACCGGCGCGGCGTCACCAGCGATTCGGGCTAGGGCAAAGCGCCCCGCTTGCCCCAAGGGACGTTAGAGCACGATCGCGCAGGACCGGATTTCGCCGTGACGACCGCCCATCGCCTCGGTCAATGCCAGCATAGGGCCGTTATCCGAAGCCGTCGCCCACCAGACGAAGTTCCGCCGACGGGCGCGCGCGTGGTCGATCACATGCTGCAGCAGTCGCTGGCCCAGCCCGTGCCGCCGGGCTTCGGGTCGCACGTAGATGTCGCACAGATGGGTGCCGGGCAGGAAAGACGCCGGGTCGAACGTGTCCTGGAACAAGACGTAGCCGGTGGACCCGGGATTGATGACGGCACAGAACAGGCGCGGCGCGTCATCGCCGTGCAGCCGGTCCCGCAACGCGCCGGCGGTCAGGGCGGGGGCCGGCTCGCCCCGCTCGGCCCGCATGGCGAACGCCATCTCGACGACCAGCGGAAGCTGGTCGTCGGACGGTTCGGATATGGTCGACAAGCTGTCGGTCAAGGCCGCGTCACTTGGTGATCGTGATGATGAAAGTGGACGCGACCGTCTCGTCGACGAACTTGTGGCCGTCGGTCAGGTCCATGTTCAGCCCGAGGTCCTTCAGTTCCGCCTCGCTGTCCACGTCGACGCCCTGTTCGCGCATGGTCGACAGAATGCTGTTCATGAAAGTGATGCGGGCCGCCGGGCTTTCGGTCAGGCGGGTTCTCAATTTGTCACGTGCCGTGGGCATGGTGAGTCTCCTCTTGGGTGCTGCACAAATGTGATAATTCCTGGAAGACCGCGGCAGCTTTACGGTCGCCCAGGATTCTCTCGAGATGATCGAGAGATTCGAGAATGCTTTTGGTTTCAAAGTCGTTGAAAAAATCGTTCACCCGTTTCGCCATGTCGCGTTTCGCGAAGATGGCGTTGCAGGCACTGCACGCGCCCGGATAATCCCGAAATTGCGGGATGGCGGCATTCAATTCCGGGGCATGCTTTTCCAGAATGCCGTGAAATTCCTCGAACCCTTTGCGCTTGAGGGTCCTGATGAGGAAAGACGCCTCGATCCGGTCGCGAATGTCGCGCAGCGGTTCCTCGAAGGCGTTGCCGACGCAGATCCCCTGGGTCGCCCGGTTGAAGGTCGAGCAGCAGGGATACGTCTTGCCATCCCAGAAGACGACGATGTCGTGGTGGATGCGCCGATAGCACGTCGCGACCTTGCGCAGGTGCTCGGGCCCGTAGTCGACCTCGGCCTTCTTGCCACGACCGACCTTGGCGATGACCTTCGAAAACATCCGCACATTCGGCACGTCGCACAGTTCGGGCAGGAACGTTTCCAGCTTGCGATCCGGGTGGGCGAAGGTGCCGACCAGGTAGACCGGCACGCCATGCCGGGCCACGGCCTTGGCCCCGTTGATGATCGCCTCGCGCGGGATAAAGACGGCATGGGCGTCATCATAACTGAAGTTGATCCGCCTGAGACCTGCATCGACCATCGCGTCGGCGGTTTGCGTCGCGGCCTCGGGGTCGGCCGCCCAGTGGCCGGCCGTGGCGACGGTGAAAGGCAGACCGTGCACCTTCAGCCGCGCGATCATGGCGTCGAAATCGTCGCGAAACATCAACGGTTCGCCGCCGGTGAAGCCCACCGACGAAATCGACGGGATCCGTGCTGCCTGGTCGATCAGGTCGAGCGCGCGGTCCAGCGGCATTCGTTCCTTGCGGTTGGGATTGCAGCCGTAGCAGCAGAAATCGCAGGAGAGGGGGCAGGCCATGGTTGTATTGAGGACGAGAACATCTTGTTCTTCCACGTCCTCGACATGATCGAGGTCACGCATAATGTATCACCTTTTCGAGGCTGCCTGAAAATTGGCAACGCAGGTATCTGGTCTAAAATCGGTATCAACAGGATACACGCTTAGCGTGATTCGCGCAACTGGTGAATGTGCGTGCGGGGAATTTCGGGAAGAATTCATTTCAGGGTAGAAAAAGATAAGCCCGGGCAAACGCTTGCCCGGGCTTTTTCGTGTCGCGCCGAACGGCGGTTTACTGGATCGTCGCCTCGCGCTGGGCTTCGATCTCGGCCTCGACCTCTTCCACGGTGGCGGTCATGGCGTTGTAGACCGCTTCGCCGCCGTCCACGTTCTGCTGGAACCACTCGTAGACCGGCTGGGCGGCCTCGGCGAACATGGCCTTCTGGTCCGGGGTCGGCACGTAGAGATCACCGCCGCCATCCTGGAAGGCCTGGTAGGCTTCGATGGACTTGCGCTTGGGCGAGGCGAAGGTCGCCTGTTGCAGCTGGTAGAAGCCGTCGACGATGACGCGCTTCTGCTCGTCGGTCATGCCGTTGAACCGCTCGCCGTTCATGAACCACAGGGCGCCCATGTAGGCGTGGCCGTCCAGCGTCAGGTATTGCAGGCCGGCATCGGGGAACTTCATGCCCATGATGTCGGTGATGCCGTTCTTCGAGCCTTCGACAACGCCCGTCTGGAACGAGGTGAACAGCTCGGGCCACGGGATCGGGGTGGGCGAGGCCCCCAGCGCGCGGACCAGCTCCTGCGGCAGGTCGGCCACGACGGTCCGGATCTTCAGCCCTTCCAGGTCGGCGGGCGTCTCGACCCGGCGCTGGGTGTTGGCGAAGTTGCGCCAGCCGCCGGTGTTACCGATGGTCATCAGCTTGATCGCGCCGCCCGAGGTTTCCTCGACCATGTCCTGCATGGTGGTCACGAACTCGGTGCCGGATTCCAGCACGCCCTCGGCCACGCGGTCGTTCGCCATCAGGTAGGGCAGGTCCAGCACCTGCACGAAGGGGAAGATGCCCGAGGTGCCGCCCGACGTGGACACGTAGATGTCGATGGAGCCGTCTGCGACGCCCTGCATGCACTCCGCCCCGTTCGAGCAGAGCTGCGTGCCGATGAACATCTCGACCTCGATGGCGCCGTTGCTGGCCTGCTCGACGAAGTTCTTGAAGACGACCAGGCCGTCATAGTCCTCGTCGTTCTCGTTCGAGTTCGCGGTGGCGCGCAGGGTGATGGTGTCCTGCGCGTAGGCGGCGATGGCCGTGCCGCCCAGCAGGGCCGCGGAGATCGCGGCGGTGGTCAGGTGTTTCAACATTCTTTCTCTCCCTTGTTGAGTTCAGTTCGCGAAGCCCGTCAGGCGCGGGATCGTCATGGAAATGCCGGGGATGTAGGTGATGAGGAAAATCACCAGGATCTCGACGGCCAGGAACGGCAGGATCGCCTTGGAAATCGCCTCGACCCGTTCGCCCGAGACCGACGAGGCGACAAACAGCACCAGCCCCATGGGCGGCGTGGCGAGGCCCACGGTCAGGTTCACCGACATGATGATGGCGAAGTGGATGGGATCGACGCCCAGGTCGACGAAGATCGGTCCCAGGATCGGCCCGAGGATGATGATGGCCGGTCCGGCGTCCAGAAACATGCCCACCGCGAACAGCAGCAGGTTGATCAGGAACAGCAGCATCAGCGGGTTTTCCGACAGCGACAGGATATAGTCCGCCATGATCTCCGGCGCGTGTGACAGGGACACGACGGTCTTGAACGCCATGGCCGCGCCCACCAGCAGCAGCACCACCGCCGAGGTCGCCGCCGCGCGGCTCAGCACCTCGGGGATCTCGCTGAATTTCAGCGTCCGCAGCACGAACAGCCCGATGAACAGCGCGTAGGCCACGGCGATGGCGGCGGCCTCGGTCGGGGTGAACACGCCCGCGAGGATGCCGCCCATGATGATGACCGGCGTCATCAGCGGGAAGAACGCCTTGAGGCTGGCTTGCCCGCGCTCGCCCCAGGTCGTCTTGCGGCCCGCGACGGGGAAGTCGTACTTGTCTGCCATCACCTTGATGACCAGCATCAGCCCGATGCCCACAAGTGCGCCCGGCACGATCCCCGCCAGGAACAGCGCGGCCACGGATTCGCCCATCACGTACGCATAGATGATCATGATGCCCGAGGGTGGGATGATCGGCCCGATGACCGAGCTTGCGGCCGTGATGGCTGCGGCGAACTTGCGGGTATAGCCCTGCTTCTCCATCGCCGGGATCAGCATCGAGCCCAGTGCCGAGGTGTCGGCGACGGCCGAGCCAGACAGTCCGGCGAACAGCATCGACGACAGCACGTTCACATGCGCCAGGCCACCCCGCAGGTGGCCCATCAGCGCCTGGCTGAATTCGACCAGCCGCTCGGTGATGCCGCCCTTGTTCATCAGCTCGCCCGCCAGCATGAAGAACGGGATCGCCATCAGCGGGAAGCTGTCCATCCCGTTATAGACATTGCGGTAAAGCAGCGTGATGTCGCGTTCCTGCCCGTTGAGCCAAAGCAGGATCCCGGGCGCGGCCAGCAGCCCGAAGAAAACCGGCAGGCCGATGACCAGGAAGATCAGGAAGACGGGCAGGAACCAGATCAGCATGTCATTCCGCCATGATCTCTTCTTCGGCGGGGGCGAGATCCTTCAGGTCCCGCGCCCCCATCAGCCGCAGGATGCTGCGCAGGATCAGCTCGATATTCACGATCAGCAGCAGCACGACACCCACCAGCAGGCTTGCCATCATCCAGCTGCGCGGGATGCGGAACCAGCCGTCGGGCAGGGGCAGGTACAGCGACGCGGTGGCGAACCGGCCGCCGAAGCCCGTGACCTCGGACCAGCCGATGCGCACCGCCACCGCCAGCACGACGCCCGCGATCAGCAGCAGCACGATGGACAGAGCGGCGGCCGCCGCCCGCGGCAGCATCATCGGCAGCGTGTCGATGGCCACGAACCCGCCCCGGCGATAGGCCATGGGTGCCATCAGGCCGGTCATCCACAGCATCATGAAGCGCGCGGCCTCGTCCGGCCAGGGCAGGGCGTTGTTCAGGACGTAGCGGAAAAAGACCTGCACCAGGATCGCCACCACCATCAGGGCGATCGCAATGATGGCGACGATGCGCCCGACGGGCAGCACCAGGTCGTTCCATGTCTGGAAAGGCCACAAAAGGCCCTTCAGGACGCGCATGCGCCGATCCTCCCCTATTGGACGCCCCGGTTGATCCGGGGTCGTCCCTTGCCTCAGTCTGGCGTCAATCCAGACCTCTGAACAGCCCGAATTGGCCGCCCGCGAACACCAGCGGTGCGCCGTCGCGATAGGTCGCGCCCTCGACCCGACCGATGACGATGGCGTGGTCGCCCGCGTCGTGGATCGCGTGCATCCGGCAGTAGAAGCGTGCCAGGCAGCCCTCGATCAAGGGCGTGCCGTCCTCGGCGCGCGACCAGTCGAGACGGTCGAAGATGTTGCCCTCGGTGACGAAGGTCTTGGCCACGTCGGACTGGTCATCCCCGAGGACATGGATCGCGAAGGCATCGCACTCGGTGAACGGGGCGAAGCGGCGCGACGCCTTGGCGGGCGACCATAGCACCAGCGGCGGATCCAGCGACACCGACGAGAAGCTGTTGGCGGTGATGCCCAGCGGCCCGCTTTCGGTTTCGGTGGTGATCACGGTGACGCCCGTGGCGAACCGGCCCAGGGCCTGGCGCAAGGCGCGCGCGTCGCCCAGGTCGGCGCGCTGAAAGGGTTGCGGGGGCGCCACGGTCACGCCACCTCGCGGCCCAGGGCGCAGGTATAAAGGTCGAACCAGTCCTCGCGGCTGAGGCTCACGTCGGCGGCCTTGGCCAGCGTCTTGATGCGCTTGATGTTGTTGGTGCCCATCACCGGAAGGATGCCCGCCGGGTGCGCCATCAGCCAGGCCACGGCCACGGCCGCCATGTCGCAGCCTTCGCGCTGGGAATACTCGCTCAGCCGGGTGCGCAGCTTGGTGTGGCCGCCCTTGCCGGTCATCAGCTCGCCGCCGCCAAGGGGTGACCACGCCATGGGCGCGGCACCGAATTCCTGGATGAAGGCCAGGTCGCCATTGGTGAAGGGAGCGATCTCGGCCAGCGACATCTCGATCTGGTTGGCGACCAGCTTGGTCTTCATGGCCGATTGCAGCAGCGTCCAGTCATGGCGCCTGAAGTTCGAAACGCCCACGGCGCGGACCTTGCCCGAGGTCACCAGCTCGTCCAGAACCGCGCCGGTTTCGTGGTGGTCCATGAAGGGGTCGGGGCGGTGGATCAGCAGCAGGTCGATCTCGTCGATACCCATCAGCTTCAACGACTGTTCGACCGACGCCTCGATATGGGCGCGGCTGGTGTCATAGTGCTTCACACGCGCCTTGGCGTGGCGCCCGGCCGGGGCGACGATGTCGCACTTGGTGACGATTTCGATGCGCTTGCGCAGCTCGGGCGTCAGCGCGGCCCCCAGCGCCTCTTCCGCCATGTAGCCGCCGTAGATGTCGGCCTGGTCCATGGTGGTGATGCCCTGGTCCAGGCAGGCCTCGATCTTGTCGCGGATATGCTCCGGCGCGGTGTCGTCGTCGGTCAGCCGCCACATCCCGTACAGGATGCGGCTGAGGCTGACATCATTTCCAAGCTCGACACGTTGCATCAGCTGCGTTCTCCCGCCCCGAGAGGGGTCTGCGGCATCCCCTGCGGCACGCGGCCATAGGCCTCCGGCAGGGAACAGGTTTCCAGGTTCGGCAGGAGACGCTGGCCCGCCGACTTGCACTCGTCAAGATGCGGGTAGCCCGAGAAGATGAAAGCCCGGATTCCCATTTTTTTGTAAGCTTCGATTTCCGACAGCACCTGGTCCGTGCTGCCGACCAGCGCCGCGCCGCAGCCCGAGCGGGCCCGCCCGATGCCCGTCCACAGGTGCGGCTCGACATAGCCGAACTGGTCGGCCAGCTCGCGCGCGCGGGCCTGGTGGCTGACACCCAGCGACGTGCTGTCATGGGCGCGGTCGCGGATCAGCGTGCCGTACTCGTCGTCGAGCTGGCTGACCAGGTGTTCGGCGTATTCCTTCGCCTCGGCCTCGGTGTCGCGCACGATGACGTGGACACGCAGGCCGTAATCCAGCGTTCTGTCATATTTTTCAGCGACTTCGTTGACGGCTTTCATGCGCTCGGCGATCTGCTCCTTGGGCTCGGGCCACATGAGGTAGACATCGCAGTGCTCGCCGCACAGGTCCAGCGCTGGGGGCGAGTAGCCGCCGAAATAAAGCAGCGGTCCGCCGGTCTGGTAGGGCTTGGCGGGATCTGATGAAATGCTCTTGAAGTCATAGACTTCGCCGCTGAAGTTGATTTCGTCCCGGGTCCAGGCCTGCTTGAGGATCTCGACCACCTCGCGCGAGCGTTGGTAGCGATAGGCGCTTTCGGCCTTCTCGCCCGGGAAGTCCGACGAGATCACGTTCAGCGTCAGCCGTCCTTCCAGCATGTGGTCCAGCGTGGCCACCGTGCGCGCCAGCATGATCGGCTGCATCTCGCCGCAGCGGATGGCGGCCAGCATGTTGATCCGGTCCGTGATGGCCGCGCCGCCGGCAACGAAGCTCAGCGTATCCTGCCCGACCTGGTACGAGGACGGGCACAGGATGTTGCGGAAGCCCTGGGCTTCGGCCTCTTTCAGGATCGACGAGCAATGCGCCCAGCTCGACCGCAGCGCACCGTCGGGCACGCCCAGGAACTGGTAGTCGTCCGAGCAGAGCGCCGAGAACCACGAGACCTCGACGGCGTCCAGGTCGGCGGACGTGATGGGGACGACGGTCATGGGGGCCTCTCTTTCCGCTTGGATTTCCGCTTGCCTAGCACGGTCATTGATGTGCATCAATACTGCATCAATTTTCTCCGGATGCCGATGCAAGACCTGCCGCCGACACCTCTCTATCGCCAGATCGCGGACCTCGTGACCCGCGATATCGCGGCGGGGCGGCTGCTCGAAGGCGAGCGTCTTCCGCCCGAGCGCGCCATGGCCGCGACCCACGGTATCGCCGTCGGAACCCTGCGCAAGGCGCTGCAGGAACTGGTCGACCAGGGCCTGATCGAACGGCGCCAGGGGTCGGGCAACTACGTGCGCGGCGTGCGCAGCGTCGGCGGGCTTTACGGGTTTTTCCGGCTCGAGACGCCATCCGGTCCCGGCCTGCCCGGCGCGCAGCTGATCTCGGTGGACCGGCTGGAGAAGCCGTCCGATGCGCCCGACTTCGGCGCCGCGCCCGACGCCCATCGCATCCGCCGCCTGCGCCTGCTGGACGACGGGCCGGCCGCCGTCGAGGAGATCTGGCTGGATGCCGGGCGCGCGCCGGGCTTCGGCGCGGACCGGATCGGCCCGTCGCTCTACCGCAGCTATCTCACCGAGTTCGGCCTGCGCATCCTGCGCGTCGAGGACCGGGTCGGCATCGGCCGCCTGCCGGGCTGGGGCGCGGCGCTGGGTCTTGCCGCCGGCGCGTCGGTCGGCCATGTGCACCGCCTGTCCTGGGCCCAGGACGGCACCCCGGTCGAGTATTCGCGGACATGGTTCGATCCGGACAAGGTATCTTACGTAAATCGACTGAAATAGGGACAGGAATGTCAGGAATCATCAATTATGGCGTGATCGGCTGCGGCATGATGGGGCAGGAGCACCTGCGCAATATCGCCCTTCTGCCCGAGGCGCGGGTCGCGGCCATCTTCGAGCCGGACCCGGACATGGCGCACGCTGCCGCCGCCTTGGCCCCCAGTGCCCAGATGTGCCCGGACATGGACGCGCTGCTGGCGGTCGAGCCGCTGGACGCGCTGGTGGTGGTGTCGCCCAACCACCTGCACGTCGCCCAGATGGAACAGATCGCGGCCCGCCGCCCGCTGCCCCTGCTGATGGAAAAGCCTCTTTACACCGACGCGGCGCAGGCCGCCCGCCTGGCGGCGCTGGATTACCCGGCCCCCGTGTGGGTGGCCATGGAATACCGCTATATGCCGCCCATCGCCGCCCTGATCGAGCAGGTGGACGCGGCCACCGGCGGGCCCGTCATGCTGTCGATCCGCGAGCACCGCTTTCCCTTCCTGCACAAGGTCGGACACTGGAACCGCTTCAACGACTGGTCCGGCGGCACGCTGGTCGAGAAGTGCTGCCATTTCTTCGACTTGATGCGGGTGATCCTGCGGGCCGAGCCGGTGCGCGTCATGGCCAGCGCGGGGCAGTCCGTGAACCACAAGGACGAAAGCTACGAGGGCCGCGCGCCCGATGTCTGGGACAACGGCTATGTCATCGTGGATTTCGACAATGGCAGCCGTGCCATGCTGGAGCTGTGCATGTTCGCCGAAGGCTCGCGCTACCAGGAAGAGATCAGCGTCACTGGCCCCACCGGCAAGATCGAGGCGCTGGTCCCCGGGCCGGGCCGCTTCTGGCCCGCGCATCTGGGCGCGCCGCCGGTTCCGCAGGTGATCGTCAGCCCACGCAGCCCGCGCGGCCCGCAGGTGGTCGAGATCCCGGTCGATCCAACGCTGCTGGACGCGGGCGATCACAACGGCTCGACCTTCTACCAGCACAGCCGCTTTCGCGACGTGGTGCTGGGGCAGAGGCCGGTCGAGGTGACGCTCAGCGACGGGGCGCGCGCGGTCGAGATGGGGCTGGCCGCGCAGGAATCGGCGCGGACGGGTCAATCGGTGGCGCTCGGGCTGCAAAAGTGACCGGATTGCGCCTTCAACTCTCGGCGCACATGGCTTAGATGGAATGACGCAAGAGGCGGCACGCAGGTCCGCCGCAGGGAGAGATCCAATGCTCAACAATATCGGCCTTCCGGGCCTTCTTCTGATCGCCGTGGTGGTGCTGGTTCTGTTCGGCCGTGGCAAGATCTCGTCGCTGATGGGCGAGGTCGGCAAGGGCATCACCGCCTTCAAGAAGGGCGTTTCCGACAGCGACGAGGAGGCCAAGAAGGCCGACAACGCGCGCGAGATCTCGGCGCCCGGGGAAGACGACAAGCCGGCCGCCCCGGCGGTGCACACCGACGACAAGTCCGAGACCCGCACCTGATCCCACAGCTTCGTTAAGGGGCGCCGCCCATGTTCGATATCGGGATGACCGAGCTTCTGGTCATCGGCATCGTCGCGCTGATCGTGGTGGGGCCGAAGGACCTTCCGGGCATGTTCCGGACGCTTGGCCGCTTCACCGGCAAGGTGAAGGGCATGGCGCGCGAGTTCCAGAAGGCCATGGACGACGCGGCCGACGATGCCGGCGTCAAGGATATCGGGCGCGACCTGAAGGGGATGAGCAATCCCAAGAAGTACGGGCTCGACAAGCTGAACGAGGCCGCCGACAGCTTCGAGAAGTGGGACCCGAAGAAATCGGCCAAGGCCGCCAAGCCCAGGACCCCGGTGGACGCCGAGAAGCGTGATGCCGCGTTGCAGGCGCAGCCCGAACCGAAGAAGGACACGGGCACCGCCGCGGATACGCCGCTGACCAGCGCGAAGGACGATCAAGCGTGAGCCAATCGGACGACCTGGACGACACGGCCGCCCCGCTGATCGAGCACCTGGCCGAGCTGCGCACGCGGCTGATCCGCTCGGTCGTCGCCTTCATCATCGGCATGGTAATCTGCTTCACAGTGGCGACCCCGATCTTCAACTTCCTGACCGACCCGCTGTGCGAGGTCCTGGCGACCCGGGGGCAGGATTGCGACCTGATCTTCATCTCGCCGCAGGAAGGCTTCTTCGTGGCGATCAAGGTGTCGCTGCTGGGCGGCCTGTTCCTGGCCTTCCCGGTGATCGCGGGACAGATGTGGCGGTTTGTGGCGCCCGGTCTCTACAAGTCCGAGCGGGGGGCCTTCCTGCCGTTCCTGATCGCCTCGCCCTTCATGTTCGTGATGGGCGCGGCCTTCGCCTTCTACGTGGTCACGCCGCTGGCCTACGACTTCTTCCTGGGGTTCCAGCAATTCGGGGACAGCGGCCAGGCCGTCGTGCCCGACGCCGGCGCGCCGCTTTCCGTGGTCTTCCAGGGCTCGGCGCAGGAATACCTGAACCTGACGATCAAGTTCATCGTGGCCTTCGGCCTGTGCTTCCAGCTGCCGGTGTTGCTGACGCTCATGGGCAAGGCCGGCCTGGTCACCGCCCGCGGGCTGGGCGAGGTGCGCAAATACGCCGTGGTCGGCATCCTCGTGCTGGCCGCGCTGGTGACGCCGCCGGATGTCATCACCCAGGTGATCCTGTTCGTGGTGGTCTACGGGCTCTACGAGATCTCGATCCTTCTCGTGGCGCGGGTCGAGCGCAAGCGCACCGAGGAGCTGCGCGCCGAGGGGGTGCTGGGCCCGAACGAAACGCTCTACGACGATTTCGACGACGCCGAGCTGGACGACGACGAGCCCGAGGACGAAAGCAAGCGCCCGTGAGCGACCCGCTGATCCGCATCGCCGACGCGCTGGAGCGGATGTCCCCGGCGCCGTTGCAGGCCCCCGATTTCGACGCGGCCGATGCCTTCGTGTGGCACGTCTCGCCGGACCGGGTGCAGCCGGTCCCGGCCGTCAACCGCGTGGACGTGTCGCTGCTGGTGGGGATCGACCGCTCGCGCGACACGCTGCTGCAGAACACCCGGCAATTCGCCCGCGGGCAGGCGGCCAACAACGCCCTGCTCTGGGGCGCGCGCGGCATGGGCAAATCCAGCCTGGTGAAGGCGATCCACGCCCAGGTCGCGCAGGAACATCCGCTGAAGATCGTCGAGGTCCAGCGCGAGGACCTGCCCTCCATCGGGCGGCTGCTGGGCCACCTGCGGGCCAGCGCGCATCGCTTCGTGCTGTTCTGCGACGACCTGTCCTTCAGCCATGACGACCAGCACTACAAGTCGCTGAAGGCGGTGCTGGACGGCGGGATCGAGGGTCGGCCGGACAACGTCGTGTTCTACGCCACGTCCAACCGCCGCCACCTGATGCCCCGCGACATGATCGAGAACGAGCGCGCGAGCTCCATCTCGCCCACCGAGGCGACCGAGGAAAAGGTATCGCTCAGCGACCGGTTCGGGTTGTGGCTGGGCTTCCATCCCTGCACGCAGGACGAATACCTCGCCATGATCCGCGGCTATTGCGACGCCCACGGCGTCGAGATCGACGACGACACCCTGCGCGCCGAGGCGATCGAGTGGCAGGCCACCCGCGGCGCCCGGTCGGGCCGCGTCGCGTGGCAGTATTTCACCGACCTCGCCGGCCGCCGCGGCATCGCGCTGGGCTGAGACCGCCGGGCCCTTCCACCACTCGCGGGACGGCACCCGTCAAGGCGCCGCCCCCATCTTCATCTTTCCCCAAATACCTCGGGGGTGCGGGGGCTGGCCCCCGCTGTCCTGTCAGGCCGCGCCCGCGCCCTGCGTTGCCGTGTAGACGGCATAAAGCGACTGGCTGCCGGCCATGAACAGCCGGTTGCGCTTCGGGCCGCCGAAACAGAGATTTCCACAGACCTCGGGCAGGCGGACCCGACCCAGGAGCCTGCCGTCGGGCGACCAGCAGGTCACGCCGTTATAGCCCACGTTGCGCCCGGCATTCGACGATGACCAGACATTGCCGAACACGTCGATGGCCAGGCCGTCCGGGCCGCACTTGACGCCACCGACGACGCAATCGGTGAAGATTCGGCCGTTCACGGCCTCGCCTTCCGGCGTCACGTCGAAGGCGAAGATGTTGCCCTCGCCGCCCACGCCCCCGTCGCCCGGTCCGGGGCCGGTCGACGCGATGTAAAGCGTGGTCTCGTCGGGGCTCAGCGCCAGCCCGTTGGGATCGGGAACCAGGTCCTGCCCCACCACGCGGGCGATGGTGCCGTCCGGCGCGATCCGGTAGGTCGCCGTCTCCATCTCGCGCATGGCGTCGCCGATCTCGGGCGGCTGGCCCAGCCGCTGGTTGATCAGCCCGTCGGGGTTGGTTGGGCCACCGGGCGCGCCCACCGCGCCCTCGTACAGCTGGCCGCCATAGGGCGGATCGGTGAACCAGTAGCTGCCATCCTTCGCCGCCACGATGTCGTTGGGCGAGTTGAAGCGCATCCCCTCGTAGCGGTCGGCGAGAATCGTCACCGAGCCGTCCAGCTCGTAGCGCACCACGCGGCGGGTCAGGTGCTCGCAGCTCAGCTGCCGTCCCTGCCAGTCGAAGCTGTTGCCGTTCGAGTTGTTGGACGGGTAGCGCATGACGCTCACGTGGCCGTCATCCTCGAGCCAGCGGATCTGCCGGTTGTTGGGGATGTCGGAGAAGACAAGGTACTTGCCGACGCTCGACCAGGCCGGCCCCTCGGCCCAGAGCGCGCCGGTCCACAGCCGCTGGACCGGCGCGTTCGGCTGGGCCAGCCCGTTGAAGGCGGGATCCACGGCGATCACGTCGGCGTCCCAGAAATAGACGTTGGGCGCGCCGTCCGGACCGAAGTCGCGGGGCGGGTCGCTGACCGTCGATGGCGGCGCGACCGGTCCCATTTCCTGCGCGCCCGCGGCGGTCATGGCAAGCCCCGCGGAGCCCGCGCCGATGGCGCCCAACGCGGCGCGTCTCGAAATACCCTTGGTCATCTGTGCCTCCCTTGAAATGCAGTACGGAAGGCAAGGCTAGGTCCGGCCATTCGATGCTGTCGCGCAGCGATCCCGCCGCGCCGCGGAAATGAGCGGATTTCCGCGCGAACAGGGTTCGGCTCTCGCAACGGCAGGTGGTGTCGGTCCGACGAGACGGACCCCGACGCCGCGGGCTATTGCAGGTAGCTGACCGGATCGACCGACTCGAACCCTTCGCGCACCTCGAAATGCAGGAAGCTCGGGTCGGTATCGCGCACGCGCGCCACGACCTGGCCCCGGCTGATGCTGTCGCCCTTTTCGACGTTGATGCCCTCGACCCCGGCATAGACCGTCAGGACGTTGCCGGGATGGCGCAGCACGAGGATCGGCACCTGGTCGGTGTCGCGGGTGATGGCGGCGACGGTGCCGGCGTCTGCGGCCTTTACCGGGGTTCCCGGGGTGGCCGCGATGTCGATCCCGTCGTTGCGGCCCTTGCGGTAGGGCCGGATGATCGAGCCGGTCACCGGGTAGAGGAAGCGGCCACCGGACTGCGCGGTGGTCGTCGTCTGGCCGACATCGGGCGCGTCGGGCACGTCCTCTTCCGCCGTTTCGGGGCTTTCGTCTTGGGGCAGGGGCGCCGCGGCCGAGGGGGGCGTGGGCGCGACCGATCCGTCGCCGGGGCGGCTTTCGCCGGGCGACTCGACCCGCGTGACCACCGGGATGATCAGGAACTGGCCCTCGCGGACGGTCAGATCGGAGCCGAGGCCGTTCCATTCGCCGAGGGCCGAGACCGGAACGCCGTATTGCCGCGCGATGCCATAGGCGGTTTCGCCCCGCGCGACGCGGTGGCGCTGCGGCTCGGCGCCCTGTGCCGGCGCGGACGCAGCGGGGGCGGTGGGGCGGGCGCTGCTCTCGCCGCGGTTGATGGCCGCGTTGGCGCGGTCCTCCAGGCTCTGGGTCGTCACGCCGCCGGTGGATGGCAGGGCCGCGGTAGTGACGCCGCCGGTCTGGGACGCGGGCGCGGGGGCGCCGGTGGCCGCCGACGGTTCTGCCACGCGGCGGGGCAGGGCGACGATCTCGCCCCGGCGCAGCGTCACGTCCATGGGCAGGCCGTTATAGCTGGCCAGCTCGCCCGCCGGCAGGCCCACGCGGGCCGCCACGTCCTGCACGGTGTCGCCGCGCCGGGCGACCGCCACCTGGTACGACGGGTAGGAGATCACGCCGCGATTGTCGGGCCGGGGCCGGTCGGCCACCGCCATCCGCACCGCCGGGCTGGTGTCGAACGCGTCCCCGAGATTGTCGCGAAGGTCGAAATCCAGCTGCCCGCTGCTGTCGCAACCGACCAGCGCCAGCGCCAGTCCCGCGCAAAGGGTCAACCGCGTGGCGCCATGGCCGCGTCCGAGCCGAAATGTGGTGTTCACTGCCTCATGTCCTCGTGCTTGCGGCCGGGCCTTCATCCGGACCTCGTGTGCCGCCGTTCCGCCTGCATGCCGGCCGCCGGGGTCGTTCAGCGTGTGCCCCGATCCTGTGCCGATCCCGTGAAATACTCGTCCCGTCACTTCCGGCGCGCAACCGCCCGGTCAATCCCGGCTCAGCCCTTCCAGAAGCGGCACGAACCGCACCGGGCGCAGCTCCTCGTAGTCGAAGCCGCTTTCGTGGCGCGTCACCTTGATCAGCGTCTGCACCGCGTCGCTCTGGCCTACCGGCACGACCATGATACCGCCCACGCGCAATTCCGCCAAGAGGGGGCCGGGCGGGTCCTCGGCCGCCGCCGTCACCAGGATGCGGTCGAAGGGCGCCTGGTCGGCCAGCCCGTGGCTTCCGTCGGCGGTGAAGGCCGTGACATTGGCCAGCTCCAGCGCCTCGAACACGGCGCGGGCCTCGGCCACCAGGCGACGGTGACGGTCCACGGTATAGACCCGCCGCGCCAGCCGCGACAGGATCGCCGCCTGGTAGCCCGAACCGGTCCCGATCTCGAGCACCTTGTCGCGCGGGCTGATCTCGAGCGCCTGGGTCATCAGCCCCACGACCGAGGGCTGGCTGATGGTCTGGCCGCAAGCGATGGGCAGCGGCATGTCCTCGTAGGCGCGTTCGGCGAAGATGCCGCGCACGAACTTGCCGCGGTCGATCTTCTCCATCGCCGCCAAGACGCGCTTGTCCGTCACCCCCTGCGAGCGCAGGGCGAAGAGGAACTGCATGCGTGACTCGGCGTCGAAGCTCATGACAGGCGGTCCGCCAATTCGCCCAGCGTGTCGCGGTCGGTCAGGTCGGCGACAAGCGGTGTGACCGAGATCCAGCCGTCGAGGTTCACGGCCGCGTCCGTGCCGGGTTGCGTCGGCCGCTGCTGGTCGGCGCCGCGGGTCCACTGGAACCGCCGGCCCGAGGGCGAGATCACCGGCTCGACCTTGAAGCCGTCGCCGTGACGGAAGCCCTGGGCGGCTGCCTTCATGCCTTTCACCGCGTCGCCGGGGACTGGCGGGAAGTTGACGTTGTAGAAGGTGCGATAGCCATCGGCATCGCCCCACAGATCGGCATCGAGCAGCGCGCGCACCACCCGTTCGCCCCAGACCCGCGCGGCGTCGAACCCGTCGCCGCCGTCGCGGTTGCCGGGACCGTAGAACTGGCTCAGCGCGATGGCGCGGCGGCCTTGCAGCGCGCCTTCCATCGCGGCGCCGATGGTCCCGGAGTACAGGACATTCTCGGCGGCGTTGTTGCCGCGATTGACGCCCGACAGCACCAGGTCTGGGGGGGCGGGCAGAATGTCGTGCATCGCCGCCAGCACGCAATCGGCGGGCGAGCCCTCGGCGGCCCAGCGGCGCGTCTCCAGCTCGCTGACCAGGGTGGGGTGGGTGTAGCTGATGCAGTGGCCGACGCCCGACTGCTCGAACGCCGGGGCGACGGTCCAGACCTCGCCACCGTCGCCCGCGATGGCGGCGGCGATGGCGTGCAGCGCCTTCAGCCCCGGCGCGTTGATGCCGTCGTCATTGGTGATGAGAATACGCATGTTGCCCCCGGCTGCGTCCGCTCGCTTTACCCGGGTCTAGGCGAGCGGCGGGCGCGCGGCAAGGATGCGCAAGGGATGTCAGAGCATCGTCAAAAGGCGTGTGGCCTCGTCCGCGCAGGTTGCCAGTTGCGACCGGTCCTCGCCCGGAAAGAACCGTCCGCGCGTGGCGGTGGCCATGGGTGCGGGCGTCAGGATGTCGACCCAGGGGCCGGTGTTCCGCGTCTCGGCCTGCCAGCTGCGGGCCAGCGCGATCTGCGTGGCCTTGGTCGCCCCGTAGGAGCCGAAGAACTTCTGCCCCGCGCGGTCGTCGTCGAAGAAGACGGCGCGGCCTGCGGGCGCGGCGCGCAGCAGAGGCTCGACCATGGGGATCAGCGTGGCGGTGGCGTTGGCGTTCACCTCGACGCTTTTCTTCCAGTCGCGCGCGTCGATCTGGCCTGCCGGGGTCAGCGGCGCGGCGTGGATCGCGCAGTGCAGCCACAGGTCCACGTGCCCCCAGCGGTCGAAGATGCTGCGGCACATATGCGCCATGGCGCCCGCGTCGGTCACATCCATGGGCGCGAGCGTCGCGTCGCCGCCGCGGGCCTTGATGCGGTCGTCGAGCTCTTCCAGCGCGCCGGTGGTGCGAGCGACGGCCATGACATGGTGGCCGGGCGCCAGGGCCTCGGCCAGGGCGGCGCCGAGCCCGCGGGACGCGCCGGTGATGAGGGCAAGCTTGGTCATGGGCGCGATGTGCTTCGTCGGACGTGCGGCGTCAAGCGATTGCGCACCCTGCGTCATGTCGCGCGGGCGCCCCGGCGCAGGATTCAGGTATTTGGGGAAAGATGAAGCCCCGGGCGGCGCGCGGGCGCAACCGCGGTGCTATTCGGCGGCTTCCTTCATCTTGAACCCCTTCTCGATCCCGTCGGCGGGGCGCACGGGATAGTCGCCCGAGAAGCAGGCATCGCAGTATTGCGGACGTTCGGGGTCGCGCCCGGCGGTTTCGCCCACGGCGCGGTAAAGCCCGTCGAGCGAGATGAAATTCAGCGAATCCATGCCCAGGTGGGCGCACATCTCGTCCTCGGACATGGTGGCCGCCAGCAGCTTCTCGCGTTCGGGCGTGTCGACGCCGTAGAAGCAGGGCCAGGCGGTGGGGGGCGACGCGATGCGGAAATGAACTTCTTTCGCGCCGGCATCGAGGATCATCTCGCGGATCTTGATGCTCGTCGTCCCGCGCACCACGCTGTCATCGACCAGGATGACCCGCTTGCCGCGGATGAGGGCGCGGTTCACGTTCAGCTTCAGCCGCACGCCCATGTTGCGAATCTGCTCGGTCGGTTCGATGAAGGTGCGGCCCATGTACTGGTTGCGGATGATCCCCATGGCGTAGGGGATGCCGGATTCCTGGCTGTAGCCGATGGCCGCCGGCGTGCCGGAGTCGGGCACGGGGCAGACCAGGTCGGCCTCCACCGGCGCTTCGCGCGCCAGTTCGACGCCGATCTGGCGGCGCGTCTCGTAGACGGACCGGCCCCCGAGGATCGAGTCGGGCCGCGAGAAATAGACGTGCTCGAAGATGCAGAAGCGCGGACGCTCGGCCTGGAACGGGCGGTGCGAGGTGACATGCCCGTCCTCGATGACGACCATCTCGCCCGGTTCGATCTCGCGCAGGAACTCGGCCCCGCAGATGTCCAGCGCGCAGGTCTCGGACGACAGGGCATAGCCGTCGCCGAGCCGGCCCAGGACCAGGGGCCGCACGCCCAGCGGGTCGCGCACGCCGATCAGCTTGGTGCGGGTCATGGCAACGATGGAGAAGGCCCCTTCGACCCGGCGCAGCGCGTCCTGCATCCGCTCGGGCACCTTGCGTTGGAGCGAGCGGGCCATGAGGTGGATGATACATTCGCTGTCCGAGGACGACTGGAAGATCGAACCGCGGTCGATCAGCTCGCGCCGCAGCGCGTCGGCATTCACGATGTTGCCGTTATGGGCGATGGCCGCGCCGCCCATGGAGAATTCGCCGAAGAAGGGCTGCACGTCGCGGATCTGGGTGTTGCCCTTGGATCCGGCGGTGGAATAGCGCACATGCCCGATCGCCAACCCGCCAGGCAGGGTGTCCATCAGCGACTGCTTGGTGAAATTGTCGCGGACATAGCCGAAGCGGCGGGCCGAGTTGAAGCCGTGGTCGGGGTGGTAGCTGACAATGCCCCCGGCTTCCTGCCCGCGGTGCTGCAGCGCGTGCAGGCCCAGGGCGACGAAGTTGGCCGCGTCCTCGACCCCGCAGACGCCGAAGACGCCGCATTCCTCGCGCAGCTTGTCGTCGTGCCCGGCGTCGCGCAGGTGCGACGTGTCGAACGGATGGGCGGGGGGCAGGCTGCGCATGGCACGGATCCCGAATCTCTGGGTGGGTCGCGGCACACATAGTCCCTTGTCATGCAACTGTCACCCTCGGCCCGGTGCCGAGACGCGGTCAGATCAGCGCGGGGGCGAGGGACAGGATCAATCCGCCGGCCATGAGCCCATTGAACAGGCGCCGGCGAAAGGGGGACGTCAACGCGCGGGCCAGCCCCTGGCCCGCCAGCACCCAGATCGCGATGCACGGCATGGCCACCAGCATGAAGGTCCCCGCGACGATCAGCACCGACTCTGCCGCGCGGGTGGGGGCATAAAGCGTCACCGCCGCCAGTCCCATCGCCCAGGCCTTGGGATTGATCCACTGGAACGCGGCGGCCTGGAGGGCGGTGAAGGGCCGGGCGCGGGGCCCCGCGGCCCCCGGCGCCGGGGCCGTGGCGATGCGGTACGCGAGGTAGAGCAGGTAGGCCGCGCAGAGCACCTGCATCACGGTGTAGCTGGGCGGCCAGGCGTCGAACACCCGCATCACCCCCACGCCGACCAGCGCGATCATCGCCCCGAACCCGAAGGTGATTCCCAGCATGTGCGGCAGGGTCCGGCGCAGCCCGAAATTGGCGCCCGAGGCCATGACCATGACGTTGTTGGGCCCCGGCGTGACGGTGGCCACGATGGCGAAGGTCAGGAGGGCGAGGAAGGTGTCGGGGGCCATGACGATCCGGGGTGTTCGTTATCTTGCGCGCAATATCCTGCCGTTTCAGCGGTGATTGGTTGCGAATTTGCGTGGATGAGACGGCTTCCGCGCCGTAGACTGTTGGCATGGATGCGATTGACGACCGAATATTGCGCGTACTGTCGGCCGAGGCGCGGATCAGCAACCTGGCGCTGGCCGACCGGGTCGGGCTGTCGCCCTCGGCCTGCCTGCGGCGGGTCGGCGCGCTGGAACGGGCGGGGGTCATCACCGGCTATCGCGCGCGGATCGACCCGGCGCGGCGGGGCCTTGGCTTCGTGGCCTACCTGACCGTGGGGCTGAGCCTGCATACCCGCGACGCCCAGGCGGCCTTCGAGGCGGCGATGGACCGTGCGCCCGAGGTGGTCGAATGCCACAACATCACCGGCGTGGTGGAATACCTGCTGCGGGTCGAGGCGGCCGATCTCGCTGCCTTCAAGCACTTTCATACCGAGGTGCTGGGCGCCCTGCCGCAGCTGAGCTCGATCACCACCCACGTGGTGATGGGAAGCCCCAAGGACGCGCGGGCCTAGCCCTCGCAGACGCTGACCAGGCTTTCGTACTGCTCGACGATCCAGCCCGGGGCGTCATCGGGAATGGCGCTGTCCAGGTCGCTTTGCGACCGGGCGAAGATCTGCGCGGTGCGGCTGTTGTCGACCATGGGCATCGACTCGGTCGCGGCGACGCGGTCGTAGACGATGAAGGCGACGGCGACGAGCAGCACGCCGCGCGCCACCCCGAAGAGAAAGCCCGCGCCCTGGTCGACCCCGCCCAGGGCTGAGTCGCGGATCGCGCCCGACAGAAGCGGCGTGAAGATCGACGCGACCACGAGCGCGACGGCGAACACCGCCGCGAAGGCGGCGATGATCGACAATTCGCAGCTGTCGCCAAGGAAGTCGCCGATTACCGGGAGTTCGCGCACCAGCGGCTGCACCGGCGGGGCAAGGACGAAAGCCGCGATCGCGGCGGCGATCCAGCCGACGATGGCCATGGCCTCGCGCACGAAGCCACGGCTGTACGCCAGAAGGGCCGACACCACGATGACCGCGGCCACGATACCGTCGACGAGGGTGAAGCCGTCCATGAAGCCTGTCCTTATCCGGCGCCGAACATGTCGCCCACGAGCGTGGCCATGTCGGGATAACTGGTGATGCGCATGTCCTGGGAAGCCTGCGTCTTGCTCGCCTTTGGCGCGATTGCCGTCGAGAAACCAAGTTTCGCGGCTTCTTTCAACCTGTTTTCGGTCTGCCCGGCGGGGCGCAGCGCACCCGAGAGGCTGATTTCGCCGAAGACGACCGATTGCGGGGGCAGGGCGGTGTCCTCGCGCGCGCTGAGAAGCGCCAGCGCGACGGCCAGGTCGGCGGCCGGTTCGCGCACGCGCAACCCGCCCGCGATGTTCAGGTAGACGTCCAGCCCCTGGAACGGCACGGCGCAGCGCGCCTCGAGCACGGCGAGGATCATCGCCAGCCGCCCGGTATCCCAGCCCACCGCCTGCCGACGCGGCTGGGCGTGGGGCGTGGGGGCGACCAGCGCCTGGATCTCGCACAGCACGGGGCGCGAGCCCTCGATCCCGGCGAACACCGCGCTGCCGGGGCTGGGCCGGTCGCGGTCCCCCAGGAACAGCGCGCTGGGATTGGCCACCTCGGCCAGGCCGCCGCCCGTCATCTCGAAGACGCCGATCTCGTCCGCGGGGCCGAAGCGGTTCTTGACCGCGCGCAGGATGCGGAACTGGTGGCCGCGCTCGCCCTCGAAATAGAGCACCGTGTCGACCATGTGCTCGACCACGCGTGGCCCGGCGATCTGGCCTTCCTTGGTGACGTGTCCCACCAGGATCACGCTCATGCCGTGGCGCTTGGCGAAGGTCGTAAGCTCGTGCGCGGCGGCGCGCACCTGGCTGACGCTGCCCGGCGCGCTTTCGACGTTGTCGGCCCACATGGTCTGGATCGAGTCGATGATGGCCAGGTCGGGTTTCTCGGCCTCCAGCGTCGTCAGGATCTCGCGCAGGTTGGTCTCGGCGGCCAGCTGGACGGGCGCCTGCCCGAGGCCCAGCCGCTGCGCGCGCATGCGGACCTGGGCGCTGGCCTCCTCGCCCGAAACGTAGACGGTCTTCAGCCCCGACGCGGCGAAGGCGGCCGCGCCCTGGAGAAGCAGGGTGGATTTGCCGATGCCGGGATCGCCGCCCACGAGGATCGCGCTGGCGGGGACAAGGCCGCCGCCCAGAACGCGGTCAAGCTCGGCCAG
Source organism: Palleronia salina (assembly GCF_900141995.1). Lineage (GTDB taxonomy): Bacteria > Pseudomonadota > Alphaproteobacteria > Rhodobacterales > Rhodobacteraceae > Palleronia > Palleronia salina. Next base: position 138,053 of record NZ_FQZA01000004.1, on the reverse strand, counting down.
CCCGGATTGCGTGCGCGGTGGCGGCGTCTCCTCGGTGGCGAGATCCACCAGCGCCATGCCGCGCCCGCGCTTCTTGCCCAAGGATTTCGAGGCCGGTCCCGCGGAGAGCGGCGCCTCTTCGACGATGGTGTTCCACGCGCCGCACGCGTCGCAGCGGCCCGACCACTTGGAATAGGTCGCACCGCAGGACTGACAGATGAAATCGGGGGTTTTCGCCATGCGTCCTTCTGCCGAAACCGGCAGAGGCGTGCAAGATCACTCGGCCGCCATGCCCTTCGGTGCGGCGGGCAGGGCGATCACGTTGCCGCGCTGACGCTCGTAGCCCAGCTCGGCCAGAAGGGGTCCGAATTCCTCGTCCATCGCACGCAGGCGGCTTTCGATCATGTCCTCGTCGACGCCCACGGCCTCGCGCTGGCGGCGCAGGTCGCGACAGGCGGTCAAGGCGCGGTCGATGCGATCCTCGTAGATCGCGACCTCTTCCTGGCGGTGGGCCAGGAAATTGCGGGCGCGGGCCACGTTCTCGTCGCTGTAGGTCTCGGCCAGTTCACGGCTGGCGTAAGACATCTCGGCCGCGGTTTCGAGGATATCGGGCTCGAGATGGCCAAGGTCGGGATGGTCGCGCATGTACTTGATCCGCTCCTTCACCGCATCGAACTGTTCCGACAGCATGAACACGCCGGCCCGGTCGGCGGCGTGGCAGATGCGATAGGCCTCGGCCACGTCGGACATGGAAATCTGGAAGTCGCGGTGGCTGGTCTCAAGCGCCAATGTCCGCATCCCCGAGGGCAGGCAGGCGACGATGGCGAGCAGGAAGATCGCGAGACCCGCCTGCACCAGAAGCCCCGCCTGCGGCAACACCGTGTCGCCGAATTGCAGGGGCAGGGTCAGCACGGGGAGGTATCCCAGGGCACCGGCCAGGGTCACGCCCGCGAGGGTCAGACCCGCCACGACGATCAGGGCCGAGGCGATCCATTGGATCTGCGCGGCGGCTGACCGGCGAAAGGCTTTTGCAGAATGCGACATTTCAAAAATCCCCGACTCACACCTTAAGCGATTTCCCGCTTGCCGAGGTCAATTATTTTTGGCCGCTTCGGTTCCGTCGCAAAGACGGTTCAGGCGCAATGCCCGGAAAACCGGCGATAAAGCGACCCGGAACGCAGGGGGTTAGCCGCCGGATGCCCCGCAAAGGGCCTTTTTTCGCGGCCCCCGCGGCTCCGCATGCAATTGCGGTGCCGAATGCCGTCCCGAGTATGCTTCAACGGCGATTGTTCACGTTTCCGGAACAGTGTCGTGCCCGGGGCCCGATAGGCGCCAGGCGGCGCCCAATCAGATGTAGCTGCGGTCGTAGCGTGATCCGAGCGAGGTCAGGATCTCGTACCCGATGGTGCGCGCCGCGTCGGCCAGGTCGTCGACGCCCTGCTGGGTGCCCAGCATGACCAGGTGATCGGGCACCTCGTCCAGATGGGTGATGTCGACCGTCAGCATGTCCATCGACACGCGGCCGGCCAGGGGGCAGGGGATATCGCCCGCGAACATCACGGTGCGGTCGCCCATCAGGCGGATCAGCCCGTCGGCGTAGCCCGCCTGGACCGTGGCGATACGCGCGGGTTCGTCCGCCAGCCACGACGCGCCGTAGCCGACAGCCTCGCCCGGGGCGACGTCGCGGGTCTGGATGATCGGCACCCGCAGGTGCACCACCGGTTTCGCGTCCGCGAAGGGCAGCCCGCCATACAGGCCGACGCCCGGACGCGTCATGTCGAAGTGGTAGTCCGACCCAAGAAGGATCCCGCCCGTGGCGGCCAGCGACCGGGGCGCGTCGATGCCGTCGGTCATGTCGTGAAAGGCCTGCAACTGCCGCGCGTTCATGGGGTCGTCGGGCTCATCGGCGCAGGCAAGATGGCTCATCACCAGCTTCGGTCCCTGTCCCAGCACGATGCGGCGGGCGGCGTCCCACTCGGCCGGCTCTAGGCCCAGGCGGTTCATCCCGGTGTCGAGCTGCACGCCGAAGGGGCTGCCCGAAAGCGCTTCGAAATGGCGGGTCATCTGTTCGATCGAGTTCAGCAGCGGAACCAGGTCGAACTTGCGGATCGCGTCGGTGTCGCCGTCCATGTGGCCGGAGAAGACGAAGATCTGCGGCCCGTCGCCCAGTGCGCGGCGCAGCGCGACGCCCTCCTGCACCTCGGCCACGAAGAAGCTCCGCACGCCCGTCTCGGACAGGCTGCGCGCCACCCGCGCCAGTCCAAGGCCATAGGCGTTCGCCTTGACCACCGCGCCGGTCTCCACGCCCTCGCCCGAGGCGGCGTCGAGGCTGCGCCAGTTGTCGCTCAGCGCGCCCAGGTCGATGGTCAGCGTCGCGTTTGCCATGTCATGCGTCCCTTCCGGTTGGGGCCTCGGTCTTGCCCACGCCCTTCATCCGGGCGCTGACCTTGCGCAACCGTTCGAGGAACACGCCGATGATCCGCGGCTCGAACAGCAGTCCGGGTCCGAAGCGCAGGCCGAGGTTGTTCAGGTTCTCGATCGCCAGCGACCGCGCGGCGCGGGAAAAGCCGCCCGTTCGCGCCTCTTCGAAGGTGCCGTTGACGCCCAGCGTGTCGAACCCGAAGGAATTCGAGAACAGGAAGTTCAGCGACTCGGAATGCATGACCAGGTCGGCCTTCGCCTCGGTCGGCTCGAGCGTGCCGGCCGGCGGGTCGATGCGCCAGGATTGCCCGGTGTCGTCGGTGTGGATGACCACCGGCTGAAGCACGGCGATCGGGCTGAGCTTCTGCGCCAGCCGCATGGCCGCGCGCGAGTTGTTGGCGAAGACCCGGTCGCGCCAGCCGTCGAACGAGGCGCGGATCTTGTCGTCCTCGACGCTGTCATAGGTCATGGGATCGTCCAGCGGCCGGGCATAGACGGCGCGCCAGAACTCGGCCGCGCGGGCGTGGGCCCCGGGGTCGGGGGTGCCGTCGGTCACGTCGCCGGGCTGCATGACGCGCAGGTCGAAATCCGCGTCCCTGAAGGCGGCGATGACGTCGTCGGGCGTGTTGGCCGCGTCGTTCAGATAGGCGTTGCGCACGTGGGCGAAGGCCACGAAGGACGCGAAGGGGATCACCTGCTTCGGCTTGAAGGCGCGCGCCTGCACGCGGATGTTGTTCAGCTTCTCCTGCGCGGCGGCCACGCGCCAGTCGCGGTTCTCGCGCCCGCCCTCCCACGCGGCATAGCTGAACTGGGTCAGCAGCACGTCGCAATCGCCCACGACATCGTGGATTTCCTTGGCCCGCGCATCGTCGGCCACGGCGCAGTCGTTCAGGTTCAGCACGTGCTGCCCGCCCGCGCGGATCGAGATCAGCGAATCGTAGAATTCGTCCTTCAGGCAGATCGCCTCGAAATCCTGGCCCAGCGTGTAGGGACGGCCGAAGTCCATCTCGGTCAGGTCGAACCCCTGCGCGCGCAGGAAATCCGCCACGCGCTGATCCTCGATCCCCTGGAACAGCAGCTTGATGCCCCGCGCGCGGATCGTGTCGCCCCAGCGCTTGAAGAACCCGATCGAGAAGTGATCGGGATGTTCGTGGCTGATCCAGATATGCGTCACCCGGTCGAGCAGGTCCGCGATGGTGTCGTCGGGCGTCTCGACCAGCAGCCGCCAGCCCTTGTGGAAGGCCGGCCCCTGGTACCAGGGATCGGTCAGCAGCCGGACATCCCCGTGCGATATCAGGACCGAGGCGTGGTTGACGAATTCGATCTGCAAGGCGCGCTCCGGGGGCTTGGGCAAAACCGCCCCGGTGATAGGACAGTCAGGGAAGGTCGTAAATGCGGCGCATCCGTTCCCAGCGCTTTTCCCCCACGAGGCAATCGTACCCGGCCGGCGCGGTGGCCTGCGCCCGCCACAGGCGTTCAGGCTGGCGGCCCGCGATTTCGAGTATCAGCTTGCGCTTGATGGCCGGGGCGAATTCCTCCCATCGCAGGACGGGCAGGACGAAGGCGCCGGGTCCGCCGATGACGCAGGCGCGGTAATACTCGTCGAGATCCTCGAGATACCAGCGGCTGCCCTGTCCGTCGCGGGTCATCAGGGGCAGGCCGTTGATGATGATGCCCTCGGCCACGGCGCGGTTGCGGTCCGGGACGACCGGGCCGCCCTCGTTGTTGGGCCCGTCGCCCGAGATGTCGATGACCCGCCGAAGCCCGCGAAAGTCGTTGTCGCGCAGGGTCACCATGCCGAACCGCAGCGCCCCCGAGATCGACGTGCGCTGCATCGAGGCCAACTGGCTGGTCCCGATGCGGTCGGCGAATGCGCGGGCGTCCTCGGCCGCGCCGATCAGCGTCCAGTCCACCACCGTGCGGATGCTGTAGCTGCCCGCCCACTCAACGTAGGACAGCGCGATGCGCCCCGTCAGCCCGCCCAGGATCGCCTCGATCACGTCGTCGCTGGCCAGGGCCTCGGCATAGCCGCGCCGCTGAATCTCCTGCTCGGCCGGGCTCATGGAGCGGGAGACGTCGACCAGCAGCAGAAGCTCCAGGTCCACCTCGGTCTTGCCATCGTGATACTCGGCCCGGGCGATCGATGCCCAGAGGCCGAGAAGAAGGATCGTCAGCCAGCGCATGGGGTCAGCGAACACCGACCGCCGCCGGGCTGTCCAGTAACGTCTGCGCGGGTCAGTACTCGCCGCCGCCCTGCTGCCAGGGCTGGACGAGGTTGCCGAAGCGGGTGAACCGGCCCTCGAAGCTCAGGTCGACCGTGCCGATGGGGCCGTGGCGCTGCTTGCCGATGATGACCTCGGCGCGGCCGTGCAGGCGTTCCATCTCGGTCTGCCATGTGGCCATCTTCTCGAGCTCATGCTCGCCCGGCTTCTCGCGTTCCTTGTAGTACTCCTCGCGGAACACGAACATCACCACGTCGGCGTCCTGCTCGATCGAGCCCGACTCGCGCAGGTCCGACAGCTGCGGGCGCTTGTCCTCGCGGCTTTCGACCTGGCGGCTCAGCTGCGACAGGGCGATGACGGGGATATCCAGCTCCTTCGCGATGGCCTTCAGACCCTGCGAGATCTCGGAGATCTCGTTCACGCGGTTGGCGTCGCGGCCGGTGCCCTTGATCAGCTGAAGATAGTCGACCACCAGCACGTCCAGCCCGTGCTCGCGCTTCAGCCGCCGGGCGCGGGCGGCCAGCTGGCTGATGGGCAGGGCGGGCGTGTCGTCGATGTAGATGGGGCAGGATTCCAGCGATTTCGCCGCCTCGACGAAGCGGCGGAACTCGCCCTCGTTCATGTCGCCGCGGCGGATCTGCTCGCTGGGCACCTCGCTCGCCTCCGACAGGATGCGGGCGGCCAGCTGTTCGGCGCTCATTTCCAGGCTGTAGAACCCCACGACACCGCCATCGATGGTGCCCTCGGTCCCGTCGGGGCGCAGGCCCTTCTTGTAGGCCTTGGCCACGTTGAAGGCGATGTTGGTGGCAAGCGACGTCTTGCCCATCGAGGGGCGGCCGGCCAAGATCAGGAGGTCCGAGCGGTGCAGCCCGCCCAGCTTCTTGTCCAGATCGATAAGGCCGGTGCTGACGCCCGCCAGCCCGCCTTCACGCTGGTAGGCGGCGTTGGCGACGTTCACCGCGTCGGTGACCGCGCGCAGGAAAGATTGGAACCCCTGGTTCGACTGCCCGGCCTCGCCCAGCTTGTAAAGCTCCTGCTCGGCCTCGACGATCTGCTCGCGCGGCTCCGAGCTCACGTCGACCTTGGCCGCCCGGTCCGAGATATCGCGGCCCAGCTGGATCAGCTTCCGCCGGATCGCCAGGTCGTAGATCAGCTGGGCATAATCCTTGGCCGCGTAGCTGGAGATCGCCGCGCCCGCGAGCCGGACGAGATAGGCGGGCCCGCCCAGGTCGGCGAGACCCGGCTCGTCGGCCAGGAACGCCTTAAGCGAAACGGGGCTGGCCACCTGGTTGCGGGCGATGCGCGCGCTCGCCACCTCGTAGATGCGGGCGTGCACGGGGTCGTAGAAATGGCTTTCGTTGATGATCGCCGCGACCCGGTCGTAGATGTCGTTGTTGGTCAGGATCGCGCCCAGCAGTTGCTGCTCGGCGTCGATGTTGTGGGGCAGGAGATCGCTTTCGCCGTCGTTGCTCTCGGCGGGAATCTTCGCGATTTCGTTCATGCCACACCCCTGCGTCGTCGTTTCGAGCCCTTTGCCTAGGCCCCCGGACGCGCCCGATCAAGCGCCCTCTTGGGTAGGTGGCGGATCCGCACCATGCACCTCTGGTTGCGCATCTTAGTGGTCCGCATACCAGATGCGGGGCGGGGCGGAGACGGGCCTGCGGCTTATCCCCAGACCCGCCGGGGATAAGTGGTGGATCAACTGCGGGCGGCTTGCCAGGCGCGGGGATCCGACAGGAACGACTCGACCCCCGCCAGGGTCTCGGCGTCGAAGGCGGACCGCTCGCGGGCCACCGCAAGGACGTCCCACCAGGTGCAGAGGCTGTGCAGCGTGACGCCGTGATCGCCCAGGGTCGTCTCGGTTTCCGGGAAGATGCCGTAGCTGAAGATGACGGCGGTGTGGGAGCAGGTGGCGCCGGTTTCGCGGATGGCGTCCACGAAGCTCAGCTTGGACCCGCCGTCGGTGGTCAGATCCTCGACCAGCAGGACGCGCTGGCCTTCGTCCATCACGCCCTCGATCCGCGCGTTGCGGCCATACCCTTTCGGCTTCTTGCGCACGTAGGTCATGGGCAGGGCCATCCGCTCGGCCACCAGCGCGGCGAAGGGGATGCCCGCCGTCTCGCCGCCCGCCACGTTGTCGAACGCCTCGAACCCGGCGTCGCGCAGAACGGTGACGGTCAGGAAATCCATCAGGGTCGACCGGATGCGCGGGAACGAGATCAGCTTGCGGCAGTCGATATAGGTGGGCGACGGCAGGCCCGACGCCAGGGTGAAGGGCTCGCGCGAATTGAAATGCACCGCCCCGACCTCGAGCAGCATTCCGGCACTCAGGCGGGCGATCTCGTCGCGGGGCGGGAAGGAAGTGGGAATCATGGCGCGCTCCTTCGGCTGACGGCGGATGCCTATGTCACCGCGCCGCGCGCGCCAAGTCCCAGGGCGCCGTCGCAAGGACTCAAGGCGTCGGATATGAGTATTTGAGGACCAGTGATGCAGGGCGCGTGTCCCCATCACTGGTCCGGAAATACTCACGTGACGGACAGCCGGCAAAGGGTGCGCGGCCGGGATTTCAGTCCAGCACGCGCCAGTGCAGCGGCATGCCGGGGTCAAAGACGGTGACGGGGCCGTCGTCGGTGTCGATCGCCGCCGGGTATTCGACGGGCGCGCCCCGCTCGAGCGTGATGGTGTCCGTGTTCACGGGCAGCCGGTAGAAGGCCGGGCCGTTCAGCGACGTGAACGCCTCGAGCCGGTCCAGAGCGCCCTCGGCCTCGAACACTTGGGCCAGGACGGAGAGCGTATTCGGCGCGGTGAAACAGCCGGCGCAGCCGCAGGGCTGCAGCTTGGCGGCGTCGGTATGCGGCGCGCTGTCGGTGCCGAGGAAGAACGACGCCTCCCCCGAGGTGGCGGCGGCCACCAGCGCCCGGCGATGGGTCTCGCGCTTGGCCACGGGCAGGCAGTAGTAGTGCGGCTTGATCCCGCCCGCCAGGATGTGGTTGCGGTTGATGACCAGGTGGTGGGTCGTGATCGTGGCCGCGATGTCGTCGCCGCCCCCGCGCACGTAATCCACCGCGTCCGATGTCGTCACGTGCTCCATCACGACCCGCAGGCCCGGCACGTCCCGGCGGATCGGGTCGAGCACGCGGTCGATGAACGCGGCCTCGCGGTCGAAGATGTCGATCTCGGGATCCGTCACCTCGCCATGCACGCAGAGCGGCAGGCCGATCTGGGCCATGTTCTCCAGCACGCGGCGGACCTTGGTGAAATCCCGCACGCCCGAGGCCGAGTTCGTGGTCGCGCCCGCCGGGTAGAGCTTGACGGCGGTGATCAGGCCGATCTCGGCCGCCGCGCGCAGGTCGCGCAGCTCGGTCTCTTCGGTCAGGTAGAGGGTCATCAGCGGCTGGAATGCCGATCCGCGCGGCTTTGCGGCGAGGATGCGGTCGCGGTACTCGGCCGCGTCGCGCGCGGTGACCACGGGCGGGACGAGGTTGGGCATGATGATGGCGCGGCCGAAATGGGCGGCGCTGTGGGGCAGGACGGCGCGCATCATGGCGCCGTCGCGCAGGTGCAGGTGCCAGTCGTCGGGGCGGCGGAGGGTCAGTCGGTCCATGACACGTCGCTACAACACGGCGCGCGGCGGCGCCAGATGGGCGCGGGGGCTCAGGCGCGCGGTTCGGGGATCCGCACGCCGGCCTCGGTCAGTTCCTGCGCCAGCTTCTCGTATTCCTGGAGATAGCGGCGGCGCCCCAGCTTGGTGCCGATATGGCGCAGGGTCATGGCGCGCAGGACGGCGCGGTCGGACTGGATCAGGCGGGCGTTCAGCCGCCGCAGGTAGGGGCCGCGGGTGCGGCGGGCGCGCAGGATGCGGAAGAAGGACAGGCGGCTCAGCTGCCGGTCCATGGCATCCTCGAGCAGGGTTTCCATCACGTCGAGGCGGTTGAGATCGGTCACCACGCCGGTGCTTTCGCCGAATCGCATGGGCAGCAGGTCCGCGCCGCGTTCGGAAATGGCGCGCGCGGTCGTGGCGCTGTCGTCGTCCATGGGGTCGTAGATGACCTGCACCCGTTCGGCGGCCGCGAGGGTCGCCGCGCTGGGCGGGAAACGCTCGGTATCGGTCAGCGGGCCGCGCGGCGCGAGAATCAGCACCCGCGCCATGGGCGCGCAGACCGAGTATCCCAGCGCGACACCGGCCAGTTCGCCCGTGCCGAGGACCAGCACCCGGTCGAATTCATCAATCAGGGTGCCGTCGGCCATGGCGTCGAAGAAGCCCACGACCTCGTCCCGCGTCAACACGTCGGCCGAGGGCGATGTGACGTTCAGTACCGACCATTCGAGCTCGTCGATCACGTGGTCGAAGGGCGCGGTGTCGCCGAAGCAGATCAAAAGGTCCGCCCCCGCGCGCTGCAGCGCCACGTGGACATCGGCGCAGAGAGAGTAGGAGAAATCCTGCGCCTCGTCCGGGTCAGGGCTGTCGAAGTCGTCAAAGACGACCGGATCGGTGACCGAGTTCATGTCGAATGCCTTTCGCCGCCGCCTTGGGTGCCAAGCGCCTCGTGATAGTAGTCCTGACGGAGGAAACGTTCAACAATTTGGCCAATTTGCCGCGAGTGTCGGGCGGGGTTGGAAGATTCCGGCGCAATTGCGGCCGGCACGCGGGCCGACATCCGCTCAGCCCTTGATCTTCTCTGGGGCCTCGGTCAGCCGGCGCACGAAGCTGACGCCCGTGTGCTCGCCCAGCAGCCCGCGCGCGAACTTGTGCAGGCCAAGCTCCTTGAGGATGCCGGTCTTGCGGTAGTGGATGGTGAAGATCTCGCGGTCCTCGGGCAGCGGTTCGCCCCGGATCCGCCCGCCCAGGATGTAATGCTGCTCCTCGGGCAGGATGTTCCAGTCGAGCCCGGCGCGCCGGATCGCGGGCGGCAGGCTCATCTGGTCGAGATAGGGGCGCCTGTTCTCGAGATGGGTGAGCCGGTCGAGCCGCCGCGCGGTGTCGTACCAGACATCCGGAAATCGCTCGCCCGACGACGGATCCTCGGGAAAGCTCACCAACCCGGCCGAGAAATAGGGGATGACCGGGCCCACGGGGCGGCGCATGTACTCGATCCGCTCGTCGGGGATCGGCATGTCGAGCGCGCCGTAGATCGTGTCCCAGATGTCCTGCTCGGCCCAGACCATCGAGGCCGCGACCGAGCACGAGACATGGCCCGGCTTCAGGATGTTCTCGGGCGTGTTGTCGCGCAGGAACAGGACGTCACTGTCGACGAAGGCGGAATATTCGCTGTCGCGCGGCTGCATCGCGGCGATGATCTTGTTGCCGTGGGGGTAGGGTTCGTCCCACATGCCCTCGGTCACCATGGGCCGGATCTCGGCCCCCATGATCTCGTGCGCCTTGAAGATCGCCGGGTGCAGCTCGTCCATCCGGTGCGCGGGGCAATAGCCGATGGCCGCGACCTCGGGGCCGAAGAAGCTGCGGATCGAGGCCAGGAGCGTGCAGGCCAGCGTCTGGTACTCGGGCGGCTCGACGATATAGGCGAAGGTCAGCTTGGGGCGCGTCATGCTCAGATCCAGTCGAGGTTCAGCCGGCGTCGGGGATAGGCCTCGGCCGCGGCGTCGCGCAGCGCGCGGAATCGCGGGCGCAGGGCCTTGAACTTGTTCTCGTGCGTTTCGGCGACCAGCGTCTGCACGGGGTCGAGCGACTTGCGCGCCACGATATCCTCGAGGATGTCCAGCTCGGCGCCCTCGATATCCATCTTGCAGAACGCGATGCGTCCGTCGCCCCGTGTCAGGCGGGCGACCTCGTCGGCGAAGGACAGCAGCGGCACCTCGACCGACGCCTCGGCATCGATGGAGCGGCCGCCGCCGACGATGGTGGCCTTGACCGATGCGCCCTCGGGGTTGTCGTCGAAGTTCTCGGCCCGCATCAGCCGCACGGTGCCGCTGGTGGCGCCGACGGCGGCATTGACCAGCTCGACATTGTCGGTCCCGTCGAAGCGGTCGCGCAGCTGGCCGAAGGTCCAGGGATCGGGCTCGTAGGCCACCACATGCGCGCCGGTCTCGGCAAGCGGTGCGGTGACCTCGCCCAGGTTGGCGCCCAGGTCCATGACGATGTCGCCGGGCCGCAGCACCGCGCAGACACCCGCAAGGAAGCCCCGCGCCTCGGCCGCGCGCATGTTGCGCTCCTGCTTGCGGATCATCTTCTCGGCGCGCAACTCGGCGCGCGACTTCTCGGGCTGGGCGGCCTTCGTGTCAGACATGGGCTACCTCGACGTAGTGGCCCTGCACCGGGGGCGCGTAGGGCGGGGCGGTCAGCGGCTTGCGCGCGGCGTAAAGCAGCATCTGCGGACCTTCGAAGAACATCTCGCCCCCGCGCCGGCGCCCCGTGGGGTCGGGGATGGAGACGATCTTGCGCGGCGTGCGGCGTCCCACCACGCTGACCTCGAGCATCTCGCATCCGCGGGTGTGATGCCAATAGCGCCACGGCACGTCCGGCCCGGTCTGGAAGAAGCCATGCCCGAACCAGCCGTCGCAGGCGATGTAGGCCAGCATCAGCCCGCCGGGCTTCAGCATCGCATAGCAGTTGTCGATGGCCTGTCCGATGTTGAACACGTGCTCGGTCGTGCCGCCGTCGATGACCAGGTCGAACCGTTCCTTCAGCGCGTCAGGCAAGGGAAGGTTCAGGTCGTGGACATGCTCGGCCCCCTCGGCATCGGTGAAGTCCAGTGCCGCCAGCCGGGGATAGCCGATGGCATCCAGCAGCCGCTCGGTGAAGCCGTCTTCCTGGCGCAGGTCGTCGGGCGCGACGTCGTATCCACTGGCCTGCGCCAGTTTCACGAACCGGTCCAGCGCGCCGGGCTTCATGTGCAGCTTCTGCCGCCCCAAAATCACGCCGCTTTTCGCGTCTTTCACGTGGGCCGCATGGCGCAGCAGAAAGGCGGCCGGGATCAGGCTGATACCCATGGCCCTATTCCAGCGCCTGCTTCGGGTCGATCCCCACTTGCTGGCACATCCGCCAGGCGTAGGAATTTTCCAGCGGCGGGTTCTTGCGCCACCAGGGCTTGGTTCCGTTGGTGTAAAGATGGACCGACAACGTGTTGTCGGTGAACCAGCCTTCGACCCGTCCGTGGGGGTCGTAGAAGATGTCGTTCAGCTGGAACGGCACCGGGTAGAGCACATCGGGCGTCATCGCCTTGTCGTAGTCGCCCGTCTGCTGCGCGAAGTAGGTGAAGGCCTGCGGTCCGAACGCGGTGCGCTCGGCCTTGTAGATCTTCTCGGAATGCGGAACGTCGTCCTTCTGGCGGTCCAGCTTCTTGCGCTGGTTCTTGTTGAACCAGGGCGGGTAGTCCGGGAGGTTGTCGTAGTAGTCCAGCAGCATGTCGATCAGCTCGCCCTCGCGCGGGATCTTCACCACGCCGCAGTTCAGCGCGCCGCGCATGCCGTGCCCCGCGAAGATATTGTCCATCTCGTCGGGGAAGGGGCGGTGGCAGAAGGCGTCGCAGTCGATCCAGATCGCGTCGTCCTTCTTGATCATCTTGTAGCGGAAGACGTTGGACCAGAACGAGGCCGAGGTGCCCTGCACCAGCTCCAGGTCGATGGCCATCACGTCGTTCGCATCGCGCACCTCGACACCCTCGGGGACGTTCTCGACCTTGTGGGTGGTATAGAGAATGGTCTGGTGGCCCTGCTGCACGTGGCTCGCCAGGCAAAGCTGGTTGAGGTATTGCAGCCGTTCGCCGATCCAGAGGGATGCGACCGGGCGCCGTTGCGGGGATGACATCTGTCCTGCTCCTTGCTGCACGCGCGATTGCGCGCGGGGCTTTATGATGATCGGGTTTCGCAGACGCTTAGGACGGGAATGCGGCAAGATTGCGGAAAACGGCACGATCCCATCGGATTTGTCTCATTTGTGCCGGATCGTGACCAGTAGCCTTAAAATCGCCGCATGGCCGTGTCACGGTATCCGGCGATGAGCGTGGAAGGGGGCAATATGCCAGTCGTTGAAACGACCGATCGGGCCGTGAAGGCGGATGCCCCGGCGATGCCCGTGCCGAATACGTCGCGCCACGGGCGCGTCACCGCCGTGTCGATGATGAAGGACGAGGGGCCCTATCTTCTGGAATGGGTGGCTCATCATATCGCCGTCGGGTTCACCGACCTGGTCGTCTACACCAACGATTGCACGGACGGCACCGACACCATGCTGATCCGGCTGGACGAGCTGGGGCTGGTCCACCACCGCCGCAACGACATCCCCAAGGGGCTGAAGCCGCAGCCCTCGGCCATCAAGTACGCCCAGGACGAGCCGGTCGTGATGGAGAGCGACTGGGTGCTGGTCTTCGACGCGGACGAGTTCCTGTGCATCAAGCACGGCGACGGCAGCCTCGACGGGATGATCGACGGCATCAAGGACGCGGGCGCCAACGGCATGGTCATCACCTGGCGGATCTTCGGGTCGGGCGGGGTGCAGCACTGGTCGCGCGATTTCGTGACCGAGCAATACCTGATGGCCGCGCCGCCCATGTGGAACAAGGGCTGGGGCGTGAAGACCCTGTTCCAGTTCGAACCCGAGCACTGGAAGCTGGGCATCCACCGCCCGAAGATGAAGAACAAGACGCTCGACACCGACTATCCCCACTCGGTGAAATGGCTGAACGGCTCGGGCCGCGAGATGGAGGAGTATTTCAAGTTCCGCGGCTGGCGGTCCATCGTGCGCACCATCGGCTACGATTGGGCGCAGATGAACCACTATGCCGTGAAATCCATCGACAGCTACGCGATCCGCAAGTTCCGCGGCAACGTCAACAACAAGGCCAACAAGTACAATCACGAGTACTGGGCGCTTCAGGACCGCAACGAGGTGCGCGACGACGCCATGCTGCGCTACTCGGACCGGCGGCGGGAAATCTTCGAGGGGCTGCTGACGGACCCGATGCTGAACAGCCTGCACCACGCCGCGTTGGAGCGGGTCGAGGCGCGCCTGGCCGCGTTCAAGGGCGGCCCCGAATACGAGGCCTTCGTGGCCGAGTTGAACGCCGCCTCGCAGATTCCCATCACCCAGGTCGAGGCCAAGCCGCCGAAGGAACGCGACCCCGAGGCCATCGCCGCCAAGATGAAGGACATGGAAAGGCGCGCCGCCATCAAGCGCAGCGACGAGAAGGCGAAAGAGCCGCTGGACCGCATGATCCTGCCGGTTGACACGTACGTGCGCGACATCCCCGACATGACCGCCGATCCGCCGATGGAGTGGGTCCGCAACCACTCGGTCGAGCTGCCTTGCGATCCGCGGCTGTTCACCCCGCCGGGCCTGCTCCAGATCACCGAGGGCAAGTTCGAGCGCAACCTGGCGCGCAACGTGCCGAAAATGCTGCCCGAATTCGCCCACTACCTCGAGATCGGCGCGACCTCGGGTTTCATCGGCAGCCACCTGGCCAACGAACGCCCCGACATGCGGGTCACGCTGCAAGAGGGCAGCGCCGACCTGCGCGCCTTCATCGACCGGCTGTGGGCGCGCAACGGATTGGCCGAGAACGAACGATTGCGGCTGGTAGCGGACGACATCGCCGAAGACGGCGCGGCGCTGGCGGCGCTGATGTCCGAGACGCAGGTGGACTTTCTCGCGCTGGGCGATCCGCGCCTGACGCCCGAGCTGTTGCGCGCGGCCCTTTCGGGGCTGGAACTCACCCCGCGCTTCGTCACGCTGACCGGCCGGCTCTGGGTCGAAGCGTTCACCGCACTGAAACCGTGGGAGGCCGTGCTGAAGGCGCTGGGCTATACCCGCCGCCTGCCGGTGGATCCCGCCGTGGCCGCGGCCTACGACCGCCCCGAGCCGCTGGAGCCCGCGCCATGAGCGAACGCGTCACGGCCTTCTTCGTCATCGACGGGCCCGACATGGCGGCGCAGGGGCTCTTGCTGGCCTCGTCCCTGCGCGCGCGGGTGGTCCACGACCTCGACATCGTCGCCTACGCGCCCGAGCCCGGAAACGGCGCCATCCCCGATGATCTGCGGGCGGCCTACGACCGGCTGGGCGCCCGGGTCGAGACCATCGCCATCCCCGCCGACACCTGGAAGAAGCCCTTCCCCCACGGCAACAAGATCTTCGCCTGTCTCGCCCCGCGCGACGGTGACACGGGCGTGTTCTTCGATACCGACATGCTGATCGGCGGCGACCTGGACCTGCGCGGCCTCGCCCCCGAGGGCGGCATCGCGGCGGTGCCCGAGGGCAAGCCCACATGGGGCAAGACCAACGAGCGCTGGCCGCGCGCCTACGCCCATTTCGGCATGGAGGTCCCGACCGAGCGCGTACGCCTGACGCGCGGTCGCCGGATCGAGTTCTATCCCTATTACAACGCCGGGTTCCTGGCGTTTCGCGAAGGCGCGCCGCCCGCTTTCGCGCGCCGCTGGTTCGACACCGCCCGCGATATCGACTGGAACCTGGCCATCGCGCAGAAACGCCCGTGGCTCGACCAGATCGCGCTGCCACTCACCTGCGCGCGGTTCGGGATCCCGGTCAACGTGCTGGACGAACGCTACAACTACTCGATCTCGGACCGGGCGTTCGAGCCCAACGAGGCCGCCGTGATCCACTACCACCGCTTCGCCCACAACCACGGCTGGCCGTTCTTCGCGCCTGCCTTCGACCGGCTGGTGGCGGACCTTGGGGGCCAGTTGCCCCACGCCGCCGCCCCCCTGCGCGAAGGGTTGGAGCAGCCCGCCCATGGCTGAGGCGCCGCGCATCCTCGTCATCACCACCATGCGCGACGAGGGGCCGAACATCCTGCACTGGCTGGCCCATTGCCGCGGGGCCGGGGTGACGGATTTCCTCGTCTTCACCAACGACTGCGCCGATGGCAGCGACGCGCTGCTCGACCTTCTGCAGGCCGGCGGGGCGCTCACGCATGTCCGCAACCGTGTCCCCGAGGGCAAGCGCCCCCAATGGGCCGCGCTGCGCGCCGCGCGCGACCATCCCCTGACCGCGCAGGCCGACTGGATCGCCGTGCTGGACTGCGACGAATACCTCAACCTGCGCGCGCCGCACGACACGCTGCAGGACATGCTGGCCGGCCTCGACGCCGACGCGGTCGCGCTGCCCTGGCGGTTGTTCGGGCATAACGGCCACGCCACCCGGCCCGAGACGCCGCCGACCGAGGCCTTCAGCCGCGCCATTCCCGACGATGCGCTCTACCCGGCGCTGTCGCGCTTCATCAAGACGCTCTACCGCCGCCGCGGGCCGTTCAAGGGCCCGGGCGTGCACCGCCCGAAGCAGGAGGACGGCGCCACGCCGCGCTGGGTCGACGGATCGGGCCGGCCCCTGCCCGAGGCCGTGGCGCGCAACCAGGGCCAGATCATGCTCTGGGGGCCGCCCATCGCCCATGACCTCGTGCAGTTGAACCACTACTCGGTCCGCTCGGCCGAAGAGTTCCTGGCCAAGACGCGGCGCGGGCTGCCCAACCACACCGACAAGCCCGTGGACCTGACCTACTGGGTGGAGCGGAACTTTAACACGGTGCGCGACGACAGCATCGCCCGCATGGCCCCGCGCACGGCGGTCGAGCTTGCCGGGCTGCGCGATCTGCCCGGCGTGGCCGCGGCCGAGGACGCGGGCCGTCACTGGCACGCCGAGGCCTTCCGCCTCGCGCTGGCCGATCCCGACGCGGTCAAGCTCTACGGCCGGCTGCTTCTGGCCGCGGGCAGCCGCCCGCCGCCGCCCGCGCTGGCCCAGAAGCTCGTCGCGCTCTACCAGAACGCCCAGGCGCCGCGCGGCTGATCCGCCCGCGGGGCCGATCCATGCCACCTTAGCCTTGCTTGACCCTCCGCGCCGCGGGTGCAGTTCTAGGCGTGTCCCACAAGGAAGGTGTCCGCATGTTCGAAATTCCCGCGTCGATCGATGCCGCGCAGGACGCGCTGGCGGGGCAGGATTACGTCTGCGGCCGCGCGCTGGCCACGGTGGCGTTTCTGTCGATGAAGCTGGGCCGCCCGCTCTTCCTGGAAGGCGAGGCCGGCACCGGCAAGACCGAGATCGCCAAGGCCATCGCCGCCGCGCTGGGCCGCAAGCTCATCCGCCTGCAATGCTACGAGGGGCTCGACGCCGCCTCGGCCGTCTACGAATGGAACTTCGCCGAGCAGATGATCGCCATCCGCACCGCCGAGGCCACGGGCGGGGCCGACCGCGACGCGCTGAAGACCGAGCTTTTCACCGAGGACTACCTGATCTCGCGCCCGCTGCTCGATGCCATGCGCCCGCAACCGGGCGGCGCGCCGGTCCTGCTCATCGACGAGATCGACCGCACGGATGCCCCGTTCGAGGCCTTCCTGCTCGAAGCGCTCAGCGATTTCGCCGTCACCATCCCCGAGCTCGGCACCATCCGCGCGCCCGAGCCGCCCATCGTCATCCTCACCTCCAACCGCACGCGCGAGGTGCACGATGCGCTCAAGCGGCGCTGCCTCTACCACTGGGTCGACTACCCCGATTTCGACCGCGAGATCGAGATTCTGCACGCCCGCGCGCCCGAGGCCGCCGAGAACCTCAGCCGCGAGGTCGTCGCCTTCGTGCAGGCCCTGCGCAGCGAGGATCTGTTCAAGAAACCGGGCGTGGCCGAAACGATCGACTGGGCAAAATGCCTGCTGGCGCTCGACATGATCGAGCTCAGCCCGCAGGTCATCGCCGACACGCTGGGCGCGATCCTCAAATACCAGGACGATATCCAGAAACTGCAGGGCGCCGAGGCCACGCAGCTGCTCGACAAGGTCCGCGCCGAGTTGAACGCCGCCTGATGCCCCGACGCGCCTCCGATCCCAACAGTCTCCGCCATCGGGGTCCCGCGCCCGCATCATCACTGGTCGCGAAATACTCCGGGGGGGCCCGCAGGGCGGGGGGCGGCGCCCCCCTCGTCGCCGGTCATCCATGGTAGAGCTCGCCGAACTCGAGCTGCCCGAGAACCCCAAGCTCGCGCAGAACATTACCTGGTTTGCCCGGGCGCTCAGGAAGGCCGGGCTGCCCATCGGGCCGGGCCGCACCATGGACGCGATCCGCGCGGTCGAGGCGGCGGGCTTCACCGACCGGCGAGATTTCTACTACACGCTGCAGGCCTGCTTCGTCACCAAGCCCGACCAGCGCGAGACGTTCGACCAGATCTTCCGGCTCTACTGGCGCGACCCGCGCTACATGGAGCAGATGATGAGCTGGCTGCTGCCCTCGGTGCGCGGCACGCAGGAAGACCGCACGGCGAAGCCGGCCGAGAAACGGGCGGCCGAAGCCATCCTCGACGGGGCCGAGGCCGACGACGTGCCCCAGCCCGACGAGGACGAGCAGGAAACCCTGATCGAGATCGATGCCTCGCGCACCGTGTCCGACGAGGAACGGCTGCGCACGCTGGATTTCGAACAGATGTCCACCGCCGAAATGGCGCGGGCGAAGCGGATGATCGCGCGCCTCACCCTGCCGGTGCAGCCCTTGAAATCACGCCGCACCATCGCGGCGCCGAACGGCGCGCGCCCCGACTGGCCCGCCACCATGCGCGCGGCCATGCGCAAGGGCGGTGACATCACCCGCTTCGCCACCCGCGACCAGCGCATCCGCTGGCCCAACCTGGTGGCGATCTGCGATATCTCGGGGTCCATGTCCCACTATTCCCGCGCCGTGCTGCATTTCCTGCACGCGGTGGCGAACGAGAAGGGCGCCGGCTGGGCGCAGGTCCACGCCTTCACCTTCGGCACGCGGCTGACCAACATCACCCGCCACCTGCGCCGGCGCGACGTGGACGCCGCCCTGGCCGCCGCCGGGGCCGAAGCGCAGGACTGGGAAGGCGGCACGCGGATCGGCGAATGCCTCCGGACCTTCAACCGCGACTGGTCGCGCCGGGTGATGGGGCAGGGGGCGATCGTGCTGCTGATCACCGATGGGCTCGACCGGGGGGATCCCGCGCAGCTCGAGGCGGCGATGCGGCGGCTGCACCTGACGGCGCGCAAGGTGATCTGGCTGAACCCGCTGCTGCGCTTCGACGGCTTCGCACCGCGCGCCAGGGGCATCGCCGCGATGATGCCGCACGTGGACAGCTTCCGCGCGGGCCACGACATCGCATCGCTCGAAGGGTTGGCCGCAGCCCTGGCCCGGCGCGACGATGTGGGCGAAAAGGCGCGCATGATGGCGGCCCTGTCGGAGGCGTGATGCAACTTGTCGCACGGGGATGACGTTACTGGGGGCAACGAATGAGTTCGTACCAGGAGGATCCCATGCGTAAGACGCTCAACACCACCACGGCGCTCGTCGCGTCGCTTCACCTCGCCTTCCCGCACGCCGCGTTCGCGCAACAGGACGACGCAACCGCCGCGCAGATCCGCGAGGTCTGCGCCGAGATCGGGGCCGAGGATTGCGCCGCAACGCTGGGGA
Organism: Palleronia salina; assembly: GCF_900141995.1. Classification (GTDB taxonomy): domain Bacteria; phylum Pseudomonadota; class Alphaproteobacteria; order Rhodobacterales; family Rhodobacteraceae; genus Palleronia; species Palleronia salina. The sequence goes on along the minus strand of NZ_FQZA01000004.1, from coordinate 119,057 downwards.
TCAGCGTCGAAGAGGTCCAGGCCGTTCTGGATGCCGGCCCGCAGGGCGAGGGCGCCGCGAACGCCAATGCCGCGGCCGAGGCGCAGGCCGCCGAAGAAGCCGCTGCCGCCGCCGAAGCCGAGGCCGCTGCCGAACAGCAGGCCCAAGCCGAAGCCGCCGCCGCGGAAGAAGCGCAGGCCGCCGAGGAAGCTGCCGCCGCCGAAGCCGAGGCCGCCGCCGAACAGCAGGCCCAGGCCGAAGCCGCCGCCGCGGAAGAAGCGCAGGCCGCCGAGGAAGCCGCCGCCGCCGAAGCCGAAGCCGCCGCCGAACAGCAGGCCCAGGCCCAGGCCGATGCCGCCGCCGCGGCCGAGGCGCAGGCCGCCGAGGAAGCCGCTGCCGCCGAAGCCGAGGCCGAAGCGGAGACCGCCGAGACCGCGCCTTCCGCCGATGATGACGCCGCCCGCGTGGCCGAAGGGCTGGCCGAAGATGCCGAGACGGACGCCGGGACCGAGGCGCAGGCCGAAGCGGGCACCGAGACCGAGGCGGAGTCCGAGACCGCGGAGGTCGAGAACCCCGAGATGGCCCCTGAAAACCAGATGACCGACAGCGAGCGCGCGGCCCTCGAGGGCGGTGGCGCGGCCGAGGTCGCGGCCACCGACGATGACGCGGCGCCGGCCGAGGAAATCGCCAACCAGACCGTGACCGACGAGACCGCCCGTTCCTCCACCGAGGATTTCGACAGCGCCATCGATCGTGACGCCGCCGCCGCCGAGGGCGAAGCCGAGGTCGCGGTCGAGGACGATGACGACGGGCTCAGCACCCTGCAGAAGGCCCTGATCGCGGGCGCGGGCGTGCTGGCCGTCGGCGCACTTCTGAACAACAACCGCCAGGTCGTCGCCTCGTCGCAGGACCGCGTCGTGGTCGAGGGCCAGGACGGCGGGCTCGAACTGATCAAGGACGACACGGCGATTCTTCAGCGTCCCGGCACCGACGTGTCGACCGAGCGTTTCGACGACGGCTCGACCCGGACGACCGTCACGCGCGAGGATGGCACCCGCATCGTCACCATCCGCGATTCGGACCTGCGCGTCCTGCGCCGCACCCGGATCGATCCGGACGGCACCCGGACCGTGCTGCTGGACGACACCGCCGAGGTGCAGGCCGTGGACGTGACCCGTCTGCAGCAGCCCGCGACCGAGACCACGGGGATGACCGAGGACGACCTGCGCCGCGCGCTGGCCAACGAGGGGGCGTTCGATCGCGGCTATTCGCTCTCGCAGGTCCGCAATATCGCGGAAGTGCGCAACCAGGTGCCCGCGATCTCGCTGGACAACATCACGTTCGAGACCGGATCGGCCGCGATCCAGCCCGAGCAGGCCGACGAGCTGACCGCGCTGGGCCGCTTCATCCGCGAACGGATCGAGGAGAACCCGCGCGAGATCTTCATGGTCGAGGGGCACACCGACGCGGTGGGCAACGCCGCCTACAACCTGGCGCTGTCTGACCGCCGCGCGGAATCTGTGGCGCTGGCGCTGACCGAGTATTTCGACGTGCCGCCCGAGAACCTGGTGGTCCAGGGCTATGGCGAGCGGTTCCTGAAGGTCCCGACGCTGGAGGCCGAGCGCGCCAACCGCCGCGCCACCCTGCGCCGGATCACGCCGCTGCTGCAGGTCGCGCGGGCGAACTGAGGTCGCGCGTCGTCCTCGGGGCCGCCAAGCTTTCCCACGGGCTCCGGCGACGTCCGGGCACAGCGTAATGAGAGTGGGCGCGCACCGGCCAAGCGGTGCGCGTCCTTTTTCCTGTGGGATCGCGTCCTTCCGGAATGATGAGGGGATTGGGCGCTCCGCCCGCCGTCTCGACCGGCTGCCGCCTTGCGACCAAAGCCGTGGCCCGCGGGGCATCGCGCCGGTTTCACCCGCTGTCGCTCCCCGCTAGGATCGGCGCGATTTGCAGGAGCATCCCATGACCGCCGACCACGATGACATTCCGGCCATCGCCCTTCGCTGGGTCGACGCGGGCCGCGGCGCGGCGCTTGCCACCGTGATCGAGACCTGGGGCTCGGCGCCGCGCCCGGTGGGCAGCCAGCTGGCCATTTCGGGCGATGGCGAGATCGCGGGATCGGTCTCGGGCGGCTGCGTCGAGGGCGCCGTGGTGGTCGAGGCGATGGAGGCGGTCGAGGACGGCGGATCGCGCCTGATGGAATTCGGGGTCAGCGATGACGAGGCCTTCGCGGTGGGCCTGGCCTGCGGCGGGCGGATCCGCGTCATGGTCGAGCCGGTCCGCGACACCGACCTGCCGCGCGACCTACTGGCCGAGCTTGTCGCCGCCCGCGCGGCGCGGCAACAGGTCGCCTATGCGGTCGATACCGACAGCTGGACGCGCGGGATCGAGCACCCCCCGACGCACGCGGATCGGTTCCGGCTGGACCGCTCGGGCTTCGAGGAGGGCAGCGCGCGCTTCATCGCCATCCACAACCCGCCCCTGCGCATGGTCGTGGTGGGGGGCGTTCATATCGCCCAGCCGCTGATGCGGATGGCGCGGCTGTCCGGGTTCGACGCAGTTCTGGTCGACCCGCGCGAAAGCTTCGCCTCGGCGGCGCGGTTCCCGGGCGAGACGCTGATCCACGACTGGCCCGATGCGGCGCTGGCCGCGCACGGGCTCGACCCGCGCACGGCCGTGGTGACCCTGACGCACGACCCCAAGCTCGACGATCCCGCCATCCTTGTGGCCCTGCGCTCGCCGGTCTTCTACCTGGGCTGCCTCGGGTCGACCCGGACCCACGCCAAGCGCGTCGCGCGGCTGGAAGAGCAGGGATTCGGACCCGACGACATCGCGCGCATCCATGCGCCGGTGGGCCTCGATATCGGTGCCCGCAGCCCGGCCGAGATCGCCGTGGCCGTCATGGCCGAAATCATTCAGCGCCTGCGTCGCGGCTGATGGAGTTCGGCCCCGTTCCCCTGTCGCAGGCCGCCGGCGCGATCCTTGCGCACTCGCATCCCTTGCAGAAGGGCCGGCTGCGCAAGGGGCATCGCCTGGACGATGGCGACCTTGCGGCGTTGCGCGCGATGGGGGCGACCGAGGTGATCGTCGCGCGCCCCGGCGACGATGACATGGGCGAGGACAAGGCGGCCCGCGCGCTGGCCGCGGCGCTGGTGCCCGATCCCGAGGAGGCACACCTGCGACTGGGTCGGGCCGCGACGGGACGCGTGAACATACACGCCACGGCGGCGGGGGTGCTGGAGCTGGACCGCGCGGCGCTGGACGCGCTGAACGCGCTGGACCCCGCGGTCACCATCGCCACCCTGCCGCCCTTCGCGCGGGTCACGCCCGGCCAGATGGTGGCGACCGTAAAGATCATCACCTACGCGGTCCCCGCCGCGCTGGTCACCCGGGGGGCCGCGCTGGCCCGGGCGGCGCTGCGAGCGCGGCCGGTGACCGTCGCGGACGCCGCGCTGATCATCACCGACATGGGGCAGGGGCCGGGCAAGGGCGAGTCCGCCATCGCCATGCGCCTGCAACGGCTGGGCATCGATCTGTCGTCGGTCGAAGTGGTGGCCCATGCGCCGGATGCCATCGCCCGAGCGTTGGGCGCCTCCGCTGCCGATCTTCTGCTGCTCCTGACGGCCTCGGCCACGTCCGACGCGCGCGACGTCGGGCCGCTGGGCCTGGAAAAGGCGGGGGGACGGCTGCTGCGCTTCGGCATGCCGGTCGATCCCGGCAACCTGTTGTTCCTGGGCGACCTGTCGGGCCGCCCCGTCATTGGGCTTCCGGGCTGCGCGCGCTCGCCGGCGTTGAACGGGGCCGACTGGGTGCTCGAACGGGTGGCCTGTGGGTGTCCGCCCGACGATGCGGATTTCGCCGCGATGGGCGTGGGCGGCCTGCTGAAGGAGCCGCCGTCGCGCCCGCACCCGCGGGGCGGCTGAGCGCGGCGCGTCTCAGTTCTCGTCAGGAAAGCCCGGTTTCGGCAGGTTGGGGTCCTTCAGGTCCGCGCGATACTCGGCCGCGATGCGGTCGAACTCCTCGATCTCGTCGGGGTTCAGCGGCGCGGGCGGGTTGTTCGCCGCGCGTGCCTTGTCCTCGTCCAGGTCGATGCGCGCGATCAGCGGGAAATGGTCGGACCCGATATTGGGCCCGCGCGCGAAGCTGGCCACGGCGATGTCGGGCGTCGCGTAGAACTGGTCGATGGGGACGCGCACCAGTCGCGACTGGGCGTCGAAGCTGGCGATCAGGCCACGGCCCACGCGCGGGTCGACATAGCCGCCGACGCGCTTGAACCGCCGCGAGGTGTCGGACCACGCCGCGTCGTTGAAATCGCCCACGGCGATCAGCGGTAGCCCGGTCTTGCGGGCGAAGCGGGCCGAATAGATGATCTCGGCGTCCCGGTCGCGGGTGGTGTTGCCGGGCACCGGCGGACGCGGATGCAGGCCGACGAAGCGGAAGGTGTGGCCGTCCTGCGTTTCCAACTCGGCGAAAAGGGTCGGCGTGTCGTCGTGGCTGAGATAGACGAACCGCGCCTCGTTCACCTTCAGACGCGTGGCGAAGATCGCGCCGTAGTAGTTGTCGCGCAGCTCGGTCACGACAGTGGGGTATGCCGATAGCTTCGGCTCGAGGCTGTCGTACCAAGTCTGGTCGGTTTCCATCAGGAAGACGATATCGGCATCGACCGTTTCGATCAGCTCGGCCACCACGTCGTGGCGGTCGTTCGGCATCTCGACATTCGAGGACAGCAGGACGATCTGCGAGCCCGAGGCCACGTCGTCGACCAGCTTCATTTCCTTGGGATAAAGCGGCGTGTAGGGCACGATGCGCACCGCCTGGTAGACGCACGCGACCAGCACAACGCCCAGCACGACAAGCTTGCCGGGAAAGCTCGCCAGCAAACCGATGACAAGGATCGCGACCCCCAGGATAAGCAGCTGGACACGGGGGAAGTCCCAGCCACGCACCCACCACGCGTGCGAGGGGACCAGCGGCAGAAGCGTCCCGATGACGACCAGTGCCGCTCCCAGAATGATCACGGTGACCATGACGGTATTGAGCATCGAAGGTCCCCGGCGGGTCTTGGTCACGAATTGGGCGGCCCCGGGGCCGCCCGCGTTGGTTCAGGCTCGGCGTGGGCCGGTCACTTGGTCGGGCCGATCATCATGACCATCTGCCGGCCTTCCATCTTGGGGAAGTTCTCGACCTTGCCGATTTCCTTGGTGTCGTCGGCCACCCGTTCCAGCAGCTCGCGGCCCAGGTTCTGGTGCGCCATCTCGCGGCCGCGGAACCGCAGCGTGACCTTCACCTTGTCGCCGGCTTCCAGAAACTTGACGACGTTGCGCATCTTGACGTCATAGTCGTGCGTGTCGGTGTTGGGGCGGAATTTCACCTCCTTCACCTCGATCGTCTTCTGTTTCTTGCGGGCCTCGGACTCGCGCTTCTGCTGTTCGTACTTGAACTTGCCGAAGTCCATGATCTTGCAGACCGGCGGCTTGGCGTTGGGCGAGATTTCGACCAGGTCCAGCCCGGCCTCCTCGGCAAGCTCCATGGCACGATCAGGGCTGACCACGCCCACGTTTTCACCGTCGGCGCCGATGAGGCGGATTTCCGGCGCTCGGATGCGGCCGTTGACACGGGGGCCGGTGTCGCGTGTGGGCGGCGCGTTGTGAGGTCTGCGGGCGATGGGGGTATCCTTTCGGTCATGATTTACGGAAGTGGAAAGTAGCCGCGCCAAGACGGGCTTTCAAGGCGTGTTCGCGCCGATCCCGCGACGTCCGGGCGCTTTTCAACACCTCTGGGGGCGCTATCTATGCGACAACTGAACATGTAAGACGAATGGAGGTTGCGACGATGATGCGCACCACATCCCTCATCGCGCTTCTGGCCGCCGGCATGCTTGTCGCCGCCTGCCAGGAAGAGGACGACACCAGCACGACGGTCGAGACCGAGACCGAGCAGGCCGCCGAGGCGGTGGAAGAGGCCGGCGCCGAGACCGCGGATGCCGCCGATGCCGCCGCGGACGCGGCCGCCGACGAAGCCGAGGATGCCACGGACGCGCTGGCCGAGCAGCTGGACCAGGCGGCAGACGACGCGGCGGAGGCGGTCGACGGCGCCATGACCGCGGCGTCCGACGCCGTGGACGACGCCCTGAACTTGACCGAGCAGACGGCCGATACCGCGGCGGACGAGGTCGCGAACGAGGTCGACGAGGTGATGGAAGGCGCCGAGGCGGCGGGCGAGGTCGCCGAGGCGACGGCCGAGGACGCGGCGATCGAGGCCGCCCAGTCCGCAGACGCCGCAGGCGACATGGCGGAAGACGCTGCCGAGGCCACCGCGGATACCGTCGAGGACGGCGCGAACGCCGCGGCCGAGGCGACCGGTGAAGCGGTCGAGTCCGGCGCCGAAGCCGCTGCCGAGGCGACCGGGGAGGCCGCCGATGAAGCCGCGGCCGAGACCGCCGAGGCCGCGCAGGCAACCGAAGAGGTCGTCGAGGAGGGCGTCGAGGAGACCGCGGACGCCGCCGGGGACGTCGCGACCGAAACGGCCGAGGCCGCCCAGGCCACCGAAGAGGCTGCCGAAGACGCCGCACCCGACGTCGACGTCGCGGTGGACGGTGTCGCCGCCGAGGTCGAGGAAGAAACGAGCGATATCGGAGACGCGTCGCAGGAGGCCACCTCGGCCGCCGTCGCGGCCATCGAGAACGGCGAATCGCCGACCACCGCCGCGCAGGACGAGACCGTCGAGGCCGCGACCGACGAAGGCGTGGTCGGCGCCACGGCCGATGGCGAGACCACGCTCGACACCATCCTCACCGTGGACGAGTTCGATCTCGACCGCGCACTGGCCGGTATCGAGAACTCCGACCTGGGGGCCTTGCAGCAGCGTACGCTGACCGAGGCGCTGCGCGCCGCGGAAGGCTCGCCCGACACGCTGCGCGACGTGCTCGAACGTGTTCGCGAGGCGCTGGAGCTTCCCGCTCTGGACGACGGGACCGACGCCACGACCGAGTGACGGGGCCGAACCGCCGCGAAAGACGAAAGGCCGCTGCATTGCGCAGCGGCCTTTTTCATTCCGTGATCCGGCGCGGGCCGGTCGTGTCAGCCGACGAAGGCCTTCTCCACCACGAACTCCGCGGGCGCGCTGTTGGCGCCCTCGCGCAGGCCATGGCGCTCGAAGATCGCCTTCAGGTCGGTGTTCAGCCCGATCGACCCGCAGACCATGGCGCGGTCGGTCTCGGGGCTCAGGCCGTGCGGCAGGCCCAGGTCGTCGAACAGCGTGCCGTTGTCGATCAGGTCGGTGATCCGCCCCATCTTCGGGCTCTCTTCCCGGGTGGTCGTCGGGTAATAGCGCAGCTTCGAGGTGCCGCCCTCGGTCAGTTCGGCCAGCATCTCGTCCGACTTGACCTGCTCGACCAGGCGGCGGCCGTATTCCAGCTCGGCCACGTCGCGGCAGGTATGGGTCAGGATCACCTCGTCGTAGTCGCTGTAGGTCTGCGGCTCGCGGATGAGGCTGGCGAAGGGCGCGATCCCTGTGCCGGTGGAGAAGAACCACAGCCGCTTGCCCGGCAGCAGCGCGTCATGGACGAGCGTGCCGACGGGCTTGGGGCGCAGGATGATCTGCTCGCCCGGCTGGATATGCTGCAACCGGCTGGTCAGCGGGCCGTCCTGCACCTTGATCGAATAGAACTCCAGCTCGTCGTCCCAGGCGGGCGAGGCGATGGAATAGGCCCGCAGCAGCGGCTTGCCGTCATCCTTCAACAGCCCGATCATCACGAACTCGCCCGAGCGGAAGCGCAGGGACGCGGGGCGCGTGACCTTGAAGGAAAACAGCCGGTCGGTCCAATGGGTCACGTCGGTCACGGTCTGCGCGTCGGGCAGGGCGCGGGTGGCGCTGGCCGCGTCGGTACGGGCGGGGCTGGGCGTCATGTCATTCATCGCTGGTTTCCGGACCGCGGTGGTCGGTCCGGCCTCTCGTTATCGGGAATTTCGGGTGGGGGAAAGGCGGCGCTCAGCCGCGCAGGCGCGACTGGTAGTCATGGGCACGCCAGTCGGCGCGGGCCAGCCACTGGTCCTCGGGCTGGCGCGCGGCCAGCGCCTCGTCGATCTCGATCTCGTCGAAGCCCGACCGGCGCGCCATGGCGTACTGGTCGGCGATGACGTGGCCCCGCGCGCGCAGGCGCCCGGCATAGCCCATGCGCCGCAGCATCGCGGCCAGGGTGAAGCCACGCCCGTCCGAGAAGCTGGGGAAGTCCACGCGGACCAGTTCGGCACCCAGCGCGGCCTCGAGCTCGGCGGGCGGGGTGTCCGACGGCAGGTCCAGCGCCGCGTCGCCCGTCCATGTGTCCGGGCCGAAGCCCGCGTCTGTCACGATCACGCTCATCGTTTCATCCTCTCGCGAAGACGTCCGTCTTCATCTTTCCAAAAATACCTGGACTCGCGGCGGTTCAGCCCCGCACGGCGCGGCCGTTCTCGAAGTGGATGCCGCACTCGACCTTGTCGAGGCCGCGCCAGCGGCCCGCGCGCTCGTCCTCGCCGGGCTTCACCCGCGAGGTGCAGGGGGCGCAGCCGATCGAGGCGAAGCCGTCGCGCGTCAGCGGGTGGCGCGGCAGGCGGTTGTTCAGCATGTAGTCCTGCACGTCCGCCTTGTCCCAGTGGGCCAGCGGGTTGACCTTGATCCGCCCGTCGGCATCCGCCTCGAAGAACTCCATCGCGGTGCGCGCGCCGCCCTGGAACCGCTTGCGCCCGGTGATCCAGGCGTCGAAGCCCTTCAGCGCGCGTTCCAGCGGCTCGGTCTTGCGCAGGGTGCAGCAGGCGTCGGGGTCCGAGCGGTGCAGCACGCCGTCGCTGTCGCGGGTCAGGACCTGCGCCCGGTCGGGCCGCACGCGGCGGACATCGGTCAGCTCCAGCCGCGCGGCCACGTCGCGCTGGTAGTCCAGCGTCTCGGGGAACAGCATCTCGGTGTCGAGGAAGACCACCGGTACGCTGCGGTCGATGCGGCTGAGCATGTGCAGAAGGACCACCGACTCGGCCCCGAAGCTCGAAACCAGGGCGCTGGTCCCGACCTGCGGATCGGTGAGTGCGTGGCGCAGAACCGCAACGGCGCCGTGATGCGCGTAGCGCGCGTTCAGCTCGGCAGCCCGTTCGGCCGCGGGGGCGAGGGGGGATTCAAGCGGCACGTGCGGCCTCCTTCTTGGGATACAGCGCGGATTTGAACGGGCCCATGCCCACGCGGCGATAGGCCTGGATGAAGGTCTCGGACGGGTCCTCGCGCAGGTCGAGATAGCAGTCGATCAGGCGCTCGACCGCCGGAACGATCTGGTCGTAGGCGAAGCCGGGGCCGGTGCGCGTGCCGATGGCCGCGTCCTCGGTCCCGTCGCCGCCCAGCGTGATCTGGTAGTTCTCGACCCCCGCCCGATCGAGCCCCAGGATGCCGATATGGCCCACGTGGTGGTGGCCGCAGGCATTGATGCAGCCCGAGATCTTGATCTTGAGCGGGCCCACGTCGCGCTCGACCTTCAGCGCGTCCAGGCGCGTGGCGATGTCCTGGGCGACGGGGATCGACCGGGCGGTGGCCAGGGCGCAGTAATCCATGCCGGGGCAGGCGATGATGTCGGACGCGAGGCCGATATTGGCGGTGGCCAGGCCCGCTTCCCTCAGCGTGGCGTGGATCGTAGGCAGGTCGGCACGCGCCACGTGGGGCAGGATGACGTTCTGCTCGTGGCTGATGCGCAGCTCGTCGTGGCCGAAGCCCTCGGCCAGCGCGGCCATGACTTCCATCTGTTCGGACGTCGCGTCGCCGGGCGTGGCGCCATGGGCCTTGAGCGAGATCGACACGATGGCGTGGTCGTCGCGGCGATGCGCGGTCACGTTGGTGTCCACCCACGAGCGGAACACCGGATCCGAGTCGTAGGCGGCCGTGAAGCCGTCCATCGGGCGGTCGTCCAGGTCGGGCAGCGAGAACTGCTTGCGGATCGCGGCCAGCATCTGCTGATCCACGCCCGAGAAGTTCGGGCGGATCTGGGCGAAGCGCTCCTCGACCAGGCGCGAGATCTCCTCGACCCCGTGCTCGTGCACGGTGATCTTGATCCGGGCCTTGTACTTGTTGTCGCGGCGGCCCAGCAGGTTCCAGACCGACACGATGGCCTCGGAGTAGGGCAGCAGGTCCTCCTCGGGCAGGAAGTCGCGCAGGACCTTGCCGATCATCGGCGTGCGCCCGAGACCGCCGCCCACGAAGACGCGGAAGCCGCGCGCGCCGTCACGCTCGACGATCTGCAGGCCGATGTCGTGGGCACGGATCACGGCGCGGTCGGCCTCGGCCCCGGTGACGGCGACCTTGAACTTGCGCGGCAAGAACTGGAACTCGGGGTGGTCGGTGGACCACTGCCGCAGCAGCTCGGCATAGGGGCGCGGATCGGCGATCTCGTCGCCCGCGGCCCCGGCGAAATGGTCGGCGGTCACGTTGCGGATGGTGTTGCCGCTGGTCTGGATGGCGTGCATTTCCACGTCCGCCAGCGCGTCCAGCATGTCGGGCACGTCGGCCAGCTTGGGCCAGTTGAACTGGATGTTCTGGCGCGTGGTGAAGTGGCCATAGCCCTTGTCCCAGCGTTTTGCGATCATCGCCAGCTGACGCATCTGGCGGCCGTTAATCGTGCCATAGGGGATCGCCACCCGCAGCATGTAGGCGTGCAATTGCAGGTACAGCCCGTTCATCAGGCGCAGCGGCTTGAATTCATCCTCGGTCAGCGACCCGTCGATGCGGCGTTCGACCTGGCCGCGGAACTGCGCCACGCGTTCGCGGACGAAGGCGGCGTCGAAATCGGAATAGTGATACATCATCGGCTCCTGTCATGCCCGGTGGCGGGCAGGATGTTCGAAAAGGTCAAGCGCCGGGATCAGAGATCCGCCTCGGCCTGCTTGCCATGGTCATAGTTCGAGGGACCGCGCGTGCGGAACGCCTCGCGGAAATGGGTCGGCTGCGGACCTTTCGGCGTCGGCTCGGCATCGGCGAGGTATGCGCCCACCGCGATATGCGGCTGCGCCTGCGCGTGCAGCAGCCGCAGGTCGGCATGGGCCACGTCCTCGAGGATCTCGGCGCGGGACATGTCGCGGGTCCAGCTGTCGTCCTCGCACAGCCATATGGCGTCGCCCTCCATCAGGTGATTGGCGGTGACGACCTTGGGGGTGAAACGGCGGCTCATAGCATGGCCTCCTTCGCGGTTGCATCGGGTGCGGACAGTGTGACGTCGGTCTGCGACAGGGCCGTGACGGCGGCGCGCGGCGCGAGGCCCAGCATCACCACGGCGGGCCCCGTCAGCCCGGCCTCGGACAGGTCCGGCTCGAGCTGCGACAGCGTGCTGGGCAGCACGCGCATGGTCGGACGCCCGGCGTTCTCGACGACGGTGACCGGCGTGGCCGGGTCGGCCCCGTGCATCATCAGCCGGCCCTGCATGAACCGCGCGGCGCGCTTGCCCATGTAGATCGCCGCGACCGCTCCGGGGCGGGCCAGCGCGGCCCAATCGTGATCGGCGAAACCCTTCATGTCATGGCCGGTCAGGAACCGCACCTCGGCGTTGCGGCCGCGCCGGGTCAGGCTTTGACCAAGGCCCGCGACGGCGGCCGAGGCGGCGGTGATGCCCGGCACGATGGTATGGGCGATCCCGGCGGCCTCGACGGCCTCGAGCTCCTCGTCCAGTCGGCCGAAGACGGTGGGATCGCCCGACTTCAGGCGGACGACCTGCGCACCTTCCAGCCCGTGACGCACGATCAGGTCGTTGATGTCGTCCTGGCTGGTGGACGGGCCGAAGCCGGTCTTGCCCACGTCGAGGATCATCGCCTCGCGGCGCGCGAGTTCCAGAATCTCGGGCGTGACCAGCCTGTCGTGGATCACCACGTCGGCCTCGTGCAGGGCGCGGCGGGCCTTCATGGTCAGAAGGTCCGGATCGCCGGGGCCTGCGCCCACGAAGTGCACGTGGCCGTCGCGCGCCTGGACACCGAGGTGATTCCCCAGAAGGTCGTCCAGGCCGGCGCGCACGGCGTCCTCGCCGCCCGCGATGTCGCGGGGGCCGGTGCGGTTGTAGTAGTCGGACCAGAAGTCGCGACGCGGCCGACCGAAGGGCAGGCGGTCGGCCATCTTGCGGAATTCCTTGCCGATGCGCGCGAGCGTGCCCAGGGCGGCGGGCAGGCGTTCTTCCAGGTCGCGCTTGATCTGGCGGGCCAGCACGGGCGCCGCACCCTCGGTGCCGATGGCCACGGTGACCGGGTCGCGGTCGACGATCGCGGGCGTGATGAAGGCGCTGTCGTGCAGGTTGTCGACGATGTTGACCAGCGCGCCCTCGGCATGGGCGATTGCGGCGGTGCGCGCATCCTCGTCCGCATCCTCGGAGGCCGCGTAGAACAGCTTGGCGCAGATCGCGTCGCCGGGCGCCATGGCGCGACGGTGCAGGACCAGCTTGCCCTGTGCGGCCCAGGTCTCGATCTCGGGGGCCGGGTCCTCGGCCAGCACCGTGATGCGCGCATCGGTCTTCATCAGCAGCCGCAGCTTGGCCAGCGCGGCATCGCCACCGCCCGCCAGGACGATGCGGCGGCCCTCGACGGCCAGGAAGATCGGAAAGTGCTTCATCGCGGAATCCGTTTGGTTGCTTGCCCTGACAGATAGAACATTTTCCCCCTTCCCGGCAGGGTCCCGGCCGAGTTAAGGAACGTTTGTTCCGCATCACGCCGCCTGCGGAACGGTGTTTCGCTTGGGGAGGTAGGTTTGGAATGAACGTTCAACTGGATGCGCTGGACCGGAAAATCCTGCGCGCGGTGCAGCGCGACGCCGGGCAATCCCTGGATGACATCGCCAAGACGGTGGGCTCGTCGAAGACGCCCGTCTGGAACCGGATGCGCAAGCTGCGTGAGGCCGGGGTCATCGGCCAGCAGACCGTGCTGCTGGACCCCGAGAAGCTGGGACTGGAAGCGTGCTTCTTCGTGCTGATCCGCACGTCGGAACACGACGCCCAGTGGCAGAATCGCTTCCTCGAAACGCTGCGCGCCCGTCCCGAGGTGCTCGAGGCGCACCGGCTGGCGGGCGATATCGACTACATCCTGAAGGTGCGCGTGGCCAACGCGCGGGCCTATGACAGTTTCTACCAGGCGCTGATCGCGCAGGTGAAGATCCACAACGTCACCGCGTTGCTGTCGATGGAAGAACTGAAGAGCACGACCGAGCTGCCGGTCTGAGTCGAACGCACCCCGTCGGAGCGCGGCGCCCGCGTTGGTATTTGCCCGCCCGTTGTGCATCCTGAGAACGCCGCGGACCGTTTTCTTCAAGAAAACGTCAGAAAGACGCTGTCCGCGGCGGACCAGACCATGCGCAATGGATGCGCCGGGCCGCGCAGCTTTTCGGATCGAATATTATCGACTGCTGCACGACTTGCGCCATCTTCTGCAAAGCGGATGGCAAAGCCCGGTTTCTGCAACCCCGGGTTGACCGGGCGTCAAGCGGGCGGGATGCTGCCGGTGGCGGTTGCGTGCATCGGCTGTAACTGGCTTTCTACCTGCCATCGAAATGGAACGGTGCCGCCATATCGGCCCGGAACCACGCAGGGAGATCCAAATCATGAACAGAACCACATTCCTTTCCATGGCGAGCGCCACCGCCATGCTCGCCGCCGGTGCGGTCCAGGCCGCCGACGTGCCCGACGGCGTGACGCTGGCCGACAACCAGACCTTTTCCTATCGCGAGCTCGACCAGTTCGCCTCGATCGACCCGCAGCTGATCGAAGGCGTGCCGGGCAGCCACGCCGCGCGCCAGCTGTTCGAAGGGCTGATGAACCAGGACGAGAACGGGGACCTGGTGCCCGGCGTCGCCACCGGGTTCGAGGTGAACGACGACAACACCGTCTATACCTTCACCCTGCGCGACAACGCCCGCTGGTCCAACGGCGAGCCGGTGACGGCCGGCGATTTCGTCTACGCCTGGCGCCGCGCTGCAGACCCGGCCACCGCGTCCAGCTATGCCTGGTTCGTCGAGCTGTCGGGCATCGTCAACGCGGCCGAGATCATCGCCGGCGAGATGGAGCCCGACGCGCTGGGCGTCGAGGCGGTGGACGCCACCACCCTGCGCGTCACGCTGACCGGTCCCAAGCCGTATTTCCCGCTGATGACCACGCACACGACGCTTTTCCCCACGCCGCAGGCCACCATCGAGGAGCACGACGACAACTGGCTCGACCCCGAGAACATCGTCTCGAACGGCGCATACACCCTGAGCGAGGTCAGCCTGAACGAGTTCTGGTCGGCCACCAAGAACCCCGAGTACTGGGACGCCGAGAACACCGTGATCGAGGAAGTGACCTCCTACGTCATCAACGACACCAGCCAGGCTTTGACCCGGTGGGAAGCGGGCGAGTTCGACCTGCTGGAGCCCGTGCCGGCCGGCACCTTCCCGCGCCTGCAGGAAGAATACCCCGATGCCGCGCACTCCACGCCGCGGCTCTGTTCGTACTATTACACGCTGAACCAGGGTGAGGGCGGCCCCGAGGCCCTGAAGGACGCCCGCGTGCGTCGCGCGCTTGGCCTGGCCATCGATCGCGAGATCATCACCGACCGCATCCTGCAGGGCGGCCAGACGCCGGCCTTCTCGTTCACGCCCGACGCGACCTCGGGCTTCTCGGCCCCCGAGATCGAGTATGCCGGCTGGACCCAGGCCGAGCGTGACGAAGAGGCCAAGCGCCTTTGGGACGAGGTGGGATACACCGACGTCAATCTCGACCTGCTCTACAACACCGACGAGTCGCACCGTCAGATCGCCACGGTCATCAGCCAGATGTGGAGTCAGAAGCTGGGGGTCGAGACGACGCTCGAGAACCAGGAATGGTCGACCTACCTGGAAACCCGGCGCGCCGGCGGCTTCGACGTGGCTCGCGCGGCCTGGTGCGGCGACTACAACGAGGCGTCGACCTTCCTCGACCTGCTGACCACGGGCGTGCCCCAGAACTCGGGCAAGTTCTCGAACGAGGAATACGACAACCTGATCGCGTCGGCGACCACCGCCGAGAACCCGCAGGAGGCCTATACCGCCGCCGAGCAGGTGCTGGCGCAGGAAATGCCGATCATCCCGATCTACCACTACGCCAACTCGTTCCTGCTGGACCCGACGCTGAAGGGCTTCCCCATGAACAACGTGGAAAACAACTGGTACGTGAAGGACTTTTACCGCGTGGCGGAAGACTGATCCTTCCCTGACACCGGCGCGGGCGGCCCCCGCCCGCGCCATCTGACCGACAAGGCACAGCCCCCGTGACAAGCTATATCCTGCGCCGCCTTCTGGTGGCGGTTCCCACCCTTCTTGCGCTGATCGTGCTGTCGTTCCTGCTGATGGAATTCGCGCCCGGCTCGCCCTTCGCGACCGAGAGAGGCATCCCAGAGGCGGTGATGGCCAACCTCGAACGGGAATACGGTCTCGACCGTCCGCTTTGGGAACGGATGGCGACTTATGTCTGGGGCGTGGTCACCCAGTTCGATTTCGGGCCATCCTTCACCTTCCCCGACCGCAGCGTGAACGACATCATCGCGCAGGGCTTTCCGGTCACGCTGACCTACGGGTTCTGGTCCTTCGTGGTCGCCGTGGTGGTGGGTGTGACGCTGGGCGCCGTCGCGGCGATCAAGCACAACTCGGCGCTCGACTACGCGGCGGTCGGCGTGACCGTGGGCGCGCAGGTGCTGCCGAACTTCGTCATGGCGCCGATCCTCGTGCTGATCTTCACCCTGTGGCTGGGGTGGCTGCCCGGTGGCGGCTGGCGCGGGGGGCAGGTGGAATACGTGGTCCTGCCGGTCATCGCGCTCTCGACCTCGTACATGGCGTCCATCGCGCGGATCACGCGGTCCTCCATGCTCGACGTGCTGAACGCGGGCTTCGTGCGCACCGCGCGGGCCAAGGGCCTTCCCGCGCACCGGGTGATCCTGCGCCACGCGCTGAAGCCCGCGCTGCTGCCGGTCGTCAGCTACCTAGGCCCGGCCTTCGTGGGCATGATCACGGGGTCGGTGGTGATCGACGTCTTCTTCTCGACGGGCGGGATCGGGCAGTTCTTCGTGAACGCCGCGCTGGCGCGCGACTACTCGGTCATCCTGGGCATCACCATCCTGTTCGGGGCGCTGACCATCTTCTTCAACCTCCTGGTCGACGTGGCATACGCCTGGATCGACCCCAAGATCCGGTACTGACATGGCTGATGCGACCATCGACACCGCCGGGCTGCCGCAGGGCAAGGCGCGATCGCTCTGGGCCGATGCACGGCGGCGGTTCCTGCGCAACCGCGCCGCCATGGCGTCCGCCGTGGTCCTGGTGCTCGTCCTGCTGTTCGCGGCGTTCGGGCAATACCTGAACCAGTGGTCCAACGAGGAGATCGACTGGGAGATGCTGGGCATGATCCCCGAGATCGGCGGGCCGTCCCTGTCGAACGGCCATTATTTCGGCGTGGACGAGACCGGGCGCGACCTGTTCCAGCGCACGGTGCAGGGCACGCGGATCAGCCTTGCGGTGGGCATCGTCGGGGCCCTGATCGCGGTCCTGGTGGGCACGGCCTACGGCGCCGTGGCGGGCTACGTGGGCGGGCGTACCGACAACGTGATGATGCGCTTCGTCGACCTGATGATGTCGATCCCCTACATGTTCGTGCTGATCCTGCTGCTGGTGATCTTCTCGCGCTCGATCGTGATGCTGTTCGTGGGGATCGGGCTGATCTCGTGGCTGGACATGGCCCGGATCGCGCGGGGCCAGACCCTGTCGATCAAGAACGCCGACTACGTCGAGGCGGCGCGGGCCATCGGCGTCTCGGGCGGCACGATCATCCGCCGCCACATCGTGCCCAACCTGCTGGGCGTCATCATCGTCTACGCCACGCTGTTGGTGCCGCAGATGATCATCTTCGAATCCTTCATCAGCTTCCTCGGGCTCGGCGTGCAGGAGCCGTCGACCTCGTGGGGGGCGCTGATCAACCAGGGGGCCGCCAACATGCGCAACGGCACGCCGTGGATGCTGGGCTTTCCGCTGTTCTTCTTCGTGGTGACGCTGTTCGCCCTGTTCTTCCTCGGCGACGGTCTGCGCGATGCGCTGGACCCGAAGGATCGCTGATGGCCCTGCTCGACGTCAAAGACCTGGCCGTGGCCTTCGACACGCCCGACGGGACCGTCAACGCGGTGAACGGGTTGTCGCTGTCGTTGGACGCGGGCGAAACCCTGGCCATCGTGGGCGAGTCCGGGTCGGGCAAGTCGCAATCGGCCTTCGCCACCATGGGCCTGCTGGCCAAGAACGGCCGCGCCACCGGGTCGGTCCGCTTCGACGGGACCGAATTGCTGGGCCTGCCCGCCAGGCAGCTGAACCGCGTGCGCGGCGACGCCATGACGATGATCTTCCAGGATCCCATGACGTCGCTGAACCCCTACCTGAAGGTCGGCACGCAGATGGCCGAGGTGCTGCAGGTCCACAAGGGCCAGTCGCGGCGCAAGGCCCGGGACGAGGCGGCGCGGATGCTGGACGCGGTGCGCATCCCGGACGCGCGCGCGCGGCTGGAGCAGTACCCGCACGAGTTCTCGGGCGGGATGCGGCAGCGGATCATGATCGCCATGGCGCTTCTGTGCCGCCCGAAGCTGCTGATCGCGGACGAGCCGACCACCGCGCTGGACGTCACCGTGCAGGCGCAGATCATGGCGCTTCTGGCCGAGATCCGGGCCGAGTTCGGGACCGCCATGATCCTCATCACCCACGATCTGGGCGTGGTGGCGGGCAGCTGCGAACGCACGCTGGTGATGTATGGCGGCCGGGTGATGGAGACCGGGCCGACCGACGCCCTGTTCGCCCAACCGACGCATCCCTACACCCGCGGGCTGATGCGCGCCGTGCCGCGGCTGGACATCGACCAGGAGGTGCTGACCACCATCCCGGGCGAGCCGCCCGACATGGCCGCGCTGGGGCCCGGATGCCCCTTCGTCCCGCGCTGCGCCTTCGCCCACGACGCCTGCCGCCGGGCGATGCCGCCGCTCGCGCCCCACGGCGCGCTTCACCGGGCCTGCCACGCGGCGCCCGAAACCGTGATCGAAAGGGATGCGGCATGAGCAGCCTTCTGTCCGTCCGTGACCTGAACCTGACCTTCCCGGTGATGCCGCGCGGGGCCTGGCCCTGGACGAGGCCGCGGATGCTCAGGGCCGTCAGCGACATGAGTTTCGACGTGGAACCCGGCGAGACGCTGGGCATCGTCGGCGAATCCGGCTCGGGCAAGTCGACCCTCGCGCGTGCGATCATCGGCACCGTTCCCGCCGCCTCGGGGCAGATCCTGTGGCAGGGACAGGACCTCGCGCAGCTGTCGCCGCGCGCGCGCCGCGCCCATCGCCGCGACGTGCAGATGGTGTTCCAGGACCCGCTGGCCGCGCTGGACCCGCGCATGACCGTGGGCCAGATCATCGCCGAGCCGCTGGTCACCCATCGCCGCGACATGTCGTCCGCGGACCGCCGCGCCAAGGTGGGCGAGATGATGGAGCGGGTGGGCCTGCTGCCGAACCTGCAGAACCGCTATCCGCACGAGTTCTCGGGCGGCCAGTGCCAGCGCATCGGGATCGCCCGCGCGCTGGTGCTGGAGCCGAAACTCCTGATCTGCGACGAGCCGGTGTCGGCGCTGGACGTGTCGGTACAGGCGCAGGTGGTGAACCTGCTGAAAGAGCTGAGCCGCGACCTGGGACTGGCGATGCTTTTCATCGCCCATGACCTGTCTGTGGTGAAGCACGTGTCCGACCGCACGCTGGTCATGTATCTGGGCCGCAAGATGGAAGAGGCCGAGGCCCGCACCATCGTCCGCGCGCCGCGCCACCCCTACACCCAGGCGCTGATCGCGTCCGTCCCGGTGCCCGACCCCGCACGCGAAGCCGCGCGGGCCGACCGTGCGCCGCTTTCGGGCGAGCTTCCGTCGCCGCTGGACCCGCCGTCGGGCTGCGTGTTCCGCACCCGCTGCCCCAAGGCCCGGCCCGACTGCGCAAAGGGTTTGCCCCCGGTGGAGCGGCTGGGACAGGATCACCTGGTCGCCTGCCCCTACCACGCGCCGATGGGGGCAGAGGCCGCGGCCGAACCGGCCGAATGACGGCGCTCGTCTACCTCGTCGCCGCGCTGGCCGAGATCGCCGGATGCTTCGCCGTCTGGTCCTGGTGGCGGGGCGGGGCGAGCGCGCTTTGGCTCATCCCCGGCCTCGGGGCGCTCGCGGCCTTCGCGTTGCTGTTGGCCCTTTCCCCGGCGGGCTTCGCCGGTCGCGCCTTCGCGGCCTATGGCGGCGTGTATATCGCGGCCTCGCTGGGCTGGCTCTGGGCCGTCGAGGGCCAGCGCCCCGGTGCCTGGGATCTTGCCGGGGCCGCCCTGTGCATCGCCGGCGCCGCGGTGATCCTCTCGGGCGGTCGCGCGGGCTGAGGCCGTTTTCAAGGGGGCTCCGCCCCCGGCCCGTGCCGGGCCTCCCCCGGAGGTATTTGGGGAAAGATGAAGGTGGGGCGGGTCCTTGCATGGTGCTCCAAATCGGCTTGCACCCATTCCGGCCCCATGCCTTGATGCGCCCAACCAGTCAGGATTGGCTCCTGTAACTCGTCTGCGGATTGCGTCTTATGCGTGTGATGTTGATCGGAACCTCGAATTCCATCTTCAAGGATGGGTATCGGGCGGAGTTCGAGAACAGCAAGGATATCAGCAGCCTGACCTTTCACGGGATGGGGGCTGCCTGCTCGATCATCCTTCCGTTCTTCCTGTCGAAGGTCGATTTGAAGGATTACGATTTTCTCGTGATCGAGACCTCGATCAATGACGTCCTGCAATGCTCGCGCGGTACCGTTTCGCACGACCAGATCCGCGCCAATCTGCGATGGGCGTGCGCCAAGGCCGTGAATGCCGGCTGCAAGCCGATCATGATGATCATGCCCACCCTGAACGGCGTTCGAAACCGCAATATCGCCGACATCTTGCACCGGGAGGTCGCGGCTGAATTCCAGGCTGGATACGTGGATGGGCACGAGTTCGTGCGCACCGCCAAATTGCTGAAGCCGAGAAAGCTGGACCTTTTCTTCCAGGACAAGTCGCACCTGAAGCCACCTGTCGGTCGGCAGGTCGGAAAGCTTGCGATCGCAAAGATGAAGAGCATGAAGAAGAAGGCGCTTCCGACCGTCGGGGTGGATCACGATTTCCGCACAATCCCGGCGGCGGAGCTTGGCGACGCCCCTCTCGAGCGCGTCAACTCTCTCATGTCCATATCCTGTCACTGCATGCAGCAGGGCGACAGCGTCACCGTCGACATCGGTCGCGAGAACTACCTGGTCGGACTGGCCATGAACCGGACCGAGTCTTGGGGACACCTGAATTTAAGTGGCGGCAGGAATGCCAGCATGGCCCTTCAGACCAATTACACGAAGCGGCCTGTCAGCTTCCTCGCGGGCATCCGCCCGGTGCCGGATTTCGCGCCAGACCCCGAAGGTAGAATTACGTTGAAGCTTTCGTCGACCGCGCTGTTCGAGGACCTCGTTCCGGCACCCGCCGGCAGCTTCGCCCCCGGCCCGGAGGGCGCGAACGTCGAGCTCATGGGTCTTATCCTGAAGTGTCCGGCCCCGCCGTTGTCCCGCGGGAAAGCATTGACCGGCTAGTCTTCTCGCACAGCATCATTTCCGCTCCGTAGCGGTTTCCGAACGGACTGGCGGACGAAGCCGTGTTCGCGCGGGGTCAGTCCCGGGCGGAGGAGTGAAATCCTTCTTGCGCGTCGAGTGAAGAGACGCCCGCAGCGGCGCGGGCGTCTCACCTTGCAAGAAAACCCCGTTCGGGCTCAGGCGTCGGCCCAGTCCCAGTGTCCGGGATAGTCGCCCATGACGCGTGCCACCGCGTCGCGGTCTGTGCCGGCGTCCGACTGGATCCGGGCGACGAGGCCGCGCTTCTTGTCCTCGACCACGCTGTCGACCCGCGCGTTCAGGCCCGCATCGTCCAGGGCCTTGTCGTAGACCCGCTTGATCGCCAGGCGCCGCAGGTCTGGCTTGAAGACCTTGCCCACGGCGGTCTTGGGCAGCTCGTCCAGGATGCCCACGAATTTGGGCCAGGCGGCGCGTTCGTGGATCTTGCCCTTGGCGTATTCCAGCAGCTCGTCGGTGGTAACGGTGGCGTCGCTCACCAGCTCGACATAGGCGCAGGGCAATTCGCCCGCGTGGGCGTCGGGCTGCCCGATGGCCCCCACCATGGCGACGGCATCGTGGCCGGCCAGCGCCTCTTCGATCTCGGCCGGGTCGATATTGTGGCCGCCACGGATGATAAGGTCCTTGGCGCGGCCGGTGATCCAGAGGTAGCCGTCGCCGTCGACGCGGCCCAGGTCACCGGTGCGCAGGTAGCGGTCCTGGTAGAACAGGTCCTTGTTCTTGTCTTCCTCGGTATAGGTTTTGCCGGCGAAGACACCCGGGCTGGACACGCAGATCTCGCCGATGCTGTCGATCTCGCATTCCTGGCCGTTCTTGACGATCTTCACGTCAGTGTAGGGGAAGGGGATGCCGATGGAGCCGACCTTCTTCTCGCCGTCGGGCGGGTTGATCGACACCAGGCAGGTCGCCTCGGTCAGGCCGTAGCCCTCGCAGATGGTGACGCCCGCCGCTTCCTCGAATCGGCGGTAGAGCTCCAGCGGCAGGGGGGCCGAGCCGCAGAAGGCGATCTTGAGCTTCGTGATGTCGGCATCCACCTTGCGCTGCATCAGCGCCGACATGGCGGTGGGCACGGTGATCATGAAGGTGATGTCGTGGCGCTGGCAGAGCTTCCAGAAATTGTCGAACACGCCTTCGCCGCGATAGCCCTGGGGCGTGGGGAAGACCACGTGCGCGCCCGAGGCCAGCGAGGCCCCCATGACCACGATGGCCGCGAAGACGTGGAACATGGGCAACGGGCAGATCAGATTGTCGTGCTCGTTGAACAGCAGCTCCTGTCCCAGCCAGCCGTTGTAGATGACGCCCGAGTACTTGTGCTGGGCGACCTTCGGCATGCCCGTGGTGCCGCCGGTGTGGAAGTTGGTGCAGACGCGGTCGGTGGTGCTGTCCTGGAATGTCAGCTTGGTCGGCTGGGCGCCCACCGCCTTGGTGAAGGCGTGGACCTTCGCCTTGTGCTTGACCTCGACCTTGGGGCGGATCAGCGGCACGATCAGCTTCTTCAACCCGGTGAGGTAGCGGTGCAGGTCGACCTCGACCACGTGCTTCACGTTCGGGGCCAGCTCGACCGCCTTGGCGGCCTTCTGCGCGACATCGGTCTTGGGGAAGGCGCGCAGGGTCACGAGGACCTTGGCGTCGGTCTGGCGCAGGATGGCGGCGATCTGCTCGGCGTCGAGCAGCGGGTTGATCGGGTTCACGACGCCCGCGACCATGCCGCCCAGGTAGGTGACGATGGCCTCGTTGCAGTTGGGCAGCAGGTAGGCGACCTTGTCGGTCTCGCCGACGCCCAGTTCGCGCAGCAGGTTGGCCATCTGCGCCGTCTGGTTGCGCAGCGCGTTCCAGCTGAGCGTTTCGGCCGGGTCGGATTCCCCCGAGAACAGCTGAAAGGTGACGGCGGGCCGCGTGCCGAACTTGTCGGCGGTGCGGTTCAGCATCTGCCAGGCAGTGACCGGCAGGTCGCGGTCTTCCCATTTCGCCGCGTTCTCGATGGCGCGACGGTCGTCGTAATTCGCGTAGCCCATGGCGGTCTCCTCCCCGTTTTGGTGCCCGTTTCTTGGCGCAGGGTTGTTGGTGCATTCCCGGCGCAGATCAAGTCTGACGCTGCGATACATCGGCGCAAGGCGAAAGTGGCGAAGTCGGCGCGGGGGCGCTGCCCCCGTCCGCTGGCGCGGACTCCCCCGGAGGTATTTCGGGAAAGATGAAGCCGGGGCCGGGTTACTCGGCGGCGAGACCTTCGGTGAATTGCAGCCGGGCGAGCCGCGCGTAAAGGCCGCCTTCGGCCACGAGCTGATCGTGGGTGCCGGTGGCGACGATCCGCCCGGCCTCGAACACCAGGATGCGGTCGGCCTTCTTCACGGTGGCCAGCCGGTGGGCCACGACCAGCGTGGTGCGGCCCTTGGCCAGGTCCTCGACCGCGCGCTGCACCGCGGCCTCGGATTCGGCGTCGAGCGCCGATGTGGCCTCGTCCAGCAGCAGCACGGGCGCGTCGCGCAGGATCGCGCGGGCGATGGCGATGCGCTGCTTCTGGCCGCCCGACAGCATCACGCCGCGTTCGCCCACATAGGTGTCGTAGCCGTCGGGCAGGCGGGTCAGGAAGTCGTGCGCGGCGGCGGCGCGGGCGGCGGATTCGACCTCGGCATCCGATGCATCGGGGCGGCCGAAGCGGATGTTCTCGCGCGCGGAGGCGGCGAAGATCACCGGGTCCTGCGGCACCAGTGCCATGTGGCGGCGGAAGTCCTTGCGCGCCATCTGCGACAACGCGACGTCGTCCAGCGTGATGGTCCCCGCTTCGGGGTCGTAGAACCGCAGGAGCAGCTGGATGATGGTGGTCTTGCCGGCGCCGGAGGGTCCCACCAGCGCCACCGTCTCGCCGGGGGCCACGGTGAAGCTGACCCCGTCCAGCGCCGCGATGTCCGGCCGCGCGGGGTAGGCGAAGCGCACGTCGTCGAAGCGGATCGCACCGCGCGGGGCGGGCAGGGCGCGCGGGGCCTCAGGATCGGTCACGCTGTCGGTGGCGGTCAGCAGCTCGACCAGCCGCTCGGTCGCGCCGGCGGCGCGCTGAAGCTCGCCCCAGATCTCGGACAGGGCCGCGACCGAGCCCGCGACCATCACCGCGTAGATGACGAACTGCACCAGCTCGCCCACGGTCATGATGTCGGCGCGGACGTCGCGCGCGCCGATCCACAGCACGCCGACGATGCCGAAGAAGACCAGCATGATGACGATCACCGTCATGGCCGCGCGCACCGCGATGCGCGTCCTGGCCGAGCGGAACGATTCCTCGGTCACGGTCGCGAAGGCCGCCTGCGAGGCCCGTTCGTGGGTGAAGGCCTGCACGGTCTGCACCGACAGGAGCGCCTCGGAGGCGTTGCCCGAGCTTTGCGCGATCCAGTCCTGGTTCTCGCGGCTGAGACGGCGCAGCCGCCGGCCAAGCGTGATGATCGGCACGATCACCAGCGGCACGATCAGCAGGACCATCAGCGTGAGCTTCACCGAGGTGAATAGCAGCAGGACCAGCCCGCCGATCAGGATCAGCACGTTGCGCAGCGCGACGCTGACCGACGAGCCGATGACCGACAGCAGCAGTGTGGTGTCGGTGGTGATACGGCTCAGCACCTCGCCGGTCATGATGCGCTCGTAGAAGGCCGGGCTCATCCCGATGACGCGATCGAACACGGCCTTGCGGATATCGGCCACGACCCGTTCGCCCAGCCGCGTGACGAGGTAATAGCGCAGGCCCGTGCCCGCGGCCATCAGCCCCGCGATGGCGAGGAAGGCCAGGAAGTAGCTGTCGAGTAGCTGTTCGGCCGAGGTTTCGAACCCGTCCACCACGCGGCGCACGGCGATGGGCAGCGCCAGCGAAACGCAGGCCGTCAGCACCAGCGCCAGCCCGGCGGCGATCAGCAGGGTCCGGTAGGGGCGCAGGAACGGCCAGAGGGCGGTCAGCGCGCCGATCTTCCTGGATTTCGCCCGCTCCTCCGCGGTGGGGTCTGCCAAGGCGGGCCTCGTGCGTGTGGTGTCGTCGTCCGGCCCTTCTAGGCCGACGGGCACGGGCCGACAAGGCTTGGGCCGGGACTGCGGCAACAGGGCAGGGAGGGGAATGGAGCGGGCGACGGGAATCGAACCCGTATCATCAGCTTGGAAGGCTGAGGTCTTACCATTACACAACGCCCGCGTCGTGCCCTAGCTAGCCTCAGAGCCGCGGCGATGCAAGGCGCAAGCGGCGCGACCGGGGCCTTCTGGTCGGGCGACGGGCGCGCTAGGGTCAGGCGACAACGCGGGAGGGTTTGCATGCACCTGGGGATCGATATCGGCACCTCGGCCGTGAAGCTGGCCGTCATGCGCGACGGACGGGTGATCGAGCAGTCCAGTGCCGACCTGGCCGTCGCCTCGCCCCGGCCCGGCTGGTCCGAGCAGGATCCGCAGGCCTGGTGGGCGGCGATCGGCGTGGCGGCGCGCAAGCTGTCGACCGATTTGGGCGGCGTGACGGGCGTCGGGCTGTCGGGGCAGATGCACGGCGCGGTGCTGCTGGACGCGGAGCACCGGCCGCTGCGCCCGGCGATCCTGTGGAACGACAGCCGCGCGGTGGCCGAATGCAGGACGCTGTCCGAGCGTGTTCCCGCGATCGGGCAGATCGCCGGGGTGCCGCCGCTGCCGGGGTTCACGGCACCGAAGCTGCTGTGGCTGGCGGCGGAAGAGCCCGGGCTTTACGCCCGCATCGCCCACCTGTTGCTGCCGAAGGACTACGTGGCGCTGCGGCTGACCGGCGAATGCGCCACCGACATGTCGGATGCGGCCGGCGCGCTTTTGCTGGACGAGGCGGCGCGCGACTGGTCGGGCGACATCGTCGCGGCCGCCGGGATCGACCCCGGTTGGCTGCCACGCCTGCTGGAAGGCACCGAGGTCGCGGGGCGCGTCACGCCCGAGGCCGCCGCCCATACCGGCCTGCCCGCGGGGTGCCCGGTGGTCATCGGTGGCGGTGACACGGCGGTGGGCGCCGTGGCCGTGGGCGCGGTCGAGCCGGGGCGCGCGGTGCTGTCGCTGGGCACCTCGGGCCAGATCTTCTTGGCGGGCGACAGGTATGCCCCCAATCCCGACGCCATGTTGCACGCATTCGCCCATGCCGTGCCCGGACGGTGGTACCAGATGGCGGCGATGCTGAACGGCGGCCGCCCCCTGGCGTGGATCGCGGGGCAGTTAAGTCTCAGTGTGCCGGACACGCTGGCGCTGGCCGCCACGGCCGACCCGGGCCGCGTGCCGCTGTTCCTGCCGTACCTGACGGGCGAACGCAGCCCCCATGCCGACCCGCATATCCGCGCGGCTTTCTACGGGCTGGAGGATTCGACCGATCGCGCCGCCATCGCCCGCGCGGTGATCGAGGCCATCGCGTTTTCCTTCGCAGATGGCGCGGCAAGCTTCGCGGGCGCGCTGGACGACGTGCCGCAGCTCTTGACCCTTGGCGGCGGTGCGCGCGGCGACCTCGTGGTCCAGACCATCAGCGACGCCACCGGCCTGACGCTGGCCCGCGCGGAAGGGGCCGCAGCGGGACCGGCGCTGGGCGCCGCCAAGCTGGCCGCCGTCGGCACCGGCGCGATGACATTCGCGGACCTGTCCCGGTCACCCGAGGCCGGCGATATCTTCACCCCGCAGGGCAGCCCCGATCTGGCGGCGCGGCTGGCCCGTTACCGCGCGCTTTACCGCGCGTTGCGGCCACTGGCGGCCGCGGGCGACATCTGAGGAGCGGGCATGACGGATCACCCTTTCGACGCGGTGCTGTGGGATATCGACGGCACCCTGGCCGACAGCGAACCGGTCCACGATCTGAGCTTCGGCCTCGCGGCCGAGCGGCTCGGGCTGCAACTGCCCGAAGACTTCCACGCGGTCGTGCTGGGCAAATCCGAGGACGCGAGCCATGCCTGGATGACCCGGCATGTCGGGTTGACCCTGAGCCTGCACGAATGGGTCGCGCTGCGCGCCATGATCTACATGGACCACCTGGACCGGGTGCGGGTCTTTGACGCGCCCGTCGATCTTTACCGCCGGGTCGCGGCGGCGGGGGTCGCGCAGGGCTTCGTGTCGAACTCCATGCGGCCCTTCGTCGAGGCGAATTTGCGCGTGCTGGGCCTCAACCATCCGATGGCGACCACGATCACCCGCAACGACGTGCGCGACGGCAAGCCCGCGCCCGAGCCCTACCTGCGCGCGGCGCATCTTCTGGGCGTCGCGCCGTCCCGCGTCGCCGTGGTCGAGGACAGTGACACCGGGGCCGCGGCGGGCGCGGCGGCCGGGATGACCGTGTTCCGCTATGGCGCCGGTGCGGAAGAAAGCGGCCTGCCCCTTTTCGACGAGCTTGACCGGATGTGGCCGTGAAAGCCGCTCAGCCCTGCGCCGCGAACACGTAGGTCGCGTAGCCCGCCAGAAGCACCAGGCCGACGACCCGTCCGATGCGCGGGCGCGCCAGCAGGAGCGCGGCCAGGACCAGCGACACGCCGATCACCACTGGCAAATCGAACCGCAGGAATCGCTCGGCCACCGGGATCGGCGAGATGACAGCCGTCAGCCCGAGGATGCCCAGGATGTTGAAGATGTTCGACCCGACCACGTTGCCGATGGCGATTTCGGACTGGCGGCGCAGCGCGGCGATGATCGAGGTGGCGAGCTCGGGCAGGGACGTGCCCACCGCCACCACCGTCAGCCCGATGAACGCCTCGGACACGCCGAGCCCCCGCGCGATGTTGCTGGCGCCATCCACCAGGAACCGCGCGCCCAGCATCAGCGCGACCAGCCCGACCGCCAGCCAGACGAGCGAAACGCCCATGGCCGCCGGGGCGAGCGTGTCCTCGGCCTCGGGCGTGGCGGGGCCGGGGCTGCGATAGGCCCAGACGAGATAGGCGACAAGCCCGGCCACCAGCAACGCGCCCGCAGGACGCGCCACCTGGGACAGGGCGAAGACCGGCAGCAGGACCAGCGCGGCGGCCAGCATGACGCCCAGGTCGCGGCGCAGCCCCGCAGCCGGCACGGGGATCGGCCGCAGCAGCGCGGTCACCCCGATGATGAGCAGGATATTGGCGATGTTCGAGCCCAGGACGTTGCCGATGGCGATATCCGGCACGCCGCCCAGCGCCGCGTCGACCGACACCAGAAGCTCGGGCGTCGAGGTGCCGAAGCCCACCACCGTCAGCCCGATCAGCAGGGCCGGAAGGCCCAGTTTCCGGGCGATGCCCACCGCGCCGCGCACAAGGGCCTCGCCGCCGAGGAACAACCCCAGCAGCCCGCCCGCCACCAACAGATAATCCACTGAAATCTCTCCCGTCTTCGCCGGACACCCGTCCCCGCGTTGCGCGCAGATGTGACCGCGCGGGTCGCGTCACAAGGGCAGGGCGCCACTGCCCCGCAAATAATTCCATGCAGCCGGTGGCAAGGGGGCGCCGCCGTGGTGCAGACCCTTGCGGAGGGACCGTTGCGCTGGGATGGTCGGCGTCGCAGCGAAAGGATCACCACGCGACATGCAGCGACACGACCTGGGCGCCCGGCCCGACTGGGAGGACAAGGCCCGCGATGCGGGCTTCACGTTCCACCACCTGGACGGTGCGCTCTATTGGGATGAAAGCGCGGCCTATGCCTTCACGCTGGACGAGATCGAGACCCAGCTGGAAGGCCCGGCCGAGGAGTTGCACCGGATGTGCCGCGAGGCCGTGGCCGAGATCGTGGGCTCCGAAGAGCTGATGGAGCGGCTGGCGATTCCCGAGGCGCATCGCGACCTCGTCGCCGCAAGCTGGGCCGAGGATCAGCCCGAGCTCTACGGTCGGATGGATTTCGCCTATGGCGCGGGCGGGCCGGCGAAGCTGCTGGAATACAACGCCGATACGCCCACCACGCTTTACGAGACCAGCGGCTTCCAGTGGCACTGGCTCGAGGACATGATCGCCAGCGGCCGCCTGCCCGAGGGCGCCGACCAGTTCAACGGGCTGCACGAGGCGCTGGCCGCGCGGCTGGCGCAGATGTTCGAGCCCGATACCGACATTCACTTCGCCGCCTTCGCCGACGCGGTCGAGGATTACGCCACCGTCGAGACCATCGGCTGGGCCGCGCGCGAGGCGGGCATGGGCGCGCATTTCACCGACATCCGCAAGATCGGGCTGGGCGAGTCGGGCCAGTTCACCGACGAAGAGGACCGGGTGATCGGCACGCTCTTCAAGCTCTACCCCTGGGAAGACATGCTGCGCGACGATTTCGCCGACGCCATCGCCGGGGCGCGGGTGCGGATCATCGAACCCGCCTGGAAGGCGCTGGTGTCGAACAAGGGGATCCTGCCGGTGCTGTGGCGAATGTTCCCGGGCCATCCCAACCTGCTGCCGTCCGTCTTCGCCGACGAGGACGCGAGCGCGCTGGGCGATACGGTGGTCGAGAAGCCCATCTTTTCGCGCGAGGGGGCAGGCGTGCGCATCCGCGGCGCGGTGGACGAGGTGTCGCCGGACACGACCTACGACGCCCACCCGCGCATCCTCCAGGCCTATGCCCCGCTGCCGCGGTTCGGCGACGATCACACGGTCTGCGGCGTCTGGATGGTGGGGCACGAGGCCCACGGTCTCGGCCTGCGCGAGGATGTGTCGCGCATCACCCAGGATACCAGCCGCTTCCGTCCGCATTATATCGAGCCTTGAGATGACCAGACCCACACCACCGACCCGCCCCCGCAAGCGCGCCCGCACCGCGGGTGTCCTGCTGCTTGGCAGTGCCGCCTTCGGCCTGGCCGCCTGCCAGGAGGACCGGGTCGAGGCCACGGTCTTCCCCTCGGTCGAGGAATGCCGCGCGCTGGCCGAGCTGCCGCAGAACGACTTCACAGTCGACGACTGCGCGTCGGGCTTCGCCGAGGCGCAGGAGGTGCACCGCGAAAGCGCGCCGCGCTACGAATCCGAGGCGCTGTGCGAGGAGCAGCACGGCGGCGAATGCGCGGTCGAGACCCGGTCGGACGGGTCGTCGATCTTCCTGCCCCTGCTGGCGGGATACATGATCGGCAACATGATGGGCGGGCGCGGCATGGGGGCGAAGCCGCTCTACCGCACGCCCGGGGGCAGCTTCGCCACGCCCGGCGGCGGCACGGTCCTGTCGGGCAACCGCGGCAGCACCACGCTGCGCTCCAGCTCGTTCGGGGCGTCGCCCAATACCCGGACGGCGGCGCCGCTCAGCCGTGCGGCGGTCCAGAGCCGGGGCGGCTTCGGCGCCGCGCGCACCGGCGGCGGCTTCGGCGGGCGCAGCTTCGGGGGCTAGCGCGCCGAACCGGCCAATGCGTGTCGGTTGACATCCCATGGCCGCGCGGCATCTTGCGCCTTGCAACGGGGGCGTCCGCATCGCGCGGGCTGAGAAGCACCCTTCGAACCTGAACCGGATCATGCCGGCGGAGGAAGTTGCGGGGATGCTTCGGGGTCGATGGCCCACGTCCGCCGTGCCTTCCGTTCGTGAAGGAGGCACAGTTGGATCTTACCTTCCTGCCAATTCCAGTCCGTCGTGGCCCGTCGGTGGTCCGCGCCCGGACGGCCCCTTGCACCCTTTCAAACAGTTGCAGGAGCCAACCAGCATGACACGTCCCCTCGATCGCCAGACCGTCCTCGTCACCGGGGCGGGACGGGGCCTCGGCGCCGCCATCGCACGGGCTTTCGCCCGCGAGGGCGCAAAAGTCGCCATAAACTACCGCACCAGCGCGGACGCGGCCGAGGCCCTTGCCGCCGAGCTTGGCGACAACGCCATCACCGTGCGGGCCGACGTGACCGACGCCGCTGCCGTGAGCGCCATGGTCGCCGAAATCTCCGAGCGGCTGGGCCCGCCCACCACGCTGGTCCACAACGCGCTGGCCGCCTACAGCTTCAACGGCGACGCCCGCGCGACGCTGGAGACGCTGGAGTGGTCCGAGATCGCCCGCCAGACCGAAACGGCGGTGGCGGGCGCGCTGCACGCCATCAAGGCCATGCGGCCGCATTTCCAGGCGGCGGGCGAGGGCCGGGTGGTCACCATCGGGTCGAACCTGGTGCAGAACCCGGTGGTGCCCTACCACGATTACACCGCCGCCAAGGCCGCGCTGATGGCCTTCACGCGCACGGCGTCGAAGGACCTGGGCCCTCTGGGTGTGACGGTGAACATGGTCGCGGGCGGCCTTCTGCGCACCACCGACGCCAGCGCGGCGACGCCGGACGCGGTGTTCGACCTGATCGCCGGTCAGACGCCGCTGGGCCATGTCACCACGCCCGAGGAACTGGCCGACGCGGTGCTGTTCTTCGCCTCGCCCTGGGCGCGCGCGGTGACGGGCCAGACGCTGGTCGTGGATGGCGGCCTGGTCTGCGGCTAGCGCGCCGCCGCGCGTTCGTTGCGCGGCGGGGATGGGGGCGCTGCCCCCGTCCGCTGTCGCGGACTCCCCCGGAGGTATTTGAGAACCAGTGATGGACCGGCGACGGCCGCGGCCGGCGTGCCGGGGCTCCGCCACGTCAATCGGCGGAGGTTTGCCGAATTCACGAAATCTTGGCGTGATCTTGCAGGAGACGGCCGGAAACCAGACGTATTCGCAGGAACAAATTCGAAAGCGGGCTCATTTCCCCGTGGCACCAACGGAGTTCCCGCATGACAGATTTTTCCAACGCCCCGGATCTGCCCCGCGTGCTGTTCATCGATGACAGCGCGATCCTGTCCCGGGCCGTCGAACGGGAACTGAACAAGGG
This sequence comes from Palleronia salina, assembly GCF_900141995.1. Lineage (GTDB taxonomy): Bacteria > Pseudomonadota > Alphaproteobacteria > Rhodobacterales > Rhodobacteraceae > Palleronia > Palleronia salina. The sequence continues at coordinate 87,712 of NZ_FQZA01000004.1, read as the reverse complement.
TGGCGACCTGGCCGTGATCGGCCGCTGCGACGGTCAGCCGTCCATCGTCACGGGGGGCCAATCCGCCTGTCCCGGCTTCGACGTGGTCGTCTTCGACCCCGAGCAATCGGGCAGCGACCCGGCTGTTGCGCTGGATGTCATGCGCGAGGCGTTCGGTCCCGCGGCGATCGTCGCCTACGTCTCCGAAACCTCGGAAGACGTGGCGCGCCGGTGTCTCGGCGCGCAATACGACGGCGTCGTGTCGCGGGCCGGGGACCTCGAGATGCTGGGCGACGCGCTGCTCTGCGTTTCGGCAGGCGGGCTCTACGTGGATGGTTGCTTTGCCGAACTGGGCGAGGCGCATACCGCCGACGGCCCCCAGGCGGACGAGGACCTGACCGAGCGCGAGCGCGAGGTCCTGAAGGCGGTCGTGGGCGGGCGCAGCTGCCGCGCCATCGGGCGCGACCTGTCGATCAGCGGCAAGACCGTCGAGACCCACAAGTACCGCGCCATGTCGAAGCTGGGGCTGACCGGCGCGCGCGATCTCGAACTTTTTGCCCGGGACAACGCCTGGGCGGCCTGACCCGCGATGGTGTCGACTTCCCCCGTTCGTCTCGGCGTCGCGGATCGCAGCCCGATTTTCGCCTCGGCCGTGATCGACCTGGCCACGCGCGCTTTCGAAGCCGATGGGCTGGACGGCGAGGCCATCGACGCCGAGGATCTGGATCGCCTGCGCGCGCCGTCCTGGGACGTGCTGCTGATCGATCCCCTTTTCACCCCGACGCTCATGACGCTGGTGCCGCAGATGCTGTCGGCGCGGCCCGGTATGGCGCTGATCGCCGTCGCGTCGCTTCCCACGCGCGAGCTCGTCGACGTGTGCCTTGATGCCGGGTTCCGCTCGGTCGTGTCGAAATCGGTGTCGGGCAGCGCGCTGATGCGGGTGATCCGCGTGGCGATGGCCGGCGGCAGTTTCGTCGAGCGGTCGGTGGGCCGCGCGGCCACGGCGCCGAAGGCCGGTCCGACCGAGGGCAAGATCCCCACCCCGCGCGAGGAGGATATCCTCAAGCTTTGGGCGCGCGGCTATTCCAACAGCGATATCGCCGGGCGCATCGGGCTGAGTCCCAAGACCGTGGACACCCACCGGGCGCGCGGCATGGCCAAGCTGGGCCTGGCCGATCGACCCGCGCTGATCCGCATGGCCAGCGCGCGAGGCTGGCTGAATTAACATTTGACGGGGCGCGTGGCGGAATGCCCCACAGAGGGGTCCGGAAGCTCCCGACCCCTTCCATGAATTCCCACAACGGGTCCGGCGCTTTCCCGACTGATGGGGCGCAGCACCTTTCCTTACCTTCTCAATCGAACCGGGCGGGACCGCCGTCCGACACGGATTTCGATGCGGCCCGAAGCGGCCAGAGAAGGAAGAGCCATGACAAAGATCAGTGTTTTCGGGATCGGCTACGTGGGCGTCGTGTCCGCGGCGTGCCTGGCCCGCGACGGCCACGAGGTGATTGCCGTCGATCTCGACCAGGACAAGGTGGACGGGCTGAATGCCGGCCGCGCGCCCATCGTCGAGAAGGGCCTCGATGCCCTCGTCGCCGAGATGGCCGAAAGCGGCCGCATGACCGCCACCACCGATGCCGCCGAGGCCGTCGCCAAGACCGACGCGTCCTTCGTCTGCGTCGGCACGCCGTCGGCGCCGGACGGGTCGGTCGGGCTCGATTTCGTGGTGTCCGTCTGCGAGGATATCGGCCGTGCCATCGCCGCCAAGCGGGACCGCCACACCGTCATCATGCGTTCGACCATCGTGCCCGGCACCATGGAAGAGGTCTGCATTCCCACGCTGGAAAAGGCGTCGGGCAAGCGGGCCGGCCGTGATTTCGGCGTCGGCTATTTCCCCGAGTTCCTGCGCGAAAGCACCGCGATCGAGGACTACGCCGATCCCGGCCTGATCGTCTTCGGCAGCCTCGACGAGCAGACCGAACAGATCCTGACCGAGATCAACCAGGACCTGCCCTGCGAGATGAACAAGGTCGATATCCGAACGGCCGAGATGGTGAAATACACGTCGAACAGCTGGCGTGCGGCCAAGATCAGCTTCGCCAACGAGATCGGCAACATCGCCAAGGCGAACGAGCTCGACGGCCAGAAGGTGATGTCGATCCTGTGTTCCGACACCAAGGTCGCCATGTCGCCGGCCTTCCTGCGGCCCGGCTTCGCTTTCGGCGGCTCGTGCCTGCCCAAGGACGTGCGCGCGCTGAAGGCCGTGGGCCAGTCCTCGGGCATCGCCACGCCGCTTCTTAATGCCATTCTCGAGGCCAACGACGCCCAGATCGAGCGGGCCGAGACCATGGTGCGCGCGGCGTCGAAGAAGGCCGTCGGCCTTGTCGGCGTGAGCTTCAAGTCGGGCACCGACGACCTGCGTGAAAGCCCGCTGGCCGACCTGGCCGCGCGCTTGATCGACAGCGGCCAGGAGGTGCGCGTCTACGACCCCTACGTCGCCACCGCCTTCGCCAACGATCCGGGCGCCGTGGGGCGCGGCAACGCCGTCGTCCCCGACCTGTCCGAGCGGATGGAAGACGATATCGACCAGCTGATCGAGGACAGCGAAGTCATCGTCGTGGGCAACAAGTACCCCGAGGTGACCGAGCGGCTGAAAGGCAGCCTCGGCAACCGCCGCGTGGTCGACCTCGGCCGTATCGACCCGGACGTCGTCAGCGACGCGGGTTACCAGGGCATCTGCTGGTAAGCCGCCATGCTGGGTCATCTCATCTATATCGCGGCCTTCCTGGCCTTGGCGCTCGCCGTGCGCGACACCAGCTTCGCCGCCGCCGAAGAAGCCATCGTGGTGCTCGGCGCGATCGGCCTGTGGCGGTATGGATGGGCCACCCTGAACTTTCTGCGCGCGACGGCCTATATCCGGTGGATCTATCCCCGGCGCCGCGCGCGGGCCGAGGCGGCCTATGCGGAACGGGCCGTGCCCGCGCACGCCTATTTCATGGTCACGACCTTCAAGATCGAACCCGGCGTGACGACCGCGGTCTACGGCTCCATCTTCGAGGCCGCCCGCCGGTCTCCCGGTGGCGCCACCATCGTCGCTTCGGTGGTGGACGGGGCCGACCTGCGGGTGCTGCGCGACCTGTTCGAGGCGCGGCGCGCGGACATGCCCGATGTCCGCTTCATCATCGACCAGATCCCCGGATCGGGGAAACGCGACGCCATCGCCCGGTCGCTGCGGCTGTTGCAGCGTGAGGCGCCCCGGCGTGACGACATCATGCTGTTCGTGGACGGCGACAGCGCCGTTCCCGCCGACATCGTCGAGCGCGCGGCGCCCTTCTTCACCGACGACCGCGTCGGTGCGCTGACCACCGACGAATCCGTCGAGATCCCGAATGACTGGCTGTTCCGCAACTGGTTCGACCTGCGCTTCATGCAGCGCCAGATGATGATGTCGTCCATGGCGTTCGGCGGCCGGGTCCTGACGCTGACGGGCCGCATGTCGGTCTTCCGCGCGGATCTGGCCACCGACCCGACCTTCATCCGCCAGGTGCAGTCCGACCACATCGACCACTGGCGGCTGGGACGCATCAACTTCCTGACCGGCGACGACAAGTCGACCTGGTTCTGGCTGCTCAGCCGCGGCTTCCACATGACCTACCTGCCGGACGTGCGCTGCGTCTCGTACGAGGACCAGCCGATGCCGGGCTTCTTCGAAAGCGCCGTGGCGCTGATGAAGCGGTGGTTCGGCAACATGCTGCGCACCAACGGGCGCGCGCTGGGGCTGGGACCGGCGCGGATCGGGTTCTTCACATGGTGGTCGATCCTCGACCAGCGCGTGTCGATCTGGACCACGCTGTTCGGCCCGATCTCCATCGCGCTGACCGCGCTCTTCGCGACGCCCGCCGTGATCCCCGCCTACATCGCCTGGGTCATGTTCACCCGCTACGTCTTCTGCTGGATGCTCTCGACCTTCCGGGGCGGCGGCTTCCCCATCGTCTACGCGCCGCTGCTGTACTTCGGGCAGATCGTCGGCGCCTCGGTCAAGAGCTCGGCGCTGTTCCGGCTCGACCGGCAGAAATGGACGCGCCAGGCCTCGAAGAAGGCGGCGGCGCGGATGCCGCTGGGCGCGCGGCTGCGCTCGGCCTCCTCCACCTACATGCACGGCCTCGCGCTGGGCTGGCTCACACTCGGCGCGGCGCTCGCGACCGGACTTCTCTGAACGACCGACAGGACGCACCCAATGACACATGCACCCGACACGTCCCCCGCGCCGCTTTCGGCCGGCAACGAACACCCGCTGATCGACATCCCGTTCACCGCGGTGATCGACGGACGCCGCTATTCCGGCGGCGGCCTGTCGATGACCACGGCGCAGGTCACCGGCCTGATCGACCGGGGCATCGACGGCACCCAGAACATCGTGCGGCTGATCTTCGACTTCCCCGGCTTCCAGCTGGCCCTGTCGCCCGCCGCGCAGGTCCGCGTGATCGACGACAACACCGGCGTGCTGGTCTTCTCCGAGCCGACCGGCGACCACTCCGCCCAGCTGCGCCAGGTCCTGAACGACTACATCTCGGGTGACCTGACCAGCTCGGGCCGCCTGATCCGGTCGGGCGCGCTGGCCCAGCCCAAGAACGGCGGCAGCGGTGCGCCGGGCAAGCCGACCATCGGTCAGCGCGTCCGCAGCGGCGCCGCGACGCTGGTGGTCCTGGCGCTGACCGTCGCGCTGATCGCCCTGGCCGTCAGCCTGATGCAGGCGCGCCTGTTCACCACCGACATCGCCGCTCCCGGCCGCGTCGTGCCCGAAGGGCAGACAATCCGCGCCACCGCGGACGGCCAGATCAGCTTCATCGACGCCGAGGCCCAGGCCGGCGACGTGCTCTTCGCGCTCGACACCGTGGACGGCGAAACGCTGTCGATCGCCATGCCGATCGACGGCGTGGCGCAGCCGATCTCGGTCACCGAGGGCAGCACCGTCCTCGCCGGCGAGCCGCTGTTTGCCGTGTCGCCCGACGACGCCGCCCTGACCATCGAGGCACGCCTGCCGCAGGAGCTTCTGTTCGAAGTGCAGCAGACCGGCGGTGTCGACGTGACGCTGCCCGGTGGCGCCGAATTCCGCGCGACGCTGGCCGAAGGCTTCCGCGCGCCGGGCGCCGTGGGGTCCGATGGGCTGGTGCGCACGAACCTCGTGCCGTCCATCGACCTTCCCGATGGCACCGCCGGCCAGGTGGCGGCGCTCAGTGTCACGCGCGACGCGTTCGGCGTCGACTGGACCACTCTCACCGGCGAAGCGCTGACCGAAGCGCGCGCCTTCCGGGACGAAACCGTCCTGCCGATTTTCAATCGCATTACCCAGAATGGAGACCAATGATGAGCCGCATTATCCATCCCGTCATTTTGTCGGGCGGCATGGGGACACGCCTTTGGCCGATGTCCCGCGTCGCCCAACCCAAGCAGTTTCAATCCGTTGACGGCGTGGGCGGCCCGAGCTTCCTGCAGGCGACCGTCGCGCGGCACCGCGGCGATGGGTTCGCCGACCCGCTGCTGATCGCCGCCGCCTCGGAAGAGATTCTGGTGCGCGACCAGCTTGCCGCGATCGACACGCCGGCCCGCTTCGTGGGCGAACCGGTGGGCCGCAACACCGGCCCCGCCGTCCTGGCCGCCGCGCTGACGCTGGCCAAGGACGATCCGTCCGCGACCATGCTGGTGCTGCCCTCGGACCACAAGATCGAGGGCGACATGAACACCGTCGTCACTGCCATGCGCCCCGGCGCCGAGGCGGGACGGATCGTGCTGTTCGGCGTAGTGCCGAAACACGCCGAGACCGGCTTCGGGTACATCACCTGCGGCGCGCCCACGGACGAGCAGGAAGGCTTGTACGAGGTGAGCCGCTTCATCGAGAAGCCGGCCCTCGAAGAGGCCGAGCGCCTGGTGGCCGGGGGGGACACGCTCTGGGCGTCGGGCATCTCGATGATGCGCGCCGATGTCCTGATCGACGAGTTCGCCAAGCACGATCCCGACACCCTGGCCGCCGTCCGCGCGGCGATGGACGACGCCGAGGTGACCGAGACCGGCCTGAAGCTGTCGGAGGCACCGTTCCGCAACGCCGCCAACGAGCCGACGGAACGCCTGATCTTCGAACGCTCGGACCGCGTCGCCGTGGCGCCCGTTTCGGTGGACTGGAACGACGTGGGGGCGTGGACCGCCATCCATTCGATCAGCCCGAAGACCGACGACGGCAACGTCTCCAGCGGCGAGGCCATGACCTTCGACACCCGCAATTCGCTGATCCGCGCGGGCGACAAGCTGGTGACCGTGATCGGCATGGACGACGTGATCGTGGTGGACACACCCGACGCGCTTCTCGTGACGAACCACGCCAACGCCCAGAAGGTGAAGGACGCGGTGACGCGCCTGAAGGCCGACGGCCGCAGCGAGGTCGCGCGCCATTCCGAGTCGGCGCCGGTGGATATCGGCCAGGGCGGCAGGGCCGTGCCGGCCGTGTCGCGCCGCACGCTGGACGTGGGCGAATCCGCGACCTTCCGCGGCACCGCGTCGGGCGGCAAGCTGCTGGCCGTGTCGGACGGGCAGGGCCGTTGGAAGAACGGCGGACCCGTGCACGATTTCAGCCCCGGGCAGAACGTGAACGTCGCGCCCGGCAGCTCGGTCGAGCTGTGGAACACCGGCGACGATCCGCTGCGGATCTTCGAGATCGACCTTGGCGACGACGACGCCGACGCGCCGTGGGAAGGCAAGCGGTATGCGCGCGCCTGATTGGCTCACCCGTCTCGGCCTGGCGGCGGCGCTCGCGCTGCCGCTGGCCGCGCCCGCCGTGGCCCAGGACGAGGTTCGCGCCTCGGTCTCGGGCGTGCGGCTGGCGTTGACGCAGCTCGCCACCGGCGGCGGGGTCGAAATCGACTCCGACCTGCTGGCCGAGGCGCGGGACGGCGACGCGATCTACCTGAGCGCGGGCGACGTGACCCTGGCCGAGTTGGACGATCTTCTGGCCGCCAAGGGTCACCCGGACGTGCTGACCCGGAGCGCGGACGGCTTTTCGGCTCATCTGCCCATCGTGCTTCTGCAGGGCGCGTCCCTGCGCCTTGAAGCGGGCGACCGGCTTGAGCTGTCGCGCGGTGCGGGCAGCTATGTCCTGGCCTTCGGGCAACTCGCGGTGGACGGCGCGACCGTCGCCGCGGGGCCGGACATCCACCCCGAGATCGAGGGGTTCCGCCCCTTCATCGCGGCGCTCGGCCCGCAAAGCCTGTCGCTGAAGAACGCGACCCTCACCGGTCTCGGCTATGGCGACCGGCCCTACAGCGCCGGGCTGTTCCTGGGCGGCAGGGGCCTGATGAGCTTTGGCAGCCCGGCAGCGATGACCGGCAACGATTTCAGGGACATGCGCGGCGTGGTCCTGCAAGGGCTGGACGGCGTGAATCTGAGCGAGAACACCATCGACGGCGCGCGGGGCACCGGCCTGATGCTGCGCGATGTCGATGGCGGCACCCTGGCGGGCCTTTCGGTGCGGGACACCGGCGGGCCGCAGGCGCTGCACCTGTCCGGCGTCACCGGGATGGGTCTTGTGGATGTCGACCTCGACGGCGGGCAGGGCAAGGGCCTGCGCGTGGACGATACCAGCCGCGCGATGCGGCTGTCGGACGTGGCCGTGCACGGCTTCGACGGGTCCGGCGCCACGCTGGCGCAGGGGGCGACCTGCGTGCTCATGCAGGATGTCCAGATCGCCGGCAACAACGGCGCGGGCCTGGCCATGCGCGGCGCCGGCACCGCCATCGTCAGCGACAGCCGCCTCGTCGACAATGACGGGCCCGGCCTGATGATCCACCGGCAACGCCCCGAGACGCGCGTGCTCGTCACCTCCAGCACCTTCGCGGGCAACCGCATGGGTCTGCGGGGCACCGGCCTGGCCGAGGTTCGCCTGCACGCCAACGATTTCCGCGACCAGCGCCCGCGGCTGCTGTCGGGCGACCTGGACCAGATGACGCCCGCCTTCCTGCGCGCCGACACGGACGAGCTGAGCGTCGACGGCGTCCGCACGCTCGACCCCACGCCCCTGCGCCGCGACGCCGCGCAGGTCGCTTTTGACACCTGTTCCGGAGAGGGCACCACCTGATGGTCTTTTCCTCTGAAACCTTCCTGTTCCTGTTCCTGCCGCTGGCGCTGGCGCTCTACTACCTGACGCCGGGCCGCTGGAAGTCGCTGACGCTGCTGGGCGTCTCCTACGTCTTCTACGCGTGGTGGCGGGTCGATTTCCTGTTGCTGCTGATCGGCACGACGGCCTGGACCTGGATCACCGGCCGCATGATCCGTCATGCCGCGACCGACCGGATCGCCAGGGTCTGGACCGGGATCGGCGTGGCGGGTTGCCTCGCGGTGCTGGGCTTCTTCAAGTATTTCAACTTCTTCCTCGACAGCCTGACCGGGCTTGTCGGGACGACACCGGACGCCATCGGCGTGCACTGGCAGATCATCCTGCCCATCGGCGTGTCGTTCTACGTGTTCCAGTCGGTGAGCTATCTCGTCGACACCTATCGCGGCGACGCGCCCGACGACGTGCATCCGCTCGACTTCGCGGCGTTCATCGCGCTGTTCCCGCAGCTCATCGCCGGGCCGATCCTGCGCTACAAGGACCTCGCCCACCAGTTCCGCCACCGCACCCACTCGGTCCAGATGTTCTCGGACGGGATGATGCGCTTCTTCATCGGCCTCGCCAAGAAAGTGCTGCTGGCCGATGCCGTGGCCCCTCTGGCGGACCTCGCCTTCTCGACGCCCGAACCGTCCATGGCGCTCGCATGGGCCGGGGCCGTGGCGTACATGATGCAGCTCTACTTCGATTTCTCGGGCTATTCCGACATGGCGATCGGGCTCGGCATGATGATGGGCTTCCGCTTCACCGAGAATTTCAACGCGCCCTATATCTCGCGCTCGATCACCGAGTTCTGGCGCCGCTGGCACATCTCGCTGTCGGTCTGGCTGCGCGATTACCTCTACATCCCGCTGGGCGGCAACCGCCTGGGTCCGGTGCGCACCTACGTCAACCTGATGACGATCATGCTGCTGGGGGGCCTCTGGCACGGCGCGGCCTGGACCTTCGTGATCTGGGGCTTCTGGCATGGCGCCTGGCTGGCGTGGGAGCGGTTCTCGGGCTGGGCCAAATCCCGCTCGACCGCCGCGCTGCTGCGCACGCTGATCGTCGTGCTGCTTGGCTGGGTCGTGTTCCGCGCGACATCCGTGGTCGAGGCGGGGCAGGTCTTCGCGGGCATGTTCGGCGCCAACGGTATCGCGCTGTCACCGGCGGCGGCCTTCGAGATCACCGGCGAAAGCGTCGCCGTGCTGATCCTGGCCATCCTCGTGGCGATGATCGAGCCCTGGCTCGGCCGCGCGGTGGAGGGACCGCTGTCGCCGCGTCCCGACGGCACGCTGACGGCGACCAGCGCCATCGTTCCGCCCATCGCGGTCACCGCGCTGGCGACGCTCACGATCCTGAAGCTCGCCGAGCAGAGCTTCTCACCCTTCCTCTACTTCCAGTTCTGAAGGACCGACATGATGCAGACGATCCTGAAGACCATACGCTACAGCGTCCCGATCCTGTTCCTGGGCTACGCCGTGGTCGTCAACCTCGCCATCTTCGGCGAGGGGCTGCCCGGCGAGGTCGAGGGCGACGTGGTCACCGGCCGCGCGGCGCTGTCGCTGGACGGGCTCTACGGCCAGGCGCAGCCCCACCGCGAGACGGCCGTGGGCCTGATCGGCGCGGCGCGCTACGCGCTGATCGGCGAGGGGCGCGACGGCGTCACGGCGGGCGAGGATGGCTGGCTGTTCTCCGACGAGGAGTTCCAGCGCGCCACGACGCCCGAGATCGCGACCGCGACCCGCATCATTGAAGAGGTCGAAGCCGAGCTCGATGCGCTGGGCAGCGAGCTGACCGTCGTGCCGGTCCCGGCCAAGATCGACATCTACCGCGACCGGGGCGATGCCGAGGCCGGTGCGGCCATGGAAGAGCAGTATCGCGCCTTCCGCGCCGCGCTGCAGGAGGCCGGGGTCGAAAGTGTCGATACCCGCCCCGCGCTGGCCGATGTGGACGGCGATCCGGTCTTCCTGACCCGCGACACGCACTGGACCCCTGCGGGCGCCGCCGACGTGGCCGAGGCCGTGGCGGGTTCCGAAAAAATTTCTCGTGGTGACAAGGAGTTCGCCAAGGTCCCGGCACGACCCGAAGAATTCATCGGTGACCTTGTTTCGTTCGTCACCACCGACGATTTCGCGCCCCGGGTGGGGCTTGGACCCGAGCGGGTCACCCCTTACGTGGCAGAGGAAGCCGACGCGACGGAAGGCGGCATCTTCGCCTCCGACGACGACCCCATCGACACGGTGCTCGTCGGCACGAGCTACAGCGCGAACGAGGCCTGGAGCTTCGTCCCCGCGCTCAAGATCGCGCTCGGGCGCGACATCCTGAACCTGGCCGAAGAGGGCCGGGGCCCGATCGCGCCCATGCGCGATGTTCTTTCCGACCCGGCCTTCGCCGATGCGCCGCCCGCGCACGTGATCTGGGAATTCCCGGTCCGTTACCTGGGCGCGCCGAAACACACCGACACCGAGGAGGCCAGCAATGGCTGATCGACGCCTTCCCGCGGCGCTCGCGGGCCTTATCGCCGTTTCGCTCGCGGGTCCCCTGGCCGCGCAGGCGGTCATCGACGACCGCGTGACCCGGACGGACGATCTGCCCACATGGCAGCTGCAGCGCGACCGCAAGCGGATGCTGAACGACCGCTACCTGAGTTTCCCCGAGATGCGGGCGCTCGCCGATGCGGGCGACGGCCTGGCCGCGTTCCGCTACGCGAACCGCCTGATGGAGCTCGACAACGCCGACGACCTGGTTGGCGATGCCGCGCTCTACTACGCCTCGGCCGTCTTCACCGGGCGCGACTACGCGCTGGGCCCGCTGATCCGCATCCTCGAACGCCCCGGGCTCGACGTGTCGGACAAGCGGCTCGACCACCTGGAGAACGCCATGCGCACCATGGCGGTGCAGGGCTATCCCGAGGCGGGCGAGGCGCTGGCGCGGTTCTACGAGACCGGCGAACCCTTCGGCCGCCATCCCGACCGGGCCCGGAGGCTGCTGCTGGAACGGGCCGAGGCCGGTGACGGCGCGGCCGCCCTCAGGATCGGGTCGAACGCCCTGCAAAACCCGGGCGCTGTCGAACCCGATCGGCTGCGCGGGATCCTGTCCCTGGCCGCCGAGGATGGCGACACGCTGGGCACCCGCACCGCCGCGCGCTCGCTGCTCGCGCAGCTCGACGCCCGCAACGACGACACCGGAAAGGACACGCAATGAGCTTCCGATCGCTTCCCCTCGCCGCGGGGCTTCTCGTGGCCGGCACCGGGCTGGCCACCGCACAGGACGCCTCGGCCTACGACTGCCGCGGGCTTGCCACCGCCGACGAACTGCCCGTGCTGGAAGGGCAGGACGGGTTCTTCTACCGCCTGAACCTTAACATGCGGACCTATCACCCGCTGTCGACCGCCGCGGCCGAGACGGTGGGCACCCTGAGCCGCGTCCTCGCCGAGCGGGGGACGCAACTGATCTACGTGCCCGTCCCGACGAAGAGCCTCGCCATGCCTGGAAAGTTGCCCGATGCGGCCGCCAATTACGGCTACGACGAGGACCTGGCGCAGACTGGCTACGCCGCGTTCCTGTCCGAGCTTGACGCCGCCGGCGTGGCCGCGATCGACACGGTCGCCGCGATGCGGGCGCTGCCCGAGGACCGCGCGCCCTTCATCGGGCTCGACTTCCACTGGACGCCCGCCGGCGCGCGGGCCGTGGCAGGGGCCATCGCCGACCGGATCGACGAGACTCCGGCCCTGGACGACATGCCCACGACCGAGATCGACATGACCTCGACCGGAACCAAGCCGATGGACTCGGCCCTGCGGCGCCACATCCAGAGTTTCTGCCGCGAAAGCCTGCCGCTGCCACGGACCGAGCGGTTCGAGACGACCGAGGTCGGCGGCGACGCCGGTGGCGGCGGGATCTTCGCGGCCGACAGCGCGGGTCCGCCCATCGCGCTGGTCGGCACGTCGATGTCGGACGAGGGCACGTTCAACTTCGAGGACTCCCTGTCGGTCGAGACCCAGGCGCAGGTCGCCAACTACTCGATCACCGGCGGCAACCAGTTCGGCGGCATCACGTCGTTCCTGCTGTCCGGAGCATTCCGCGAGACCGCGCCGCGCGTGCTGGTCTGGGAAAACCCGATCTACAACAACCTGGGCGGCTTCGGCGAACGCCCGCTGCGCGAGCTGATCGCGGCGGCGGGCGCGTCGTGCGAGCCGCTCGAGACGGCCAACCCTGCGCCGCGCGTCCTGACCGCCGATCTGCCGGCCGAGCGGTTCACGCCCGAGACCTATCTCGGCGTGGATACCGGCAGCGCCAACGGCCGCCGGGCCGAGCTGAGCTTCACGACGGAAGACGGCCTGACCGGCGACGCGACCATCCAGCGCTCCGAGCGAGTCGGACCCACCCGCTGGTTTTACGAGTACGCGCGCCCGCTTTGGCGCGACGACTACACCCAAGTGCGCGTCGAGCTCGACCAGCCGGCCGAGGATGGCGCGACGCTCTCCACCTGTACCGTGAAAGGACCCCAGACATGATGACCAAGCGAACGCTTCTGCTCAGCCTTCCCGTTGCCCTGCTGCCCGCGCTGCCCGCGCTGGCGCAGGACGAGGGGCTTTATCCCGATCCGTCCTCGCCCGACGCGTCCTTCCTGCGCGTGATCGCGCCCGAGGCGAACAATGTCACGGTCGACGGCACCGTGCTCGATCCCACCGACGCGGGCCTCACGCCCTATGCCGAGGTCTCCCCGGGCGAAGTCACAATCTCCGTCGGCGACGAGGAGACCACCGTCGAGGTCGGCGCCAGCACCCACTACACCGTGCTGTCCTCGGCCGAGGCGCAGCCGCTGATCGAGGACGGCGTGACCGAAAGCCCGGCCCAGGCGGACCTGCTGCTCTACAACCTCGGCGAGATGGAGAGCTTCGATCTCTACGCCACCGAGGCCGAGACGGCCGCCCTGTCCGACGTCGCGCCCAACGGCCACGATGCGGTGGGCCTGAAGGCGCCGCTGACGCTGACCTTCGAGCTGCGCCAGGACGGCGAGACGCTGGCCAGCCTCGACCCGGTCGACCTGCGCCGCGGCACCGCGACCACGGTGATCGTCACCGATGACGGCGGGCTCGTCGCCGCCGACAGCACCTACGCCGACTGACCTTGACACGCCTCGACCCGGAGGACCCCACCATGACCTTCACACGCGCCCTTTCCGCCACCGCCCTGGGCTTTGTCGCCCTGACGGGACCGGTCCGCGCCGACCCGGTCTCGGTGCCGTTCGATCCGCCCCGGGTCGAGGCAGGCTCCGACACCTGTCTGCCGCGCCCGCCGCAACACGTGCTGACCGAACGCTGGCAGGACTACGACGGCGGACCCGTTGGCGGACGCGACATCGCGCTGATCCGGCGCGACCTGCGCCTGCTGCGCCAGAACGACCCCGAACGCTGGTTCGACACCATCGAGGCGGCCAATGACCGGCTGCTTGAGGTCGTCGATAGCTACGACGAGACGAACCGCCTGCTCGACCGGCTGGACCTGCTCGTCGCCGCCGGCCGGATGGCGGAGCTGGCCGAGTCCGGCCTCGTGGACAGGGTGCTTGAGATTGCCCCGAGCGGAACGACCTCGGCCAAGCGCACGGCGGCCGACCTGCTTTTCGAAGGCACGGGCGTCGAGCGCGACCAGGACCGCGCCATCGACCTGTGGCGCCAGGCCGCTTACGCGGGCGACGGCGCGTCGCTTCTGCGCATGGTCGAGCTGTCCTACGAGCGGGACCTGGACGATTGGGATATCGCACCGGACGTGGCCGTGACCATGGCGCTGGGCGACCTGCTGGGCGATCTCGATCCGCGCCTGTGCGACCGGGTGAACCGCATCGCGGCAGTGTTCCTCGATGGCGAGGCCGTCGCGCCGGATCCCGACCTGGCCGAGGACTGGTATCGCTTCGCGGCCGATCTCGGCGGCCACAACGCCGCCTGGAACCTGGCCGAGATGCACCGCGAGGCCATCGAGGTCGAGAAGGACAACGACCTGATGATGCAGAGCCTGCGGCAGGCGGCCGGGTTCGATCTGCCTTACGCCATGCTTCAGCTGGCCGCCATTCTCGAACGCGGTGCGCTGGCCGAGCAAGACCTGGCCGAGGCCCGCGCGCTCTACGAGGAAGCGGCCGGTTTCGGCGATCCCACGGCGCGCATCCGGCTGGTGAACCTCGCCCGCGACCGGGCCGACGGGCCCGAGGGGCGCGACCGGCTGGCCGCGGCGCTCGATCGCATGATCGACGCGCCCGACACGCCCGGCTGGGCCTACGTGCAGCGCGGCGACCTGGTGATGGTCGAGGACGGCCGCTGGGCGGGCGCGGACCGGGCGGCCGAGCTCTACCGGACGGCCGTGGAAATCGACCCGTCCCTGTCGGCGGCGCAGATGCGGCTGGCCGGTCTGATGCTGCGTGAGACCGAGACGGAGCAGGACCTGCTCGACGTGGTGTCGACCTTGCGCAACGCCGTCTACGTGGACGGCCAGACCGAGCCCATGCAGGATCTGCAAGCGATCTTCCGCTGCCGCTCGGCCGTGGCGCCGGTCCCGTCCGAGGCCGAGTACTGGACCCGGATGGAAAGTTTCGCCGGCGACACGACCGTCGAGGTCGATCCCGGACGGCTGGACGAGCTGACGGTCGAGGACGACCCGATGACACTGGCCCGACTGCAATCGCAGGCCGTCAACATGCGGTCGCGCTCCCTGGCCAATTTCCACGAAGTCCTGCCCGGCGGCGCCAGCGACGCCATGCGCCGTATGACGCGCGAGGCGGGCGGCGCGCTGTTCGTGGCCGAGGCCAAGCTCGCCCTGAACCGCGGCGATGTCGGCGCCGCCGAGGACCGGCTGGGCCGCGCCATCGACGCGGGCGAGCCGGGCGCCCGGGCGCAGCTGGTGTCGCTCCTGGCGGACACGAAGGATCTGGACGGCGACCGCCGCGCGCGGCTGGTCACGCTCGCGCGCGACTTGGCCGCCGAGGGCAACGGCGCGGCGATCCGCACGCTGATCGAGATCGGCGAAACCGATCCCGACGCCGCCTGGCAGCGCTATTCGGACGCCATCGCGCGCAACGGCGACGTGGACGCATTGCTGTTCGCGCTGCCCTACCTGGAAAGCGCTTCCCGGACCGAGGAATACCGCAACCGCATCCGCAGCACGATCGACTGCACCACCTCCAAGGCGCTGGAATATGCCCGGGTGCTGCAGAGGATCGGGGCCGACGATGCCGTCGGTCAGTGGATCGACGTGGCCGAGGCCGTTTCCGGCGGCGACGGGTGGGAACGGGTCGCCATCGGCGACGCGATGCGCGAACTGGGCGGCGGGGACGCCGACGAGGCGCGCGCCCTGGCGCTTTACCGGGCGGCGGCCGATGACGGCTATTCCGTCGGGCTGCGTCGCCTGCTGTCGCTGCGCCAGGACGGCGAGATCGAGATGACCGCCGACGAGACGGCCCGGATGTCGATCCGCCTGCTGCGCATCGCCGATACCGAGGACATCCCCGTGATCCTCAATTTCCTCGAGTACTCGGACCCGCAGGTCCGCCGGATCGTTAATGCCGAGATAGACCGTCGCGCGCTTTATGCCGAGGCCGCCGAGAACGGAAACGCGGTGGCGCAATTGGAACTGGCGCGGATCGTGCGCGACAGCGATGCCGAGGGCGACACCTCCGATCGCTATGCGGACCTGCTGCGCCGGTCCGCCGACGGTGGCAATGCCGAGGCGATGTACCTGCTGTCGCAAGCCTATGCCTACGGCGTGGGCGTCGAACAATCCGCCGCGCAGTCGCGCCGCTGGCTGACCGCTGCCGCCGAGGCGGGCAACGAGACAGCCGCGTCGACCGCGCGCATGATCCAGTAAGGAAGGATACGAGCAATGAAACGAATCCTGATGACCGGCGCGCTTTTCGCCGCCTTGCCCGCGCCAGCACTGTTGGCGCAGGAGGCGGGCGACGTGAGCTGCATCGAGGTGGCCGAACCCGTCGTCTCGCTCGACTACGGGAGCCGCTACACCGACGAGAGCGAGGACCGCTCGGATCTCGACGAGGCGTCGAACGACGCGGTCGACGCGGCGCTGGGCCCCATTGACGACTTCATCGTCGCGCTGACGGGCAAGGCCAACGACGCTGCCCGTGACGGCGACGCCGAGGCGGCGGCCTGCGTGGTCGACGCGCTGGCCGTCTGGGCCGAGGCCGACGCGATCAGCGACCTGGAAAGCATGAACGCCAACCTGTCCTCGCCGTCCCGCTTCGGCGCAATGGCGCTGGCCTATCTCCAGGCCAAGTCCGCTGCCGAGATTGACCCCGATCAGGCGGAACTGATCGAGGGCTGGCTGGTCGAGCGTGCGCGCCACGCGACCCAGTGGTTCGACACCGAGGCGCCCACCATGGCCAGCCAGAACAACCTGCGCGCCTGGGCGGGGCTCGCCGCCGCCGCCGTGGGCGAGGCCGCCGGGAACGACTACCTGAAGGCCTGGGCGCACACGACCTTCGCGCTGGTGGCCTGCCAGGCCGACGAGGACGGCGCGCTGAAATGGGAGATGGAGCGCGGCCCCCGCGCGCTGCACTACCAGATCCACGCGGTGGCGCCGCTGGTCGTCGGCGGGGCGCTGTTGCAGGACGACGGCTATCCCACCTTCGAGATGTGCGACGGCGCGGTCCACCGCGCGGTGGAGTTCATTCCCGCTGCCTTCGATGCGCCCGGGATGGTCGAGGAAAAGGCGGGCGAGCCCCAGACCTTCACCACCGGCGAGGACGAGCTGAAAAGCTTCGAGCTTGCCTGGGCCGAGGCCTACCTGTCGCTGTTCGACGCGCCCGAGATCGAAGCTTTCGTCGAGGAGTATCGTCCGCTGGGCAACTCCAAGCTGGGCGGATCGCAATCGGCCTTGTGGTAACGGGATATGTCCCCGCGCGCCGCGCCTCCGGCAATGTTTTTGCCGGGGGCAGGGCGCCTGACAGGCGGTGACAGTCCAAAGTCGATCCGGTTTCGCGGCTCGCGAACGGGCCGCGATGGCTCGAAACCCCGTTGCCTGCCCTTATTCCTTAAGATCCGTATCGCGGCTGGTATTCGAGACCGACCGGGCTGAACCCCGCCCTTTGCCTTTGGTGGGCGAGCCACCAAGTCCCGCGTGCCTCTTGCTGCCGGATCGCCGCCCGTGACGGGCAAGTGACCATCGGCGTCAAATATTCATCCCATAGACCCGGAGAGGGGCGCGTCGAGATTTCGGCGCGCTTCCGTCATGTCTTCCGTTCTCCTGATCCTGCCCGGGGGCTCTTTGCGCCCAATGCTATTCGATCACCTGCACCCGTGCCCGTGTCGCCCCGTTTCGGGGCGGTAGCTCGAAAGCACCTCGAGCGGTTCAATTTATGGGCGAGTGCGGCGGGAATCAGCACCTGATTACACTTGTCCATTGACGTAACGGAACCTTGCATCAACCATCGGAGGATCGACCTGCGCTCGGGCAGGTCGGTGTGCGGGGCAAGGCGGCGGGGGCGTCCGCCCGGATCGAAAGGACATCGGTATGGCGCAGGAAACCTTCGTCGTGGCCTACGACGACAACACCGAGGACACGGCCGTCCTGGACTGCGCGATCTCGCGCGCCTCGCGGTCGGGCGCCAGGCTGGTCATCGTGCACGTCCTCGAATGGTCGCCCTACAGCTTCCTCACGCAGCAAGAGCTTGAAGAGCGTCACAAGAAGCGGACACAGGAGCTGGACCGCGCGCACTCGCACGTGCTCGATCCGGCCATCGCCAAGGCGAAGGAAGCCGGTGTCGAGGCGGTGGGCACCGTGCAGCACGGCTCGGCGGCCGAGCTCGTCGTCAAGACGGCGACCGAGGAGAACGCCAGCTTCATCTTCGTCGGTCGCTCGGGGTCGAGCGCGGCGCGCGCCCGCATCTTCGGATCGATCCCGCTGGCCATCGCGCAGATCGCCACCGTTCCCACCGTCATCGTCCCATGAAGCCCGGAGGCCAATTCATGCGATACTTCCTTGCAGTTCTCGCAACGCTTTTCGGGTCGCCCCTTGCGGCGCAGGGCATCGACGAGACGATCAACACCATCTTCGCCGATTATACCGGCTGGTATGTCAGCTTGATCTTCGCGGACCTGCCCGGGACCAATTTCAGCTGGATCGCCCTGTGGCTTGTGGTCGGCGCCGTGGTCTTCACGGTCTATTTCGGGGCCATCCAGCTGTCGGGCTTCATCCATTCGATCCGCCTGGTGAAGGGGGATTACTCCGACCCCAACGACGCGGGCGAGGTCAGCCATTTCCAGGCCCTTGCCACGGCACTGTCGGGCACCGTGGGGCTGGGTAACATCGCGGGGGTCGCCGTGGCCGTGTCGATCGGCGGGCCGGGCGCCACCTTCTGGATGGTGATCGCGGGCCTGTTCGGCATGGCGACGAAGTTCACCGAATGCACCTTGGGGGTGAAGTACCGCAACGAATACCCGGACGGCACGGTGTCGGGCGGGCCGATGTATTACATGACCAAGGGCTTCAAGGAGCGGGGCCTGCCGTTGGGCGGGGCCATGGCGGTCCTGTTCGCCTTCTTCACCATCCTGGGCGCGCTGGGCGGCGGCAACATGTTCCAGGCCAACCAGGCCCACGCGCAGCTGGCCAACGTTCTGGGCGATTACCCCGGCTGGATCACCGGCGTGGTCATCGCCGGCGTCGTCTTCGCGGTGATCGCGGGCGGTCTGAAATCCATCGCCAAGGTGACCGAGAAGGTCGTGCCCTTCATGGGCATCTTTTACGTCCTCGTGTCGTTGGTGATCCTGCTGCGCAACTACGACGAGATCCTGTGGGCGTTCGGCCAGATCTTCGAGGGCGCCTTCACCGGCCTCGGCGTCGCCGGCGGGTTCACCGGCGCGCTGATCCAGGGCTTCCGTCGGGCCGCGTTCTCGAACGAGGCGGGGATCGGGTCGGCGGCCATCGCCCACTCGGCCGTGAAGACCAAGGAGCCGGTGACCGAGGGCTACGTCGCGCTTCTGGAGCCGTTCATCGACACGGTCGTGATCTGCACCATGACGGCGCTGGTGATCGTCATCACCGGCGTGCTGCAAGCCGATCCCGAAACCGGCCTTTACGTCTGGAACGCCGAACTGGGCCGCATCGCCACCGAAGGCGACGTGTCGGGCGTTGCGCTGACCTCGGCGGCCTATGCGCAGGCGTTCTCGTGGTTCCCGCCGCTGCTGGCCATCTCGGTCGTGCTGTTCGCGTTCTCGACCATGCTGTCCTGGAGCTATTACGGGCTGAAGGCGTGGACCTACATCCTGGGCGAGGGGCGGGTGAAGGAGCTGATCTTCAAGATCATCTTCTGCCTGTTCATCATCATCGGATCGGCCGCGAGCCTCGGGCCCGTGATCGACTTCTCCGACGCCATGCTGTTCTCGATGGCGATCGTGAACATCATCGCGCTGTATTTCCTGATGCCGATCGTGAAGGCCGAGCTCAGCCGCTACCAGGGCAAGCTGCGCTCGGGCGAGATCAAGAAATACGAGGGGTAGGGCGGGGGCCGACGGCACGCGTCGCCGGCGTCACGCGGCCCGGCGTGCCGCGCCGGCAGCTGTTGCGCGCCCACCGGATCGGCGGGCGCGCAGGAGTTTCACCTCAGGAGTGGATCGGCCCGTCGCCGCAGGCCAGCGCCGCCTCGCGCACCGCCTCGGAATAGGTCGGGTGGGCGTGGCAGGTCAGCGCCAGGTCCTCGGCCGCGGCGCCGAACTCCATCGCGACGCAGATCTCGTGGATCAGGTCGCCCGCCATGGGGCCGATGATATGGGCGCCCAGGATGCGGTCGGTTTCCTTGTGCGCGAGGATCTTGACGAAGCCCTCGCCGGCGAAGTTGGCCTTGGCGCGGCCGTTGCCCATGAAGCTGAACTTGCCGACCTTGTAGGGCGTCCCGGCCTCTTTCAGCTGTTCTTCGGTCTTGCCGACATTGGCGACCTCGGGGTGAGTGTAGATCACCCCGGGGATCACGTCGTAATTCACGTGGCCATGCTTGCCCGCAAGCACTTCGGCCACGGCCATGCCCTCGTCCTCGGCCTTGTGGGCCAGCATGGGTCCGGCGATGCAGTCGCCGATGGCATAGACGCCGTCGACCGAGGTCTTCCAGTGACCGTCGGTTTCCACCTGTCCGCGCTTCGACATGGACACGCCCAGCTTTTCCAGGCCCAGCCCGTCGGTATAGGGGCGGCGGCCCGTTGCAACCAGCACGGTATCGGCGTCCAGCGTCGCCTCGCTGTCGTCCTTTTTCAGCTTGTAGGCGACCTTGGCCTTGCCGTTTTTGACCTCGACCCCCTGGACGGCGGCGCCCAGGATGAACTCCATCCCCTGCTTCTTGAGGATCTTCTGGAAGCCCTTCTGCACCTCGCCATCCATGCCGGGGGTGATCGTGTCGAGATACTCGACCACCGTCACCTCCGAGCCGAGACGGGAATAGACGCTGCCCATTTCCAGCCCGATGACGCCCGCGCCGATCACCACCATCTTCTTGGGGATCTTCTTGAGGCTCAGCGCCCCGGTCGAGCTGACCACGACATCCTCGTCGATCTCGACGCCGGGCAACGTCGCCACGTCCGAGCCGGTGGCGATGACGATGTTCTTGGCCTCGTGCACCTCGTCGCCGACCTTGACCTTGCCGGCCTCGGGGATGGTGCCCCAGCCCTTCAGCCAGTCGATCTTGTTCTTCTTGAACAGGAACTCGATGCCCTTGGTGTTCTGGCCGATCGTGTCGGCCTTGTAGGACTGCATGTCGCCCCAGTCGACCGAGGGGCTTTTGCCCTTCAGGCCCATCTTGGCGAAGTTGTGCTCGGCCTCGTGCAGCATGTGGGTGGCGTGCAGCAGCGCCTTCGACGGGATGCAGCCCACGTTCAGGCAGGTGCCGCCCAACGTCTCGCGCCCCTCGACGCAGGCGGTCTTCAGGCCCAGCTGCGCGCAGCGGATGGCGCAGACATAGCCGCCGGGTCCGGATCCGATGATGATGACGTCGTAGCTGGCCATGGGGAAATCCTTTCGCGTGGGCGCCTAGATCAGCGCCGCGATTAACATGAGAACGGTGGCGGCCCAACCGCAAGCCCAGATCAGCGACCGTCCCGGCCGCCATCCCAGCGCGTAGGCGGGCACGTAGATGACGCGCGCGGCCAGGTAGACCCAGGCGCAGGCGGCGGTGAACCAGGTGGACTGGCCCGTGACGGCGATGACCACGCAGGCGATGGTGAAGAGGATCAGCCCTTCGAAATGGTTGTCGAGCGCGCGGCCCAGACGGGCGGTCGTGGCCGACATCTCGCGCGACGGTTCGCGGTCGCGGGCGGACATGGTGTAGCCCGGCCCGAGCTCACGGTTGGCGGGAATGGCGTAGGCCACGAACTGGATGCATTGCAGCAGCGCGGCAAGGGTCAGGGCGACGAGCTCGGGCGTCATTCAGACGGTCCCCAGGTAGTGAGCCTCGGTGCCCGACAGCGTGTTGCGCAGCCCGGTCTCGGACGACAGCCATTCGGCCACCTTCTCGCGGTCGGCCACGTCATAGAGGCCCCAGACGGCCGACGTGCCCTGTTCGCGCCAGAGCTGCAACTGCGTGAGCCCGGCCTGGTCGCGCCGCTCGGACGCGGACGCATAGGCGTCGAGAAAGGCGTCGGCGTCGGTGGTGTCGAAACGGATGAGTGCGTGCATGATCTATCCTCTGCAAATCAGCGGTGCGGCGAGCACCGTGTCTGCATAACGCGCGCCCTGCGCATTGGTTTTCGAGATGATCTCATCACGCGGCGCCCCGACCCAGCGGCACCCGGGATTCAGGTTGGCCCGCGCCAGGCGGATCCGCGCATCCAGGTCGCGCGGCTGGCTTGGGTCGAACAGGAAGATATGCCAGCGCGCGCCGTCGCCCGCGCTTTCGGTCGATGCGAAGTGGCGCACGGTGACGGACGGGTCGCGCGGGGCGACAACGCAGGCCGAAAGGAGCGCGGGCAGCAGCCAGGCGAGGCGCCGCACTGGAATCTGGGTCGCGATCGTTTCGGTCATTTTCGGGCGTCCCGGCATGGTCAGGCGGCGGACGGCGACAGCCGTCCGCCGACGGGGTCACAGGTCCATCAGCAGGCGGCGGGGGTCTTCCAGCGCCTCTTTCACGCGGACGAGGAAGGTCACGGCGCCCTTGCCGTCGACGATGCGGTGATCGTAGCTCAGCGCCAGGTACATCATCGGGCGGATCTTGATCTCGCCGCCGATGACCATGGGCCGTTCCTGGATCTTGTGCATGCCCAGGATACCCGATTGCGGCGGGTTCAGGATGGGTGAGGACATGAGCGAGCCGTAGACGCCCCCGTTCGAGATGGTGAACGTGCCGCCCTGCATGTCGGCCATGGACAGCTTGCCGTCGCGGGCCTTCACGCCCAGGTCGTTGATCGTCTTCTCGATCTCGGCGAAGGACATGGCGTCGGCGTCGCGCACCACCGGCACGACCAGGCCCGTGGGCGTGCCCACGGCGATGCCCATGTGGACGAAGTGGTGATAGACCACGTCGGTGCCGTCGATCTCGGCGTTCACCTCGGGCACTTCCTGCAGCGCGTGGCAGCAGGCCTTGGTGAAGAACGACATGAAGCCCAGCTTCACGCCGTGCTTCTTCAGGAACAGGTCCTTGTATTCGTTGCGCAGTTCCATGACCGCCGTCATGTCGACCTCGTTGTAGGTCGTCAGCATGGCGGCGGTGTTCTGCGCCTCTTTCAGGCGCTTGGCGATGGTCTGGCGCAGGCGGGTCATCTTGACCCGCTCCTCGCGGTCGGCGTCGCCCGCGGGGGTGGGCGATTTCGGCGCGGGGGCAGGGCTGTCGGACTTGGGGGCCGACCCGGCCTTGGCCACGTCTTCCTTCATCACGCGCCCGTCGCGGCCCGAGCCGCTGACCTGGTCGCGGCTGATGCCCTTCTCGGCCATGGCCTTCTTGGCCGAGGGCGCATCCTCGACATCGCGGCCGCTTTCGCCGCCCGACGGGGCCTCGG
The DNA here is from genome assembly GCF_900141995.1 of Palleronia salina. Lineage (GTDB taxonomy): Bacteria > Pseudomonadota > Alphaproteobacteria > Rhodobacterales > Rhodobacteraceae > Palleronia > Palleronia salina. Next base: position 64,615 of record NZ_FQZA01000004.1, on the reverse strand, counting down.
CCTTGGGCGCGTCATCGGACTTGGCGGGCGCCTTGGCGCCGCCGCTGCCGGTGGTCATGGTGGCCAGCTTGCCGCCGGCCTCGACCGTTTCGCCTTCACCCTTCAGGATCTTGCCCAGCGTGCCGGCAGCGGGGGCGGGCACCTCGACGCTGACCTTGTCGGTCTCGAGCTCGCACAGCATCTCGTCGGCCTCGACGGCGTCGCCTTCGGACTTGAACCAGGTGGCGATGGTGGCCTCGGAGACGGATTCGCCCAGGGTCGGGACCATGACGTCGATCTCGTCGCCGCCACCGTCGCCGCCGTCTGCGCCGGACTCCTTCGGCGTGTCCGCGCCCGAGTAGCCGCCCTTGGTGTCCTCTTCCGACGCGGGCTTGGCCGGCGCGTCGCCGCTGCCCGCGCCCTCGTCGATCTGGGCCAGCAGGGCGTCGACGCCCACCGTGTCCCCCTCGTTCGCGATGATCTCGCCCAGGGTGCCGGCCACGGGGGACGGAACCTCGACGGTGACCTTGTCGGTCTCGAGCTCGCACAGCATCTCGTCCACGGCGACGCTGTCGCCGGGCTTCTTGAACCAGGTCGCGACGGTGGCTTCGGAGACGGATTCGCCCAACGTGGGCACGCGCACTTCGGTCATGGTCTTATCCTTCGATTCCCAGCGCGGCATTCACCAGCGCCGCTTGTTGGGCCTTGTGTTGACTGGCGAGGCCCGTGGCGGGCGACGCGGCGGTCTGGCGACCGGCATATTCGGGGCGGGTATGCTTGGCCTTGATGCGGCTCAGCACCCATTCGATGTTGGGCTCGACGAAGGTCCAGGCGCCCTGGTTCTTGGGCTCTTCCTGACACCAGATCATTTTCGCATCCTTGAAGCGGGTCAGCTCCTTCACCAGGCTGTGCGCCGGGAAGGGGTAATACTGCTCGATCCGCAGGAGATAGACGTCGTCCAGGCCCTCGGCGTCGCGCTTCTCCAGCAGGTCGTAATAGACCTTTCCCGAGCACAGGACCACGCGCTTGATCTGGTCGTCGGACTTCAGCGTCAGCTCGGAATTGCCCTGCTGCGCGTCGTCCCACAGGATCCGGTGGAAGGACGAACCGGTGGTCATCTCCTCGGCCTTCGACACCGCCAGCTTGTGGCGCAGCAGCGACTTGGGCGTCATCAGGATCAGCGGCTTGCGAAAGCTGCGATGCATCTGCCGGCGCAGGATGTGGAAATAGTTCGCGGGCGTGGTGCAGTTCGCGACGATCCAGTTGTCCTGCCCCGACATGGTCAGGAACCGCTCCAGCCGGGCCGAGCTGTGCTCGGGGCCCTGGCCCTCGTAGCCGTGGGGCAGCAGGCAGACGAGGCCGGACATCCGCAGCCACTTGGATTCGCCCGAGCTGATGAACTGGTCGAACATGATCTGCGCGCCGTTTGCGAAGTCGCCGAACTGCGCCTCCCACAGCGTGAGGGCATTGGGCTCGGCCAGCGAATAGCCGTACTCGAAGCCCAGCACGGCGTATTCCGACAGCATCGAGTCGATGACCTCGTACTGGGCCTGCCCTTCCTTGATATGGTTGAGCGGGTAGTACCGATCCTCGGTCTTCTGGTCGACCAGCGCCGAGTGGCGTTGCGAGAACGTGCCGCGGCCCGAATCCTGGCCCGACAGCCGCACCGGGTATCCCTCGGTCAGAAGCGAGCCGAAGGCCAGCGCCTCGGCCGTGGCCCAGTCGAAGCCTTCGCCCGACTCGAACATCTGCCGTTTCGCGTCCAGCAACCGGTCGACGGTCTTGTGGGCCGCGAACCCGTCGGGCGTGGTGGTCAGTGCCTTGCCGACCTGCTGGAGCGTTTCGGGCGAGATGGCGGTCTTGCCGCGCTGGTATTTCTCGCCCTGCTTGTTCAGACCCGACCAGCGCCCGTCCAGCCAGTCGGCCTTGTTGGGCTTGAAGTCGCGCCCGGCCTCGAACTCGTCGGCCAGGTGCTGCTGGAACTTGGACTTGGCGTCCTCGATCTCGCCCTCGGGGATCAGGCCCTCGGCCACCAGACGTTCGGTGTACTTGGTCAGCGTGGTCTTCTGCTGCTTGATCTTCTTGTACATCGCCGGGTTCGTGAACATGGGCTCGTCGCCCTCGTTATGGCCGAACCGGCGGTAGCAGATGATGTCGATCACCACGTCCTTGCGGAACTTCTGGCGGAACTCGGTCGCGACCTTGGCGGCGTGGACCACGGCCTCGGGGTCGTCGCCGTTCACGTGGAAGATCGGCGCCTCGACCATCAGCGCGATGTCGGTGGGGTAGGGGGACGACCGCGAGAAGCTGGGCGCGGTGGTGAAGCCGATCTGGTTGTTCACCACGATATGCATGGTCCCGCCGGTGCGGTGGCCGCGGATGCCCGAAAGCTGGAAGCACTCGGCCACGACGCCCTGGCCCGCGAAGGCCGCGTCGCCGTGCAGAAGAACCGGCAGAACCTCGTCGCGGTCGTGGTCGTTCAGCTGGTCCTGCTTGGCGCGGGCCTTGCCCAGCACGACAGGGTTCACCGCCTCGAGATGGCTGGGGTTCGCCGTCAGCGACAGGTGCACCTTGTTGCCGTCGAATTCACGGTCGTCGGAGGCGCCCAGGTGATATTTCACGTCGCCCGAGCCATCCACGTCGTCCGGCTTGAAGCTGCCGCCCTGGAACTCGTTGAAGATCGCGCGATAGGGCTTCTGCATCACGTTGGCGAGGACCGACAGGCGGCCCCGGTGCGGCATACCGATGACGATTTCCTTCAGACCCAGCGCGCCGCCGCGCTTGATGATCTGCTCCATCGCCGGGATGAGCGCTTCGCCACCATCAAGGCCGAACCGCTTGGTGCCCATGTATTTCACGTGCAGGTATTTCTCGAAGCCCTCGGCCTCGACCAGCTTGTTCAGGATGGCGCGGCGGCCTTCCTTGGTGAAGGCGATCTCCTTGCCCAGGCCCTCGATCCGCTCCTTCAGCCAGCCGGCCTGCTCGGGGTCCGAGATGTGCATGTACTGCAGGGCGAACGTGCCGCAGTAGGTGCGCTTCACGATGGCCAGGATCTCGGCCAGCGTGGCGACTTCGAGGCCCAGCACCTTGTCGATGAAGATGGGCCGGTCCATGTCGGCATCGCTGAACCCGTAGGATTTCGGGTCGAGCTCGGGGTGATTGCTGGTCTCGCGCAGGCCCAGCGGGTCCAGGTCGGCGGCCAGGTGGCCGCGGATCCGGTAGGCGCGGATCAGCATCAGCGCGCGCAGGCTGTCCAGGACGGCCTGTCGCACCTGCTCCTGGCTGATATTGGCGCCCTTGGACTCGGCCTTCTCGGTGATCTTCCTGGCCAGCGCCTTGCCGTCGGGCTTGGCGGCCGGATCGGCGGGCCATTGGCCGTCCAGCGCGGCGGTCAGGTCGTCGTTGGGCTGGGGCGGCCAGTCGGTGCGCGCCCAGCTGGGCCCGGCCGCCTCGTGCGCGGCGGCGTCGGCATCGCCGAGACTGTCGAAATAGCTCCGCCAGCTTTCGTCCACGGCCTGCGGGTCGTCGGCATAGCGGGCGTAGAGCTGTTCCAGGTAGGCCGCGTTGTGTCCTTGCGCGAAGCTTTCGGCGCGGAACTGGTCGTTGCGGGATTGGTCGGTCATGGCGTGGACTCCGAAGGGAAACGCTTCATTCGTTGCGGGCCGCGATATGGGCGGGCGGCGGTCCGTATTTGTTGGGGTGCGGCTGGCTGGGCCGCGTCAGCCACCACAGCACCACGAGGGGGGAAATCAGAAAGACGACCATCGCGAACACGAGGATCAGGGTGCTCCCGCCGGCGATCACGGCGCCGAAATCGCCCTGCAGGACCGGGCCGAACCCGGCCACGACGCCCATGAAGGTGGTGACACCGATAATGACGATCAAGGGATAGAACAGGTGCAGGCCCGTGCGCCCGCTGTCGTGCATCCGCCGCCACCCGGCCGACAGGATCGGGATCAGCGTGGCCAGAGAGAACAGAGACGACAGTGGGCCGTTCGCCTCGTACTGGACGGCGTCGGGCGCGTATTCCACGCGGTTGAAACCGAAGATCATCCCGTCGAGCACGCCGAGGATCAGCGACATTCCGAAGATGAATAGCATGAACCACCAGTATTCGGGCCGCGACGCACGGCCCGAGAAGGTGAAATACTTGGCGAGGCAGGTACGGACGGCTTCGGTGAACGACATCTCAGGCCTCTTGCGCCACGGTTTCGGGCGGGGGGCCGTAAGCGTTCGCTCGATCGTCGCCGGGACGTGTCAGAAGCCACAGGTAGATCAGCGCCACGAGCATCTGGATCAGCATCATCGCCAGCGCGCCGATCGCCTCGCCCTGCGTGACCGGCTGAACCCCGGGCGTGCCCTGCGCGGGCGCGCCGGGCGCCAGCCACGCGAAGAGAAGCGCCAGCGCCAGCGGGACGAAGATCAGGGCCCCGGGGCGACCGGTATCCTGCAACCGTCGCGCCCCGACCGCGACCAGCGGGCAGATCACCGCCAGCACGAAGATCAACTGTGCCGCCTTGCCCAGGAGCCCCACGCCCATGCCGAAGAACAGGTAGGCCCCCATGAACCACCAGTATTCCGACCGCGACGCGCGGCCCGAGAAGCTGGCGTATTTCTGCGTCAGGCAGGTGCGGACCGACTCGGACAGGGTCATGCGCGCCACCGCGCGGCGGCCGCGTGCGCGGCCGTCGCCTGTTCCGGGTGGGTCATGTCACGGCCCCGATGCATCGGCGCGCGTCCTTTCCGCTTGGTCTACTTCCCGATGGCCTCCAGCACGGCCTCGCCCAGGGTGGCGGGGCTGTCGGCGACCACGATGCCGGCCTCCTTCATGGCGGCGATCTTCGATTCGGCGTCGCCCTTGCCGCCCGCCACGATGGCGCCCGCGTGGCCCATGCGGCGGCCCGGGGGGGCGGTGCGGCCCGCGATGAAGCCGGCCGTGGGTTTCCAACGGCCCTTCTTGCGCTCGTCCGCCAGGAACTGCGCGGCCTCTTCCTCGGCCTGGCCGCCGATCTCGCCGATCATGATGATGCTCTCGGTCTCGTCATCGGCCAGGAACCATTCCAGCACGTCGATATGCTCGGTCCCCTTGATCGGGTCGCCGCCGATGCCCACGCAGGTCGACTGGCCAAGGCCCACGTCGGTGGTCTGCTTCACGGCCTCGTAGGTCAGCGTGCCCGAGCGGCTGACCACGCCGACGCTGCCACGCTTGTGGATGTGGCCGGGCATGATGCCGATCTTGCAGGCGTCGGGGGTGATGACACCCGGACAGTTCGGCCCGATCAGCTTCGAGTTCGAGCCTTCCAGCGCGCGCTTGACCTTCATCATGTCCAGCACCGGGATGCCCTCGGTGATGCAGACGATCAGCGGGATCTCGGCGTCGATGGCCTCGAGGATCGAGTCGGCGGCGAAGGGTGGCGGCACGTAGATCACGGTGGCGTTGGCGCCGGTCTGGTGCACCGCCTCGTGGCAGGAGTTGAACACGGGCAGGTCCAGGTGCGTCTGGCCGCCCTTTCCGGGCGTGACGCCGCCGACCATCCTGGTGCCGTAGGCGATGGCCTGTTCGGAGTGGAACGTGCCCTGGCTTCCGGTGAAGCCCTGGCAGATGACTTTGGTATCTTTGTCGACGAGTACGGCCATCGGGGCCTCCTTCGGGTCTGTTGTCTCTGCCGGTCGCCCGGCGTCAGTCGAAAAGCGCCTCGCCGTCGTCGACGGCGAAGTCCAGCAGACGCACGAGGACAAGCCCCGCGCCCGCGATGATGAGGGTCCGGCCCAGCGAGCCGGTGAGGTTCGACGGCAGCACCCGCGCGATGCCGTCCCGGGTCTTGCGCGCCGCCCGCCGTGCACCGCTGTCGCGGTGCGGCGTATCGGGGCGCTCGGGCAGGCTGAGCGCCGAAGGCTGCCAGCGGCGCAGCAACATCCCGGTGCCAAGCAGCGCGGCGCCGACGATGATGGGCGAAAGTTCTGCTGGGGCGTTCCTGGTCATGCGTGCGTCCTTCCCTGACAACTCCGGCGGGTTCCATCGGGCTCCATCCGTTCGTGGTACGACCGGTTCAATGGAGCATGCGCCGGCCCGTCCGGGCCGGCCCCGTGTCTCACCCCTTCACCGCCTTCACGATCTTCTGGGCGCCGTCCTTCAGGTCGTCGGCGGCGATGACGTCCAGGCCGGAGTTCGAGATGATCTCCTTGCCCTTGTCGACATTGGTGCCTTCCAGGCGGACGACCAGCGGCACTTGCAGCCCGACTTCCTTCACCGCGGCGATGACGCCTTCGGCGATGACGTCGCAGCGCATGATGCCGCCGAAGATATTCACGAGAATGCCTTTGACCTGCGGGTCCGAGGTGATGATCTTGAATGCCTCGGTCACCTTTTCCTTGGTCGCACCGCCGCCCACGTCGAGGAAGTTGGCCGGCTCGGCGCCGTAGAGCTTGATGATGTCCATGGTCGCCATGGCCAGGCCCGCGCCGTTGACCATGCAGCCAATCTCGCCGTCCAGCGCGATGTAGTTCAGGTCGTATTTCGAGGCCTGGAGCTCCTTCGGGTCCTCCTCGGTCTCGTCCCGCAGGTTGGCGATGTCGGCGTTGCGATACAGCGCGTTGCTGTCGAAGCCCATCTTGGCGTCGAGGCATTTCAGATCGCCGCTGTCGGTCACGATCAGCGGGTTGATCTCGAGCATCTCCATGTCCTTGTCGACGAACATGGCGTAGAGCTGGCCCATCAGCTTGACGCATTGCTTGACCTGCTGGCCGGTCAGGCCAAGCGCGAAAGCAATGCGGCGGCCGTGGAACGCCTGGTAGCCGGTGGCGGGATCCACGCTGAAGCTCAGGATCTTCTCGGTGGTCGCCGCCGCGACTTCCTCGATATCCATGCCGCCCTCGGTCGAGCAGACGAAGCTGACGCGGCTGGTCTGCCGGTCCACCAGCAGCGCGAGGTAAAGCTCGGTCTCGATGCCCGAACCGTCCTCGATGTAGACGCGGCCGACCTGCTTGCCGCCGGGGCCGGTCTGGTGCGTGACCAGCGTTCGGCCCAGCATCTTCTTTGCCTGGTCGGCGGCTTCCTGCACCGACTTGGCAAGGCGGACACCGCCGCCGTCGCCGCTGTCAGCTTCCTTGAAGCTGCCCTTGCCGCGGCCGCCGGCGTGGATTTGCGCCTTGACCACCCAGAGCGGGCCGTCCAGTTCGCCCGCCGCCGTCTTGGCGTCCTCGGCGCGGGTGACGATGCGGCCGTCGCTGACCGGTGCACCGTAATCGCGCAGCAGCGCCTTGGCCTGGTATTCGTGGATGTTCATCGCACTGTCCTCACGTCCTTCGTTTGGCGGGCAGTGTAGACCACGAGCCGGGGGGCGCGCCAAACGGAATAGTGAGAAAATGCAGACGACTCGCTGAAAAACCGCGAACTGTGATCACGCGTGGTTTTGCTGTGATCACAATATCGGCGGCGCTGTCGGGGGCCCTTGCGCATCAAGTTGCCGGGTGGGTCAGGCGAGGCTGTCGTCGATCCCCTTGCAGGCGCTGACGAGGCCGCGCACGGCTTCGACCGACTTGTCGAACATGGCCTGCTCGTCCTTCTCCAGCTTGATGTCCACGACCTTCTCGATGCCGTTGGCGCCGATGATCGTGGGCACGCCCACATACATGCCGTCCAGCCCGAACTCGCCGTCGCACCAGGCCGCGCAGGGCAGCAGGCGGCGCTGGTCCTTCAGGTAGGCCTCGGCCATCTCGATGGCGCTGGTGGCCGGGGCGTAATAGGCCGAGCCGGTCTTCAGCAGGCCGACGATCTCGGCGCCGCCGTCACGGGTGCGCTGCACGATCTCGTCCAGTTTTTCCTGGCTGGTCCAGCCCATCTTCACCAAATCGGGCAGCGGGATGCCGGCCACGGTGGAATAGCGGGTCAGCGGCACCATCGTGTCGCCGTGGCCGCCCAGCACGAAGGCGCTGACGTCGCGCATGGAGACGTCGAACTCCAGGCTCAGGAAGTGGCGGAAGCGCGCGGAATCAAGCACGCCGGCCATGCCCACGACCTTCTGGTGGGGCAGGCCCGAGAACTCGCGCAGGGCCCAGACCATCGCGTCGAGCGGATTGGTGATGCAGATGACGAAGGCGTCGGGCGCGTTGGCGGCGATGCCTTCGCCCACCGACTTCATGACCTTGAGGTTGATGCCCAGCAGATCGTCGCGGCTCATGCCCGGCTTGCGCGGCACGCCCGCGGTGACGATGCAGACGTCGGCGCCGGCAATATCCTCGTACGAGGTGGTGCCTTTCAGCGCGGCGTCGAATTTCTCGGACGGGCCCGACTCGGCGATGTCGAGCGCCTTGCCCTGCGGCGTGCCGTCCGCGATGTCGAAGAGGATGACGTCGCCAAGTTCCTTGATCGCCGCCAGATGGGCGAGGGTTCCGCCGATCTGTCCCGCACCGATCAGCGCGATTTTCGGTCTGGCCATGGAAATCTCCGGTGGTTGCAAAGGTCCGGCAGACGGTTAAGCCGCAACTGCTCACGACGCAAGGGCGTGACGCCGCCCGGCCGTGTCCGGCGCCCGGATCGAAAAGGGCCGCCCGGGTCGGATCGACCGGGCGGCCCCTTTGGGACTTACTGGAAACGAGGCCAGGCTTACTGGTTGGTCTCGGTTTCGTTCATTTCCTCTTCCATCTCGGCTTCGGCGCCTTCAGCGGCCTGTTCGACCTCGTTCGCGGCCTCGGAGGCGGCAGCCTCCGCCTCGTTGGCGGTCTCTTCCAGCTCGGCTTCGGCGGCGTCGGCGGCCTGATCGACCTCGTTGGCGGCTTCGGACGCGGCGGCTTCCGCCTCGTTGGCGGTCTCCTCGGCTTCGGCCTCGGCGGCGTCGGCGGCCTGGTCGACCTCGGTCGCGGCCTCGTCCATGGCTTCGCCGGTTTTCTCGGCGGCCTCTTCCATTTCCTCTTCGACTTCCGAACGCTCGAACTCGGGCGCGTTCTCCATCTCTTCCTGCGTGGCGTTCACGACCAGGAAGTAGTCGGTGGCATCATCGCCATCGCGCACGATCTGGATCTGCGAGAAATCGACGGCCACGTCGCGCTCGCCGATGCCAAGGAAGCCACCGATGCCGAGGATCACGGTCTGGACCGACCCGTCTTCGCTGAGGATCATGTCGTTGATTTCGCCCAGGTTGTCCCACTCCTGCTCGGAGCCGGCTTCCATGGTGTCGCCGACCTCGGCCTCGGTCGCGTAGATCCGCGCGCCCACCAGGTCAGAGGCGAACAGTTCGGTCGCCGCATCGGCCTGGTAGTCGACGAAGGCGTTGTCGGAGGTCTGGCCCACGGCAACAAGCGCACTGGTCGACAGGGCAAGGGCGGCGGTGGTGGTGGTGATCAGGAAGCGATTCATTCCTATTCTCCTATTTGCATACTGCGGCGTGCTGCCGCATCTGGCCAGTAGACGCGAAGGCCAAGCCACTGGTTCCGGGATATATTTTTTGCAAGGTATGGAACCGGCGAGGCATCGCCTGTTTGGGCGAGGCGCTTGGCGGAAAGGGCCGGATGGAGCTGACACTTGGGTTTTTCGCGGTGGCGATCCCGGCCGTTCTGTATGCCGGGATCTCCAAGGGCGGGTTCGGCTCGGGCGCGGCCTTCGGCGCGGCGGTCCTGCTGGCGCTGGTCGTGCCGCCGGGCGATGCGCTGGCGGTGATGCTGCCGCTTCTCATGCTGATGGACGTGACGGCGCTGCGCCCCTACTGGCGCAAGTGGGATGGCGAGGCGGCGCGGGTGCTGATCCTGGGCGCGGCCCCGGGCGTGGCGCTGGCCGCGCTGGTCTATACCATCGTCGCGCCCGAGGTGTTCGGCCTGCTGATCGGCCTGATCGCGCTCGGCTTCGTCGCGTTCCAGATGGCGCGCGCCCGGGGCTGGCTGCGGGTCGAGGGCCTGCCCGCGGGCCGTATCGCGGGGGCCTGCTGGGGGCTCGCGGCCGGCTTCACCAGCTTCATAAGCCACGCGGGCGGGCCACCGGCGGCCGTCTACCTGCTGTCGCGCAAGGTGGCCAAGACGGACTACCAGGCGACGACGGTGATCGTGTTCTGGGCGGTGAACCTGATGAAATTCGTGCCCTACGCGGGCCTCGGGATCTTCACCCCCACCAGCCTGATGGCGGGGGTGATCCTGTCGCCCTTCGCGGTGATCGGCATCTGGCTGGGCGTCATCGCCCATCGCCGCATCCCCGAGCGCCTGTTCTTCGCGGTGACTTACCTCATGCTGCTGGCCAGCGGCGCGCGGCTGGTCTGGGGCGCGCTGGCCTAGGCCGGGTCGCCCGCCGGTGCCCGGCTTTCGGTCGTGGTCTCGAAGGACTGGCCCGCCGCGGCGACGCAGGTCAGCCCGTTCGGCGAGGTGACGATGATGGTCCAGCTGCCCGAGTCGGCGGCGAAGACCTCGACCACCTGCCCGGAGCCGGACAGACCGATGGAGCGGCGCGTCTCCTCGTATACGTCGTTCAGTTTCTGCAAGACGATCGGACGGGGGGCGCAGTTCTGGCCAGCTTGGGCGCGCGCCGCCCCGATCGCCAGCGCGATGGTGCCGAGCGACAGGGTCAGGATCATCAAGGGGCGGGTCATGGCAGGCTCCGTTCCGTTTCCAGGGTCATGATGCCCAGCCTGCGTTCCGATCCGGTAAACGCGGCTTAACCCTGCGTTCCCTGGCCGCTTTCTGCGTCGCGGCACGATTGGGGTTGCGGAAACTGTCGGATCCGTGGTCTCAAGCGACACATTATTGCCCGCAGGAGGTCTTCCCATGTCCGCGACGCACCGCCCCTGGCGATCGGTTCTCTACATTCCCGGCTCGAAGGAACGCGCGCTGGAAAAGGCGCGGGGGCTGGACGTGGATGCCATCATCTTCGACCTCGAGGACGCGGTGGCGCCGGGCGAAAAGGCCAACGCCCGCGAGACTCTGGCCGCTGCCTTGCGCGTGGGCGGCTATGGCTCGCGCGCGCAGCTGGTGCGGATGAACGGCATGGACACGCCCTGGGGCGGCGAGGATCTCGAGACCGTCATGGACGCGGGACCCCAGGCGATCCTGCTGCCCAAGGTCGGTGCCGCGACGGACGTGGCCAGCATCGCCGCGCGGCTCGACGCCCATCCCGGCTGCGCCGAGACGCGCATCTGGGCGATGATGGAAACCACGCGCGGCGTGTTCAACGCGGCCGAGATCGCGCAGGCCCCGCGCATGGGTGGCTTCATCATCGGTACCAATGACCTGGCGGCCGAGCTTGGCTGCGAGACGGGCGGCGACCGGATGCCGCTGATGATGGCGCTCCAGACATGCCTGGCCGCAGCGCGCATGGGCGGCATCCCCTGCGTCGACGGCGTGTTCAATGCCTTCAAGGACGAGGACGGCCTGCGCGCCGAATGCGAACAGGGCCGCGCGCTGGGCATGGACGGCAAGACGCTGATCCACCCCGCGCAGGTCGCCATCTGCAACGAGGTCTTCAGCCCGTCGCAGGCCCAGGTCGACACCGCCAGACGCCAGATCGAGGCGTTCGAGGCGGCCGAGGCTCAGGGGCAGGGGGTCGCCGTGCTGGACGGCAAGATCGTCGAGAACCTGCATGTCGCCACTGCCCGCAAGGTGCTGGCCCGCGCCGGGGGGGCATCCTGATGGGGCTGCTGATCGGCGGACTGGTCCTGTGGGTCGTGGCCCACGTCTTCAAACGCGTCGCGCCCGACGCCCGCGCCTCGCTGACCGACCGGTTGGGGACCGCCTCGAAAGGTGTCTTCGCCGCCGTGCTGCTGTTGTCGGTGGTGCTGATCGTCATGGGGTACCGCGCGGCACCCTTCATCCCGGTCTACACGCCGCCCGCCTGGGGCGTGCACCTGGTCGACCTGCTGATGTTCCCGGCCATCGCGCTGTTCGGGCTGGGCAGCTCCAAGTCGTCGCTGCGGCGGCACATGCGGCACCCGCAGCTCTGGGGCTTCACGCTCTGGTCGGCACTGCACCTGCTGGTGAACGGCGATCTCGCCTCGGTCATCATGTGGGGGACGTTCATCGTCTGGGCGCTGGCCGAGATGCGGCTGATCAACATGCGCGAGCCCTACTGGCAGCCCTACGAGGGCGGATCGACCAAGGGTACGATCCGTTTGGCCGTCATCACCGCCGTTCTCTACGTCATCATCACCGCCATCCACTACTGGCTGGGTGTCAATCCTTTCGGAGCCTGATCATGATCTACCGTCTGCTGACCGGCGACGACTCGTCGGCCTTTTGCCACAAGGTGTCCGAGGCGTTGTCGAAGGGCTGGGAGCTCTATGGCGACCCGGCCTACGCCTTCGATGCCGAACACGGCGTCATGCGCTGCGCCCAGGCGGTGACCAAGAAGATCGACGCGCCGTATTCGCCCGACATGAAGCTGGGCGCGCAATGAGCACCAAGACCAATCCGGGCCGCTTCTTCGAGGATTACAGCGTCGGGCAGGTGATCCGCCACGCCGTGCCGCGCACGGTGGGGCAGGGCGAACGGGCGCTGTATCACGCGCTTTACCCGGCGCGGGGGGCGATCTATTCCTCCGACGCCTTCGCGCAGGCCTGCGGGCTGGCGGCGTCGCCTCTGGACGACCTGGTCGCGTTCCACACGGTCTTCGGCAAGACGGTGCCGGACGTGTCGCTGAACGCGGTGGCGAACCTTGGCTATGCCGAAGGCCGCTGGCTCGCCCCGGTCTGGCCGGGCGATACGCTCAGCTCCGACTCCGAGGTCATCGGGCTCAAGCAGAACTCGAACGGCAAGACGGGCGTGGTCTGGGTGCGCACGACGGGCCGCAACCAGCGCGGCGAGGATGTGCTGAGCTACGTGCGCTGGGTGATGGTGCGCAAGCGCGACGCGGATGCCCCGGCCCCCGAGACGGTCGTGCCGACGCTGGCCGGCGCGGTCGACGCGGCGGACCTGGTCCTGCCCGCGGGCCTGGATTTCACCGGCTACGATTTCGAACTCGCGGGCGAGCCGCACCGCCTGAGCGATTACCAGCCGGGCGAAGTCATTCACCACGTTGACGGCGTCACCGTCGAGGAGGCCGAGCACATGCTGGCCACCCGCCTGTGGCAGAACACCGCCAAGGTGCATTTCGACGCGACCCAGCGCGAGGACGGCAAGCGGCTGATCTATGGCGGGCACGTGATCTCGCTGGCCCGCGCGCTCAGTTTCAACGGCCTTGCCAACGCGCAGATGATCGTCGGGCTGAATGCGGGCGCCCACGCCAACCCGTGTTTCGCGGGCGATACCGTGCGCGCCTGGTCCGAGGTGATCGAGACGGCCGAGACCCCGGCGCCCGGCGTGGGCGCCATCCGGCTGCGGCTGGTGGCGACGAAGGGCGACGGCGAAGGCCTGCGCGACGACGCGGGCAAGTACCTGCCGCATGTGCTGCTCGACCTGGATTACTGGGCGCTGATGCCCGCGTGATGCGCGGCCTCGGGTCACAGCGCCGCCCGTCCGGGCGACTGCTAGGCTCCTGAACATGGAGTGGACGGCCCAGATCGACGCCTATTGCGAACGCCTCGGGCCCGGTGTCTGGGCCGAGCCCGCGAACGCGCTGACGAACCTTGCCTTCCTCCTGGTGGCGGTGTGGCTGTTCCCGGCGGCGCGCGGGATCGAACGGGTTCTGTGCGTGGTGCTGTTCCTGATCGGCGTGGGGTCGGGGTTGTTCCACACCCTTGCCACGCGGTGGGCGGCGCTGGCCGACACGCTGCCCATCGCAGTGTTCATCCTGATCTACGTCTTCGCCGCGAACCGTCGCTACCTGGGCTGGCCGTGGTGGGGCGCGGCGCTGGGCACGCTGGCCTTCATCCCTTACCTGGCGCTGGGCGGCCGCATCTTCGCGGCGCTGCCGGGCTTCGCCATATCGGCCATGTACTGGCCCGTGCCGCTGGCCATCGCGGGCTACGCGCTTTGGCTGCGGGCGCGGTTGCCGCAGGTGGCGCGGGGGCTGGCGCTGGGCGCCGGGATCCTTGCGCTGTCGCTGACCTTCCGCAGCCTCGACATGCCGGTCTGCGGGGCGGTCCCGCTGGGCACCCATTTCGTCTGGCACCTGCTGAACGCGGTGATGCTGGGCTGGATGATCACCGTGCTGCGCCGGGACCGGGTTGAAAGGGCGCACGCGGGGCGCTAAGCCCAGCGCGATCAACGCCACCGACACGAAGGGTGCCGCCCCCATGTCCATCGACAAAGACACCGCCGCGCGCGTCGCCAAGCTGGCGCGCATCCGGGTCGAGCCCGACCAGCTCGACGCGCTGGCGGGTGAGTTCAACACCATCCTTGGCTTCATCGAGCAGCTGAACGAGGTCGATGTCGACGGCGTCGAACCCATGGTCAGCGTCACGCCCCAGCGGCTGAAGCGGCGCGAGGACGTGGTGACCGACGGCAACCAGCCCGACAAGGTGCTGGCCAACGCGCCCGACGCGCGCGAAGGCTTCTTTGCCGTCCCAAAGGTGGTGGAATAATGGCTGACCTGAATACCCTGACCATCGCCGAGGCGCGCGACCGCCTGCGCGCCGGTGACGTGACCGCCCGCGCCCTGACCGAGGCCTGCCTGACGGCCATCGACGGCGCCGACGCGCTCAATTCCGTGGTGCACAAGACCCCGGAAAAGGCGTTGGAGCTGGCCGATGCCGCCGATGCGCGGCTGAAATCCGGCGACGCGCCCGCGCTCTGCGGTATCCCGCTGGGCATCAAGGACCTGTTCTGCACCAGGCATGTGGACAGCCAGGCCGGCAGCCGGATCCTGCAAGGCTTCCGGCCCGAGTACGAATCCACCGTCACCCGCCAGCTGTGGGACTCCGGCGCGGTCATGCTGGGCAAGCTCAACATGGACGAATTCGCCATGGGCTCGTCGAACGAGACCAGCACCTATGGCAATGCCGTGAACCCATGGAAGGTGGACGACCGGAAGCTGACCCCCGGCGGGTCGTCCGGCGGCTCTTCGGCGGCCGTCGCGGCCGACCTCTGCCTTGCCGCCACCGGGACCGACACCGGCGGCTCGATCCGCCAGCCCGCCGCCTTCACCGGCACCGTGGGGCTGAAGCCGACCTATGGCCGCGTGTCGCGCTGGGGCATCGTCGCGTTTGCCTCGTCCCTGGACCAGGCCGGCCCGATGACCAAGTCGGTGCGCGATGCGGCGATCCTGTTGCAGGCCATGGCCGGGCACGACCCGCTGGACAGCACCAGCGCCGACATCCCCGTGCCCGATTTCGAGGCCGCGCTGACCGGCGACATCAAGGGCAAGACCATCGGCCTGCCGCGCGAATACCGCATGGAAGGCATGAGCGACGAGATCGACCGCCTGTGGGCGGAAGGGCGCAAGATGCTGGAAGACGCGGGCGCGAACATCGTCGACGTGTCCTTGCCGCATACCAAGTACGCGCTGCCCGCCTATTACGTGATCGCCCCGGCCGAGGCATCGTCGAACCTGGCGCGCTACGACGGCGTGCGCTTCGGCCACCGTGCCAAGCTGGACCAGGGCGACGGCATCACCGAGATGTACGAGAAGACACGCGCCGAAGGCTTCGGCGACGAGGTCAAGCGCCGCGTCATGGTCGGCACCTACGTGCTGTCGGCGGGGTTTTACGACGCCTACTACAACCGCGCCCGCAAGGTCCGCGCGTTGATCAAGCGCGATTTCGACGAGGTCTTCGCGCAGGGCGTCGACGCGATCCTGACGCCGGCCACGCCGACCTCGGCCTTCGGGCTAGGTGAAATGGCCGACAGCGACCCGGTGGCGATGTACCTGAACGACGTCTTCACGGTGACGGTCAACCTCGCCGGTCTGCCCGGGATCGCGGTGCCCACCGGGCTCGACTCCAAGGGGCTGCCGCTGGGTCTGCAGCTGATCGGGCGTCCGTTCGAGGAAGGCGATCTGCTCAATACCGCCGCCGAGCTCGAAGCGCGGGCGGGCTTTGTGGCCAAGCCCGAGCGTTGGTGGTAAAACGGGGCCGAGTTACTCGGAGACCTTCGTCATGTGGAAGTTCGCGCGCCTATCGGTCCTTGCGCTGGCGGCCTGCGGCCCGACCCTGCCCGAAAGCGGTGCGACGCTGGATGGCCGGCCGGTGGATTACGGCCGCGGCGTGGGCTTCGGTAGCTACGAATCCTACGAGGCCGCCCGCATCGCCCGCGAACGCGAGCTGAGCGGCGCGGACCGGCCGCAGGCGTCGGTCGCCCCGACCCAGCCGGTGATCTCGTCCGAGGAACTGCGCGCGGCGGGCCTGCCCAGCGGGCAGGGCGGTGCGCTCCCCTCGGCCGAGCCCATCGGCGCCGGCGCGCCGCTGTCGGCCAGCCGCACCGCGGCGGCCTCCAGCGCGAATGCCGGCCAGCCCGCGGGAACAGTGCCGGTGACGCCCACGAACAACCCCGGCATTTCCGACGAGCAGAGCTTCGACGCAGTCACGGCGCGCGAGACCATCGAGTCCGATGCCGAGCGCCTGGCCCGCCAGCGTGCCGCCTACCGCGTGATCCCGCCCACCGCCGTGCCGCAGCGCGACGGCGGCAATGACGGGCCGAACATCGTCGCCTACGCGCTGAACACCAGCAACGCCCGGGGGCAGCCGATCTACCGGCGGACGGGCATCGCGCTGCAGTCGCGCTCGGCCCGCGCCTGCCAAGGCTATGCCTCGCCCGACCTGGCGCAGGAAGCCTTTCTCGAGGCCGGCGGCCCCGAGCGCGATCGCCTGAATCTCGACCCCGACGGCGACGGCTTCGCCTGCGCCTGGGACCCGGCACCGTTCCGGCGGGCGCGCGGCTGACGCCCGACTGGCACCCATCCCCCAATTTCGGCCCGCGTCGCGATGGCGCGCGGCCGGACATGGTCGTCCTGCATTACACCGCCATGGCCTCCTGCGATGCCGCGCGTGACCGCCTGTGCGACCCGGCGGCCGAGGTCAGCGCCCATTACCTGGTGGGGCCGGACGGCCACGTGATCCAGATGGTGGAGGAGGACCAGCGCGCCTGGCACGCGGGTGCGGGGGCGTGGGGGGCGACGCGCGACGTGAACTCGCGCTCCATCGGGATCGAGCTGTCGAACGACGGCGCCTCGCCCTTCGCGGCCGCCCAGATGGACGCGCTGGAACGGCTTCTGCCGGGTATCCTCGACCGTCACGGTATCCCGTCCGCCCGCGTGATCGGCCATTCAGACATGGCGCCCGGGCGCAAGGTGGACCCCGGGCCCCGTTTCGATTGGGCCCGGCTGGCCCGGCAGGGGCTGGCGATCTCGGTCACGCCCGAGGGCGGTGACATGGACGACAGCGCCTTCGCCGCCGCGATGGCGCAAGCCGGCTACACCGCGACGGACGATCCCGGAACGCTTCTGTGCGCGTTGCGGCTGCGCCATCGGCCCTGGGCGACGGGCCCGCGCGATGCGACCGATGCCGGGCTCGCCCGCGCGCTGTCGCGCCGCTTTGGCGTTGACGGGGCGAAAGCGGGCGCATAGCTGCCGAACTGCGCGGATGGCTGGATGATCGCGTGCGCCGGGCGACCGGTGCGCGAGGAAAGTCCGGACTCCGGGAAGAAACGGTGCCGGGTAACGCCCGGGCGGGGCAACCCGACGGATAGCGCCACAGAAAACAGACCGCCCCGGGTCCGCCCGGGGCAAGGGTGAAACGGTGGGGTAAGAGCCCACCGGGGGCGTGGCAACACGGCCCGCATGGCAAGCCCCACCGGGAGCAATGCCGAATAGGGACCGCGCGGCTTCGCGCCAGGGCTTCTTCCGCCCAGCGGTCCGGGTAGGCAGCTCGAGCCTGTCGGCAACGGCAGGCCCAGATGAATGATCATCCACCCGTGGCGACACGGGGGACAGGATCCGGCTTACAGGCCGTCCGCGCACAATCGTCTTGCCGCCCGGTCGCGGGTTGACTATCGCGCGGCGGGGCGTAAAAGGCGCTCTCAACCCAGAATCTGACGCCGATCCCCCGCGTTGAGGAGAGAACAGCATGGCGAAGCCAACCACCATCAAGATCCGTCTCAACTCGACGGCGGATACCGGCCACTTCTATGTGACCAAGAAGAACGCGCGCACGATGACCGAGAAGATGTCGATCCGTAAATACGACCCCGTCGCGCGCAAGCACGTCGAGTACAAGGAAGGCAAGATCAAGTAACGATCGCGCCTGGTCCGAATGCCAAAACGCCGCCCCGACCCGGGGCGGCGTTTTGCATTTCGGGGAGAGGCTAGGCGCGGCCCGCGCGGGGCCGCGCCGATTCGCTCAGTAGCCGTAGGACCGGCGGCACACGCCCGCGTCGTCGCAGAACACGCCGGCCAGCCCGCCGATGATCGCGCCGCGGTCGCCGTTGCCGTTCACGGCCTTGGCCGCGCCATAGCCCATGGCCGCGCCAACAAGGCCGCGCTCCATGTCCGTGTCGATGACGCCTTGGGGACCGCAGGCGGACAGCAGTGCGGCCGAGACGAGAAGGGGGGCGACGATTTTCATGGGATTGCTCCTGCAAGCCGGCGCCGGGCCGGCGGATGTAAAGGGTCCGGCGCGAAACGCGCCGGCCGGTCCATGCCCGCACGACGACTCGGTCGGCGCGCGGGCGGGATCGACCCCGTGGCGATAGCCCGGACCGCGCGCGTCACGCGATGACAGGACCGCCCGGACGGGCCGCCATGACCTGCCCACCGGCCGTTATCGGATGACAAAGCCTTGTTTTACTGGTGTGGGGCGGGATCTATTCCCACCAGCGGTCTATGCGCGCGATGTCCGCGTCCGACCAGCCGAAATGATGCGCCAGCTCGTGGACCAGCACGTGGGCCACAAGGTCGCCCAGGGCGATGTCGCCGCGCGCGATCCATTCGTCCAGGATCGCCCGGCGAAACAGCCAGATCGTGTCGGGCCCCATGGGCTGGTCCATCACCGATTTCTCGGTCAGCGGGATCCCGTCATAAAGCCCGGTCAGAGCGTAGGGATCGTCCATCTCGAGCGAGTCGAGCATGTCGTCATCCGCCAGGTCCACGACCCGCAGCGCGATGCCGGCCGCGCCCTTGGCGAAGGTGTCGGGCAGGGCGGCCAGCGCTCCGCGCGCCATCTCTTCCATCGTTTCCAGCGTGGGGGGCGTCGCCTCGGCCCAGTCCGTGCCGCTCATAGCCTGGTCAGGGTGCAGTCCTGCATCAGGCGGTCCGTCGTCTCGCGGTCGCACAGGCGGGTGGCCTCGGTCATGACGGCGTTCGACGCGGCGGCCACCGCCAGGCGCAGGCATTCGCCGGCATCGCGCCCTTCGGCCAGGCCCAGCGTGTAGGCGCCCACGAAGCTGTCGCCTGCGCCGACCTTCGAGATGACGTCGACTTTCGGCCCGACCGAGTGCCAGGATCCTTCGGAGGTCGACAGGACCGAGCCGTCGGCCCCGCGCGCCACAATGATCGACCGCGCGACGCCGCGGTCGATCAGCTCGCGGCAGAAGGCGGCGGTGTCGGTCACCGATGGCAGCTTGCGGCCCGCCAGCTCCTCGGCCTCGGCATCGTCCATGCGCAGCAGGTGCAGCGACGGGTGCGGCTTTTCCACCAGGTGGTGCAGGGCGGGGCCGGACGTGTCGACGATCAGCCGCGCGCCCCGGTCGCCCACGTGATCGGCCAGGATCGACGGGAAATCCTTGGCCACGCCCGGCGGCTGGCTGCCCGACAGCACCACCAGGGTGTCGTCGCCCGTGGCCTGGTCGATCGAGTTCAGGGCCCGCCCGATATCACCCTCGCCCCAGGTGGGGCCGGGCATGACGAAGCGGTATTGCTGTCCATCGGTCCGGTCGATGACCGATACCGATTGCCGCGTCTCGCCGGGCCCCTGGAAGGCCACGGTCGCCACCCCCTCGTGCGCGAGGCGTTGGAGCAGCTGCGCGCCGGTCCCGCCGCCGATGGCGATCAGCGCCACGGCCTGTCCGCCCAAGAGCCGGATCGCGCGCGCCACGTTGATGCCGCCGCCGCCCGGGTCGATCTGCGGATCGTCGCAGCGCAATTTCAGCTCGGGGACGATCCCGTCCGTCGCGGTCGAGAAATCCACCGTCGGGTTCAGGGTGATGGTCAGGATATGCGCACGCATCTTTTAACCTCGGCTCTGTCGAGTTTGTGCGCTACCATTGGGAAGGTGACGTCGGGATGCAACCCCCGCGACATGCCCGTTTCTGGACAACCCCACGGCCTTGTGGGAAGGGATTCGAGAATGAGGAGCCCTTGATGACCACCACACGCTTTGCCCCGTCGCCCACGGGCTACATCCATATCGGCAATTTGCGCACTGCCCTGTTCAACTGGCTGATCGCCAAGAAGGCGGGCGGCACGTTCATCCTGCGGCTCGATGACACCGACCCCGTGCGCTCGCGCCAGGAATATGTCGATGGCATCATGGAGGACCTCGAGTGGCTGGGCCTGACATGGGACCGGGTCGAGCGGCAGTCCCACCGTCTGGAACGCTACCACGATGCGGCCGACAAGCTGCGCCACGAGGGCCGATTCTACGAGGCGTTCGAGACGCCGACCGAGCTGGACCTGAAGCGCAAGAAGCAGCTGAACATGGGCCGCCCGCCGGTCTATGACCGCGCCGCCCTGGACCTGTCCGACGCCGACAAGGATCAGCTCCGGGCCGAACGGGGCGACGGCCACTGGCGGTTCAAGCTCGACCACGAGCGGATCGAATGGCAGGACGGGATCCTCGGCGACATCTCGATCGACGCGGCCAGCGTCAGCGACCCGGTGCTGATCCGGGGCGATGGTCAGGTTCTTTATACGCTCGCCTCGGTCGTGGATGACACCGACATGGGCGTGACCCACGTGGTGCGCGGGTCGGACCACGTGACCAACACCGCGACGCAGATCCAGATCATGAAGGCCCTTGGGCACGGGCACCCCCATTTCGCGCACCATTCGCTGCTGACCGGCCCGCAGGGCGAGGCGCTGTCCAAGCGGTTGGGCACCCTGTCGCTGCGCGATTTCCGCGCCGCCGGGATCGAGCCCATGGCGCTGCTGTCGCTCATGGCGCGGCTCGGTTCGTCGGACCCGGTCGAACTGCGCCTGTCGCTGGACGAGATCGCCGAAGGCTTCGACGTCACCCGGTTCGGTGCCGCGCCCACCAAGTTCGATGCCGAGGATCTTCGTCCCCTGACCGCGCGCGTGCTGGCGGCCCAGAGCGTCGAGGACATGGCGTCGGACATCTCGGCGCTGGGGGTTCCGGATGAGCTGGCGCCGGCCTTCTGGGCGCTGGTGCACGACAATATCGAGACCCGCGGCGACATGGTGCGGTGGTGGGCGATCCTGCGGGATGGCCCCATGCCCATCGTGGCCGACGAGGACCGCGAATTCATCGACCAGGCCGTGGCCCTGCTGCCGCCGCATCCCTACACCTCCGAGACGTGGGGCGAATGGACCACGGCGGTAAAGGACGCCACGGGCCGCAAGGGCAAGGCGCTTTTCATGCCGCTGCGCCTGGCGGTGACCGGTCAGTCGCGGGGGCCCGAGATGACGCAGGTGCTGCCCCTTCTGCAGAAGCCGATCAAGGCATGAGCATCCATGCCGCCGTCAGCGCACCGGCGGCGTAGATCAGCGCGACCAGCATCGCCGCGCCGTCGCGCAGGGTGATCGCAAGCCCGAACAGGGCAATGCCTGCCAGCGGGATCAGGGCCGCGAACGGCACCACTTCCAGCGGTGGGCAGGTGGCGGCCAGCGCGATGCAGATCGCCGCCGCCACGCGGACCATGACGTCTCCGGTCAGGGAGTCGAGCCGTTTGCCGAAATGCCGGTCGAGCCACTGCGCCGGACCGCGCCCCTTCGAAACGGCGCGCTCAAGACGGTCATCATCGACGGCCCGGTCGGCCAGGACATTTGGCAGCCACAGGTTGGATTTGCCGATCGCGATCTGGATGGCGGCCACGGCCGTCACCAATGCCATCAGCGTTGGCACGGTCGGGATCCCGCCCAGCGGCGACATGCCCAGCAGCCCCGGCACCAGCAGGAACACCCCGGCACCGCGATGGCCGATCTTGTTCTGAACGTCCCGGACGCTGACATCGCTTTCGTCACCGGCCAGGTTTACGAGGTCATCCAGGATGTCGTTGATGTCGGTCACGGGGCAGGGCCTTTCGCTGTCACCGGGTCGAACGCGTCCCGCCGGTGCGGCGTTCCGTCACCCCCGCGGATCGAGCAGGCGATCCAGCACGGATTGCCGCGTGATCTGGCCGATGAGCTTGCCGTTCTCGACGACGCCCAGCGCGCGCCGTGTCTCGCCAAGCGACTCCATCACCGACTTGATGTCGGTCTCGGCCTCGATGGTTTCGGGCAGGTCCAGCATGGCCGGTTCCATCGCGTCGCGGGCCGTCAGCACCATCAGGGGGTTCATCTGCGCCACGAAATTGGCGACGTATTCGTTCGCGGGCTTCTGGAAGATGTCGCGCGGCGTGCCGTGTTGGACGATGCGCCCGCCTTCCATGATCGCGATCCGGTCACCCAGCTTGAACGCCTCGTCCAGGTCGTGGCTGACGAAGACGATGGTGCGGCCCAGATCGTCCTGCAGATCCAGCAATTCGTCCTGAAGGCGGGTGCGGATCAGCGGGTCGAGCGCGCTGAAAGGCTCGTCCATCAGCAGGATCGGCGCGTCGGTGGCGAAGGCGCGCGCCAGGCCCACGCGCTGTTGCATCCCGCCCGACAGGTCGCCGACCTTGCGGCTACCCCAATCCGCCAGCCCGACAAGGTCCAGTTGATGGCGCACGCGCTCGCGCCGCTTCTTTGCCGACAGGCCGCCCAGCTCCAGCCCCAGACCCACGTTGTCCTCGACCGTGCGCCAGGGCAGGAGGCCGAATTGCTGGAACACCATGGACACGGTGTTGAGCCTGAGCTTGCGCAGCGCCTTGGGCTTGGCCTTTGTGACGCTCACCTCGCGGCCGTCCTGGCGGATGCGAACCTCCCCGCGGGCGACCGGGTTCAGCCCGTTCACGGCGCGCAGAAGCGTGGACTTGCCCGACCCCGACAGGCCCATGAGCACCAGGATCTCGCCCTCGGGCACCGCGAGCGAGCAGTTGTGCACGCCCAGGACCTGACCGGTCTCGCGCTGAATCGGGCCACGCTCCTTCCCCGCGTCCATCAGCGGAAGTGCGTCCTCTGGCCGGTCGCCGAAAACGATCGACACGCTGTCGAAGATCACCGCGTTCTCAGCCATCCCGCGCGCCTTCCGTGAAGCGCAGCACCCCGGCCAGCCGGGCAGCGTTGCCGTCCGAAGGATGGGCCTGGCCGTCCAGCACCTCGACCTCGGGCAGGAAGGGCGTCTGGCCTTCGAGACAGGCGAGGTTCACGCCGTACTGGTCCGGATCCGAGCGGCGCTTGTGATGGGTGTAGATCCCGCAGACCGAGCAGAAGTGATGCTCGGCCACGCCGGTGTTGAAACGGTAGGTCGACAGCTTGTCCGCACCCTGATGGATCGTGACGCCGTCCAGCGGGGCCGACACGGCCACCGCCCCGCGCTTGGCGCAGAGCGAACAACTGCAGCGGCGCGCGGTGTTCAGCCCGTCGGTCAGGCGCACAGTGAAGCGAACGGTCCCGCAATGGCATTGCCCATCCAGGATCATTTCTCGCGCACCCGCAGCATCCGGTCCAGCATGATGGCGACCACCACGATGATGAACCCGGATTCGAAGCCCAGCGAGGTGTTCACCTGGTTCAGAGCGCGCACCACCGGCACGCCCAGCCCGTCGGCGCCCACCAGCGCCGCGATCACAACCATGGACAGCGACAGCATGATGGTCTGGTTCAGACCGGCCATGATCTGGGGCAGAGCCGACGGAAGCTCGACCTTCCACAGTAGCTGCCGCGGCGTGGCGCCGAAGGCCTGCGCCGCCTCGATCAGCGGCTTGGGCGTGTTCGCGATGCCCAGGTGGGTCAGGCGGATCGGCGCGGGCAGCACGAAGATCACCGTTGCCATCAGGCCCGGCACCATGCCGATGCCGAAGAACACGATGGCGGGGATCAGGTAGACGAAGGTGGGCAGCGTCTGCATCAGGTCCAGCACCGGGCGCACCCAGGCGTAGACCTTGGGCCGGTGGGCCACGGCGATCCCGATGGGCACGCCCAGCCCCATGCAGACCACGCAGGCCGACAGCACCAGCGTCAGGCTCTCGGCCGTCTCCTCCCAGTAGCCCTGGTTGAGGATGAACAGGAACCCCAGCAGCACTAGCAAGCAGGTCTGCCAGCTGCGCTGGAGCGCCCAGGTCAGCGCGACGAAACCCGCCACGATCAGCAGCGGGTGGTAGTCCTCGGGATAAAGCGGCGCGTAGCCGTCGCCCCCGGTGAACCAGTTCGCGTTGGGCGGCATCAGGAACACGGCCAGCACGAGGTCGATCAGGTCCTCGAGAAAGATCGCCACGGCGTCGAACACCGCGGCGCCGTTGGTCTGCAACCACTCGAAGGCATCGCCCGCGACGGCCCCCACGGGGATCTTGTGCTCGGTCAGCCAGTCCATCATGCGCGCCACCATACCCGCGCTGCCGCGAAAGGAAAGCGGGGCGCGGGACGTTGGCCCCGGCGCCCGGCGTTTCGCGGCGGCTTGGGCGTTCGGCGGGTCTCTCGACCGGATCGGCATCTCTTCGCCGTTCGGGCCTTTCGCCGCGGCTCAGGCTCGGGACTTTCCGGGCCGGCGGACTATCTGCCCGCGTCAGACAAGAGGAGATGCCCAGATGACCACCCGCAGAACCCTGTTGAAATCCGCCGCCGCCATGGGCGCCATCACCGTGCTGCCGTTCCGCGCCGGCGCGGCCGAGCACTCGGGCAACACGTTCCCGACGGATGGTGGCGAGATCGTCGTCCACCCCGTGAGCCACGCGTCCATGTGGATGGAGACGCCCGCCGGCGTGATCTATGTCGACCCGGTCGGCGACGCCTCGGATTACGAGGATGCGCCCGATCCCGACCTGATCCTCATCACCCACGAGCACGGCGACCACTACGCGCCCGAGCTCCTGGCCGAGATCTCGGCGGGCAAGACCCAGATGATCGCCAACCCGGCCGTCTACGACATGATGCCGGACGAGATGAAGGCGATGACCCAGAGCATCGCGAACGGCGACAGCACCGATGCGCTGGGCATCGATATCGAGGCGATCCCCGCCTACAACATCACCGAGGGGCGCGAGAACTTTCACCCGCAGGGCCGCGACAACGGCTACATCCTGAATATCGACGGCGTGCGGGTCTACATCTCGGGCGATACCGAGGGCACGCCCGAGATGCGCGCGCTCGAGGATATCGACGTGGCCTTCGTCTGCATGAACCTGCCCTTCACCATGGGCGCCGAGCAGGCGGCGGATGCCGTGGCCGAGTTCTCGCCCGCCTATGTCTATCCCTACCACTATCGCGGCCGCGATGGCGGCACGCAGGACCCCGAGGCCTTCACCCGGATGCTGTCTGACGCCGGGGCCGAGACCGAGGTCAAGATGGGCGAGTGGTATCCCGGCGGGCTGGGCTGACCCGGCCCCGCCGGGGCCGGGCGGGGGTTTCCCACCCCCGCACCCCCGGGAGGTATTTTCGGAAAGATGAAGCTAGGGGCGCGCGGCCCGGGTCGCGCGCCTTTCGCGTGCGAATTTCCATTCCAGAAGTGCGAGATAGGGCAGGAAGAACGCCCAGACCTGAATCCGGTCGAACGGCCCGGTCAGCGCCTCGTTCGACCCCCAGCCCCCGGTGGCGGCGTACCAGATCCCGTAGTGTACACGGAAGATCCAAGAGGCGACGGCCAGCACCACGAGCCGCAGCGCCCAGCGGCGGTGCCGCGCCCGGTCGCGGGCCGCGAACCGGGCGGTGGCGAGGGCGGCGAGCAACATCAGCCCACCGTAGAGCGTGAAACCCGCGCTCATGTTCGGGCCGCCGATAGTGCCGCGCAGCGCGATGAAGGTCAGCCCCGCCACCGCCGTGATCGCCGTCATCGCGACCACGACGGGGCCGGTCCGGCGGTGCAGGCCGTTGGCGCGGCGGGCGGTGACGATCTGCAGCGGGGCCATCAGGGTCAGCGCCGCCCCGAGGATCATGTGCGCGGACATGGGCGCATTGGCGAAGGTTTCCGGATGGAAAAGATAGTGATCGGGCAGGGGCGCGCGCAGCCCGTCGAGGCCGAAGCGCACCGCGTAGAGCGCAAACGGCAGCAGCGCCAGCCACAGAAGGGCGGCGCCGACGCCCCTAGCCCAGCGCATGGCTTTGCAGCGCGTCGTAGACCGGGCCGTCGTCGCGCAGTGTGGATTGATACAGCGTCAGGCCTGCCGCGGGCACCGGCGGATGGGTGAAGCCGCCATGCGCCGACAGGAACCGGCCCAGCCGTGCGTGATCCTCGGGCGCAATCGTGCTCGGGAACCGCGCCAGCGTGACGTGGGGCACGAACTTGCGGTGGGGCAGGTCGATGCCGGCCCGGCGGACCAGCGTGGCGACCTTGGCTTGCAATGCCAGCAGGGCCGGGTCGGGCGCCACGACGGCGTGCAGGCTGCGGGGATGCGCGGCGCCGAACGTGTCGAGGCCCGTCACCCGTAATGCCACCGGCGGCGGCACCAGCATTTCGAGATCGAGCGCCAGGTCGTCGAGCTGGGGGATGCTGACCTTCGGCACGAAGGCCAGCGTCAGGTGAAAGTCGTCCTCGTCCACCGGGCGGCCGACGATCAGCCTGTCCTGCACCCGGCTCAGGGCGGCCGTCAGGTCGTCGGGCAGGTCGAGGGCCACGAAGATGCGCATGTCGCGGCCCCCGGCCGGTGTGGTTACAGCCCCAGCGCGGCCTGCACGGCGGGCAGGCCCGGCTCGCCGCCCTGCGTGGTGACGCCGTCCAACCAGCCTTCGAGGATGCCGGGATTCTCGGTGAGCCAGGCGGTCGCGGCCTCGGACGCCTCGGTCCCGTCGTTCAGGATCGCGCCCATGATCTCGTTCTCCATCTCGAGCGTGAACTCGAGATTGTTCAGGAGCGCGGCCACGTTCGGGCATTCGTCGGCGAAGCCGGCGGTGACGTTGGTGTAGACGGTCGCGCCGCCCAGGTCGGGGCCGAAATAATCGTCGCCGCCCGTCAGGTAGGTCATGTCGAACTGGGCGTTCATCGGGTGCGGCTCCCAGCCGAGGAAGACGACGGGCTGGTCGCGGCGGGTCGCCCGCTCGACCTGGGCCAGCATTCCCTGCTCGGACGATTCGACGACCTCGAACTCCGAGAGACCGAACGCGTCTTCGTCGATCATCGTCTGGATCAGGCGGTTGCCGTCATTGCCCGGCTCGATGCCGTAGATCTCGCCGTCCAGGGCGTCGGCATGCTCGGCGATGGCGCCGAAGCTGTCGATGCCCAGCGCCGCGCCGGCGGCATTGGTGGCCAGCGTGTACTTGGCGCCTTCGAGGTTGGCGCGCACGGTCTCGACCGTGCCTTCCTCGCGGTAGGGGGCGATGTCGTTTTCCATTGTGGGCATCCAGTTGCCCAGGAACACCTGAACGTCGCCCTCGGCCATCGAGGTGTAGGTGACCGGCACCGACAGGACCTTGATCTCGGTGTCGTAGCCCAGCGCCTCCAGCACGACGGTGGTCGCGGCGGTCGTGGCGGTGATGTCGGTCCAGCCCACGTCCGAGAAGGTGACGCTTTCGCAATTGGCGAAGGCGGTGGTGGTGGAGGCGGCCAGCGCCAGTATCGACAGGGTGGTCTTCATCTTGATCTCCCGTTTGGTTCGCGGCCGCCCGGCGCGTCCCGTCTGGGCAGCGCAATGGTGGAAGCGGCCTTGTTGTGCATTGGCGCGAAGCCTAAGTGGTCGCCCGTTGGGGGTCAACGCGGCCCCGTGGTCAGGACAGGTGCGGTGATGGATGATCTTGGATTGGGGCGTCGCGACGGTTTGCCGGACGCGCTGCGGGTGCTGGTTGAGAAACTGCCCCGCGGCACGTGGGAGGCGCACCCCAACTTCAGCCCGCTGACCCGGTTCTGGCTGGACCGCCACGTGATGTTCCGCGACGTGCTGGACCGCTTGCAGGGCTGTACGCGGGCCTTCCTGGACGGGCAGGTGGCGCCCGAACGCTACGGGCGCGAGACGGCGCGCATGGCGCAGTTCTTCCTGCAGGAGCTTCACGGCCATCACAGCATCGAGGATCATCATTACTTCCCCGTGCTCGAGGGGCTCGACGCGCGGCTGGAGCGGGGATTCAAGCTGCTGGATGCCGATCACCACGCGCTGGACGGCCACCTGAACGCGCTGGCCGGCGGCACCAACACAATGCTGCGCGGGCTGTCCGGGGACGATCCCAAGGCGGGGGCCGGCGCGCTCGAGCGACAGCTGGGCGACTTCGACGGCTTCCTCGACCGCCACCTGACGGACGAGGAAGATCTGGTCGTGCCCGTGATCCTGACCTACGCGCCCGAGATCCACTGACCCCGTATCACTCGGCCGGTTCGGCCTCGGCCTCGGGGGTTTCGGCGCGGCGCAGGCGTTCGCGGTGGATCACGTAGAAGATCGCGGCGACGGATCCGGCCGAGGTCAGCGTCATCAGCCACAAAAGCGGCGCCGCGCCGTCGCCCGCCTGCAGGACGATTCCCGCCAGCGTCGACAGGGCCGCGCCGCCGCCGATCATGATCGCGCCGCCCAGCCCCGACGCCGTGCCCGCCAGCCGCGGCCGCACCGACAGCATCCCGGCCATGGAGTTCGGGATCACCAGGCCGTTGCCCAGGCCCACGAAGACCATGAACGAGAAGAAGGTGACGTGGTTGCGGATACCGATCAGGTCCACGATCAGCCCCGTGCCAAGGCCCGCCAGCGTGATGATCGTGCCGAAGGTGATCATGGGAATGACGCCGAACCGGGAGGAGTACTGCCCCGAGATCCCGTTGCCGACCATGTACCCGACCGCCGGCGCGCCGAAGAAGATGCCCAGCGCGAAGGGGTCGAGGCCGTAGACCTCGGACCCGACATAGGGCGCGCCGCCCAGATAGGCGAAGAACGCGCCCGAGGCGAAGGCCGCGGTCAGGGCATAGCCCCAGAAGCGCGGGCTGAGCAGCAGCTCGGGGTAGTGGCCGACTTGCTGGAACAGCGACTCGGTCGACGCCGCGGCGGTTTCGCCCATGTCGGCCCAGGCCAGCGCCAGCGCGAGCACGCCGAGGATCACCAGCGCCCAGAAATTCGCCTGCCATCCGAACAGGCCGTCGAGCGCGCCACCGAAGGCGGGCGCGATCATCGGCGCCACGGCCATGCCCATGGTCACCCAGCCGATCATCGACGCGGCCCGCGCCTCGGAGAACATGTCGCGGATGGCCGCGCGGGGCAGGATCATGCCGGCCACGATGGCCGCCTGTACCAGCCGGAAGGCCAGGAAGACCTCGATCGTGGTCGACAGGGCGCAGCCGATCGAGGCCGCGATGAAGATCACCAGCGCCCCCATCATCACCGAGCGGCGCCCGAACTTGTCCGACAGCGGGCCAATCACCAGCTGCAGGAAGGCCGAGACGCCCAGGTAACCGGCCACCGCGATCTGGATCACGCTGTACTCGGTCGCGAAGAACTCCGTCATCGTCGGGAGAGACGGCAGGAACAGGTTCATCGACAGCGCGCCCAGCGACGTCAGCAGGATCATCGTGACGACGTGCGGCGGGGTGGTGCGGTCGAGGAAGCGGACGGGAGACACTGTATTCATGCGAGGGACTTAGACCTTGGCGGGGATGGCGTCGATGCTATGCTTGTCTGACTAATCCCGCCGCTGCCCTTCGGATCCGCGTTTTTCCTTCCAACCCATGCCCCGCACACCTACTGTGCGGCAAAACACCAAGACGATGGGCGAGGGACCGGCCGATGAAAGACATCCTTGAACAGCTTGAAGCACGCCGCGCCGAGGCCCGCGCGGGCGGTGGCGAACGCCGCGTCGAGGCGCAGCACGCCAAGGGAAAGCTGACGGCGCGCGAACGGATCGAGCTTCTGCTCGACGACGAGAGCTTCGAGGAATTCGACACCTTCGTCACCCATCGCTGCACCGATTTCGGGATGGCCGACAACAAGATCCCCGGCGACGGCGTCATCACCGGCTGGGGCACGATCAACGGCCGGCAGGTCTATGTCTACAGCCAGGACTTCACGGTGCTGGGCGGGTCGCTCTCGGAAACCCACGCCCAGAAGATCTGCAAGGTCATGGACATGGCCATGCAGAACGGAGCGCCGATCATCGGGCTGAACGACTCGGGCGGGGCGCGGATCCAGGAAGGCGTGGCTTCGCTCGCCGGCTATGCCGAGGTGTTCCAGCGCAACGTGCTGGCCTCGGGCGTGATCCCGCAGATCAGTGTCATCATGGGCCCCTGCGCGGGCGGCGCGGTCTATTCGCCCGCCATGACGGACTTCATCTTCATGGTGAAGGACAGCAGCTACATGTTCGTGACCGGCCCCGACGTGGTGAAGACCGTCACGAACGAGGTCGTGACCGCCGAGGAACTGGGCGGCGCCACCACCCACACCCGCAAGTCGTCGGTGGCCGACGGCGCGTTCGAGACCGACATCGACGCCCTGATCGAGGTTCGGCGCCTGGTGGATTTCCTGCCGCAGTCGAACCGCTCGGGGCCGCCGGTGCGGCCGTTCTTCGACGACCCGCTTCGGATCGAGAACAGCCTGAACACGCTGGTGCCCGACAACCCCAACATGCCCTACGACATGAAGGAGCTGATCGCCAAGATCGCCGACGAGGGCGATTTCTTCGAGATCCAGGAGGATTTCGCCAAGAACATCCTCACCGGGTTCATCCGGCTCGAAGGCTCGACCGTGGGCGTCGTGGCGAACCAGCCCATGGTGCTGGCCGGGTGCCTCGACATCGACTCCAGCCGCAAGGCCGCGCGCTTCGTTCGGTTCTGCGACGCGTTCGAGATCCCGATCCTCACGCTGGTCGACGTGCCGGGCTTCCTGCCGGGCACCAGCCAGGAATACGGCGGCGTCATCAAGCACGGCGCCAAGCTGCTGTTCGCCTATGGCGAGGCGACGGTTCCCAAGGTCACGGTCATCACCCGCAAGGCCTATGGCGGGGCTTACGACGTCATGAGCTCGAAACACCTGCGGGGCGACCTGAACTACGCCTGGCCCTCGGCCGAGATCGCGGTCATGGGCGCGAAGGGCGCGGTCGAGATCCTGTATCGCTCGGAGTTGGGCGATTCCGACAAGATCGCCGCGCGCACGGCCGAGTACGAGAAGAACTTCGCCAACCCGTTCAAGGCGGCCGAGCGTGGCTTCATCGACGAGGTGATCCAGCCCCACTCCACCCGGCGCCGCGTCTGCCGTGCCTTTGCCTCGCTGCGCGGCAAAAAGCTGCAAAACCCGTGGAAGAAGCACGACAACATCCCGCTGTAACGCAGCCGTGAGGGCGGGGGGCTTGATCGAGCGGTTCCCGCCCTCCTAGCGTTGGATGAATTTCAAATGACGTTTGCCATGCGCCTGCTGATTCCCGCCGCCTGTTTCGCGCTCCTGCTTCCGCCCGCCGCCCGGGCCGAACAGGTGCAGGTGCCCTCGGGCCAGCCCGTCGAGTTCCACGAGGTGATCCGCGACGCCCCGGGGCTGGGCCTGGCCTATCGGTTCCGCTTCGTGGCGCCGGACCTGGCGCGCGGCGTGACCTTCGAGGTCGCCGAGGCCGACATGATGCATCTGTGCACCTCGTACGCGCTGCCGCGACTGCCCAACCTCGGCCCTGCGCCGAATCACGTGGTGATCAGCCTGTCCGAGCGGCAGATCGATTTCGGCGAGACCGTGCCGGACATCGTCCAGTTCTTCGAGGTCTACCGCCCCGAGGGAACCGCCTGCGTCTGGGATGGCTTTTAGGCCGCAGCCGCGCGACGATCCGCCGTCGGTTTGCAATTGCGCGGGACCACGGTAAGTTGCGTGCTATAACGCGTTTGGGGCCTGCGTGGCGTGGAGTGCGCAAAAGAAGGCCCTACGGAACAACCAAGGAGACAGTGATGTCCAAAGCAGTGAAAATCACCCTGGGTCTGTCGGTCGCGGCGTTCCTGGGTGCGTGCAGCCAGCCCGAGCCCGAGCCCGTCTTCGTCGAGCCCGCGCCCGTCGTGGCCGAGCCGACCTACTCCAAGTACTGATACGACGCTCAGTCGATCGGCGAACGGGCGGGCGATGACCCCGCCCGTTTCGCGTTTCAGAAGGACCGAAAGACGCCATGGCGCTGCCTCCCATGACCAAGCATCGCGGCTTTCCCAGCCGCCTGCCGGGCACCGATTTCCAGTTCACGCTGCGCCGTGCGAATCCCAAGGGCGCGACCAGGCTGATCCGGCGAGACCGCTACGCCGACCGTCGGCCCGCCGACCGGCGCGCCGATGCGTGGTTCCTGTGGGCGCTGTGGGATTATTTCGGCGACGCGCCGTTCGAGCGCGGCAATCTCGACGGGGGGCGTCTGAGCTGGCTTTTCGAGCGCGAGGTCGTGGCCGCCGAGGATCCGTTCGACCCCGAAAGCTACGAGGCGCTGCTCCGGTTGGACCCTGCGCGGATCGACGCAAGCTTCCCCGGCTTGCGCGAGAACGGACCGCAGGATTGACCTAGCGGTAAGCGGGAATCTGCTTGGTCCCCGTCGCCCGTCGGCAGATTCAGGCGCATCTCGGGGACGTGTCGAAACAGGCGTAGGCGTGGGGCGAATCCGTCGTCAAAGCTATGCATGCCGGGGCGCTGCAGCACACCGTCTCGGCAGTTGTCAAAACCGTTACCCTTCCTTTGGCCCGACCTGTCCCCGGTCGGGCCATTTTTCTTGGGGCCGGGCAAGGAACGACGGCGGGGGCTTTGCGTTGGGGCGCCAAGATTAGGATTTCAAAAGGATACGCCCCATGACCCTGACCCTTCGCATCGCTGCCGTCGGCGCCTTCGCCGCCCTTGCCGCTTGCGGCAACACCGACCTGGAACGCGCCGGAACGGGCGCCGTGGGTGGCGCCGTCGCCGGCGAGGTCGTGTCCGGCGATCCCATCACGGGCGCCGCGCTGGGCGCCGCCGCAGGCGCGGTGTCGGACGACATCTGAGCCTGGCGGCCAGCACTTTCAACAACGGGCGGCGTCGGTTCTCACGGACCGGCGCCGCCTTTTTTGTGTCACGCCCCGCGCTCTTCGCCGGTCCCCCTACACAAGGCCCATTGTTCTTTTGCTGCCGGCCATGGCATCTGGAACGGAACAAAGGCGAAAGGGGAGGGACGTGATGCGGCATTTTATGGGAGCAGGGGCCTTGGCGCTTCTGCTTGCGGGATGCGGAGCGCCCTCGGGCCCGGGTATCTCGGATGGCGGTGTCGCGGTCTCGGCCAACAGCGGCACCGGACCGGAATACGAGCGCGGCGACCCTTGCAAGGGTGTCGTGCCGCAGATGTGCGCCTACTGATCGTGCCCGGGGACCAGTGACGATGTTCAAGAAGATCCTGATCGCCAACCGTGGCGAAATCGCCTGCCGCGTCATCAAGACCGCCCGCAAGATGGGGATCGCCACCGTGGCGATCTATTCCGACGCGGACCGCGACGCGCTGCACGTGCAGATGGCCGACGAGGCGATCCATATCGGGCCCGCGCCCGCCAACCAGTCCTACATCGTGATCGACAAGGTCATGGACGCCATCCGCCAATCGGGCGCCGAGGCGGTGCACCCGGGCTATGGCTTCTTGTCCGAGAACCCCAAGTTCGCCGCTGCCCTGGACGAGGCCGGTGTCGCCTTCATCGGCCCGCCCAAGGGCGCGATCGAGGCCATGGGCGACAAGATCACGTCGAAGAAGCTGGCCGACGAGGCCGGGGTCAGCACCGTGCCGGGCCACATGGGCCTGATCGAGGATGCCGACGAAGCGGTGAAGATCGCGCAGGACATCGGCTACCCGGTCATGATCAAGGCCAGCGCCGGCGGCGGCGGCAAGGGCATGCGCATCGCCTGGAACGACGCCGAGGCGCGCGAGGGCTTCCAGAGCTCCAAGAACGAGGCGGCCAGCAGCTTCGGCGACGACCGCATCTTCATCGAGAAATTCGTCACCCAGCCCCGCCACATCGAGATCCAGGTGCTGGCCGACGCGCACGGCAACACGATCTACCTGAACGAGCGTGAGTGCTCGATCCAGCGGCGCAACCAGAAGGTCATCGAAGAGGCCCCGTCGCCGTTCCTCGACGAGAAGACCCGCAAGGCCATGGGCAAGCAGGCCTGCGACCTGGCCGAGGCGGTGGGATACACCAGCGCTGGCACCGTCGAGTTCATCGTCGACGGCGACAAGAACTTCTACTTCCTCGAAATGAATACCCGCCTGCAGGTGGAACACCCGGTGACCGAGCTGATCACCGGCATCGACCTGGTGGAGCAGATGATCCGCGTCGCCGCGGGCGAGAAGCTGTCGATCTCTCAGAAGGACGTGGGCATCAACGGCTGGGCCATCGAAAGCCGTCTTTACGCCGAGGACCCGTATCGCGGGTTCCTGCCGTCGATCGGCCGGCTCAGCCGCTATCGCCCGCCTGCCGAGCTGCAGGACGACCGGCACATCGTGCGCAATGATACCGGCGTCTACGAAGGCGGCGAGATCAGCATGTATTACGACCCGATGATCGCGAAGCTTTGCACCTGGGCGCCCGACCGGGCCCAGGCGATCGAGGCCATGCGCGTGGCGCTGGACAGCTTCGAGCTGGAAGGCATCGGTCACAACCTGCCCTTCCTGTCGGCGGTCATGGATCACCCGAAATTCGTGTCGGGCGACATGACCACTGCCTTCATCGGCGAGGAATACCCCGACGGCTTCGACGGCGTGCAGCTGAGCGATCACGCCCTGCGTCGCGTGGCCTCGGCCGCGGCCGCGATGAACCGTGTGGCCGAGATCCGGCGCACCCGCCTGTCGGGCCGCATGGACAACCACGAACGCAAGGTCGGTCGCGACTGGGTCGTGCTGGCCCAGAATGTCGAGATGCCGGTCACCATCGACGCCGACCGCGATGGCGCGACCGTGCGCCACGAGGACGGGACCGAGATGCGCGTCACCTCGGACTGGGTGCCCGGGCAGCCGCTGGCGCGGCTCACGGTCGACGGCGCGCCGCTGGTCCTGAAGATCGGGCGCGAAACCGGCGGCTACCGCATCCGCACCCGTGGCGCCGACCTGTCGGTGCGGGTCTATTCGCCCCGCCAGGCCGAGCTTGCCCGCCACATGCCCGAAAAGGCCGAGGCCGACACGTCCAAGATGCTGCTCTGCCCGATGCCGGGGCTTCTGGTGAAGCTCGACGTCGAGGAAGGCGAGGCGGTCGAGCAGGGGCAGGCGCTCTGCACCATCGAGGCCATGAAGATGGAGAACATCCTGCGGGCCGAGCGCAAGGGTATCGTCAGCAAGATCAACGCGGGCCCCGGCGACAGCCTGGCCGTGGACGAGGTCATTCTCGAGTTCGAATAATCGCCTTCGTGACGCCCTGCCCAGCGGCGGGGCGCTACGCCACGGATGCCGGATAGGCTGGGGCGGGCAGTAGCAGCCCGGTCCGGCCTACTGGTTGGCGTTCTGCCGTTCGCGAATTTCCTGGCGGCGCATGGGCATCTTGTCGATGGAGCGGCTCAGTTCGCGCACGTCCCACGGGAAGGGCTTGCGCAGCTTCACCATCCCGTCCTTGCCGATCAGGGCCAGCATGAAGCCGCGGGGGCGCAGCTTCAGACGAAGGTCCGACCGCGCGTCCGGGTCGGTGTCGGTGATGACCACCACGTCGCGCTCGGCCAGCTGGTCGGCACGGCCTGCCAGAAGGTCGATCTGTTCCTGGAAGGCCGGATCGAATTCACTGTCGGCGAACACGACCACGGGGCGCGCGATCCAGCGGAAATCCTCCAGCGACACCTCGGCCGCGTCGAAGGTCACCTTCGGGTCCTCGCGCCAGCGGTCCACGGGTTCTTCCAGCACGGGCACCTCGACGGTTTGGGCGGCCGCTGTCTCCGCTTCCTGCGCTAACAGGGGGACAGCGGGCAAAAGGGCCATTACAGACAACACGACGGCGCGGAGGGGGCTTGGTCTCATGATCTTGAATATAGGCAGCAATCGCGCGAATACGAAGACCTGCGGCACCATCGCACAGCCTTTTGAGAGCGACGCCGCGAAGACAGGAAGGATCACCCGCCATGGATGACTGGAAGAGCCGCGCCGCCAAGGAACTCCGTGGCAAGTCGGTGGAGGATCTGACCTGGCACACGGCCGAGGGCATCGACATCGCGCCGGTCCACGGGCCGGGCGAAAGCTTCGACCACATGGGCTCCATGCCGGGCGAGGCGCCGTTCACGCGCGGCCCCAAGGCCACCATGTATGCCGGGCGCCCCTGGACCATCCGGCAATACGCGGGCTTCTCCACCGCCGAGGAAAGCAACGCCTTCTATCGCCGGGCGCTCGACGCGGGCCAGCAGGGCGTCAGCGTGGCGTTCGATCTGGCGACCCATCGGGGCTATGACAGCGACCACCCCCGCGTCGAGGGCGACGTGGGCAAGGCGGGCGTGGCCATCGACAGCGTCGAGGACATGAAGATCCTCTTCGACGGCATTCCGCTACAGGACATTTCGGTGTCCATGACCATGAACGGCGCGGTGATCCCGGTGCTGGCCAGCTTCATCGTCGCGGGCGAAGAGCAGGGCGTGGACCGCGCGCAGCTTTCGGGGACCATCCAGAACGACATCCTGAAGGAGTTCATGGTCCGCAACACCTATATCTACCCGCCGGCACCCAGCATGAGGATCGTCGCGGATATCATTGATTACACAAGCAAAGAGATGCCGCGCTTCAACTCGATCAGCATCTCGGGCTACCACATGCAGGAGGCCGGCGCGAACCTGGTGCAGGAGCTGGCCTTCACCCTCGCCGACGGCAAGGAATACGTCCGCGTCGCCAAGGAGCGCGGCATGAACGTGGACAAGTTCGCCGGGCGGCTGAGCTTCTTCTTCGCCATCGGCATGAATTTCTTCATGGAAGCCGCCAAGCTGCGCGCCGCGCGCTTCCTGTGGCACGAGATCATGACCGAGATGGGCGCGCAGGACGACCGGTCGAAGATGCTGCGCACCCATTGCCAGACCAGCGGCGTGTCGCTGGCCGAGCAGGACCCCTACAACAACATCGTGCGCACCGCCTACGAGGCGATGAGCGCGGTGCTGGGCGGCACCCAGTCGCTGCACACGAACTCCTTCGACGAAGCCATTGCCCTGCCTACGGATTTCTCGTCCCGTATCGCGCGCAACACGCAGCTGATCCTCCAGAACGAGACGGGCGTGACCAACGTGGTCGACCCGCTGGCGGGCAGCTACTACGTCGAGAAACTGACCGCCGACCTGATCGACGAGGCACGCAAGCTGATCGCCGAGGTGGACGAGCTGGGCGGCATGACCCGCGCGGTGGAATCCGGGATGCCCAAGCTCCGGATCGAGGAAGCCGCCGCACGCAAGCAGGCCCGCATCGACCGCGGCGAAGAGGTCATCGTCGGGGTCAACAAGTTCCGGCTCGAGAAGGAAGACGACCTGGACATCCGCGTGGTCGACAACGCGGGCGTGCGCACCAGCCAGATGAAGCGGCTGGACAGGATCCGCGGCGAGCGGGACCAGGCCGCCTGCGACGCCGCGCTGGCCGCGCTGGAAGAAGGCGCGAAGGGCGACGGGAACCTGTTGGAGCTGGCCGTCGAGGCGGCCCGCGCCCGTGCCACGGTGGGCGAGATCAGCGACGCGATGGAGCGCGTCTTCGGCCGGCACCGCGCCGAGGTGAAGACTCTGGCCGGTGTCTACGGCGCCGCCTACGAGGGCGACGCGGGCTTCGCGCAGATCCAGAAGGACGTGGAACGCTTCGCCGAGGAAGAAGGCCGCCGGCCGCGCATGCTGGTCGTAAAGATGGGGCAGGACGGTCACGACCGCGGCGCCAAGGTCATCGCCACCGCCTTCGCCGATATCGGCTTCGACGTCGATGTGGGCCCGCTGTTCCAGACCCCAGAAGAGGCCGCGCAGGACGCGCTGGACAACGACGTGCACGTCATCGGCATCTCGTCCCAGGCGGCGGGGCACCTGACCTTGGCGCCCAAGCTCATCGCCGCGCTGCGGGCGCAGGGCGCCGAGGACATTCTCGTCGTGTGCGGCGGGGTGATTCCCGCGCAGGACTACAAGACGCTGAAAGAGGCCGGGGTGGCCGCGATCTTCGGACCGGGGACCAACATCCCCAAGGCCGCCGCCGAGATCCTGGACCTGGTCCGCGCCGCCCGCGTGCCCGCCTAGACAGCCGGTCGCGAAGGTGTGCTGATCCATCCGGTTGCACGCGCCCCCGGCTTCGGTCAGGTTGCGCACAACTGGCCGGGCCCCTTGCCCTGCATCCCGAAATTTATGGCCCGTTTCGGCCAAGGGACGGGCGGGAAAGGCATCTTTCATGCAACTGGATCACGTGGTCGTTCTGGCCGAAACGCTCGACGAGGGCAGCCGCGCCGTCGAGGAGATGCTGGGCGTCCCGCTGGAGGCGGGCGGCAGCCACGCGCTCATGGGCACCCATAACCGGCTGCTGTCGCTAGGCGAGGAATGCTACCTCGAGGTGATCGCCGTCGACCCCGACGCGCCCAAGCCCGGCCGGACCCGCTGGTTCGGCCTGGATGGCTTCAGCGGCCCGCCGCGCCTGGGCAACTGGGTCGTGCGCGCCAAGGACCTGCGCGGCCAGATGGCCGAGGCGCCCATGGGCATGGGCGAGCTGACCCAGTTCGAGCGGGGCGGGCTGGAATGGTCCATGGCCGTACCCGCCGATGGCATGCTGCCCTTCGACAACGTCCTGCCCGCTCTGATGCAGTGGAAGGGCGCGCGCGCGCAATCCCGCCTGACCGACCGGGGCTGCAAGATGAAGCGCGTGGTCCTGCGCCATCCCGAGGCCGAGCGGCTGCGCGCCGAGTGGCCCGCGCTGGCCCAGATGCCGAAGGTCGCCATCGAGGTGAGCGCGCATCCCTCGCTCGAGGCGGAAATCGTCACGCCGCGGGGGCTGGTCGCGCTGTCCAGCCTGACAGAAACCGCCTAGACTGCCGGACATGTCGATCTGGCAACGCATCTCGGACGCCGTTGCCGCGCTGGCCGCAGGCGAAAGCCTGGCCCGCGTGTTCGATCGACTGCGCGGACCGCGCGAACGGGGCGTGGCCTTCACCATCGCCGTCATCGGGCTGGGCGCCAAGATGGCCAAGGCAGACGGCACCGTGACCCGCAACGAGGTCGCCGCCTTCCGCGAGGTCTTTCACATCGCGCCCGAGGACGAGGCGTCGGCGGCCCGCGTGTTCAACCTGGCCCGTCAGGACGTGGCGGGGTTCGAGGATTACGCGAGGTCCATCCGCGCCATGTTCGCGGCAGGCGACCGTGTGCTGTGCGACCTGATGGAGGGGCTGTTCCACATCGCCATGGCCGACGGCACGTTCCACCCGGACGAGGACCGGTTCCTGGGCCGCGTGCGCGATATCTTCGAGCTCGACGATCGGCAGTACCGCGCCCTGCGCGCCCGGTTCGTCCCGGATGCCGAGCCGGATCCCTACGAGGTGCTGGGGCTCGATCCCGGGGCCAGCGCGGCCGAGGCGAAGAAACGCTGGCGCCAGCTCGTGCGCGACAGCCATCCCGACCGCATGGTGGCCCGCGGTGTCCCGCCCGAGGCGGTGCGCCTGGCCGAACGGCGGCTGGTGGCGATCAACCGCGCCTACGAGGAAATCACGGGCGACGCGGCCTGACGGGGTTGGGCCGGATCGCGGGCGTCGCGGGGGCCGCATCGAAACGCTTGGGCTGGGGCCACGACCGGCGTAGGCTCGGCGCCATGAAACACATCGCTCTGACCCTTGCCGTCCTGGCCGCCATCGGTGGTCCCGCCGCTGCACAGGAAACGCCCGATACCGGGGACGACAGCGACATCTCGGAAGGGGTCGACCTGCTGTCCGAGGGGGCGCGCCGCCTGCTGCGCGGTCTCATGGGCGAGGTCGAGCCGGCCATGCGCGACCTGGCCGAAACCCTGCGCGAGTGGGATTTCGAGGGGTTGGGAATCGAAGACCTCGGCCGGTATCACCCGCCCGAGGTCCTGCCGAATGGCGATATCATCATCCGCCGCAAATCCGACCCCGTCCCACCGGACCCTCCCGAGGGCGAGATCGAGCTGTAGCGGCGGGGCGGGCTCAGCCGCCGGGGGTGACGCGCACCAGCTCGCCGTTGCTCTTGTCGGTCAGCAGCAGGATCGCCCCGTCCTGGTCGATCTCGACATCGCGGACCCGGCCGATCTCGGGCAGGAACCGCTCTTCCCCGGCGACGCGGTCGCCTTCCAGGCTCAGCCGCACCAGCCCGCCCGGATAAAGCGAACTGGCCAGCACGTCGCCCTCCCACTCGGCGAACATCTCGCCGTCGTAGAAGGCGAAGCCGCCCGGCGCGATGACGGGATCCCAGTAATATTGCGGCTCGACGAACCCTTCGGCGCGGGGATCGCCGCTGCCGATGGGCGATCCGGAATACTGCTGGCCGTAGCTGACCACCGGCCAGCCGTAGTTTTCGCCAGCGGTGATCTTGTTCAGCTCGTCACCGCCCGCGGGCCCGTGTTCCACAGTCCAGAGCTCGCCGGTTCCGGGCCGGATGTCGGCGCCCTGCACGTTGCGATGACCCAGCGTCCAGACCAGCGCGGCCGTCTCGCCCTCGTCGGCGAAGGGATTGTCGTCGGGCGTTTCGCCGTCCAGCGTCACGCGGATCACCTTGCCATAGGTCTTGTCCAGGTCCTGCGCGTTGCCGCGTTCGCTCATGGACGAATGCTCGCCCGTGGTGATGTAGGCATAATCACCGTCCAGGACGACGCGGCTGCCATAGTGCTTGGCCGTGGGCGACGGTGGCGTCTGCACGAAGATGTCGGTCACGTCTTCCAGCGCGCTCATGTCCTCGGTCAGGGTGCCGCGCGCGGCGGCGGTTACCGACATCCCGTCGCCCATGGGCTTGGAATAGGTCAGGTAGATCGTCCGGCTGTCCTCGAAATCCTGCGCCAGCGCCACGTCCAGAAGGCCGCCCTGGTCGCGGTTGAACACCTCGGGCACGCCCGAGATCGGGTCATGCATCTCGCCCTCGCGGGTGATGTGGCGCAGCTTGCCCGCGCGCTCGGTCACCAGGTAGCTACCGTCGGGCAGGACCTCGACTCCCCAGGGATGCGTCAGGCCATCGGCGACGACCTGCGTGGACAGCGTCACGCCGCTGTCCATGGCGGGCGCGCGGGTCTGGTTGGGCCAGGCGGGCTCGAACTCGGGGACGTTCTTCGCCCCCTGTTCGACGGGTTCGCCGTGCTGCTCGGCCATGGCGGGCACGGCCAGCGCGGTGCCCAGAAGAAGCGTTGAAATCAGTCGTGTCATGGAAAACCTCCGTTTCCCGGACAACGTCGCGCCACGTTGGGCGTTCCGGCCCGGGCGTTCTGCCGCAGGGGGAACCCACGCAGTGTTGATCGGCGTTGTGGCCGCATCGAAGAAGGAGACGTCCATGTCCAGCGCCGAGAAGACCGACCCCGACCTGTGGGAGAAGGTGAAAGACGAGATCACGCAGTCCGACAAGGGGGGCGAGCCCGGCCAGTGGTCTGCCCGCAAGGCGCAGATGGCCGTGCAGGAATACCAGCGGCGCGGCGGCGGCTATGCCGATGACGGCCCCGACCAGGAAGACACCGACCTCCACGAATGGACCGAGGAGGACTGGGGCACCAAGTCGGGCGACGCGGCGCTGGAATCGGGCGAGCGGTATCTGCCCCGAAAGGTCCGCATGCTGCTGACCGAGGATGAATACGCCCGCTCGACCCAGAAGAAGAAGGACGGCTCGGGGCAGTTCGTGGAGCAGCCCGACGACGTGAAGGATAAGGTCGCGCGCATCAAGAAGGACGGCCCCACCAAGGACATGCTGATGGAGCGGGCGCAGGACCTGACCATCGACGGCCGGTCGGACATGACCAAGGACGAGCTGCTGGACGCCATCGACGAGGCCACCGACGGGAACGGGCGCGGCAAGGGCTCGAAGGCGTCGCTGGAGGCAAAGACGAAAGACGAGCTTTACGACATGGCGCAGGACCACGATGTCGACGGCCGGTCGGACATGGACAAGGACGATCTGGTCGAGGCGCTGAAGGATGCCGGTTGAGCTGTCCGAGCTGTCGAAGGACGCGCTGCGCGACCTGGGATCGGTGCGCGAACTGGGCGGGCACACCGACATGACGCGGGATGAGTTGCTAAACGCGCTGGACGGCCCGGTCGAGGACGACATCGCCGGATGGCTGGGCCGGCCTCGCGCCGAGGTCTACGAGGCCGCGAAACAGGCCGGGATCGACGCGCCCATGGACAAGGACAAGCGGACATTGATCCTCGAGCTTGCTGGGCGGCGCTAGACCTGGCGATCAGTCGCGGCGCAGCCTTGTCACGCCGCCCAGTGCTTCTTGCGCGAGGTCTTCCCGATACCCGGGTTGAACGAATTCGTCGGATCGCAGCACTTGTAGTGATCGACCAGCGCCGGTTTCGCCGCGTAGAGGTGGCCCACGTTGTGCTCGGCCGGGTACTCGGCCCCGCGCCGGTCCAGGATCTCCAGCATGCGCGCCTTCACGGCCTCGGGGTCCGCGCCGGCCTTGAGGACGTAATCCTGGTGCAGCACGTGGCACAGGAAATGGCCGTAGTAGATCTTGGCTGCGATCTGGTCGTCCAGGTCCGGCGGCAGCACTTCGAACCAGTCGTCGTCGTTGCGGCGCAGCGCGATGTCCAGCGGCAGCAGGCCGCCGCTGTCCTTGCCCAGCATCACGTCA
Source organism: Palleronia salina (assembly GCF_900141995.1). GTDB lineage: Bacteria > Pseudomonadota > Alphaproteobacteria > Rhodobacterales > Rhodobacteraceae > Palleronia > Palleronia salina. The sequence goes on along the minus strand of NZ_FQZA01000004.1, from coordinate 21,990 downwards.
TAGCGCGCGGCGGCCCCCGCGGCGGCGAAGCGGTTCAGCGTGGCCTTGGCCGCCTCGTGCGGGTCGCACAGGAACCAGCCGTCCGCGCCTACCGTGCGGGTCAGGATCTCTTCGGTCGCCTCGGCGCTTGGACCGGCGACCTTCAGGATCAGGTGATGCTCGAACCGGTCGCGAAAGCGAAGAAGCCGCTTCGGCAGCGCCTCGGGGAAGAGGCGGCTCAGGCCCTGCATGACCCGGTCCAGCAGGTTGCCCGGCAGAAGCCCGATCTTGTGAAACCGTGCGTCCAGCGACTCCTTGATGCCGAAGAGCGTGGGCATCCGCGAGGTGCCCAGCCAGTGGATCATCAAGAGCGTATCCTTGCCGTATTTGCGCGAGATCTCGAAGCAGTCGCGATGGACGTATTCGCCGCTGATCGGCAACTCGTCCAGCTCGCTCAGCAGAGCGCGGCGCAGGGCGGTCAGCTGGGCCGTGTCGTTGGTGCCCACGTAATAGGTCTTGGCCCCTTCGGCCGTCGGGAAGGTGTCCAGCCTCACGGCGAAGACCGCCAGCTTGCCGGCGGACCCCGAAGCCTCGTGCAGGCCGCGCGGATCGGCGTTGAACCGTCCGGGCGTGGCGGCGTCGACCTCGCGCACGCGGGCGGCATAGTCGTCATCCGACGCGCGGCCCGCGTCGTCGTGGATCTGCCCGGGGCGGAAATCGCCGCCTTCGAGCTTCTCCAGCATCTCCTCGGGGTCGTTGCCCAGGTCGATCCCGAGATTGTTGACCAGCTCCAGCCTGCCATCCGCGTTCAGCCGGGCGTGGACCGACAGCTCGGTATAGGCGGGGCCGCGCCGGACCAGCGCGCCGCCCGAGTTGTTGCAGATGCCGCCGATGATCGACGCGCCCACGCAGGACGAGCCGATGACGCTGTGCGGCTCGCGCCCCAGCGGGTCGAGCAGTTCCTCGAGCTTGTAGAGCGTGCTGCCCGGCAGTCCGACGATCTGGCGCCCGTCCCGGATCAGGTGGATTCCGTCAAGGCGCAGGGTCGAAACGATCACCACGTCGCGGTCGTATCCGCCCTTGGGGGTCGAGCCTTCGGTCAGGCCCGTGTTCGCGGCCTGCATGATGACGATTGTGTCGGCCTCGACGCAGGCGCGCAGAACGCGCCACTGCTCGACCAGCGATCCCGGGCGCACCACCGCGATGGCGTCGCCTTCGCCCGAACGCCAGCCCTTGCGATAGCGCTCGGTCTGCGCCGGGTCGGTCAGGCAATGCTTGCGGCCGACGATCTGGCGCAGGCGGTCGATCAGGGCAGAGGATGCATCGGACATGCAACCTGTAAAGGCGTCCGGGGACCCTGCGTCAACCGGCAGGACCGGATTGCGACGATTGGGCCCGGTCGGTCCGCCCGGCGCTGCGCCCGGCGAAGCCGGGCTCAGGCGGCGGCGTAGATCTGCCCGATCCGGTCGATGGCCGCGTCGATGGACACCTCTTCGCTTTCGCCGGTGCGGCGGCTGGTCAGCTCGACCACGCCGTTCTGCAACCCGCGGGGCCCGACGGTGATGCGCCAGGGCAGGCCGATCAGGTCCATGGTGGCGAACTTGCCGCCGGCGCGCGTGTCGCGGTCGTCGTAGAGCGGGTCGAGCCCCCTTTCGACCAGCGCCGCCTCGATCCGTTCGCAGGCCGCGTCGCAATCGCCGTCGCCCTGGCGCAGGTTGACGATGCCGCAATGGAACGGCGTCACCTGCTCGGGCCAGATGATGCCCTTGTCGTCGTGGTTGGCCTCGATGATCGCGCCCACCAGGCGGCTGACCCCGATACCGTGCGAGCCCATGTGCACCGGTACGACCTCGCCATCCTTGTTGGTGACGCGGGCGCCCATGGCCTCGGAATACTTGGTGCCGAAGTAGAAGATCTGCCCCACCTCGATGCCGCGCGACTGGCGGCGCCGGTCCTCGGGCACCTGGTCGAACAGGGCCGGGTCGTGGGTCTCGTCGGTGCGGGCGTAGGGGGCCGTCCACTCGTCGCAGATGGCCTGGCACTGCTCGACGCTGTCGAAGTCGATGGCCCGGTCGCCCAGTTCCAGCTCCAGGATGGCGCTGTCGTAGAAGACTTCGCTCTCACCCGTGTCGGCCAGCAGCAGGAACTCGTGCGTGTTGTCGCCGCCGATGGGACCGGAATCGGCCCGCATCGGGATCGCCTTCAGGCCCATCCGTTCGTAGCTGCGCAGGTAGGTGACCATATGGCGGTTGTAGGCATGCAGCGCCGCGTCGCGGTCCACGTCGAAGTTGTAGCCATCCTTCATGTAGAACTCGCGGCCCCGCATGACGCCGAAGCGCGGGCGCACCTCGTCGCGGAATTTCCACTGGATGTGATACAGCGTCAGCGGCAGGTCGCGGTAGCTGCTCACGTGGCTGCGGAAGATGTCGGTGATCATCTCCTCGTTGGTGGGGCCGAACAGCATGTCGCGGTCGTGGCGATCGGTGATGCGCAGCATTTCCGGGCCGTAGGCGTCATAGCGGCCGGACTCGCGCCACAGGTCCGCGGACTGGATCGTGGGCATAAGCATCGGGATATGGCCCGCGCGCTGCTGTTCCTGGTGGACGATGTCCTCGATCCGCTTCAGCACGCGCCAGCCCAGGGGCAGCCACGAGTAGATCCCGGCGGAGGCCTGCTTGATCATGCCCGCCCGCAACATGTAGCGGTGCGACGCGATCTGCGCCTCGGCGGGCGTTTCCTTCAGGACCGGCAGGAAATAACGGCTGAGACGCATAAGGGCGGGCCTTTCCAACGTTGAATGCGGCCCAGCGGTAGATCAAAGCGCGCGGCTTGCCAAGCGGATGCGGCCGCGAGCGGCCGACGAGATGATCCGTGGTGATCTTGCGCGGCCAGGGCGGCGGGCCTTGCGCCGTTGGGCGGGACGTAAGACAAGGAAGGCGTCCAAGACAGAGAAGATCCATGGCCCTGCCGGTTCGCGAACAGTTGAAATATTGGGGCGCGGCGCTGGTCGTGCTGCTTGTCCTGCTGTGGTGGCTGGGCGACGTGATCCTGCCGTTCCTGCTGGGGGCGGCAGTGGCCTACCTGCTGGATCCCGTGGCCGACCGATTCGAGACGCTGGGCCTCAGCCGCGTGGTGTCGGTGGCGCTGATGACGGTGCTGGGCCTGATCCTGTTCATCACCCTCAGCCTGCTGGTCATCCCGACGCTGGTCACGCAGGCGGCGTCGCTGGTCGAGCGGATCGCCTCGATCATCGAAAGCGCGCCCGAGAACGTGGCGCGGCTTCAGGTCTGGCTGAGCGGCACCTTCCCCGGCCTTGTCGAGCGGTTCCCCGACATCGGCGATATCGAGCAGACGCTCAGCCGGTCGCTGACCTCGGTGACGGGCGCCATCCGCGAACGCGCGGGCACCCTGATCGAGGGGGCGCTGGCCTCGTTCTCGGGCATCGTCAACGCGCTGGTCCTGCTGGTCATCGTGCCCGTGGTGGCGTTCTACCTGCTGCTGGACTGGGACAAGATGGTCGCCCGCATCGACGAGCTGCTGCCCCGCGAACACGCGCCCACGATCCGCGAGCTGGCGCGCGAGATCGATCGCACGCTGGCGTCCTTCGTCCGGGGGCAGGGCACGGTCTGCCTGATCCTGGGGATCTACTATGCCGCCGCCCTGGCGCTGGTCGGCCTGCAATTCGGCTTCGTCGTTGGGGCCATCGCCGGGTTTCTGACATTCATCCCCTATGTGGGTGCGCTGGTCGGCGGCGTGTTGGCCATCGGGCTGGCGCTGTTCCAGTTCTGGGGCGACTGGCTGTGGATCCTCGCGGTGTGGGCCATCTTCCAGTCGGGCCAGTTCATCGAGGGCAACATCCTGACGCCCAAGCTGGTGGGCTCCAGCGTGGGGCTGCACCCGGTCTGGCTGCTGTTCGCGCTGTCGGCTTTCGGCGCCGTCTTCGGGTTCGTCGGCCTGCTGATCGCGGTGCCGGTGGCCGCCGCGCTGGGCGTGCTGGCGCGGTTCGGGGTCCACCGCTACACCGACTCGCCGCTCTATCGCGGCACCGCCGAGGATGACGGGGAAGGCCACGATGGCTGAGCAGTTGTTCCTGGACCTGCCCGCGCGCCGTGCGCTGGGGCGCGAGGATTTCGTCCTGTCCGAGGCGAACGCCGCCGCCGTGGCGCAGATCGACGCCTCGGACCGCTGGCCCTCGGGCAAGCTGGTGCTGTCGGGGCCCGAGGCGTCGGGCAAGACCCACCTGGCCCATGTCTGGGCGGCGCGGGTGGACGGGCTGGTGGTGGACGCCACAGCGCTGTCGCGGCTGAGCGTGCCGACCCTGGCCGAGGCGCGGCACGTGGTGGTCGAGGACGTGCCGCTGATCGGCGGGTCCCGCAAGGAAGAGGCCGCGCTGTTCCACCTGCACAACCTGCTGCTGTCGCAGAAGGGGCGGCTTCTGATGACCGGGCGCGCCGCGCCCAGCCGCTGGGCCATCGCGCTGCCCGACCTGCGGTCGCGCATCCTCGGCAGCAACCTCGCCACGCTGCTGCCGCCGGACGACGCGCTCCTGGCGGCGCTTTTGCGCAAGCAGTTCGCCGATCGCCACATCGCCGAGCGTGACGGCAAGCGGCAGGTGGAAAACGTGATCGAGTTCCTGGTCCCGCGCATGACCCGCACCGGCGCCGAGGCGCGGCGTCTGGTGGCGCGGATCGACGGCCTGTCGCTTTCGAGAAAGCGGCCCGTCACGCGCGAGCTGGCCCGCCGCGTCCTGGAAGACGACCCAGACATCCCCGGATCCGACGAGGACCTGACATGACCATCGCCGATTTCCTGAAATCCGACTTGCCGGAACCCGTCGATCCGCCCGAGGGCGAGGACCTGACCGGGCCGGCGCGGTTCTTCAACCGCGAGATGTCATGGGTCGCCTTCAACTGGCGTGTGTTGGAAGAGGCCGAGAACCCCCGCGTTCCCCTGCTCGAACGGCTGCGGTTCCTGTCGATCAGCGCCACCAACCTGGACGAGTTCTACACCGTGCGCGTGGCGGGCCTGCGCGAGCTGGCCCATGCGGGCAACACCACGCCCGGGTCAGACGGGCGTACCCCGGCCGAGCAGCTGAGGCTCATCAACATCGACGCGCGGTCGCTGCTGGCCCATCAGCAGGTGGTCTACAGCCAACTTTGCGCCGAGATGTCCGAACAGGGCATCCACATCCTCACGGCCGACGACCTGTCGAAGGGCGACCATGAATTCCTGTCGGAGGTGTTCCTCGACAAGGTCTTCCCGGTCCTGTCGCCGCTGGCCATCGACCCGGCGCATCCGTTCCCCTTCATCCCGAACACCGGCTATTCGCTGGCGATCCAGCTCGAGCGCAAGTCGGACAAGCGGACGTTGCGCGCGCTGCTGCCGATCCCGCACCAGATCGACCGCTTCATGGCGCTGCCCGCGCCCGAGGGGCAGCGCCGGTTCCTGCCGCTCGAGGACCTGCTGCTGCTGCATCTCGGCACGCTCTATCCCGGCTACAAGGTCAAGGGACACTGCACCTTCCGGGTGCTGCGCGACAGCGATCTCGAGGTCGAGGACGAGGCCGAAGACCTGGTGCGCGAATTCGAGGTCGCGCTGAAACGGCGGCGCAGGGGCGAGGTCGTGCGCTGCACCATCAGCGCGGGCGCGCCGCCCGGCCTGAAGAAGGTCATCATGTCCGAACTGCCCGTCACCGACGACGAGGTGGTCGAGGTCGACGGCATCATCGGCGTCGCCGCCCTGTCGGAACTGGTGCTGCCTGACAGGCCCGATCTCCTGTGGCCGAGCTTCACCCCGCGCGTGCCCGAGCGCGTGCAGGACCACGAGGGCAACATGTTCGCCGCCATCGCGCAGAAGGACATGCTGCTGCACCACCCCTACGAGACCTTCGACATGGTCGTGCGGTTCCTGGCGCAGGCCGCGAACGATCCCAAGGTGGTGGCGATCAAGCAGACGCTCTACCGGACGTCCTACGACAGCCCCATCGTCGACGCGCTGTGCGAGGCGGCCGAGCAGGGCAAATCGGTCACCGCGCTGGTCGAGCTGAAGGCGCGGTTCGACGAGGCCGCCAATATCCGCCAGTCGCGCAAGCTGGAACGCGCGGGCGTCCACGTGGTCTACGGGTTCCTCAACCTCAAGACCCACGCCAAGATCAGCACGGTCGTCCGGCGTGAAGGCGACCGGATGGTGACCTATTCCCATTTCGGGACCGGCAACTATCACCACATCACCGCGCGCATCTATACCGACCTGTCGCTGTTCACCTGCGATCCGGCGCTGGGGCGCGATGCCACGCGGCTTTTCAACTACCTGTCGGGCTATGCCCAGCCCGAGGCGCTCGAGAACCTGGCGATCTCGCCCATCGACCTGAAATCGACGCTGATCGCCCGCATCGACGAGGAAATCGCCCACGCGCAAGCGGGCCGCCCGGCGATCATCTGGGGCAAGATGAACGCGCTGATCGAGACCGACGTGATCGACGCGCTCTACCGCGCCAGCCAGGCGGGGGTGCAGATCAGCCTCGTGGTGCGCGGCATCTGCGGATTGCGGCCGGGGATCAAAGGGCTCAGCGAGAATATCCGCGTGAAATCGATCGTCGGCCGGTTCCTCGAACATTCGCGCATCGTCTGTTTCGGCAACGGGGCCGATATCCCGTCGAAAAAGGCGCGGGTCTACATCTCGTCGGCCGACTGGATGGGTCGCAACCTCAATCGCCGGGTCGAGACGCTGGTGGAATGCACCACCCCCACCGTGCGCAACCAGATCATGGCGCAGATCATGGCCGCGAACCTGGCAGACGAGGCGCAGAGCTGGGTCCTGCAACCCGATGGCAGCTACAGCCGCCCCGCCGCCGAGGAGGGGCAGCGCCTGTTCAACTGCCATCGCTTCTTCATGGAGAACCCGTCTCTGTCGGGGCGCGGCTCGGCCGGGGCAGGGGATGTGCCCGAACTGACCCACGCGGATGATTGACGCGACAGCTTGACGCGCCATCATCCAGCCCAGCTTGTGGCGCCCGGGAGGCCTTTCATGACCGACACCACGACGAAGACACGGGACGATTACGGCCCGTTCGGCGCGCCGCTTTTCGATGATCCCTCGGCCCGGGCGCTCAGCCGGGTGGGCGTGATCGACGTCGGCTCGAACTCGGTCCGGCTGGTGGTGTTCGACGGCGCGGCGCGCTCGCCGGCGTATTTCTTCAACGAAAAGGTCATGTGCGGCCTGGGCCGCGACTATGCCCAGACCGGCCAGTTGCACCCCGAGGGGCGCAATCGCGCGCTGGCGGCCATGAAACGGTTCGCCGAGCTCAGCCGCGGCATGGGCGCGAAACCCGTGGTCACCGTCGCCACCGCCGCCATGCGCGAGGCCGAGGACGGCCCCGCCTTCCGCGCCGAGGTCGAACGCGCCACCGGCCTGCCCATGTGGGTGGTGGACGGCCAGGAAGAGGCGCGGCTGTCGGCCCAGGGCGTGCTGCTGGGCTGGCCGGGCGCCGAGGGGCTGGTCTGCGATATCGGCGGATCATCCATGGAACTGGCCCAGATCGCGGATGGCCGCGTTGGCAAGCGCGTGACGTCGGGCCTCGGGCCGCTGCGCCTGCAGGGCATACCCGGCGGCAAGAAGGGCATGAAAGCCGAGATCAAGCGCGTGATGGCCGAGCTGGTCGAGGAAGTCGGCACCGACGCCAAGCGCCTGTTCCTCGTCGGCGGCTCGTGGCGGGCCATCGCCAAGATCGACATGGTGCGCTGCGGCTATCCGCTGCACGTGCTGCACGAGTATCGCATGACCACCAAGTCGGTGCAGGCCACGCTGAAATACATCGAGGCCTACGAGACCGACGAACTTCGCGCGCGGACCGGCATAGGCGAGGCGCGCATGGCGCTGGTCCCCACCGCCGCGCTGGTGCTGCGGCAGCTGGTGCGCGCGCTGAAACCGCGCGAGATCGCGATTTCCAGCTACGGCATCCGCGAGGGGCTGCTTTACGAACAGATGCCGCAACGGCTGCGCGACCGCGACCCGCTGATCGAAGCCTGCCGCTTCGCCGAGCAGAAGGACGCGCGCCTGCCGGGCTTCGGGCGCGCGCTCTATCATTTCATACTTCCGCTCTTCAAAGGCGAGCGCGACAGCCGTTTGCGCATCATCCGGGCCGCCTGCCTGCTGCACGATGTCAGCTGGCGCGCACACCCCGATTACCGGCACGAGGCGTGTTTCGACAACGCCACCCGCGCGAACCTCGGCGGGTTGACCCACCGCGAGCGCGTGTTCTTGGGGCTCGCATTGCTTCACCGCTACAAGAACTCGCGGACCGGAACGCGGTTTGAGGACCTGATCTCGATCCTCGACGACGACCAGATCGCCCAGGCCGAGGTCCTCGGCAAGGCCATGCGCTTCGGCGCCATGTTCTCGGCCCAGACCCCCGGCGCGCTGGGCCGCCTCAGCTGGCACCCGAAGAAGAAGCACCTTGTGCTGGCCCTGACCGACACGGCCCGCGACCTGTTCGGCGAGGTGACCGAGGCGCGCTTTGCCTCATTGGTGAGCGCGCTGGGGGCGACCTCGGAGGTCAAGCGCCTGCGCCAGGCCCCCGTCGACGTCGCGGCCGAGGGCTGAAGGCGCCGTCCGTGCTCACGCGGGGCTGACTTGACGCCACGCGGCAAAGCCCCCAAGGCTCGCGCCCAACCCGACCCCATGTAAGGCCCCGCCGTGCGCACAGCCCCCTTTGCCCGTTTCGAATGGATGATCGCCTGGCGCTACCTGCGGGCCAAGCGCGCCGAGGGCGGCGTTAGCGTGATGACCTGGATCAGCCTCGTGGGGATCACGCTGGCGGTCTTCGCGCTGATCGCGACGCTGGCCGTGCGCACGGGCTTCCGCGAGGAATTCGTCGACACGATCCTGGGCGCCAATGCCCATGTCTCGCTTTATTCCGCGCAATACATGACCGAGTCCGGTGCCATGTCGCGCGACATCGTCGAGTTCGAAGAGATGACCGACCGCGTGGCCCAGGTGCCGGGCGTGATCCGCGCGGCGCCGCTGATCAAGGGGCAGGTCATGGCCTCGGCCCAGGGCAACACCAGCGGGGTCGAGGTCTTCGGCATCCGGCCCGACGACCTGATGACCATCCCTCGCGTCGCCGACCCGCAGGAAAGCTGGGGCGATATCGACAGGTTCGGGGCCGAGGGCGTGCCGGGCATCGCCATCGGGTCGGGCGTCAGCCGCGAATTGCAGGCGACGGTGGGCGACGTGGTGCAGCTGATCTCGCCCAACGGCGTCAAGACGGCCTTCGGGACCAGCCCGCGCGTGTCGAACTACGAAATCGTCTATGTCTTCACCGCCGGGCGCTATGACATCGACCGCACGCGGGTCTACATGCCGTTCACCGAGGCGCAGACCTATTTCAACCAGGAAGGCGTCGCCGACGAGATCGAGGTGATGGTCGAGGCGCCCGAGCGCGTCGACGCGCTGGCGCCCTCGCTGCTGTCGGCCGCGGGCGACCAGATCCTTGCATGGACGTGGCGGGACGCCTCGGGCGCCTTTCTGCGCGCGCTGGATATCGAGGATAACGTGATGTTCGTCATACTGTCGGTGCTGGTGCTGATCGCGGCGATGAACATCATCTCGGGGCTGATCATGCTGGTGAAGAACAAGGGCCGCGACATCGGCATCCTGCGCACCATCGGCCTGACCGAGGGCGCCATCCTGCGGGTGTTCTTCATCTGCGGGGCCATGACGGGACTGATCGGGACGGTCCTGGGCGTCATCCTGGGCTGCGCCTTCGCGATCTGGATCGACCCCATCTTCTCGGCCATCAACTATTTCTCGGGCGGGCAGGCATGGGATCCGTCGATCCGGGGGATCTACGCGTTGCCCGCCAAGCTGCAGCTCGCCGACGTGCTGAGCGCCGTGGCGCTGTCGCTGGGGCTTTCCTTCATCGTCACCATCTTCCCGGCCCGCCGCGCGGCCCGGATGAGCCCGGTCGAGGCCCTGCGCTATGAGTGAGACGCTGCGCCTGGAAGGCATCGAGAAGGTCTATAACCGCGGAAAACCGTCCGAGGTGCAGGTGCTGCGCGGCTGCTCGCTGGCGATCCAGCCCGGCGAGGTCGTGGCGCTGGTCGCGCCTTCGGGCGCGGGCAAGTCGACCCTGCTGCATATCGCGGGCTTGCTGGACACCGCCGACGCGGGCCGGGTCCTGCTGGGCGGGCAGGACACAACCGGCCTGTCGGACCGCAAGCGCACCGCCGCGCGGCGCGCCGATATCGGCTTCGTCTACCAGTTCCACCACCTGCTGCCCGAGTTCACGGCCGCCGAGAACATCGTCCTGCCGCAGCTGGCCGAGGGCGTGCCGCAGGCGAAGGCCGAAGCACGGGCGCGCGAGCTTCTGGCCAGCGTGGGGGTCGAGCACCGCGCCGACCATCGCCCCTCGGCCATGTCGGGCGGCGAACAGCAGCGCGTCGCGGTCTGCCGGGCGCTGGCCAACGGGCCGCGCCTGCTGCTGGCCGACGAGCCCACGGGCAACCTCGACCCCGAGACGTCAGAGCGGGTCTTCGGTGCGCTCATGAGCCTCGTGCGCGACACCGGCCTGTCGGCGCTGATCGCCACCCACAACCTCGAGCTTGCCGGCCGCATGGACCGGTCGCTGCGGCTGTCGGACGGTCGGCTGGCGTAACGCTGGACACGAGAAAGCCGCCCCGCGGGCGGCCTTGGTCTGATCTGGAGCGGGCGATGAGATTCGAACTCACGACCCTTACCTTGGCAAGGTAATGCTCTACCCCTGAGCTACGCCCGCGCGCCAGATCGGTCTGCTTGATGGAGCGGGCGATGAGATTCGAACTCACGACCCTTACCTTGGCAAGGTAATGCTCTACCCCTGAGCTACGCCCGCGTCATCAAGTGGGGCAGGCTTTACCGCCGACGCGTGCGGGTCGCAAGCGGAAATTTCGGCTCCTTTCGGCGGTTGCCCAACGGCAGGCGGACGAGCCTGCGCAGCGTCCGCCGGCGGCGTGCCCGACGGTCGTCGCGGTCGCGGCGGCGCGCCGCGTCCACGCGGTCAAGGATCTCGGCGCGCTCGGCCTCGTAGGCGGTGGCGGGCCGGTCGGCGTCGGTTCGGGTCTGGCTGTGGTAGTGAACGAACATGGTGTTTCCTTTCGTATCGGGAATGATCTCACCATATGTCGATGGATAGGGGGCTATGCAGGCCCGATTTCGGCAACTAGCCTTTCAGAAATGAAAGGATCACCCTCGCTTGACGACATGGCGCTGTTCCTCGCCGTGGCCGATGCCGGCTCGCTGGCCGGTGCCGCGCGGCACAGCGGGGCCAGCGTGCCGACCCTCAGCCGCCGGATGGCCGCTCTGGAAACCCTGCTGGGGCGCCGTCTGTTCGACCGGGGCGCGCGGGGCTACGCACTGACCGCCGAGGGCCACGCGCTGGCCCGCGAAGTGGGCGGCCTGCGCGAGGTGACGCAACGGCTGGGGCGGCTGACCTCGGACCAGGGGCCGCTGTCGGTGCGGATCACCGCCGGGGACTGGACCTGCCGGTTCCTCGCCCGCCATCTCGACCGCTGGTGGTCGCCCGACGCGCCGTGGGTGCCCGCCTTCGTTCCGTCGACCGCGGACCTGGATATCGCCCGGCGCGCGGCGGATATCGGCATCCGCAACCGTCGCCCCGCGCAGGACTGGCTGGTCGGACGGCGCACGGTGACGATCCGATACGCGATCTACGCGCGATCCGAGGACGTGGAGGGCTTCGTCACGCTGCCCGAGGGCGATGGCGTGCCGCCATCTGCGCGGTGGGTCCGCTCCCGGCCGGACAGGCGCATCGTCACCACCGCCACCAGCCCCCGGCTGGCGCTGGACCTCGCGCGCGCGGGCGTCGGGCGGGTCGTGCTGCCCACGTTCGTCGGTGATGCTGAGTCCCTGCTGCGTCTCGGCCCCGAGATCGACGCGCTGGCCCACGAGGAATGGCTGGTGGCCCATCACGCGGCGCGCAACGATCCGGGCATTCGCCCGGCGCTGGATGCGCTGGCGGTGGTGCTGTCGGATCGCCGGTTGCGGGCCTCGGCGGGCGAGGGGGCGCCCTGACCCGGGCGCCCGCCGCCGATCATTCGTATTCGATCAACAGATCCTTGGCGTCGATCTGCGCGCCGGGGGCGACATGGATCGCCTTGATCGTGGCGTCGCGGTCGGCGTGAAGGCCCGTCTCCATCTTCATCGCCTCGATGGTCAGCAGCATGTCGCCCTGCTTGACGTCCTTGCCGACCTCGACCGCGATCGAGCCGATGACACCCGGCATGGGCGCGCCCACGTGGTTGGTGTTGCCGGGTTCTGCCTTCTGCTTCACGCCGGCGGCACCGACGATCTTGCGGTTGGGCACCCGCACGGTGCGGGGTTGGCCGTTCAGTTCGAAGAAGACCTTGACCTCGCCCTCCTCGTTGGTTTCGCCCAAGGCCTGCAGCCGGATTTCCAGAGTCTTGCCCGGGTCGATCTCGGCGGTGATCTCGTCACCCGTTTCCATGCCGTAGAAGAAGGTGGGCGTGGGCAGGGTGCGCACGGGGCCGTATTCCTCGTGGCGCAGGCGATAATCGGTGAAGACCTTGGGATACATCAGGTATCCCATCAGGTCCTCGTCGTCGATTTCGCCGCCACAGGCCTCGGCGGCCTCGGCCCGTGCCTTTTCAAGGTCCACCGGCTTCAGCGTCTTCCCGGGGCGGTCTTCCAGCGGCTTTTCGTTCTTCAGGATCTTCTTCTGGATGCCCTCGGGCCAGCCCCCCGGCGGCTTGCCCAGGTAGCCCTTCATCATCTCGACCACCGAGTCGGGGAAGGACACGTCCTTCTTGGGATCCTCGACATCGGCGCGGGTCAGGCCCTGGGCCACCATCATCAGGGCCATGTCGCCCACCACTTTCGAGGACGGCGTCACCTTCACGATGTCGCCGAACATCTGGTTCACGTCGGCATAGGTCTGGGCCACCTCGTGCCAGCGTTCTTCCAGCCCCATGGAGCGTGCCTGCGCCTTGAGGTTGGTGAACTGGCCGCCCGGCATCTCGTGCAGATAGACCTCGGAGGCGGGGGCCTGGAGCCCCGACTCGAACGCCGCGTAGTGTTCGCGCACCGTCTCCCAGTAATTGCTGATCTCGCGGATGGCCGCGATGTCGAGCCCGGTGTCCCGCTCGGTCCCGGCAAGCGCTTCGACCACGGTGCCCATGGTGGCCTGGCTGGTGTTGCCCGACAGCGCGTCCATGGCGCAATCCACCGCGTCGACGCCGGATTCGGCGCAGGCGAGGATCGTGCCGCAGGCGATGCCGGCCGTGTCGTGGGTGTGGAAGTGGATGGGCAGGCCGACCTCTTCCTTCAGGGCGGTGATCAGGACGCGCGCGGCGTTGGGCTTCAGCAGGCCGGCCATGTCCTTCAGGCCGAGCACGTGGGCGCCGGCGGCCTTCAGCTCCTTGCCCATTTTCACGTAATAGTCGCGGTCGTACTTGGACCGGTCCGGGTCCATCATGTTGCCGGTATAGCAGATGGTGCCCTCGCAGACCTTGTTCTGGGCGATGACCTCGTCCATGGCGACGCGCATGTTCTCGACCCAGTTGAGGCTGTCGAACACGCGGAAGACGTCGACGCCGCTGCTGGCCGCCTGCCGGATGAACCCGCGCACCACGTTGTCGGGATAGTTGGTGTAGCCCACGCCGTTCGACGCGCGCAGCAGCATCTGGGTCATCAGGTTCGGCATGGCCGCGCGCAGGTCGCGCAGGCGCTGCCACGGACATTCCTGCAGGAACCGGTAGGCCACGTCGAAGGTCGCGCCGCCCCAGCATTCCATCGAGAAAAGCTGCGGCATGTTGGCTGCATAGGCCGGTGCCACGCGGGTCATGTCGATCGAGCGCATCCGCGTCGCCAGCAGCGACTGGTGCCCGTCGCGCATGGTGGTGTCGGTGATCAGCAGCTGCTTCTGGTCCAGCATCCAGTCGGCCACCGCCTGCGGGCCGAAATCGTCCAGGATGTTGCGCGTGCCCTGGGGGATGCCCTCGGTGCGCGGGGCGGGGGGCACTGGTGTCTTGGCCTCGGCATGGGGCCGCGTGCGGCCCTCGGTCTCGGGGTGGCCGTTCACCGTAATGTCCGCGATGTAGCGCAGGATCTTGGTGGCCCGGTCGCGCCGCTGCTTGAACGAGAACAGCTCGGGCGTCTGGTCGATGAACTTGGTGTGGTATTCGTAGTTCAGGAAGGTCGGGTGCTTCAGCAGGTTGATGACGAACTCGATATTCGTGTTCACCCCGCGGATGCGAAATTCACGCAGGGCGCGGTCCATCCGGGCGATCGCGGCCTCGGGCGTGGGGGCCCAGGCCGTCACCTTTTCAAGAAGCGAGTCGTAGTAGCGGGTGATGATCGCGCCGGAATAGGCGGTTCCGCCATCCAAGCGGATGCCCATGCCCGTGGCGCCGCGATAGGCGGTGATGCGGCCGTAATCGGGGATGAAGTTGTTGGTCGGATCCTCGGTGGTGATGCGGCACTGGATCGCGTGGCCGTCCAGTTTCACGTCGTATTGCGACGCGGTGCCCGTGGCCTCGACCAGGCTCTTGCCCTCGGCGATCAGGATCTGGGCGCGGACCACGTCGATGCCCGTGACCTCTTCGGTCACGGTATGCTCGACCTGGACGCGGGGGTTCACCTCGATGAAGTAGAAATCGCCGGTATCCATGTCCATCAGGAACTCGATGGTTCCGGCGCATTCGTAGCCCACGTGCTCGGCGATCTTCTTGCCGAGGTTGCAAAGCTTCTCGCGCTGCGCGCCCGCCAGGTAGGGGGCCGGCGCGCGTTCGACGACCTTCTGGTTGCGCCGCTGGACCGAGCAGTCGCGTTCCCACAGGTGGTAGATCTGGCCGTGCTGGTCGCCGAGGATCTGGACCTCCACGTGGCGCGCCCGCTCGATCATCTTTTCCAGGTAGCCCTCGCCGTTGCCGAAGGCGGCCTCGGCCTCGCGCCGGCCCTCGCGGACCTTTTCCTCGAGCTCCTTGGGCGACAGGATCGGGCGCATGCCGCGGCCGCCGCCGCCCCAGCTGGCCTTCAGCATCATGGGGTAGCCGATGTCCTCGGCAGCCTTGCGCGTCGCCTCCATGTCGTCTGTCAGGACTTCGGACGCAGGGATGACGGGGACACCGGCCTCGATGGCCACGCGGCGGGCGCTGGCCTTGTCGCCCAGGGCCCGCATGGTGTCTGCCTTGGGCCCGATGAATGTGATGCCGTTGCGGGCGCAGGCGTCGACGAACTCGGGGTTCTCCGATAGCAGGCCATAGCCGGGGTGGATGGCGTCGGCGCCGCAGGCGCGGGCCACGCGGATGATCTCGTCGATGGACAGGTAGGCCGCCACCGGGCCCATCCCCGCGCCGATGCGATAGGCCTCGTCCGCCTTGAAGCGGTGAAGGCTCAGCTTGTCCTCGTCGGCGTAGACCGCGACGGTGCGCTTGCCCAGCTCGTTCGCGGCGCGCATCACGCGGATTGCAATCTCGCCCCGGTTCGCGATCAGGATCTTTTCGAAATCGGCCATGCTGTGCTTCCCCTGTTTGCAAGTGCAGCATAGCCCGCCCCGACCCGGGGGAAAGAGGTCTTTCTATCCGATCTGGCGATCAGGCGCCGGGTCTGAGCAAGGACGAGATCTGTTCCAGCGATTTGCGCACCGGATCCTGGGGGCTGTTGGCCGCATCCGCGGGCGACGGCGTATTGGCCACGTCGTTTGCGGAAATGGCGATCAGGTAACCTTGCGAGGCGTCCCCGACGGCTGCCACCTGGGGCTCGGACAGGCTGCGGATGTCTTCCAGGGTCCGGTTCACCGTGCGGCACAATGCGGCAAGGATCTCCAGGTCGACCCGCCCGATGGGACCGGCCCGGTGATCGAGGGCATCGAGATACGTGGACATGCGCGACAGCTGGAACTGCGACTGCATCGAGAAATAGGTGATGTCCTCGAAGATGCGCGCGCCGTCTTCGGTCTTCAACAGAACCGCATTTCCGATGACTCGCTTGCGCCCGGCATCGCTGACCGCGGGGATCAGCGTCGTGTACCATTGGGTTTCCGAGCCGTTCAGCGTCAGTGTCTCCTGGTATTCCGACGGTTGGCCGGACCGGACGCAGTCGTGATACTTCGCGATGACGTGCCGCGCATCCTCGGGTGAAAGCAACTCGTCGATGCGGCGGTCCGCGACCTCGGTCTTGTCCATCTGGCTTGCCCGGGCATGGCAATCATTGATCGCGATCAGTCGATAGACCGGGTTCGCATCGTCATCGACTTCGCAATCGGCAACGAACATGGGCACCTGGAACGCATCGAGGAGCGAAGACAGCACCTCCGGAATGTCGGATGTGAACATGAATTTCCCCTCAACCACCTATCGATAGGGGTAAGGCTAGGTAACGCTTGTGAACGAAGTGTTATCGCCCACGATGAAATTCGCGCGATTTCGATTTTTCAGAGTTCCGCATTTGTCCCTTGCCCCGATCCGGGGTCATCGCAGGTGGGCGCGCACCTCGGGTGGGCGGGTGATGCCAAGCTGGGCCATGTCGGCCTCGATCCCGGCGCGCAGGATGTGGAACGCGTGGTCGGCGCCGCGCGCGCCGAACGCGGCGACCCCGTGGTGAAAGGCGCGGCCCAGCATCACGAAATCGGCCCCCAGCGCGATCAGCCGCAGCACGTCCGTTCCCGACCGGACCGACCCGTCGGCGATGAGCGGGTAATCCGGGCCGACGGCCTGCCGGATCGCGGGCAGCACGTCGGCGGGGGCCGGTGCGCCCGCGAACTGCCGGCCACCGTGGTTCGAGACCCAGACGGCGTCGGCCACGCCGGCGGCCCGCGATGCATCATCGGGACTTAAGACGCCCTTAACCATCAATGGGCCATCCCATTCCTCGCGCAGGGCGTCGAGATAGGCCCAGTCCGGCGCGGTGCGCAGCATGTAGCCGATATGCGCCGTCGCGCCGGTGGCCGCGTTCGGATCGGCGTATTTCTCGAGCGTCTTCAGATGCGGCTTGCCGTTGCGCAGGGTCTCGACCGCCCAGAAGGGGGCCAGCGCCGACTGCACGGCGATCCGCGGCGTGACGCGCATGGGGTTGGTCAGCCGCGCCCGGCGCTGACGTTCGCGCCGGCTGGCGGCGGGCACGTCGCCGGTGAGGATCAGGCCGGTGAACCCCGCGTCGCGGGCGCGGGTCAGCATGTCGCGCCGGATCTCGGGGTCGCCGGGGGCGTAAAGCTGGAACCACCCGCCGTGACCCAGGTGCGGGCCGACCTCCTCGGGCGTCATGGCGGCGACCGTGGACAGGCCGAAGGGCGCGTTGGCGCGCGCGGCGGCCTCGGCCAGCGTGACCTCGGCCCGGGGCCAGACCGATCCCGACATCCCGACCGGCGCGATGCCGACCGGCAGGTCGAAGCGATGGCCGAAAAGCTCGGTCGACAGGTCCGGTTTCACGTTGCGCAGGACGCCGGGCACCAGCGTGATCGCGTCCAGCGCGGCGGCGGCGCGGCGCGACGCGCCCTCGTCGCCGGTGGCGCTGTCGAGATATTCCCAGATGAAATGCGGCACGCGCCACCTGGCGCGGCGGGCCAGGTCCGAAAGGGATGGGTGAGTATCGTCGAGATCCATGAAGGGGTTCTATCGCGCGACACCGTGCGGGCAAGGCCGGTCGCCGGGATCAGCCGCCGCTGCCGGCCAGCGCCATGTGCCCCGCCAGCCCCAGCGCGAAGCCACCGACGGCGCCCAGCGGCGGCAGGACAGACCCCTCGGCCGGGGCGCCCGGCGCCACGTCCTCGAACACCAGGTAAAGGATCCCGCCCGCGGCGAACAGCATGAGCGCGCCCAGCAGCGCCTCGCGATCGGCCAGGACAAGAAGTCCGAACGCGGCCGAGGCCGGGCCGAGGCAGGCGATGGCCGCGAAAGCCGTCAGCAGCCGGCGCGGGCTTTGCCCGCCGCTGCGCGCCTCGCCGAACGCGTTGAAGGCCTCGGGCAGGTTCTGCAGCGCGATCAGCATGGCCAGCAGCGGCCCGCCCGCGCCCCCGGTGGCGAAGAGCGCCCCGAGCGCCACGGATTCGGGGATGAAATCGGTCAGCATCGCCAGAAGCTGCCCGCGATTGCCCATGCGCCGCTTCATCCACCCGTCGAGGGCCGCGAAGCCGACGCCGCCCAGGACGAACGCCACCAGCGCGGGGATAGCGGGCAGGGACGCGATGCCGTCGGGCACCAGCACCAGCGCAACTGCCGAGACCAGTGCCCCGCCGCCGAAGGCGACGATCCCGTGGCCCCATGCGGCCATCGGGGTATCCGAACGGCCGAGCGCCAGCGCGCACAGCCCGCCCAGCGGGATGGCGAGACCGGCGAGCGCGGCGAAGACGAGGGCGTTCCACATGGGTTGTGTCTAGCGCGGGCGGAAAGTTGGGAACAGGCCAAGTCCTTCCCCGCGCTCGCGGAACCGGCACGAAAAAGGGCGGCCCGCAAGCCGCCCTCTCGATTCCATCGGGGTCCGGGACCCGCGATCAGCGCACGATATAGACGATCTGGCGCGTCTCGGGGTCGATCGCCACGGGGCGGCCGTTGATATAGGCGTATTGCACCGGCGCCTCGGGCACCTCGTAGACGGCGACGCCCTGCGGGACGCCCGCGCCGACCACGACTTCACCGTCCAGGTAGACCGGCTCGACCGGGTTGTCCTGGATGTAGGTCACAGTCGTTTCCTCGATGCCCGCATCCGCGCCGATGGCACCGCCAAGAAGGCCGCCGGCCGCGGCGGCGGTTCCGGCCGCAGCGCCCACGGGGCCGGCGATCAGCGCACCGGCAGCGGCACCCACGGCAGCGCCGGCAAGTCCGCCGCCCAGGCTGTTGCGCTCGACCGTGGTCACTTCAAGCGGGGCGTAGTTTTCGTAGACGACAGTGGGCTCCGAATCGACGGTGGCCGTCAGGTACTGGGAATAGGCCCAGCCGGTCTGCCCGTCGTAGCTGACTTCGCACCACGCGCCCTCGGCGATGCAGCGCTCGATCTCGACCGCGCCGTCGGCGGGGATGACGCCCGGGATCTCGAAGCTGGGGCCGGGGCCCGTGCGCAGGTTCAGGTCGGTGGTGGCGTTGGCGGCCACCTGGGCCGAGGCCGCTCCGGCAAGGGTGATGGCCGAAACACTGGCGATAAGGGTCCGTTTCATCATGACTTACTCCTCTACATCTCCGGGACACAGCGTCCTCCGCCGCCCGGTATGCGGCATAGAAGACCCGTCGCGATCATTCGTTCCGGGGCGCTTCTGGCGGGTGCGCCAAACCCCGCCACGCCGTCGGCGGGTTCCCGCGGGACCCGCAGGGTGACGTGACGACAGGTCCATTCAACTTCGCCGACCCGGGAAGAACGAAGGTGGAACGCCGCGCTTTCCAACGGGCCGCGGTTTCGCTAGAAAGAGTGCATGAGCAGTTTCGACGAAGCCGACGCGTTCGACGCCGCCAGCGTGCCGCTGTCGCAGCGTGCCATGCAATCCGCACGGCCCGCGCCTTATCTTGACGGTCTGAACCCGGCGCAGCGCGAAGCGGTCGAAACGCTGGACGGACCGGTCCTGATGCTGGCGGGGGCGGGCACCGGCAAGACCCGCGCGCTGACGGCCCGCATCGCGCACCTGATGACCCAGGGAAAGGCCCGCCCGAACGAGATCCTGGCCGTGACCTTCACCAACAAGGTCGCGCGCGAGATGAAGGAGCGGGTGAGCAGCCTCCTGGGCCAGACGGTCGAAGGGATGCCGTGGCTCGGCACCTTCCACGCGATCTGCGTCAAGCTGCTGCGGCGCCACGCCGAGCTGGTGGGGCTGAAATCGAACTTCACCATCCTCGATACCGATGACCAGATCCGCCTGCTCAAGCAGCTGGTCGTCGCCGAGAGCATCGACGAGAAGCGCTGGCCGCCCCGGCAGCTGGCGGGCATCATCGACCACTGGAAGAACCGGGCCTGGACACCGGCGAAGGTCCCGACCTCGGAGGCGGGTGCCTTCAACCACCGCGGCACCGAGCTTTACGACTATTACCAGCAGCGGCTGAAAGCTTTGAACGCCGTCGATTTCGGCGACCTGCTGCTGCACATGGTCACCATCTTCCAGGACCATCCCGACGTTCTGGCGCAGTACCAGCGCTGGTTCCGCTATATCCTGGTGGACGAGTACCAGGATACCAACGTGGCCCAGTACCTGTGGCTGCGGCTTCTGGCGCAGGGGCACCGGAACATCTGCTGCGTGGGCGACGACGACCAGTCGATCTATGGCTGGCGCGGCGCCGAGGTGGGCAACATCCTGCGGTTCGAGAAGGACTTTCCGGGCGCCAAGGTCGTCCGGCTCGAGCAGAACTATCGCTCGACCCCTCACATCCTGGCCGCGGCCGCCGGCGTCATCGACGCCAACAAGGGGCGGCTGGGCAAGACGCTGTTCACCGACCTGACCGAGGGCGAGCGCGTGCGCCTGATCGGCCACTGGGACGGCGAGGAAGAGGCGCGCTGGATCGGCGAAGAGGTCGAATCGATGTCTCGCGGCACGCGGGGCATGGAACCGGTGTCGCTGGACGACCAGGCGATCCTCGTGCGCGCGTCGCACCAGATGCGCGCGTTCGAGGACCGGTTCCTGACCATCGGCCTGCCCTATCGGGTGATCGGCGGGCCGCGCTTCTACGAACGGCTCGAGATTCGCGATGCCATGGCCTATTTCCGCTGCGCCGTGTCGCCCGACGACGACCTGGCGTTCGAGCGGATCGTGAACACCCCCAAGCGCGGGCTGGGCGATAAGGCCCAGCAGAAGATCCAGCGCGCGGCCCGCGACAACGGCACCACGCTGATCGACGGCGCGCGCATCCTGCTGGCCGACAAGGGCCTGACCGGCAAGGGCGCGGCCGAGCTGCGCGTGCTGGTCGATGGCCTCGCGCGTTGGCACCGCATGACCCGCGACCCCGATCAAAGCCATATCGAGCTGGCCGAGGTCATCCTGGAAGAATCCGGCTACACCGCCCATTGGCAGAACGACAAGACGCCCGAGGCGCCCGGCCGGCTGGAAAACCTCAAAGAGCTGATCAAGGCGCTGGAGCAGTTCGAGAACCTGCAAGGCTTCCTCGAACACGTCGCGCTGATCATGGACAACGAAACCGAGGAGGGCGGCGCCAAGGTCAGCATCATGACGCTGCACGCGGCCAAGGGGCTGGAGTTTCCCGCCGTCTTCCTGCCGGGCTGGGAGGACGGACTGTTCCCGTCCCAGCGCAGCATGGACGAATCCGGTCTCAAGGGACTCGAGGAAGAACGGCGTTTGGCCTACGTGGGCATCACCCGGGCCGAGCGGGTCTGCACCATCAGCTTCGCCGCCAACCGCCGGGTCTATGGCCAGTGGCAATCCGCGTTGCCGTCGCGCTTCATCGACGAGTTGCCCGAAGCCCATGTCGAGGTCCTGACACCGCCCGGGCTCTACGGCGGCGGGTACGGCGCGGCCGGCATGGCGTCCAGCGCATCGCCCGCCATCATGGCCGCCAGCCAAAGCGACCTGCACGACCGGGCCGGCCGGGCCGATGTCTACAATTCTCCGGGATGGCGGCGTCTTCAGGAACGCAGCAGCCAGCGGCCGATGCGCCAGCCCAGCGAACAGCGCAACATGACCATCGACCTGGACGCCGTGTCGTCCTTCACCGATGGCGACCGCGTGTTCCACAAGAAATTCGGCTACGGCACGGTGATGGCGATCGAGGGCGACAAGCTCGACATCTGCTTCGACAAGGCGGGCCAGAAGAAGGTCGTTGCGAAATTCATCGTCGATGCGGACCGCGCGGACGACGTGCCGTTCTAGCACCATCCCGGTGCGCGGCCCGGGGCCGCCTGCTTTCACATGCGAAACGAACGCGATCCCGACCTTGCCAGGTCGGTCGCCGCGACGTGGTGCGCAGTCATCCGAGTTTTGGGAAGATTTGGGACGGCGGGACCGGGGAGGAGGTCGGTCCCGCCGCCAGACACGAATTCGACCGGGGAGGAGGTCGGTCGATCCGCGATGCG
>NZ_FQZA01000024.1:5000-8260 GCF_900141995.1 Palleronia salina | reverse complement strand
GGAGTTTATAAGGTCCGACAACGGTGCCGAATTTGTTGCTCTGAAGGTCCGCGACTGGATCGGCGCCGTCGGTGCCAAGACCGCCTACATCGAGCCTGGCTCACCTTGGGAGAACGGCTACTGCGAAAGCTTCAACGCTCGATTCCGCAACGAGCTGCTCGACGGAGAGGTTTTCTATTCGCTCCGTGAGGCCCAGATCCTCATCGAGCGGTGGCGTCGCCACTACAATACCGTCCGGCCCCACAGCGCCTTGGGCTACGGGCCTCCGGCGCCGGAGAGCATCATAGCCGTCGACCGGCGACCAGCGATGCACTAACAATCAAACTGGACCACTCGGTTGGGGCAGCTCATCCCAGTACTCAACTCTATCTCTGCGCCTAGCCTGCTTCTCGAAGGACTATACGCCCCTCATGAAGACCGAGTACTAAGACGGGTCCATAGAGTCGATCCGAGCGAGATGCTTGGGTAACTCGTCGTTCACCATTTGATCTCCTGCCCGAGACCGGCCTACATTACCGCAGCCCTCGAACAAGGAACCTGTCATGCGCGTCGCCATTTACGCCCGGTATTCGTCATCGATGCAGAAGGCGGCCTCAATCGAGGACCAGGTCCGGCTTTGCGTCGAGCGCGCGGATCGCGAGGCGTGGACCGTGGTCCAGACCTTCACCGACATGGCCATCTCCGGGGCGTCGCTGCACAGGCCGGGGCTTCAGAGCCTGCTGGACCATGCGGCGCGGGACGGCCTGGACGTGATCCTGTGCGAGGCGCTGGATCGTCTCAGCCGGGACCAGGCCGATGTGGCGACGCTCTTCAAGCAGCTTTCGTTTCACGGGGTACGCGTCGAGACCCTGGCGGAAGGCCAGATCAGCGAGCTGCATGTGGGCCTGAAGGGCACGATGAACCAGCTCTTCCTGAAGGACCTGGCCGCCAAGACGCGGAGAGGCCTTCGTGGCCGGGTGGAAGCCGGCCGGTCCGGTGGCGGCAATGCCTACGGTTATGACGTCGTGCGCCGCCTGGGCGCGGATGGGCAGCCCGTCACCGGTGAACGGACGATCAATGACGCCGAAGCCGAGGTGGTCCAGCGGATCTTCAGATCCTTCGCCGAAGGGGCCTCACCGCGCGCGATCGCCCGGGACCTGAACGCGGACGGGATTCCCGGGCCCCGCGGCAAGCTCTGGCGCGATACGGCCATCCGGGGACACCGCGCCCGTGGGACGGGCGTGCTGAACAACGAACTCTATATCGGCAAGCTGGTCTGGAACCGGCTCCAATATGTGAAGGATCCCGCCACCGGCAGACGCGTCTCGCGGATGGACCCCGAGACAGAGCGGGTGACCAAGGCCGTCCCAGAGCTGAGGATTATCCCGGATGCGCTCTGGCAAGACGTGAAGGCGCGACAGGAGACAATCGACGCCACGCCCGCCGTGCAGGGGATCAAGAAGAGCCGCTTCTGGGAGAAGCGCAGGAGCAACCACCTGCTCACCGGAAAGCTCGTCTGCGGAACCTGTGGAGGAACGATCACCTCGGTCGGCAAGGATTACCTCGCCTGCGCAAACGCCCGGAAGCTCGGGACCTGCGATCATCGGCAATCCTACAAGCGCGAAATGCTGGACGACGCCGTCCTCGCGCTGCTGCGGGACCGGCTGATGCAGCCCGATGCCGTTGCGGAGTTTGTGTCCGCGTTCGGCGCAGCCATCAACGCCGAGCGCAGCAAGGAAGTAGCCGCACGGCGCCAGCTGACCGACGACCTCAAAGCGGTCGAGCGCAAGCTGCAGGGGCTCTACGATGCCATCGCCGACGGGTTCAGAACACCGGGACTTCTGCAGCAATTGGAAGACCAGGAGGCCCGGAAGACGGATCTGGAAGCGCAGCTGAATGGACCGGAGCCAACACCGGTGCGACTACACCCGGGCCTGTCCGATCTGTACCGCAAGAAAGTCGCGGTACTGTCCGCGTCCTTGCAGGATGCCTCGATCCGCAACCGTGCACTGGACGTCCTGCGCGGTCTGATCGAACGGGTGACCGTCAAATCGGATGAGGCTGGAAAGCCAGTTCTTCAGCTCGAGGGGGCGATTACCGCGATGATCGAGGAAGCACAGCCTGGTGCGCTTGGGTCAGTCGATCATGGTTCGGTAAAAGTGGTTGCGGGAGTAGGATTTGAACCTACGACCTTCAGGTTATGAGCCTGACGAGCTACCGGACTGCTCCATCCCGCGTTAATTTTCGTATCGTTTTGTCATCGTTTTGAGAGATATTTTTGAGCGAGGCTTATTAGGTTTGGCGGCGACCTACTCTCCCACGTCTTGAGACGCAGTACCATTGGCGCAACGGCACTTAACTGCCGAGTTCGGAATGGGATCGGGTGTTTTGCTCGTGCTGTGACCACCAAACCGAATAAACCTCGCGGATACATCAGTTTTCCAAGTCAAGTTCACGTGGTGTATGCTTTTGGTCCGAGTGTGACATGGTCTTGCATGTCTACTACTGGATCAAATCAAGCCTATCGGACAATTAGTACCGGTCAACTGAACGCATTGCTGCGCTTACATCTCCGGCCTATCGACGTGGTGGTCTACCACGGTCCTCAGGGATACCTTGTTTCGAGGGGGGCTTCCCGCTTAGATGCTTTCAGCGGTTATCCTTTCCGATCATAGCTACCCAGCACTGCCATTGGCATGACAACTGGTCCACCAGTGGATCGTTCACCCCGGTCCTCTCGTACTAGGGGCAACTCCTCTCAAGTATCCTACACCCACGGCAGATAGGGACCGAACTGTCTCACGACGTTCTAAACCCAGCTCACGTACCTCTTTAAACGGCGAACAGCCGTACCCTTGGGACCTGCTCCAGCCCCAGGATGAGATGAGCCGACATCGAGGTGCCAAACGGTGCCGTCGATATGGACTCTTGGGCACCATCAGCCTGTTATCCCCGGCGTACCTTTTATCCGTTGAGCGATGGCCCTTCCACGCGGGACCACCGGATCACTATGGCCGTCTTTCGACTCTGCTCGACTTGTCAGTCTCGCAGTCAGGCTGGCTTCTGCCATTGCACTCAACGAGCGATTTCCGACCGCTCTGAGCCAACCTTCGCACGCCTCCGTTACTGTTTGGGAGGCGACCGCCCCAGTCAAACTACCCGCCACACAGGGTCCCGGATCCGGATAACGGACCGCGGTTAGACATCAAGCGAAGCAAGGGTGGTATCTCAAGGATGGCTCCACCGCGACTGGCGTCACGGTTTCAAAGCCTACCACCTAT
>NZ_FQZA01000017.1 GCF_900141995.1 Palleronia salina | reverse complement strand
GCATGGTCTCCGGCCGTCTGCGCCGCCCGACCCACGTTGTCCAGCGACACCGACAGGTCCCGCAGGCTCTCCGGCGTCTTCAGCCGCTCCGCCAGGTCGCGATGGCGGGTTAAGAGCGGATCAAGCATTTCAAGGGCTTCGTTCACGCGGCCCTCATCTCGAAGCAGGATGGCACACTCCGCGAGGAGCCATGTGTTGATCTCGTTCGCCGCAGCAGGATCACGCCGATATACTGCATAGAATGTGGATGCAGCCTCGACTGCCGCCTCGTGGGAGTAACGTCCCGCCTCCGCCCGCGCCAAGTGCGCCAGAGCCAGCATCAGGTAATGACGGTCCCTGTGGTCATCTCCGGCGAACGTCTGCGCCGCGAGGCCAAAGGTGAGAACCTGTTCCTCAACATCCGCATCCACGCTGTCGTTCTCGAGCCGAGGTCCTGCATGACGGCGTCGACACGGCTCATCGCACGCTTGCCTGCTTCGTTGCGTGCGCTTCCGTCGGATGACCTGAGCGTGCCTCGGAGAATTCCAGCAGTCTTCAGCAAACCTTCACCGACCGACACCACCGTGTCGTAGCCGCTCCAACTGGCGGCCTCGCCCTTGGCAACGTCGCGCCAGACCTCAAGAATGGCCTTGCCCGAGCTCATCATCTTGGCCCGCATCGTCAACGCCACGAGATGCGGCGCGAGAAACTTGTCATAGGTCGCGATTGCATCCCCGGCGATTCCGTTCTCTGCGTCCTTGTCCGATGCTCTCAGCCCCCACCAAAGATACGGGATCGGCACGTCGTAGCGGCAGACATCGGGATCAGGATTGACGTCGATACTGCGACCGAGGATCTCGACACCATCGGGCCAGTATCCCTCGCGCCCGACACCATCCAAGGTCTCGCTGAGCCAGCCATAGAACTCCAGGGCCAGCCGGGTCTTCCCTACGCCGCGTTCCGCCTTCAGGACGACGAGCTGTGGCTCCGGTGCCTCGACTTTGCTCGCACGATGCCAGCGGTCGACAATCTGCGCCATCTCATCGGCGCGGCCACAAAATCGCAT
Organism: Palleronia salina; assembly: GCF_900141995.1. Lineage (GTDB taxonomy): Bacteria > Pseudomonadota > Alphaproteobacteria > Rhodobacterales > Rhodobacteraceae > Palleronia > Palleronia salina. The sequence continues at coordinate 52,266 of NZ_FQZA01000017.1, read as the reverse complement.
GAAGGCGTTTCCCCGGGATAATCACCAATCCTATCTTTTCAGCGTAATGAGTTATGAGCGGTCTCGGCAACCTGAAGCGCATTCACGCGCGGAATGAAATGCTGTCGTCGGTCGCCTTCATTGCGCAGCAAGGAGCGAATTGCGGGGACGTCCAAGAAACACTGTGCCATTCAATTGATGCCCTTGCCTCGCTCAGGTCAGGATGCAGGCCGCGGCGCGGGCCCATCGACCAGGGTCCAGTTTGCCCTCTTGCTCAGCTCACCCCTTGTCAACGTGCGGCTGCCTCCGTTGGAGACGATGCTCACGGGTTCGGGCGCGCGGCGAGGAAAGAGGCGTCCTTGGGACCATTCGGTCCGGCTATGAACGATCTTCACCCGGACACGCACAACATGCTCGCAGAGGTCATCGAGTTCGGGGATGAAGATGTAGTGATGCCCGAGGATTGCTCCGACACGTGAAGCCGCAGCCAGCCACGTGCGCTTAGACTGGTTCCAGGGCTCATTCACCGGACACACACCGGGTAGGTAGAAAATCGGCCGCTTTTGGCGCTGCACCATCTCTGCGCGCGAGTAGAAGTAGACCTGCGAGGGCGAGTGAAGCTGAGCGATAACCCCACAGTCCAGGATAGCGAACTTTGCCTTGGTGTAGAGCGCCGTGGCCTCTGCCAGCGAGTGGCTGAATCTGAATCTCAACCGACGACCGTTGAGTTCCAAGACTTGGAAAAGGCCGACGAATGTGGATGAAGATGGCTGGCTGGTCTTCGTCCAGAAGAAGACCAAGAGCGAGGTTTCCGTGCCCTTCGACCGCGCGTTGCCGCACTTCGCCGTGGCGGAAGACCTCGTGCATCTGCGGCGCGCCATCGACGCGATGGGGCCGCGTCGGGCAACGTTCATGCTCACCGAGCATGGCAAGGCCCGGTCGAGCAAGGGAGCCTCGCAGTGGTTCTCGGAGCGGGCTCGGATGGCCAAGCTACCGGCCGGCAAGACATCCCACGGACTTCGGAAGAGCCGGATGATCCTTCATGCCGAGCGCGGCGCCAATATCCATCAGATCGCCGCATGGAGCGGTCATGAGACCCTGAAGGAAATCGAGCGCTACACGAAGAAGGCCGAGAGGCGTCGCATCCTCACGCCGAACCAATCGGCTCCGGAACCGTCGGTCTTGGAGACCGGGCTTTTTCTGAAAGAGTGACACCGCGTCAGCAAGCAACGGGGCCGCACGATGTGCGGCCCTTTTCGTCGTCCGCCGTGTCGCCGCTCGGCAACATCTCAACGGAAAAGTCCATGGTGATAACGAACAACGAAATGATCCCGAGCCGGACCACACTCCGCAAATTGTCTAAGCCTCAGTCTTCCATAGACAAACCCAGGAAAAGTGCCTTAAAAACAACGCTTTATAAGAGGCGGTGGCGCGCTGGGGAGGATTCGAACCCCCGACCCTCTGATTCGTAGTCAGATACTCTATCCAACTGAGCTACCAGCGCGTTGCGGGCGGGATACTGCCCCGCGCGACCGGGTGCAAGGCGAAATGTTGGAAAAATCGGAGACGGGCGCCGCCACTCTGCCGACATTGCCGTGGGGCCGGCAGTGTGGCTTCATGCCGGCGAGGCGAGCCACGGGAGGGGCCATGAAAACGACCATCACGATCCTGCGCGAACGGGGCGCGGCGCGGCCCTATACCGACAGCCGCCCGCTGGAGCTGGTCGAGGCCGAACTGGCCGAGCCCGGACCGGGCGAGGTGCGGATCCGGATGGCGGCGGCCGGTCTGTGCCATTCGGACCTGTCGGTCATCAACGGCGACCGCCCGCGCGACACGCCGCTGGCGCTGGGCCACGAGGGCGCGGGCGTGGTCGAGGCGGTCGGCCCCCACGTCACGCGGCTGGCGCCCGGCGACCACGTGGTGACGGTCTTCATCGCGTCCTGTGGCCATTGCGTGCCCTGCGCCGAGGGCCGCCCGGCCCTGTGCGAACCGGGCGCGGCGGCCGGTGCGGCGGGGACGCTTCTGGGTGGCCACCGGCGGATCGCGGTCGAGGGCGATGAAATACACCACCACTTGGGCGTCTCGGCCTTCTCGACCCACGCGGTGCTGTCGGAGAACTCCTGCGTCAGGATCGACAAGGATATCCCGCTGGACCGCGCCGCCCTGCTGGGCTGCGCAGTGCTGACGGGCGTGGGGGCGGTGCTGAACTCGGGCGCGCTGCGCATGGGCGAGGCCTGCGCGATCGTGGGGCTCGGCGGCGTCGGGCTGGCCGGGCTTCTGGGCGCGGTTGCGGCCGGCGCGGGCAAGATCGTCGCGGCCGACCTTGACCCGGCCAAGCGCGCGCTGGCGCTGGAGCTGGGGGCCACCCACGCCATCGACCCCGCCGCGCCGGACGCGGTCGCGGCCGCGCGCGATATCACCGGCGGCGGCGTCCACCTGGCGGTGGAGCTGGCGGGCGCGGCCCCTGCCCTGCAATTCGCCTACGACATCACCCGGCGCGGCGGCACGACCGTCACGGCCGGCCTGCCCCACCCCGACGCGCGGATGGCGCTGCCCCCGGTATCGCTGACGACCGAGGAAAGGACGCTCAAGGGATCCTACGTGGGCTCCTGCGTGCCGGTGCGCGATATCCCGCGCTTCGCCCGCATGATGATGCAGGGCAAGCTGCCGGTGGAAAAGCTGGTGACCCACCGGCTGCGGCTCGACGAGATCAACGAGGGGTTCGAACGGCTCGCCGCAGGGCAGGCCGTGCGCCAGGTCGTGATCTTCGACTGATCCCGGCTCAGCCCATCCGCTCGGACACGAAGGATCCCGGCTGCGGCGGGAAAACGACCGTCTTGTCGTCGTTCAGGAAGACGCGGCCATGGGCGTGGGCGTGGATCGCGCGGGCCAGCACCTGCGCCTCCACATCGCGGCCCAACGACACGTAATCGCCGGCCGACTGGGCGTGGGTGACGCGCACCGTGTCCTGCTCGATGATCGGGCCCTCGTCCAGGTCGGCGGTGACGTAATGGGAGGTGGCCCCGATCAGCTTCACGCCACGCTCGAACGCCTGCTTGTAGGGGTTGGCGCCCTTGAAGCTGGGCAGGAACGAGTGGTGGATGTTGATGATGCGGCCAGACATCTCGCGACACATGCGGTCCGACAGGATTTGCATGTACCGGGCCAGGACCACCATCTCGGCATCCGTATCCTCGACCACTTCCATGATCCGCGCCTCGGCCTGCGGCTTGTTCTCGGGCGTGACGCGGATGTGGTGGAACGGGATGTCGTGGTTCACCACCAGCTTCTGGTAATCCAGGTGGTTCGAGATCACGCCCACGATGTCGATGGGCAGCGCGCCAATGCGCCAGCGATACAGCAGGTCGTTCAGGCAGTGGCCGAAGCGGCTGACCATGATGATCGCGCGGCGCTTGATCGCCTCGTCGAAGATCTCGAGCTCCATGTCGAAGCTCTTCGCCACCGGGGCGAAGGCCGTTTCGACATCCGTCGCGCTGGCGCCCTTCTCGGACACGAAGCTGACGCGCATGAAGAAATTGCCGGTCTTCTGGTCATCGAACTGGGCGCTGTCGATGATGTTGCAGCCCTGTTCGGCCAGCAGGGTTGAGACGGCGGCGACGATACCGCGGGTCGAGGGGCAGCGGACGCGAAGGGCATATGTCATGTGGGCGCAAGGCTCCGAAAGGGTGGGCGTTTTGCGCCTTGTCATCTCGGGGGGCGCGCTCGGCAAGCCAAAGCGCGCCCCTTGCCGTGCCGTTTACGACGCCGCGACCCAGGCGCCCAGCATCCAGACGCCCATGAGCATCATGATGAGGTTTTCCGACAGCGATACGAAGCCCAGCGGCACGTTCGATCCGCCGCCGACGCAGGCGCAGGTCAGTTCACGCTTGTCGATATAGACCGCCTTGATGACGCTGATCGCGCCGATGGTGCCGATGAACAGGCCCACGGGCGCCACGGCCCAGATCAGCGCACTGCCGGTGCCGATGAGGGCCATCATCCCCACGCCGGCCCAGAGCTCCAGGAACGGATAGGCATAGCCGTATGGCACGTAGCGGCGCGCCAGCAGGTCGTAGCCCAGGAATCCGTTCACGAAGCCGCCCACGTCCTGGAGCTTCTGGATCGCCAGCGCCACCATCGAGATCGCGAAGAACCACTTGGCCAGCGTCAGGATCGGGAAGCCCTCGTAGAGGTTCAGCACCACCGCCAGCGCCATCAGGAAGGTCGAGCCGAAGATCGCCACGATGGGACGATAGGTCGTTTCGCCCTTCTTCAGCACGCGCTGGCCGAAATGTTCCTTCAGCTCGGTGTATCCGCCGATGCGCTCACCGTCGATGAAGACCTGCGGCGTGGTCTGCACGCCATGCGCGGCCTTGAAGGCGTCGATATGCGGGCGGCTGGTCAGGTGGTTGTCGTCGACCGTGTAGCCCTTCCGCTCGAGCAGGGATTTCGACTTCAGGCCGAAGGGGCACAGGTGGCCGGGCATGGCCATCCGGTAGAGCGCGGCGGTCTTGCCGACGCCCCGGCTCTTGTCGCGGGCGATGTCGGGGCTGTCGACCTCGGGCGTATCGGTCAGGTCCTTCACGGGTATCTCCTTCGCGGCCGTGTTGCACTTTCTCTTGCCGCATACATATACCCCCTATAGGTATATGCAACAGGCAGCAGACCGGGGACGGACCAGGATGCAGGAAAACAAGCAAAAGACGCTGGATCGGCTGGCCCGGCTGGAAGGCCAGGTGCGCGGTATCGCCAAGATGGTCGAGAACGATCGCTATTGCGTCGATATCCTCGCGCAGACCGCCGCCGTGCGGTCGGCCCTGAAAGGGGTGGAGCGGTTGCTTTTGGAAAACCACGCGCGGCACTGCGTGACCGACGCCATCGCGTCTGGCGACGCGGAAGAGCAGCGCGAAAAGTTCAACGAACTCATCGCGCTGCTGCAAAAGACAGGCGGGTGACCGCCCTAGTGGATGAGCGAACCGCCGTTCACGTCGACCTCGGTTCCGGTGCAATAGGCCGACAGGTCCGAGGCCAGGAACAGCGCGCAGCCCGCCACGTCCGAGGCCGTTCCCGCCCGGCCCATGGGAATGCCCGCAAGCACCTGCGCGCGCATCTCGTCGGTCAGCTTGCCGGCGGTGATGTCGGTGTCGATGAAGCCCGGGCAGATGGCGTTCACCCGCACCTGGTCGGGCGCCAGTTCCCGTGCCATGGCCTTGGTCAGCCCCAGGACACCCGCCTTCGCGGCCGAATAGTGCGGTCCGCCGAAGATACCCCCGCCCCGCTGGGCCGAAACCGAGCTAAGATTGACGACGCTGCCCGCCTTTTGCTTGCGCATCGCCGGGATGCAGGCCTGCGTCATGTAAAGCGTCCCGCGCAGGTTCACGTCCAGCACCGCATCGTAGTTGCCGGGCTCGATCTCCATGATCTTCAGGGGCTGGGTGATGCCCGCGTTGTTCACCAGGACGTCGATACGGCCCCAGGTATCCAGCAACTGCGCCGCCGCCGCTTCGCAGGCGGCCTTGTCGGTCACGTTGCAGGCAATCCCGACATGGCCGTCGCCCAGGTCGGCCGCCGCGGCCTTCGCGTTCCCTTCGTCGAGGTCCAGGATGGCAACGGTGGCGCCGTGATCGGCAAAGGCCCTGGCCGTGGCCTTGCCCAGCCCGCGCGGCGACGCGGCCCCCGTGACGATGGCGAATTTTCCCGAAAGAAGTGACATGGTTACGCTTTCCTCCCCGCGTGTTTCGGCGCCACCCTGACAGGTTTCGCACCGATTTCCAGAACCTCGATCACAGCCAGCGGGCGTAATCGCTGACCAGTAGGTGGACCGGGGGCTCGTCTTCCTCGATCTCCGAGAACCGGCCGATGGGCTCGGCAAAGATGTTGTCGGTCTCGTCGTCGTTGACCGTGCTGACCTCGCCGATCAGAACGTCGCCGCCCTCGCCCCAGAAGGCGTGCCAGTCGCCGGGACGCAGGGTGATGCTTTCGCCCGGCGCGAAGGTCAGCACCTCGCCGGCAGCAAAGTCGCGGGCGATGCCGTCGCAAAGCACCCTGCCCCCGCGGTCGCGCGCCAGGTTGCCCGCGTCGTCCGACCCGTAAAGCTGCACCGCCAGGGTCGCGCCGCCCCGGTTGATGATGTCCTCGGCCTTGATGACATGGGTGTGCAGCGGGCTGAGCTGGTCGCGGCGCGAGATCAGCAGTTTCTCGGCGTAGCACATGCCACCACCGCCCTGCAGATCGGACAGGAGGCCGTTGCGCAGGGTGAACAGGAACAGGCCCATCCCGTCGAAATCGCCCTGCCCGTAATCCGTGATGTCCCAGCCGCAGCGGCTGTCGATGACGTGGGCGGCCGCATCGGCCCGGTCGCGGAAGGTTTCCGGCGACCAGCGCGCGAAGGGCGGCAGGGTGAAGCCGTGGCGCGAGATCATCGCGTCGGCCTCGGCCATGATCTGGTTGATGCGGGATCGTTTCATGGCGCGTTCCTTCCGGCTGTGACCCCGACAGCGATAGGAACAAAAAGACCCCCGGCGCAAGTCGCGCCGGGGGCCGGTGTCGCGCGCAGGGGCGCGGTTTACTGCTGCTGGGCCGGCAGTTCGCCCGCGCTCTGCTTGGCCTGCATGAACTGGGCGAAGGTCGACTCCGACACCTGCTGCCACAGGAAATGCTCGGCCTGGAACGCCATCATGCTGTCGTAGATCGGGCCCCAGTCGGGCTCGCTTTCGCGCAGCTCGGAATAAAGCTCCATCGCCGCGTCGTAGGTGGCATTCAGCACCTCGTCGGGATAGCGACGCAGCTGCGCGCCGTTCTGCACGAGCTCGCGCAGGGCGGTGGGGTTCTTGTAGTCGTATTCCGCCATCATCTCGGTATTGGCGGCGCGGCTCGCGGTTTGCAGCAACGCCTTGTAGCGGTCGGGCAGACCGTCCCACTGCTCCTGGTTCACGAAGCAGCAGAGGGTCAGGTTCCCCTCCCACCAGCCGGGATAGTAGTAATAGGGCGCGACCTGGTAGAAGCCGAGCTTCTGGTCATCGTAGGGGCCGACCCATTCGGCGGCGTCGATCGTGCCACGCTCCAGCGATGGGTAGATATCACCGCCCGCGACCTGCTGCGGTACCACGCCCACGCGCTCCATCACCCGGCCCGCGAGGCCACCGATGCGCATCTGCAGGCCTTCCATGTCGGCCAGGCTGTTGATCTCGTTGCGGAACCAGCCACCCATCTGCGCGCCGGTATTGCCGGCGGGCAGGTAGTGCAGGCCGTTCTTGCCGTAAAACTCGTTCAGCTGGTCCAGTCCACCGCCGTAATACAGCCAGGCGTTCATGCCCCGGTTGTTCAGGCCGTAGGGGATCACGCCGCCCAGCGCCCAGGTCGGCGACTTGCCGACGTAGTAGTAGGCGGCGGTGTGGCACATCTCGACCGTGCCGTTCTGGACCGCGTCGGCGGCCTGCAGGCCGGGGACGATCTCGCCCCCCGCGAAGACCTGGATGTCGAAGGCCCCGTCGGTGGCTTCGCGCACGTATTGCGCCACGTCCGCCCCGCCGCCGTAGATGGTGTCCAGCGACTTGGGGAACGATGATGTCATCCGCCAGCTAATCTGCGGATTCTCCTGTGCGATGGCCGGTGCGGCAAGGCCCGTGGCCCCCGCGCTGCCCAGCGTGGCCGTCTTCAGAAAACGACGACGATCCATGGCTCTCTCCCTTGCGAATTGCTTCGATTGATGGCGATCGACCTAGGGTCAGGCCCGCGCCTTTCCAGCCGGAATCCCCGCAATCCGCGATGGCAGCGGTCCCGCGCCGGTGCCCGCCCTCGCGCCCTTGACGCAGCCGGGACGCGGCCCACCCTTTTCCCGGCGAACGCGCGCAGGCGCGGACGAATTGGGAGGAGACGCTGATGTCCGGACTGCTGGGGATCGCCCGTGCCATCGACCGCGTGAACGGCATCATCGGCCGATCTTTCGCCTGGCTCATACTCGTCGCCGTCCTGGTCTCGGCGGGCAACGCGATCATCCGCAAAACCCTGAACATCTCGTCCAATGCCTGGCTCGAGGCGCAGTGGTACCTGTTCGGCGCGGTCTTCATGATGTGCGCCGCCTGGACCCTGCGCGAGGACGAGCATGTGCGCGTCGACGTGCTGTCGCAGCGGCTGAGCCCGCGCGCCCGGGTCCGGATCGACCTGATTTGCCACATCCTGTTTCTGATGCCCTTCGCGGTTCTGATGGTCTATCTCGCCTGGCCGTTCTTCGTGTCGTCCTACACCAGCGGCGAACAGTCCTCGAACGCGGGGGGGCTGATCCGCTGGCCCGCCAAGATCTGGGTGCTGCTGGGGTTCATCGTGCTCGCGGCGCAGGGCGTGTCGGAGATCATCAAGAAGGCCGCGATGCTGACCGGCCATCTGGACCTGCCCGATCCGCCGCAGAAGGAAGACGACCTGCCGCCCGCGGCGAAAGAAGCCGGAAACCGGGGGTAAGGCCATGATCGAGCTTATCGCACACAACCTCGCCCCGATCATGTTCATCTCGGTGATGGGCATGCTGATCCTCGGCTACCCGGTGGCGCTGACCCTTGCCGCGGGCGGGCTGTTCTACTTCGTGGTTGGCGTGGGGCTTTCCGATTACTCGAACGAAATCAACCTGTTCTGGCCGCTTCTTCGCGCGATGCCTGAGCGGGTTTTCGGGATCATGTCGAACGACACGCTGTTGGCGATCCCGTTCTTCACCTTCATGGGCCTGATACTTGAGCGATCCGGCATGGCCGAGGACCTGCTCGACACGGTGGGCCAGCTGTTCGGCCCCCTGCGCGGCGGCGTTGCCTTCGCGGTGGTGCTGGTTGGCGCGCTTCTGGCGGCGACGACCGGCGTCGTGGCGGCGTCGGTCATCGCCATGGGCCTGATCTCGCTCCCGATCATGCAGCGCTATTCCTACGATGCGCCCGCCGCCACCGGCACCATCGCGGCTGCGGGCACCCTGGCTCAGATCGTCCCGCCCAGCCTGGTGCTGATCGTCATGGCCGACCAGCTGGGCGTCAGCGTCGGCGACATGTACCTGGGCGCGATCTATCCGGCGCTCATCATCATCGCGGCCTATTGCGCCTACATCCTGCTTCTGACCTTCATCAAGCCCGACGCCGTCCCGGCGCTTCCCCCGGAAGAACGCAAGCTGGGCTCGGGCGTCCTGTCGCTGGTCGTCATGGCGGTGCTGTCGGTGGTGCTCTACTACCTCGGGATGTGGGTGCTGTTCACCGAGTACGCGAATGCAACGCGGATCGTCTTCGCCTCGGCCTTCTCGGTGCTGATCTGCTACGGCATCGCGCTGGCTAACCGCTTCTTCAACCTGAACCTCCTGTCGCGCCTGGCCGAGACGGTGGTCATCGTCCTGATCCCGCCGCTGGCCCTGATCTTCCTGGTGCTGGGCACGATCTTCCTCGGGATCGCGACGCCGACCGAGGGCGGCGCCATGGGCGCGGTGGGCGCGTTGCTGCTGGCCATCGGCAAGCGGCGGCTGACCTTCCCCATGCTGCGCTCGGCGGTCGAGGCGACGGCCAAGCTCAGCGCCTTCGTGCTGTTCATCCTGATCGGCGCGCGGGTCTTCGGCCTGACCTTCTACGGCGTCAACGGGCAGGTCTGGCTGGAAGAGCTGCTGCTGGGCCTGCCCGGTGGCCAGTTCGGCTTCCTCGTTGTCGTGACGATCGTGGTCTTTATCCTGGGATGCTTCCTCGACTTCTTCGAGATCGCGTTCATCCTGGTACCGCTGCTGGCGCCGGTGGCCGACACGCTGGGCATCGACCTGATCTGGTTCGGCGTCATCCTGTCGATGAACCTGCAGACCTCGTTCCTGACGCCGCCCTTCGGCTTCGCGCTGTTCTACCTGCGATCCGTGGCGCCGACCGAGGACTGGCAGGACAAGCAGACCGGCCAGACCTTGCCGCGCATCCGCACCAACGAGATCTACAAGGGCGTGCTGCCCTTCATCGCGATCAACTTCCTGCTGATCATCCTGGTGATCTCGGTGCCGTCACTTGTCACCCACTACAAGGCCGACCGCGAAGCCGCGCGCCAATCGGCCCCGGCCCCCAGCGGTGATCCCACCGGCGGGCTGAACTTCGGCGGCGGCGGGGGCGGCGGCAGCAGCACTTCGTCGGGCGGCTCGAACGACGCGACCGGCGGGTTCAATTTCGGTGGCGGCAGCGGCTCCGGCGGCGGGGAGTCTTCGGGTGGCGGCAATGATGCCACCGGCGGGTTCAACTTCGGCGGCGGCGCGTCGAACGGCGACAGCGTGGCGTCCGGCGGAGGCACGTCGTCCAGTGGGGCCGACAGCAGCGGCGATGGTGGCTTCAACTTCGGTGGGGGTGGCGGCGAGACCTCCGGCGACAGCACCGGCGGTGCGGAGGACGCCGGGACCCGCGGCGACGCGACCGGTGGGTTCAACTTCGGCGGCAGCGGTGGAGACACGAGCGGCGGCGACGCGGACCCGCAGGACAGCGAGAGCGACGCCACGCCTGGCCTGAACTTCGGCAACTAGACGGCGGGCGGCCCGTGCGCCCGCCCGTCAATCCTCGCGGAAGATCATGACCGAGCACGGCGCACGCCGCGCCACCCGCGCAGCGGTCGAGCCGAGGAAGTAGTCCTGTAGCCCGGGCTTGTGCGATCCGACGATGATGAGGTCGGTGCCCTGCGCTTCGGCATAGTGGGAAATCACCACGCCCGACTTGCCGGTCTCGACCGCGACCTTGATATCCGGCGCGCCGCCATGGGCCGCCTCGAGCCGCTGCAGGACCTTCGCGCGCAGGTGGTTCTCAGGCTTCATGTCCACGAACTCGGCCACGAAGCCCGGCACGTTCTCCAGCACCGTCAGAAGCGTGATGCGCCCCCCATCGGCCAGAAGCCTTCGGGCCAGGGCGATCTTGCCGGGAACCAGCTCTTCGTGGTCCAGCGCCACGGCGATCAGGATATTGCCATACATCTGCGATGCCTCCTTGCGCAGGGATTCAGCCGGGCGCCGATCCGGTCAGGACCGTCAGGCCCAGCAGGATGAAGACCGCCAGGAAGGCGGTTTCGGCCACGAGAAACAGGGCCGCGGGCGCGCCCACGTTCATGATGTCCTTCGGCATGGTCTTCATCCCCACCGACCCGATCGCGGCCAGAAGCAGCCAGCCCGAGGCCGTGGACGCCGCGTCGACCACTGGCGCCGGGATGGCGCCGAGAGATGCGAGCACGGCCAGCGCGATGAACCCCAGCACGAAGCCCGGCACCAGCGGCGGGCGCTTGCCCTCCCCCGGTTCCGCCCCGGCGACCGAGCGGACCACCAGCGTCGTGACCAGCACGACCGGGGCCAGCATGACCACGCGCAGCAGCTTGACCAGGGTCGCGGTATCCCCGGCCTCCTGGCTGACGGAAAAACCGGCGCCGACGACCTGCGCCACGTCGTGGACGGTCGCGCCGATGAAGATGCCGGTGATGCGGTCGCTCATGCCCATGGCCTGCGCGAGGATGGGATAGACGATCATCGCCAGCGTCGAGAGAAGCGTCACGCCCACCACGGTGAAGATCAGCCGCTGTTCCGACCGGTCGTCGCGCGGCAGGACGGCGGCGATGGCCATGGCCGCCGACGCGCCGCAGATCGCCACGGCTCCGGCCGACAGGAACGCGAAGCGGTAGCGGAACCCGAAGATGCGCGACGACAGCATCCCGAAACCAATGGTCAGCAGCACCCCGGCGACGACCAGAAGAACCACGGCTGCGCCGAGGCTCGACAACAGCTCGACGCTGATCCGTGCGCCCAGAAGGGCCACGCCGAGGCGCAGCACCTGCCGCGCCCCGAACTCGACGCCGGGACGCGTGCGATCCTCGGTCCCGAGGAAATTCAACGACATCCCGAAAAGCAGCGCCAGAAGCATCGCGGGCGCGCCGTAATGCTCCGACACGAATTTCGACGCCAGCGCGATCAGCAGCGCGACCAGCAGGCCCGGAAAGACCACGCGCGCCCGGTCCTGCAGCGCCGCGAGGCGCGAGTTTCCCGCCGTCTCATCCATGGCTGCTGGCCAGCGCGCGCGCCTCGTCCACGTAGGCGGCGGGCACGTCGATGCCCTCGGCCTCGGCCCGGGCGATGGCGGTGGCGCGGCGCGTGCCGGGCAGACGGGCGCCCTCCTGCGCGGCGATGTCGGTCAGAAGCGACTCGAGCCGGTCCGCGAACCCGCCCGGATCGCCCGGGCGCAGCGCCAGCAGGAACTGCCCCGTGCCGGGCCTCTCGCCATCCGCGGTGAAGAACGACCCGGCCTCGCGCGAGGCATTGGCGCCCGTCAGCGTCGCGGCCAGCACTTCGACCATCAGCGCAAGCGCGGTGCCCTTCGCGCCGCCGATGGGGGCCATAGTCCCGGCCAGCGCGGCCTCGGGATCGGTGGTGGGATTGCCATCGGAGTCGAAGGCCCAACCCTCGGGGATCGGCTGGCCGGACTTGCGGGCATGCATGACCTTGCCGCGCGCCACCTTCGACAGCGAAAGGTCTATGACCAAGGGCGCGGCGCCCACGGCGCGCGGCGCGGCGAAGGCGATGGGATTGGTGCCGAAGATCGGCGTGCGCGCGCCCCAGGGCGCGATGGCGGCGGGCGCGTTGGCGACCATCAGGCCCACCAGCCCGGCCTGCGCGATCTTCTCGACCTGCACCGACAGCGCGCCGCAATGGTGCGAATTGCGGATCGCGACCGAGGCGGTGCCGTGGGTATTCGCGGCTTCGACCAGCGCGGTCAGCGCCAGGTCTAGCGCCGGATAGGCGAAGCCGAAGCCCGCATCGACGGTCAGCGCCGTTCCGTCGGCACGCTCCAGGACCGGCGTCGCGTCGGCGACGACCTTTCCGCTGCGCGCCTGAGCGGCATAGTCCGCCACGCGGCTGAACCCGTGGCCCGACTGCCCCTCGGCCTCGGCCGCGACCAGCGCGCTGGCCACCGACACGGCGGCGGCCGGCGTGCAGCCGCAGGCGGCGAAGACTTGGGTCAGGAGGTCGGTGGCCTCGGCAAGGCCAAGGCGGATCGGGTCGGGCATCGGGTCATCCGTAAGGTCTGTTGCGGTCGCCCCCGCGTTTGGGGGCGACCGCCCGCGGGATCAAGCACTGCGATAGAGCTTGGTCATGGAAAATTCGCGGTGACCCAGCGCCTCGGCCGCGGTGAAGCGCCCGTTGGCGGTGCGGCAGATGCTGTCGATCAGCGCGTCGCCCGCCTCGTCGATGGTCATTTCGCGCCGCAGGATACCGCTCACGTCCACGTCCACGTGCTCGCCCATGGTGCGCACCGTGCGCGGGTTTGCGGTGATCTTGATTACCGGCACGATGGGGTTGCCCACCACGTTGCCCTGCCCCGTGGGGAAGGTGTGGATCACGGCACCGCCCGCAGCCATCAGCGTCACGCATTCCGCCGCCGCCGAGGAGCTGTCCATGAAGTAAAGGCCGGGACCCGAGTTCGGCCGTTCGGCCGGGTCGAGGATGTCGATATATTGCGACGTGCGGCCGATCTTCTCGAGGTTGCCCAGCGCCTTTTCCTCGATGGTGGTCAGGCCGCCCTCGATATTGCCCTTGGTGGGCTGGCTGTCGGAAAGGTCATCGGTCTGGTGCGCGAAGATGACGTCGTCCTGGTAGGCCTTCCACATATTGTACCACCGCTCGCCCACTTCCTCGTTGATGGCGCGCGTCTTGCAGATGTGCTCGGCCCCCGTGATCTCGGAGGTCTCGCCGAAGAAGCCGGTGATGCCCTCGGGCAGCAGCTTGTCGTACATGTTGCCGACCGTCGGGCAGGATCCAAGGCCGGTGGTCGTGTCGCTTTCGCCGCACTTGGTCGAGACCCAAAGCTCGGAGATCGAGACCTCTTCGCGCTGGTACTCGGTCGTCTTGTGCACGAACTCCTTTGCGGCCCAGCTCGCGGCGCGGATCGTCTCGAAATCGCCCTTCTGCTCGATGCTGAACTCGGCCACGGGCTTGCCGGTCTCGCGGATGCCGTCGGCGATGCGCCTGGTCCAGCCCGGCTCGATCCCGATGACGACCACGGCGGCGACGTTGGGGTTCGCCCCGGTGCCGATCATGGTGCGGAAATGCAGGTCGAGATCCTCGCCGAATTGCAGGCGGCCATAGGCGTGCGGCAGGGCCAGCGTGCCCTTGACGTTGTTCGCCACCGCCTCGCAGGCGGCGTTCGAGATATCGTCGACGGGCAGGATGATGACGTGGTTGCGCACGCCCACGCGACCGTTCTCGCGCCGGTAGGCCTTGACGGTCATGTTGGAATATTTCGATGCCATATCAGTGTCCTCTCGGGATGGCGCGCCGCCGGGGCGGCCGCGCGTCTTACCAGCGCTTGGTCTTGCAGTTGTGGGTGTGGACGTGGTGGCCCTTGGGGATGTCGGCGATGATCTTGCCGATGTCCTCGCCGTATTTCATGGCCGTGTCGCCCGCCTTGAAATCCTTCAGGGCGATCTTGTGGCCGATGGGCACGTCGGCCTCGGCCTTCAGGCGGAAGGTGGAATTGTCGTGGGTGACGCAGCACAGCATGTCGGTGCCCGCGGTCAGGCCCTCGACGACGACGACGCCCACATTGTCGTCGTGCTCGTGCACCAGAAGATGGGGTATTTCGGCCATTTCAGTCTCCTTCGGGAGGTTACGGTTTCAGAATGATCTTGGGCGCGGCGACGGTGCCCGCGCGGATATCGCTGAAGGCGCGGGCGCCGTCGGCCAGCGGCCGGGTCTCGGTCCAGTCGAGCCGCCCGAGCCGCCCGTCGCCCATGGCCGCGACGGTCGCGCGGAAGTCGGCGGAGGTGTAGGTATAGGTGCCGATGAAGGTGATTTCCTGCAGCGTCATGCGCCGGATATCGAGCCCGCCTTCGGCCGAGCCCAGCCCGATATGGGCGATCACACCGCCGGGGCGCACGTGGCTGGACGCCATGGCGCGGGTGGCGGCGATGCCCACGGCATCGACGACCAGGTTGAAGCGCGGCGTGTCGTGCAGCGCGGCCGCGTCCAGCGCATCGATCCCCACGTGACGGGCGAGGTAGTCGCGCCGCGCGACCGACGGTTCGACCAGCGTGATCTCGTCCACGCCCTGCGCGGCGAGGCACAGCGCCGCGCCGACGCCGATGGCCCCGCCGCCGATGACCAGCGCGGGCGCGCTGCCGCCTGCCTCGCGCGCCAGCCGCACCGCGTGCCAGCCGCAGGCAATGGGCTCGGCCAGCGCGGCCTGGTCGAAGCTGAGCGTGTCGGGAATGTCGACGAGGTTCTCGGGGGGCAGCGCCACGGCCTCGGCAAAGCCACCCTCGCGCGGCGGCATCGAGATGATCTGCCGGTTGGGACACAGGTTGTCGCGCCCCGACTGGCAGGCCCGGCAGACGCCGCAGCCGACCAGCGGGTTGACGGTGACCCGCCGCCCGCCATCGGTGACGCCCGAGACCTCGTGGCCCAGGATCAGTGGCGGCGGGCGCCGTTCGTCGTGGCCCAGTGAGGCGTGCATGTCCGACCCGCAGATCCCCGAGGACTGGATGTGCACGACCTGTGCCCCATGCGCCACGTGGGGCGTCGACACGGTGCGATAGACCAGCTCCTCGGGACCTTGATAAACCAAAGCTTTCATTTCGCGGTGAACCCCCCGTCGACCATCAGGATCTGTCCGGTCACATAAGCCGATGCGTCGGAACAGAGGAACAGCAGCGGCCCGTCCATGTCCTCGGGCCGCCCGTTGCGCCCCGCGCAGGTCTGCGCCGCGTTGCGGGCGGCGCGTTCCGGGTCGTCGAACACCGCCGCCGTCAGCTCGGTCGGGAAAAAGCCCGGACCGATGGCGTTGGCGGTGATGCCATGGCCCGACCACGCCTGCGCCATGGCGCGGGTCAGCTGCGCCACCCCGCCCTTGGACGCGCCGTAGGCGATGCCGCCCGGAAACGCCCGGAAGGATTGCAGCGACGCGAAATTGACGATCCGGCCCCAGCCCTTTGCCCGCATCCCGGGGGCGAAGGCTTGCGCCAGGAAGAACGGCGCCGACAGGTTCACCGCCAGCGTCGCGTCCCAGCCCTCGGCCGTCACGTCGTCGGCCGCCTGCCGGGTATTGAGGCCGGCGGCATTCACGATGATCTCGGGCGCGCCGAAAGGCGCGCGGATCCGCGCGACCAGGTCATCGAAATCCGCACGCGCGGCCACGTCGCCGGCCACGGCGGCGCGGGCCTCGGGGGCCTCGGCCTGCCAGTCCCCGAGCGCCTCGCGACGGCGGGCGACGCCCACGACGTTCGCCCCTGCCCCTGACAACGTGTCGGCGGCCCGGCGGCCCAGCCCCGAGCTTGCGCCGGTGACCAGGGCCACCTTGCCCCGCACGTCGAAAAGGCCGGGCACCGCCATCGATCAGCCCTCGGCCGTCAGGTCGAAGGTTTCGTTCGGGAAGTATTTCCTCAGTCGTATATCGGCGGTGCGGGCGTGCCCCTCCATCCCTTCAAGCCGCGAGATGCGCGCCGTGGCCTCGGCCACCGGCTTTGCGCCTTCCTTGGTGGACCGCTGCCAGGTGACGATCTTCATGTACTTGTGGACCGACAGGCCCCCGGTGTAGTTCGCCGCGCCGCTTGTGGGCAGCACGTGGTTGGTGCCCGACGCCTTGTCGCCGAAGGCCACGGTCGTCTCCTCGCCCAGGAACAGCGAGCCGTAGCATTCCAGCCGGTCCAGCCACCAGTCGAGGTCCGCCGCCTGCACGGTCAGGTGCTCGGGCGCGTAGGCGTCCGACGTCGCGGCCATGTCCTCGCGGTCGGGACACAGGATCACCTCGGCATAGTCGCGCCAGGCCGCGCGGGCGTTGTCGCGGTTGAGCTCGGGCAGCTCCTCGATGAGCTCGGGCACGCGCTTCATCACCGTCTCGGCGACGCCTCGGTCGTCCGTCACCAGCCAGACGGGCGAGTTGTAGCCATGCTCGGCCTGCCCCACCAGGTCCACCGCCACCACCTCGGGATCGGCGGTCTTGTCGGCCAGGACAAGACTGTCGGTGGGGCCTGCGAACATGTCGATGCCCACCCGGCCGAAAAGGATGCGCTTGGCCTCGGCCACGAACTGGTTGCCGGGCCCGACGAGGATGTTGGCCCTGGGCAGCCCGAACAGGCCGAAGGTCATCGCCGCCACGCCCTGCACCCCGCCCATGGCCAGGATCCTGTCGGCGCCGCAGATATGCGCGGCATAGACGATGGCCGGCGCGATGCCGACGCCCGGACGCGGCGGGGAACAGGCGACGATGTGCTTGCAGCCCGCGACCTTGGCGGTGGTCACCGTCATGATTGCCGACGCGATATGGCTGTAGCGCCCTCCGGGCACGTAGCAGCCCGCCGCCTTCACCGGGATCGCCTTCTGCCCCGCGATCAGGCCCGGCAGCACCTCGGTCTCGAAATTGGCGACGGTCTTCTTCTGCGCCTCGGCGAAGCGTTTCACGTTGGCATGGCTGAAATCGATGTCGCGCTTCAGCCGCTCGGGCACCTGGGCGATGGCGGCGGCGATCTCGTCGTCGGTCAGCAGCACGTTGCCGTCGTACTTGTCGAACTTGGCCGCGTATTCCAGCGCGGCTGCATCACCGCCTGCTTCGATGTCGTCGAGGATACCGCGCACGATGGCCTGGGTCTCGCCGGCATCGCTTTGCGAGGTGAGTGTGGCTTTCTTCAGGTATTCGCGCACCATCGGACGTCTCCTATTTGTAGATCTCGGGAAGGAACGTGGTCGAGATCGCGGGTACGAAGCCGATCAGCAGCGTGACCAGCAGCATGAACAGCACGAAGGGGATCGCGCGATAGGCGATCTTCAGGATCGACTCGCCCGTCAGCCCGGCGACCACGAACAGGTTGAGCCCCAGCGGCGGCGTGATGAACCCCACCCCCAGCGCGGTGATCATCATGATGCAGAACTGGATCTCGTTCATGCCGATATTATCGGCCAACGGCTTAAGGATCGGCGCCAGGATCACGATGTTGGGCGTCGTCTCCATCACGCAGCCCGAGGCGATCAGGATGGCGATCATCATCAGGATCAGAACCCAGGGCTCGTCGCTGACGCCGGTGGCCACGGCGACGAAACCCTGCGGCACCCCGATGATCGCCAGCGCCTCGGCCAGCGGGATCGAGAAGGCGATGATGGGCAGGATGACGCCGTTGACCTTGGCCGAGCTGACCAGCATCGCCGGGAAATCCGACAGCTTCAGCGTGCCGAGGATAAAGCCCATGATGATCGTCACGACGACCGCCGTGGCGCCCGCCTCGGTCGGCGTCAGCCGGCCCGAGAAGATGCCGTAGAAGATGATGCCGGGCACGATGAAGGCATACCAGCCGGATTTCAGCGACGTTCCCAGCCGCCGGAAATACTCGCCCGCGCCGATATTGCCGCCCCCCTCCCAGCCGTAGAGGCGGTTCATGATGATGTTGGTGGCCAGGATCGAGATCAGGATCGCCAGCCCGGGGATGACCGCCGCCAGGAACAGCGTCGACACCGAGATCCCCAGCACGAGGCCGATGATGATATACGCGATCGAAGGCGGGATCAGGATGCCGGTGCAGGCGCCCGCGGCCACCAGCGCGCAGGCATAGGGGCGCGGGTAGCCGCTTTCGACCAGCCGGTCGATGGTCATGCGCCCCACCGCCGCCGCGCCCGCCGCGTCCGAGCCCGAGATCGCGGCGAACATGCCGCAGACCAGCACCGTGGGCGAGCCGAAGCCGCCCTTGGCGAACTGCGTCAGCGCCTCGGCCACGTCCAGGAACTTGCGCGACAGGCCCGTGCGCACCAGCACGTCGCCCGTCAGGATGAACAGCGGCACGGCCGTCAGCGCGAAGGCGTCGATGCCCGAGAACAGCTTCTTACCCACCAGGTCCAGCGGCAGCGCGCCGGACCAGACCAGCATCAGGCTGGCCGCCGCACCGATCGCCGCCCAGACCGGCACCGCCAGCGCCACGAGGAAGACGAACAGAAGGATCGGGCCGTAGAAATCCCAGCCGAGCTCGACCGTCTGGGCGCCCATTTGTTGCCAGAGCATGACGTCCTCCTCAGTCGAACAGCTTGTCGCCCTCGTAGACGGGCCTGCCGTCACGAAGGTCGCGAATGTCGCGGATCAGCGATTGGATGAGACGCAGCACCACCAGCGAGAAGCCGATTGGCACGGCGGCCAGGAACCAGACCTGCCCGATGCGCAGCCCGTGGGTCACGTTGCCGAACTTGGCGGCCACGTGCGCCGTTTCATACGAGTAGTAGAGCGCGATGAAGGACACCCCGAGCATCACCAGGTCGCCGAAGATGTAGAGAAGCGCCTTCACCCTCGGCCCGACATACTGCATCAGCACGACGATGCGGATGTGCCCCCGCTCCTTCACCGCGGCGGCGGCGCCGATCCAGGCGAGGTAGATGAAGCTGTAGCGCACGATCTCCTCGCCCCAGATGGACGAGTAGGACAGCAGCTCGCGCCGCAGCACCTCGATCGACATCGTCGCGACGAGCATCACGTAGAAAACCAGCAGCAGCCACCTTTCGGCGTTCCGGTTCAGCTCGGACAGGATGCGGGACATGCAAGCCTCCTTCGTTTCGGGACACGCGACCATCGTCGCGCCCGACCGGGTGGTCCTGGCGTTGGGGTGAATTCGGGATCGTCTGCCGGTGCGCGGCGGGACCGCGCACCGGCCGGGTCAGGTGATACCGTCAGGCGTCGTGGACGTAGTACTTGCCCATGGTGCCCGCGGCTTCTTCCAGCTTGGTGAACGTCTCCATCGACCCGGCAAGCTCGGTCTTGAACTCGTCCCACTCGCTGCGCTGGTAGCCTCCGGCCTCCTGCCATTCGGCCAGTTGGTCGTCGTTGAGCGAATGGAACTGGACGCCCGACTTCTCGAGCTCGGCCATGGCGTGGGCGCGGGCCGACGGCACCTTGGCGAGGTTCTGGTGCGCGGTCATCTCGCCCGCCCATTCGATGCCCATCTGCACGTCCGAGGGCAGGCTGTTGAACCACTCGAGGTTGACCGAGTAGACCTGACTGTCCGGCACGGCCTGCGTGAAGGTCACGTGGCTGAGAATGTCCTTGAAGCCGAACACGTACAGCGCGCCCACCGACGGGTCGAGCGCGTCGGCCACGCCCTGCTTGATCGCCGACGGCGTCTCGCCCCAGGCCACGGGGGTCGGGTTGGCGCCCACCATCCGGTAGTATTGTTGCAGCATCTGGCTGCCCGGCACGCGGAACTTCACGCCCGCCAGGTCACCGGGGGTCAGGACCGGCCCGGCGCCGCCCTGCCGCATGGCAACGACGCGCGGATCAATGACCACATAGAACAGCGCCTTGAAGCCCGAGCTTTCGATCTTGGGGTGCACCTCGGATTTCCACGCGTCCGACGTCACCAGGTTGGTGAAGCGCTGGTTCGAGCCGCAGAAATACGGAAGGTTGATCAGGTCCACCGCGCTGGCGAAGGGGGCGAAGTTCGACAGCGAGTGCTGCGCGCACTGGATCGTGCCGCTTTGCACGCCCTGGGCCAGCGCGCCGCCCGCGCCCAGTTGCCCGCCCGGGGCCAGCTTGACGTAGACCTTCCCGGCCGTGGCGTTCTGGATGTTTTCCTTCAGGTCCAGCTGCATGATCGGGTAGCTGCGCGAGGCGCCGAGAACGTAGGCGGTGGCCAGCGTCATGGTGTGCTCGGCCGCCTCTTCCCGCGCGCGCTCCTCCTGCGCGGTCTGGGCTGCGGCCTCGGACGACCAGAGCATACCGCCCGCCCCCGCGACCAGCGCGGCGGTGAAACTGCCGGTCGTCGCGAGTTTCAGGAAATTGCGCCGCTCTTCCGACGCCAGTCCAAGATCTTTCCTCATGGTGTTCCTCCCTATGAACAGCTTGGTCGTTATGGCTTGCGTTTCCCCGCCTCGCGTTCGCGCCGTAGAATGGCGACCGTGAACGCGATCGAGGTGGCGAAGAGCAGCAGCATCGCCTGCACGTCGCTCAGGAATTCGGCACCCGACGTCGCGCCCAGGACCACGTCCAGCGCGAAGACGGCAAAAAGCAGTATCGAAATCAAAAGGGCCACCCGCTTCTCCTCCCCGAAAAGCATGTGATTCTGGAGAAGTGTAAGCGCTTACATTTCATCCGGCAAGCCTTTACATGAGCGCCCGACGCATGTCTCGTGACCGGCATTGATCCGACTGTTGCATCGCACGTGGCGAGAGATTGCGAAAAGGACCTGCCCTCGTGACGTCCCGCCGACCACAATCGAAACCCGTACCGACGCTGGAAGACGTGGCCGAGCGCGCGCGCGTCTCGACCGCGACGGTGTCGCGCTGCCTGAACGCGCCGCAGCGGGTGTCGGCGGTGACGCGCGCGCGTGTCATGGCGGCGGTGCAGGAGCTTGGATATGCGCCGAATTTCGGCGCGCAGGCGCTGGCGGCGCGGCGCACCAACACGTTCGGTGCCATCATTCCCACCATGGAGAACGCGATCTTCGCGCGTGGGCTTCAGGCCTTCCAGGAGGTGCTGACGGACGAGGGCGTGACCCTGCTGGTGGCAAGCTCGGGCTACAGGCCGGCCGCCGAGGAAGAGCAGATCCGGTCGCTGATCGCGCGGGGCGCGGATGCGCTGCTGCTGATCGGCCATGACCGGACGGCCGAGTCCTACGCCATGCTGGAGCGGCGCCAGATCCCCCACGTGGTGACCTGGGCCTTCGACCCCGACGCGCCCCGGTCGTCCATCGGTTTCGACAACCGGGCGGCCATGACCGCCCTGACGGCGGAGGTGCTGGAGCGGGGGCATCGCCGGATCGCCTTCATCTCGGCCATGACCAACGGCAACGACCGCGCCCGCCTGCGCGTCGAGGGCGCCCGGTCCGCCCTGGCCGACCGGGGACTGGACCCCGCCACCATGCCCCTGGAAGAGACCGAGTACAGCTTTCACCACGGGGCAGCGGCCTTCGACCGGCTGATGCGGCAGACGCCCCGCCCCACCGCCGTGCTGTGCGGCAACGACGTGCTGGCGGCCGGAGCGCTGCGGCAGGCCCGCGAAATGGGGCTGGACGTGCCGGGCGATGTGTCGATCACCGGTTTCGACGATATCGAGCTGTGCGAGATCGTGACCCCTGCGCTGACCACCGTGCACGTGCCCCACCGCGAGATGGGCCGCCGCGCCGCCCGCCTGCTTCTGGACATGCGCGGCGGTGACAGCGCGGGCGAACGGGTCCGGCTGGAAGCCCCGATCAAGTGGCGCGATACGCTGGGGCCCGCACCGGCCTGAAAGGCCGCGACAGGTGCGGCGCCTTGCTCAGAACAGCATGCAGTCGGCCCCGGGCGGCAGGGGCTCGGCGCCCTCGGGCAGGGTCGGCGTGTAGTCGAACGTGACGATGCGCGCGCCGCCGTCGAAGGCCACGAACAACTGGTCCGAGCCCGGTCGGATCGCGATGCCTTCAGGGTCGGTCCCGTACTCGATCAGGCTCGCCTGCCCCAGAAGCTCTCCGTCCGCCGTGAACTCGTAAAGGCTGTTCGAGCCTTCCCAGTCATCCACGATCACCAGGTGACCGGTCCGCGGGTCGATGGCGATGCCCTGCGCCTCGCTGATCGGCGGGTCGAAATCCATCGTGTCGATCCGCATGCGCAACGCGCCGTCCGGCGTGAACCACGTCAGCCGCTCGGGGTCGTCCTCGACCGTCACGATGTCGCCGGTGGCGTCGATCGCGATGCCCTCGGTATCCGACGCGCCGCCGCCCAGCCGGAAAGGTGCTGCCAAAGGCGCGCCGTCCTTGGTCAGGCGCTGCAACCGGCCCAGCCCGTCGCCCACGATCAGGTTGTCGCCCTCGATCGCGATGGCCTTGATGCGGTAGAGATCGCTGCTGATGCGGCGCAACTCGTCTCCCTGAAGCGTGACGAGGATGGCCTCGGGCCCCTCGTTCGCGATCCATAGCCCGCAGAATGTCGGGTCATATTCCAGGCTGGCGGGGCGGTTCAGCTGGTAAGTCCCGGTGGCGCGCAGGTCGAGCGCGCTGGCCCCGGTCGCCAGTGCACCGCCCAGGGCGACCGTGCAGAGCGGGATGAAACGTTGGGCCATGGCCGTCCTTTCCGTAGCGTCACCAGGACGATGGGACGGCGCGCGGATCAGGTCAATTGCGCGCGCTGACGCGGCTCAGCGGTGCCCGACCCAGCCACGATCGTCGGTGAAGGCGCGCGCATCGGACAGCGTGACAGGGCCGTAGCCCTCGGGTGGCGCGTCGAGCCCTTCCAGCGGCGTCCGGCTCGCCGCGAGTAGGATGTTGGCCAGCCCGCGCCCGCTGACCGGCCCCTGCGCCGCCCGCACGTGGGGAAAAATCTGCGTCAGGATCGCATGCACCCCCCGTGCCAGATCACCATTGGGGCGGTCGATCAGGTTCACGTAGACCGGCCCGTTCACGATGTCGCGCAGCCGGGTATAGGTCTCGAGCGTCGCAAGATACGCGGGGACCGAGCCGGACGAGAACGCGTCGATCACCGCCGCGTCGAAGCGCCTGTCGGTCTCGTTCAGGAAGACGCGGCCATCTTCGTGAACCACGCGCAGCCGCCCGTCCAGTGCGGGCCGGGCGATGTCGCCCCGCCCCTCGGCGTCGATCATGGCTCCGGCGCGCGGCAGGTGATCGCGCACGACTTCGGTGATCAGCGGATCGATCTCGACCGCGGTGGCCGTGGCCGCGGGCCGGGTCGCCAGCAAGGTCGTGGGCAGGCTGTAGCCGCCCCCGCCGATGAACAGGACCGACGGCGCGGCGCCCAGATCTTGCGCCATCCGCTGCCACAGCCAACGGGTGTATTCCAGCGTCAGCGCCTCGGCCGGATCGGCCCCGGGGGCAAGGTCCCGCTCGGCCGCCTGCTGGGTCCGGTCCGAGACCAGGCTGACGGTCGCGCCGCGCCGCACCACGTCGATGCAGGACAGCCCGGATTCGAACCGGCAGAGCGGCCCGGTCAGCAGGCTGGCCGCCACCACCACCGCCGCCGTCAGCATGGCCGCCCGCGCCCCGAGGTCCGGCCTTGCATCCGGCGCCCGCAGCAGCGCCGCGCAGATCAGCGCCACCGCGCCACAGCCCGCGAAGGTGGCCGACGAACCCACCAGAGGCAGCGTGACGAACCCGGCGACGATTGCCCCCACGATGGCCCCCAGCGACCCCGCGGCCAGCACCAGCCCCAGAGACGAGCCTTCGCGCCCCGGCCGCGCCTCGACCGCCAGCTTGGCCAGCAGGGGCGACGGCACCGTGACCAGCACCGAGGCGGGGAAGAAGGCGACCACGACGCTCAGCAGCATGCCGGAGGTGCCGCGCAGGCCCAGCGCGTAGACCAGCGCCAGCAGCGTGGGCGACAGCGCGGCCAGCACGGCGGTCCAGATCAGCGCGCGGCGGGCATGGGCCAGGGCCTCGGGGCGGGGCCGCTCGGCCAGTAGGCCACCCCAGGCGCTGCCCACGGAAAAACCCGCCAGCACCACCGCGATCACGGCCGTCCAGGTCAGGAGCGACGTGCCGAAGAACGGCGCCAGCACGCGACCGGCCGCGATCTCGTAGGTCAGGCCGACCGCCGACAGCACGCAGATCAGCGCGATGAGAGTGGAAAATCGCAATCGCGCCTCCAATGAATGCCGGCCGCAACGCGGCCACCAAGCCGCGATCGCAGTGCCGTCCTCTGTCAGGGGCTCCGATACAGGAACCCGCACCCAAGGGGCAATCGGGTCGTGCCAGCCACGAGACGCGCGCCCGCGTGGGTGGGGATCAAGCCCGTTTCGCGCCACGCCCCGCGTCGGCGTGCTGCGCCCTCACGCACCGCGGAACGGTGCGTTCGGATACCCCCGGGGTGCCATCAGGCAGTCGCGCAGGGCGTCACCCCGCCCGCCCCCGCGACCGGGCTGTTGGTCAGACGATGCTGAGCTCCCAGATGGACGTGGTGCCATCGTCGAACCGGAAATACTCGACATTGCTGACCGTGTCGGTGAAGCCCTGCCCCGTCACCGTGACCTCGGTCGCCGAGCTGCGGGTGAGTGTGTAGTCCGATTGCGCCCCATCGTAGAGCGCGTAGTCCGAGTCCGCGCCGCCGTCGATCCGGTCGTTGCCATCCCCGCCCTTCAGGTAATCGGTGCCGCCGAACCCGAAGATCAGGTCGTCGCCGTCCAACCCGTTGAGCTGGTTGCGCCCGGACGAGCCCCGAAGCGCGTGGTCGAAGCGCGACCCGACCAGGTTCTCGATCTCGAAGTAGAGATCCAGCGCGGCGTCGCCCCGCGTGCCATAGCCGGTTTCCTGGCCGGCCACCCCGGCGCCGTTGGACAGGTGCGCCGTGATGGCCCCGTCCGCATCCACGTAGCTGACCGTGTCCAGGCCTGATCCGCCGTAATAGCGCTCGCGCCCGCCCGCCGAGGACACGAACCAGTCGTATCCGCCGAGGCCGCGGAAATTGTTCTGACCGTCATCACCGAAGAAGACGTCCTGGAAGGACGATCCGGTCACCCGTTCGATCGATGTCAGCGTCACGCCCGCCGCAAGACCCGAGTTGTTTTCGGGCGCGGCCAGATCGATCACGATCCCGCTTGCCACGTCGGCGGCGGGCGGCAGGCCATCGGTGCCGAACACGTCCAGCAAGGCATCGGTGGACGTGGTCTCGTACTCGACGAACGAGATCATGTCCTGCCCCGCCCCACCGTCGATTGTGTCCTGACCCTCGGTGGCGATGAACCAGTCGTATCCGCCCAGTCCGCGCAGCTGGTTGTTGCCGTCGTCCCCCATCAGCACGTCTTCCGAGATCGTGCCGGTGGCCCGCTCCACCGAGATCAGCGTGTCGGTCTCGTCGCCGAACACCTGCGCCGTCCCGGCGCCCAGGTCGAGCTGCAGCAGGAAACCCGTGCCGCGGTCTGCGACATTCTCAACGTCGGACTAGGCGACCATGTCGTTGCCCGCGCCGCCGTCGACCGTATCGTTGCCGCGGCCCGGCGTGACCCAGTCCGAACCACCCAGCACCGTGATCCGTTCGCCCATGAACGTGCCCTCGAGCACGTCGCGCACCTCGGTGCCGTCGATGTCCGGCCCTGTCCCGGCCTGGGCCACGGCTTGCTGGAATCCCAGCGTGGCGTCGGAAAAGACCAGGCTTTCGACATCGGGCATCAGCAGGTCGGCACCCTCCGCCGAGGATACGATCAATCCGTCCGCGTCCAGCGAAAACGCGGCATCGGCCAGGGACACGCCGAACACGACCGCGTCCTGGCCGCTGCCGCCTTCGATGGTGTCGTTGCCCCGCCCGCCGGTGAACCGGTTCGCGGCGTCGTCGCCCGCCAGGCGGTCGCCATAGCCCGTGCCGGTGATGTCCTCGATCGACACGAAGGTCATCGCGCCGTCGCCCGTGCCGGACCGGGTCGCCAGGTCGACGACGACACCGGTGGTGAAGGCCGAGAAATCGACGCGGTCGTCCCGATGCCCCCGTGGAAGCTGCGGGCGTAGAGGCCGGGCAGGAACACGTCGTCACCGCCCTTTCCCTAGAGCATGAAGTCCTGCACGTAGACCGCCGAGCCGTAGATCGTGTCGTCCTCTTCGGTCGTCGGCATGTTCAACGGCGCGGAACGGGGCGTGGCCATGACCATGACCCCGTCCGAGAAGACCGGGGATCCGATATTGAACAGCGTATCGGTGCCGTCGCCCCCCGGCGCGCTGTCCGCCACGGTCATCGCGGAGGATCCGTCATTCGCGGTGCCGGTGATATCGTAGCGCGCCCTTGGTCCGGCATAGACCGCCACATCCGCCGTGGAGCCCGATCCGGAGTAATCCGATCTGTAGGTGCCGCCGTCCAGCGTATCGTCACCGCCGTGTCCGATCAGGGTGTCCCACCCGGCGCCGCGCACGTCGAAGTAAAGGGATTCGGTCGTGTCCCCCAGCAGGACGTTCGCCCCGTCATCGCCTTCGAGCAGGTCGTCGTCATGACCCCCCGTCAGGTTCTCGACCCCGGTAGAGCTGTCGCCATCGGCCTCCCCGCCGGTGCCCGTGCCGTCCATCAACGATGCCGACAGCGCCCCGCCCTGGAGATAGCGGTCGGTATCCACGCCGTCCCCGCCGTCAAAATGATCCGCCCCCCGGCTGCCGCGGAGCAGGTCGTCTCCTCCAAGGCCAAGGATCGTGTTGTCCCCGTCGGTGCCCTGAAACGTGTCATCGAAGCCGGTGCCCGTGAAGCTTTCGATGTTGGACAGGTCCAGCGCGTTGCCATCCGGCCCGTCGGCAACCGGAAAGCGGAAGTAATCGCCCGTCTCGTTCGGCTGGAGACGGAAGAAGATCGGCCCGGCGGCATCGGCGAAACTGACGGTATCCTCGCCGTCGCCCCCGTCGACGGTATCAAGACCGCTGCCGGGAAGGATAAGATCGTCACCATCTTTGCCTTCGATCCGCTCCGGGCCATCGGTCCCGTCAAGCGTGTCGTCTCCGGTCGTGCCGATCACCGGAACCGAAACGTCG
The DNA here is from genome assembly GCF_900141995.1 of Palleronia salina. Classification (GTDB taxonomy): domain Bacteria; phylum Pseudomonadota; class Alphaproteobacteria; order Rhodobacterales; family Rhodobacteraceae; genus Palleronia; species Palleronia salina. The sequence goes on along the minus strand of NZ_FQZA01000017.1, from coordinate 24,885 downwards.
AGATCTTCTAGCAGGACGGTCTGGTCATCGAAGACGAATTGCTCGACCTCGTGGACAACCACCGGGACATCCGTGCTGCCGTCACGCAGGTAGATCCCCCCGTCGCTATCGCGGAAGGCGCTGACATCCGCCAAGTCCGACGCGATGACCAGCTGATCGATCCCCGCACCGCCGACGATGATCGTCTGGTTCCGGGCAGCCGACCCATCGAAAATCGTCGTGTAGCTGAGATCCCGGAGAGACGCCGCCTCGATCGTGTCGTTCCCGTCGCCTCCCACGATCCAGTGTCACTGTCTCCGCCGGAATTGGACGGTCTGGTCCCGTCGGCCCGGATCAGGTCGTCCCCGATCCCGCCGTCAATCCAGGTTCGTGCACCCGCTTCGAGCGTGTCGTTGCCGGCCCCCCAAGGATCACGCCGTTGTACATCGAACCGAGCACTTGGTCGTCACCGTCACCCGCATCGACCAGGGAGTCGTCGAAATCTCCGGCCGTGATGGTGTCGTTCCCCGCCAGGGCCGCCACCCCGAGCACGAAACCGCCTTGTTCGCCGTAGAGATCCGGACCGTCCGTCAGCGTCACCTCGATATAGTTGGGGCTGGGAATGGACGGAAATTCGGGAAGATTGACGCTCATTACGCTATGCAATCTATGGATATGAATTTGGGTGCCTTTTCTTAATCGGACCGCAGCGGGGCGCGGGCAGTCACGCAATGAAGGGACGTAAAAATCCCGGAAATTGGCCACTGCCGACAGCAGCTATACCCCTGAAACGCAGCAAGTTATATAAAATCAAGCGATGCAATATCGAGCCGCGCTTTCCAACAGCGCGAGCGTTTGCGCATAAATGATTTCGTATCACTCGAAGGTTTTGCCGCCGGATCTTCCGGTCTCGTCCGCATGCCGGGGTGCGCCCGCAATAACGATCGGTTCGGTCGCCGCTTGAATTTCGCGTCGCGCGGTCGATACCCGTCACCGCCCCTGTTCGACCGCCTTTCTGCCGGGCGAGGCGCGCCTACCTGTCTCTCAGACAGCCGGGCACGGGCGGTCGGTCAAGTCCGGCACTGCGCGCCATGTGCCACGCCAGGACCTGGTTCGAACTGAGAACCGGAATCCCCAACTCCGCCTCGAGCGGGTCGAGGATATCGAGCGTCCGAAGGTTCGTGCAGGACAGGAACAGGCCATCCAGTCCGCCGCCCGACGCCAGGCGTCTGGCGGCCTCGGCGATGGCGGCCGGAGCGATGCGCGCGACACGCGCCTCGGACTCCTCGTCGAAGGAAAAGGTCGCGACGACCGTGATGCCCCGTGCCTCGAGCGCATTTCGAAAGCCCGACGAAACCGCAGCGCCATACGGCGAAACCAGCCCGATGCGGCGGAGGCCCAGGGCCCCGAACCCCGCAAGCGCGGCGCAGAGCGGATTGGTCACCGAGGCCGTCGTTGTCGCGCCTTCGACCAGTTCGCGGACCCGCCGCGCGCCGATCAGCGCCGTGCCCGAGGTGCAGGCATAGGCAACGGTCGCGAAGGGGGACGCCGACGGCAACAGCGCCACGGCGGACGGAAGGTCGGCTTCCATGGCCGCGATCGTCTCGGGCGTCAGCATCGCCCCTGACGGGATCCGCGTGACGAATAGATCGACATCGTCGGCCGGAAAGATCCGCCTGAAATCCCGCTCGATGGTCTCGTCGGCCTGAAGCACGACCAGCCCCAGGCGGGGGTTCGGCAGCGTCTCGATCGGATCGGCCCGCCCGCTCATGCCGCGACCTGTGGCAGCGTGACCGGCGTTCTGGGCGACAGCAGCTCGGCGCCCTCGGCCCGCAGCACGATGACCTCTTCGTGCAGCAGGATGCGATCGGCTTCGGTGACGCAACCGGGCTCCAGCGTCAGGACCATGCCCGCGCGCAGCGGTGTTTCGTCCACCGCCGAGAACGACGGCCATTCGGTCAAGGCGATCCCGAGCCCATGGCCAAGACGCCAGCCACTGGGAACGACCCCCGCCTTGCGCATGGCCTCGCCGAAAAGGGCATGGACCTCGCGCGCAAGCATCCCGGGGCGCAGTAGGGTCAGCATGTCTTCGGTCGCCTGCCACAACCCGGCGTGTGCCCGGCCGATGACGGAAGAGACGCTGCCGACGGCGTAATTCCGGTCGAAGTCGCAGTAATAGCCATCCCGAACCGCCCCGGCATCCAGCATGAAGACGTCGCCGCGCCGCAGGGGGACCGGCCCCGGCGGCGAGATCACGCTGCCGTATCCGTCGGGTCCGATCCCGCCCGCGACATAGCTGACCCAATCGGCGCCCTCGCCGATCAGCGCCATCTGGAAGTCGCGCATGACAGCGTCGAAACCCCGCCCGCAGCTTGCGAAGTCGGTGACCCGGTCGAAGGCCCGGCCCGCGATGCGGCAGGCCTCGCGGATCTTGAGGATCTCGGCCTCGGACTTGATCTCGCGCACGCGCTGGATGCAGGCCGTCGCATCGACGAAGGCCATGGGCGACAGCCGGGCGCGCAGCGTCTCGTAGTCGGACAGCGGTGCGCGCAGGTGCGTTTCGGGGCCCATGGGCACGCCGATCCGACCGTTTCCGGGGACGAGGCCCGCGACCGTCTCTGCCAGGAGCGAAATCCCGTCATCTCGCGGGTCCGGTGCGTCCCAGCTGCGGATATCGCCGATCCAGGTCTCGGCCATGAGCTCACCGCCGATCGACGGGATCACGGCGACCGGGTCGCCCGAGGCCGGAACCACCACGTACCACGGGCGGGCCGGGCTGTCCCAGAACCGGGTCAGGAAGCCCGTGGTATAAAAGATGTCCGCTGCGGTGGTCAGCAGCAGCCCATCGACACCCCGCGTGTGCATCTGGTCCTGGATCCGGGCAATGCGGCCCCGGAACTCGTCGGCGGGAAAGATGGCCGAGCGGTCAGCCACCCTCGCCGCCCTCGCTGAGAATGGCCATGACCCGCGCGTCCGGCCCGGGCGCGACACCTTCCAGCAGCGCCGCGATCCCCGCGGCGCCCGACGGCGTGGTCGGATAGCCGGCATCGGCCAGTATCGCGGCGGCCCGGCGGCCGGCATCCTCGCTGACCGTGACGAACAGATCCGCGTCGCGGGACAGCCCCTTGAGGGCGATCATCGACGCCGTCTTGCAGTCGAGCCGCCCCATGCACGACACCGGCCCGACGGTGTCGACCACGTGACCGGCGGAAATACCGGCGGCCAGGGCCGGCGCGGCCTCGGGCTCGACCACGATGATGGTCGGCGCGTCCCCCCAGGCCCGTCGGGCATGGGCCGCGACCGCGGCCGCCAGCCCGCCCACGCCGGCCTGCAACAAGATATGGTTGGGCGGCGCACCGACCTGTTCGACGGCCTCGGCGGCCAGTTGCAGATAGCCCTCCATCACCGACATCGACAGATCGGTGTAGCCGGGCCACGAGCTGTCCGAGAGCAGGGTCCACCCTTTCGCGGCGGCGTCCCTTTCGGCCGCGCGCATGCTGTTCTCGTAGGTCTCCCCCGCGCGAACGACCTCGGCCCCCTTGGCGCGCAGCCTGTCGGCGAAGGACTCCGGCACGGTGTCGGCAAGGTAGATCACGGCGCGCGCGCCGAAGATCCGCGCCCCCGCGGCGACCGACAATCCGTGGTTGCCGGCGCTGGCCGCGACGAAAACGCGGCCCGTCAACGCGCGCGAGGGGTCCGGCGCGTCGACCGCCGTTGCCGCGCGGGCGATGGCGTGCGCCGCCCCCAGCGCCTTGAAGCTGCCCAGTCCCATGCGGGACCGTTCATCCTTGAGATGCATCCGACGGACGCCGAAAAGCCCAGCCAGGGCCTCACTGTCGATCAGGTCCGTCGGAGCGTGGGACGGGCATCGCGCAAGCAGGGCCGAGACGGGGGCCGCGTCGGAGCGCGGCCAGGGCGCGTCGAGCGGCATCCCGGATCCGCGCCAGGTGTTTTCAACCGTTTCGCCCATCCTGTACCTCGCCCTCACACGGTGTGATCGGGAGTGCCCCGTGCCAGCCACGATCAGGGTGCCGCAAGGGTAACGCAAGGCTTTCGATGACGCCGCGGCACGGCATTACAAGCGCGTGCGGTATCGGCGCCCCCGATGCCGCGACCATCCAGGCGGACGGACTTCACAGAATGGCACGAATTCGGCCCGCTTCATGCCCCTCATGGTATATTCCAACTTGTGGTCCGTCCTCACGGCTTCCTAGGCTTGCGCGATCCTTCCAGCCCGAGAGTCCGAGCGCCCGATGCCACCGCCCCCCGAATACTCCCGCAGCAACTCGTTCAACGTCCTGATCCGGCGCGGGGTGAAGATGACCCATCTCCAGCTCGTCGCCGCCATCGCCGAGACGGGGCAGGTCCTGTCGGCGGCCGAGAAGGTCGGCATGACCCAGCCGGCGGCGTCGCGCCTGCTGGCGCAGCTGGAAAAGGCGGTGGGCGCGCCGATCTTCCGCCGCCACCTTCGCGGTGTGAAGCTGACCGAGGTGGGGGAAATTCTTGCCAAGGGGGCGACGCGGATGCTCTCGGATCTCGACCTGACGCAGGAACGGATCGACCAGACGTTGCAGGGGGCGCACGGTATCGTGCGGATCGGCTCGGTTACGGGTCCGTCGATGCAGTGGCTGCTGCCCACCGTGCGGGATCTGCGCGCCGAGTTCCCGCAGATCGAACTGACCGTGCACGTGGACACCTCGGTCAAGCTGACCGACGCGCTGCTGTCCCGCGAGCTTGATTTCTTCCTCGGCCGCGTGCCGGACGGGGTCGATCCGCGACCGTTCCGGTTCGAGCCGGTGAGCGAAGAGCCCATCGCGCTGGTGGTGCGGCGCGGGCATCCCTTGTCCGGACGCACCGAACTGACCCTCGACGACTGCCTCGACTTCGATTGGGTCATGCAGCCGCCGGGCGGGCTGCTGCGCCAGACGACCGAGAATTACCTGGTCTCGCACGGCTTCCGCCTGCCCGAGCGCACGCTTGGGACCACGTCGACGCTGTTCACGCTGGCCCTGGTCCACGATACCGACGCCATCGCCCCCCTCGCCCGCGCGGTGGCCGAGTTCTACGTGCGCGAGACGGGGATCGGCGGGCGGGTCGACATGCTTGACGTCGCGCCCGACCTGCGGGTCAAGACCTATGGCCTGGTCCGGCGGATCGAGGACGAGGCGACGCCCGCGGCCGAACGGGTGATAAGGCAGCTGATGGAGCGCGCACCCACGCCGACCGAATGACTTACCAATATTGGTATATTCGTTCGCCGTTTTTGAATTTGTCGGCATAGCGATCTTCCGCGACGGTTCCAACGCGGCAATGACCGCGACAAGAACGCAGCCCGCCCGACTGGAGCTGCTTCAAGGGAGGAAGACATGACATTCACACGACGCGCCCTTGGCGCGACCGCCCTGGCGACCCTGATCGCCATGCCCGCCTTCGCGCAGGACATGGGCACCATCGGCATCGCGATGCCCACCAAATCCTCGGCGCGCTGGATCTCGGACGGCGAAAGCATGGTCGCCCAGTTCGAGGAAGCCGGCTACGAGACGAACCTGCAATACGCCGAGGACGACATCCCCAACCAGCTGGCGCAGATCGAGAACATGATCACCACCGGCGTCGACGCGCTGGTGATCGCGGCCATCGATGGCACCACCCTGACCAACGCGCTGGCCAACGCCGCCGCGATGGACATCCCCGTGGTCGCCTATGACCGCCTGATCCGCGATTCGGGCGACGTGGACTACTACGCCACCTTCGACAACTTCCAGGTCGGCGTGCAGCAGGCCACGAACCTCGTGAACGGCCTGGAAGAGCGGTTCCCGGATGCGGAGGCTTGGAACGTCGAGCTGTTCGGCGGAAGCCCGGACGACAACAACGCCTACTTCTTCTACAATGGCGCGATGAGCGTGCTGCAACCGCTGATCGACGATGGCAGCATCAACATCGTGTCGGGCCAGATGGGCATGGACACGGTGGGCACGCTGCGCTGGGACGGCTCGGTCGCCCAGGCGCGGATGGATAACCTGCTGTCGGCCAACTACACCGACCAGCGCGTGCACGGCGTCCTGTCGCCCTATGACGGGCTGTCCATCGGCATCATCTCGTCGCTGCGCGGCGTCGGCTACGGCTCGGGCGACATGGAAATGCCCATCGTCACCGGCCAGGACGCCGAGATCCCGTCGATCAAGGCGATCAAGCGGGGCGAGCAGTATTCGACGATCTTCAAGGACACCCGCGAACTGGCGCGTGTGACCGTGGGCATGGTCGACGCGCTGCTTCAGGGCGGCGAGCCCGAGATCAACGACACCGAGACCTACGACAACGGCTTGAAGGTCGTGCCGTCGTACCTGCTGGAGCCGGTGCCGGTGACCGAGGAGAACATCACCGAGGTGCTGGTCGACTCGGGCTACTACGACGCCTCCGAGATCGAGTGAATCCCGACGTGGCCGCGCCCCCGCGCGGCCACGACTGCCTCCGGCGTCATGCCGGGGGCCTTTCCACGCAAGGGGCGCGTCATGCCGACGATTCTCGAAATGCGCGACATCACCAAGGAATTTCCGGGGGTGAAGGCGCTCGACCGGGTGAACCTCAGCGTCGAGCGGGGCGAGATCCACGCCCTCGTGGGCGAGAACGGCGCGGGCAAGTCGACGCTGATGAAGGTGCTGTCGGGCGTCTACCCGCACGGCTCCTACGAGGGCGAGATCGCCTTCGACGGCGCGCCACAGTCCTTCCGCACCATCCGCGACAGCGAGGCGATGGGCATCGCCATCATCCACCAGGAGCTGGCGCTTGTCCCGCTTCTGTCGGTGGCCGAGAACATCTTCCTGGGCAACGAACGCGCCTCGGGCGGCATCATCGATTGGCGCGAGACGGAAGCCCGCGCCGCCGAGCTCTTGGACCGCGTGGGCCTGAAGGAAAATCCCAAGACGCCCGTGGGCGACCTTGGCCTGGGCAAGCAGCAGCTGGTCGAGATCGCCAAGGCGCTGTCGAAGGACGTCCGCCTTCTGATCCTGGACGAGCCGACCTCGTCTCTGAACGAACAGGACAGCGAGAAGCTGCTCGCCCTTCTGACCGAGTTCCGCCGCCAGGGCGTGACCTCGATCCTCATCAGCCACAAGCTGAACGAAATATCGCGCGTCGCCGACACGATCACCGTCTTGCGGGACGGGTCGACAGTGGCGCGGCTCGACTGCAAGGACGGCATCAGCGAGGACGACATCATCCGCGACATGGTGGGCCGGTCGCTGGACGACCGCTATCCGCCGCGCGACCCCGAGATCAGCGACCAGGTGGCGCTGGAGGTCTCGAACTGGACCGTGCACCACCCCATCGACGCCGAACGGATCGTGGTGCGCGACGTGTCCTTCCACGTGAAGAAGGGCGAGGTCGTGGGCATCGCCGGCCTGATGGGCGCGGGCCGGACCGAGCTTGCCATGAGCCTGTTCGGCCGCTCCTACGGGCGCGACATCTCGGGCAGTGCGAAGATCAACGGCCAGCCCGCCGACCTGTCGAGCGTGCGGTCCGCGATCAACGCCGGACTTGCCTATGCGACCGAGGACCGCAAGACCTATGGCCTCGTGCTCGACGACACGATCCGGCGCAACATCTCGATGGCCAAGCTCGACGCGGTGGCCGACGGGATCGTTCTGAACCGCGCGCGCGAGACGGAAGTGGCCGAGCGATACCGCAAGCGGCTGAACATCAAGTCGAGCTCGATCGAGCAGGAGACGGTGAACCTGTCGGGCGGCAACCAGCAGAAGGTCGTCCTGTCCAAGTGGCTGTTCGCCGATCCCGACATCCTGATCCTCGATGAACCCACACGCGGCATCGATGTCGGCGCGAAGTTCGAGATCTACACGGTGATCCGAGACCTTGCGAAACAGGGCAAGGCCATCGTCGTGATATCGTCCGAGATGCCCGAGCTTCTGGGCATCACCGATCGGCTCTACGTCATGAACGAGGGCCGCTTCGTGGGCGAGATGCCCACCAACGAGGCCAGCCAGGAGAAGATCATGGCCCGCATCATCAAGTCAGGGGAGCCCGCGACATGAGCGACACGACCGAGCGCGGTATCGAGGCCGACGCACCGGCCGGGGAACAGGCCAAGGCAAGCTGGCGCTTCCTCAAGGGGCACCTGCGCGAATACGGCATCCTTTTCGCGCTGATCGCCATCATGGCGTTCTTCCAGGTCGCCACGGGCGGCATCCTGCTGCGGCCCGTGAACCTGACGAACCTGATCCTCCAGAACTCCTACATCATCATCATGGCCGTGGGCATGCTGCTGGTGATCGTCGCGGGGCATATCGACCTGTCGGTGGGCTCGGTCCTGGGCTTCATCGGGGCGCTCGCCGCGGTAATGATCGTGAACTGGGACATGCATTACCTTCTGGCGGGCATCCTCTGCCTTGCGGCGGGCGCGCTGATCGGGGCCGCACAGGGGTTCTGGGTGGCCTATTTCCGCATCCCGTCCTTCATCGTGACGCTGGCCGGGATGCTCGTGTTCAAGGGCCTGACGCTGTGGCTGCTGGCCGGCCAGTCGGTCGGCCCCTTCCCGCGCGAATTCCAGCTGATCTCGTCGGGCTTCATCGCCGACCCGTTCGGCATGGACGGCTTCAACCTGTTGTCGCTGCTGATCGGCATCGCGGTGGCCACGATCCTCGCGGGGCTGGCGATCCGCAACCGGCAGGCGCAGGCCCGGACCGGCGCACCGTCCGAGCCCTTCGCCTTCTTCGCCGCCAAGACCGCGCTGATCTTCTTCGGCATCATCTGGATGAGCTGGCTGATGGCCGATTTCCGCGGCCTGCCCAACGTGTTCATCGTCATGGCGCTGCTGATCGCGATCTATTCCTTCATCACCAGCCGCACGACCATCGGGCGCCGCATCTACGCCATCGGCGGCAACGAGAAGGCCGCGTCGCTGTCGGGCATCAACGCCCAGCGGCTGACCTTCCTGACCTTCGCCAACATGGGGATGCTCGCGGCGCTCGCGGGGCTCGTCTTCGCGGCGCGCCTTAACACCGCGACGCCCAAGGCCGGCGCGACCTTCGAACTCGACGTGATCGCGGCCGTCTTCATCGGCGGCGCGTCCATGGCGGGCGGCGTCGGCACGGTGGTCGGCGCGGTGATCGGCGCCTTCATCATGGGCGTGATGAACAACGGGATGTCGATCCTCGGGATCGGTATCGACTACCAGCAGGTCATCAAGGGACTCGTCCTACTGGCCGCCGTGATCTTCGACGTCATGAACAAGAAAAAGGGCTGAGCCTTTGGCCATCACGCCCCCAGCGACCCGGCGCGTCCGCGCCGGGCGGACCGTCTTGCCCTTCTCTGGAGATTGCCATGCCGTTTGAACCCGCCGAGTGGCCCCGCAAGCTGCGCAGCCAGGAATGGTACGGCGGCACCAGCCGCGACAACATCTACCACCGCGGCTGGCTGAAGAACCAGGGCTACCCCCACGACCTGTTCGACGGGCGGCCTGTCATCGGCATTCTCAACACCTGGTCGGACCTGACGCCCTGCAACGGCCACCTGCGCGAACTGGCCGAGAAGGTGAAGGCGGGCATCTGGGAGGCCGGTGGCTTCCCGCTCGAGGTGCCGGTCTTCTCGGCGTCCGAGAACACGTTCCGCCCCACGGCGATGATGTACCGAAACCTCGCCGCCATGGCGGTGGAAGAGACGATGCGCGCCCAGCCCATCGACGGCGCCGTGCTGCTGGTGGGCTGCGACAAGACCACGCCGTCGCTGATGATGGGCGCGGCCTCGACCGACATCCCGTCCATCGTCGTGACCGGCGGCCCGATGCTGAACGGCTGGTTCCGGGGCGAGCGCGTAGGCTCGGGCACCGCGCTGTGGCAGATGAGCGAGGACATCAAGGCCGGGAAGATGACCCAGGAGGAATTCCTGGAGGCCGAGCAGGCCATGAGCCGGTCATCGGGCACCTGCAACACCATGGGCACCGCGAGCACGATGGCCAGCATGGCCGAGGCGCTGGGCATGGCGCTGTCGGGCAACGCCGCGATCCCCGGGGTGGACGCGCGCCGGCGGGTCATGGCGCAGCTGTCGGGGCGGCGCATCGTGCAGATGGTCAAGGACGACCTGAAGCCGTCGGACGTGATGACCAAGGCGGCATTCGAGAACGCGATCCGCACCAACGGCGCCATCGGCGGGTCGACCAACGCGGTCGTGCACCTGCTGGCGCTGGCGGGCCGGGTCGGCGTCGACGTGACGCTCGACGACTGGGACCGGCTGGGCCGCGACGTGCCGACCATCGTGAACCTGATGCCGTCCGGCAAGTACCTGATGGAGGAGTTCTTCTACGCCGGCGGCCTGCCCGTGGTGCTCAAACGTCTCGGCGAGGCCGGGATGCTCAACAAGGACGCGCTGACCGTTTCGGGCGGACCGGTCTGGGACGAGGTAAAGGACGCGGTCAACTGGAACGAGGACGTCATCCGCCCCGCAGACCGGGCGCTGACGGCCTCGGGTGGCATCGCCGTGCTGCGCGGCAACCTCGCCCCCGATGGCGCGGTGCTGAAGCCCTCGGCGGCGTCCGAGCACCTGATGAAACATCGGGGCCGCGCGGTCGTCTTCGAGGATATCGACGACTACAAGGCGCGCATCGGCGACGACGATCTCGACATCGACGAGACCTGCGTGATGGTGCTGAAGAACTGCGGGCCCAAGGGCTATCCCGGCATGTCCGAAGTCGGCAACATGGGCCTGCCCCCCAAGGTCCTGAAGAAGGGCATCACCGACATGGTCCGCATCTCGGACGCGCGCATGTCGGGGACCGCCTACGGCACGGTCGTGCTGCATACCGCGCCCGAGGCGGCGGTGGGCGGGCCGCTGGCCGTCGTGCGCTCGGGCGACATGATCGAGCTCGACGTGCCCGCGCGGCGGCTGCATCTCGATATCAGCGACGAGGAGCTGGCCCAGCGCCTGGCCGCGTGGTCGTCCAGCGTCGACGTCCCGTCGGGTGGCTACGCCAAGCTGTTCCACGACCACGTGGAGGGCGCGGATACGGGCGCGGATTTCGACTTCCTGCGCGGCTGCCGGGGATCGGAGGTGCCGCGTGACAGTCACTGACATCGCGCTGGTCGGCATCGGCAAGATCGCCCGCGACCAGCACATCCCGGCGATCTCGGCCGATCCGGCCTTTCGCCTTGCCGCCACGGTCAGCCGGTCGGGCGGCATCGACGGGGTCGAGACCCACGCCGACCTTCCCGCTTTGCTGGCGGCGCGGCCCGATATCCCGGCGGTGTCGCTCACCATGCCGCCGGTGCCGCGCTATGCCGCCGCCGCGGCCGCCATCGCCGCGGGCCGCCACGTCATGCTGGAAAAGCCGCCCGGCGCCTCGGTCGCCGAGGTACTGAAGCTGGAACGGCAGGCACGTGCCCGGGGCGTCACGCTTTTTGCGACCTGGCACAGCCGCAACGCCGAGGCCGCCGACGCGGCCCGCGACTGGCTGGCGGACAAGGCCATCCGGTCGGTGCGCATCGACTGGAAGGAGGACGTGCGCAAGTGGCACCCGGGCCAGGACTGGATCTGGCAGCCCGGCGGGCTGGGCGTATTCGATCCCGCCATCAACGCCCTGTCGCTCGTCACGAAGATCCTGCCGGTCCAACTGCACCTGACCGAGGCCACCCTGTCCTTCCCCGAGAACCGCGCCGCCCCCATCGCCGCGGCGCTGGCCTTCGCGGGCCCGGACGGGCTAAGCGCCGAAGCCGCATTCGACTGGCGGCAGGACGGCGGCGAAGTCTGGCAGATCGAGATCGGGACCGATGCCGGGACGCTGAGGCTCGTCGACGGGGGCGCGCGGCTGATGATCGACGGCACCGAACAGCCGGTCGAGGCCCCGGGCGAATACCCGAGCCTTTATCGCCGCTTTGCAGAACTGATCGAGCAGGCTGAAAGCGACGTGGATCCCGAGCCGCTGATCCATGTCGCCGACGCCTTCATGCTCGGCCGTCGCGAAACCGTCGCCGCCTTCACCGACTGACGCCACGCGCGAACGGGCCACTTCCCGTGACGGACGCCCTGTCCTCCCGATGCCGTCCGGGCGGGGTCGTCGACAGCGGCTGTTGCGGGGATGCGTCCCGTCATCCGGTCCGCCGCCGGGATGCTCGGGACGGGCGAGATGGCGGCGCTACAGCACCACGTCCCCGTCGGCGAAGCGCAGCACCTCGGCGTGGCCGATGATGTCGTGGCCCTCCCAGCCGTCGCTGATCACGTCCGTGCGGATGCCGTCTTGGATGATCTCGTAATCCGCGCGGTTGCCCAGGTAGACGATCACGTCGGTGCCCTGCCCCGCGAGGATGTAGTCGTCCCCGCCCGCACCTACGATCGTGTCGTCACCGGTGGAGCCCTCCAGCCGGTTGTTGCCGTGATCGCCCCAGAGGAAGTCGTCGTGGTAGCTTCCGATCAGCGTCTCGAACCCGTCGATCCGGTCGCCCGCGACGTCCCCCGTCCAGCCGCGCCCGCGCAGGAGCGAGACCTGCACGCCGGTGTCGGAGAAGAGATAGCTGAGCGTGTCGCGCCCGCCGCCCCCGTCGAGCGTATCGCGGCCGGCCGAGCCATAGACCATGTCCCAGCCACCGAGGGCGCGCATGCGCTCGCCCCCCTCGGCGCCGTAGAGCGTGTCGCCATGGGACGATCCGGTGACATGCTCGATGCTGTCCATGATCAGGGATATGAAGCCCGGCATCTCGGCCTGCACCAGGCCGCTGTCGAGGTTCACCAGCACGCCCAGGCGCTCGCGGCCAGCGAAGGAGATCATGTCCTCCCCCGCCCCGCCCGAGATCGAACCCGGCACGGCCTCCATATTGGAGGGCACCACCTGCCAGTCGGCGCCATCGGTGCCGGAGACCGCAACGAGGCTCTTCAGAGCAACGGAGTAGTGTTCGTCGCGTCCATCGACGCTCCGGACTTCCAGATCATACCGGCCCGCCGCACCGGTCTCGAACCGGATGATGTCCTGGTTTCCGAACCCGTCGTCAACGACGGCACTGGAGCCGATCATTTCGCCGTCCTGATCGAACACCTGGCTAGTGGCGCTGCGTAAACGGGACGGGAAGAACCGGTCGCCGTCGATTTCGATCACATAAGACTGGTTTCCGTCCAGATCCATGAAGAACCAGTCAAAGTCAGGTACGTCAGTTCCCACGCGGGGGAAATTGTAAACTGTGGAATTGTCGACGGCTCCTACAGACGCCCCGAGTGTCAGCTCCGTGGCATCTGCGCGGGAACTCCCGGTCTCGGGAACCATTTGCAAATATTCGAGAGCATACGTTCCAGTGGCCCCTAGAAAACCTTTCACCTCGACGTAATAGGTGCCCGGATCCTCGTCGGCTCGGCTGTAACCGTTGCGCTGCGGAATGATAGGTACGGGCGGGGTTGCAGCTGCGAACAGCTCTCCGTTCTCATCGAGCAGGCGTAGCTGCGCCTCGTAGAGGGTCCGATTGTAAACTCCCAAACCCAATACTTGGATCGAAAAAGCGACGCCCTCGACCAGCTCGACCTCGAACCAGTCGGTGTCACCGCTCTCCTCGATCGTCCCGAATGACAGGCCGTCGAGTGTCAGCCGCCCCGTGGTGGTCACGTCGCTCGAAAAATCATCCATCGATTATCGCCGTATTCTTCTCGCGGCGGCGACGAGGGTCCACGGATCAGCCTGCGCAGGGACGGGCGGGATGACAACCCTGTGGGGCCCTCGGGATCCCATCCGGGCGGCAAGCCGGTGCGGGATTGCTGCAAGACCGTTTTTCAAGCCCGCGCAAAGAATTGAAGTCAAACCGCACCCTGAAATTCGGGCGGTCCGGCTCCCGGTTCATGCACCCCCGCAATTTCAGGCCCGGCGGCAGACCGCGCAATTGGCAGTCTGCAAAATTCGTCGGTTCAATTTCACCAGAACCATCCCCACTGCCAAGACTGCCTTTTCACCCCGGCGCAATCGTCTTCGTCCGGTCCGCCGATCCCGTTTCCGGAACGCAATTCCCGGCGCGGCGGATCACGGCGAAATCGAGCGGGCCCAGGCGCAATCCCTTCTTGTCCCGGCTCGGGCAGGCGCCGGCGATTTCGATGGGCGCGTCACCCGCCTCCATCGGAAACCAGCGTTCGTCCATCGAGACGTTGATGACGAAGGTCAGGCAGCGCTCGTCGTCGTAGCGATCATAGGCGATCACCGGCGCGACGTCGGATTCGTAGACCCGCTCGCGCCCGGTGCGCAGCAGCGGTTCCTCTTTCCGCCACGCGAGCAGCGCCCGGGTGAAGTTCAGGACCGAGTCCGGATCCTTCTCCTGGGTGGTGACGGCATGGTCGCGGTGGTCGTCGGGCACGGGCAGCCAGGCCTCCTCGGCGTCGGTAAACCCCGCTTGCTTGCCGGATTTCTTCCACGGGATCGGCGTGCGCACGCCGTCGCGCCCCTCGAAATCGGGCCAGAAGGCCTTCGCCCAGGGGTCCTGCAGATCCTCGTATTCCAGCTCGGGCTGCGGCAGGCCCAGCTCCTCGCCCTGGAAGATGATCCCGCCGCCCAGCAGCGTGGACTGCATGAACAGCAGCAGCTTGGCCGCCTGGTCGTGACAGCCTTCCCTCTCGGCGAAAAGCGTCAGGTTGGACACCGCGCGCACCGAGTCGTGGTTGGTGAACACGTTCATCATCCAGCCCGAGGCCATGAACTCGACCCGCACGCGCAGGATGTCGCGCCAGTCGTCCAGAGAGTTGGCGGCGTTGATGAGGTCGAAATCATAGACCGCGTGCAGCCGCTGATCCTGAAGCGTGTACTTGACCGCGAAGCGCGAGCTGTCCACGTCCGCAAGCTCGCCGATCAGCACCCGCTCGGGTTCGTATTCGCGCACCGCCCCGCGGAACGCCTCGAGCACCTTGGCGGATTGCGGGACGTCGCGGTCGAACAGGTGCAACTGCTTGCGGAACGGATTGTTCGGCCCGCCGCCCACCATGATGTTCTGTTCGCCCGAGGGCGACGGCGGGTTCGACCGCAAAGCGGGGTCGCAGCACAGGCATTGCACGGCATCCAGGCGGAACCCGTCCACCCCGCGGTCCATCCAGAAGCGGAAGATGTCCAGCACAGCCTCGAGCGCCTCGGGGTTCTGCAGGTTCAGCGCGGGCTGACAGGTCAGGAAGGGATGATAGTAATACTGCGACCGCCGGGGATCCCATTGCCAGGCCGAGCCGCCAAAGCTGCTGAGCCAGTTGTTCGGCGGGCCGCCATCCTCGGCCCCGTCGGCCCAGATGTACCAATCGGCCTTCTCGTTCTCGCGGTCCTGCCGGCTTTCCTTGAACCAGGGATGCTGGTCCGAGGTATGGCACGGCACCAGGTCGATCAGCAGCTTCATGCCTTTCTCGTGGACCTTCTCGGTCAGCTCGTGGAAGTCGCCCATCGAGCCGTAGAGCGGATCGACATTCGAGAAATCGCTGATGTCGTACCCGAAATCGACCTGCGGCGAGGGATAGAAGGGCGAAAGCCACAATCCGTCCACGCCCAGGCTGGCGATATGGTCCAGCTTCTCGATGACGCCCTGCAGGTCGCCGACACCGTCGCCGTCGCTGTCGCGGAACGAACGGATGTAGACCTCGTAGAACATCGCCCCGCGCCACCATTCCTGCGCGTCCCGCGACCGGTCACGGCGCGGGCGGTGCAGCATCGCTTCGGCGACGAGGGCCTCGCGTCCGGTATTCTTCATCCCGCGCCTCCCGTGCTGGCGAAGAAGGCTCCGTGCGCCGGCAGGCGGACCAGGTCGCCCTCGCGCGGGGCGCCGAAGCCGTGGCCCTCCAGCGCGGCGCCGCAGCGGGTCTCGGGCATCTCGATCACGGCTTCGTCGGCGCCGAGGTTGAACAGGCAGGTCACGGTTTCGCCCCCGTGTTCGCGGGTCAGGCCCAGCACCGGCTGCGGCAGATCCAGGAACGCCATGCCGCCATGGCGCAGCGCCGGCTGTTCGCGCCGCCAGTTCAGGAAACGGCTCATCTGGTTCCGCGTCGAGCCCGGCAGCGTCTTCTGCCGGTCCACGGCGCGGTCCAGGTGCTCGGGCGGAACCGGCAGCCATGGCTCGGTCTTCGAGAAGCCGCCGTGGGGTTCGCCGCCCTCCCAGGGCATGGGCGTGCGCGCGCCGTCCCGGCCCTGGAACGAAGGGTAGAACTCGCGCCCGTAGGGATCGACGATACGGTCGTAGGGCACGTGCGCCTGGGCCAGGCCCAACTCGGAGCCCTGGTAGATGCAGCACGCGCCGCGCAGGCAGGTCAGCGCGGCCAGGATCACCGTCACCGCCTCGGGGCAATCCTCCTTGCCGAGGCGGGTGACGGCGCGGTGAAAGTCGTGGTTGTCCAGCGCCCAGCAGGGCCAGCCGTCCCGTGTCTCGTGTCCCAGCGCCGCGGCGGTGTCGCGGATCAGCCCGGCGTCGATCTCGTCGGCGCCGAGGAACCAGTAACCATAGGCCAGCTGCAACCGGTCCGGCGCGGTGTATTCGCGATGCAGCCGCGCGCCGTCGCCCTCGTGCAACTCGCCCAGAAGCGCGCGATCCTCGTAGGCGTCGCTGAGCGCGCGCAGCCGTTCGAGAAAGGCCAGGTTCTCGGGCTGGGCGATGTCGCGCGTATGGCGCTGCATCGAGTAGGGATTGAAGCGGAAATGGGCGCCCGGATTGATATCGGGGTTGTCGGGATTGTCGCGCAGGTCGCTGTCGTGGAAGTAGAACGCGCAGACATCCAGCCGGAACCCGTCGACGCCCATGTCCAGCCAGAAGCGGCAGACATCCAGTACGGCGTCCTGCACCTCGGGATTGTGGTAGTTCAGGTCGGGCTGCTCGCGCAGGAAATTGTGCAGGTAGTACTGGCCGCGCCGCGGCTCCCATTGCCAGGATGAGCCGCCGAAGACCGACAGCCAGTTGTTCGGCACCGTGCCGTCCTTCTTCGGGTCGGCCCAGACGTACCAATCGGCCTTGGCGTTCTCGCGCCCCTCGCGGCTTTCCAGGAACCAGGGGTGCTGGTTCGACGTGTGCGACAGCACCTGGTCCATGATGATCTTCAGGCCCAGTTCGTGGGCCCGGTCCAGAAGCGCCTGGAAATCCTCGAGCGTGCCGAAAAGCGGATCGACGGCCCGGTAGTCGGAAACGTCGTAGCCGAAATCGAGCATGGGCGAACGCACGAAAGGCGAGATCCAGACGGCATCCGCGCCCAGCTCGGCGATATGGGGCAGTTTCTCGCTTATGCCCTTCAGGTCGCCCACGCCATTGCCCGTCGTGTCGAGGTAACTGCGCGGGTAGATCTGGTAGATCGCGGCGCCTTGCCACCAATTTGGCTCTTGCGTCTCGGTCATGCCGGTCCTCCGTTGCTGTCATAGATCAATAGGGACGGCAGCGGGCGAGTTCCTGATTTTACACGGTTCGGCGAAGCCCTCCGGCAAAGGCGGGCACGTTTCAACGCTATCCGTCGCGGGACAAGAGCCAATGGAAACGGGCAGTCCAGCCGCCCTGCCCGCCTCGAACCGCGTGGCCTAGACCGAAACCGCGCCGCGTCGGCGCGCCGAAAGCCATGCCGCGATGAGCGCCAGGATCGAGACGGTCGCGATGACCAGTGTCGCCAGGGCATTGACCTCGGGCGAGACGCCGAGACGGACCTTGGAAAAGATCACCATCGGCAGGGTGGTCGAGCCTGGGCTCGCCACGAAGCTGGCGATGACCACGTCGTCGAGGCTGAGGGTGAACGCCAGCAGCCACGCCGCCACCAGCGCGGGCGCGAGCCCCGGCAGCGTCACGTCGAAGAACACCCGCAGGGGACGCGCGCCAAGATCCTGAGCGGCCTCTTCGACCGAACGGTCGAGCGCGACCATGCGCGCCTGGATGACCACCACCGCGAAGGCCGTGCCGAAGGTGGCATGGGCGATGACGATGGTGCTCAGGCCGCGACCGCCGGGCCAGCCGAGGGCATTGTCCAGGGCCACGAACAGCAGCAGCAGCGACAGCCCGATGATGACCTCGGGCATCACCAGCGGGGCGGTCACCAGCCCGCCCAGAAGGGTCTGCCCGCGAAACCGCCCGTGGCGCACAAGGGCCGTCGCCGCCAGCGTGCCGAGGACCGTGGCCAGGCACGCGGCTAGGAAGGCGACCTTCAGGCTTATCCAGGCCGCGCCCAGGATTTGCGGGTCGCGCAGAAGCTCGCCGTACCACTTGGTGGAAAAACCGCTCCAGACCGTGACGAGGCGGCTTTCGTTGAAACTGTAGATCACCAGGCTGACGATCGGGGCGTAGAGGAACACGAAGCCCGCGATCACGACAAGGCGCAGGACGGTGCGGCTCATGGCCGTTCGCCTTCGCGGGCCTGAACCCGCCGCAGAAGGCCGATGGGCAGCGCCAGGACCAGAACCATGACGATCGCCACGGCCGCGGCGACCGGCCAGTCGCGGTTCAGGAAGAACTCGTTCCACAGGACCGAGCCGATCATGAGGGTCCCCGGGCCGCCCAGCAGCGCGGGAATGATGTATTCGCCCACCGCCGGTATGAAGACCAGCATCGATCCCGCCACGACCCCCGGCAGAGACAGCGGCAGGGTCACGGTCAGGAAGGTGGTCCCGGGCCGTGCGCCAAGATCGGCGGACGCATCCAGCAGGTCGGCATCGAGCTTCGACAGCGTGGCGTAGAGCGGCAGGATCATGAATGGCAGGTAGGTATAGACGATGCCGAGATAGACGGCGAAATCGGTCTGCAACATGACCAGAGGCTGGTCGATGACCCCGACCGCCAGCAGGGCATTGTTGACGATCCCGTTCGCCTTCAGCAGGCCGATCCAGGCGTAGACCCGCAGCAGGAAGGACGTCCAGAAGGGCAGGATCACCAGCATCAGAAGCAGCCCGCGCCGGTGTTCGGGCGCCCGCGCGATCACGTAGGCCATGGGATAGCCCAGCAGCAGGGTCAGGATGGTCGAGATCGCGGCGATCTTCACCGAGGACAGGTATGACAGCAGGTAGAGCGGGTCCTCGGTCAGGAAGATGTAGTTCCCGAGGTTCAGCGCGATGGTCAGGATCCCGTCGGCCCAGTCGAGAAGCGGCATGTAGGGCGGCTGGGCGATGGCCGGCTCGGAGACCGAGATCTTCAGAAGCACCAGGAACGGCACCAGGAAGAACAGCCCCAGCCACGCCATCGGGATGAGGGCGACCAGCCGCTTCACGAAGCCAGCACCACGGCGGAGTGTCCGGTGAAGCCAAGCTGCACGGCATCGCCGGCGCCGATGCCCTCGCTTTCGGCGCGCAGGCGGTTGGTGCGGCTGACGCGCACGCGTTTGCCCGAGGCCAGCGTGACGTGGAACACCGACAGGTTGCCGCTGTAGACGATGTCGGTGACCTGCCCCGTCAGAACGTTGTCGTAGGGGTCCGGCAACGTGCGCGAGATGACGATCTTCTCGGGCCGCAGGGCCACGGCCACGGGTTGCCCCGCGGTTCCGGCCACGGCGTGCGGAATACGGATGTCGATGCCGGCCTCCGGGCTCGCGATGACGGCATCGGTGTCGCGATCCTCGGCGATGGTGCCATCGAACAGGTTCACCGTGCCGATGAAATCGGCCACGAAACGGCTTTGCGGAAACTCGTAGACCTCGTGCGGCGCGCCCACCTGGACGATTCGCCCCTCGTTCATGACGCCCAGCCGGTCGCCCAGCGTCATCGCCTCCTCCTGGTCGTGGGTGACGACGATGAAGGTGATGCCAAGGCTCGACTGGATCTTCTTCAGCTCAAGCTGAGTCTCCTCGCGCAGCTTGCGATCCAGCGCGCCCAGCGGTTCGTCGAGCAGAAGAAGTTTCGGCCGCCGTGCCAGCGCCCGGGCCAGCGCCACCCGCTGGCGCTGGCCGCCCGACAACTGGTCCGGTTTGCGGCGGGCCAGCTTTTCCATCTGCACGAGGGACAGCATCTCGGTCACGCGCGTGGCGATCTGGGCCCTGGGCATGCCCATGCGGTGCAGACCGTAGGCGATGTTACGCTCGACGCTCATGTGCGGAAACAGCGCGTAGGACTGGAACATCATGTTCACGTCGCGCGCATGGGGCGGCACATCCGTCATGTCGCGCCCGTCGATGATGATACGGCCGGTCGTGGGCCGTTCGAACCCCGCCAGCATCCTGAGCAGGGTGGACTTGCCCGAACCCGATCCGCCCAGCAGACAGAACAGCTCGCCCTGCTGGATGTCGAGAGAGACGTCATCGACGGCGTAGACCTCACCGAATGTGCGGGTGACGCCGTCGATGCGGATGAAGGGGTTGGACATCGCTCGATCCCGAAAGAAGGACCGCCCCGGTCCGGGGCGATCCCGACGTGTCAGCGACCGGTTTTCAACGTGGTCCAGGCCCGCGTCAGGGCCCGGTCGAACCGCGCCGATTTCGGCGTGGGCGTATACATCTTGGCGACGGTTTCCTCGGGCGGGTAGATGCCGGGATCGTTGCGCACCTCGTCCGAGACCAGCGGTGTCGCCGCCTTGTTGGCGTTGGCGTAGAAGACCGCGTCGGACACCGCCGCCGTCACCTCGGGCCGCAGGAAGTAGTCGATGAAGGCGTGCGCGGCATCGGGGTTGGGTGCGTCCGCCGGAATGGCCATCATGTCGAAGCCCAGAAGCGCGCCTTCGCGCGGGATCGTATAGGTGATCTCGACCCCGTTCCCGGCCTCGGCGGCGCGGTCCTGCGCCTGGAGGATGTCGCCGGAATACCCGACCGACACGCAGATATCACCGTTCGCCAGGTCGTTGATGTATTGCGACGAGTGGAAATAGCGGATGTGCGGACGGATGCCGTCCAGCAGCTCGACGGCCTGCTCGAGGTCGGCGGTGTCCTCGGAATTCGGGTCGAGCCCGAGATAGTTGAGCGCGGCGCCCACGATCTCGGACGGGCTGTCCAGCAGGGCGATGCCGCAATCGGCCAGCCGCTCGGCGTTGGCGGGGTCGAACACCATGCCCCAGGTGTCGAGATCGGCCTCGGCGCCCAGTCTCTCGGTCACCATGGCGGTGTTGTAGCCCGGACCGACCGAGTACATCATCCACGGCACGCCGTAGGTGTTGTTCGGGTCGTTGGTGGCGATGATGCGCATGATCTCGGGGTCGAGGTTCCCGTAGTTGGCGATCTTCGAGGTGTCGATCGGCTGGAACACACCGGCCTGCGCCTGGCGGGCCATGAATTCCAGCGAGGGCACGACCAGGTCGTAGCCGGTCGAACCGGTGAGCATGCGGGCCTCGACCACCTCGTTGGAGTCGAACACGTCGTAATTCACGTCGATACCGGTCTCGGCCTCGAAGTTCGGGATCGTGTCCTCGGCGATGTAGTCGGACCAGTTGTAGAAGTTCAGCGTTTCCTGCGCCTGTGCCGCGAGGGGCATGGTCAGGAGAAGGGCCGTCAGGGTCGTGCAGGTCATGGGATGCTCCATGGAGGGGTTAAGTCAGACGCCAAGGCGATCGCGGGTGGCGTACCACCACGATCCGAGAACCGAGTACGGCACGCGGAACGTCCGCCCGCCGGGGAAAGGAAGCCAGGGAAGACCGGCGAACATGTCGAACCGGCCCAGGTCGCCGCTGATCGCCTCGCCCAGGATGCGGCCGAAGAGATGCGATCCGGTGACGCCGTGCCCCGAGTAGCCGTGCGCGAAATAGGTCGAGGCGCCCAACCGCCCCATCTGCGGCACCCGCAGGAAGGACAGGGCGAAATTGCCCGACCACGCGTGGTCGATCGCGGTGCCCGCGAGCGCGGGAAAGACCTTGCGCATCGACGCGACCAGCTTGCGCTTGATGTCGCGCGGGTCGGTGCCGCCATAGACCGTTCCGCCCCCGAACAGCAGCCTGTGGTCGGCGGACATGCGGTAGTAGTCCAGGATATAACGGACGTCTTCCACGCAGGTGTCTGACGGCATCAGGGCGCGGGCGAGGTCCTGTCCCAGCGGAGCCGTCGCCATCACCTGGGTCGAGACCGGCATGACCCGCCATTCCAGCCCCGGCACGACGCCCTTCAGGTAGGCGTTGCCGCACAGCACGAGGGTGCGCGCCTCGATCTCTCCATGGGCCGTGCGCACCAGGGGTCGGGCGCGCTCGGGTTCGGCGAGGATCACGGGCGAATCCTCGTGGATCGTGCCGCCCAGACGCTCGACCGCGACGGCCTCTCCCAGGGCCAGGTTCAGGGGGTGCATGTGGCCACCGCGCGTATCGATCATGCCACCGCAGTAAAGATCCGTGTCGGCATGGGCGCGCATGCCGGCGCGGTCCAGCATCTCCAGGTTGGTCAGCCCGTGCGAAGCCCACAGGTCGCGCTTGGCCTCCAGACCGCGCATGTGGCGCGCGTTGAAGGCGGCGAAGACGTTGCCATCCTTCAGGTCGCACCGGATGTCATAACGCGCGACCCGCTCGCGGATCAGGTCGCCGCCCTCCAGCACCAGCTTCGCCACGCGCGCCGCCACATCGCGGCCGAAGCGGCGTTCGAATACGTCCAGCCCGGCGTTCAGGCCGTTGACGATCTGGCCCCCGTTGCGGCCCGAGGCGCCCCAGCCGATCTTCGCACCTTCCAGCAGCGTGACCGAATGGCCCCGTTCCAGCAGGGTGATGGCCGTCGACAGGCCCGAATACCCGCCGCCGACGACACAGACATCGACGCTATGCCGCCCCTCGAGACGGGGGCGCGGCGGCGCGGGGTTCCTGCTGGCCGCGTAGTAGCTGTCGGGATACGGGGTGGCCTGCGCGGCCGGGGGCGACGTGCCGTCCACTACACCGCCTCGAGGTAGGAATGGTATTCGAAGTCGGTGACGTGCCGGGTGAAACGGCCGAGCTCCTGGCGCTTCATCTGTTCGAACATCCGCACCAGCCGGGGCGCGAAGATCCCGGTCTGGGCCGCGCCGCGGGCGAAGGCGTCGATCGCCGAGGCCCAGTCCGGCGGCAGCCGGTCCAGCCGCATGGAATACGCGTCGCCGGTCACGGGCGGGGGCGGCTCCATGCCCTTTTCGATGCCCAGCAGCATGCCGCCAAGGATGGCGGCCAGCACGAGATACGGATTGGCATCGGCGCCGGCCACGCGATGCTCGATCCGGCGCGCGCGGTTGTCGCCGCCGGGGATGCGGATGGCCACCGTCCGGTTCTCGTATCCCCAGGCGACCGCCGCCGGCGCGTGGGCCCCGGGCAGCAGGCGGCGATACGAGTTCTCGTGCGGGGCGAAGACCAGTCCGTTTTCCTGCATCGTGGCGATCAGGCCGGCGACGGCCTGGCGCATCAGGGGCGTGCCCTCAGGTCCGCCATCGTCGAACAGGTTCATGCCCTCCGCGTCCACGAGCGACAGGTGGGCGTGCATGCCCGATCCCGCCCGCTCGCCATAGGGTTTGGCCATGAAGGTCGCCGCGAAGCCGTGTTTGCGGGCAAGGCCCCGGACCAGCCGCTTGAAGAGCACCGCATCGTCGGCGGCCTTCAGCGGGTCGGACTGGTGGACGAAATTGATCTCGAACTGGCCCGCGCCGTTTTCCGAGATCGCGCTGTCGGCAGGGATCCCCTGCGCCCGGCAGCCGTCGTAGATCTCGTTCAGAAGGACGTCGAAGTGTTGCAGCTCGTCCAGGCTGAGCGCGCCGTCGGTGTCCAGCCGCTTGCCGGTGACGGGCGAGCGCGGCGGTTGCGGAGCGGCCTTGGTGGGATCGACGATGTAGAATTCGAGCTCGGTCGCGACGACGGGCCGAAGGCCGCGCCGATCCAGCCGGGCCACGACATCGGCCAGTGCCCGGCGGGGATCGCCCGCGAAAGGCGTTCCGTCCTCGGTCCGGGTCCAGAGCTGGATGAACGCGGTGGGTCTTTCGGTCCAGCCCAGAAGGCTCGCGGGGCGGTCGGTATGTTCGCAGATGCCGTCGGCATCGCCGGTGTCGAACACCAGGTCCGAGCCCTCGACGTCCTCGCCCCAGATATCCATCCCCAGAAGCGACAAGGGCATGCGCAAGCCGCCGTCGCGGACTTTCTGGATCTGGTCGGCGGGAAGCCGTTTTCCGCGCATCACGCCGTTCAGGTCGCAGATGCACGCGAAAATGGCGTCAAGCTCGGGGTGGTCGTCCTCGAGATGCGAGACAGGCGCGGTCTTCTCCATCACCGATTCCAGACATGTTGTTCTGGAACGCTTTGGATCGCTTCCCGTCGCCTGTCAATCTGGATCGTGCGCCGGCTTGCGCGCACTGTCGGACACGCACGGGTTCGTCTCCGCAAGGACCGTCGCGCTGCCCTTTTTGCGGGCAGTGGCCCGGCGATGCGACACGAATGGGCGGCGCGGTTCGGCACGCAGGATATCCGTCCGAAAGCACCGCGTTGCCGGTCGGCGGAGGTGGACACGAAGGGAGGATGGCCGAAGAGGCCCGCGGGTGTGCATTCACCCGTAGCGCTTCGAAGTCGACGTCCGAGATTGCGGCGGACATCGTCCTGCACCCTCGCCCCACCGGATGTCAGGTCGGCAAGGATCTCTTCCCGCCGGCGGTTCGCAGCGTCGATAGCCGTGGTCGCCACATTCTCTGCGCAACCGTGAACGCCGATACCTTCATGCGACGTCGAGCCTCCTCCGCGTTCTCAGGGCATTGCCCCCCTCTACACGATCGCGAGGTCCCAGATGGTCACGTCCATGTCGTCGAAGCGGAAATACTCCACGTTGGTCAGGCTGTCGGTGCCGTCGGGGCCGCTCACGGTGACCTCCGTGCCCGAGCTCCGCGTCAGCGTGTAGCTCGCCCGGTCGCCGTCGAAGAGCGCGTAGTCCGAGCCCGCCCCGCCGTTGATCGTGTCGTCGCCCAGGCCCCCCTTCAGGTAGTCGATCCCGCCATAGCCGAAGAGGAAATCATCCCCCCCCAGCCCGTTGAGCTGGTTGCGCGCCTCCGACCCCGTCAGACGGTCGTCGAACGCCGAGCCCACCAGGTTCTCGATCTCGAAATACAGATCG
>NZ_FQZA01000015.1 GCF_900141995.1 Palleronia salina | reverse complement strand
CTCGCTCAGGATCATCTTGTCGAGGGTCAGGTCGGAGACAGCACGCCGGAGCCGCTGGTTCTCTGTCTCGAGCTCCTTGAGTCGCTTCAGCTGATCGCGGCTCATGCCGCCATACTGCCTGCGCCACCGGTAGTAGCTCTGCTGCGTGATGCCGACCTGGCGCACCGCATCACCGACCGACAGCCCTTGGCCTTGCAGCACCTCAACCTGCCGCAGCTTCAGAACGATGTCTTCGGGCTTCTCTCGCTTCCCAGCCATTCTCTGGTCCTCTCCATGACGGGATCATTCTATCCCAGTGGGCGGACCACTTCAGAGGGGGCATTTCAAGGCGCCTCTTCGACCCGGCCGGGCGCCGCCTGGACGAAGTCGCCTTCCACCCGGCCTATCATGCGTTCATGGCCCTCTCCGCCGGCGCGGGCTACCACAGCCGCGCGTGGGAGCCCGGGGGAAGCCACCAGGCCCATGCCGCCTGCGTTTACCTCGCCAGCCAGGTCGAGCCCGGGCATTGCTGCCCGCTGACCATGACCTACACCGCGCAACCGGTGCTGAGGGCCGCCGCTCCGGGCATGGGCTCATGGGAACAGGCGGCACTGTCCCGCGACTACGACCCGTCCGTGGCGCCGGTCACCGCCAAGCGCGGCGCTACCATCGGCATGGCCATGACCGAGAAGCAGGGCGGATCGGACGTGCGCGCCAACAGCACCCGGGCCGCGCGCGACGGCGACCACTGGCGGCTGACCGGGCACAAGTGGTTTTGCTCGGCGCCCATGTCCGATGCCTTCCTGACCCTCGCGCAGACCGATTCGGGGCTCGGCTGTTTCCTCGTCCCGCGCTGGCTCGAGGACGCGCGCAACGGGATCGAGATCCAGCGCCTGAAGGACAAGCTCGGCAACCGGTCGAACGCCTCGGCCGAGATCGTCTACCGCGACGCGCTGGCCCTGCCGCTGGGCGATCCGGGCGACGGCGTGCGCACCATTGTCGAGATGGTGCACCACACGCGGCTCGACACCGCGATGGCGCCCGTGGGGCTCATGCGCGCCGCGCTGGCCGAGGCGCATCATTGGGCCGTCCACCGCACGACGTTCCAGCGGCGGCTGATCGACCAGCCGCTCATGGCCGCGCTGCTGGACGACCTCGCGCTGGACGTGGCGGGCGGCCTCGCCCTGGCGCTGCGGGTGGCGCGCGCCTTCGACGGCGACGATCCGCAGGACCGCGCCTTCGCCCGGGTCGGCGTCGCGCTGGCCAAGTTCCTGAACAACAAGCTCTGCCCCCTGGTGGTGGGCGAATGCATGGAGGCGCTCGGCGGGATGGGTTACGTCGAGGATACCGCCCTGCCCCTGCTCTACCGCGAGGCGCCGCTGAACGGGATCTGGGAAGGCTCGGCCAACGTCATCTGTCTCGACATCCTGCGCAGCCTCGCGCGGGCGCCCGGCGCGGCCGAAGCGCTGGACGCCACGCTCGACGCCGCGCGCGGCAATGACGGCCTCTACGACGCGGGGCTGGCGGCGCATCGCGCGCAATGGCCGGGCGCGGTGCCCGAGCCCGAGGCGCGCTGGTTCGCCGAAAGCGCGGCCACGCTCCTCTCGGCCGCGGCACTGATCGAGGCCGGACACCCGTTGGCCCCGGCCTTCTGCGCGACACGCCTGGACCCCGGGCGGGGCCGGACGCGCGGGGCGCTGCCCGACGGCGCAGGACGCGGCGCGCATGCCCACCTGTTCACCTCGGACTAAGAGCCGCGCCACCCGACTTCATCTTTCCGTAAATACCTCCGGGGGAGTCCGCGCAGCGGACGGGGGCGGCGCCCCCTCGACAATGGCCCACCCGCGCCGGTCCCTCAGCGCGCGGCGCCCTCGCCCGACAGGATCATGCGCAACCCGTGGGTCACGTCGCTGCGTACGGCCAGCCGCAGCCCGGGCTCGTCCCCGGCCTCGAGCGCGGCCAGGATCGCGCGGTGTCCCTGCGGCGCCTGGGTGCGCCCCATCCGGCCGTAGAGACTGCGCATGGTCGGTCCCAGCTGCAGCCAGACGGTTTCGGCCATGGCCAGCATCGCGGGCGCCTGCGCGCGCAGGTAGAGCATCCGGTGAAATTCCAGGTTCAGGCGCAGGTAGCCCACGGCATCTCGCTTCACGATCACCTGGCTGATCGACTCGTTCACCACGCGCATCCGGTCGATCATGGCGATATGGGCCCGCGGCAGGGCGCGGCTGGCCAATTCCACCTCGATCAGCGCGCGCAGGGCGGCCAGCTCCTCGATCCGGTCGGGCGAAAGCTCGGGCGTGGTGACGCGCCCGGAGCTCGACAGCGTCAGCGCGCCCTCGGCCACGAGGCGGCGCACGGCCTCGCGCGCGGGGGTCATGGACACGTCGAACTGCCGGCCGATCCCGCGCAGGGTCAGCGCCGCGCCCGGCGCGATCTCGCCATGCATGATCTGCAGCCGCAGCGCGCGGTAAACCCGGTCATGGGCCGATTGGGTCTGGGGCGGCTCGGGCCGGTTCTGCATCAACATGGGCGGCATGATTGTCCCGCGCCCGGGCGGCGTCAATCGTCGAAGCGCCACGCGTGAAGGGTCGCGCCATGGGCGCGCAGCCAGTCGCGCTGAACCTTCCAGTCGGGCCGCAACCGCGCGACCACCGACCAGAATGCGAGCGAATGATCCATGTGGACCAGATGCGCGACCTCGTGCGCCGCGACGTAATCCAGCACGTCGGGCGGCGCCAACGCCAGGCGCCACGAATACATGAGATTGCCCTGCCACGAGCACGACCCCCAGCGCGACCGCGTATCGCGCAGGGTGATGCGTCCGGCCTTGCGCTCCACCGCGCGGGCATAACGGTGGCTCGCCTCGTCCAGCGCGTCGCGCGCGGCGTCCATCACCAGCTTCTGCACCTGCGGCCCGGCCGGGCGTGCGCGGTTCACCGTCAGGCAATCGCTCGACATCTTCGCCCGGAGCCCCGCCTCGACCCGGCGGGGCCGGCCCAGGACGGGCAGATGCGCGCCCAGAACGACCGGGGATTGCGTCACGCGTTTCGCCAGGTGCTGCCGGATCCAGTCCGACCGCTCCTGCGCGAAGGCCAGGCCGCTGCTGTCGGAGACGCCCGGCGGCAGGCTCAGCGTCACGCGCCCGTCCAGCCCCGACACCCGCAGGCTGATCCGGCGCGCGCGACCCGACCGGCGCAGCACGACGGTGACCGGCGGATCGCCGGGCAGGACCTTCACATCTTCATCGCGTGCTCCCATATCCTCGGCATAGCTTTCACCAACGGTCCAGACCAGCCCGCGAAAGGCTTTGACAGCCTTGCGCACCTGTGGCAGGTGGCGGCCTGATTTCACGGACATACGCAAGAAGGGGTCTCTCATGCCCAAGGAAGAATGGGGAACCAAGCGGGTCTGCCCAACGACCGGCAAGCGGTTCTATGATCTGAACGCCAACCCTGTCGTCAGCCCCTACACGGGCGAGGTGGTCCAGCTGGATACCGGCAAGGGCGGCCGCACCATGGTGGCCGACAAGGCCGACAAGGAATCGAAGAAGAAGGACCAGGTCGAGGACGACGAGGACGTCATCCTGGACGACGACAGCGAATCGTCCGATGTCGATCTGGGCGATGACGTCCTGGAAGACGACGACGATGACGATGATGTCTCGCTGGATGACATCGCTGACGTGGCGTCGAACGACGACGACAGCTGATGCAGAGAACTTGGGGGGATCGGCGCGTTTTTCTGCTTGAACCCCCCCGGATCCGTCTCTAAGACGGCGCACATCGCAGGGTCGAGGCCCTGCACCAAGGGCCCTTAGCTCAGCTGGGAGAGCGCCTGCATGGCATGCAGGAGGTCAGCGGTTCGATCCCGCTAGGGTCCACCAAATCCCCCCATCCCGAAAATTCCCGTTTTCTGGCCGCCCGGCCTCTTTGGCGTCTCTGAGTCAAGTTTTACCGGTCTCGTTAAAGCCGGATTCACCAATGTCAGCATAAGTTGACACAAGTGAAATTGACAGCGAGAGCTCTGATGCGAAACGAACTTTCCACCGAACGTGATCGGATAAAGCTGAGCGCCCGCTTGGCACGGTGGAACGGATTTTCCGGCCTGGCCGATGCACTGGACGGGCTTGCGGACGACCTTGACCAGCAGATCGGCACGGCCGCCCTGCCCGCTTGGCAACTTGCAAAGGTCGACGCATCCCCTGCGGAATAGTCACCCACGTCGCGGACGGAGACCGGCCTAGGTCGCCGGCGGCACCGTGACGCACGCGCTCGATGCGCGGTCGTGGAGACGCGGCCTCGCCAGGGCCCGCTCTTATTGATAACTTATCGTCAAGTTATCAAGGAAGGGCAGCTTATGAGCGACCAGCCAACCCGCCGCATCGTGTCGTCCCGCCACCTGGCCGAGGGCGATTCCTGGGAAATGTCCGAGCTGGAATACGGGCTGATCGTGGCCCACAACGCCTTCTACCGGTGGATGACGAAATGCATGGCGGCCAGCGGCATGCCCGAGCTGGGACCGCTGGAAATCCTGGTTCTGCACAATGCCAACCACCGCGACCGCGAAAAGCGCGTGGGCGACATCTGCTTCCTGCTAAACATCGAGGACACCCACACCGTCACCTACGCCCTGCGCAAGCTGGTCAAGCTGGACCTGCTGACCGCCGAGAAGCGCGGCAAAGAGGTGTTCTACACGACGTCGGACGCGGGCCGGGACCTGTGCGACCGCTATCGCACGCTACGGCAGCAATGCCTGTTGCAGGGGCTGCCCGGCGCCGGAGTCGACGGCCAGGCCCTGCGCGAGGCCGCGGCGCTGTTGCGCGGATTGTCCGGCCAATACGACCAGGCCAGCCGCGCCGCCGCGTCGCTCTGAGCCGCGGCACCGTCGCCGTCAGTTGCCCATGGCGTTGGGCAGCACGGTGACGATGCCCGGGAACAGGGTGATCAGCGCGGCACCCAGCAGCAGCAGCAGGAAGAACGGCAAGGCCGCCTTCGCCACGCGCAGGATGTTGATCCCCGTCAGTCCCTGGATGACGAACAGGTTGAACCCCACAGGCGGCGTGATCTGGCTCATCTCGACCACCAGCACCAGGTAGATGCCGAACCACAGCCGGTCGATCCCCGCCGCCTCGACCATGGGCAGGATGATCGACGTGGTCAGCACCACGATGGAAATGCCGTCGAGGAAGCAGCCCAGGATGATGAAGAAGACCGTCAGCGCCGCCAGCAGCGCGTAGGTCGGAAGCTCGAACGACCCGATCCAGGCCGCCAGGTTGCGCGGGATCCCGGTGAAGCCCATGGCGATGGACAGGAACGCGGCGCCCAGCAGGATGAAGGCGATCATGCACGAGGTTCGCGTCGCCCCCATCAGCGCCGCCTTGAACTCGGCCCAGCCGAAGGACGACGACATGGACGCCAGGATCAGCGACAGGAACACCCCCACCGCCGCCGCGTCGGTGGGCGACGCGATGCCGGTGTAGATCGAGCCGATCACGCCCGCGATCAGCAACACCACCGGCACCAACCGGCGCGAGGCCTTGAGCTTCTCCATCAGCGAAAAGTTACCCGCCTCGACCGGGATGAGATCGCGGTTCATCAGCGCGCGCGTGGCGACATAGCCCGCGAACAGCCCGACCAGCAGCAGGCCCGGAAGGATACCGGCCACGAACAGACGCGCGATGCTCTGCTCGGTCGCGACGCCGTAGACGATCAGGATGATCGATGGCGGGATCAGCAGGCCCAGCGTCGCCGACCCGGCCAGCGTGCCGAGGATCAGGCTTTCGGGGTAACCGCGCGATTTCAGCTCGGGCACGCTCATCTTGCCGATGGTGGCGGCGGTGGCTGCGGACGAGCCCGAGACGGCGGCGAAGATCGCGCAGCCCAGGATGTTGACGTGCAGCAGCCGCCCCGGCGCCCGGCCGAGCCATGGCGCGAGCCCGCTGAACATGTCCTCGGACAGCCTCGATCGCAGGAGGATCTCACCCATCAGGATGAACAGCGGCAGCGCCGCCAGCGGCCAGCTGTGCGAATGCCCCCACAACGTGGTGGCCAGCACCAGGCCCTCGGGCGCGTTGGTGAAGAAAGCCATCGCGACGAAGGCCATGACCATGAGGGACAGCGCGACCCACAGCCCCATGGCCAGCAGCGCGATCAGCAGCCCGAACAGGACGGCAAACGTGGCGGGGTCGCTCATCACGCATCCCCCTCGTCGATCAGGACGGGGCGGCCCGTGCGGATGGCCTCGACCAGCGTATCGACCAGCGCCACGCATAGAAGACCCAGCCCAGCCACCATGGGGATCTGCGGGATCCACAGCGGCACGGCGATGATCCCCGTGGACTGGTCACCGTAGTGCCAGCTTTCGCCCACCAGCATGGCGGTCCAGTAGGTGGCGATGGCGATCATGCCCGCCCCCACCGCCAGGACGGCGACCTCGGACAGCCAGGTCAGCCGCGGCGGAAACCGCTGCACCAGCAGGTTCACCCGGATATGGACGCCGTGGCGCAGGGTCGAAGCCGCGGCAAGGAACGTCGCCGCCGCCAGCGCGAAGCCGGCGAAATCGGCGTAAGAGGGAATGGTGAAGTTCACGCCCGTGCCGCCCAGCCGCGAGATCACGTTCAGCGCCACCTGAAGGGTCACCACGGCGCAGATCCCGAGAATGGACAGCGCGGCCAGCCAGCCCGCCCCCCAGTAAAGCGTATCAAGAAACCGTCGCATCCCCTGCCCCCTTGGATAGAAAAAAGCCCCCGGCGATCAGGCCGGGGGCGGTGAGAACCGTGGTATCAGTTCCTGTAGGCGTCGAGGATTTCCTTCGCCTCGTCGCTGGCGTTCTCGTTCCAGGTCTCGAGCATGTCCTGCCCGATGGCCTGGAGACCGGCGACCAGCTCTTCCGACGGCTCGTAGACGGTGATGCCGTTATCGGCCAGTTCCTGCGTCTTCTCCTCGGCCTCGGCCATGGACATCTCCCAACCGCGCTGCTCGGCGGCTTCGGCGGCGTCCATGATGGCCTGCTGCTGATCTTCGGGCAGCCGGTCGAAGGCGCGCTGGTTCACGACGACGAGGTTCTTCGGCACCCAGGCGTTGATGGGCGAGTAGTGGCTGAGGAAGTCCCACGCCTTCGAGTTCGCGCCGGTCGAGGGCGAGGTGATCATCGCCTCGACCTGGCCGGTGCTGAAGGCCTGCGGGATATCCGGCGCCTCGACCTGCACCGGGGCGGCGCCGGCCAGCGCGGCGAATTCCTCGAGCTGGGCGTTGTAGGCGCGGAAACGCAGACCGTTCAGGTCGTCCACCGTCTCGATCTCGCCGGTGGTATAGAGACCCTGCGCCGGCCACGGGACCGAGAAGAGCGGCATCAGCCCCTCGGCGGCCAGAAGCTCGGTGATGACGGGCTCCTGCGCCTCCCACAGCTTGCGCGCGTCCTCGTAGGAGGTGGCGACGAAGGGCTGCGAGTCGAGCCCGTAGGCCGCGTCTTCGTTCGACAGGCGCGACAGGAAGAACTCACCGATCGGCACCTGCATCGACCGAACCGCGCCCTTGATCTCGGCGTGGGGGAACAGCGAACCGGCCGAGTGGATGGTGAAATCCAGCCCGCCATCGGTCGCGGCCTCCACCTCTTCGGCGAATTGCTGGATGTTGGCGGTGTGGAAGATGCCGTCGCCGTAGGGCGTGGGGAAATCCCACGTGTCGCCCAACACGGGCGTGGCGGCCACGGCAAGGCCGGCGGCGAAAAGGCTGTGGTGAAGCTTGGTCATGTGTCTCTCTCCTGTTGGTGTCGGTTTTTATTGGCGGAACGTTGACACTTTATCATCATATCGTCAATGTTTCGATTGAGGTAACACGAGGCGCCAGGGAAATGAGCCTGCCGGATACTCTTTTCGACCGCTCCGACCCGCCCCGCCTGACGCCCCTGGGGCTGGACGGGATGCTCATCACCTTTTCCGACCGGATGGACGACGCCGCGAATCGCGCGGCACTCGCCTTCCGGGATCGGATCGATGCCGAAGGGTGGCCCGGCCTGCGCGAAACGGCAACGTCGCTGTGCTCGGCCTATGTCTCGTTCGACCCCGCGACCTTGCCGCCGGCGGATTTGCAGGCGCGGCTGCGCGAAATCCTTGCGGATCGCGACTGGCTGGCCGCGGATCTTCCGGCGAACCGCACGCTCTGGACCGTCCCGGCCAGCTTCGAGGGGGACCACGCCCCGCAGCTGGCCGACGCGGCCGAGCTCGCCGGTCTGAGCGTCGAGGCCGCGGTGCGCGAGATCTGCGCGCGGCCCCTGCGCGCGCTGGCGCTGGGATACGCGCCGGGCCAGGCCTATCTCGGGCAGATGGACGACCACTGGGATCTCGCCCGCCAGAAAGACTTGACCCCGACCGTCAAGGAAGGCGCCGTGGTCACCGCTGTGCGCCAGCTCATCATCTTCGCCACCTCGGGACCCACGGGCTGGCGTCAGGTGGGCATGACGCGCTTCAAGGCGTTCCGGCCCGACGATTCCGACCGCCCCATCGCCTTCGCACCCGGCGACGAGGTGCAGCTGCGGGCCGTCTCTGCCGACGAACTGGAGCGCCTGGCCGAAAAACCGCTCGCGGGCGCCACCCACGAGGCGATCCGATGACCAAGCTTACGGTGCACAAGATCGGACCCGGCGCGTCGGTGCAGGATCTCGGCCGCCGCGGCTGGCTGAGCCAGGGCCTGTCGCGCGGCGGCGCGGCCGACCGGCTCGCGTTGCTTGAGGGCGCCGCGCTGCTGGAGCAGTCGCCCGATCTCGCCGCGCTGGAGCTGTCGGCCATGGGCGGAAGCTTCACCGTCGATGCCCCGACGCGCATCGCGCTGACCGGTGCGCCCATGCGCGCCAGCCTCGACGGCGAGCCGCTGCGCTGGTCGGCATCGCACCTGGTGAAGCCGGGACAGACCCTTGCGCTCGGCCCCGCGACGTCGGGCGTGTGGTCCTACCTGAGCGTCGGCGGCGGTATCGACACGGCGCCAATCCTCGGCAGCCGCGCGGCCCACCTTGCCCTCGGGTTGGGACCGAAGCTGGAGACCGGCACAGAACTGCCCATGGGCAAGGACAAGGGCGGCCCGGTCGAGCAGATCCTCGAGGTTTCGGACCGGTTCAAGGGCGGCGACATCCGAATCCTGCCATCGACCCACACGGCGCTGTTCGCGCGCGAGGACCTGGAGCGGTTCACCGAGACGACCTTCACCCGGGACCAGCGCGGCAACCGGCAGGGCGTGCGCCTGAAACACGACGGCGCGCCCTTCGCCACCCGTGACCAGCTGGGTCTCGTGTCCGAGGTCATCGTGCCGGGCGACATCCAGATGACCGGTGAGGGCACGCCCTACATCCTGCTGCCCGAGTGCCAGACCACCGGCGGCTATCCCCGCATCGGCAGCGTCCTGCCCGTGGACCTGCCGAAGGCCGCGCAGGCCGCGCCGGGCGCGAAGCTGCGCTTTGCCTTCGTCGACCGCGACGCCGCGCTCGCCGCTCACCAGTCCGAAGACGCGCAGCTGACCGCGCTGAAGAAGGCGGTGCGCCCGCTGGTGCGCGACCCGGCCAAGATGCGCGACCTGCTGAGCTATCAACTCATCTCCGGCGTCACCGCCGGCCGCCCCGAGACAGGAGACACGCAATGACCACCGTCGATCTGAACGCCGACATGGGCGAAAGCTTCGGCCCCTGGAAGATGGGCGACGACACCGCGCTTCTGGACATCATCAGCTCGGCCAACATCGCCTGCGGGTTCCACGCGGGTGATCCGGACATGATGGCCGCGACCATGGCGCGGGCGGTGAAGAACGACGTGGGCATCGGCGCGCATCCGGGCTTTCCCGACCTCCAGGGCTTCGGGCGGCGCAAGATGACCATGCGCCCCGACGAGGTCGCCCACCTGGTGCAGTACCAGCTGGGCGCCGCGCAGGCGATGGCGAAGGCCGCCGGCGGCGCGGTGCGACACCTCAAGCTGCACGGCGCCTTGTCGAACATGGCCATGGTGGACGGCGAACTGGCGCGGCGCGCCTATGACGCGGCGCTGCAGGTGGACCCGGATCTCATCATCATGGTGCTGGCCGCGACCCCCATGCAGGAGGCGGCCGAGGCCCTTGGCGCCAACATGGCCTGCGAAATCTTCGCCGATCGCGGCTACAACGACGACGGCACGCTGATCCAGCGCGGCACGCCCGGCGCGATGATCACCGATGCCGACGAGGCGGCCGAGCGGATCAGCGCCATGGTGCGACAGGGCGCCATCATCGCCGCCTCGGGCCGCGAGATCGAGGCGCGGATCGACACGATCTGCCTGCACGGGGACGAGCCGTCGGCGGTCGCCGCCGCCCGCACCCTGCGCGCGCGGCTCGAATCCGACGGCGTGACCATCAAACGCTTCTGATCCCCGGAATGTCGAAGGCGACCCGGGTCAGCCCTCGCCGTAGGGAATCCAGACCGTCTTCACCTCGGTCGCCTGCGCGAGGAAGGTGTGCGCGTCGGTCACCGACCAGTCCCGCGCACGGCCATTGTTGACCCAGGTGCGTTTCAGGTTGTGCGCCGACTCGGCCTCGATCGTGGCCGAGATATCCGACGACGAGAACGACCAGACCGCGTCCACGTCCATGTGCCCGCCCATCTGCGCGGCCAGCTCGGTCGCGTCGCCGGTCAGGATGTTCACCACCCCGCC
Source organism: Palleronia salina (assembly GCF_900141995.1). Classification (GTDB taxonomy): domain Bacteria; phylum Pseudomonadota; class Alphaproteobacteria; order Rhodobacterales; family Rhodobacteraceae; genus Palleronia; species Palleronia salina. The sequence goes on along the minus strand of NZ_FQZA01000015.1, from coordinate 53,587 downwards.
GGGCACGTCGGACGTCTCGAGCACCTGGTAGAAATCCGTGGCCGCCAGCGGATAGGCCGTCGAGGCGACGGTCACCGTGCGATTGCCCATGGCCATGGCCGGCGCGATGACCGAGATCAGGCCCAGAAGCGGCATCTCGTCCGGGGCGAACTGGCCGATGACGCCCACCGGCTCGTTCATGGCAAGCGCGACGCCGCGGATCGGCACGCCCTTGGCGCGACCGTCGTACTTGTCGGCCCAGGCCGCCCAGGTGAACAGCCGGTCGACGCTGGCCGCGACCTCGGTCTCGGCCTGCTTGGCGGTGGCCCCGGTCATGTCGCTGATCCGGGCGGCGAATTCCCCCGCGCGGGCCGACAGGTTCTCGCCCATGTAATACAGGATCTGCGCGCGTTGATGCCCCGTGGTCTTCGACCACGCCCCTGCCCCGCGCGCCGCTTCGACCGCGTTGCGCAGGTCCTTGCGATTGGCAAGGCCCACATGCCCCAGAAGCGCGCCCCTGGGCGACCACACGGCGCGCGAATAGCCGCCATCGGGCCGCGCCTGCTTGCCGCCGACGTAAAGTTTCGCCGTCCGGTCCAGCCCCGTGACCTTCGCCTCCTTCGGCGCGGCCACCGGCGCGACGGGCTTCAGCGCCTTGCCCTCGGGGCCCTTCACGTAGGCGCGCAGCCCTTCCCAACCGCCTTCGCGGCCGAAGCCGCTTTCACGCACGCCGCCGAAACCGGCCGCCGCGTCCATCATGTTGGTGCCGTTCACCCAGACGATGCCCGAGGCGAGCTTGGGCGCGATGTCGAGCGCCAGGTTCACGTTCTCGGTCCAGACCGTCGCCGCCAGGCCGTAGCGCGTGTTGTTGGCGAGGCTCACCGCCTCGGCCGGGGTGCGGAAGGTGGTGCCGACCAGGACCGGGCCGAAGATCTCGTCCTGCATCAGCGGATCGGCGGGGTCGAGCCCGGTGATCAGCGTCGGCGGGTAGAAACAGCCCTCGGGCGCGTCCCCGCGATGCACCTGGCCCGTCGTCCCGTCGACCATGGCCGCGATGCGGTCGCGCTGCACCGGGTCGACGATGGCGCCCATGTCGATGCATTTGTCCAGCGGATCACCCACGCGCAGCTTGGCCATGCGGGTGCGCAGACGCTCGTGGAAATCCTCGGCGATGCCTTCCTGCACGATCAGCCGCGATCCGGCGCAGCAGACCTGCCCGCCGTTGAACCAGATGGCGTCGACGATGCCTTCGACCGCCGAGTCGAGATCGGCGTCGTCGAACACGATGAAGGGCGACTTGCCGCCCAGTTCCAGCGTCAGCGCCTTGCCGCTGCCGGCGGTGGCGCGGCGAATGGCCTTGCCCACCTCGGTCGAGCCGGTGAAGGCGACCTTGTCCACGTCCGCGGCCACCACGGCCTCGCCCACCGCGCCGTCGCCGGTCACGATGTTCAGAACGCCCTTTGGCAGCCCCGCCTCGCGCGCGAGGTCGGCGAAGGCCAGCGCCGTCAGCGGCGTCCACTCGGCGGGTTTCAGCACGACGGTGTTGCCCATGGCCAGCGCCGGCGCGACCTTCCAGGCCAGCATCAGCAAGGGGAAGTTCCACGGGATCACCTGGCCGCAGACGCCCAGCGCCCGCGCGCCCGGCAACTCGTCTTCCATGAGCTGCGCCATGCCCGCGTGGTAATAGAAATGCCGCGCCACCAGCGACACGTCGATGTCGCGCGCTTCGCGGATCGGCTTGCCGCTGTCGAGGCTTTCGAGAACCGCGAACAGCCGCGACTGTTTCTGGATGATCCGCGCCAGCGCGTAGAGGATCCGCGCCCGGCCCGGTCCGCCCAGCTTCTCCCAGCCCGGCTGGGCCTTGCGGGCCGCCGTCACCGCCGCCGTGACGTCCTCGGACGTGGCCTGTGTCACCTGCGCCAGCGTCTTGCCGGTCGCCGGGTTGCGCGTGTCGAAGCTGCTGCCCGGGTCGGTGAACGCGCCGTCGATGAACAGGCCGAACCGGCCGCCATGGCCGTCGATCCACGCCATCGCCTCGGCGCTGCTTTCCGGCGCGGGGCCGTAGTCCATCGTTTCGAAGATCTCGGCCACTGTCATGGCTTCACCTTTCCGAAAATACCTTGAAAGCGCCGCCTACGACAGCGCGTGACGGTGCCCGGCCGAATAGCGCCCGGTGACATGGTGTTCGAGCTGCCGCTCGATATCGCCCAGAAGCGACGAGGCGCCGAAGCGGAAAAGATCGTTCCGCAGCCAGTCGTCGCCCAGTTCGTCCTTCATCAGAGCGAGATAGGTCAGCGCGTCCTTCGCCTTCGAGATGCCGCCCGCGGGCTTGTAGCCGACCTTCACGCCGGTCTGGCGCTGGTATTCGCGGATCGCGCGGACCATTACCAGGCTCACCGGCAGGGTCGCGTTCACCGACTCCTTGCCGGTCGACGTCTTGATGAAATCGGCCCCCGCCATCATGCACACGTGCGACGCGCGGGCCACGTTGCGCAGCGAGCCCAACTCGCCCGTGGCGAGGATCGCCTTGACGTGCGCCGGTCCGCACGCCGCACGGAAGGCGCGCATTTCATCATAGAGCGCCTGCCAGTTCCCGGTCAGCACGTGGCGGCGCGAAATGACGATGTCGATCTCGGACGCGCCGGCCTGTACGCTGCGCTCGATCTCGGCGATGCGCAGGTCCAGCGGCGACAGGCCCGCCGGAAAGCCGGTGGAGACGGCCGCGACGGGGATCCCGCTGCCCTGAAGGGCCTCGATCGCCGGTTCAATCATGTCGTGATAGACGCAGACGGCGCCCACGGTGATCGGCCCCATGCCCAGCGCCTCGAGCAGGTCCGCGCGCACCGGCTGGCGCGCCTTGGCACACAGGCGGCGCACACGGCCGGCGGTGTCGTCACCGGCCAGCGTGGTCAGGTCGATGCAGGTGATCGCGCGCAGCAGCCACGCCGCCTGCCAGTCCTTCTTGACCGACCGGCGTCCGGGCAGCGACGCCGCGCGACGCTCGATCGCCGAGGTGTTGGCCTGCACGGCGCGCACCCGGTCGAGATCGAAGGGCAATCCCGGGTTGCGCGCGTGGGCGTGGGCGTTCAGCTGGATGGCAGGGTCGGACATGGTCAATCCTTTCAGGCAGCCCTTGTGCCAAATGTCCCCCCACGCCGCAAGCTTTCCCCCACGGTGGGCTACCGGCGGCGGACGCTTGGCGCTATGCAGGCGGCACCGAACGCGCCCGGTGCGGCGCGCGCCCATCGAAGGAAGGCCGCCATGTCCCAGACCCTCATCGCTCCGTCGATCCTCGCCGCCGATTTCGCCAATTTCGGCGCCGAATGCCGCGCGGTCGAGCAGGCGGGCGCCGACTGGATCCACGTGGACGTGATGGACGGGCATTTCGTGCCGAACCTGACCTTCGGTCCGGCCATGGCCAAGGCGATCCGCCCGCATATCAAGGGCGTGATGGACGTGCACCTTATGATCGCGCCGGTCGATCCCTATATCGACGCCTTCGCCGACGCGGGCGCCGACATCCTGACCGCGCACGTGGAAGCCGGACCGCATATCCACCGGACGTTGCAGGCCATCCGCGCGGCCGGCATGCGGCCGGGCGTGGCGCTGAACCCCGGCACGCCGGCCAGCGCCGTGGCCCACGTGCTCGACCTCGTGGACCTCGTCTGCGTGATGACCGTGAACCCCGGCTTCGGCGGCCAGAGCTTCCTGGACATGACCGGCAAGATCGCCGAGCTGCGCGCCATGGCCGGTGACCGCCCCCTGCATATCGAGATCGACGGCGGGATCGATCCCAAGACCGCGCCGAAGGTCGTGCAGGCCGGGGCCGACGTGCTGGTGGCGGGCTCGGCCGTGTTCCGGGGCGGGTCGGTGGACGATCCTGAACCTTATGCGAAGAACATCAAGGCGATCCGCGACGCCGTCTCCGGCACCTGGGCCTGATCCAACGCCGCACGCGACGCCCCCGCGTTCAGCCCTTGTCCCTGCCGGTCCAGCGATCCACCCAGCGGCGCCAGATCCGGCGCTTGTCGGCGGCGCGCAGTTCGACCTGGTCCCAGGTCTCGGACGCGTCCTCGACCAGCGGGTCGATCCGGCGACGGCGGAAATTCAGCCATGTGCGCCACAGGATCGCGACGATCAGCGCCAGCACGACCAGGAACACGATGTTGAACCACGGCACGAAGCTGGCATCCGGCCCACTCACCTGCCGCACCTTCACCGCGTTGGGAAAGGTCGTCAGCAACTGCGACCGCCAGCCGTAGTGGGTCACCGCCACCCAGACTGGCGCGTCGCGGGTCGAGATCAGATCCGCCGCCTGCGCCTGCAGGTCCGAGCTGTCCAGCTTGAAATACGGCGGCCAGCCCCAGCCGGTATCCTCGTTGCGATAGACTTGCGGGCTGCCGTCGGGGTTCACGGCCTCGATGAAGCGGATGTCGCGGTTCACCCCCGCCTCGCCGCTGCCGGTGTCGCCGCCCGCCCAGAAGATCGAGTTGGTGCCGAAATCCATGCGCCGGATCTCGGTATTGACGATCCGCACGATGTCGCGCTGCGGCAGGGTGTAGTGCAGCACGGCGAACACCGCGAGCAGCCAGCCCAGGATCAACGTCCATTTCACGTAGCGCATGATCGCCCCCCTTGTCCGGCTACCATGTGGCCTTGGTCCAGCGGCGGGGCAACCCCGCAACGCTGAGCACCAGCACCGGCAACCAGATCAGCGCCGAGATCAGGCCGAGGCGCAGGCAATAGAGAACCGCGGCAAAGCCATCGGGCAGTGTCGGCGGGGTCAGAGCGTAGAGCACCGCGAAGCCGGCGGCGGCGATCAGCCACATCAGCAGGACGGCGACGGCCGCCAGCAGCAGGAGCGGCTTCACACCCTCGGGAAAGAACCGCGCCAGCACGCGCGGCACGGCCCAGCCCAGCGCCGCGATCAGGATGGCGGGCAGGACGAGATGCAGCGTCACGGGCGGGCCCCTTGGGGGCTGAAAACTCGGGCAGGCAAGGTCGTCCCCGTCATGAAACGTCCTGCCGACCCTAACAGCCCCTGTTCCGCCCGTCACGCCGCCGGGCGTCAGCCCACCACGTTGAACCCCGGGCCGTAGGGATAGCCGGTGATGTTTTCAGCACCATCTTCCCCCACGACGAGGATATCGTGCTCGCGGTAGCCGCCCGCGCCAGGCGTGCCCTCGGGCAGGGTCAGCATCGGCTCCATGCTGACCACCATCCCGGGGGCCAGCACCGTGTCGATATCCTCGCGCAGCTCAAGCCCCGCTTCGCGGCCGTAGTAATGCGACAACACCCCGAACGAATGGCCGTAGCCAAAGGTGCGGTATTGCAGCAGGTCGCGCTCGGCCAGGAAATCGTTGAGCTTGTGGGCGATCTCGGCGCAGGAGAGACCGGGCCGGATCAGCGACAGCCCGTATTCGTGCAGCGCGACGTTGGCCTCCCATATCTTCAGCGACGCGTCGTCGACCTCGCCCACGAAGAGCGTGCGCTCCAGCGCCGTGTAGTAGCCCGAGATCATGGGAAAGCAGTTCAGCGACAGGATATCGCCGCGGCGCAGCTGGCGCGCGGTGACCGGATTGTGCGCGCCGTCGGTGTTCAGGCCCGACTGGAACCAGACCCAGGTGTCACGATACTCGGCCTGCGGGAAACGGCGGGCGATCTCGGTCTCCATGGCGTCGCGGCCCGCCATGGCGATATCGATCTCGCGCGCGCCTTCGCGCACCGCGTCGCGGATGGCATAGCCGCCGATATCGGCCACCGCCGCGCCCGCGCGGATCAGCTCGATCTCGGCTGCTGACTTGACCATCCGCTGGGCCATGGTGTCCGGGGCGATATCGGTGACCTGGGCGGGGCTGAGAAACCCGTCCAGCTTGCCGCGCTGCACCAGTGTCAGGTGATCGCCCTCGACCCCCACATGGGCGCCCCGCCCCGCGACGTGGACCACCGCGCGCCAGAAGTTGTCGCCCCGCCAGTCGCTATAGGTGATCGCGTCGCCGTGACAGCGCCGCCACGGCTGGCCCGCGTCGATGCCCGCGCCGATCACCACGCTGTCGGTGGCCGTCACCACCAGGGCGTAGGGCCGCCCGAACGCGCAGTAGAGAAAGCCTGAATAGTAGGCGATGTTGTGCATCGAGGTCAGCACCGCCGCCGTGACGCCGCGCGCCGCCATGATGCCGCGCAGCCCCGTCAGCCGCGCGTCATATTCCTCGGACGCGAAGGGCAAAGGCGCCTTCTCGCCGTTGTGGAAGCGATAGAAATCCTGTCGGGTGTCGGTCATGTCGCATGCCTCCTGACCAAATGCGTCCCGGCGTTCAGGACGGATCGGAGCCATCGGCGGGCGACGCCATCGCCCGCGCTCGTGACCCGATTACTGCCCGCGCGACGCCGGCCTTGCAAGCCCTGCCGCGCGGCGCCACCATCGGCCCCATGGAGCATCCTTTCGCCCCCGGACCGCGCAACGCGATCACCGACGTGGCTGGCCTGAGTGTCGGGCAGGCCCGGGACGAGACGCTGAAATCCGGCGTGAGCGTGGTGCTGGGCGACGCGCCCATGGTCGCGGGGGTCCACGTGATGGGCGGCGCCCCGGGCACGCGGGACTGCGACCTCCTGGCGCCCGAGAACACGGTCCAGGCCGTCGACGCGCTGGTCCTGTCGGGCGGCTCGGCCTTCGGTCTGTCGGCGGCGGACGGCGTGATGGCCGCGCTGCGTGAACGCGGGCGCGGCTTCGCCGTGGGCGACGTGCGCGTGCCCATCGTGCCGGCGGCGATCCTGTTCGACCTGGCCGCTGGCGGCGATCACGGCTGGACCGAGAGCCCCTATCCCGACCTCGGCCGCCGCGCGGTGGAAAGCGCGGGCCCCGACGTGGAACTTGGCAGCGTCGGCGCAGGAACGGGGGCCGTGGCGGGCAAGATCAAGGGCGGGATCGGCTCGGCCTCGGCGGTCTTGCCGGACGGCACCACCGTGGGCGCGCTGGTCGCGGCGAACCCGGTGGGCAGCGTTGTGCACCCCGACACCGGCCAGTTCTGGGCCGCCGCTTTCGAGCAGGGAGACGAGTTCGGCGCACGTGGCCTACCCCCGGCACCCGGCGGGATGGACCTGCCCTCGCTGGTGAAGGGGGCCAACACGACCATCGCCGTGGTGGCCACCGATGCGCGGCTCGACAAGGCGCAGGCCACGCGGCTGGCCATGGTCGCCCATGACGGCATGGCCCGCGCGATCCTGCCGTCGCACACGCCCTTCGACGGGGACCTGGTCTTCGCTGCCGCGACCGGGCTGCGCGACGCGCCGGACGCCGCGGGCCTCCTGACGCTGGGGCACGCCGCCGCGCTGTGCCTGTCACGCGCCATCGCGCGGGCGGTCTATCATGCGCGCTCCGCACCCGGCGACACGGTCCCGAGCTGGTTCGACAGATACGGGTAGGCGCGCCTCAGATCTTCCAGAACGCGCTGGTGAACAGCACGTAGACCGCCATCAGCTCCAGCCGGCCCACGAGCATCCCGGCGATCAGCAGCCATTTCGCGGTGTCGTTCAGCGGGCCGAAATACCCCGAGGGGCCGATGATCGGGCCAAGACCCGGCCCCACGTTGCCGATGGCCGTGGCCGCGCCCGACAGCGACGTGACCATGTCCAGCCCCGTCAGGCCCAGCGCGACGGCCAGCACGCCCATGGACACGATGAACAGCACGAAGAAGGCCATGACCGAGCTCAGCACCTCGGGCGTCACGCGCCGGTCCTCGAACCGGGGGGCGAAGACACCGTGGGGCGCGTGGATGCGGCGGATCTGGACCGCGATCGCCGACAGCAGGATCTGGTAGCGAAAGACCTTCACCGAACAGCTGGTCGACCCGGCGCAACCGCCGATCAGCCCCAGCACGAAGAAGGCGACCATCGCGAAGCCGCCCCAGAGCTGGTAGTTGACCGACGCGTATCCCGTGCCCGAGATGATCGAGGTGACGTTGAACACGGCCTCGCGCAGGGACGGCTCGACCGCGAACTCGTCCACCCACATCTGGAACACGGCCAGGACAATCGTGAAGCTCGCGATGATGGCCAGATAGGCGTGGATCTGGCTGTCGCGGAAAATCGGGCGCGCCTGCCCCGCGATCAGCTGGACGTAGCGAACGAACGGCAGGCTCGCCAGCAACATGAACACCGACGCAACGTATTCAGGCGCCCCCTGGAACGCCCCGAACGAGGCATCGGTGGTCGAGAAGCCCCCCGTCGAAACGGTGGTCAGCGCGTGGTTGATCGCGTCGAAGCCGCTCATCCCGACGGCGATATATGTCAGGAAGCAGGCGAAGGTGATGATGACGTAGATCCAGCTGATCTGGCTGGCGATCTCGGCCGCGCGGGGCAGGATCTTGCCCAGCGTGTCGAAGGCCTCGGTCCGGAAGATCTGCATGCCGCCGATGCGCAGCTCGGGCAGGAACACCATGGCCACGACGACGATGCCGATGCCGCCGAACCACTGCATCATCGACCGCCACAGCAGGACGCCCGCCGGCAGGCTGTCGAGCCCCGAGAAAACGGTGCTGCCCGTCGTGGTCATGCCCGACATCGCCTCGAAGAACGCGTCGGTCACCGTGGCATCGGGCGGCCCCAGCACGAACGGAATCGCACCGAAGATGGGCAGCGCCACCCAGACGCCCGTGGTCAGCAGGAAGGTCTGTTGCAGGCCCAGCCGACCCGTGTTGCCCGACGCGCAGGCCAGCGCGGCAAGCCCGCCCACCAGCATGGTCAGCACGGCGGATTGCAGGAAGACCGGCCACTGCCCGTTGCCCACCACCAGGTCGACGGCGAAGGGCACCAGCATGGTCGCGCCAAGGCAGGTGACGAGAAGCCCGATCAGGTAGCCGACGGGCCGCAGGTCGAAGGTGTGGGCAGAGGGGGTCGCCGCGGTGCCGCTCATGTCCGGGCCCCGTAGGCGAGACGCAGGTCATCCCCGTCCGGACGGCCCGGCTTGGACACCGGGCGGCCGTCCGCGTCGAAGAACGGCGTGTCACGCCAACGGCCCGACAGGCGGGAGGCGAGAACGCGGCGCGCGACGCCCAGTGCCAGCGCGTAAAGGCTGCCATGGGGGCGCGGCACCCGGCCGGTCGCCGATCCGCGATGCAGCCGGACGCGCGGTTTGGGCGCGTCCTCAAGACCCGCGGTCATCAGGCTGAAGAACGGCACGCCGCGGAACGGTGCGGTGTTGCCCAGCGGCGTGTCGCAGCAGGTCGTGAACCAGCGCAACGGCCCGCGACGGGTCAGACGCTGGCACCCGAGGTGCTCGGCCCCTTGCAGGATGCGCAGCCGGTCGGACGTGGTGGAATAGAGGGCGACGCCACCCGCCGTATCAAGGGTATCCGCAGCGCTATGCAGGCGGGCGAAGGCGCGGCAATCGGTGCAATAGCAAACGGCGGGCACACCGCTTTGCGGCACCTGGGCGACCGTCGCCTCGACCGCGCCGCAGCGGCATCGCCAAATCCGGTCGCTCATGGATGCGCCTTTCGCCCGTTCGCCGAAGTGCTGCTTAACACGCCCGGCGCGCGGCTGTCAGGGCACATCGCGCCGCTGCCGCGCATTCTGTGCCATCCGCATCGCATCGCCCGAGGGCGTGGCCGGGTAATCGGCCGCGTCCTGCTGCAATGGCAGGACGATCTCCACGTCATCGCCCAGCCGCGAGCCCGTGACAGCGCCGAGATCCGACAGGATATGGCGCATCACGTGGTTGTCGCGATGCACCAACGCGAGGAACCGAGCGATCCCCCTATCCCGCGCGACACCCGCGATGAAGCCCAGAAGCAGCGCGCCCAGCCGTCGCGACTGGGCGTGGTCGATCACGGTCAGGGCGAATTCGGCCGCCTTCGCGTCCCGTGTGCGATAGTAGCGCGCGACCCCGGCCGGCGTTTCGCCGCCATCGGCATCCAGCAGCGCCACGCCGATCGCCTCGTGCTCGGTCCCGTCGGGCGTGGTGAAGGCGGTGATCTCGGGGCCGCTCAATTCGGGCTTGTCGCGCAGGAACCGCATGTAGCGCGACTGCTGCGACAGCAGCTCGAACCCGCGCTCGAGGCTTTGCGCATCGTCGGGGACCAGCGGCCGGAACCGCGCCCGTCCGCCATCGGGCAACGTCAGGTCCAGCGCCGTGCGGTCGTCGGCGCCGGCCCAGCGCGCGTTGCCCTGGCTCACCCCACGTGGAACAGCGTCGCGAACAGCCGCGGGTCAAGGCTGTCGTGGTCGAAGGTCGGGCCCTCGGTCAGGACGCTGACGGCATCGTGACTGTGCAGGCTTTCCTGGTGCGAGGCGACAACGCGGAAATCACCGACGCGTGGCTCGTCCTGCAATTGCAACGCGAAAAGCCGCGCGGCGTCCTCGACGAAGATCGGGTTGGCGGCGTTCAGCTCGGCGAAGGCCTGTTCGTCCTCGCGCTTGACCATCACCTGCGTCTCGGTCGGCACGGCGGCGCGGCACAGGTCGATCAGGTCCTCGAACCACAGGGTATCGTCGCCCTCGTCCAGCACCACCGACACTCGCGCGACGGAACGCTGGGAATGCGGGGTGGCCAGCTGGCCCCGCTCGCGCCGGGCGTGCTCGCTCAGTTCCAGCGAACAGGGGCAGGTCGACGAGTAGACGTAATCGAGATGGACGATCTTGCGGCGCACCCCGGCCTTCTCGACCAGTTCGAGCGCGAAGTCGTAATACTGGTATCCCGTCAGCCCCGAGCGCAGGCTTTCCACCTTCATCGGGAAGGAAAACCGCATCTGGATGCGCGCATCGAAGCTCTCGAGGTCAGCCTTGTAGTCGTCCAGCGCCGCCTCGATCACCGCGAAGCTGAAGGTTTCCTCGGCGCGGCGATAGAAGGTGCGCATGATGCGCGACATGTTGATGCCCTTCTTCTCGGCCTCCAGGCTCACGGTGCCCGTCACCGAGGTTTCGAGCGTCAGGTCGCCGTTGTCGCGGGTGCGAAACCGAATGGGCAGACGGAAATTGCTTATGCCGACGTGCTGGATCTGGCGCGGTGCGCCCTCGATCAGCGAGGCGGGGCCGTTCTGCAGGTCGGGCATCGTCGCGCGATACGCGGCATCGGCGCGGAAGGTATCGTCGTAGACATCGTCCAGCGCCGGGTAATCGTCGCCCAGGCCACCGGCGAGGGATCGAATCGCCGGGTCGAGCGTTGCAAGATCATCCGGGTCCGCTGATCGGGCCCAGGCGCGCAGCCGTGCCATCAGGCGCTGCGCCTCCTGCCGTGACATGTCCCCGTCGTGGTCGTGAAGATGTATGTTCATGCCCTTGTCCTCGCCCCGTTCCGAGCAACGGGCATGTAGGCGCGGGCGTCCCGAAATCCAGACGCGCCGCGCCATCAGGATGTCAAATGACGTCCAGCGCGGCGGTCAGGTCGGCCATCAGATCGCCCGCATCCTCCAGCCCCACGGACAGCCGCAGCAGCCCGTCGGTGATGCCCAGATGCGCGCGCTGCGCCTCGCTCAGCCGCTGGTGCGTGGTGGTGGCCGGATGGGTCACGATGGACTTCGCATCCCCGAGATTATTGGAGATCGTGACCAGTTTCAGCGCGTTCAGCACCCGGAAGGCGGCGTCGCGTCCCCCCGTCACGTCCAGCGCGATGACCGTGCCCGCGCCGCCCATCTGCTCGGCCACGACCTGCGCCTGGGCATGGTCCGGAAGCCCCGGGTAGATCACCCGCGACAGGCCCTTGTGGCCCTGCAGCGCTGCGGCCAGATGCCGCGCCGTGCGTTCCTGTTCGCGCACGCGCAGCTCCAGCGTCTCGAGGCCCTTGAGCATCATCCAGGCGTTGAAGGGCGACATCGCCCCACCCGTGTGCTTCAGGTACGGCTCGACCGTCTTGCGGATGAACTCGCGGCTGCCAAGGATGACGCCACCAAGGCCCCTGCCCTGGCCGTCGATATGCTTGGTCGCCGAATAGATCACCACGTCGGCCCCCATCTCGAAGGCCCGGCTGAAGATCGGCGTGGCGAAGACGTTGTCGACCACCACCGTCGCCCCGGCCGCGTGGGCCAGCCGGGCCACCGCCCGCAGGTCGATCACCTCGAGCGTGGGGTTGCTGATCGTCTCCAGGAACACGGCCTTGGTGTCGGGCCGGATCGCGTCGCGCCACTGGTCCAGATCGGTGCCGTCGACGAAGGTGACCTCGACCCCGAAGCGGGTCAGGATCTCTTCGAGGATGTAGAGGCACGACCCGAACAGCGCGCGCGACGACACCACGTGGTCGCCCGCCTTCAGCATCGACATCATCGCGCCGTTCACCGCCGCCATGCCGCTGGCGGTGGCGAAGGCATCCTCGGCGCCCTCGATGGAGGCGATGCGTTCCTCGAACATGGCCACGGTCGGGTTGCCGTAGCGGGCGTAGATGAATTCGTCCTCGCCCAGGCTCTCGAACCGCTGGGCGGCGGCCTCGGCGCTGTCATAGACGAAGCCCTGGGTCAGGAAGATCGCCTCGCTCACCTCGCCGTACTGGCTGCGGCGCGTGCCTGCATGGACCGCGCGGGTCCGGTGGTTCCAACTGTCACTCATGGGGTCCCTTTCGACGTTTGCCCCACCGATCACGAAGCGGGGAAACATCCCGACCTCTTTAGCGGCATGTTTAACGTGGCCCGCAATCCGGTGTACAAATCGCCACGCTGCATCCGATACTGCGGCGCCGGGGAACGGTCAAGACGGCCGAGGGGAAAGCACGCCATGTCCGAGATCACGCTGTATTACTGGCCCACGCCGAATGGCTGGAAAACGTCCATCGCGCTGGAGGAATTCGGCCTGCCCTACCGGGTCGAGCTTATCGACATCGGCGCGGGCGACCAGCGGACCGACGCCTACCTGGCCGTGTCGCCCAACGGACGCATCCCCGCGATCACCGACCCCGACGGCCCGGACGGGCAGCCCATCTCGATCTTCGAGTCGGGCGCCATCCTGCAATACCTCGCCCGCAAAACGGGCAGCTTCGGCGGCGCGACCGAGCGGGCGCGGACCGAGGTGGACCAGTGGCTCATGTGGCAGATGGGCGGCGTGGGTCCCATGGCGGGCCAGGCGCACCATTTCCTGAAATACGCGCCCGAGGATATCGCTTACGCCAAGGACCGCTATCGCGGCGAGGTCGCGCGGCTTTACGGCGTGCTGGACCGGCGGCTGGCGGACCGGGAGTACGTGGCCGGCGACGACTACACAATCGCCGACATGGCGATCTATCCCTGGGCATCGCTGTGGGAGGGACAGGAGCAGACGCTGGACGACAAGCCCCACCTTGCCCGCTGGCTCGAAACGGTCGCCGCCCGCCCGGCGGTCAAGACCGGGACGGGGCTGCATCTGGACAAGCGGAAGGCGTTCCAGAAGGACGCGGACGCGCAGGACCGGCTGTTTCAGCGCAAGGGCTAGTCGCCCTCGCCCGTCCCGTGTTCCTGGAACAGCTTCCCCTGGAAGATGAAGAACACGAAGATCGCGCCCGTCAGCCCGAAGGTCTTGAAGTTCACCCAGGCGTCCGTGGACATGAGCCGCCAGACCAGCTCGTTCGCCACGGCGAGCGCGAAGAAGAAGGCGCAGAACCGGCGGGTCAGGATCATCCAACCGGTGTCGTCCAGCGGGACCATGCCCTCCATCAGCATCCGCAGGTAGCTCTGGCCGCGCAGCAGGCCCACCAGCAGGATCACCCCGAAGATCAGGTAGATGAGCGTGGGCTTCATCTTGAAGAACCGCTCGTCGTTCAGCCACACGGTCAGGCCGCCGAAGACCACCACCAGAACCAGCGTCATCACCTGCATTTTCGACAGATGCCCGGTGATCCGACGGATCAGCGCCATGGACACGATCAGGATCGGGATGAAGAGCGCGGTCATGAGGATGAAGCCGGTGTATTCCTGCCCCAGCACAGTGAACGTCCGGTCGCGCAGCAGCAGGTAGCCCACGAAGAACAGGGCCACGGGGCCCAGCTCCAGCGCCGTCACCAAGCCCTTTTTCGAATCTTCCGCCATGGTTTCCCTATCCGCTGAATTCCACGATGACCGCACCTATCGCGATCAGCGCCATGAGCGCCAGCCGCCGCGGCCCGGTTTTTTCACCCAGCATCAGCCAGCCGATCAATGCGGCAAAAACGGTCGAGGTCTCGCGCAGCACCGCCGCCTCGCCCACCTTGTCGAGCCTCGTGGCCAGCATGATCGACCCGAAGCTGCCGAAGGCCACCAGCCCGCCGATCACGCCGCGCCGGGCCAGGCTGGCCCAGTCGGTCACCTCGGCCACCTTGCGGCGGTGGAACCACGCGACCAGCGGCGCGAAGCCCAGCCCGTCGATCAGGAAGAACCAGGCGAGGAAGGTGAACGGGTTCGCCGTCGCGCGGATGCCGTAGGCGTCGTAGGTCGTGTAGAGCGCGACGAACAGCCCGGTGACCACGGCCAGGCCCAGCGCCAGCGGCATCGTCTCGCGGTCCACCGTCCAGTGCCGCAGGTTGTAGGCGGCCAGCCCATAGATCCCCGCCAGCAGGGTCGCCACACCAGCCCATTGCAGGGCCGTGAACCGCTCGCCGAAGACGATGCTGGCGCCGATCACGGCGAAAAGCGGCCCGGTGCCGCGCACCACCGGATAGACCACCGTGTAGGCCCCCTTGGTATAGCACAGCCCCTGCAGCAGCTTGTAGGTCGCGTGGATGACGAAGGCGCCGGCGAAGATCGGCCACATATGCGGCTCGGGCCACGGCACCGGGAACAGCGCGATGGGCAGCGCCATGAGGCCGTAGCTCGCGTCGATGACCATGCGGCTCAGCCACGGGTCATGCCGCCCCTTCTGAAGCGCCCCGAAGATCGCGTGCAGCAATGCGGCCGTCAGCGCGAGGACCAGCGCAAGACCGTGCCCGGCGTCGGTCCCTTCCAGCCCTGTCAGTGCGTCCATGCAGGGCTCCGCTGGAACGGGCGCCGCGCCGCATCGTTGTGACCCGAGAGCAAGCCGGAGGAGCGGACCATGTGGGCCACCATCGTCGATGAGCTGAACGGATCCTTCAGCACCGTGCCGCCGGTCGTCGCCTTCATCCGCCTGATGCTGGCGGCGATCCTTGGCGGCATCGTCGGTTGGGAGCGCGAGCGCAGCGACAAGCCCGCCGGCCTGCGCACCCACATGCTGGTGTCCATCGCCGCGTGCCTGTTCATCGTCGTCGGCGCGCAGCTGTCGACCATCGATTTCCTGTCGGCGGGCGGCGGCGACGGCGAGTTGCGGGTCGATCCGCTGCGCCTGATCGAGGCGGTCACCGCCGGCGTCGCGTTCCTGGCCGCGGGCATCATCTTCACGTCGGGCGGACAGGTTCGAAACATCACCACCGGCGCGTCGCTGTGGCTGTGCGGCGCCATCGGGCTTGCCTGCGGCGCGGGGCAGATCCCGCTCGCCGCCATGGCGACGGTCATCGTGTCTGTCGTTGTGGGGGTCATCGGCCGGATCGAGGACGCTCGGTCATCGGACTGACCGGCGGTCCTCACGCATCCGCCCCGGTCAGGGCGGCGGCGAATTCCTCGGGGTCGAACGGCGCCAGGTCGTCGAGTTGCTCGCCCACACCGATGGCGTGGATCGGCAGGCCGAACCGGTCGGCCAGCGCCACCAGCACGCCGCCGCGCGCGGTCCCGTCCAGCTTGGTCATCACCAGCCCCGAGACATCGGCGAGTTTCTGGAAGATCTCCACCTGGCTCAGCGCGTTCTGGCCGGTGGTCGCATCCAGGACCAGAACCGTGTTGTGCGGCGCCTCGGGGTCCTTCTTGCGGATGACGCGGACGATCTTGGCCAGCTCTTCCATGAGGTCGGCCCGGTTCTGAAGCCGCCCGGCGGTGTCGATCATCAGCAGATCGGCGCCGTCGGCCTCGGCCTTGGTCATGGCGTCGAAGGCCAGGCTGGCCGGGTCGCTGCCCTGCGGCGCCGTCATCACCGGCACGCCCGCGCGGTCACCCCAGACCTGGAGCTGCTCGACCGCCGCGGCCCTGAAGGTGTCGCCGGCGGCGATCACGACCTTCTTCCCGGCGGCGCGAAACTGCGAGGCGAGCTTGCCGATGGTCGTGGTCTTGCCCGACCCGTTCACGCCCACGACCAGCACCACCTGCGGGCGCTTGGAATAGATCGGCAGGGGCTTGGCCACCGGCTCCATGATTCGCGCGATCTCCTGCGCCAGCAGCGCCTTGATCTCGGCGGTGGACAGCCGCTTGCCGAACCGCCCCTCGGCCATGTTGGACGTCACGCGCGCGGCGGTCTCGACCCCCATGTCGGCGGTGATCAGCAGGTCTTCCAGCTGCTCCAGCATGTCGTCGTCCAGCGGGCGGCGCATGACGGGGGCCGCGTCGCGGCGCCCGAACAGGCGGCCCAGCAGGCCGGACTGGCGGGCCTCGGCGCGCGGCGGCGTGTCATCGGGAATCTCGATCGGGGTCGGCTGGGCTGGCGCCTCGGGCGGGGCCTGCGGCGCGGGCACCTCGGGCGGCGCATCGGCGGGGCGCGGGTCCTGCGGCCGCGGGAACGGGTCCGGCGCGGGCGGCGGCGTGGGCGCGGGGCGCGGTTCCGGCTCGGGCTCCGGCTTTGGTTCAGGCTGCGGTTCCGGCTCCGGCTGAGGGTCGGGCTGCGGCGCAGGTTCTGGCGTGGGCTCGAGTTCTGGCGTCGGCTCGGGCTCGGGCTCCGGCTCAATGTCGGGAACCGGGTCGGGCACCGCTGCGGGCGGATGGTCCGGCACGGGGTCGAGTTCGGGCGTCTCCTCGGGCTCGGACGGCTCCGGCGCGGGCTCGGTCGCCGTTTGCAGGGGCGTGCTGGCGACCTCCTCGACAGGGGGTTGCGGCTCGGCCTCGGCCTCGGCCACCTCGCCGCCATCCTCGACGATCGCGTCGATCCCCTCGTCCAGCTTCGAGGACGACTTGAAGAGCTTGGATTTCAGCTTGTTGAAGAACGACACGAATGGGACCCCGCCTGTGGTGTACGTCCCTTCACCTAGGCCGGATCCGCGTGATTTGAAAGGCCGGGCGACCGCGCGGGGACGCGGTCAGACCTCGTCGGGGAAATGCTTCAGCACCAGCTTGATGGGGTTCTGCGCGGCCTGCCCCAGCCCGCAGATCGACGCGTCGGCCATGACGGTGCAGAGATCGCCAAGAAGGTCGCGGTCCCACGCGTCGGCCTGCATCAGCTTGACCGCCTTCTCGCAGCCCACCCGGCACGGGGTGCATTGGCCGCAGCTTTCGTCCTCGAAGAACCGCATCATGTTCAGCGCCGCCGCCCGGGCGCTGCCCCGGTCGGACAGGACGACCACGGCGCCCGAGCCGATGAAGCTGCCGTGTTCCTGCAGCATGTCGAAATCCATGGGGATGTCGTCCATCGATGCGGGCAGCAGCCCCGAGGACGGTCCGCCCGGCTGGTAGGCCTTGAACACGTGGCCCTCGGCCATGCCGCCGGCGGCCTCGATGATATCGGCGATGGTCGACCCGGCGGGCAGCAGGTAGACGCCCGGCGCGGCGACCCGGCCCGAGACCGAGTAGCTGCGCAACCCCTTTCGGCCATTGCGCTCAACCGATGTGAGGACCTCGGGGCCTTCGCGCAGCACGCGGGTGATCCAGGCCAGGGTTTCGACATTGTGGACCAGCGTGGGACGCCCCCACAGCCCCACCTGCGCCACGTAGGGCGGGCGGTGACGCGGAATGCCGCGCTTGCCCTCGATGGATTCCAGCATCGCCGACTCTTCGCCGCAGATATAGGCCCCCGCGCCGCGGCGCAGATCGACATATCCCGGGGCGATGAGACCAGCGTCCTCCAATGCCGCGATCTCGCGCCGCAGGATTTCCAGGGACGCCGGATACTCGTCGCGCATGTAGATGAAGCAGCGTTCGGCCTCGACGGCCCAGGCGGCGATCAGCATGCCTTCCAGCATCAGGTGCGGCGCCGTCTCCATCAGCGCGCGGTCCTTGAAGGTCCCCGGCTCGCCCTCGTCGGCGTTCACCGCAAGATAACGCGGACCCTCGTTGGCGCGCACGAAGCCCCACTTCTTGCCCGACGGGAAACCGGCACCGCCGAGACCCCGGACCCCGGCATCCAGCACGGTCTGCTGCACCGCTTCCCAGTCGCCGCCGTCGCGCAATGTCGCAAAAGTGCTGTAACCACCGTCCTCGCGGTAGGACTCAAACCCCTGGTAGTCGGGAATGTGCACTTCCGTGTCGCCGGTATTGATGGCGTCGCGGATCATTTCGGGCGTGGCGAAGTCGATATGGTTGTGCCCCAGCTCGACCACCGGGGCCGTGTCGCAGCGGCCCATGCAGGGCGCGCGCACAACGCGCACCGCCGCCGGGTCCATGCCGTCCTCCAGCGCCTGCTTCAGCGCCTGCGCCCCCGCCAGTTCACAGGCGAGCGAGTCGCAGACCCGCACGGTCAGCGCGGGCGGCGGCGTCTCACCTTCCTTCACCAGGTCGAAATGGGCGTAGAAGCTCGCCACTTCCCAGATCTCGGCCTGCGACAGGCGCATCTCGTGGGCCAGCGCGCGCATGTGGGCGGCGGACAGGTGGCAGTGGGCGTCCTGAATCAGGTGCAGATGCTCGATCAGAAGGTCGCGGCGCCGGGGCCTGTCACCCAGCAGACGCTGCACCTCGGCCAATGCCGCGTCGTCCAGCTGCCGCCCCTTCGGCGTGGCCCGTCCCCGGCCCTTCCGGGCCTTCCCGATACCGTCGCGTTGATCCAGCATGTGCGCCCCTCCTGCCCGCCCGTCCTAGCCCGGCGCCGCGCGCGCGCCCAAGCCAAAAGCGACGCCTTTCGGGTCACAAAAGGCGTGATTTCGCCCACGGCCCGCCGTGACCGGGTCACGCGCTTATGATTTTACTCGGACCATGCCGCCCCGACACTGGGGCCGACCACCAAGGAGGAGGCCCATGACGGGCGCACGCACGCTGTTCTTCGCGGCCACGCTGGGGCCGCTGGCCTGCCTGCTGGCGGGGCTGGCGCTGGGCGGTCCCTGGACGCTGGTTGCCGTCCTGAGCATGACCGGCGTGGTCTTCCTGCTCGACCGCATGATCGCCGAGCTCGAGATGCCGGACGACGCTGCGCAGGAATTCCCGGTCGAAACGGGCCTGTCGGTGGCCCTGGCGGTGGCGCACCTGGCGCTGGTGCCGCTGCTGGTGGCGGCGCTGTCCGGCCCGGCGCTGAGCCCGGTCGAAAAGGCGCTGTCGGCCTATGCCGCGATCCTGTGGCTGGGCCAGATCGGGAATGCCAACGCGCACGAGCTGATCCACCGGCCCCGGCGCGCACTGGCCTGGCTGGGACGCGCGGCCTTCATCGCGCTGCTGTACGGACACCATGCCTCGGCCCATCCGAAGGTGCATCACCGCTGGGTCGCGACGCCGCTGGACCCGGCCACCGCGCGGCTGGGCGAGACGTTCTTCGCCTACGCGCCACGCGCCTGGTGGGGCGGATTCCGTGCGGGCCACGCGGCCGAGACGCGGATGCTGCGCGCGCGCCACGGCGACGCGTGGCGTCGGCATGACCCGTATCTCGTCTATGTCGGCGGGGCCATCGCCTGCCTCACGCTAACCGCCGCCGTCGGCGGTATCGCGGGCGTGGCGTGGTACGTGCTGATCTGCGTCGGCGCGCAGGCGCAGATCCTGCTGTCGGATTACGTGCAGCACTATGGTCTGGCCCGGGCCGAGATCGCGCCGGGCCGCTATGCGCCGGTCGGACCGGCCCACAGCTGGAACGCGCCGCAGGCGTATTCGGGCGCGATGATGTTGCAGGCGCCGCGCCACTCCGACCACCACGCCCACCCCGCGCGCCCCTTTCCGCAGCTGCGCCTGCCCGACGCCGATACGGCGCCGCGCCTGCCCCGGTCGCTGCCGATCATGGCGGCGGTGGCCTGCGTGCCGCCGCTCTGGCGTCGGCTGATGGATCCGCGGGCCCGCGCGTGGCAACAGTCTGCCGCTGGCGACGCCGCGCGACCCGTGGCAGAAGGGGCCGCATGAAACGCATCGCCGCCACCCTCGCCCTGCTCGCTTCCATCGGTCCGGCCCTGGCCCAGACGCCCATGACCGCCGAGGAATTCGAGGCCTATACCGAGGGCCGCACGCTCTACTACGCGTCGAACGGAATCTCCTACGGGATCGAGGAATATCATCCGGGCCGCACGGTCAGTTGGTCGTTCCTCGATGACGAATGCAAGGAAGGCTTCTGGTACCCCCAGGGCGAACAGATCTGCTTCGAGTACACCGACGGGACAGGCCCGCAATGCTGGACGTTCTTCCTGACGTCCAGCGGCCTGACGGCGCGCTTCGCGGGCGACCCGCCGGGATCCGAGCTTTACGAGACGCGCGCCAGCGACGAGCCGCTGAAATGCCCCGCGCCCAACCTGGGCGTCTGATCGGCCGTCAGAGCAGGCTGCCCTGCTGGGGCGGATCGTCCTTGGGCTTCTTCGTGCCGCGCGCCGGTTTGGCAACCGGTTTCATCCGGCCGTCCCGGAACTCGATCTCCAATTCCGGCGCCGCGCGGGCGGCCTTGGCCGTGGTCACGACGGCACCGCCACCGCGCACCACGGCATAACCGCGCGACAGCGTCGCCTCGTAGCCCAGGGACTGGCGCAGGCGTTCGAGCGCGGCGAGCCGATCCCGGTCGGTGCGCTGTCGGGCCGTCCAACCGCGCGCCATGCGCGCGCCCAGGTCGTCGAGCTTGCGGCGCAGGCCCGCCGCGTCGCGCGGCGGCGCGAGCGACGGCAAGCGTGCGGCCACCTGGTCCAGCCGCCCCTGCCCCTGCCGCACCGAGCGCGCCAGCGCGGGCGCCAGCCGCCCCGCCAGCAGGTCGATCCGCGCGCGGCGGTTCTCGATGGCGCGGCGCAGGTTGCCGGGCCGCAGGTCGGCCGCCGCCTCGACCAGCCGGGCGCGGGCGCGCGACACCCGTGCGGCGAGCGCGGCGTCCAGCCGGGTTTCGGCCAGGTCGAGCCGCTGCCGCGCCGGCGACAGGAGCGAATCGGGTCGCGGCAGGGCGCGGCCCAGGTCGTCCAGCCGCCGCCGCCGGTCGCTGACGCCGCGATGCAGGGCCCGCGACAGCCGCGCGCCCTGGTCGTCCAACATGGCCTGAAGCTCCAACCGCACCGGCACGGCCATTTCGGCGGCGGCGGTGGGCGTCGGCGCGCGGCGGTCCGAGACGTAGTCGATCAGCGTGGTGTCGGTCTCGTGCCCCACGGCCGAGATCAGGGGGATGCCGCTGGCCGCCGCCGCGCGGGCGACGATCTCTTCGTTGAAGCCCCACAGATCCTCGATCGACCCGCCGCCGCGGGCGACGATCAACAGGTCCGGACGCGGCAGGGCCCCGCCGGGCGTCAGCGCGTTGAAGCCCTCGATCGCGCGGGCCACCTGCGGCGCGCAATCCCGGCCCTGCACCGCCACGGGCCAGACCAGCACCTTGCGCGGGAAGCGGTCGCGCAGCCGGTGCAGGATGTCGCGGATCACGGCGCCCGAGGGCGAGGTGACAACGCCGATGACCTCGGGCAGGAACGGCGTGGGCCGCTTGCGCGCGGGGTCGAAAAGCCCCTCGGCCTCGAGCGCCTTCTTGCGCTTCTCCAGCATCGCCATCAGGGCGCCGACGCCCGCCGGGCGCAGGTCATCCACGTTCAGCTGGTATTTCGATTGCGAGCCAAAGGTGGTCAGCCGACCGGTTGCGACGACCTCCATCCCCTCTTCCGGCCGGGTGGCGAGCGCCGCCACCTGCCCCTTCCACGCGACCGAGGCCAGCACGGCACGGTCGTCCTTGATATCGAAATAGAGATGCCCCGAGCGCGCCACGAAGACGCGCCCCACCTCGCCCTTGACGCGGACGCGGCCGAACTCGCCCTCGAGCACGCGTTTCACCGCGCCCGAGATCTCGGAGACGGTATATTCGTGGGCGTTTTCGCCCGGCTGCGGATCGTCGATCAGGTCCATGGCGCGACGCTACTGCGGCGCCGGGGCGGGCTCAACCGGGGAAGCGCGGTGCGGGAGCGGCCTCGGGGTCGTCCGGCGACGGGCCGGTGTCGTCGAGCACCAGCGCGCGCCTTGCGGCGTCCTCCAGCCGGGCCTGCGCACCGGTCGGGGGTCTGAACGGGTCGGCGCGCCCGCGCAAAAGCCGCGGACGGGACAGCCGGATTTCGCCCAGGCGGGTCAGTGACAGTCCAAGCATGCTATGTCCCTCGGTTCCATGACCGCTTGTATGGCAGGCTCGTGTGACAGGGCCGTGACCCCCGCCGGGGGTCATCCGGAACAGTCGGAACAGCAGGTGTTGCAGGGCGTGACGGTGTCGAACGCGTCCCGCGCGTGCTTCAGCCCGGTATCGCAATTGGCGTAGTCCCCCAGGGCCTTGCGCTTGTCGGCATTGGGCAGGAACTGGCAGGTCTCGGCATGCATCACGTGTGTGCCGTCGTCGCGCGCCTCGGTGTTGACGTAGTATTTCATGCGGCTCTCCTCTTTCGCCCGAGAACGCGCGCGCCACTGCAGGGGTTTCGCCCGCGATGGGCCGGGCACCTGAGGTATTTGTGGAAAGATGAAGCCGGGGGCCGGCGCACTTCCCATCCGGCAGGCGCGGTTGTATGCGGTTGCGCGACCGGACAAGGGGGCCACGCGATGAACATCCTGATCCTGGGCGGCGGCGGGCGCGAACATGCCCTGGCCTGGGCCGCGCTGCAGAACCCGCGCTGCGACCGGCTGATCGTGGCGCCCGGCAATGCCGGCATCGCGGGCATCGCCGAGACCGCGCGGCTGGATATCGAGGACGGCGCCGCCGTGGCGCAGTTCGCGGGCGAGAACGCGGTGGACCTGGTCATCATCGGCCCCGAGGCGCCGCTTGCCGCCGGGGTGGCCGACCGGTTGCGGGACGCGGGTCTCCTCGTGTTTGGGCCGAACCGCGCCGCGGCGATGCTGGAGACCTCGAAGACCTTCACCAAGGAGATCTGCGACGCCGCCGGGGCCCCCACGGCCGGCTGGGCGCGGTTCGAGGACGCCGCGGCCGCGCGCGCCCATGTCGAGGCCACCGGCGCACCCATCGTGGTCAAGGCCGACGGCCTGGCGGCGGGCAAGGGCGTCGTGGTGGCCGAGACCGTGGCCCAGGCGCACGCGGCCATCGACGACATGCTGGGTGGCGCCTTCGGCGCGGCGGGCGCGTCCGTGGTGATCGAGGAGTTCATGGCCGGCGAAGAGGCATCGTTCTTCGTGCTGGTCGACGGCGAGGACGTGCTGCCCATCGGGACCGCGCAGGACCACAAGCGCGTGGGCGACGGCGATACCGGCCCCAATACCGGCGGCATGGGCGCCTATTCCCCCGCCCCCGTGATGACCGATGCGGTGACCGAGGCCGCGCTGGCGCGGATCGTGCGCCCCGTGGTGGCCGAGCTCGCCCGCCGCGGCACGCCCTATTCCGGCGTGCTTTACGTGGGCCTGATGATCGAGGACGGGCAGCCCCGGCTCGTGGAATTCAACGCCCGGTTCGGCGATCCGGAATGCCAGGTGCTGATGATGCGGCTGGGGGCGCAGGCGCTGGACCTGATGCTCGCCTGCGCCGAGGGCCGGTTGGCGGAGGCGCGGGTGAACTGGGCCGACGACCACGCCCTGACCGTGGTGATGGCCGCCGAAGGCTATCCCGGCCGCTATGAGAAGGGCAGCGCCATCCGCGGGCTCGAGGCGCTGACCGGCACCTCGTCCCAGATGGTGTTTCACGCCGGCACCGCGCTCGTGGACGGGCAGCTTGTCGCCAATGGTGGGCGGGTCCTGTCGGTGACGGCACGGGGCGACGACCTGTTGCAGGCCCGCTCGCGCGCCTATGCCATGTGCGAGGCGGTGGATTGGCCCGAGGGCTTCTTTCGCAGCGATATCGGCTGGCGCGCGCTGGGCGATTGAGGCGTATGACCCTGTGGTTCGGCGTCCGCCCTTGACGGCCCGGCGCGCCGCGCCGACATGGAAAACGCCTGCCTACCCCTCAAGGAGCCACGATGCCCGATCCCAACCCCGTCGCGCTGGATTTCCTTCTGAGCCGCCGGTCGCGGCCCGCCAAGACCCTCGGCCGGCCGGTGCCGGATCGCGACCAGCTTGAGCCGATCCTGCGCGCCGCGCTGCGCACGCCGGACCACGGCAAGCTGGAACCGTGGCGCCTGGTCGTGCTGGAGCGCGCCGCGCTGGACCGGCTGGCGGGGCTGATCCCCGCCTGTGGAGAGCGCCTGTCGCGCCAGCCCGAGGACATCGCCAAGCAAACGGCGCAATACGCCGACGCAGACCTGGCCGTCGCGGTGATCGCGAGCCCGGTGGAAAGCCCCAAGATCCCGCAGGTGGAACAGACCCTTTCCGCCGGCGCCGTCTGCCTGCAACTGCTGAACGCGGCGCTGGCGGCAGGCTGGGGGGCCAATTGGCTGAGCGGATGGGCCTCGCATGACGCGGACTTCGCGCGGCAGGGTCTGGACCTGGCCGAGGGCGAATGGATCGCCGGGCTTATCCATATCGGCACCGAGACCTCGGCCCCGCCCGAGCGGCCCCGCCCCGACCTCGCGGCGAAAGTCAGCTGGCTGGGCGCATGACCGTCATCGGCGACGCGTCCCGGGCCATCGGCCAGATGGGCGACCCGGCCTTTCGCGGAACGCTGCTGAAGGGCGTGGGGCTGACGCTGGCGCTGCTGGCCGGTTTCATTGGCCTGGTCGTGTGGGGGCTGGGCTGGCTCATACCCGACACGCTGTCCCTGCCCTTCGTGGGCGACATAAGCTGGGTGGACGACGCGGTTTCCTGGTCGTCGGTGCCCGTGCTGCTGTTCCTGTCGACCTTCCTGATGGTGCCGGTGGCCTCGGCCTTCACGTCGCTGTTCCTGGACGACGTGACCGACGCGGTCGAGGCGCGGCACTACCCCGCCCTGCCCCCGGCACCGCGGCTGTCCTTCGGGCGGGGGCTGAGCGATTCGCTGAAATTCCTGGGCGTGATCGCGGGGGCCAATATCGCGGCCTTTGCGCTCTACCTGATGGTGCCGCCCTTCGCGCCGCTGATCTTCTTCGGGCTGAACGGCTTCCTGCTCGGGCGCGAGTATTTCCAGCTGATCGCGGCGCGGCGGCTGGGGCCGAAGGGCGCGCGGCGGATGCGGCGCCGGCACGGCATGCGCATCTGGATCGCGGGTTGCCTGATGGCGGTCCCGCTGGTGGTGCCCCTGCTGGGCCTAGTGGTGCCGGTGTTGGGCGCGGCCACCTTCACCCATCTGTTTCACCGGCTTCCGAAACCGGATCCATTCGGTTGAACCAGTCGATGTCGCGCACGCCGTAGCCCGAGAACAGGATGAAGCCGGCGATCAGCGCCCACAGGATCGCCGACACCCAGGTCACCGTGCGCGCCTTGCGCCACATGTCGGTGCGCGCGGGGCTGCCCGCGTGGGTGCCCGGCACGATCTCGCCCTCGTCGCCCTGCGTGCGCAGGCCCACGGGCAGCAGGATGAACAGCACCATGAACCAGATCACAGCGAAAAGCACGATGGCCGAGGTGATGCTCATGTTTCCTCCAGCTCGATCAGGCAGCCGTTGAAATCCTTGGGATGCAGGAACAGGACCGGCTTTCCGTGGGCACCGATCTTGGGCTCGCCATTGCCGAGGATGCGGGCGCCCTGATCGACCAGGCGGTCGCGGGCGGCGAGGATATCATCGACCTCATAGCACATGTGGTGGATGCCGCCGGACGGGTTCTTGTCGAGAAACCCGGCGATGGGCGAGCCCTCGCCCAGCGGATAGAGCAGCTCGACCTTGGTGTTGGGCAGCGTGATGAACACGACCGTGACCCCGTGGTCGGGTTCGTCCTGCGGCGCGCCCACCTCGGCGCCCAGCATGTCGCGGTATTGCGCCGACGCGGCCTCGAGGTCGGGCACGGCGATGGCGATGTGGTTCAGGCGTCCGATCACGCTGTCTGTCCTTGTCCTTCTGGTGTCCGGGACCCGAGATAGGCCCGAGGCGCAGGGCACGCAAGCCGCGCCGTGGTCGCGGCGCGGTGGTGTTAACCCTACTTTAGGATCGTCGGTCCCTACTGGAGACACCAGATTCGGAGAGCCGCCATGACCGACATTCTCGACGATTTCCTGTATCCTAGGCGCCCGACGGCCGAACGGCCGCTGCTGGGGCAGACGGTGCTGGTGGTCGAAGACAGTCGCTTCGCGGGCGAGACCATTCGCCTCATGTGCCTGCGCGGCGGCGCGCGCATCCGCCGGGCCGACAGCCTGCGCGCGGCGGCGCGGCACCTGTCGACATACCGCCCGTCGGTCATCCTGGTGGATCTGGGTCTGCCCGACGGCTCGGGTCTGGACCTGATCCGACAGTTGGACGACGCGGTGCCCCGTGTGCCAGTGCTGCTGGCCCTCTCGGGTGATCCCGCGCTCGAAGAGGCGGCGTTGAACGCCGGGGCGAACGGCTTTATCTCGAAGCCCTTCGGCTCGGTCGCAGGGTTTCAAAGCAAGATCCTCGCCCATCTTCCGACCGAGGCGCAGCCGCGGAGGCCGCGCCCCCTGAGCGACGAGGTGGTCCATGCCGATGCGGGCGCGCTGGGCGACGACTATGCGCTGATCCTCGATCTGCTCGACTCGCCTCAAGGGCCCGAGGATTTGCTTTATGCCATCAATTTCGGCGCGAACCTGGCGCGCAACCTCGAAGACGGGGCGCTGGACGCGGCCGTGACCGCGCTGCGCGAGGACGTGACTGACGGCCGTGGCCATCGTGGATCGCTCGCGCATCTGGCCGGTCTCGTCCAGAGCCGGCTGGCCCGGGGCGCCATCGCCGTCTGAGGCAAGCAAAGGATCCGTCGCGCGGACGCACGCGCGCCGCGAAACTTCACGATTGAAGGCACTCTGCCGCCGCAATCGCACGCGATACAGCACGCTGCCGGGATCCGCCCCGACAGCGCCCCGCAATGGGAAGGAGCACGCCATGATGGACCGACTTGTGGACCGCGTTCTGCGGCTGGAGCACGAGACCCCGTTCCTGGACCGGGCCGTGCTGGCGCTTGGCGCCTTTTCGATCACCTTGTCGCTGGCGGGGACGGTTCTGCTCTACACCTGATCGCCGCAACGCGGGGACGGACGGTCTGCTGGCGGCCCCCAAGGTCGCCGAACAGCCTAGCCCAGCGCGGGATCGATGGCCGCGAGACACGGCCGCGTCAGGTCCGAGAACCGCTGCTTCTGCCGTCCGTCCGCGTCGAAATTCGCGGGATCGAGCCAGGTGGACCACGCCTTGTCGAGCGTGGCCGCGTCGCCATCTGTGATCGCGAACCATGCAGTATCGCGGTTCGCGCCCTTTACGACGCCCGCCTGCCGAAACACACCTTCGAAGCCGAACCCGAATCGCTGCGCCGCGCGCCGCGACGCCATGTTGGCGGCGTTGCATTTCCACTCGAACCGGCGATACCCGGCGCCGAACGCCCAGCGCGCCAGCAGGATCACCGCCTCGCTGGCCGCGCGGGTGCGTTGCAGACGTGGTGCGAAGGTCAGCCAGCCGGTCTCGACGCTGCCCGCACACGGATCGATCCGCAGCAGCGAAAGCGACCCGCCCAGCCGCCCGTCCTCGCCCCGCACGGCGAAATGCAGCGGATCATGGGTGGTGCGGGCGGCGTCGAACCACGGCAGGTAGTCGTCCACGGATGCGAATGGCCCGACCGGCAGATACTGCCACATGGCGCCGCCCGCGTCCTCGGCAAAGGCGTCGAACAGCCCGCTCTCGTGGCCCGGCGCGAAGGGCTCGAGCCGGACATAGCGACCGTCCAGCGCCACGCGGGACGGCAACTGCGGCGGTCGCCAGCCCGCGAGCGGTCCCATCAGCTCTCGGGCGGCAGCACCCGCAGCCGCAGTTCCCGCAGCTGGGCCGCCGTCGGCTCGGACGGGGCGCCCATCATCAGGTCCTGCGCCTGCTGGTTCATCGGGAACATGATGACCTCGCGGATGTTCTGCTCGTCCGCCAGCAGCATGACCATGCGGTCGATCCCGGCGGCACAGCCCCCGTGGGGCGGCGCGCCGTACTGGAACGCGTTGACCATGCCGCCGAAGCGATTGCGCACCTCGGATTCGTCGTAGCCCGCGATCTCGAAGGCCTTGAACATGATCTCGGGGCGGTGGTTCCGGATGGCGCCCGACACCAGTTCGTAGCCGTTGCAGGCCAGGTCGTACTGGTAGCCCATGACCTCGAGCGGGTCGCCATCCAGCGCGTCCATCCCGCCCTGCGGCATCGAGAACGGGTTGTGGCTGAAGTCGATCTTGCCCTCGTCGTCCCGCTCGTACATAGGGAAATCGACGATCCAGCAGAACGCGAAACGGTCCGTGTCGGTCAGCCCCAGTTCGTCGCCGATCACGGTGCGCGCGCGACCCGCGACACCTTCGAACTCGGACGGCTTGCCGCCCAGGAAGAACGCCGCGTCCCCGGTGCCGAGGCCCAGCTGCTGGCGGATGGCCTCGGTCCGCTCGGGTCCGATGTTCTTGGCCAGCGGACCGGCGGCTTCCATGCCGTCGCTGCCGTCGCGCCAGAAGATATAGCCCATGCCCGGCAGGCCCTGCTCCTGCGCGAACTTGTTCATGCGATCGCAGAACTTGCGCGACCCGCCGCCCGGCGCGGGGATGGCGCGGATCTCGGTGCCCTCGTTCTCGAGCAGCTTGGCGAAGATGGCGAAGCCCGAGCCGCGGAAATGGTCGCTGACCACCTGCATCTTGATCGGGTTGCGCAGGTCGGGCTTGTCGGTGCCGTACCACAGCGCCGCGTCGCGGAAGCTGATGCGCGGGAAGGCCTCGTCGACCTTGCGGCCACCGCCGAACCGCTCGAAACAGCCGCGGATCACCGGCTCGATCGTGGCGAACACGTCCTCCTGCTCGACGAAGCTCATCTCCATGTCGAGCTGGTAGAAATCGGTGGGCGAGCGGTCGGCGCGCGGGTCCTCGTCGCGGAAGCAGGGCGCGATCTGGAAATACTTGTCGAAGCCCGACACCATGATCAGCTGCTTGAACTGCTGCGGCGCCTGCGGCAGCGCGTAGAACTTGCCCGGATGCAAGCGCGAGGGCACGAGGAAGTCGCGCGCCCCCTCGGGGCTGGACGCGGTGATGATCGGCGTCTGGTACTCGTTGAAGCCCTGCCCCCACATCCGTTCACGCAGGTCGCGCACCACGTCCGAGCGCAGCACCATGTTGTCGTGCAGCCCCTGACGCCGCAGGTCGAGGAAACGGTATTTCAGGCGCGTCTCCTCGGGGTAGTCCTGCTCGCCGAAGACCGGCAGCGGCAACTCGCCCGCGCGGCCCAGGATCTCGATCCCGCGGGCATAGACCTCGATCTCGCCCGTGGGGATCTTGGGGTTCACCAGCGCGGCGTCGCGGGCCTTCACGCTGCCGTCGATGCGGATGCACCACTCGGCGCGGACCTTCTCCATCTCGGCGAACGCGGCCGAGTCCGGATCGCAGATCACCTGGGTGATGCCGTAGTGGTCGCGCAGGTCGATGAACAGCACGCCGCCATGGTCGCGCACGCGGTGCACCCAGCCGGCAAGCCGGGCTTCGGTGCCCACGTGGCTTTTGTCGAGATCGGCGCAGGTGTGGCTGCGATAGGCGTGCATGAGGTGTCCCCCGGGAAGACTGTCTTGGTGAAACTGCGCGCGATACACCTGCCCCCCGGGCGGAAGTCAAGGGACAGCGAACCCCCGATCCCCGAGCGGGGGGTTGACGCCCGGACAGATTGTCGCAGATTTTTCCCTTGGTGAACGGTGGATTAACGGGACGAGGGCATGTGGGAAACGCTGCTTGAACGGACGGTTCGTGAGATCTTTCATGACGGCACGCTGCGCGTGACGCTGCCGGGGGGCCGGCGTTTCACCGCCGGATCGGGCGCCCCCGAGATCGCGGTGACCCTGACCGATCCCACCCTGCCCCGCCGCCTGGTACTGAACCCCGACCTGGGCCTTGGCGAGGGCTACATGGATGGCGGGCTGGTGATCGAGAACGACGACATCCGCGGCCTGCTGGACATGACCCTGCGCAACTTCGCACAAGGCAACCGGTCGCGCGTGCTCGACCTGCACAACCGACTGCGCCGCCACTCGCGCAGCCTGGGGCAATGGAACCCCATGGACCGTGCGCGCAAGAACGTGGCACACCACTATGATCTTTCGTCCGATCTATACGACATCTTCCTGGACGACGACCGGCAATACAGCTGTGCCTATTTCCGCGACCCGTCCGATACGCTCGAACAGGCCCAGCTTCAGAAGAAACGCCACATCGCCGCCAAGCTGCTGATCGAACCCGGGATGGAGATCCTCGACATCGGCTGCGGCTGGGGCGGCATGGCGCTGACCCTCGCGCGCGAGTTCGGCGCGCGGGTCCACGGTGTGACCCTGTCCGAGGAACAGCACGCCTATGCCACCCGCCGCGCGGCCGAGGACGGGTTGGACGACCGTGTGACGTTCGAGCTGCGCGATTACCGCACGCTGGACCGGAGCTTCGACCGGATCGTGTCGGTGGGCATGTTCGAACATGTGGGCGTGCCCCATTACGACGAGTATTTCCGCCACGTGAACCAGATGCTGCGGCCCGATGGCGTGGCCCTGATCCACACCATCGGACGGACCAGCCCGCCCGGCGCCACGTCGCCCTTCATCGCGAAGTACATCTTCCCGGGTGGCTATGTCCCCGCCCTGTCCGAGATGTCATCCGCGTTCGAGCGTCAGCGGCTTGAGCTGACCGATCTCGAGGTCTGGCGCTATCACTACGCGAAAACGCTCAATCACTGGGATCAGCGCTTCGTGGCAGGCATGGACAAGGCGAAGTCGCTTTACGACGAGCGGTTCTGCCGGATGTGGCGCTATTACCTGATCGCGTCCGAACTGACCTTCGTGCACGGGCAGCAGGTCGTCTTCCAGGCGCAGCTGGCCCACCGGAAGGACGCCGTGCCGATCACGCGCGACTATCTCTACACCGGCTGACGATTGTCCGCGAAATGGCCCCAATCGGGGCCGCGCGCCGCCATTCTGTCGCCACCGCCATCCGCCATCCTCATCTACAGGGAGGCGCATCATGGCGGACGGCACGCACACCGCGATTCATCTCGTCCTGCTCGCCGGGGTGGCATGGTTGTGCGTGTCGGCCCTCATGATGCCGCCGACCGGCGAGGACCTGCTGGCGCTCTGGCTTGCCGCGACCGCCGTTGCCGAGGGGGCGCCGCAGTTGGTCTACGCGGATGGCGCGGTGTTCACGCTGCGCCCGGATCCCGAATGGGCCGACATGGCCCTGGCCGCGGGATATTCGGGGCCGGTCTTTCCCTACCTCTATCCCCCGCTCTGGGCCGTCTTGCTGGCGCCAATCACGCAGGCGATGTCT
Source organism: Palleronia salina (assembly GCF_900141995.1). Classification (GTDB taxonomy): domain Bacteria; phylum Pseudomonadota; class Alphaproteobacteria; order Rhodobacterales; family Rhodobacteraceae; genus Palleronia; species Palleronia salina. The sequence continues at coordinate 22,306 of NZ_FQZA01000015.1, read as the reverse complement.
TTCGCCGCGTTCTCCACGATCCAGCACGGGGTCCACGTGGCCATGATCGGCGCGACGGTCTGGCTGGCCTGGCGGGCCACCGGCCGGGTCGTGCCGCTGCCCGTGTTCCTGGCGGCGGGCGTTGGCATCATCCACCTGACCTTCGCCGGGGCCGTGGCGGTGTCGGTGGGGCAGCCCCAGATATGGGTGGCCTTCCTGACGGTCCTCGCGATCGAACGGCTGGGCGCCGGCCGGCAAGCCAGCGCCGGCGCCGCGCTGGCCCTGGCCGCCGCGCTGAAACTGACGCCGGCCGTTTTCGCGGTGGCCTTCGTGGCGCGGGGCGACTGGCGCGCGCTGCTGAGCTTCGCCATCACCGGCGGCGCGCTTGGCGGCCTGTCGATCATGCTGGGCGGACCGGCGCTGCACGCGAATTTCCTGGCGCAGGTCGCGGCGGTGTCGAACACGGTCATCGCCTTGCCGCTGAACTTCTCGCTGGATTCGGCCATCGCGCAGGTCCTTGGGCTGGGTCACGCGATCCCGAAACTCGGCACGACGGGCTTAGACACGAGCCTCGGCGCCACCGGCATCGCCGAAAAGACCCCGCTCTGGTCCCTGCTCAGCCAGATGGCGCTTCTGGCGGTGCTGGCGGTCTCGGCGCTGGGGTTCCGCCGTCGGAAGGAAGACGTCCTGATCTGGCCCGCGATGATCGCCGGCGTGTCGCTCGTGTCTCCGCTGGCTTGGGGTTATCACTTCCTTGCGGCGCTGGCCTTTGCGCCTGCGCTCATGCCGCGCTGGGGCGCGCTGCCGGTGCTCGGGCTGTTCGTACCGCTGACGGTCGGTCTGCTCCGCATCGAACCGCTGGCAGAACCGCTCTTGCGGGCCCTGCCGGTTCTGGGTGCCGCGATCATGGCGCTCTTCGCGCTGGGCTGCGTCGTGCGCCCGGCCGCGCGGCGCTCCGCGCCACGCTCGGGGTCGGCCGTCCTTTGACCTTGCACGTAACGGCCCCGCGACTATAACCCCGGACGATTTGCGCGCCGGGATCTGCCCCGACCGCGACACGCGCCAGGGGACAGCCATGCCGAAAAGAACCGACATCCAGTCCATCATGATCATCGGGGCGGGACCGATCATCATCGGACAGGCCTGCGAATTCGACTATTCCGGCGCGCAAGCCTGCAAGGCGCTGCGCGAGGAAGGCTATCGCGTCATCTTGGTGAACTCGAACCCGGCGACGATCATGACCGACCCGGGCCTGGCCGACGCCACCTATATCGAGCCGATCACGCCCGAGATCGTGGCCAAGATCATCGCCAAGGAAAAGCCCGACGCCCTGCTGCCCACCATGGGTGGCCAGACCGGCCTGAACACCGCGCTGAAGCTGGAAGAGATGGGCGTGCTGGCCGAACACGGGGTCGAGATGATCGGCGCCCGGCGCGAGGCTATCGAGATGGCCGAGGACCGCAAGCTGTTCCGCGAGGCGATGGAGCGGATCGGCCTGGAAAACCCCGCGGCCACCATCGCGTCGAACATGGACGAGTGCATGGCCGCGCTCGAGCATGTGGGCCTGCCCGCCATCATCCGCCCCGCCTACACGCTGGGCGGCACCGGCGGCGGCGTGGCCTATAACCGCGACGACTACGTGCGCATCTGCAAGGGCGGGCTCGACGCCTCGCCCGTCAGCCAGATCCTGATCGACGAGAGCCTGCTGGGCTGGAAGGAATACGAGATGGAAGTCGTGCGTGACCGCGCCGACAACGCCATCATCGTCTGCGCCATCGAGAATGTGGACCCGATGGGGGTGCATACCGGCGACTCGATCACCGTGGCCCCCGCGCTGACGCTCACCGACAAGGAATACCAGATCATGCGCTCGGCCAGCATCGCCGTGCTGCGCGAGATCGGGGTCGAAACCGGCGGGTCGAACGTTCAATGGGCCGTGAACCCCGAGGACGGCCGCATGGTGGTGATCGAGATGAACCCCCGCGTCTCGCGCTCGTCGGCGCTGGCGTCGAAGGCCACCGGCTTCCCCATCGCCAAGATCGCGGCCAAGCTCGCCGTGGGGTACACGCTCGACGAGCTCGACAACGACATCACGGGCGTGACGCCAGCGTCGTTCGAGCCGTCGATCGACTACGTCGTCACCAAGATCCCGAAATTCGCCTTCGAGAAGTTCCCGGGCGCCACCCCGGACCTGACCACCGCCATGAAGTCGGTGGGCGAGGCCATGGCCATCGGCCGGAGCTTCCACGAGTCGCTGCAAAAGGCGCTGGCCTCGATGGAGTCGGGGCTGACCGGCCTCGACGAGATCGCCATCGACGGCGCCCCCGACCGCGCCAGTATCACCGCCGCGCTCAGCCAACAGACGCCCGACCGCATCCGCGTCATCGCCCAGGCCATGCGCCTGGGGCTGAGCGACGACGAGATCCAGGCCGTGACCAAGTTCGACCCGTGGTTCCTGGCCCGCATCCGCGAGATCATCGACGCCGAGGAACGCGTGCGCTCCAGCGGGCTGCCGACCGACGAGGACGGCCTGCGCGCCCTGAAGATGATGGGCTTCACCGACGCGCGGCTGGCCAAGCTGACCGGCCGGGACGAGGGCAACGTGCGCCGCGCCCGCCACAACCTTGGCGTCACCGCCGTCTTCAAGCGGATCGACACCTGCGCGGCCGAGTTCGAGGCGCAGACGCCCTACATGTATTCCACCTACGAGCACCCGGTCATGGGCGAGGTCGAATGCGAAAGCCGCCCGACCGACGCCAAGAAGGTGGTGATCCTCGGCGGTGGCCCCAACCGGATCGGACAGGGGATCGAGTTCGACTACTGCTGCTGTCACGCCTGTTTCGCGCTGACCGATGCCGGGTTCGAGACCATCATGATCAACTGCAACCCCGAGACCGTCAGCACCGACTACGACACCTCCGACCGGCTGTATTTCGAGCCGCTGACGCTGGAACACGTGATGGAGATCCTGCGCGTCGAGCAGTCGAACGGCACGCTGGCGGGCGTCATCGTGCAATACGGCGGCCAGACGCCGCTCAAGCTGGCCAACGCGTTGCAGGAGGCTGACATCCCCATCCTCGGCACCTCGCCCGACGCCATCGACCTGGCCGAGGACCGCGAGCGGTTCCAGGCGATGCTGAACGAATTGGGCCTGCGCCAGCCCAAGAACGGCCTTGCCCGTTCGGACGACGAGGCGATGGCGATGGCGGCCGAGGTCGGCTACCCGCTGGTGATCCGCCCCTCCTACGTGCTTGGCGGCCGCGCGATGGAGATCGTGCGCGACGACGCCCACCTGGCGCGCTACATCCGCGACGCGGTGGACGTGTCGGGCAAGAACCCGGTCCTGCTGGACAGTTATCTGAGCGGCGCGGTCGAAGTCGACGTGGACTGCCTGAGCGACGGCACCGATGTGCACGTGGCCGGCGTCATGCAGCATATCGAGGAGGCGGGCGTGCATTCGGGCGACAGCGCTTGTTCTCTGCCGCCCTACACCCTGAGCGACGACACGATTGCAGAATTGGAACGTCAGACGAAGGCAATGGCCCTGAAACTGGGCGTTGTCGGCCTGATGAATGTTCAATTCGCGATCAAGGACGACGATATCTACGTGCTCGAGGTCAACCCGCGCGCGTCGCGCACGGTGCCCTTCGTGGCGAAGGCGACCGACAGTGCCATCGCGTCGATCGCGGCACGGCTCATGGCCGGTGAAAAGCTGGCGAGCTTCCCCATGCGCGACCCCTATCCGGATGGCGTGCAACCGGGCGAGACCGTGCCCATCGCCGATCCGCTGACGCTGGCCGATCCGGCGATGCCGTGGTTCTCGGTCAAGGAGTCGGTGCTGCCCTTCGCGCGGTTCCCCGGCGTCGACACGCTGCTCGGGCCCGAGATGCGCTCGACCGGCGAGGTCATGGGCTGGGACCGCGACTTCCCCACCGCCTTCCTCAAGGCGCAGATGGGCGCGGGCGTGCATCTTCCGACCGAAGGCGCGGTCTTCCTGTCGATCAAGGACGCGGACAAGACCGGACAATTGATCGACACCGCGCGCATCCTGACGGAGCTCGGGCTGACCATCGTCGCCACGCGCGGCACCGCCTCGTTCCTGGATGAGAACGGAATCGCGTCGAAGACCGTGAACAAGGTCTACGAGGGCGGGCGTACCATCGTCGACGTGATGAAGGACGGCGACATCGCGCTGGTCATGAACACCACCGAGGGCGCGCAGGCCGTCGAGGACAGCCGCTCCATGCGCAACGTGGCCCTGATGGACCGCATTCCGTATTTCACCACGCTGGCGGGGTGCCACGCGGCGGCGCAGGCCATGCGCGCCCGGGTCGCGGGCGATATCGAGGTGCGCAGCCTGCAGGGCTGAGATCATCCGGGATGATCTCAACCAGACGATCTGGGATCGTCTCTTGCAGATGATCCGAGATCATCTGACCGCGGGATGGAGGGGATTTGGCCAAGCTATACTTCAACTACTCGACCATGAACGCGGGCAAGTCGACGCTGCTCTTGCAAGCCGCGCACAACTACCGCGAACGGGGGATGGAGACGCGGCTGCTGACCACCGGCACCGACACCAGGGCGGGCCTTGGCCGGATCGGCAGCCGGATCGGCATTTCGGCCGCGGCCGAAACCTGCGGGCCGGACGACGACCTGTTCGCGCGCGCCGAAGCCTGGCTCTCGGAGGCCGAGATTGCCTGCATCTTCGTGGACGAGGCGCAGTTCCTGACGCCCGAACAGGTCTGGCAACTGGCCTGCGTGGCCGACGATCTGAGCGTCCCGGTCATGTGCTATGGCCTGCGCGTCGACTTCCAGGGGCGGCTGTTCCCGGCCTCGGCCGCGCTCCTGGCCTGGGCCGACGACATGCGCGAAGTTCGCACCATCTGCCATTGCGGCCGCAAGGCGACCATGGTGGTCCGCAAGGACGCCAAGGGCCGCGTGCTGACTGAAGGCGCGCAGGTGCAGGTCGGCGGGAACGAGACCTACCTGTCGCTCTGCCGGCGCCACTGGCGCGAGGCCACGGGCGAGGCCAGCCCGCTCTAGAGCGCGTGGGGCGGCTCGCGCCCTTCCGCGAAGGCGCGCAGATCCTCGAGGATCACCTCGCCCATGATCAGCCGCACGTCCATCACCGAGGTGCCCATATGCGGCAGCAGGGTGACCCGCTCCATGCACTTCAGCGCGTCCGGCACGTGCGGTTCGTGCTCGTAGACATCCAGCCCCGCACCGGCGATGCCGCCGCGTTCCAACACCTCGATCAGGGCGGACTCGTCCACCACGTCGCCGCGGGCGATATTCACCAGGCAGGCATCGGGGCGCATGGCACCCAGCACCTCGGCATCGATCAGGTGATGCGTCTGCGGTGACGCGGGCACGGCCAGGACGAGAATGTCGACGCGGCTCGCGAGGTCCTTCAGGTCCTCGACCTGCGTGGCGGGAACCCCGGGATCTTCGACGCGCGAGCGGTTGTAGAACGACACCTCCATCCCGAAGCCTTGGTGACAGCGGGCGGCGATGGCCTTGCCGATGCGGCCCATCCCAACGATGCCCAGATGCGCACCGGTGACCTTCTCGCCCAGCAGCGCGCCGGGGTGCCAGCCCTCCCACTCGCCGCGGCGGAGCAGCCGCTCGCCTTCGCCCGCGCGACGGCGGGTCATCAGGATCAGGGTCATGGCGATGTCGGCCGTGCCGTCCGTGACGGCGCCGGGGGTGTTCGTGACGGTGATGCCCTTCGCCCGCGCCGCCTCGACCGCGATGTGGTTGAAGCCGACGCCGTAATTCGCGATCAGCCGGCAGCGGGGATCGCCCTCGAACGCCGCCTCGGAAAGGTCGTCGCCGATGCAGCAGAGCATGGCGTCGAACTCGGCCATCCGCTCGCGCGCGGCCTCGGGCGTCAGCGGCCGGTCCACGTGGGTGACGTCGAAAATGGCTTCAAGCTTTGCATGCGTTTCGTCCGGCAGCCATCTGCTAATGAACAGTTTTTTCAAAACATCCGCCCTCCCAATGGCACATCCCGATCCGGGGCCAGCAACACGACCTCGCCGTCTTCATCCGGCACGCCCAGCACCAGGATCTCGGACATGACGGGTCCGATCTGGCGCGGCGGAAAATTCACGACCGCCATCACCTGCCGACCGACGAGCCCCTCGGGCGTGTAGTGGCGGGTGAGCTGCGCCGAGCTCTTGCGCTCACCCAACGCGCCGAATTCGACCCAAAGCTTGATCGCCGGCTTCCGCGCCTCGGGGAACGGTTCGGCCCGGGTGATGCGCCCCACCCGGATGTCGAGCTTCTGGAAATCGGCGAAGCTCGCCTCGGTCATCCCTTCAGCTCGCGCGAGCGGTCGGCGGCCGCCTTCACCGTGCGCTCCATCAGGTCGGGCAGTTCGCCCATGAGCACATCCAGACCCGCCTGGGTCGTCCCGTTGGGCGAGGTCACGTCGACGCGCAGCTGGCCGGGGTCCTTGGGGCTGTTCTCGGCCAGGTGCCCGGCGCCGCCGACGGTCGCCTTGGCCAGCGCCATGGCCAGGTCGGGCGACAGGCCCTGCGCCTCGCCCGCCTTGGCGAGGCTTTCGATCATGTGGAACACGTAGGCCGGGCCGGAGCCGGACACGCCGGTCACGGCATCCATCTGGTCCTCGCTGTCGAGCCGGACGGTCTGGCCCACCGCCTGCAACAGGTCCTCGGCCAGCGCCAGCGAGGGCTCTCCGCGCTCGTTGGCGACCAGCGCCGTGATCCCGCGGCCCACGGCGGCGGGGGTGTTCGGCATGGCGCGGATCACCGGCGTCGCGGCGCCCAGCGCATCCTCGAACGCGCTGATCGGGGTGCCCGCCGCCACCGACAGGAACACGGTTTCACCGTCGCCCAGCGCGCGCATCTGCGGCAGCGCGTCGCCCATCATCTGCGGCTTCACCGCCACCAGGACCATGGCGGGCGCTTCGGGAAGATCCTCGTTCAGGTGCAGCCCGTCCAGCGATTGCAACCAGTCCGACGGCTTGGGGTCGATCACCCAGACATCCGAGGGCGACAGGCTGCCCGCCAGCCAGCCTTCCAGCATGGCCGACCCCATCTTGCCGCAGCCCAGCAGAACCAGTCCCCGTTTCTTTAGATCGTCCAGATTCATGGCGGCCCCTTTCCTGTCTGCGGCATTCTGTCATTGCGTGACAGAACATGCCGCGACGGTCAGCGCAATCAACCCCGCGCGCCCGGTCGGGGCAACGGCGGGGCTGTCGTTTCGGGGAACAGTCAGGTCGGAACGGGCGCGGCGCCGGCCCCGGCGCCCGCCCGTGTTGGCGGATCAGGCCCGGCCGAACGCCTCGGCAATGGCGATCTGCAGCGCGTCGTCGGGCGCGCGGCCGCCCCACCCCACCAGCTGGAACGCCGGGTAGAACCGCTCGGAAGCGGCGACGGCGGCGCCGATCATGCGGTCGATCTGCTCGGGCGTGGCCGATTGCCCGCCCGACAGGACCAGGCCGTAGCGGAAGACCATCAGGCGCGGTTCGCGCCAGTAGGTGAAGGCGCCCGCCCAGATGTTGTCGTTGGCGCCGTTCAGCACCTCGTAGATTGCCGGCAGGCGATCCTCGGGCGGCTCCATCTCGAAGGTGCAGATCAGGCGCAGCGTCTCGTCCTGCGGCGACCAGGCCAGCGTCAGCGAATAGCTGCGCCATTGCCCCTGTACCATCATCGCGATCTGGTCATCGGCCACGCGGTCGAATTCCCACTCGTGATACTCGGCAAGGTGTTCGACGATATCGATCGGATCCAGCTCGTCGCTCTGGAAATACTGCTCGCTCAGTGCCATGGCGCCCTCATGTTTATTATGCCGCGGGCCTCTTGCGGGCCGCTTTGGCTGGTGCCTGTGCAAGGACGGCGGTTTTTTTTCGCCTGTCCTTGACAACATGGTGTGGGAAGGGCGGTCACCTGTAAAGGACTAACTGGGGCCTGATTCCACGGTTCTTGTGGATAGGCGGGAAGATTCACCAAGATATGGCCGAATTTCGCTAGATTTGCTTCCGCGCGCGCAGGGCCGCGCCAATCGTGCCGTCGTCGAGGTAGTCCAGCTCGCCGCCGATGGGCACGCCCTGGGCCAGCGACGTGACGGTGACACCGCGCCCCTGCAACTGGTCCGCGATGTAATGGGCCGTCGTCTGCCCGTCGACCGTGGCGTTCAGCGCCAGGATGACCTCGGTCACGCCATCCGCCGCGATGCGGTCCATGAGGTGGGGAATGCGCAGATCCTCGGGGCCCACGGCATCCAGCGCCGACAGGGTGCCACCCAGGACGTGATAACGGCCGCGAAAGGCGCCGCCCCGCTCCATCGCCCACAGATCGGCCACGTCCTCGACCACGCAGATTTCGCCGGTGGTCCGCTTCTCGGACTGGCAGATCGCGCAAAGCTCTTCGGTGCCGATATTGCCGCAATTGATGCAGGGGCGCACGCGGTCGGCGACCTCGGCCATGCTTTGCGCCAGCGGGCGCATGAGCTGGCCACGCTTCTTGATGAGGTGGAGCACCGCACGCCGGGCCGAGCGCGGCCCAAGTCCCGGCAGCCGCGCCATCAGGTCGATCAGAGCCTGAACATCCTCGCCCGCGCCCGCCACGTGATCAGAAGGGCAGCTTCATGCCCGGCGGCAGGCCCAGGCCTTCGGTCAGCTTCTGCATCTCCTGCTGGCTGCGCTCGGAGGCTTTCAGCTGCGCGTCCTTGATGGCGGCGAGAATCAGGTCCTCGACGACCTCTTTCTCGTCGGGATTGAAGATCGACGGATCGATGTCCAGCGCCGTCAGCTCGCCCTTGGCGGTGGCGGTCGCCTTGACGAGGCCCGCGCCGGATTCGCCGGTGATGGTGATGGTGCGAAGCTCTTCCTGCAGGTTCTCCATCTTGCCCTGCATATCCTTGGCGGCGGCCATCATCTTGGCCATGTCGCCCAATCCGCCCATGCCTTTGAACATCCTGTCACTCCTGCCTCGGGATCTTGCGTTCAATCACAGATACGAAGCGTCTTGCCGCATCGCAAGGCATGCGCCGCGCGAAAGCGGGCGCGCGGCCGCTCAATCCTCGGCGAAGGGATCCCATTCGTCCTCGACCTCGGGCAGGGCCTCGGCTGCGGCCTCGGCCGCGATCTGCGCGGCCGACCGGATCTCGAGGATCTTGGCCTCGGGAAAGCGCGCGCGCACCGCCTGCATCAAGGGGTGCGCCTCGGCCCTGGCCTCGAGCTCCAGCCGCTCGCGGTCGCGCTCCTCGGCGATGGTCGGCGCGCCGCCTTCGGCGACGACCGACACCGCCCAGCGCGCGCCGGTCCAGGTTTGCAGGCGTTGCGACAGCCGCGCGGCCAGGTCTCGCGGCGCGGCGTCGGTGGGCGCGACCTCGATCCGGCCGGGGCTGTAGCGGACCAGCCTCACGCCGGTTTCGACATCGATCAGCAGCTTGGCGTCGCGGTTGAAACGGATCAGCGCGACGACCTGTTCGAACGTGGCGAACCGCGCCAGCGCGTCCGTGTCGGCGGCCAGCGCCGTGACGGCGCCGCCGGACCCGCCACCGCCGCGCGGCGCCGATCCGCCGTTCGTGTGCGGCGCCGAGGCCGAGGGCCCGGCGGGGGCCGGCGCGGGCGCCGCGGGGCCCGGTGCGGGCGCACCGGCGGGCGGGCCGTCCTGCAACTTCTTCAGCAGGTCCTCGGGCGGCGGCAGGTCGGACACGTGGGTCAGGCGAATGATCGCCATCTCGGCCGCCATCATGGCGTTGGGGGCGGCCGCGACCTCTTCCAGCGCCTTCAGCAGCATCTGCCAGCTGCGGGTCAGCACCCGCATGGACAGGGCTTCGGCCATGCGGCGGCCGCGGTCACGCTCGTCGGGGCCCACGGTCGGATCCTCGGCCGCGTCCGGCGTGATCTTGATGACGCTGAGCCAATGGGTGATCTCGGCCAGGTCGCGCAGCACGGCCAGCGGGTCGGCCCCGTCGGCGTATTGCCCCGCGATCTCGGCCAGCGCACCGGCCGCGTCGCCGCGCATGATCGTGTCGAAGAGGTCGAGCACCCGGCCCCTGTCGGCCAGCCCCAGCATGGCGCGCACCGCCTCGGCGGTGGTCTCGCCCGCCCCGTGGGAGATCGCCTGGTCCATCAGCGACAGCGCATCGCGCACCGACCCTTCGGCGGCGCGCACGATCAGGCCCAGCGCATCGGCGCCGATCTCGGCCCCCTCACGGTCGGCGATGCCGCGCAGGTGCGCCAGCATGACCTCTGGCTCGATCCGGCGCAGGTCGAACCGCTGACAGCGCGACAGGACGGTGACCGGCACCTTGCGGATCTCGGTCGTGGCGAAGATGAACTTCACGTGGGCGGGCGGCTCTTCCAGCGTCTTCAGCAGCGCGTTGAACGCGCTGTTCGACAGCATGTGGACCTCGTCGATGATGTAGATCTTGTAGCGCGCCGAGGCGGGCGCGTACTGCACCGAGTTCAACACGTTGTCGCGGATGTCGTTGATGCCGGTCTGCGACGCGCCGTCCATCTCCATCACGTCCACGTGGGTGCCCTTCGCGATGGCGATGCAGGGCTCGCATTGGCCACAAGGGGTGGTGGTCGGCCCGCCCTGCCCCTCGGGACCGATGCAGTTCATGCCCTTGGCGATGATCCGCGCGGTGGTCGTCTTCCCGGTGCCGCGGATGCCCGTCATCATGAAGGCCTGCGCGATGCGGTCCGCCTTGAACGCGTTCTCCAGCGTGCGCACCATCGCATCCTGCCCGATCAGGTCGGCGAAGGTCTGGGGGCGGTATTTGCGGGCAAGCACCTGGTAGGCGGGCTGGTCGGTCATGGGCTCTCGGTCGAGTCGGGATGTGAGCCGCCAGCCTAGCGCCCTTGGCCTAGAGCAGCCAGAGCACGACGCATGTGAATACCGTCCCGGCGCAGAGCACGACGGTCAGGAGGTGCAAGCGCCACACCGGCTGGCAACGGGCATCGCGGGTCGTGAAATTGCCGTGGTTGATCCGGGCTTCGGACCATCCTGCCAAAAAGATGCACAGCGCCGCGAAGATGAAGACCGACGCGACAGCTTTCGGCAGCCAGGTCGGCTCGGCCGGGCCGAACACTCCCTGCAGAGCGATGGCCACCACCATGGTCGTCAGCCCGGTGCGCACCCAGCCGGCATAAGTCCGCTCGGCCGCCAGAACAGTCCGATCCTCGGCCCAGTCCGTCCGGTCCTCGGCCCATTGGGTCCGATCCCGCGCCATCTGGTTCTTGTCGCTCATCGCAGGGAGGATAGCGCCGTTGGGACGCGACGCCATGCGGTCCGGCGATTTGCGCGACGCACGCCCAGCTTCCCGGCTTGGCGGGCCGAGCGATTGGACCAGGGACCGCGACGGCCGATGCGGCCCATATTGTCAGGAGAAGTGGGTGAGAGGCTGGACAGCGACCCAAGCGGGGCTCGTTGCGGCTGCTTCCTTCCGGATCTGACCGGGTTGGCGAGGCGCCTGCCCGCGCCAGCCTCTCGACCCCGCAGATAACCGCGCGCGCGGGGGAATTCAACCGGCGCCGGCGCCCAGCCGGAACCGGGCCCGCGCGCCCGCGCCATCGACCTGTGTCACCGGACCCAGATCCTCGATCAGGTCCAGGACATGCGCGGCCTCGGGCGCGGTCGTGAAGACGGGCCGCACCGTGGTGGGCCAGCGTAGCGTGAAGCACGGCTGCCACAGGGATTCGTCCACCAGGTCCAGCCCGCGCTCGACCAGCGCGGACTGCACGGTCCCCAATGTGCCGTAACGGACCTTCTGCTGGCTGCAGCCGGGCCACGCCCGCCCGCCGCAGGCGCGGAAGAACGACATGGCGACGGTGTACCGGGCGTCGAAGTCGAGCGCGCGGCCGCGCACGCGGATGTCACGGACCCGCCCATTGGGACGCTCGCTGGAAAGGTCGAAGGTCACGTCGATATCGGGGCTCAGGCTCAGTTCGAGCCCCGGGACCCGGTCGTTCACGATTTCCCGCCCGTCGGCATGATCCGGCAGGAACCGGAACCCGGCCGCACTGCGCACCAGGATCGCGCGCAGGTCGTCACCGCTGAGCGTCACGGCGCAAATCCGTTCCGCGTAGGGATGAAGCCGGGCCATTTGGGCCAGCCGCACCTCGCCCGCCGGCAGGTTCGTCCAGGAATCGCGTCCCCCCTGCCAGCCCGTGTGGGGCGGCCCCGCCAGCCCGATCAGGTATGCCGGGTCCAGGTCGGGGAACGCATCGGCCACCACGTCGCGCATGACGCGCGCCACGAGCATGGTGCCCGGATCGCGCCCGAGGCGGGCAAAGTAGGACGTGGCCGGTCGCGGCATCCGACCGAGGATTCGACCGGCCGAGGCTTCTGCCCGGGCGTGAGCGTCCGCGGTTACCGCGTGAACGCGCAATGCGGGCGACACATCGGTATCGACGGCGCCGCGGGCCGCGTACACCCGGGATTGGTGCCCCAGCACGCGCCAGCCGTTCCCTTCGAATTCCAGCGACAGGTCAATGCACCCAAGGTGACGACCGTAGCACCCCGGCATGATCGCAGGCACCCCGCCGATATCCCCATCCGAAGGGGCACCCTCCGCCGGAAAGACGGCGTGCCGATGGCCCATGACGATGGCGTCCACGCCGTCCAGCGCCGCGATGTTCTCGACCAGATCCGACCGGTTCGACGTGCCATAGGACGGACCTTCGTGACACAGGACGAGACAAATGTCGGCCCCCATGGATCTGAGATCGTCCAGGCCTTGCGTCAGCGCCTCGATCGGCTGCTCCATGCGAAGATCCGCCATGTCCGTGTGGGCATGGCGGAGCTCGGCCACCGTGTGAGGCGGAAGAGCAGACAGGATCCCGATCCGAATGGACCGCTCCCCGTCGTCGTCCCCGTGCATCGTCCTGGTCACCATCGCCGTGCGGACGACCGGCCCGGCTGGCTCATCTGCGATCAGGTTGGTCCCGAGGACTGGAAAATCGGCCTCGCGCAGTGCCGTCCGAAGGCTCCTCAACCCGAAGTCCATGTCGTGATTACCCAGGGCGACCGCGTCATATTGCAACGCGTTCATCGCGGCGATGACGGGGTTCTCCTCGTCATCCGGTTGCTCCATCGCCTGGTCGGCCAGGAACGTCCCGGTCAGGAAATCGCCCGCATCGACAAGGATGCTGGGCCACGGACCGTCGCGCATCGCCTCGATCACGGGCGCCAGGGACGTGAGGCCACCGGACTCTTTCGTCCGTCCGGCGACATAGTCGAACGCCCGCAGATGACCGTGCAGGTCGATGGTGGCCAAAATCCGGAGCCTTATGGCCCGTCCACCCTTCTGTCGCGACAAATTTTCTCTGGAAAACGCATGACCCTGCGAAGACCGGTACATGGAACTCGAAAAATCCCTTCAAACCGCGTAGTGCGTTGATCCACAACGCGGATCCTTCCTCCAAAAGTTGAAGTGTGCAACCTTTCTGACACACTTGCAATCCTCCTCATGCTTGGCGATTAGGGCGACGTAGCGTCGCGGGGAAGGTGGCCAAAATGCAACGTGCCGAACTGGTAACCTTTGGCGGATCCGGGCTGGATCGTGCGGCGTACCTGCGCAAGGACGTCGAGGACCAGCGCAAGGCCGCCGGCGCGCGTGTGCTGCTCTTCTGGCGCGGGAAACCGCTGGTCCGCGGCGATGCGACCGCGCCGCGCCTGGGCGAGATCGCCCCGGACAGCAAGGCCCTTCAAGATGCCGGGCCGCTGATCCTGCTGGGCGTCGACGACACGGGCCCCCTGCTGGCCGCATCGCTGGACCGCTGGCAGCCGGACAAGATGCCCGAAAGCCTCAACGCTTTCCTGGACCCGTCGGTGCAGCGTCACCCGGCCCTGCCCGACGATCACGGGTTCCACGAACTGCGCGCTCTGATGACCCGGCTCACCCCGCGCGAGGCCGAACTGGCGGCGACGGCGCGCGGGCTGTTCGAATGGCACCGCATCCACCGTTTCTGCGCGCGTTGCGGCGCCGAAAGCGAAATGGCGCAGGCCGGATGGCAGCGCGACTGCCCCGCCTGCGGGGCGCATCATTTCCCCCGCTGCGACCCGGTGGCGATCATGCTGATCACTCACGGCAACGACCTGCTGCTGGGTCGCTCGCCGGGCTGGCCGGACCGGATGTATTCGCTGCTGGCCGGTTTCGTCGAACCGGGCGAGACCATCGAGGCCGCCGTGCGGCGCGAGACCTTCGAAGAGTCCGGCATCCGCGTCGGGCCCGTGCGCTATCTCGCCAGCCAGCCCTGGCCCTTCCCGGCATCGCTGATGCTGGGATGCCATGGCACCGCCACCAGCCGCGAGATCCGCATCGATCCGGCCGAGATCGAGGACGCGCTGTGGGTCTCGCGCGAAGAACTGATGCGCGCCGTCTCGGGCGAGCATCCCGACATCGCACCCGCGCGCCCCGGCGCCATCGCGCATTTCCTGATCCGTCACTGGTTGGCCGACACGCTGGATTGACGCGCCGCGCGGGCTGGGCAACAAACGCGCCATGAAGATTTCCACCCGCCGAGATGTGGATGTGGCCCCGGACCGGGTCTTTGCCGCACTGACCGACTTCACGCGCTTCGAACAGAAGGCGCGGGCCGCCGGCGCGCAGGTCGACCTGACCAACGGCGAAAGCCGCGGCATGGCGGCATGGCGGGTCCGGTTCGACTATCGCGGCCGATCGCGCAAGGCCGACCTGCGCGTGGTCACCTACGACCCCGACACACAGCTGGCGATCAAGGCCGAGCTGGATGGCATACACACCCTCTTCAATGTCGAGGTGATGGAGGTCGCGCCCAACTGCGCGCGGATGTTCGTATCGCTGGATATCCGTCCCACCACCATGAAGGGCCGCCTTCTGGTGCAGTCCCTGAAGCTGGCCAAGACGTCGATGACGCGGCGGCTGGATCGCCGGCTGGACCAGTTCGCGCGCGAGATCGAACGCCGCCCGGCCGGCGGCATCTGATTGCACTTGGCCGCACCATCCGGCAGGAGGCAGCCATGACCCTGCGCATCAAGGCCCTTTTCGTCCACCTGCTGACCGCCAGCGGCGCCGTCTTCGCCATGCTGGCGATGCTGGCCGCGGTGGACCAGAAATGGGACATCATGTGGCTGTGGCTTGTGGTGGCCTTCTTCGTCGACGGCATCGACGGCCCGCTGGCCCGACGCTACGACGTGGGAACGAACGCGCCGCAGCTCGACGGGGTGTTGATGGACCTGATCATCGACTACCTGACCTACGTTTTCATCCCGGCCTACGCGCTGTTCCGGTCGGACCTTCTACCGGGCTGGACGGGCTGGATCGCCATCATCGTCATCACCTACACCTCGGTCATCTACTTCGCCGACACGCGGATGAAGACGCGGGACTACTCGTTCCAGGGCTTCCCGGGCTGCTGGAACATGGCGGTGCTGGTCTTCTTCGCGGTCCAGCCGGAATGGTGGACGATCCTCATCATCACGGTCCTTCTGGCCGCGGCGATGTTCCTGCCGCTGAAATTCGTGCACCCGACCCGCACGCAACGCTGGCGCGTGCTGACGCTGCCGGCCGCACTGGCGTGGACGGTCCTGGCGGGCGTCGCGGCGTGGCAGAACTTCCAGACCTCCGATGCGCTGCACCTGGCGCTGATCGTCCTGTCGATCTACCTGGTCTTCGCCGGGATCGCGCAGCAGTGGATCTACCGCGAAAAGCTCTGACCCTGGGTCAGAGCCGGGTCAGCGCGACGCCCGCCACGATCAGCAGGGCCGAAAGCGCCTTGCCCCGGTGCATCCGTTCGCCCAGCACCAGCCAGCCGATCAGCACCGCGAAAAGGATCGAGCTTTCGCGCAGCGCCGCCACCAGGGCAATGGGCGCAACGGTCATGGCCCAGACCGCGATGGCATAGGCGCCGTAGGACGCCGCCGCGGCCAGCGCCCCCAGGCCCCAGGCCCGCCTGTCGGCCCGCAACACGTCCCGCCCCCGCAGCGCCAGGCAGACCGGCGTGAACAGCACCATGTCGAGAAAGAACAGCCACGCGACGAAGGTCACCGCGTCGCCCGACACCCGGGCGCCCAGCCCGTCGACGATGGAATAGCCCGCCGTCATGGCCGCCGAGCCCAGGGCGAAGGGCAGCAGGCGCACCGCCTCGCCGCCCGAGAACACGCCCCGCGCCATGCCGAGGATCCCCGCGCCCAGCACGGCGATGCCCGCGTATTCCCAACCCGTCAGCGCATCGGTCAGGACCAGCCCGCTCAGCGCCATGACGATCAGCGGCGCGGTGCCGCGCGCGATGGGGTAGACCCGGCTCAGGTCGCCCTGTTCGTAGGCCAGCGCCAGGAACAGCTTGTATCCCGCGTGAAACAGCCCGCTGGCGGCCAGCCACGGCACCACCTCGAGCCCCGGCAGGTCCCGCATGAGCAGGATCACCAGCCCGGCCACCCCCTGCACGATGGTGAGGATCAGCATGCCGGTGATCTTGGACGCGCCGAACTTGATCAGGCTGTTCCACGCCGCGTGCAGGAAGGCCGCCGCCATCACGGCGGCGAAGATACCGGCGCTCATTCCGTGATCTGCAAACGGATCGGGCCGCGTGCTGCCACCGGATCGACCGGACGGCCCCGCTGGGTCGCCCGCAGCGGTAGCGTGGCGGCGACGCGGCGCACGTCGTCCATCAGTGGCCGCCAGTCATCCGCAAGCCGGCGCGCGGCCTCGGACGGGCAGAAGGTCTTGTCGGGCCCGCGGCTGCGGGCCAGCGCCATCAATACCTCTGCCACCTCCTCGTCCGATGCCACCGGTCAGGCCAGCCCGTCCCGCAGCACCCGGCGCAGGATCTTGCCAGAGGCGGACTTCGGGATCTCGTCCACCAGCCGCACGTCCCGCGGCACCTTGTAGGACGACAGTCGCCCGGCCAGGAAGGCGGTGACGTCTTCGGCCGACAGCCCGGCACCGTCCTGCGCGACGACGAAGGCCACCGGCACCTCGCCCGACTCGTCGTCGGGCTTGCCCAGCACGGCGCAGTCGGTGATGGCGTCGTGGGCCAGCAGCTCGGCCTCGAGCTCGGCGGGCGCCACTTGGAAACCCTTCACCTTGATCAGCTCCTTCACCCGCTCGCGCATGAAGAAGTATCCGTCCTCGTCCGCCACGGCCAGGTCGCCGGTGCGCAGCCAGCCATCCTCGGTGATGGTGGCGGCGGTCGCCTCGGCGTTGTTCAGGTAGCCCAGCATCACCTGCGGCCCGCGCACCCACAGCTCGCCCTCGCCGCCCGGGGCGCAATCCTCGCCCGTTTCGAGATCCACGATCCGGCACTCGGTATTGGCGATCGCCACGCCCGAGGCGCCCGACTTGGGCCGCGCCAGGGGCGTCGCGTGGCTGACGGGCGACAGCTCGGTCATGCCGTAGGCCTGCGTGGTCACGGCGCCCAGCCGCTTGGCCGCCGCGTCGGCCACGTCGCCGCCCAGGGGCGCCGCCCCGCTGATGAGCTGCTTGACCGACGACAGGTCGTGTTCGTCCACCATCGGGTGCTTGGCCAGCGCCAGCACCACGGGCGGCACGAGGTATAGCTTCTTCACACCGTGCCGCGGGATGAGCTGCAAGAACAGCTCCAGCTCGAAACGCGGCATGGTCACCAGCGCGCCGCCCCCCGCCAGGAAGGCGTTCATCAGCACGTTCATCCCGTAGATGTGGAAGAACGGCAGGAAGGCGACCGTGCTTTCGCCCTTTTCGATGGGCAGTGCCGCCAGCGTCTGGTCCACGTTGGCGACCATGTTGCGATTGCTGAGCATGACACCCTTCGGCAGGCCCGTGGTGCCCGAGGAATAGGGCAGCACCACGATGTCCCGCTCCAGGTCCACCGGCACCTGCGCCCCCAGCGGGTCGCCCATGAGCGCGGTCAGCGGCGTCGCCTCCGGCGCCTCGCCGATCACCGCGATCTGGCTGACCTTGGTGCCTTCTGCCGCCGCGCGCGCGGTGTCGAGGAACATGGGCACCGTCACCAGCCAGGTTGCGCCCGAGTCGGTCAGCTGCTTGCGCACCTCGTGGGCTGTGTAGGTCGGGTTGACCGTGGTCACGGTGCCGCCCGCGAAGGCCGTGCCGTGGAAGACCACTGCGTATTCCGGCACGTTGGGCGCCATCAGCGCCAGCACGTCGCCGCGCTTCAGCCCCCGGTCGATCAAGCCGCCCGCGAGCCGGCGGACCGCATCCTCCAAAGCCGCCGCGGTCAAGCTGCGCCCCGTGGGACCATCGGTGAGAACGACGGCGTCGCCCTGCCCCTCCAGGCCGGCGATCAGGCGTTCCGTGATCGACATCTCGGGGATGGCAATCGTGTCGTGCGGGCTTGTGATGATGGCCATGCGCGTCCTCCCAAACGGCGTTGATCCGTCCGACCCTAACCAAGCCGACGCCAATGACCAGAGCCCGCGCGGAACCCGACGGACACCCGGTCGATTGCCGCTGCAACGAAAGGATAGACGCAATGGCAAAATCGAAAGACGAGATCTGGGACGAATGGGGCGACCGCGTGAACATGGCGCCGCAAGAGCTCGAGGACTGGCTGGAGACCGAGGAAAGCAAGTCGGTGGGCGATGACGATGGCGGCGAGTCCACGGGTCACCAGTCGGGCCGCAAGATCGTGAAGATCAAGCGCACCAACAAGGACGACCTGACCGACGCCCAGTGGGACCATATGCAAAAGGTGGTGGGTTACATCAATCGTCACTGCGCGCAGGTGCCCAACGGTGATCTCGAGGACAGCACGTGGCGGTATTCACTGATGAACTGGGGGCATGACCCGCTGAAGGACGACGGCTGCGCGTCGTGACGTTCGCGGGTCTTTTGGTGGATTGGCAGGGGCAGCAGGGCTCGAACCCGCGACCTACGGTTTTGGAGACCGTCGCTCTACCAGCTGAGCTATACCCCTAGGCCGCGTGTTGCGTATGGCAGGCGCGGGCCCCCGTCAAGGCCGGATCGTGTGGAACAATGGGCGGCTGCGAATGTTGTTTTCGCAACGAATGCCTACTTCGACGGAAGGAGATAACACCATGGCGATGAACAGCCTCAAAGACGTCTATATCGACCAGATCCAGGACCTCTATAGCGCCTGCAAACAGTCGATCGAGGCGACGACCGCCCTTGGTCAGGCCACCGAGGACAAGGAACTCGGCGAAGCCATGGCCGCGGGCAGCGCCGGCATTGCCGACGGCATGCAGAAGCTCGAACAGATCTGCTCGGACCACGGCGTGAACCCCGATGGCGAGTTCTGCAAGGGCATGGAAGGTCTCGTGAAAGAGGCGCATGCCCACGCGCTCGACGAAGAGTTCGGCGATAGCGACGTGCGCGATGCCATGATCATCACCCAATACCAGCGGATGGTGCATTATGCGCTGGCCGGCTATGGCTGCCTCGTCGCCTTCGCCAACCGGCTGAAGCTGGACGGCGACGCGGCGATCCTGCAGGAATGCCTCGACCAGACCTACGATGGCGACCGGCACATGACCGAGATCGCCACCAAGGGCGGCGTGAACGCCGCCGCGGCCTGATCCCCGATCTTTCCGGCGCGGCCTGACCCGCCGCGCCCGACACACCCCCGCAGTTCTCTGCGGGGGTGTTTTCGTATGGCGCGAAAGCCCGGTCCGTCCGGCCAATCTCCTGCCCCAATCGCGTGCGATGACTGGCCCGGTGCAGAACGGAGGGTCGGTTGCTCACGCTCGATCTCGAATGGCTGGCATGGCTGCTGGTGGCCTGGCTGGTGGGCGGCCTCGCATGGCGGGGGCTCGCGCACGTGGTGCAGGTGCGCACGCTTCGCCGGACGAGGACACCCCTGGGCAGCCCCGTCTATAGCTGGAAAACCCCGCTGGGCCGCACCCGCAGATCGCACACGCATCCGGGCCTGGGCCAAAGACCGGGCGACAGTTTCGACGGTGGCGACTGGGGGGCGTGCGGGGACGGCGACGGCGGCGACTAGGCCGGGCGCCGGCGACGCGTCAAAGCACGCGGAACAGCCGCAGCACCGCCAGCACCGCCACCGCCATGACCACCATCGACCCGCTGAACACCCAGAAGGCGGGCGGCCATGACGCGCCCGGCATGCCCGCGAGGTTGATTCCCATCAGGCCCGTCATGAAGCCCAAAGGCAGGAACACGGCCGAGATCACCGACAACACGTAGAGATTGCGGTTGAGCCGCTCGTCGCGGGCGCCGTCGATCTCGGCGCGGATGGTGGCCAGCTGTTCGCGCACGGCATCCAGCGTCTCGGTCACGCGGGTCAGCTGGTCGAGCTGTTCGCCCAGCTTCGCGTGATCGGCCTCGTCGACCCAGTCCAGTCCAGCCCGCAGGCAGTCGCGCACGGCGTCGCGCTGGGCGGGAAGGAAGCGGCGCAGGTCGGCCACCTCGAGCCGCTGATCGGTTGTCTCGGCGGCGTGGTTCGGCATCGGATCCTGGATGACCGCCGCCTCGAGCGCCTCGCTCCGCGCCTCGAGGTCGGCGACCTGCGCCTCGATCCTGTCGGTCAGCAGCTCGACCAGGTCGGCCAGGAACGCGCCCGCGTCCTCGGGCCCCTGCCCGCGCGCGATGCGATCCGACAGCTCGCCCACCGATCGCAGCTTGCGCCGCGACAGCGACACGATCCGGGCGGGGTCGATATAGACGCGCAGCGACACCATGTCCTCGGGGTCGGCGCCTTCGTTCAGGTTGATGCCCCGCAGGATCAGCAGCAGGCCCGCGCCGATCCGCAGCGCGCGCGGTCGGCTCATCGGTTCGGTCAGGGCGGCCCGGATCGACGGATCGAGATAGTCCAGATGCCGCTCGATCCAGATCGCGGTTTCGGGGCGGTCGAATGACAGGTGAACCCAGGCGCAGCCATCGGCGGCCAGCGCCTCGGAAATGTCCTCGTCGGTGTCGATCGCGGCGCCGTCACCGGCCAGTCGGTGGGCAAGGACGATATGTCGATCCATGGGCGGGGTCCTTTCCGGTCGCGCGGTCCCGAACCCTCTACCGGCGCGGTCCCTGCGCTTGCAACGAAATGCGCGGTGCGCCGGTTCAACGGCACGGGTCGTTTCGCGTCAGGACGGCGAAGAATGCCCTGACACCGCGCCCGTGGGGATGCAGGGGGGCCGGCACGACAAAGGCCCCTCGCGGGGCCTTTGCGCTTTCGGTCTCGGGTCATCCCGGCGGGGTGCGCCGGGATGCGTTCCGATTACTCGATGATCTTCGACACCACGCCGGCGCCGACGGTGCGGCCGCCTTCGCGGATGGCGAAGCGCAGTTTCTCTTCCATGGCGATCGGCGCGATCAGCTCGACGCCGAACTGCACGTTGTCGCCCGGCATGACCATCTCGGTGCCTTCGTTCAGCTGCACCGTGCCGGTCACGTCCGTCGTGCGGAAGTAGAACTGCGGGCGGTAGTTCGCGAAGAACGGCGTGTGGCGGCCGCCCTCTTCCTTGGTCAGGATGTAGGCCTCGGCCTCGAACTTCGTGTGCGGCTTCACCGAGCCGGGCTTGCACAGCACCTGGCCACGCTCGACGCCGTCACGGTCCACGCCGCGCAGCAGCGCGCCGATGTTGTCGCCGGCTTCGCCGCGGTCCAGCAGCTTGCGGAACATCTCGACACCGGTGCAGGTCGTCTTCTTGGTGTCGCGGATGCCGACGATCTCGATCTCGTCGCCCACGTTGATCACGCCACGCTCCACACGGCCGGTGACCACGGTGCCGCGGCCCGAGATCGAGAACACGTCCTCGACCGGCATCAGGAACGGCTGGTCCACGGCGCGCTCGGGCGTCGGGATGTACTCGTCCACGGCGGCCATGAGCTTCTTGATCGACTCTTCGCCGATCTCGGGGTTCTCGCCGTTCATCGCGGCCAGAGCCGAGCCCGGGATGACCGGGATGTCGTCGCCGGGATACTCGTAGGACGACAGCAGCTCGCGGATTTCCATCTCGACGAGCTCCAGCAGCTCCTCGTCATCCACCTGGTCGACCTTGTTCATGTAGACCACGATCGCGGGGATGCCGACCTGGCGGCCCAGCAGGATGTGCTCGCGCGTCTGCGGCATGGGGCCGTCGGCGGCGTTCACCACCAGGATCGCGCCGTCCATCTGCGCGGCGCCGGTGATCATGTTCTTCACGTAGTCGGCGTGGCCGGGGCAGTCCACGTGGGCATAGTGGCGGGCCTCGGTCTCGTACTCCACGTGCGCGGTCGAGATCGTGATGCCGCGGGCCTTCTCCTCGGGCGCGCCGTCGATCTGGTCGTAAGCGCGGAAGTCGCCGAAATACTTGGTGATCGCCGCGGTCAGCGTCGTCTTGCCGTGGTCAACGTGACCGATGGTCCCGATGTTCACGTGCGGTTTGTTGCGTTCGAACTTTGCCTTCGCCAT
>NZ_FQZA01000026.1 GCF_900141995.1 Palleronia salina | reverse complement strand
CCGCCAATGGCGGCGTAGATAAGGCACGGCCTTAAGGTGCTTGCCAATGCCTCGCCTTCGCGTCCGATCAAACCCACCGTCGCGCTTCCGGCAATGATGTTGTGTGGCGCAACGATGTTGCCGATCGCTAATCCGAACCCATGAGCAGCCACCAGGATTGCGGGTGGCACGTCCACGCTGTGTGCGGTCGAGACCTGAAACTCAGTGAAGAGAATGTTCGAAGACGTTGCGGAGCCCGTAATAAAGGTTCCAAGCACACCCACGTAGGGCGCCAGAAGCGGCCAGGCTTGCCCCACACCTGCTGCTGCCGCCGCGAGGCTGGCGATCATATCCGCATGGACCATGAGCCGAGAGAGCGCCAGCATGACCAGCAGGGCAACGGACACGGGAAAAAGGCGACGCATCGCTGCGGACACGGCTCCCGGCAGAAACCGTCCCCGCCCAGTGAACAGGGCGCTCAGAAACAGGGTCAGAAAGAGCAACGTGCCCGGGTGATAGAACGGTTGAAAAGTGCCCTCGTAACCACCCTCGAGACTCCACGACAGTGTCAGATCGCCGACAGCCTGCCGCACTGGGCTGATCAGTCGTGTCACCAGAACCAGCAGTAGAAGCAGGCAGTAGGGCACGAGGTCCGAAACGGAAAAGCGCGGCTTGCCTGCGTCTTCGGCCTGTTTCCGGCGCAACACCAATATGAATACAGCCGCGCCGATCAGCGCACCGCCAAGCGTGGGCAGTTCGCCGACGCGACCGCGAAACTCCAGCACATGGCCGTCGTCACCGGCGAATTCCCTTGCGTACTCGAAGTCCTCGAAGAGGCCAAACGACTGCTGCAAGCTGGCGACAAAAGCGTCCTTTCCCCGCAGCGGCATCGGGTCGGCGGGGCTGTGGTAGGTCACGTCATCCGCCAAAAGCTCCGGCAGCGCGTCCCAGTCACGGGACAGAAAGATGCGTCGCCATACTACATGGGCGTCTTGCACTTGACGACCGTGGCCGGCGTCGTCTGCGTCCGGGTTGGTCATGGAGCTACCACGACGGGCGGAAGCTGCGCGATGACCCAAAAGGACGGTTCCATGCTCGGGCGAAACCGGCCGCTCCGCGCCGGGGTCATGCGGCCGTCTCACTGCCCAGAAACCCAACCACCTCGGCCGTGGTGAGGATCGCGTGGGCATAGGTCGGTCCGTTGATCTCGTGCGCGGCGTGCATCGCGTCCGCCGACATCGCCGCAGTGGCATCGCGGACCAGCGTCACATGGTAGCCAAGCTCGGCCGCCTGGCGCGCCGATGTCTCGATGCAGGTATTGGCGATCAGCCCGACAAAGATGACATGCGTGATCCCGTGCTGTCGGAGCTGCACATCGAGGTCCGTGTTGGCGAAGCTGGAGGCCCCCCAATGTTCCTTGATGACGATATCGCCGGTCTCCGGACCGAAACCGTCGTAGAACTCACCCCCCCAGGTTCCTTCGGCGAACAGCTGGTATTCGTGCGCCGCGGCTTGTGACGGTGTCAGGTGCGCCCATCCCTCGAAATCCGTGGCGTGGTGGCGGTGATGCGGCAGGATGAAGATCGGCATGCCCGCCTCGTGGGCGGTCGCCCGGATCCGAGCCAGGTTGGTGTGTAGACCCACCGATGTGGCGACCTCCTTCAGGGCCGGCCACATCTTGCCGCCCTCCGCAAGGAAGTCGTTGTACGGGTCGATGCAGAGAAGCGCGGTCCGGCCAGAGGGGTATGTGGTCACGGTCATGGATTGGTCCTTTCGGAAGGGCTTGGGCAGGACGGTCCTGCCTGATGGCAAGCGGGAAGGTGTTTTCGGTCGGTGCGAAACGGCGTGCGGGTGGGCCCTACTGTTCCGGACAAGGCATCCCGGCCGCGGTCCAGGCGGCCATATCCTCAAGATGCGTCTGCAGGCTGCCAGGTGCAGGGTCGCGGCCTGCGCCGGGACCGAAACTCCAGGTGATGAAGCCGGTCAGCTCTGCGTCGTGCAGGATGTGTTCCACCAGCCCCGCCGCGTCGCGGCCGCCGTTCCGGTCGGGGTCGCGCATCTGGGCGCAGATCTCGGCGCTCGTGCGATCGGTCCACTGAAATTCGATCGGCGCCAGCCGCCAGTCCATGCCGGCATGCGGGGCTGCGTGGGGGATGGTGTTGGGGCGGGTCGAGGACTGGTGGCAGGCGTGACAGGACATGGTGTCATCCCCAATCCGGCTGTCGCCTGCGTTGATCGCCATGCCGTGGACGCGGTCGGGGTCGTCAATTGAGCCCCAAAGCGGGACGTTGTCCGCGCCCACGTGGCAATTGAGGCAACGGGGATGGGTCAGGACCGTGTGGATGCACTCCCATGCGGCAAGCCCCTCGTCGGAAGACACAGCCCCCGCCTCGGGCAATGAAGACAGGTCAAGGCCGTGTTCGCTCTGGGCCAGTGCCGGATTTCCCGGCACGAGGTTGACCAGGACGATCAGGGACAGGCGCGCGGCATACCTCACGCGAAGTCCACCGATTTGCTGAACGGCATCTCGCGCGGACGCTGGCCCGTTGCGGCGAAGATGGCGTCGGCCAGCGCTGGGGCGGCGGGGGCGGTTGCAGGCTCACCCAGGCCGCGGACGCGCTCGGCAAGTCCGAGTAGCCGGGTGTGGAACTGCGGCGTCTGATGCAGGCGCATCCCCTCGAAGGCGTGGAAGTTGGTTTGCTGCACGGCGTAATTCTCGTAGGTCAGTTCGCAGTTCATCGCATGGCCGAGGCCGAAAATGGCGGCGCCGGTCAGCTGCGCTTCGGCGTTGACAGGGTCGAAGACCGTGCCGCAATCGGCAGCGATCCAAACCTCGTCGATGCGGATGCCCCGGTCGGTCAGGGTCACGTCGATGACCTCGGCAACAGGCACGCCATGGGTATAGGCGAAAGCGATGCCGCGTCCGCGCCCCGGGCCGATGTCGGTACCCGCCCAGTTCGACATCTCGCCCACCGCCTCCAGCACACGGCGCGAGTCCGCGTGGTCGATCAGCCGGAGCCGCTCCTCGAGCGGGTCGGCCCCTGCGGTGTGGATCAACTCGGACAAGAAGCTTTCGTGGAAGAAGCTGTTGGAGCAGGCCCCGGGCGAGCGCCACGACCCGACCGGCATCAGCGGCGGCGCGGCATAGCCGGTCACGCGGTAGTTCGGGATGGCATAAGGCTGGTCGAAGGCGCCCCAGACCAGCATCGCATCCGGTCCGGGCGGCACGATGAAGACGCGCCCGAACCACGACGCCGCCAGCGACGGGCTGATCGAGTCGAGATCGCAGGCCAGCACCCGGCCGTCTGCCACCGCCCCCCGCCCGCGCGCCATGTGCAGGGGCCGGGGAAAATCATGGGTCATGTCCTCCTCGCGGCTCCAGGTTGTCTTGATCGGCGTGCCGGGCATTGAGGCGGCGATCTGGATCGCCTGAACCACGTAATCGTGGTCGAGCCTGCGGCCGAAACTGCCACCGGCCGGCAGGGCATGGAGGATCACATTGGCCGCGTCGATGCCTGTCACCTCGGCGGCGGCATCCCGCACCACGTGGGGGACCTGCGTCGCGGTCCAGATCGTCACCTTGTCGTCTTCGACCAGCACCGTTGCGTTCAGCGGCTCGAGCGCGGCATGGGCGAGGAAAGGCGCGCGGTATTCCGACTCGACGACCGTGGCCCCCTCGAGCGCCGCTTCGACATCGCCCTCGTCGCGCAACCGGCTGTTGCGCATGTCGTCGACATGGGCGTCATCCAGCACCTGCCACATCTCGGCAGAGCTGGCGGGGTAGTCGGGGAGGAGCCAGTCGACCTCCAGCGCCGCTGCGGCCTGAAACGCGAACCAGGTGTTCTCGGCGATGACCGCCAGCCCTTCGTTCACCTCGACGACCGACCGCACGCCGTGCACCGCCAGCGCGGCATCCGCAGAATAGCCCGCCATATCGCCGCCACGGCCGGGGTTGGCGCGGACGGTAGCGTGGAGCATGCCGCGGAGGGCCACATCGATCCCGTAGTCCTGCGTTCCTGTCGACTTCGCCAAAATGTCGAGCCGCCGGTAAGGCTTTGCCAACCGCGTCCATTCGGATGCCGGGCGCAAGGCCACGACGCCCACCGGCTCGATTGCCGCCGCTTCCGTTGCGAGTTCGGTATAGGGAATGCGCGTGCCGTCCGGCAAAACGACCTGCCCGTCCTCGGTCCGCGGGTCGGCGCGCGCAACGCCGGTGCGTGCCGCGGCTGCCGCCTTTAGGGTCTCGCGCGCGGTGGCACCGGCCTGCCGCAAAGTCTCGTGCAGGTCCGCGGTCGAGGACGATCCGCCGGTGAACTGCGACCCGGAAAGCCGCGCGACGTTCATCATCAGATCGCGCACCGTCTCCGCAACGAACCCCTCGTCCCATCCCGGAAACGACAGACCGTCGGCCGCGACGGTGCCGTTGAAATAGGCCTGATGCGGCTGGCCGGGGTCGAGGGTCGCGGTGGCCGGGTCGATGTCCAGCTCCTCGGCGATCAGCATGGCCTGGGTCGAGGCAATCCCCTGTCCCACATCGGCGCGCGGCACGATCAGGGTGATGCCCTCCGGCGTGATCTTGACGAACGGGGTCAGCGCAGCTTCGCCCTCTGCCAGACCGTCTAGCAGGGGATTGTCTGTCGGTCGCGACACGTAATAGACCCCGAATGCCACCCCGCCGAGGATGGCGGCGGACCCGATCAGAAAGGTTCGTCGGGCAATGGTTTTGACGCGTCCCATGGCTCAGGCCCCCCGCATCGCGCGCGCGGCGGCATGGACGGCGGCGCGGATGCGCGGATAGGTCCCGCAGCGACACAGGTTGCCCGACATCGCGGCGTCGATATCGTCATCGGTGGGCTCGGGATTGCGGGCCAGAAGGTCGGCAGCCTGCATGATCTGACCGGACTGACAGTAGCCGCACTGGGCCACCTGTTGGTCGATCCATGCCGCCTGGATGACGTGCAGGGCGTCCCGTGTGCCCAGCCCCTCGATCGTCGTGATCTCGCCCCAGACATCGGCCAGCGGCACCTGGCACGACCGCACCGCCTCACCGCCGATATGCACGGTGCAGGCGCCGCATTGCGCGATGCCGCAGCCATACTTGACGCTGGTGAACTTCAGACCGTCCCGCAGTGCCCAGAGCAGTGGCATGTCGCCCGGCAGGTCAACCGTATGACTGGTGCCGTTGATCTTAAGGTCCATGGCGGTCTCCGGCCGTGCTGTGAGAAACGCGTGACGCTCCGTCAAGCTTAGCTTAAGTCCGCCGACACACGGCAGCGATATGCAGATACGGTCAAGGGCAAGCAAATCCGGTCACGGACCTGTCGGTATCTGGCGGCGATCCTCGGCGCGTGGCATGCAGGTCGAGAGAGATCGACGACCGAGGCCATGGACACAGAACCGAACTATTCCCTTTTCATGGCGACCGACGTGGCCTGCCGCATACTCGACGTCGATCCGGTAGTGATGCTCGAAACCGTGGGGCTTGGCGCGCTTCCCTACGGCCGGACAGAGTCGCGCGTGACGGCGCAGCAGTATTTCGATTGCTGGAACACGATGGAGGTCCTGTCGCCACGCCCCGACTATGTGCTCCACCTCGGTATCGCGATTTCGCGCGGGCCGGTGATCCCGGTCTTTTTCACACTGTCCTGCGCGCCCGATATGGAAACCGGGCTGTTGCGTCTTGCGCAGTTCAAAGCGCTGCTCGGTCCGACATGCACGCGGGTTTTCCGCGAGGACGGTCTGCTCAGACTGGAATTCGACAGCGTCGATGCCCGCGTGCCCATGCCGCCGAGCCTTGGCGCGCTGCAACTCGTTGTCGCGGTCGAGAACATTCGCGGCGCGGCGGCCCACCGAGTTGTCCCGGTTGCGGCGGGCTTCGACGGATCGGCAGAGGAACGACGCATGATCGCCGGGCATCTCGGCGTCATGCCGGAGCATTCGCATGCCGCCTATGTGGCCTTCTCGCCCGAGGATGCGAAACGCCGTTTCATTTCCGAGAACCCCGCCCTCTGGGCCGACATCGAGGCCGACCTCAACCTTCAGCCGGCAGCGCAGAACGACCGCTGGCCCATAGCGGATCGGGTGCGGGGCGCTCTGGTCGACCTGATGCCCGCCGGGCGCACAGGCGCCGAGGACGCAGCGCTTGCCCTCGGGATCAGCCGCAGCACATTGCAACGGCGCATGCGCGATGCTGGAACATCCTATCAGATGATATTGGACTCCGTGCGGCGAGATATGGCGGTCCGCTATCTCACCAAGACCAGTCTTCGCGTCGAAGAAATCGCAAGTGTTCTTGCCTAGCCTCAGGACTCATAGCCAGTAGATGACGATAGCGGCGAGAGCGATGGCTGAGAGGAAGACTTTTGGGCACCGGTCGTATCGCGTTGCAACGCGCCG
>NZ_FQZA01000014.1 GCF_900141995.1 Palleronia salina | reverse complement strand
GGGCGACGACACGATCAACGGCGGGGCGGGCTCGGACTACGCGCTCTTCGACGGCGACCGGGCGAGCTACACGCTGACGCGGAGCTCGGGCACGGAGGTCACCGTGAGCGGCCCCGACGGCACCGACAGCCTGACCAACGTGGAGTATTTCCGCTTCGACGACATGGACGTGACCATCTGGGAGCTGGCAATCGTGTAGGGCGGGGGTGCCCGCGCGACCGGTCTGCGGTCGGCGGCCGGTCGCCGGTTCGGCGGCCACGACGGATGCGACGGCGACGGGACGAAGAGCCCTCCTTGGATCGGGGATGCCTCCGGGACACCCCGGTTTCCGGAGATGCGCCACCGATCGCCTCTGCGGGCTCGCCTGGCCCTGCGATCCCACACGGCGGGTCGCTTCGGCCACGATACAAGACCCGGCCCCGGCGTTGCCAGCGACGATGTTGTCGCTACGCCCGATGCGTCTCCGCGGAAAGCCTCGAGCCGTCTTGCCCGATCTCGGAGAAACCCGAGGCGTAGCCCGCCCTAACTGGCGCTGACGGACAAATTGACCGGTCTCCTCGTCATAGCGCGCCTTACAGCGGGCGGCGGCCCGGACGGTGCCTCTCGATGGCGCCTGCCTGCTGGGACCCCGCGATAGCTTGGCACTCGGCCCGGCGGGCCGGGCGCGGTGGCGACGATGTCGCCGCTCCGGCTGAAATGTCCCCGCGGAATGCGTTGGTGCAGGCGATCGCCTCTGCGGGCTCGCGCGGCGGGCCGCTGCGGTCAAGGGCCAAGGTTCGACCCCGGCACGGCGGTGCCGGCGACGATGTCGCTGCTCCGGCTAACGCGTCCCCGCGGAAGGCCTTTGGGGCAACCGTGATGGCCGCGATCTCGGATACACCCTAGGCGTCGCTTGCACCAACGGGCACCGCCGAGCGCTTCGACGGTTCTACCCGTCATCGCGCGCTCGACAGCGGGCGGCGGCCTTGACGGCGCGTCGTGATGTCGACCGCCGGTCCGAACCCTCGATGCCTTGGCACTCGGTGCGGCGGGCCGGGCACGGAGCCGACCGACATGTTGCCGCTCCGGCTGACGCGTCTCCCGCGGAAGGTATTGGGGCAACCGTCATGGCCGATCCCGGAGACACCCGGGGCATCGCCTGGCTCAACGTGCATCGCCCAAGCGCCTCGACGGGGCTGCCCGTGATGGCGCACCCGACAGCGGGCGGCGGCCCATAGGGTGCTTCCTGATTTCGAAAGCCGGGTCGGATCCCTCGATGGCTCGGCACACTGCACTCGGCCCGGCGGGCCGGGCACGAAGTCATGCACAGCGGGATGCGGCTACCCCTTCGACAGGGGACGGGGGGCCGCTCATGGGGGGCGTGGATTGCCCTGTCACGCGGGACAGAACCTCGCTTCGCGTGCAGAGCCGGGGACTCGATGGTTCACGACATGCACCCCCCGAACGCGCGGCGCGGGTGACGCCGCCGGGACGGCCCTTGGGCGCGCTGTCGCGGCGCCGGCGGCGGGGTCCGTCATCCTGCATGGCGCGCCTGCCGACGCGCGGCGCCTCAGGCCAGGCTGTTCAGGGCCCACCCGATCAGCACCACCTGGGGCACCGTCAGCAGCGGCAGGAGCAGCGCGGCCTTCAACCGGCCGGTAACCTCGCGCAGGACGAGGATCTCGGTGTAGTCCGTCGACGCGCCCGCCATGAGGAAGGTGAACGCGTTGCCCGGCGCGGCGGCCCGCGTCATCAGGTCGGCCGCGATCGGGACCGAGCCTTCCGAACAGACCTCGATCACCGTGGCGGCCGCCAGCGTGGCGAAGAGACCGAACAGCGTCGCGCCGAACCACGTGGCGAAGATTTCGGTCGGCACGGTGGCCTGGATCAGCGCCGCCAGCACGACCCCGAAGAACAGCCAGCGCAGGACCATGCGGCTTGCCCCCACCGACCGCCTAGCCACGTCCTTGACGAAGGCCAGGTCGAACCGGGTGGCGCGCAGGCCGGCCTTCGCCTCGTGCCAGACGTGGAAATCCTCGGGCAGGTCGACGCGATGGGGGTTGGGGCGCACCTTTCCGGCGCGCTCCAGCGCCTCGACCACCAGCCCGGTCAGCAGCGCGATCACCAGCGAGCCCACGAGGAACGCGACCATCCAGCCCCAGCCCATGAGCAGACCGATGATGATCGTCAGCGACAGGGAATTCCAGGGCGACGCGACGAGGAAGGCGAAGACCTGGCCGAGACTGGCGCCCCGCTCGTAGAGCTTGGCGCCCACCATCAGCACGCCGTGGTTGCACAGGTCCAGCAGGACGCCCGCCAGCACGGCGCGCCCCAGGCTCCGGGCGCCCTGGTCGCGGCCGATGATCCCGATCACGAATTCCCGCGGCACCCGGTCGATCAGGCCCACCGCGGCCATCCCCACCAGGATGCCCCACCACATGATGTTCATCATGTCCTGCACGCCGTGGGTGAAGACGCCCAGGCCCAGCGGGGCGTCATGGGGCAGGAAGAAGGCGGCCAGGTAGGACACCGCGATCACCGCGCCCGACCCCCAGAGCAGCCAGTCCACCCGCCGCCACGGCGCGCCCTCGGCGCCGGCGGGCGGCGCGCAACAGGATGGCGTGGTCGGCGCCTTCGCGGCCGTGGTCGCCCCACCGCCGCAGCAGGACGCCGCCTTCTCCATGGCCGGCCGGGCCTTGGGCGCATCCGGCAGGACAAGGTCGCGCGGCGTGGTTTTCGCGGTGTGGCCGATATCGGTCATGTCGCCGACTCCTTTCCTCGACCCGAGGATACGACCTCTCCCCGGTGTGGGTGCAAGGGGATTTCGGTCATCCCAGCCAGACATCCAGGAACAGCATCAGGACCAGCCCGATCGACAGCCCGAGCGTGGCCTTGTTCTGGTGCCCGCTGCGGTGGGTTTCGGGAATGATCTCGTGGCTGATGACGTAAAGCATCGCGCCGGCGGCAAAGGCCAGACCCCAGGGCAGCAGGGGCTGTGAGATCGCGACGATCCCGGCACCGATCAGCCCGCCGATCGGCTCGACCAGGCCCGTCAGCGCCGCGATGAGCCAGGCCCGCCCCTTGCCGTATCCTTCGCCCAGCAGCGAGACCGCCACGGCCAGCCCTTCGGGTGCGTTCTGAAGCCCGATGCCAAGGGCGAGCGGCAGCCCCTGCGAGATGCCGTCCGCGCCGAACCCGACGCCCACGGCCAGGCCCTCGGGAAAGTTGTGGATCGTGATGGCGAAGATGAAGAGCCAGACGCGCCGCAAGGACGCCGAGGGCGGTCCCTCGGCCCCCGAGCCGAAATGTTCGTGGGGCAGACGCTCGTTCATCAGGGCGATGGCCCCCATGCCCAGCAGGATCGCGACGCACACGATCGCGGCGGGCGCGGCCGAGGCGTCGAATTGCAACGCGGCGGCGTCGAGGGCGGGAATGATCAGCGAGAAAAACGAGGCGGCGAGCATGACGCCCGCGGCGAACCCAAGGGACAGGTCCCGCGTCGCGCGCGACGGAATGCGGCCGAACAGCACCGGAACCGCCCCCGCGGCGGTCATCAGGCCGGCGG
Source organism: Palleronia salina (assembly GCF_900141995.1). Taxonomy (GTDB): domain Bacteria; phylum Pseudomonadota; class Alphaproteobacteria; order Rhodobacterales; family Rhodobacteraceae; genus Palleronia; species Palleronia salina. Next base: position 80,049 of record NZ_FQZA01000014.1, on the reverse strand, counting down.
CCAGGCTGCCGAGAAAGCCCAGCATGACGGGTGAAAGCGTGTCCAAGCGGTGTCCTTCTTCGGCGCGGGGCGTCCGCGCCCCGTTACAAGCCGCGGATGCGCAAGGGTCAAGCGGGCAGGGGGCATCGGCCGATCGACGGCGCGTCGTTCGGGCCTGAGACGGACTGTCCAGCTCCGCGGATGTTGGGAGATCCCCAGCCCTGCGGGTCGGCGACTTGGCCCTCGCACGCCAAGCGGACCCGCCTGACATGAGGCGAATCGGACCGTGATGTAACCGGGGGGCCGAAGCATCGGGCGGTGGCCCCCAATGGTCTCGGACGGCACCCGGGCGAGGGCGGCGGGGCAGGGCATTCCGGGCGATCAGCCGCTGGTGGTTGGCGTCTCCCATGCGCTGCGGGCGCTGACCTGGCGGCCCATGTATTCGCGGGTCAGGCGGTCGGCCTCGGCTGCCACGGCCTCGGGCGCGGCGTCCGTTCGATCCTGGGCCAGTGCGGCCCGGAAGCCGGTGCGCAAAAGGTCCAGCTGGGCGTTCACCGCCACCTTGATCTCGGGGTCGTCGGCGGCGGGCCCGGCGGCCGCGTTGCACAGGAAGCAGCCCCGGCCGAGGTTGCGCGCGGGCGAGCTGCGCATGGCCTGCGTGATCCGGTCCAGCCCGCTGCCCGGGCCCTCGGCCAACCAGGCGGCGCCCGGCGCGACATAGACCTCGCGGTAGCGGTCCAGCGCGGCAAGGAACAGCCCCTTCTTCGAGCCGTAGGCCTTGTAGAGCGACCCGCGCTGGATGCCCATGGCGTCCAGCAGGTCGGCCAGGCCGGCGCCGTCATATCCTTCGCGCCAGAACACATCGAGCGCGGCGTCGATGGCCTTTTCGCTGTCGAATTCCCGTGGTCTGCCCATGCCCGTCTTTCCGTTTTCCGTGCCTGCTTGCTCCATAGGTAACATCGGGAACCGAATGGTCAATAAGTCACGAACACGTGACGCGGGGTTTATTGACCGAATGGTTCCCAATGGCATATCGCTTGGGTATCGGCGCCGCGATTGGCGGTCGCACCGCACAAGCCCGCAGGCTGCCGGGCGCAACAGAGAAGGAATTTCAGATGTCGTATTCTTCGGTTGATCGTGTTTCCCTGCCCACCCCGTCCATCGATGTCGCGGGCCGCCTGGTCCTGGCCGGGATGGTCGCCTCGATGGTGTTCGACTTCTGGGGCCAGATCCTCAGCCCCGGCCTCGGCTTCGCCAACCTGTCGCCGCACGGGCTGGCCCGCAGTCTTCTGGGGACGTTCGGCCTGCCCAACGGCGACTTCGCGGGGTACTTCGTCCATTTCTACCTGGTCGGGCTGATCGGCTATCCCATCGGCTGGCTGTTCGTCTTCCGCCCCGCCTGGGCGGCGGTCACCGGCGGCAAGGGCGGCTGGCTGGCGGCATCGGCGGTCTACGGTTTCGGCCTCTGGATCTTCGCCATCGGCGGCATCACCGCCATCGCCGGGCTGCCTTTCTTCCTGAACTTCACCGGCATCACCTGGGTCGCGCTGGTCGGTCACGTGGCCTACGGCATCGCGCTGGTCGCGGTCCTGCGCCTGATGGAGCGGACGGCGCCCAAGGCCGTGGCCCAGCCCGCGTGAGCCGGGACCTAGCGATCGTCGCGCGCCGGGTCGCCCATCGCGGCCCGGCGTTTCAGTGCCGTGACGCAGCCGTGACTTGTGGGCTGCGACGCGGACTGTATCAATTCCGGGGATGACGCCGCATGATCCGCCCCGCGCCGCAGATGCGCTGGCCCAACGCCTGGCCGAGGCCGGGTGCCGCCGCGCCTTCGGCATGCCCGGTGGCGAAGTTCTGACAATCCTCGACGCGCTCAAGGGGGCCGGCATCGACTTCCACCTGATCGCGCACGAGAACGCGGGCGGCTTCATGGCCGAGGGCGGGCACCACATGGACGGCGCGCCCGGCGTGCTGGTGGCGACGGTTGGGCCGGGGGCGCTGAACGCGGTCAACACCGTCGCAAATGCCTGGCAGGAACGTGTGCCGCTGATCGTGCTGACCGGCTGCGTCGATGCGGATGCGGCCGAGACCTATACCCACCAGGTGCTGGACCATCGCGCGGTCTTCGCGCCGGTGACCAAGGCGACCTTCACGCTGTCGGCGGCCGAGGCCGACACCATCGCCGACAAGGCCGTGGCCGCCGCCACCGAGGGGCGGCCCGGCCCGGTCCTGATCGACGTGCCCATCGCGGTGGCAGACGCACCCGCCGGGCCCGCCCGCCGCCGGCGCGTCCCGGCAGGCCCTGTCGCCCCGGCCGGCCCCGACCTTGACCGGGCGCGCGCCATGCTGGACGCGGCCGAGCGTCCGATCATCGTCGCCGGCCTGGACCTGCTGAACGACGGGGCCGCCGACGATCTTGCCCGCGCGGCGACCCGCCTGGGATGGCCGGTCGTCACCAGCTACAAGGCCAAGGGCGTGCTGAGCGAACACAACGCGCTCAGCCTCGGGGGCGCGGGCCTGTCGCCCAGGGCCGACAAAGTCCTGGTGCCGCTCCTGCAATCGGCCGACACCATCCTGCTGGCGGGCTATGACCCGATCGAGATGCGGCCGGGCTGGCGCGAGATCTGGGACCCGGCCCGCCAGAACGTGGTCGAGATCGCGGCGGCGCCCAACGACCACTACATGCACCAGGCGACGCTGAGCTTCACCTGCGACACGGGCGCCGGCCTGCGGGCCCTGACCGACGGGCTGGCCGCCAGGCCGGTCTGGGCCGACGGGGCCATCGAGGCGGCAAGGGCGGCGCTGGACCGGGCGTTCCCGGAAGACGAGGACTGGGGCCCGGCCGCCGTGATCGCCGAGTGCCGCGCCGCGCTTCCGCCCGGCACCATCGCCACGGTGGATTCGGGCGCGCACCGGATCCTGCTGAGCCAGATGTGGCGCTGCGAGGCGCCGCGCCGGCTGCTGCAATCCTCGGGGCTGTGCACCATGGTCTGCGCGCTGCCGCTGGCCATGGGCGCCAAGATCGCCGCGCCCGAGCGCACGGTCGTGGCCTTCACCGGCGACGGTGGCCTTCTGATGGGCGCGGGCGAGCTGGCGACGCTGGCCGAGACCGGTCTGCCGGTGATCGTGGTCGTGTTCGTCGATGCGAGCCTCGCGCTGATCGAGTTGAAGCAACGGCAGCGACAACTAGCCAATTCCGGCGTGGATTTCGCACGGCACGACTTCGTCGCCGTCGCACGGGCCTTCGGCGGGGCGGGGCACCGTGTGGACAGCCGCGCAGCCCTGCGCGCCGCCCTGGCCGAGGCCCGTACACATGACGGTTTCACCCTGATCGCCGCCGACATCGAAAGGGGCGCCTATGACGGACGCATCTGACCCCATGCCGGGCGCGCTCGAGGGTGTGACGGTGCTCGACCTGACGCGGATCCTGGCGGGGCCGACCTGCACGCAGCTCCTGGGGGACCTTGGGGCCAAGGTCATCAAGATCGAGAACCCGGCGGGCGGTGACGATACCCGCGCCTGGGGGCCGCCCTACGTGGCGCCGCGGGACGGCGGGGACAGCGACCTTTCGGCCTATTTCATGTGCGCCAACCGCAACAAGTACTCGGTGATTGCCGACCTGCGCAGCCCCGAGGATCAGGCGCGGGTCCGCGATCTGGCCGCGCGGGCGGACGTGGTGGTCGAGAATTTCCGGCCCGGCGGCCTCGCGCGCTACGGTCTGGATGCCGACACGCTCTGCGCCGCGCATCCGGGGCTGGTCTATTGCTCGGTCACCGGGTTCGGGCAGACCGGACCAAACCGCGACAAGCCCGGCTACGATATCATGGCGCAGGGCTATGGCGGGATGATGTCGCTGACCGGGGCGCCCGACGGTCCGCCGATGAAGGTCGGCGTCGGCATCACCGACGTGATGTGCGGGATGTACGCCTGCGTCGGCATCCTCGCGGCGCTGCGCCATCGCGACCGCACCGGCCAGGGCCAGCGCATCGACCTGTCGCTGGTCGACAGCCAGATGGCGTGGACCATCAACGAGGGCGTCAATTTCCTGACCTCGGGCGAAGTGCCCAAGCGGCGTGGAAACGCGCACCCCAACATCATGCCCTACGGCGTCTATGAGACCGCGGATGGTCACGTGATCGTCGCGGTGGGCAACGACGCACAGTTCGCGCGTTTCACAGGGTGGCTGGGGCATGGTGACTTGCCGGCCGATCCGCGGTTCGCCACCAATCCCGCGCGGCTGGAGAACCGCGACGCACTGGACGCGGTGCTCGTGCCGGCCCTGAAGGGGCGGGCCACGGCCGAGGTGATCGCGGGGATGGAGGAGATCGGCGTCACCGTCGGCCCGGTGCAGGACCTTGCCGCGGCGTTCGGTTCGGACCAGGCGCAGGCGCGGGGCATGACGGTCGAGATGGCGCACCCCGCCACCGCGCCGGGACAGGTCCGGCTGATCGGAAACCCGCTGAAAATGTCGGCGACGCCGGTGACTTACCGCCGACCGCCGCCGCGGCTCGGGGCGGATACCGACGAAATACTGGGCGGTTGAGCGGAATTTCGCGTCACGGCGGCTCACAACCCCGTCACACCGGCGAAATGACGCAGCCAACGGCGCGTTCCTGCGTTTGATTGGGCGTGGCGCCACCCGATCGGCGCTGCCAAGCGAAAGGGCCGGCCATGCGACAGGATCTGTTCGGACAGGACGTGGATCTTCCAGACGAGCGAGCGCTGGACGCCTGGAACGACGCGCTGCGCGGGTTCATGGCCCATGGCGCCGCCACGGCCGACCGGCTGGCCGACTGCCTGGCCGCCGCGCCGGATTTCGCGCTGGGGCACGCGACCAAGGGCCTGTTCCTGGCATTGCTGGGCCGGCGCGAGATGATGGAACAGGCGCGGCTGGCGCGGGATACGGCCCAACGGCTGGCGCGGGAGGGGGGCACGCCCGACCCGCGCACCGCCGCGCTGATCGCCACGCTCGTCGCGTGTCTTTCGGGCCGGATGGTCGAAGCCGCCGATATTCTCACCCGCCATTTGCGCCACGCGCCCGGGGATGCCCTGGCCATGAAGCTGGACCACGCGCTGCGCTTCGTGCTCGGTGACGCGCGGGGCATGCGGACCGCGCTGGAAAACCTCGCGCCGGCCTATGGCGCAGACCATGCGGCCCACGGCTATTTCCTGGGCTGCCGCGCCTTCGCGCTGGAAGAGACCGGCGACTACGCGGCGGCCGAGCGGTCGGGCACCGCCGCGCTCGAGCATACGCGGGACGATGCCTGGGGGCTGCACGCGGTGACCCACGTGCACGACATGACCGGGCGGTCCAATGACGGGTTGCACTGGCTGGACGGGCGCGAGGATGCCTGGGCCCACTGCAACAATTTTCGTTTCCACGTGTGGTGGCACAAGGCGTTGCTGCTGCTGGACGTGGGCCGCATTGACGCGGTCCTGTCGCTCTACGATCACCAGATCAGGTCCCAGCGGACCGACGACTACCGCGACATCTCGAACGCCGCGTCGCTGCTGTTGCGGCTGGAGCTTGAAGGCGTCGACGTGGGCGGGCGCTGGTCCGAGCTGGCCGAGCTGTCGCAGGCCCGCTGCGAGGATGGCTGCCTGATCTTCGCCGACCTGCATTACCTCATGGCGCTGGTGAGCGACGGGCGGCAGGCTCCGGCCCATGCGATGCTGCGCCGGATGGAGGCGCAGGCACGGCAGGGCGGCGACGACGTGGCACGCCGCATGGCGCGGCCCGGCCTGTCGGCGGCGCGCGGGCTCGAGGCCTTCGGCGCCGGGGATTACGGCACCGCCTTCCTGAACCTCGCCGCCGCGCGCGGCCAGATGCAGCAGGCCGGCGGCAGCCACGCCCAGCGCGATGTGTTCGAAAGGCTCTGCATCGACTGCGGCCTGCGCGCGGGCTATGTGGTCGAGGCCGAGTCGATCCTCGAAGACCGCCGCGCCCGGCGCGCGGGGCGCGACGACGGCTTTGCCATCGCCCGGCGTGAGTTGATCGCCACCGCGCGCGGCGCAGCGCAGACCACCCTGGCGGCAAAAAGGATCGGCGCCACCAGATGAGCGTGACAGTAGATGCCCTGACCGGCCGCCGCCTGCATGGCGCGGGCGTGGCGCAACCCGCCGCGCGCACCCGCGACCCGCGGCTGGATTTCTATCGCGGCATCGCGATGTTCATCATCTTCATCGCCCACACGCCGGGGAACGCCTTCTCGTCGTGGATCCCCGCGCGCTGGGGCTTTTCCGACGCGACCGAGATCTTCGTCTTCTGCTCGGGGATGGCGTCGGCCATCGCCTTCGGCGCGGTGTTCGACCGGGCGGGCTGGGCGCTGGGCGCGGTGCGCGTGGGCTTCCGCGTCTGGCAGGTCTACTGGGCGCATATCGGCCTGTTCGTGGCCTGCGCCACGTTCCTCGCGGCGGTCGACCACTGGGGCGGTTTCGACAAGGAGTATATCGGCACCCTGAACCTTTGGCGGTTCATGGAGGAGCCCGGGCCGCTGCTGGTGGGGCTGATGACGCTGACCTACGTGCCGAACTATTTCGACATCCTGCCCATGTACATGGTGATCCTCGTGATGATCCCGGGGGTGATGGCGCTGGCGCGGGTGCATCCCGCGGCCGTCGCGGTGGCCGTGGTCGCGGTCTGGCTGGGCGCGCAGGGCACGTGGTGGGAGGCCGCAGGTTGGTCCGGCCTGTCCTTCCCGGCCGAGCCTTGGTCGGACCGGCAATGGTTCTTCAACCCGTTCGGCTGGCAGTTGGTGTTCTTCACGGGCTTCGCGCTCATGCGCGGCTGGCTGCCGACGCCGCCGGTGCGGGTCTGGCTGATCGCGCTTGCGATTGTCGTGGTGGTGGCCGCGCTGCCCTATTCGTCGGTCGGCTACCGCTATTCCAGCATCGACCTGGGCGGTCAGGTCGTCAGCGGCGACGGGCTGTCCAGCAAGACCGACTTCGCCATCCTGCGCTACGTCCATTTCCTGGCGCTGGCCTACCTGGCCTGGGTGGTCGTGGGGCCGGGCGGTCGGCGCCTGCAACCCATGGACGACGGCGCCGCGGCGCGCGCGTGGGGCGGCCTGGTGGCGGTGATCACCAAGGTGGGGCAGCAATCGCTGGCCGTCTTCCTGTTCTCGATGTTCTGGGCGCGGGTGACGGGCTTTGGCCTCGACATCGCGGGACGCGACGCGGTCACCGTGCCCTTGGCAAATATCCTGGGCTGCGCCCTGATCGTCCTGCTGGCCTACGGCGTCGGTTGGGTAAAATCGCAGCCCTGGCGGGTTCCGCGCGACAAGGGCGGCTCAGCGGTCCGCTAGCCCTTCGAACCAGTCGAGCGCCATGTCCGTCCACCCGAGCGGGATTGAATGGCCGCCATCGAACAGCGCGATCTCGAGAGGTGCGGCGCATCCTTCCCAGGCCCGTCGCCAGAAGCCTTCGGTCTCGGGGAAGGCGCGCGGCTGAAGGTCGGGGCAGTCGTTGGTGGCGCGCCAGATCTCCATCGCCGCCCAGACATTGCCCTGCGCGACCACGTCCGGATCTTCCATGGAGCCGCCCCGCAGGATCCGGCCCTCGAGCGGCACGGTCCCGTTGCGCCACCCGTGGACATGCAGCATTGCCGCAGGGCCGGCGCAGGTATCGGACAGGGGATGCCAGAAATTCCCGCCCAGCGGCGCGTAGCCGGTGAAGGCGTCGGGCGCGGCGCAGGCGGCATAAGCGGTCATCGAGCCGCCGATCGAGAAGCCCGCCAGCAGGATCGATCCGGGCGCGATGCCGAAGCGGTCAGCCGCATCGTCCCGCACGGATTGCAGGAACGCGATCTCGTCCCGCGGGCCGGGGCGGTCGGGGTGGAAGGCCCAGCTCAACCCGCGCCCGTTGGCCCGCGGGATGCCGTCCGGCGCGATGACCGCGTATCCACGGTCCAGCGCCGCATCGACCATGCTGCGGGCGCGCAGCATGCCCTCGCCGCTGGCGCCCCAGCCGTGCAGCATCATCAGTGCAGGCGTGCCGGGCGCGGGGCTTTCGGGCAACTCGACATGGTAGGTGCCGTCCGGAATCGCGCAGGGGTCGGGGTCCGGCCCGCAGGCGGCCTGCGCCGCGTTGGGCACGGCAAGGCAAAGTAGCGCGGCCGCCAGCGAGGAGGCGGCCCGCTTCTTCACGCGATACGTCCGGGGTGCGGGGCCGGGGCGGGATCCTGCGGCACGGGCTGCGGGGCGGTGCCGACCCGGTCGCGGAACGCGGCGACCACGGGCGGCAGCGACACGTCCTCGGCGGCGACGGTGAAAATGCCGCGCGGGGCCGGGCGGCCCGTGGCCACCACGACCAGCGGTGCCGCCACCATCGGCAGCGCAACGGGCAGCAGCCACGCCGTCAGCGCGGGCGACAGCCAGAAGACCCCGGCCAGGACCGCCAGACCCAGTGCCACGATCCATCCGGTCGCGGCCCAGGCGGCGCGGAACCCGACGGTCGCTGCGCCGCGGTCCGTGGCAGGCCACCCGCCGTCGCGGCCCGCGAAGACCTCGAGCACCGCGCGCAGCTGCCAGGCCAGCAGCAGCGGCGCGATCACTGTCGACAGGGCCGTCTCCGCCACCACCGACAGGGTTGACCGTGCCGCACCGCCGAAGCCCGCGCTGCGCCGCGTCCAGACGGCCTGCACCAGGATCGTCAGCTTCGGGATCAGCAGCAGCCCGCCAACGCCCAAGGCGAGTGCCACCATCTGCCGCGTCGTGTCATCGGGGAAGACGGGGAAAAGCTGGTGCGCGGCTGGAAAATAGTCGGGCGGCGGCGTGGTGGCCGCCGCGGCGACCGAGGCCACCAGGAACCCGGCCCAGAGCAGCGAGACCAGGTACGACAGGATGCCCTGTGCGAAGACGAAGCGGCTCCAACTGCGCAGGCCCGGCGCACGCAGAAGGCGCATGTGCTGGAGGTTCCCCTGGCACCAGCGCCGGTCGCGCCGCGAATAGGCCAGAAGGTCGTCCGGCCCTTCCTCGAACGAGCCGGGGATCGCCGGATCCATCTCGACCCGCCAGCCGCCGCGCGCCAGCAGCGCGGCCTCGACATAGTCGTGGCTCAGGATCTCGCCGCCGAAGGGCGGGGGGCCCGAGAGCGCGGGCAGGCCGCAGCAATCGGCCAGCGCCTGCATCCGCACGATGGCGTTGTGGCCCCAGAACGGCCCCGTGCGTCCCTGCAGCCGCGACAGGCCCCGGGCGAAGATGGGCGCGTAGAAATGCGACGAGAACTGCATCGCGCGGCCGAAGATCGACCGCGCGCCGACCACTTTCGGCAAGGTCTGAAGCAGGCCCATGTCGGGCGCCGCCTGCATCCGCGACACGAGATGCGCAATGGTCGCGCCTTCCATCAGGCTGTCGGCGTCCAGGATGACGGCGAAGTCGTAGGCCCCGCCGGAATGGCGGACGAAATGCTCGATATTGCCGGCCTTGCGGCCGTAACGCTCGGTCCGGTGGCGATAGAACACGCGACCGGGCGTGTCGCGGTCGGCGATCAGGGGATGGAACGCCATGGCCTCGCGTCGCAGCAGGTCGGGCGAAGCGGTGTCCGACAGGATCGCGAAATCGACCGACACGCCGGCCTCGGCGGCCGAAACCCGCATGGCGGCGACCCGTGCGGCCACGGCGCGGGCATCCTCGGCGCAGATGGGAACCAGAACGACCGTCGGCGCGGTGGGCTTGGGCAGGCTCGGGGCCGGGAGAGCGCGCCCCGCGGGGATGCCCAGAAGGGCCTGCGCGGCCCCCCATGCGAGCCACAGGGTGGTCACGAAGATCAGCGCCACCCGCGCCGCGTCCCAACCGCCGAAACCCGATGCCAGCGACAGGTCCGCCATCAGCCCGGCGGCAAGCGCGGCCACGCAGAAGCTGCCCGTCAGCGCCGCGATGCGCACGCGGCGGGTGGCGTCGGGCCGGGGGGGCGGGATCACGGTCACGGGATCAGCCGCGCCGCATCGCCAGCGGCAGGCGCCAGAGCGGTGCGCGTGTCTCGGTCGCTTCGAGCACCTGGCGGCGCATGTGCATGGGCGCCGCCGGCGGTGCGGCGTCGGGCGGCAGGGTGCCGTCCGCGGCCATGGTGGTCGCGCGCGGTTCGGAGGGGTCGGATGTCAGGTCGAATGCCATTGGTAAAGCCACGTCTCACTGATGCGTTGCCCGTCAAACAGAAGCGCCGCCCTTAGTTCCGACAGCGTCGCGTCACTCGGCGAAAACTCGATCACCAGCCGCCAGATGCCCAAGTTTTCGACATGTTCGATCACGACCTCGGCGATTTCGCCCGCAGTCGAGGCGACATCGGCCTCGAGCTCGCCGTCCTTCAGGCCGGCGGGCGGGTCGCTTGCGTCGAAGTCGATGACGAACTTGCGCCGCTCGGTCTCGGCCGGCAGCCCGGCGACACCGCCGAAGCCCGTCAGGCTGCGCAGGACGCGCGCGCCGGCCTGCCCCGGGACGGATGGATCCATGCCCCAGTGCATCCGGTAGCCGAAGCTGCGGCTGTCGCCCGCCGCGACCGGGGTCTGGGGCACCCAGAAGGCGACGATGTTGTCGTTGCTTTCCACGTCCGTGGGGATTTCGATCAGCCGCACGAAACCGCTGCCCCAGTCACCATCGGGCGCGATCACCAGCGACGGGCGCCGTTCGTAGGCGGCGCCGGTGTCGAGATAGGCGTCGAAGTCGCGATTGCGCTGCACCAGCCCGAACGCCATCGGGTCGGACACGCCGATATAGGAATTGGCCAGCACGTGGGGGTTGGTCAGCGGCCGCACGAAGGAATGATCGCGCGAGGTGACGACCAGCGCCTCGCTGTCGTGGACGCGCCCGCGGAAGTCCTGGAAATCGCCCGGATCGTTGGGCCCGAACAGATACATCGAGGTCAGCGGCGCCACGCCCAGCTGCTGCACCTCGTCGCGGAAGAACAGCCGCTGCGCCACGTCGACGGTCGTCGTGTCGCCGGGGGTCAGGACGAAGCGGAAGGCGCCCGCCACCGACGGGCTGTCGAGCGCGGCGAAGACGGTGACGCCGGTGTCCCCCGGCGCGGGGCGCTCGATCCAGAACTCGGTGAAGGCGGGGAATTCCTCGTCCCCGCCCAGCGCGGTGTTGATCGCCAGGCCCCGCGCGCTCAGCCCGTAGACATTGCCGCGCCCGAGCGCCCGGAAATAGCTGGCGCCGAGGAAGGACAGGATCTCGTCGAAGCGGTCGGCGTCGTTCAGCGGCGCGTTCAGCCGGAAGCCCGCGACGCCGGCAAAGGGGGCGTCGCCGATGGTCTCGGCCGTTTCGCCGTGATAACGGAAATCCTCGCGCCCGAACTCCAGCGGCCTGGCCTGCCCATCGACGACCTCGTGCAACTGGACGGGCGTATCGAACAGCCAGCCCGGATGATAGGCCTGCAAGATGAAGGGCGCGTCCGGCCCGGACAGGCGCGAGCGGTCTTCGCGAAACTGGATCTTGCGATATTCATCGTAGTCCAGCGACGCGGCGCCACCACCGATGCGCTGGGGCTGCCGGTAGGCGCGCGAGGCGCGGGCCTGCATCTTTTCGGCCAGGATATCGAAAGAGAACGGTGTCGTACCGTCTGGGTCCGCCTGCGCACGGGCGATGCCGGGGGCCAGGCTTGCCGCGAGAAGAGTGCGCAGAACCCCACGCCGGGAAAACCGGTGTTGCGGCGCGACACGGAGGCTGCGCGTCGGGGTGCGATCCTGTCCATTCATTCAACAGTTTAAGGTAGTAAAGCCGCTGAAATAACAAGACACGGGTGGGTGAGATCGGCAATTTGACGCGGGGGGCTGCGCGGTGATCTGCCGGTCTCCGGGGTTGCCCCGCCATTGTCGCCCACGAATCCGGCAGCGCGTGAGATCAGGCCCAACCCGATCGGCGCGCCGCGATCACGGGTCCTGCGTCACATCGCTGACCGTGACCTGGACGCCGCGTTCGGCACAGCGCGCGCGCAGGTGGTCGGGCAGGGGGCGGTCGGTGAAAACGCAGTCCAGATCGTCCAGCTGCGCCACGCGAACCGGCGCCTTTCGCGACAGCTTGGAGTGGTCGGTCACCAGGAAGACCCGCCGCGACTGCTGCAGGATCACGCGGGTGACGCCCACCTCGCGCATGTCGAAATCCAGCAGGTCCCCGGTATCGTCCAGCGCCGAGCAGCCGATCACGGCGATGTCGAACTTGAACCGGCGGATGGTTTCCGTCGTGATGTCGCCGATCAGGCCGCCATCGGACCGGCGCAGGCTGCCGCCGGTCACGACCATCTCGCAGTCGGGGTTGTCGGCCAGTATTGTGGCCACGTTCATGTTGTTGGTGACGACCAGGTTGCCGCGATGGCCCAGCATCCGCCGCGCCACCGCCTCGGGCGAGGTGCCGATGTTCAGGAAGACCGACGAGTCGTTGGGAATCGCGGCCGCACAGGCCGCACCGATAGCGGCCTTGGCCTCGGCGTTCAGGGCGCGGCGGTCCTCGTAGCCGATATTCGTCGTGCCGGACGGCAGGACCGCGCCGCCATGCACCCGCTCGAGCCGGCCCGCATCGGCCAGGTCCGCCAGGTCGCGCCGGATGGTCTGCAAGGTCACACCGAAATGGCAGGCCAGGCCGTCGACGGTGACCTTGCCATCGCGCCGCGCGATCTCGATAATCTCGGGGTGCCGGATCGTCTGCGACATGCGCGGGCCCTTTTCGCTTTTCTTCGAGTTTTGTCAGATTCGCGCGTTTTGGCAACGCCGATGATGCTCGCACTGCCGGACACGGCATCAAGCGGCGAAAAAATTGGGGGGATATGCGCGCCTGACCTTGGGGAAAAGGAAAGAAAACGAAAATACCGGCTTGCGAATCCGACGGGCTTCTCTACGGTTTGCGCAAATCGAACAATGGCCACCCCGCCAGGTCTTCGGGCTTGTCACCAAGGGGGCGACCCGCGCTATCATCACTCGCGCGTGGACTCGGGCCATAATTGCCGCGGCCAACGCAGCACCAGGGGGGGACGGAAGCGGATGACGCTGCAGCTTGAAAACGTGTCCAAGGTCGTCGGGGGCAAGACCCATATCTACCCCACCGACCTGACGCTCGAGCCCGGGACGATGAACGTGCTCCTGGGGCCGACCTCGGCGGGCAAGACGTCGCTGATGCGACTGATGGCCGGTCTCGACAAGCCCACGCAGGGGCGCGTGCACTGGCAGGGCAAGGATGTCACGGACGAGCGTGTGCAGGACCGGAAGGTCGCGATGGTCTACCAGCAGTTCATCAACTACCCGACCATGAGCGTGTACGACAACATCGCCTCGCCCATGCGGCTGAGCGGGCTGGACAAGGACACCATCGACAGCCGCGTGCGCGAGACCGCGGAGCTCATGCAGCTGACCCCCCAGCTCGAGCGCAGGCCGCTGGAGCTTTCGGGCGGACAGCAGCAGCGCTGCGCGCTGGCGCGCGCGCTGGTGAAGAACGCGGGTCTTGTCCTGCTGGACGAACCGCTGGCGAACCTCGACTACAAGCTGCGCGAGGAACTGCGCGCCGAGATCCCGCGCATCTTCGAGGCGTCGGGCAGCATCTTCGTCTATGCCACGACCGAGCCGGAGGAGGCGCTGCTTCTCGGCGGCAATTGCGCGACGCTGTGGCAGGGAAAGGTGACCCAGTTCGGCCCCACGCCACGGGTCTATCGCCGCCCCGCCGACACCACCACCGCGCGCGTCTTCTCGGACCCGCCGATGAACTTCCTCGAGATCGAGAAGACGGGCGACACGCTCAAGCTGGGCGACGGGACCGAGCGGCCCGCCAGCGTTCTGGGCGGAGACGTGGCCGACGGCACCTACACCGCTGGTTTCCGCCCCAACCACCTGGAATTGCACGGCTCCGAGGGCAGCATGGATTTCGACGCCACGCTCAGCGTGACCGAGATCACCGGCTCCGAGACGTTCCTGCACATGGAGCATCACGGCGCCAACTGGGTGGGGCTGGTGCACGGCGTGCACACGCTCGAGCCGGGCCAGAAGGTCACCGTGCACCTGCATCCGCGCCACATCTACCTGTTCGACACGTCGGGCGCCCTGGTGCGGCCGGCCCCCTATTCGGAGGCCGCGTGATGGCCAAGATCACCTTGCAATCGCTGGCGCATACCTACCTGGACGAGCCGCAATCGCCCGAGGATTTCGCGCTGCAGGAGCTGAACCACGACTGGAACGATGGCGAGGCCTACGCCCTGCTGGGCCCGTCGGGCTGCGGCAAGTCGACGCTTCTGAACATCATCTCGGGGCTGCTGATCCCCAGCCACGGCCGCGTGCTGTTCGACGGCAAGGACGTGACCGACCTGCCCACCGCCGACCGCAACATCGCGCAGGTGTTCCAGTTCCCGGTGGTCTACGACACCATGACCGTGCGCGAGAACCTGGCTTTCCCCCTGCGAAACCGCGGCCTTCCCGCGTCCGAGGTGCAGGATCGGGTCAGCCGCGTGGGCGACATGATCGGCATGACCGACGTGCTGGACCGCCGCGCCGCCGGCCTGACCGCGGACGCCAAGCAGAAGATCAGCCTGGGCCGGGGGATGGTGCGCGACGACGTGAACGCCCTTCTGTTCGACGAGCCGCTGACCGTCATCGACCCCCACATGAAGTGGGAGCTTCGGACTCAGCTGAAGAAGCTGCACCGCGATTTCGGCCACACCATGATCTACGTCACCCACGACCAGACCGAGGCGCTGACCTTCGCCGACAAGGTCGTGGTCATGTATGACGGCCGCGTGGTGCAGATGGGCACCCCGGTCGAGCTGTTCGAGCGTCCGGCGCACACCTTCGTGGGCTACTTCATCGGCTCGCCCGGCATGAACGTCTTCGACGCGCGCATCGACGGCAGCAAGGCGCAGATCGCCGGCACGCGGTTCGACCTCAAGACGGGTTACAAGCTGAACGGCGGCAGCACCAAGATCGGCGTGCGCCCCGAGAATATCCGCCTGGGCGATCACGGTCTTCCGGCCAGGGTCAAGCGCGTCGAGGACGTGGGCCGCCACAAGATCGTCCGGCTGGACCTGGGCGGGCAGGAAGTGGCCGCCGTCGCGGGCGAGGGCGCCCAGATCCCGTCGGGCGGCACCCACGTGCAATTCGTCGAGGGCGGCGTGAACGTCTACGAGAACGACTGGCGCGTGCCGCCCGCGGATGGCGAGCCGCCGCTTGAACAAAACACCAAGGACGCCGCCTGATGAAGACAGACAATCAACGCGCGTGGTTCCTCGTTCTGCCGGTGCTGGTGCTGGTGGCCTTCTCGGCCGTCATCCCGCTGATGACCGTGGTCAACTACTCGGTGCAGGACACGTTCGGGAACAACCAGTTCTTCTGGGCCGGTCTCGAGTGGTTCAAGACCCAGCTCGAATCCGAGCGGATGTGGGACGCCCTGTGGCGCCAGCTGGCCTTCTCGGGGATCATCCTGGCCATCGAGGTGCCGCTGGGCGTCTTCGTGGCGCTGAACATGCCCAAGAAGGGCGTCTGGGCCTCGGTCGTGCTGGTGCTGATGTCGCTGCCGCTGCTGATCCCGTGGAACGTGGTCGGCACCATCTGGCAGATCTTCGGGCGCAGCGATATCGGCCTGCTGGGCTATACGCTCGACAGCCTCGGGATCGACTATAATTATACCCAAGGGTTCTATGCCGCGTGGGTGACGGTCATCGCCATGGACGTGTGGCACTGGACGTCGCTGGTGGCGCTGCTGGCCTATGCCGGCCTGCAATCCATCCCCGACGCGTACTACCAGGCGGCGCGGATCGACCAGGCGAGCCGCTGGGCCGTGTTCCGCTATATCGAGCTTCCGAAGATGCGCGGCGTGCTGACCATCGCGATCCTGCTGCGCTTCATGGACAGCTTCAAGATCTACACGGAACCCTTTGTTCTGACAGGCGGAGGTCCGGGCAACTCGACCACGTTCCTGTCCATCGACCTGGTGAAGATGGCGCTGGGACAGTTCGACCTGGGCCCCGCCGCCGCCTTCAGCCTGATGTATTTCCTGGTGATCATGGTGATCTCCTACGTGTTCTACATCGTCATGACGAACCTGGATAAGGAGGACGGGAAATGAGCGATCAGACCGCCACCGCCCCCGGGGCCGCCGACCACCTGCCCGGCGACGTGACCGCGCGGGACGCCAACGCGAAGGCCAAGTCGTCGTCGCGGCTGAACGGATCGACCGTCGTTCTCGTGCTGTATCTGCTGTTCCTGATGCTGCCGATCTACTGGCTGCTGAACATGAGCCTGAAGACCAATTCCGAGATCCTCGGCGGCTTCTCGCTCTGGCCGCAGAACCTGACGCTGGCCAATTACGAGACGATCCTGACGGACCCGACCTGGTACATGGGCTACGTCAATTCGCTGATCTACGTGGTGATGAACACGGTGATCTCGATCACCGTGGCGCTGCCGGCGGCCTATGCCTTCTCGCGCTACAACTTCATGGGCGACAAGCACCTGTTTTTCTGGCTGCTCACCAACCGCATGGCGCCGCCCGCGGTCTTCGCGCTGCCGTTCTTCCAGCTCTACAGCTCGGTCGGACTGTTCGATACCCATATCGCCGTGGCGCTGGCGCACTGCCTGTTCAACGTGCCGCTGGCGGTCTGGATTCTCGAAGGGTTCATGCGCGGCGTACCCAAGGAGATCGACGAGACCGCCTATATCGACGGCTATTCCTTCGGCGGCTTCTTCGTGAAGATCTTCATGCCGCTGATCGCGTCCGGCATCGGCGTGACCGCCTTCTTCTGCTTCATGTTCAGCTGGGTCGAGCTGCTGCTCAGCCGCACGCTGACCTCGGTCGATGCGAAGCCCATCGCCGCCACGATGACCCGCACCGTGGGGGCCGCGGGCGTCGACTGGGGCGTGCTGGCGGCGGCAGGCGCGCTGACCATCGTGCCCGGCGCCTTGGTGATCTTCTTCGTGCGCAACTACATCGCCAAGGGCTTTGCCCTGGGACGGGTGTGATGAGCGCGCGGACCCGAAACATTCAGATCCGGCGAGGCCTGGCATGAGCGAAACAGCCAAATCCGACCTGACGCGCAAGCAGAACATCGCCTTCGCGGCCATGATCGTGCCGTGGGTGCTGGTGGGGATCTACGTCTTCTTCCAGATCCCCCGCGACGAGGGCGAGATCCTGTGGACCGAGTCGCTCAATCCCGGCGGCTGGATGGCCTGGGTGTTCCCCACGGCGACGTTCTTCTGGGTCGTGGCGGGCATCCTGATCGCCTTCTCGATCCTGGCCATCCGTTTCCCCGAGACGCCCAAGCGCGGCATTCTGGGGATCGAGACTACGCGGGGGGACAGGTTGTTCATCTCGCTTCTGATTGCGGGTTTCCTGAACCTCGCATGGCTGGGCCTGGAAATCGGGCCCCAGTACCTGGCGCTTGTCGTCAGTCTTGTCATCGCGGGCGGCATCTTCCGCTACGCGTGACGCGTTACCACCGAAAGAACGATAAAATCCGAAAGGGAGGATGAAATGAACCGTTCACTCAGATCGACCACCGCCTTGGCGATGGCGCTGGGGCTGCTTTCCACCCCCGCCATCGCGGGCATGGAAGAGGCGATGGGGTTCCTCGACAACGAGATCAACGGCATGAGCACGCTCAGCCGCGAGGAACAGGAAGCCGAGATGCAGTTCTTCGTGGACGCCGCCGAGGCGTTCCAGGGCATGGACATCAACGTGGTGTCGGAAACCATCACCACGCACGAGTATGAAAGCCAGGTGCTGGCCCCGGCCTTCACCGCCATCACCGGCATCAACGTCACCCACGACCTGATCGGCGAGGGCGACGTGGTCGAGCGTCTGCAGGTGCAGATGCAGTCGGGCCAGAACGTCTATGACGCCTTCGTCAACGACAGCGACCTGATCGGCACCCACTGGCGCTATGGCCAGGCGCGCAACCTGACCGACTGGATGGCGAACGAGGCGGCCGACGTCACCTCGCCGACGCTGGACCTGGACGATTTCATCGGCACCCAATTCACCACCGGGCCCGATGGCAACCTGTACCAGCTGCCCGACCAGCAGTTCGCGAACCTCTACTGGTTCCGCTACGACTGGTTCAACGACGAGAAGAACAAGGCCGATTTCCAGGAGCAGTTCGGCTACGAACTGGGCGTTCCGGTCAACTGGGCGGCCTACGAGGACATCGCCGAGTTCTTCACCGGCCGTGACCTGAGCCACATGGGCGTCGAGGGCGAAGTCTTCGGCAACATGGACTACGGCAAGAAGGACCCGTCGCTTGGCTGGCGCTACACCGACGCATGGATGTCGATGGCCGGCATGGGCGACACCGGCGAGCCGAACGGTCTGCCCGTCGACGAATGGGGCATCCGCGTGAACGAGAACAGCCAGCCCGTCGGCGCTTGCGTCGATCGTGGTGGTGCGGCCAACTCGCCCGCGGCGGTCTATGCCGTCGACAAGGCGATCGAGTGGCTGGAAAAGTACTCGCCCCCCGCCGCCGCCGGCATGACCTTCTCCGAGGCCGGTCCGGTCCCGGCGCAGGGTCAGATCGCCCAGCAGATGTTCATGTACACGACCTTCGTTCCGCCGCTGGTGGAGTCCGAGGCCGTGATGAACGAGGACGGCACGCCGAAATGGCGCCTGGCCCCGTCGCCGCACGGCGTCTACTGGGAAGAGGGCATGAAGGTCGGCTATCAGGACGTGGGCTCGTGGACCATCCTCGACTCCACCCCGGTCGACCGCGCCAAGGCCGCGTGGCTCTATGCGCAGTTCGTCACTTCGAAGACGGTGGACGTCAAGAAGTCCGATGTCGGCCTGACCTTCATCCGCGAGTCGACGATCAACTCGGACCACTTCACCGAGCGCGCGGACGGCCTTGGCGGCCTGGTCGAGTTCTATCGCTCGCCGGCCCGTGTCCGCTGGTCGCCCACCGGCACCAACGTGCCTGACTACCCCAAGCTCGCGCAGCTGTGGTGGCAGAACATCGGTGACGCCATGTCGGGTGCGAAGTCCACGCAAGAGGCGCTGGATACGCTGTGCTCGGACATGGAAGACGTGATGTCCCGGCTCGAGCGGGCGGGCGTCCAGGGTGAACTGGGCCCGGTCCTGAACGAAGAGCGGGATCCGGAGTACTGGCTCGAACAGCCGGGCGCGCCGAAGCCCGCGCTCGAGAACGAGGACGAAGAGCCCAAGACCGTCGGCTACGACGAGCTGGTCCAGTCCTGGCAGCAGTGATCTCTCCCATCTGAGAGACCTTCGGGGCGCGCATCGCAGGGTGCGCGCCCTTCTTCTTTTCGGCGACCGCCCGAACGAAAAAGGCCCGGCATCTCTGCCGGGCCTTCTGTCGTCCAGGTGTCGTCGTCTACTTGCTGGCCACCAGCTCGATCAGCTTCTGGTGGTCCTTGTCGAAATTGCGGATACCCTCGGCCAGCTTCTCGGTCGCCATGGCATCGGCGTTCATCCGCCAGCGGAAGGTGGATTCGTCCATCTTGATCGGCGCGACGCCGCTGGCCGCGTCGGGCGACAGCTTGCGTTCCAGCGGCGCGTCCTCGTTCGCCATCTCGTCCAGCAGCTTGGGCGAGATCGTCAGGTTGTCGCAGCCCGCCAGCGCCTTGATCTGGTCGGTGTTGCGGAACGAGGCGCCCATGACGACCGTCTCGATCCCGTTCGACTTGTAGTAGTCGTAGATGTCGCGCACCGATTTCACGCCGGGATCCTCGTCGGGGGCGTAGCTGTCCTTGCCCTCGGCCTTTTTGTACCAGTCCGTGATGCGGCCCACGAAAGGCGAGATCAGGAATGCCTTGGCGTCGGCACAGGCCACGGCCTGCGCCATCGAGAACAGCAGTGTCAGGTTGCAGTCGATGCCGTCCTTCTGAAGGATCTCGGCCGCGCGGATACCTTCCCAGGTCGAGGCGAGCTTGATCAGGATGCGGTCCTTCTCGACCCCGCGGTGTTCGTAGTCGGCGATGATCTCGCGCGCGCGGGCGACCGAGGCGTCGGTGTCGAAGGACAGCCGCGCATCCACCTCGGTCGAGACGCGGCCGGGCACGATCTTGGTCAGTTCGGCGCCCACGGCCACGGTCAGGGTGGCCGTGATTTCCTCGGCCGACATGCCCTTGGTCCGGCCGGTCTGGATCTCGCGCGCGATCAGGTCTTCCGACGCTTCGTCGTTGATCGCGGCCAGCACCAGGGACGGGTTGGTGGTGCAGTCGACGGGCTTGTATTTCTTGACGGCCGCCACCTCGCCGGTATCGGCGACGACGGTCGTCATCTCGCGCAGCTGGTCGAGAACGCTGGTCATGAGGCTCCTCCTTCTGGTGCGCGCGGGGGCCGGTCCGGGTAGGCGCGGGGCACCGCCTGCGCGGGTAAATTGCGCGCGGCAAAGACCTGCCGCACCCGATGTTGTAGCGGTCGAAGCGGGGTAAGGCCACGCATCCGTGGCAATTTCCTGGTTTGGGGCCGCTCAGGCGGGGCGCAGGCCCAGGATCGCGCGCGCCTCGGCCGGGGTGGCGACGGGCCGGTCGTGCCGCGCGCAGATCTCGGCGGTGCGCGCGACGAGGGCCGCGTTCGATGGCGCCAGGGTCTGTGCATCCAGGCGGATATTGTCTTCGAGCCCGGTGCGCGCGTGGCCCCCGGCGGCGATGGCCCAGTCGTTCACCACCGCCTGGTTGCGCCCGACGCCCGCCGCGCACCACGGCGCCTCGGGGCCGAACAGGCGCCGCGTGGTGGCGACGTAGAAATCGAACACCTCGCGGTCCGCAGGCATGGCATTCTTCACGCCCATGACGAACTGCACGTAGGGCGGGTCGGCCAGGCGCCCGTCGCCGGCCATCTTCTGCGCCTGAAAAATATGCGACAGGTCAAAGGCTTCGATCTCGGGCTTCACGTCATACTTCAACATTTCCGCCGCCAGCCAGTCCACAAGGTCGGGCGGGTTCTCGTAGACCCGGGTGGGGAAATTGTTCGATCCCACCGACAGCGACGCCATGTCGGGCGCCAGCGGCAGCATGCCGCCGCGCGCCTGTCCCGCGCCGGACCGTCCGCCGGTGGAAAGCTGCACGATCATGCCGGGGCAATGTTTCTCGACCCCCTCCTTCAGCGCGGCGAAGCGGTCGGGGTCCGAGGTCGGCGTGCCGTCATCCTCGCGCACATGGGCGTGGCAGATCGCGGCGCCCGCCTCGAACGCGGCGTGGGTCGACTCGATCTGCTCCGTCACCGTGATCGGCACGGCGGGATTGTCGGATTTCTGCGGCACGCTGCCGGTGATCGCGACGCAGATGATGCAGGGGGCTGGCATGGCGGTGGCTTTCCTCGCGGCGATGGTCGGCGTGATCCTAGACGCAGGGATCACGCGGGGCCAGAGCGTGTGCGACCGGGGCTTTCGGCGGCCGCGCGCCCGGCTTAGAAGCGTGTCATGGATGACGACACGCCAAGCTATTTCGTGGGGGTCGACGGCGGCGGATCGGGGTGCCGCGCCGTGATCGCCGACGCGATGGGCCACGTGCTCGGGCGGGGCGATGCAGGTCCCGCGAACGCCACCACCGACCTGGTTCTCGCGACGCTCCACGCCGCCGATGCCGTGTACCAGGCCGTGAGCGCCGCTGGGCTGGAGCGTGACGTTCTGGCCAGCACCACCGCCCATGTGGGGCTCGCCGGTATCATGGATCTGCCCATGGCCCGGCAGGTCGCGGCCGACCTGCCGTTTCGCGCGCGGGTTAGCGACGACCGCCGCACCTTCGTGGCGGGCGCCTTGGGCGACACGCGCGGCGTGCTGATCGGGCTGGGCACCGGCACCATCGCGGCGCGGTGGGACGGGCGAAAGGCGCGGTTCATCGGCGGCTACGGCCTCCAGGTGTCGGACCAGGCATCGGGCGCATGGCTTGGCCGGGCGGCCCTGTCCGAGGCTCTGCTGGCGCATGACGGTCTGCGCCCTGGCTCGGAGCTGGGGGAGCAGTTGATGACCCGCATGGGGGGCGACCCGGGCGGCATCGTCGCCTTCGCCGCGCGCGCCACGCCCGCCGACTACGCCGCGCTGGCACCGCTGGTCGTGACCGCCGCCGGGGCGCAGGATGACATCGCCTGCGACCTGATGCGGCGCGGGGCGGACTATATCGACCGCGCCGTGCGGGCGTTCGGCATCCCTCGCGGCGGTGTCCTGTGCCTCGCGGGTGGGGTCGGGCCGCACTACACAGGCTGGTTGGCCGACGACCTGCGTGCGGTCCTGGCACCACCGCGCGGTTCTGCGCTGGACGGGGCGCTGTCGCTGGCCATGGCGCAGGCGCGATGAGCCGGCTGGCCCTGACCGCCGCCGCGATCTTCGATGGCACGAGATTGCACCCGGACGCCGCGGTGCTGGTGGACGACGCGCGGCCCGAGGCCGTGGTTGCCCTGACCGAGATTCCGCCGGATGTGCCGCGCCTGGCGCTGGAGGGGGTCCTGTCGCCCGGTTTCGTCGATCTGCAGGTCAATGGCGGCGGCGGCGTGATGCTGGGGGCCGGTGCGACGGTCGAAGATGTCCGGCGTATCGCGGCGGCGCACCGCGCCATGGGCACCCGCGCGCTGCTGCCGACGCTCATCACCGACACGCCCGCCGCCACGCGCGCGGCCATCGACGCCGTGGCGGCGGCCATCGCGGCGCAGGTTCCGGGCGTGCTGGGCCTGCACCTGGAGGGGCCGCACCTGGACCCCTCGCGCCACGGTGCCCATGACCCGCGCCTGATCCGCCCCATGGAGGACGCGGACGAGGCGGTGCTGCTGGACGCCGCGCGGCGACTGCCGAACCTGAAGGTGACGCTGGCCCCCGATGCCGTCGCGCCCGACCGGATCGCGCGGCTGGCGCAGGCGGGAATCCTCGTCTCGCTCGGCCATGGCGATTGCACCTATGAGAGCGCCCGCGCGGCCATCGACGCGGGCGCGCGCTGCGTGACGCATCTGTTCAACGCCATGAGCCAGATGGCCAACCGCGCCCCGGGGTTGGTGGGTGCGGCGCTCGATGACGGGCGCGTCTCGGCCGGGATCATCGCCGACGGCCACCACGTCCATCCCGCGAGCCTGCGGGTCGCCCGCGCCGCCAAGGCGGCGCCGGGGGGCCTGTTCCTGGTCACCGACGCCATGGCGCCGGCGGGCACCGATGCCACCGATTTCCGGCTGGGCGCGCGCCGGGTGCTGCGCGCCGATGGCTGTCTGCGGCTGGAGGACGGCACGCTGGCGGGGGCCGACCTGGACATGGCGCGCGCGGTCGCGGTCATGCAGAGCGCGGGCGGCGCGGATTTGTCCGAGGCTCTGGCCATGGCGACATCGCGGCCCGCGGGCCTGCTGCGCGCGCCGGGACACGCCGGGCGGCTGATCGGCGCCGCGCTGGACGACTTGATCGTGATCGACGGCAAAACGGGCAGCGCCCGGGCGCTGCCCGATCCGCAGGCGCAACATCGCGCCGCACCTGGACATGAGGGAGGATAGAGAATGCAGGTCTGGACCGGATCGGTGGCGATCGTCACCGGGGGCGCGTCGGGGCTGGGCGCCGCGACGGCGTTGCACCTGGCGGGCCGGGGGATGAAGGTGGCGATCCTCGATCTCGACGGCGAGGCGGCGGCGGCCCAGGCCGAACGGGTGGGCGGGCACCACGCCGCCTGCGATGTCTCGGACCCCGACAGCGTGGCCGCCGCGATGGATGATGTGGTCGGGCAGCTGGGCGCGCCGCGGGTGCTGGTCAATTGTGCGGGGATCGGCCCGGCGGCCAAGACCGTGTCGCGGGGCCAGCCCCATGACCCGACGCTTTTCGACAAGGTGGTGCGGGTGAACCTGCTGGGCAGCTTCCACGCCGCCAGCCAGGCCGCCGCCCGCATGGCCGCGCTGGATCCGGTGGGGCTCGACAATGCGCGCGGGGTCATCGTGAACACCGCCTCGGTGGCGGCCTTCGACGGACAGGTGGGGCAGGTGGCTTATGCGGCATCCAAGGGCGGCATCGCGGGCATGACCCTGCCCATGGCGCGCGACCTGGCCGACAAGGGCATCCGCGTCTGCACCATCGCGCCGGGCCTGTTCCTGACGCCGCTGCTGCAAGGCTTGCCCGACGAGGTGCAGCAATCGCTGGGCGCGCAGGTGCCGTTCCCGTCGCGCCTGGGCGACCCGGGCGAATTCGCGGCCATGGTGGGCCATATCGTCGAGAACCCGATGCTGAATGGCGAGGTCATCCGGCTGGACGGCGCGATCCGGATGGCGCCGCGCTAGCTGCTGCAGAATGACCGCCGCTTGGCCGTGCCCACCTTCGCGCCCGCGCGGGGCAGGGTCGCACCCGGTCCCATGACAGGAGCCCCCCGCCCGTGACCGAGATCGTCCTCGATCCCCACACGCCGGAATTCGCCGCCGACCCCTACGCCGTCTATGCCAGGATGCGCGCGCACGGGCCGTGGTTCCACGCCGAGACCGACACATGGATGCTGACGCGCATCGCGGATGTCGAGCGGGTGGTGCTGGACCGTTCCATGGTGCGCGCGCTGGAGGACGGCGCCTCCCCCGAGGAGGCCGAGGCGCGGCGGCGCCGGATGAACTGGCACGACATGCCCTATCACCAGCGCTTCGTGCAGACCAACCTGCTGGAATCGGACGGGGCCGAGCATGACCGCCTGCGCGCCGTGGTGGCCCGGGCCTTCACGCCCAAGGCGGTCGACCGCCTGCGCCCGGCCATCGCCGCGCATGTGGAGGGCTTGCTGGAAACGGTCGCGGGACAGTCGCGGATCGACTTCATCGAGGACGTGGCCGCCCATGTCCCTGGCGTGGTGATCGGACGGCTGCTGGGCGTTCCGGACGCGGATAGTCCGCGCCTGCGGTTCTGGTCCGAGGAGGTCGTGCGCTTCTTCGATCCGGGGCGCGACGACGCCGACAAGGCCCGCGCCGAGCACGCCACCCGCGCCTTCCACGACTACCTTGTCGACCTGCTGGATCGCCGCGCGTCGGTGCCCGAGGACGACCTGCTGACCGGGCTGCTGGCGCGTCACGGCGCGGGCGACCTTAGCCGGGACGAGCTGATCGCGACGGTCATGCTGATCCTCATGGCGGGCCATGGCTCGACCATCGATGTGCTGGGGACCGGGCTGCTGGCGCTGCTGCACTCTCCGCAGGCCGATGCCGACCTGCGCGCCGACCCGGGCCTGCTGCGCCCCGCGATCGACGAGATGTTCCGCTTCGATCCGCCGCTGCCCTATTTCCACCGCTTCGCCACCGCCGATTGCACCGTCGGCGGGCGGGATTTCCCGGCGGGCACGCGGTTCGGCCTGCTTTACGGCGCGGCCAATCGCGACCCCGACCGGTTCGACCGGCCCGACATCTTCGACATCCACCGGCCCCGGGCGCGGCACGTGGCGTTCGGGGGCGGCGCGCATTTCTGCCTCGGCAACCACCTTGCGCGGATGAGCATGGAGCTGGTCTTCACAGCGCTGCACCGCAGATACCGCCGGATCGGGCTGACCGGGGAACCCCTGCGCTTCAAGCCGGGGCTATCGGTGCGGGGATTGGAGTGGCTTCCGCTGGTGTTGGAGCGAGCCTAGCTGCCTTGGCGGCCCGCCACCCGCGCCTGTCGGGTGGGGGAAACGCTGGTATGGCGGGCCTTGCCGCGAAACCGGGGTGGCTCCTCGACCATCCGGACCGGCCGAAATTGCCGTTCCGTCAATAATAGGTATCGCTCAAACTGAGAGCTTCCAGCGTGGGCGCCAAGTTTCCTGCGCTGGACACCGTGTCCGATGGTCGCAATCGGCGGGGCCGTGGCGGTTTCCAGGCCCCGACGCAGCGGTCACTGTGCCGGAAGCACTTTCGCGGTCTGCTGGCCCAGCCCGGCGATGCCCAGGGTGATGGTCTCGCCGCCCGACAGGAAACGCGGCGGCTTGAAGCCCATCCCCACGCCCGGCGGCGTCCCGGTCGAAATCACGTCGCCCGCCTGCAGGCTCATGAAGCGGCTGCAATAGGATACCAGGTGTGGCACGTCGAAGATGAGGGTCGAGGTGCTGCCCGCCTGCATCCGCTCGCCATCCACGTCCAGCCACATGTCCAGCGCGTTCACGTCGCCGACCTCGTCGCGGGTGACCAGCCACGGTCCGATGGGGCCGAAGGTATCGCAACCCTTGCCCTTGTCCCAGCTGCCGCCCAGTTCGAGCTGGTATTCCCGCTCGGACACGTCGTTGATGACGCAAAAGCCCGCCACGTGATCCATGGCGTCCGCCTTGTCGATATAGGCGCCCGGCTTGCCGATCACGACGCCCAGCTCGACCTCCCAGTCGGTCTTGGTCGATCCCCTGGGGATCTGGATGGGGTCGTCCGGCCCCTGGATGGCCGAGGTCCACTTGTTGAAAATGATGGGCTCGGCCGGGATCGGCATGCCGGCTTCCTCGGCGTGGTCGGCGTAGTTCAGGCCGATGCAGATGAACTTGCCGATGCCGCCCACGCAGGGGCCAAGGCGCAGACCTTCCTGCGGCGTGCCGTCGACCAGCGGCAGGTCGGACGGATCCAGTGCGGCCAGCCTGGCCAGGCCTTCGGGGTGCAGGGTTTCGCCCGCGATATCGGGGACCACGCCGCTCAGGTCACGCACGCGGCCGTCGGCGTCGAGTAGGCCCGGTTTCTCGGCGCCGGGCGCGCCATGGCGGAGCAGTTTCATGCTGTCCTCGCAGGTTGCAGGTCAAAGGGGCGGCGCGGGCAGGGCGCCCGCGCACGCGGCTGGGTGTGGGGCAGGGGTTCAGGCGGCCTTGCCGTCACCGCCCAGGCCCGAGATCGCCTGGATCAGGCTGTCCTCGGTCACCTCGTCCGAGGTGAAGGTCCGCATGATGCGGCCGGAATACATGGCCACGATCCGGTCCGAGACGTGCAGCACCTCGGGCATTTCCGAGCTGATGACCATGACGGCATAGCCCTTGGCCGCGAGGCCGCGCAGCAGCTTGTGGATCTCGGACTTGCTTCCGACATCAATGCCGCGCGTGGGCTCGTCCACGATCAGCAGGCTGGGATGCATGGACAGCCACTTGCCGATGACGATCTTCTGCTGGTTGCCGCCCGACAGGTTTCCGACCCGGGCCCGCCAGCCCGGCGTGCGGATGTCCAGCTGGTCGCGATACTGGTCGAAGATGGCGACCTCGGCGCCCTCGGCCACGAAGGGACCGGCGGTCAAATCGTCCACCTGGGGCAGGGTCATGTTGTCCCGGCAGTTCATGCCCAGGACCAGGCCCTGGCCCTTGCGGTCCTCGGGGACCAGGCTGATGCCGCGGGCGATGGCGTCGACGGGCGAGTTCAGCCGGACCTCTTCGCCGTCGAGCAGGATCTGCCCGGCCGAGGGATCGCGCAGACCGAACAGCGTCTCGGCAATCTCGGTCCGGCCCGCGCCGACCAGCCCGTAGAAGCCCACGACCTCGCCACGGCGCACCTCGAAGCTGATATCGGTGTAGAGCTTGCCGCAGCTGAGGCCCCGCACCTCGAGCGCGACGTCGCCCAGTTCGTGGTGCAACGCGTTGCGCGTCAGGTCCAGCTTGCGGCCGATCATCATCTGGGTGACGCGTTCCTCGTCGGTCTCGGGCGTGGCGACCGTGCCCTGGTACTGGCCGTCGCGCAGGACGCTGATCCGGTCGGTGATCTTGAAGATCTCTTCCATCCGGTGGCTGATATAGATGATGCCCACGCCGTCGGCCTTGAGGTCGCTGATGACGTCGAACAGCACCACCTTCTCGGCGTCGGTCAGCGACGCGGTGGGCTCGTCGAAGATCACGGCCTTGGCGTCGACGGTCAGGGCGCGGGCGATCTCGACCATCTGCTGGTTGGCAATCGACAAATCGCCCACCCGGGTCAGGGCGTCGAAGCCCACCCGCAGCTTCTTCAGGATCGCGTTGGTCTTTTCGGCCAGGGTCTTCCAGTCGACCCGGCCGAAGCTTTTTCGCGGCAGCTCGCCCAGGTAGATGTTCTCGGCCACTGTCAGCTCTTCGGCCAGGCTCAGCTCCTGGTGAATGAAGACGATGCCCTTGGCCTTGGCTTCCAGCGGGCCGGACATGACGACCTGCTCGTCGCCCATGTAGATCGCCCCGCCATCGGGCTGGTGGATGCCGCCCAGCACCTTCATCAGGGTGGATTTCCCAGCGCCGTTCTCGCCCATGAGGGCGTGGACCTCGCCGGGCATCACGGCGAAGGAGACGCCGTCGAGCGCCCGAACGCCGGGGAACGTCTTGACGATGCCGTCGAGCCGCAGGATCGGTTTCGTATCGGTCATACCTTCAAGGCCTCCTTGCCCTTCACGTTCAGCTGACGGTCGAGGAACAGCACGGCGATCAGGATCAGGCCGATCACGAGGTTCACCGTGGACGTATCGGCGCCGATATGGCCCAGCCCCTTGCGCAGAAGCTGTATGGCGATGACACCGCCGAAGGTGCCGATGACGCTGCCCGCGCCGCCGGTGATCTTGGTGCCGCCCAGCACGACGGCGGTGATGACCCACAACTCGTAGAGCTGGCCGTCATTGGGGTTCACCGACCCCGATTCCGAGTAGAAGACGACCGCCGACAGGGCCGCCAGGAAGCCGATGATCGCGAAATTGATCATCATGTGCGGCCCGACGCGGATGCCCGCGTTCACCGCCGCTTCGCGGTTGTCGCCGATGGCATAGGCGTTGCGGCCGTGGACGGTCTTGGTCATCAGGAACCACATGGCCCCCGTGGCGGCCAGCAGGAACCACGACGCGGTGGCGATGCCCAGGAACTCGGCCTCGGCGAAGTCCACGAGGGTCCAGTTCAGGTGGCTGGTCGGGTTCTCGCCGTTGAACATGAAGACGATGCCGCGATAGCCCAGCATGGACCCGAGCGTGACGATGAAAGCGTCGACGCCGGTCTTCCAGACCAGCAGACCGTTCAGCGCGCCCAGCAGGGTGCCGACGATCAGCGCGAACAGCCACGCGAAGGGGATGGCCCAGTCGCCCATGGCGGCCATGAACGGCCATGTCATGCTGTCGAGCAGGATGATCGCGGCGATGGCGAAGGTGGCCCCGACGCTCAGGTCGATATTGCCGTTCACCATCACGATGGTCATGCCCATCGCGATGATACCGATTGGAGCCGACTGCTTGAGCAGCAGCAGCATGTTCTCCCAGTCCATGAAGGCCGTGTCGCTGAGCGACATGAACTCTCCCGCGACCGAGAAGAAGATCAGCTCGAGCACGATGAAGCCCCAGATCGCGCCGTTCTTCAGCGCCTTGGACAGTGCACCAGGTTGCATGGTCTTGCTCCTTCCTCAGGCGATGGGCGACCAGAGCCGGCCACGCTTGGCGGCAATGTCGAGCCAGACGGCCAGGATGATGATCACCCAGGTCACGACATATTGGACGTAGAATTGCAGGCCGAGCAGCAGCAGCCCGTTCTGGATGAAGCCCAGGATCAGCACCCCGATCACGGTCTTGAAGATCGTGCCCGAGCCGCCCATCAGGGACGCGCCGCCCAGGATCACGGCGGCCAGCACCTCGAGCTCGAGGCCCTGTCCCACGGTGTTCTGCGATCCCAGGCTGCGGCTGGCCTGGATCAATCCGGCGGTGGCGACGCAGAAGGCCGACAGGATGTAGCACATGAAGACCGTGCGCGCGCGCCGGATGCCCGAGAAGGTCGCGGCCGTGCCATTGCCGCCCACGGCATAGACCTTGCGGCCGAAGGGCGTGCGCGACAGCATCAGCCCCAGCACCGCGGCCAGCAGGGCAAAGATCAGGATCGGCACCGGGATGCCCAGGGCAGTGCCCTGTCCGAAGACGCTGAACCAGGTGCCTTCCTTGTCGGCGATGTCCATGTTCTGGCCGCCCGAATAGGTCAGCGTCAGACCATGGATCGCCGAGAGCATCCCCAACGTGACGATCAGTGAATTCAGCCTGAGATACCCGACAAGTATCCCGATGAAGGCCCCGAGGCACAGCGTCATCGCGAACATCGCCGGGATGGCCAGGAACGGCCCGATCTTGTCGTGCAGATCCAGCACCACGATGGTCGAGAAGCTCATCATCGAGCCGACCGACAGGTCCAGGTTGCCCGAGATCACCACGAAGGTGACGCCGAGCGCCATGACCCCCTGTTTGGCCGAGGCGGGCACCACCGAGAAGACGTTGTCGACGGTGAGGAACTTGTTGTTGGCCAGTGTGAAGGCCACGATGAACACGGCAAAGGCGATCAGGATGCCCTGTTTCGCCAGAACGCTGCCGATCTTCTGCTTGGAAAGTGTCGCCATAGCTCCTCCTCGGGCGCTGGGCCGTCCGGCCCGCGATCCGTCCGCTGAAATCAAACCAGGGTCATGCCACCGTCGATCATGACGATCTGGCCGGTCATGTAGTCGCTGTCCCTCGAGGCCAGGAAGGTCGTGGTGCCGGTGATGTCGTCCGGCTTGGCCACGCGGCCCTTCAGGATCTCGGCCGAGAACTCTTCCATCGCCTGGCCGGGGCGTTGTGATGCGCCGATTTCCAGAAGGTCGCGGTCGACCTCTTCCCACATCTCGGTGGCCACCACGCCGGGGGCGAAGCCGGTGACGGGGATGGCGTGCTCGGCCAGCCCGCGCGCGCCCGACTGGGTCAGCGACACGACGGCCCATTTCGACGCGCAGTAGGGGGCCACGTTGTCGAAGCCCTGCCGCGACGCGATCGAGGCGGTGTTGATGATCTTGCCGGCGATGCCGTCGGGGCCCTTGCCCTGCGCGATCATCTGGCGCGCGGCTTCCTGCATGCCGATCATGCAGCCCAGGCCATTGACGCCCATGATGAAATTCCAGTTGTCGTCGGTCACGTCGAGGAAGTTCATGGGCTTGTTGACGCCCGCGTTGTTGAACTTCACGTCCAGCCGCCCGAATGTTTCGACCGTGTGGGCGATCATGGCGCGCACCGCCTCGCGGTCGGTCACGTCCACCCTGGCGGAGGTCACGGCGTCGGCATGGGCGTTCCGGGCACTGCACTCGGCCACTTCGGCCGCCTGGTCGCCGTTGATGTCTGCGAAACAGACCTTGGCACCCTCGGCCAGCAGCGCTTCGCCGATGGCGCGTCCGATACCGCGTGCGGCACCGGTCACGATGCATACCCGTCCTTCGACGCGTCCCATGTCTCCCCCCGGGTTCGTCTTCTACCGTAATCTGAAAGGTGCGGGGCGCGCGTACCGCAGTCACGCGCGCCCCGCCGTCGGGAGGAGTCTTAGAAGACGGGCTTCGAGAACTCGTCCATGTTGTCCTGGGTGATCTTCGGCGTGTCGAAGTAGTTCAGGAAGGGCACTTCCTCGCCGTTCAGGATGTCGATGGCCGTCTGCAGCGCGGCTTCCGCGTCATCGACCGGCGACTGGTAGATCGAGCCCCAGTAATCGCCCGCCGCCATGGCCTCGTAACCCACGGCGAAGTTGGTGGCGCCGACGAAGATGATCCCGTCGCGGCCCGCGGCCTTGGCGGCGTTCAGGGCGCCCACGCCCATGTTGTCGTCGCCGGCATAGACGCCGTCGATGTCGTCATACTTGACCAGGAAGGCTTCCATGACCTGCTGCGACTTCTCGCGGTTCCAGTCGCCGGGCTGGGTCTCGACCAGCGTGACGTCCGGGCAGACCTCGGGCAGACGATCCTCGAAGCCCTTGGCGCGCTCGATGGCGGTGGTGTAGCCGGGCTGGCCGCTGATCTGGACGACGCGGGCCTCGCCCTCGATGCCCTCTTCCTTGAACTTGTCGCACATGATCTCGGCCGAGCGTGCGCCCTGGGTGATGTTGTCGGGGCCCGAGAAGCTGGCCACGAAGTCGAAGCCCTGCTCGGCGATGTTCGAGTTGGTGACGATCACCGGGATATCGGCCTGCGCGGCCTTGCGCACCGCGGGGATCACGGCTTCGCCGTTGGTGGGCCAGATGATGATCGCGTCGACGTCCTGCTGGATCAGGTCTTCCATCTGGGCGATCTGGCGGGCCACGTCGCCGCCGGCGTCCAGGACGACCGTTTCGACGTTCTCGTTCTCTTCGGCGGCGGCGATGAAGGCCTGCTCGTAGGTGGTCTGGTAGCTGTCGACGCCCACGTTGTTCTGCGTGATGCCGATGCGCATGGTGCCGCCATGCTCGCCCGCGAAGGCGGCGCCGGCCAGCATCGCGGTGGCCGCAGTGGTGGCGGCGAAGGTGCTGCGAAGGTTCATGTTCGTTCCTCCCGAAACGTAAGATATGTTGGTTCAATTCCTCTTAGCGGGCCGGTTCGTCCCACCCGCCATCATTCGAACCACCGAATGATCGTGATCAATATGAGAGATCGGTTCCCACCCGAATGCCGGAAAGATGTCCAATGTGGATAAAATATTATCCGGAATGGATTAATTGCGCGTATGATCGCCCTTCCAGGTTGGACAATTTCAAGAGGTGCGAACGTGAAGCGCGACAAAATGTCCAGATTGAGGGGTGTTTTGCCAGCGGCGTCACGCCGCGGGGAGGAAGGCACGTCTGCAATGAATTCGATGGTTGGGCATAGGCAGGACGAGGTCGCGCCACGCGCGGCGCCCGACGATGCCTTGTCCATTCTGACGTTTCTCGAGGAATTCAGCGACGAGATCGAAGACGGCTTCGACATGGTCACGCCCGAGCCGCATTTTCGCATGGCGCTGCACCTGCTGCGCGGCCATTTCGAAGCGCGGGTGGTCACGCCCACCTCGGTCATCGGCGCCAGCCGCGTGCCCTACGCCACGGCGAACCGGCGGCTGAAGGACATGATCGCGGCGGGCCTGATCGAGCAGCGTCCGCGCACCGCCACCGGCAAGAGCTTTTCCATGCATCCCAGCGACCGGCTCCTGTCGCAATGGATGCAGATGTCGGGCCGCGTGCGCCGGCTGTGTGAACAGCAGTTCGGTCGGGGCGGGCAGGGCGCCGAGTCGAAGGATTACTTCTTCGGCGGCAGCTACAGCGCCGCCCGCTCGATCCCGCCGCTGCCGGTGCGGACCGACCCGCTGAAGCTGGCGTCGGGCCTGCGGGTCCTGGTGCATGGCGATCCGACCTTCATGGTGATGGTCAATCTCAAGCGCCAGTTCGAGCAGGCCATCGGCGTCCCGATAAAACAGCGCGCCTTCTCGATCGACCGGCTGCGGGCCGAGGCGCTGCGCAACGCCGCACGTCCCACCAGCCGCTATGACATCATCGCGGTCGACCTGCCGTGGATGGGTGAATTCGCCGAGGCGGGCGTGCTGATGCCGCTGGAGCGGGCCTTCGACATCGCGCGGCTGGACCCGGCCGATTTCCACACCGCCGGCTGGAGCGCGACGCACTGGGGCGGCACCGCCTACGGCGTGCCCGCGCAGACCACGCCCGAGCTTCTGTTCTATCGGCGGGACCTTTTCGCCGAGGCCGGGCTGCGCCCGCCCGAGACGACGGACGACCTGCTCGACGCCGCGCGGACGCTGCACCAACCCCAGCGAGGGCGGTACGGCATCGCGTGGAACGCGGCGCGGGGCACGGCCCTGGGGCACACGGTGCTGATGACCATGGCCGATTTCGGCCAGCCCGTCGTCTCGATGCCCGAGATCGCGGGCGGCTTCGACACCGCGTCGCTGGCGCGGCACGACTACCGCGCCACCATCGACACGCCGGCCGGCCTGGCCGCGGCCGAGTTCCTGATGCAGCTGCTGGACTACTCGCCGCCCGACATCCTGTCGATGTCCTGGTACGAGCGGATCCGCCCCTACGCGGCGGGGCGTGCGGCGATGGCCTATGGCTATACCCTGCTTGCTCCGTATTTCGAGAACGATCCGAGCTCACCCGCGCACGGCCAGACCGGCTACCTTCCGCATCCGCCGGTGCGGGGCGGGCGGCCCATCGCCCATGTGGGCGGCTACGCCCTGGGCATCCCTGCCAACCTGCCGCGGGAACGGATCGCCGCCGCGGCCGAGGCGCTGTGCGTCTTCACCTCGCCCGAGGCGCAGAAGCTGTACGTCCAGAATGGCAGCCGCACCAACCCCCGCTACACCGTCGCGGCCGACCCCGAGGTGCGCCGCCTTTCCACCATCTTCGAGGCGGTGGACGAGATGTCCTGGCGCGACGAGCTGCAATTCTGGCCGCGCCCGCCGGTCCCCGAGATCTCCGGCATCTTCCAGATCTGCGGCGAGGAATTCCACGACATGCTGCGCGGGGTGCAATCGCCGCGCGCCGCCCTGCGCGCGGCCCAGGCCCGCGCGGACGACTTGCTGAAACGCTGAACAACGACTCATCGAGGAGGAGACACCATGGACCCCAACCGCCTGAAAGGTAAGAACATCCTGATCACCGGCGCTGCCCGCGGCATGGGTGCCGCAAACGCCGAAAGCTTTGCCGCGCAGGGCGCGAACGTCACGCTGGGCGACCTGGACGAGGCCGAAGCGCAAAAGGTTGCCGAGCGGATCAACAGCGCCGGCAATGGAAAGGCGATCGCGGTGAAGATGGACGTCACAAAGCGCGCGGACAACGCCGCCGCCGTTAAGGCCACGGTCGACGCCTTCGGCTCGATCAACGTGGGCCTCTTCAATGCCGGCCTGAACAAGCCGCGCTTCTTCATGGACATCGACGAGGACAATTGGGACCTCATCATGAACGTGAACACCAAGGCCATGTGGCTTGGCATGCAGGAAACCGCCAAGCAGATGATCGCGCAGGGGCCCATGGAGGATCACCCCTACAAGCTGATCAACGTGGGCAGCATCGCGTCGCGCAAGCCGCTGGTGGACGTGACCGTGTACTGCACGTCGAAATACGGCTGTCTCGCGCTGACCGAATGCGGCGCGCTGGGACTGGCCGAGCACAACATCACCGTAAATGGTTATGCCCCCGGCGTCGTCGTTACGCCGCTGTGGGAGCAGCTGGACAAGGACCTGGTCGAGATCGGCTTCAAGGAGCGCGCGGGCCAGGCCTATGACGACATCGTCGAGAACAACCTGGTCATCAAGCGCGTGTCCTATCCCAAGGATATCGTCGGAATGGCCTCGTTCCTGGCCAGCGACGACAGCGACTACATGACCGGGCAGATGATCTCGGTCGATGGCGGCTGGGTCACGAAGTAACGCCGCACCCCCGCCGATCCCCCACCACAAATCATGGGCGCCGCTGCCATGCGCGCCCGGAAGGAGAACACCATGTCACGCGCCCTGATGCCCAACTTGCTGACGCCGCAGGATCTCGAGCCGAACTGGCGCTGGGAGGGCAAGCTGCCCGCCTCGGGTCACATGTCGGTGGATTTCGAACGCCGAATCGACCACGACCGCCTGCGCCGCTATCGCCTGGCCCGCACGCGCCAGTCGCTCAAGAACTCGAACGCGGGCTCGCTGCTGCTGTTCGACGTGAACAACATCCGCTACGTCAGCGCCACCAAGATCGGCGAATGGGAACGGGACAAGATGTGCCGCTTCTGCCTGCTGACCGGCGACGACTCGCCCTATGTCTGGGACTTCGGCTCGGCCGCGGTGCACCACCAGAAATACTCGGACTGGCTGGAACCCGACCACTGCCTTGCGGGCGTCGTCGGCATGCGCGGCACCATCCCGCCCGAGTTCGGGCTCATGCGCAAATACGCCAAGATGATCGCCCAGCTCATCAAGGACGCGGGCATGGCGAACATGCCGGTGGGCGTCGACTATGCCGAAACGGCGATGTTCCACGCTTTGAAGGAAGAGGGGATCAACGTGGTCGACGGCCAGCAGATCATGCTTGCCGCGCGCGAGATCAAGAACTGGGACGAGATCCAGCTGTTGACGCAGGCCGCCTCGATGGTCGATGGCGTGTACCACATGATCTACGAAGAACTGAAACCCGGCGTGCGCGAGAACGACATCGTCGCATTGTCGAACAAGATGCTCTACGAGATGGGCTCCGACGATGTCGAGGCCATCAATGCCATCTCGGGCGAGCGGTGCAATCCG
This sequence comes from Palleronia salina, assembly GCF_900141995.1. Classification (GTDB taxonomy): domain Bacteria; phylum Pseudomonadota; class Alphaproteobacteria; order Rhodobacterales; family Rhodobacteraceae; genus Palleronia; species Palleronia salina. Next base: position 44,277 of record NZ_FQZA01000014.1, on the reverse strand, counting down.
CACCCCCACAACTTCACCGACCGGTATTTCCGCCCCGGTGACCAGGCGTTCTTCGACATCCTGCAATCCTACCAGGGCTATCGGACCTGCTATTACCGGACCTTCAACATCGGCCGCGCCACCCCGGCGCAGAACGATGCCTACGTGAAGGCGCGGGAATGGATCGATGCCTCGATCGCGATGATCAAGCCGGGCGTGTCCACCGACAAGGTGGCCGAGGTCTGGCCCACGGCCGAGTCGCTGGGTTTCCCCAACGAGGACGCGGCCTTCGGCCTGCAATTCGGGCACGGCCTGGGGCTGGCGCTGCACGAGCGGCCGATCATCAGCCGGGCGGTGTCCATGGATCACCCCATGGAGATCCAGACCGGCATGGTCTTCGCGCTTGAAACCTATTGCCCGGCCGCCGACGGATATTCCGCCGCGCGCATCGAGGAAGAGGTCGTGGTGACCGAGGATGGATGCGAAGTGATCAGCCTGTTCCCGGCCGAGGAACTGCCCATTGCAAACAGGTACTGACCTATGACCAACCCCTTCGATCTGACCGGGCGAAAAGCACTTGTGACCGGCGGGGCGACCGGCATCGGCGAGGGCATTGCCCTCGGCCTTGCCGCCGCCGGCGCCGACGTGGCGCTGACCTATCGCAGCCACGAACCGGACGAGACGCTCGACAGGATCCGGGCGCACGGGGTGAAGGCCGCCGCCGTGCGCGCCGATTTCGCCGGCATGGACCAGGCGCAGGCGGACGAGGTCGTATCCTTCGCCGCCGACGCGCTGGGCGGGCTGGATATCCTGGTGAACAACGCGGGCATCATCCACCGCGAGGCATCGACCGACATGCCGTTCGAAGACTGGCGGCGGGTGCTGTCGGTGAACCTCGATTCCGTCTGGCTGCTGTGCCAGGCGGCGGGGCGTCACATGGTGGCGCAGGGATCTGGCAAGATCGTCAACGTGGCCTCGGTGCTCAGCTCGCAGGGCGGGCTGTTCGTGCCGGGCTACGCGTCCAGCAAACACGCGGTGGTCGGGCTGACCCGGGCGCTGTGCAACGAATGGGCGGGGAAGGGCGTGAACGTGAACGCCATCGCGCCCGGTTATACCGCCACCGACAACACCCAGGCCCTGCGCGACGACCCGGACCGCTCGAAGGCGCTGCTCGACCGGATCCCGGCGGGCCGCTTCGCCGAGCCGTCCGAGATCGCCGGGGCCGCCGTCTTCCTGGCCTCGGACGCCGCCGCCTACTGCCATGGCAGCGTCGTGACGGTGGATGGCGGCTGGCTGGCCCGCTGAAGGAGCTATTCGATGGATCAGACACTGACAGGCAAGACCGCTCTGGTCACGGCGGCGGGGGCGGGCATCGGCCGCGCCTCGGCCGAAGCGCTGGCCGCGCGCGGGGCGAGCGTCATCGCCACCGATATCGACGGTGCCGCGGTCGAGGACCTGGCCGCCACCTCGGACCGGATCACCGCCCGCAAGCTGGACGTGATGGATGCCGACGCGGTCGCCGCGCTGGTGGCCGAGATCGCGCCGGTGCACGTGCTGGTGAACTGCGCGGGCTGGGTGCATACCGGCAGCATCCTCGACTGTGACGAGGACGCTTGGGACCGGTCCTTCGCACTGAACGCCAAGGCCACCTATCGCATCACCCGCGCCGTTCTGCCGGGAATGCTCGAGGCGGGGCAGGGCTCGATCGTCAACATCGCCTCGGTGGTGTCGTCGCTGAAGGGCGCGCCGACGCGCTTCGCCTACGGGTCGTCCAAGGCCGCGATCATCGGCATGACCAAGTCCATCGCCGCCGATTTCGTCAAGCAGGGCATCCGCTGCAACGCGATCTGCCCCGGCACGGTCGAAAGCCCGTCGCTGCAACAGCGGCTGGCCGATACCGGCGATTACGAGAAGGCGCACCGGGATTTCACCGCGCGCCAGCCCATGGGCCGGCTGGGCCAGCCCGACGAGATCGCCGAGATGGTGTGCTATCTCGCCGGCGACATGTCGGCCTTCACCACCGGGCAGGCCTTCGCCATCGACGGCGGGTGGTCCATCTGATGCGACTGGACCGGGCCGCCTCGATCGACGACCTGCGTGCCATGGCCAAGCGCCGGATCCCGCGTTTCGCCTTCGACCTCGTGGATGGCGGGGCCGAGTCCGAGCGGAACATGCGGCGCAACGCGGAAGCCTTCGAAGAGATCGAGCTGACGCCGCGCTACATGACCGACGTGGGCCGGATCGACACGCGCGCCAGGGTGCTGGGGCAGGATTTCGACCTGCCGTTCGGGATGGCGCCCATCGGGATGTTGAACGCCTTCTGGCCCGAGGCCGACGTGACGCTCGCGCGGCTGTGCAAGCGGGCGAACATGCCCTACGTCGCCAGTTCCGCCGCCTCGACCACGCTGGAGCGTCTGGCCGAGGCCGCGGACGGCAACGGCTGGTTCCAGCTTTACGTCTCGGCCGACCAGGGCGTGACCGACGGTCTGGTCGATCGGGCCGAGGCGGCCGGCTACCCGGTGATGATGGTCACGGCAGACGTGCCCGCCGCGGGCAAGCGCGACCGGGATATTCGCAACCAGCTGGCCGTGCCGTTCAAGTTCACGCCCGAAGTCATGGTGCAGCTGGCCATGAACCCGCGCTGGTCGCTGGAAAGCGCGGCGCATGGCAAGCCCAACATCGCCAATTACGCGGACCTGCTGAAGGCGGCCACATCCTATGCCGACGTTCAGAAAACGCTGATCACCCCCAGTTTCGACTGGGAGGACCTGAAGCGTCTGCGCGCGCGGTGGAAGGGCAAGCTGCTGGTGAAGGGCATCCTGCACGCCGAAGACGCCGCGAAATGCGCTGAGCTGGGCTGCGACGGCGTCGTGGTGTCGAACCACGGCGGGCGGCAGGTGGCCTTTGGTCCGCCCACGATCGAGGCGCTTCCGGCCATCGCGGACCGGGTGGCCGGTCGCATGGCAGTGCTGGTCGACAGCGGGATACGCCGCGGCGCCGACCTGCTGCGCGCCAAGGCGCTGGGCGCCGACTTCTGCCTCACGGGACGGGCGCTGGCCTTCGGCGTGGGCGCAGGCGGGGCCAAGGGCGCCGAGCGGGCGCTGGATATCCTGCGGCTGGAGCTTGAACGCGCGCTGGGACAGCTGGGTGCCGGGTCCTTCGACGCGGTTGGCCCCGAGGCGCTGTCGCGCCCGCGCTGAGACCGTTTCTCCGCTGAAAAAGAAAAGGGCCGGTGGCGTGGTGCCACCGGCCCTTGTTCCTGTCTGTCCGACGCCTCAGGCAGCCGAGGCCGTGTCGGCCAGGCGGCGCAGCACGTAGTGCAGCACGCCGCCGTTCTTGACGTAGTCGATCTCGATCGCGGTATCGATGCGCGACTTCAGCGTGATCTCCTTCGTCGACCCGTCGGCATAGGTGATGGTGCAGGGCACCTCGGCCTGCGGCTTGAAGTCGTCCTCGAGACCGTGGATCGCGAAGGTCTCGTCGCCGGTCAGCTCCAGGCTCTTGCGGTCGTCGCCGCCCGTGAACTCGAAGGGCAGGACACCCATGCCAACCAGGTTCGAACGGTGGATCCGCTCGTAGCTGGACGCGATCACGGCCTTCACGCCCAGAAGCGCGGTGCCCTTGGCGGCCCAGTCGCGGCTGGAGCCGGCGCCGTATTGCTCACCCGCGACCACGACCAGCGGCGTGCCTTGCTCCTGATACTTCATCGCGGCGTCGTAGATCGACATCTGCTCGCCATCGGGGCCCTTGGTGAAGCCGCCTTCCACGCCGTCCAGCATCTCGTTGCGGATGCGGATGTTGGCGAAGGTGCCGCGCATCATCACCTCGTGGTTGCCGCGGCGCGACCCGTACGAGTTGAACTCGCGCGGCTGCACCTGGCGTTCGGTCAGGTACTCACCCGCGGGCGAGGTTTCCTTGAACGACCCGGCGGGGCTGATGTGGTCGGTGGTGACCATGTCGCCGAGCAGCGCCAGCATCCGCGCGCCGTCGATGTTGCTGATCGTGCCGGCCTCGGTGTCCATGCCCTGGAAATAGGGCGGGTTCTGGACATAGGTCGACGCGGCCGGCCAGTTGTAGGTCTCGCTGTCGGTGGTCTCGACTTCGCGCCACTTCTCGTCGCCCTTGAAGACGTCGGCGTATTTCTCCTGGAACATCTCGCGCGTGACGGTCTTCTCGACCAGCTCGGCGATCTCCTGCTGCGAGGGCCACAGGTCCTTGAGGTAGACGTCGTTGCCGTCCTTGTCCTGGCCCAGCGGCTCGCGCGTGATGTCCACGTTCATGTCACCGACCAGGGCGTAGGCCACGACCAGCGGCGGCGACGCCAGGTAGTTGGCGCGCACGTCGGGGCTGATCCGGCCCTCGAAGTTGCGGTTGCCCGACAGGACCGAGCAGGCGATCAGGTCGTTCTCGGCGATGGCCTTCGACAGCTCGTCGGCGATGGGGCCCGAGTTGCCGATGCAGGTGGTGCAGCCATAGCCCACAAGGTTGAACCCGATGGCGTCCAGGTCTTCCTGCAGGCCCGTCTGCTCGAGGTAGGACGACACGACCTGGCTGCCCGGCGCGAGCGAGGTCTTGACCCAGGGCTGACGGTCCAGCCCCAGTTCGCGCGCCTTGCGGGCGACGAGACCGGCGCCGATCATCACGTAGGGGTTCGACGTGTTGGTGCAGGACGTGATCGAGGCGATCACGATCGAGCCGTCGTGCAGCTCGAACGTCTTCTCCTCGCCGTCGATGTCCTTCATCGTGACGTGCGCGCGCTTGTGCTTGCCGGTGTTGCCGGGGATCTCTTTCGGCGCCGGCTGGCCGCCCTCGGCTTCCCACCGGACCTCGGCGCGCTTCTGGCCTTCGCCGTTCTTGCGTTGGCCGTCGATATAGGCGTGGAAATCCGTCGCGGCCTTGTCGAGATCGATATGCTGCTGCGGGTGCTTCGGCCCCGAGATGGCGGGCTTCACCGTGGACATGTCCAGCTCGAGCGTGTCGGTGAAGACCGGCTCGGCGCCCGGGGTGCGCCACAGTCCCTGCTCCTTGGCGTAGGCTTCGACCAGCTTGATGGTCTCGGCATCGCGGCCCGTCTGGGTCAGGTAGCGCAGGGTTTCGTCGTCGATGGGGAAGAAGGCGCAGGTGCCGCCGAACTCGGGTGACATGTTGCCGATGGTCGCGCGGTCGGCCAGCGGAACGTTGTCCAGACCGTCACCGTAGAATTCGACGAATTTCTGCACCACGCCCTTTTCGCGCAGCATCTCGCAGACCTTCAGCACGAGATCGGTGGCGGTGGTGCCCTCGGGCATGGCGCCGGTCAGCTTGAAGCCCACGACCTCGGGGATCAGCATCGAAACGGGCTGGCCCAGCATGGCGGCCTCGGCCTCGATGCCGCCCACGCCCCAGCCCAGGACGGCCGCGCCGTTGACCATGGTGGTGTGGCTGTCGGTGCCCACCAGCGTGTCGGGATAGGCCACCATTTCACCGTTCTGATCCTTGTCGGACCACACGGTCTTGGCCAGGTACTCCAGGTTCACCTGGTGACAGATGCCGGTGCCGGGCGGCACGACGCGGAAGTTCTCGAACGCCTTCTGGCCCCATTTCAGGAACTGGTAGCGCTCGATATTGCGCTCGTACTCGCGGTCCACGTTCATCTGGAAGGCGCGCGGGTTGCCGAACTCGTCGATCATGACCGAGTGGTCGATGACCAGGTCCACGGGGTTCAGCGGGTTGATCTTCTGCGCGTCGCCGCCGAGGCTGACGATGCCGTCGCGCATGGCGGCCAGGTCGACCACGGCAGGCACGCCGGTGAAGTCCTGCATCAGGACGCGGGCGGGGCGGTACGCGATTTCGCGGTTGGTCTTGCCGCCGTTCTCGGCCCAGTCGGCGAAGGCCTTGATGTCGTCGGTGGTGACGGTGTTGCCGTCCTCGAAGCGCAGCAGGTTCTCAAGCAGCACCTTCAGCGACACCGGCAGGCGAGAGAAATCGCCAAGCCCCGCCTGCGAGGCCGCGTCGATGGAATAATAGGCATAGGAACTGCCGCCGACTTCGAGCGTCTTGCGGGTTTTATTGGTGTCCTGTCCAACCTCGATGGGCATGGCGGTCTCCTTGAAAAGGGAAAGGGATCAACTGACATTTGTGTCGCGATTGATCCAACGTAATAGGGCTGGTGGGGGCGGCTGTCAATGTCGGTATGCATATGTATGCAAACCGCATGTTTCGGCCTGTCGCAATTCCTTGATTGGCTTTGGGACCTTCGTCTCTATAGGAGGATCAGGGCAACGACGAGAGGACGACGCATGCTTCGATGGATCCGTGGACTGGCGCTGGCGGCCTGTTTTGCGCCCATGGTCGCGGAGGCGGAGGAACAGCCCGTCGTCATCGAACTCTACACCTCGCAGGGCTGCTCGGCCTGCCCCCCTGCGGACGAGCTGATGGGCCGGCTGGCCCGGATGGAGGGCGTGCTGCCTCTGGCGCTGCACGTGGACTACTGGGACTACATCGGCTGGAAGGACAGGTTCGCGCAGCCGGGCTTCACCAAGCGGCAGAAGGGGTACGCCCGCGCCGCCGCACAGCGCACGATCTATACGCCGCAGATGATCGTGGGCGGCGTCGATCACGTGGTGGGCAACCGCCCCGTCCAAGTGATGGAGTTGATCGACAAGCATCGTGACCGCGCCGATCCGGTCGCGCTGACCGTCCTGCGCGATGGCGACAGCCTGACCATCCAGGCGCCCGCTGCCGGGGCGTTCGAGCGGCCCGCGCTTGTGCAGGTGGTCGAGTACACGCCAGCCGAAACGGTCGCGATCGAGCGTGGCGAGAATGCCGGCCACACCTTCGAATACCATAACATCGTCAAGACCTGGCGCACGGTGGGCGAATGGACGGGCGAGGCGCCGCTGGACCTGACCACCACCGCCACGCCGCCCGCCGCCATCATCCTGCAACGGCAGGGCCCGGGCGAGATCGTCGCCGCCGCCCGCGTGGACTGAGAGCGGCGCCCGCGCGCAACGTCAGCTTTCGGTCGGGACGGCGCGCTTGCGCTCGGGCTTCCAGCGGCGATGGATCCAGAACCACTGGTCCATGTGCCGCCGCACCCAGCCTTCCAGGTTGTCGTTGATCGCCTGCGTCATCTCGACCGGGTCGCCCGGCGGGATCGGCGCCTCGAGATGGATATCGAAGTTCAGCCCGTCGGGCCGCCGGATCCCGTAGCAGGGGATCACCAGGGCGTCGAACTTCACCGCCCAGTCACAGGCCGACACGGCGGTGGGCGCGGGCTGGCCGAAGAAGGTCACGTCGGCGCCCCTCATGGAATAGACGTCGGTCAGGATGCCGATGATGCCGCCGTCGGCCAGGTGACGCACGAAGCCGGTGATGCCCTTGCGATCCGCCGGAAACAGCGGCGCGCCGATCTGAGTCAGGGCGCGGACGTAGTGGTCGTTGAAGGCCGCGTTCTTCATCGGGCGATACAGGGCGCCCAGGCCGTGGCCTTCGTGGAACAGGGTCGCGCGCAGGCTGTCGAAATTGCCCAGGTGCGCCGTGACCAGCACCACCGGGCGGCCCCCGGCGCGGGCGGCCAGGAACGGCTCCAGCCCCGGGCCGGCCAGGGGCGTGCCGCGCACGTGATCCTTGAACTCGGCGCCCGAGTAGATCTCGATCAATGTGCGGCCCACGTTGTTCGCCACCGCCCGTTCCAGCCGTTTCACCTCGGCGGCGGGCATGTCGGGGCAGACCAGCGCCAGGTTCTTGCGGATGCGCTTGCGCCAGCCCACGGCGGGGCCGATCACGTGGGCGCAGATCCAGCCCATGGTGCGCACCCGCGTGCGATAGGGCAACGCCAGGACGACCCCCAGCAGCCCACGGATCACAAGGTTCTGGATCTTGTGGACGGGGCTGGGCGGTTTCGTGGCAGACACCTTCGGGCGCTTTCGCAAGGAACGGATCGCCTTCGACATACGCGGCGCGCAGCCCGATCACAACGGGGCGCGCTACTCCTCGTCCTCGGCGATCAGCTTGATCTCGCCGGCATCGACCGCCTCGCGGATGGCCGAGACGACGGCGGTTTCGGCGCGCTCGACCTCGGCGGGGGCGATCTTGCCCAACTCGCCCGCCTCGTCGCGCATGGTGTCGGCCAGGCGCTGGGACATGTTGGCCAGCAGGTAGTCCACCGTCGCCTGCGTCTTCTCGGTCGCGCCGGCGATGGCCAGGATCAGGATGTCCTGGTCCACGCCCTTGACCACCACCGGCACATCGCGCGCGGCCACGCGATCGGGGATGTTCTCGAAGGTGAAGATCGCCTTGCGCACCTGGCTGCCCAGTTCGGCATCCTCGGCGTCGAGTCCTTCCAGGACCTCTTCGCGGGTGACCGAGGTCGACACGTTCAGGATCGCCCCCAGCCGTTCCACCGCCGCGGCGGGGAAGGCGCGGGGCGGTTCGGCCTTCAGCTCGGCGGCCAGCGCCACGCCGATGCGGCGCACGGTCGAGGGCGCGATATCGGCGGTCTCCGAGACCGCCAGGGTCAGCCGCCGGGCCAGGGCGCCGGGCAGTTTCGACAGAAGGTCGGCCGCCTTGGCGACCTTCAGCTTCGACAGGATCACCGCCCCGATCTCGGGGCTTTCGCGTTGCAGCAGCGGCATGATCTTCTCGGGCGGGAACTCGGCGATGGTCTCCCACGGGTCGTCGGTCCAGATGGCGCCGGACTGCTTGCGCAGCCGTGCGGCGATCTCGGGGCTGATCGCGCCTTCGAGGATGCCCAGGGCGCCTTCCAGCCCGCCGGGAAAGCTGAGCCCGATCGAATCGAGCTCGGAGGCGAATTCCTCAACCACGTCGCGCAGGGTGGCGCGGTCGACGAAACGCATCTGCGTCATCTGGGTGGTCAGCTCGGCCTGCAACGGCTCGGGCAGCTCGCTCAGCGGCAGGGTCGCGCCCTCGGCCAGCAGCAGGCGCACAACGATGGCCGCCTTCTGGCGGCGGGTCAGGGTGCGCGGGTCGATCATGCCGGGGATCCGGCGGGGCAGGCCGGGGTCTGGAGGTTCGGGCCTGAGCGCGATCTGTCCGTCCATGGCGGGCTCCGGTGGCTGGGCTGTCACGACGGGCACCCTAGGCCACCGGGATAAACGGAACGGTAACGACGGGCCGGTCAGTATCCTGCGCGGGGTCCGTTGCCCAAGGCGCTGCGCAGCAGGAACTCGGGCCAGCTGGCGCGGCCGCCCCGGCGCCGGATCTCGGTCAGTTGGGCGCGGGCCGCCTCGATGTCCCCGAGCGCGATGAACGCGCGGCCCAGGTGGGCGCGTGCCAGCAAGTCATCGGGCGACGCGGACACGGTGTCGGACAGGATCGCCTGCGCTGCCTCGGCGTCGCCTTCCTCGATCAGGGCAACCGCCTTCGCAAGATGTGCGGGCGTGTCCCGCGCCGCGGCGCCTGGCGTGGCGGCGCACAGCAAAAAGCCCGCCACGAGAACCGCGGCGGGCCATTTCAATGCCATCCCGTGCGCAACGCGCGGACGGGTTGTCAGCTCGAAACCGGGACGCAGCTTTGCGATTCGCTGTCGTAGACCGTGCCGGCGGCGCAGGTCATCGAGACCTGTTTCGACCAGTTGCATTCGGCCGCCGCCAGTCCGGGGGCGATGGCCAGAACGGCCGTGGTCAGGGCAATCTTGAGGGTCATGATCAAGCTCCGATCCTGTCTGTTGCGATAGGAACCAAGGTATCATGACCCGACGTAAAGTCACCGCCGGAAGCCGCCTTTGCCTGCGACAGATCGGAACAGGTCAGGTTTCGCCGAAAACGCGGGCAAAAATCGTGTCCACATGCTTGGTATGATAGTCCATGTCGAACTTCTCGTTGATGCCGTCCTCGCCCAGGGCGGCGACGACGTCGTCATCGGCCAGCAGCAGCTCGCGGAAGTCGAGCCGGTCTTCCCAGACCTTCAGCGCGTTGCGTTGCACCATGGAATAGGCGTCCTCGCGGCTGACGCCCGCCTGGGTCAGGGCCAGGAGCACCCGTTGCGACATCACGAGGCCGGGAAACTTGTTCATGTTTTCCAGCATGTTGTCGGGGAAGATCAGCATCTTGTCGACGACGCCCGCCAGGCGGTTCAGCGCGAAATCCAGCGTCACGGTGGCGTCGGGCCCGATGCCCCGCTCGACCGAGGAGTGCGAGATGTCGCGCTCGTGCCAGAGCGTCACGTTCTCCATCGCGGGAATCACGGTCATGCGGACCAGCCGGGCGAGGCCCGTGAGGTTTTCCGTCAGGACGGGGTTCTTCTTGTGCGGCATGGCCGAGCTGCCCTTCTGCCCCAGCGAGAAGAACTCGGCCCCTTCCAGCACCTCGGTCCGTTGCATGTGCCGGATCTCGACCGCGATGTTCTCGATGGACGAGGCGATGACGCCCAGCGTGGCGAAGAACATGGCGTGCCGGTCGCGCGGGATGACCTGCGTGCTGATCGGCTCGGGCGTCAGGCCCAGCTTGGCGCAGACATGCTCTTCCACGCGGGGGTCGATATTGGCAAAGGTGCCGACCGCGCCGCTGATGGCGCCGGTGGCGACCTCGGCCCGCGCGGCCTGAAGGCGCGCGCGGTTGCGGTCCATCTCGGCGTAGAAACGGGCGAAGGTCAGGCCCATGGTCGTGGGTTCGGCGTGGATGCCGTGGCTGCGGCCCACGCGCACGGTCATCTTGTGCTCCATCGCGCGTTTTTTCAGCGCGGCCAGCAGCTTGTCCAGGTCCGCCAGCAGCAGGTCGGCGGCGCGCACGAGCTGGACGTTGAAGCAGGTATCCAGAACGTCCGAGCTGGTCATGCCCTGGTGGACGAAGCGGGCCTCCTCGCTGCCCACGTGCTCGGCCAGGTGGGTCAGGAAGGCGATGACGTCGTGCTTGGTGACGGCCTCGATCTCGTCGATGCGGGCCACGTCGAATTCCACGTCGTTGGCCTTCCAGACGGCCTCGGCGTTCTCGCGCGGGATGACGCCCAGGTCGGCCATGGCGTCGCAGGCATGCGCCTCGATCTCGTACCAGATGCGGAACTTGGTGGCGGGCTCCCAGATGTCGGTCATCTCGGGGCGGGCGTAACGGGGGATCATGGGCGGCACCTGCGGGTCAGCGACAATTGCCGGGCTGATACGCCGCCGGGCGGGGCCGGGCAAGGTGTGGGTGCCTCGCGGGATGCTGCAAATGCGAAAGGCGCAACCGGTGGCTGCGCCTTTCAGAGGGTCGAGGCTGTCGAGGGATCAGTGTCCATAGACGGCCCGGTGCGCGATGGCGTCGGTGTCGCGTGCGTTCAGGTCGAGGTCGATCTGGGTCTGCAGGGGCAGGGCGCGCAGGGCGTCGCGGGTGCGGGCGTATTGGGCGCGCTGTTCGATGGTTTTGCGGATCTGTTCGATCAGGGTCATGTGTCTGTCCTTCGTCGGTGCGTTTCGGGTCGTGGCCTCATCGGCTACACCCCGGATATGGGGAACTGTTAGCGCACCACAATCGCCGTTGCGGCAAGTCCGCTATGCGATGGGTGCAAGGCAATAATTGTTCCGAAACAATTAACTACGGTGTGTCCCTTGGATCAGTGTTGCGCGCCGGTCGGACCATAGACGGCCTGGCGGGCGATGGTCTTGGCGTCGCCGTGGTAGATGTCGAGATCCAGGGCGGTGTCGATGGGCAGGGCGCGCAAGGCGCGCAGGGTGCGGCGGTATTCGGCCCGGCGTCGGGCGCGCAGCCGCAGGTCGTTGAAGATCGTCATGGCGGGGTCTCGTTGGTTGCCGTGGAACCGCCACGCATCCCGCGCGGCGGACACCCCCAAGGTGCAACCGGATAAGCCTGCTGCCTAGCGGTCGTTCCTGCAATGCTGCGTTGCAGAAAACGCAACGCGAGGCTGGCTATTTCCCGCCGCGGTCGCGGTCGCTCAGACGCTCCTCGATGGCCGCCAGCCGGGCCAGCACCTCGTCACGATAAGTGCCCGTGGCCTCGTTCGTCTCCTCGTGGTGGGCGTCCTGCATCGAGTTCACGATCAGGCCCACCAAGAGGTTCACCACGGCGAAGGTGGTGACCATGATGAACGTGACGAAGAACAGCCAGGCGTAAGGATAGACCTCCATCACCGGGCGCACGATGCCCATGGACCACGATTCCAGCGTCATGATCTGGAACAGCGTGTAGCCCGACCGCCCCAGCGTGCCGAACCAGTCGGGGAAGGCGTCGCCGAAGAGCTTGGTCGCCATGACCGCGCCGATATAGAAAATCATGCCCATCAGCACGAAGACCGACCCCATGCCGGGCAGGGCGTTCACCAATCCTTCGACCACGCGCCTCAGCGACGGGGCCACCGAGACCACGCGCAGCAGCCGCAGGATCCGCAGCGCGCGCAGCACGGTCAGCCCCTGCGCGGCCGGCACCATCGAGATGCCGACGATGACGAAGTCGAAGATGTTCCAGCCGCGCCGGAAGAAGTCGAGCCCGCGGGCATAAAGCTTCAGCCCGATCTCGATCACGAAGACGGTCAGGCACGCGGTGTCGAGCGCGACGATCAGCGGCCCGGCCTCGGCCATGACCGCGTCCGAGGTTTCCAGCCCGAGCACGATGGCGTTGAACAGGATCACGCCCAGCACGGTGTTCTGAACCGCGGTGCGGTCGAGGAACCGGCCCACGCGGGCGCGCATCGGGGACGGGGCGGTGGTGTTGTTCCGGTCTGTCATGGGCAGGGATATCGGCTGCCCGCGCGACAAGGGCAAGACGTCGCGGACCGGCGATTTGCACGACGCGGGCCGCGCGCGGTGTCTACTCGGCGACCAGCTCGAAGGCCGCGTCGCCGCTCGCCCGCATCTCGCGCGTCAGGAAGGCGCGGAAGGCCGCGATCATCGGTTCGTCCGCGCGGTGGCTCTGGCAGATGAACGAATAGATGACGAAGGGCATGGTCACGGTGTCGAACAGGCGCACCAATCGCCCCGCCTTGATCGTGTCGCGCACCATCATGTCGTAGCCGAGACTGACGCCCAGCCCCTGCTCGACGCCCGAGGTGGCCAGCTCGCAATTCGGAAAGGCGGGACCGCGGGGCAGGCGCGGCGCGGCGACACCGGCGGCCGCGAACCATTCGTCCCACTGGTCCATCGTCTCGTCGTGCATCAACGTGACGTTGCACAGATCCTCGGGGCGGTTCAGCGGATTGGCGGCCAGGAACGAGGGCGAGGCCACCGGGTACCGCCCGGATCGCATGAGCGGGACCACGTCGGCGTCCGGGACCGTCGGTTCGGTCCATCCGATCACCACGTCGGCGTCATTGCTGGCGAAGTCGGTCGAGGGCGCGCCGGTCGACACGCGCAGCCGAACGGCCTCCGGGTGCTCGAACCGGTCGAGACGGGGCACCAGCCAACGTGCCGCGAAACCGGGCGTGCACAGGACGCGCAGCGTGCGGTCCGCGCGGGTCAGGATCGACGCCGTGTCGGCCTCGAGCCGGTCGAGCAGCGTGGTCATCCGGCGCGCGTAACCGCGCCCCGTGAGGGTCAGGTGCGTTTGGTTGGCGCGCCGTTCGAACAGCTTCGTGTCCAGGAAGTCTTCCAGCGCGCGGATCTGGTGGCTGATCGCCGAGGGCGAGAGGCACAGCTCGTCCGCGGCCTTGGCGAAGGACAGGTGTCGCGCCGCGGCCTCGAACGCGCGGATCGCGGCGAAGGGGGGCAGCCTACGTCCCATGGCAGGCGCGTCCTGGGGGGATGAATTTTCCGCATGCCGGCATGAGAAACCGTCTTTTGCAGCTTCAATGGCACGCAGCCTAGCATCGATCGCAGGAAATTTAAAATCGAGACGCCCAGGAGGTTGCCATGCCGGCCCTTGACCGCACCCGTTGTCGTGCCCTGATCCTTGTCCTTTCGCTGATGCTGCCGCTGGCCTCGGCCGGCGCCGCGCCGAACCTGCGCTTCGATCCCGACCCGGCATGGCGGCACGCCGAGGACCTTTCGGCCCTGCGCGAAACGCTGGAAGCCTGGCTCGATACCCATAGCGACCTGCCGCGCAACCCCGATCCGTTGTCGATTTCGCTCGTCGCATCGGGCGCGGCGCAGGCCCTGCACGGTCCGGCCGTCCGGGGCCACGGCAAGCTTCGCGGTCTTTACGACGAGGATCGCGGCCGTGTGCTTCTGGTCGCGCCCTGGCGGCAGGACAGGACGCTGGATGCCAGCGTTCTGCTGCACGAACTGGTGCACCACCGTCAGGCCGGGGCGCATTTCTATTGTCCCGAGGCCGCAGAGCTTGCCGCCTACAGGCTCCAGGACCAGTGGTTGCGGGGAAGGGGGCTGGAAGCGCCGGTCAACTGGATCGCGGTGGTGATCCAGGCGGGCTGCACACCGCGTGACATCCATCCGGACTGACGCGATCGCCCCGAAGGGACAACGCGCGCCGTCCATGGGATCGGCGCGCGTCGGTTGTTGGTCTCAGAGCTTGCCCATGGCCACGGCGGTGTCGGCCATGCGGTTCGAGAAGCCCCACTCGTTGTCGTACCAGGTCAGGATGCGGCACATGGTGCCCTCCATCACCTTGGTCTGGTCCATGTGGAAGACCGACGAATGCGGGTCGTGGTTGAAGTCGCCCGAGACAAGCATCTCGTCCGTGTAGCCCAGGATGCCCTTCATCGGGCCGTCGGCGGCCTTGCGGATCGCGTCGTTGATCTCTTCGACCGTCGTGTCGCGGTCGGCCTCGAAGACCAGGTCGACGACCGACACGTTGGGCGTCGGCACCCGGATCGCCACACCGTCGAGCTTGCCGTTCAGCTCGGGCAGCACAAGGCCCACGGCCTTCGCGGCACCGGTCGAGGTGGGGATCATGTTCAGCGCCGCGGCCCGCGCGCGGTACAGGTCCTTGTGCATGGTATCCAGCGTCGGCTGGTCGCCTGTATAGCTGTGGATCGTGGTCATGAAGCCGCGCTTGATGCCGATGGTGTCGTTCAGCACCTTGGCCACGGGCGACAGGCAGTTGGTGGTGCAGCTCGCGTTCGAGATCACCTTGTCCTCGGACGTCAGCGTGCCCTCGTTCACGCCGTAGACGATGGTCTTGTTCGCGTTCGAGCACGGGGCCGAGACCAGCACGCGGTCCGAGCCGTTCTCGAGGTGCCAAGCGGCCTTCTCGGCGCTGGTGAAGATGCCGGTGCATTCCAGCGCGATGTCGACGCCGTCCCAGGGCAGGGCCTTGGGGTCGCGCTCGGCCGTGACGGTCATCTTGCCGCGGCCCACGTCGATCCAGTCGTCGCCGGTGGTCACCTCGGCCGGGAAGCGGCCGTGCACGCTGTCATAGCGCAGCAGATGGGCGTTGGTCTCGACGGGCCCGAGGTCGTTGATATGGGTGACCTCGATATCGGTGCGGCCCGATTCGATGATGCCGCGCAGCACGTTGCGCCCGATGCGGCCGAAGCCGTTGATGCCGACCTTGACTGTCATGTCGTCTCTCCATCTGGTTGCGACCCGCGTGGGCGGGGCCGATTGCCATGTTTTGAAAGCCATCCGCGCCCCGAGGTCAACCGCCGCCTTAGCGCCAGAAGGCCAGCCAACCGATAAGACCGGCCAGCTCGCGCGCCACGAAGAGCGTGCCGGCGCCGTCGCCAAGGACCCGGTCCAGCACGAAAAGCGTGACGATCAGGCTGGCCAGCAGGATGGCGATGGTGTTGGTCATGGGCGTGGGTCCCGGCGGCGTGTTCGGCGCCAGAATGCACGGGGCGGGACCGGAGGACCAGAGATGTTGCAGCGCGTTCTGATGACCGTGGGCCGGGCTCTGCTGGCGGTGCTGTTCGCGGCGGGCGCGGCGCAGAAGCTGGCGGCGCCCGAGCTGGTGCAGGACCTGCTGGCGGGGCGCGGCTGGCCCGTGTGGCTGGTCTGGCCCGCGGCCGCGTTCAACGCGGCGGGTGCGCTGGCACTGGTCGCGGGCTGGTGGCTGGGGCCGGTGGCGCTGTCGCTGGCGGGGTATTGCATGGTGACGAGCCTGTTTCACTTCGTGCCCGGGGATGGCTGGCAGATGAGCATCTTCGTCAAGAACTGGGCCGTGGCGGGCGGGCTCCTGGTGCTGGCGGGCGCGGCGTGGGGGCCGCGCGGGTAGGGGCCCATCCCAGGTCATCCCGGATGATCCGCCCGAGATTATCTTGGGATAATCTCCTGCGAATTATCCTGGATAATTCGGGCGCGGGAGGCGGCGCGGCTTGCTCAATGCGCCCGCGCCAGGGGGCGGTCCGTCCGCAGCGGGGCATGGCCCAGCAGCGTCGCGGCGCCCAGCCGGTCGCTGCGGGGGGGCGCGGTCCGCGCCCGCTGCCGGTCCAGCCGCCAGCCCGCGCCGTCCCCGTCGAAATCGGGGGTCATCTGCCAGCGCGTCTCGACCCCCGGCGCGCCGCCATCGGGTGTCATCAGCAGGCCCAGGGGCGCAGCGGCGCCGTCCTTGCTGCCGGTCTCGGCCGCCAGGTGCAGCCGGCGCACCGCCGTCAGGCCGGGCGGCCCCGGCAGGTCGGCGACCACCGTGGGGGCGGCGCCGCTGCGCAGGGATTCCTCCATCACCCACAGCAGGTCGCGGTCGTGATCGGCCCGCACGTGCAGCAGCCGCGCGGGGTCGAGCCAGGGGGCGAAGCCGCAGGGATTGGGCTGCACCGTCACGTGGCCCGGCGCGATCCACAGCACCGGCCCCGTGGCCCGCGCCGCGATGGCCAGCGCCAGCATGCGCCGCGAGATCCCGCAAAGCTCGTGCACCCGGCCGGCCGCCAGCCGCAGATCGCCCGCGATCGCCAGCCCCGGCGCCGCGTCGGGGCGATGGGGGCCACGGGTCAGCAGGGTCGCGGGCAGGGCGGTCATGGCGGGGCTCCGGTTTGCTCCCTTTATGTTCTATTCCGCGCGTGCCTCTTGTCAATCGCCGTGGGGCGGGTAGGTCTGTGCGAAACGCCGCAACGGGAAGGGACGGGACATGGATCGCACGACGCTGGGCCGCACGGGGATCGAGGTATCGGGCTGGTGCCTGGGCAGCATGACCTGGGGGCGGCAGACCGATGCGGCCGGCGGTCACGCCCAGATCGATCGCGCCCTCGACGCCGGAATCGACTTCATCGACACCGCCGAGATGTACCCGGTGAACCCCGTCCTGGCCGAAACCGTCGGCGACACCGAGACGATCATCGGCGACTGGATCGCCAAAACCGGCCGCCGCGACGATATCGTGCTGGCCACGAAATGCGCCGGGCCGTCGCAGATGGTGCGCGACGGCGCCTTGATCACCGCCGAGACCCTGCGCGGCGCGCTGGAGGACTCGCTGAGGCGGCTGCGGACGGACCATGTCGATCTCTACCAGCTGCACTGGCCCAACCGCGGGTCGTTCCATTTCCGCCAGATCTGGGGTTTCGACCCGACCGGGCAGGACACCGCCCGGATGCAGGACCACGTGGACGAGGTCATGGGCACGCTGGCCGCGCTGGTGGCCGAGGGCAAGATCCGGTCCTTCGGCCTGTCGAACGACAGCACCTGGGGCACGATGAAATGGCTCGACGCCGCCGCGCGGCTGGACGGGCCGCGCGTGGCGACCATGCAGAACGAGTACTCGCTCATGTGCCGCCAGTACGACAGCGACCTGGCCGAGATGAGCCACCACGAGGACGTGACGCTGCTGGCCTTCTCGCCGCTGGCCGCGGGCCTGCTGACCGGCAAGTACCAGGGCGGGCAGGTGCCCGAGGGCTCGCGCATGGCGTTGAACGGCGACCTCGGCGGGCGCAAGACCGACCGCGCTTTCGAGGCGGTCGCGGCCTACGAGGCCCTGGCCGCCCGCCACGGCGTCGACCCGGTGCACATGGCCATGGCCTGGACCCGGGCGCGCCCGTGGAACACGATCCCGATCTTCGGGGCCACCGACATGGCGCAGCTCGACCATATCATCGCCGGGCAGGACGTGACGCTGTCGGACGAGCTGATGGACGAGATCGACGCCACCCACCGGGCCCACCCGATGCCCTACTGACTTGAAGCGGCGGCGCAAATCGGGCCATCTGCGCGCAGAACCGAAAGGCGCGCGATGCCCCATCTTCTGATCTACGGTGACAGCAACAGCTTCGGCACCCAGCCGCGCGAGGCGTGGGGCGAGCTGCCCCGTCTGGGCGACGACGAACGATGGCCGGGCGTTCTGGCCGCCGCGCTGGGACCGGACTGGAAGGTGACGCCCGAGGCGCTGCCCGGCCGCACGATCTGCAGCGATGATCCCACCGCCGGGCCATGGCGCAACGGGCTGGGCGTGCTGCCCGCCGTGCTGGGCTCGCACCTTCCCGTCGACATCGTGGCGGTGATGCTGGGCACCAACGACCTGAAGGCCATGTTCGGCTTCACCGGGTTCGAGGTGTCCGAATGCGCCCGCCGCCTGCTGGCCGAGATCCCGCGCCACGTGCCGGGTGCGCGCCGGCTCTGGATCGCGCCGCCGGTGCCTTACGCGGCGGGACTTTACGGTGAGCTCTACCGCGGCGCCGAAACCCGCGGGGCGAGCTTGCCCGAGCACCTTGCCCGCGTGGCGGGCGAGGAGGGCGCGGCCTTCTTCGACGCGGGCGGCGTCATCGCCTGCGACCCCGCCGACGGCGTCCATTTCCGCGCGCCCGCCCACGCCGCGCTGGGCCGTGCGCTGGTCCCGGTGATCCGGGGGCTGGCATGAGGGCGCTGGTCCTCGCCCTCGCGGCGCTGCTCGCCCTGTCGGGATGCCTCGAAACACTCGACCCCGGCGTGGACACCGATACCCCGACGCTGACGGTGCGGCCCGCGCCCGAGGATCTGGAATTGCCCGACCCGCCTCCGGCGGTAGCCGAACCGGCGGGGCCGTCGGCCGAAACCGCCGCCGAAGCGGACGCCGCCCCGACCGAACCGCTGGCGGCGCCCCGCACCGTGCGCGTGCAGTCCCTGGATGGCGCGGCGGAAGAAGGGGCGGCGACGCCCGAAAGAACGCCCGCGCGCACCCCGTCGCCCGCCGAGCGGGCCTGCAACGACGATGGCGGGCGCTGGGCCCGCGCCGGCGAGTCGGGCTTCATCTGCTACCGCACCCCGCGCGACGCCAACAAGAGCTGCACCCGCGAGAGCGATTGCCTGGGCGCCTGCCTCGCCCGGTCGCGGACCTGCGCGCCGATCACGCCGCTTTTGGGTTGCCACGAGATCCTCACCGACAGCGGCACAAGGGCCACCGAATGCAAAGACGTCTGGTCGCCGCGCTGGCGCTGGTCCTCGCCGCCTGCTCGACCGAGGCGCCGCTGTTTCCCGCCGAGGTGTACCGCGACACCACTGTTTCCATGGGGTCGATCGCGTCGTTCAAGCCCGACCGCTACGCCGGGCGCTGGTACGAGATCGCGTCCTACCCGGTGCCGTTCCAGGACGGCTGCCGCCAGACGCAGGCGGTCTACACGCCCCGCAACGACAACGGCTTCAACGTGCGCAATTCCTGCCTCGACGCGGACGGTGACCTGCGCAGCATCGAGGGGACGGCCAGGCCCGCCGGTCCCGGACGGCTGGAAGTGCGGTTCGACAGCGTTCCGTTCCTGAGTGCGCCCTACTGGGTGCTGTGGGTCGACGAAGGCTATCGCACGGCTGTGGTTGGCGTGCCGTCGGGGCGCGCCGGCTGGATCCTGAACCGCGAGCCCACGATCCCGCCGGACCGGCTCGAGGCCGCGCGCCGGATCCTGTCGTTCAACGGCTATGACCTCTCGCGCCTGCGGATGACGCCCCAGGCCGCACCGTGAGCCCGCGGGCCGCCATTCTAGGCACCTGTCCGCGCTCGGCGGGCTGGGCGGCGCGGCTGCTGATCCGGGGATGGGACGTGGCGGTGCCCGAAGACTTGCACGGACCCGATTTCGACGCGGTGCTGGTACGCGCGCGGCTGGCCTTGCCCGGGCTCTACGACCGGGCTTTGCCGCCCGAGGGGCGGCTGACGGGGCTCGATGCCATGGACGCTGCCACCGGTGCGGTCGTGATCGTGGGCAGCTTCGATCCTGCGGCGCTGAATTCGGTCGAAGGGCCGGGAACGCCGCCAGTCCTGCACGACGCGAACGGCGCGCCGCGGCGCCTGGGCACCGTCGGGATCGAAGCCCATGACCCCGTCTACCTGTGGCCCTCGGTCACGATCACGCCGACCGATGCGGCCGCCCGCGACATTGCCGCGACCGTGCTGACCGAAATGGGCATGGTCCCGGACGGCCCGCCGCCACAGCCCGGCGGCGATGCGGCGCTGGTCGGCATCCTCCGCGCGTTGCGCCACGCGGATTGCGGGCTGGGGGCACATCTGAAGACGGACGAGATGCGCTGGCCCATACTCGCACCGGACTGGAGCCGCCCGGTCGAGACGGCGCGGCGGGCGGTGCCGCTCGACTGGACGGATTTCAACGGCCACATGACCGAGTCGCGCTACCTGCTGGCCTTCGCCGACGCGACCGAGCGGCTGATGGACGACCTGGGCTGCACGCCGGACTACATCGCGTCCGGCGGCTCGTTCTTCACCGCCGAGACTCATATCCGCCACCTGTCCGAGATCCTGGCGGGCGAGGTTTTCCACATAACCACCCACGCCCTGCAGAGCGCGGGGGCCAAACTGCACCTGTTCCACCAGATGTGGCGCGGCGAGACATTGCTGGCCACGGGCGAGCATTTCCTGCTGCACGTCGACCTGGAAACCCGCAGGCCCGGCCCGCCGAAGGACACGGTGGCCGAGCGCATGGCGCTGCTGGGGGCCGGCCACGCGGCGCTTGCGGTGCCGACGGGCGCCGGGCGCTTCGTGGGGCAACGCCCGTGACCCGGATCTGACGGCATACGAATGGAGCCCTGGATCATCGCGACGCTGGTGGCCGCCGCGGCGCAGACCGCGCGCTTCGCGCTGCAACGGCACCTGAAGCGCACGGGCCTGTCGGTCGCCGGTGCCACCTTCTCGCGCTTCGTCTTCTCGGCCCCGCTGGTGGCGCTGGGCGTCGTGACCGGCGCATGGCTGGCCCGGGTGCCCCTCCCGGTTCCGCCGCCCAACTTCTGGGCCTTCGCGCTGCCCGGCGGGATCGCGCAGATCCTGGCGACCGCCTGTGTCATCGCCATGTTCTCGCTCCGGAATTTCGCGGTCGGCATCGCCTTCAAGAAATCCGAGGCGGTCCTGACCGGCGTGGTGGGCATCGTCGTGCTGGGCGAGACCCTGAGCCTCGGCGCCTGGATCGCCATCGGCATCGGCGTTCTGGCCTTGCTGCTGCTCAGCCAGGAGCACGCGCGAGGCTGGTCGTGGCGCGCGCTTCTCAGCCGCGCCACCGCGCTGGGTCTCGGGTCCGGCCTGCTCTTCAGCTTCTCGGCCGTGCTCTATCGCGGTGCCACGCTGCAGATCCCCGAGCTTCCGGTCCTGCTGCGCGCGGGGCTGACACTGGCCTGCGTCACCGCGTGGCAGACCTGCGTGCTGGGGGCCTGGCTGGCCTTTCGCGAGCGGGGCGAGCTGACACGCGTGGCCCGGCACTGGCGGGTGGCGGCGCTGGTGGGCGTCACGTCGCTGGTGGGCTCCTACGGCTGGTTCACGGCCTTCGCGCTGCAATCGGCCGCGCTGGTCAAGGCGCTGGGCCAGGTCGAGGTCATCCTGAGCATCCTGGTCACCACGCTGGTGCTGGGCGAACGGATGCGCGCGCGCGAGGGATGGGCCATCGCCGGTCTGACGGCGTCGATCCTGCTGCTGATCTGGGTGGGCTAGTCGCGACGCGCGTCGGCGATGGCGATGTCTTCCATGTGCCCGTGGAAAAACGGCAACCTGGGCGGCGGCGAAAGGTCGGGTAGGCGTCCCGCGACCTCGGCCAGCGCGACCTGGGTGATGAAGGGAAGGTCCGCCTGCCGGGCCTGCGACAGCGGGATCCAGCGCAGGTGGCTCAGCTCGTCGGTGGCGTGGCTGAAATCGTCGGGATCGCCCGCCAGCCTGTCGGCATTCACGGTGAAGAACCGCGCGTCGAAGCGGCGCGGTCGGCCCGGTGGCGTGATGGCGCGGAAAACATAGGTCAGGCCCGCCGCGTCGGGCCGGTGCCCGGTGGCCGCAAAACGCCGCCAATCGGCGGGGGCGTCGTCCCAGACGGCACGATGCCCCAGGACCTGACCGGTCTCTTCCCACAGTTCCCGGATGGCCGCTGCGACAAGCGTTCCGGGCGGTGGCAGGTCAGGCCCGCTGAGACGCGCCTTGCAGCGGTCGTCCAGGCGCCCCCCGATGGCAATCCGCCCGTCGCCCGGATCGACCCGGCCGCCGGGAAAGACCACCTTGCCCGGCAGGAACACGGCCGATTTGCCGCGCTGGCCCATCAGGACGCTCGGGGTGTCGTCCGGGTCCCGCACCACGATCACCGTCGCCGCGTCGCGGATCGGGACCGATGGGCTCAAAACCCGTGCATCCGCCTGGCCCACTGAAAGCCCACCACCATGCCCTTGATCCGCGGCAGCAGGTAGAGCGACAGCGCCACGCAGCCCACGCAGAACACGGCTGCCAGCACGATGGGGTCGGGACGGAAGCGCACGAATCCCCAGTGCAGCAGCGGCGCCATCAGGTGACCGACCACCAGGATGGTGACGTAGGCGGGGGCGTCGTCGGCGCGGGCGTAGCTCAGGTCCTCGCCGCAGACCGAGCATTGGCTGTTGAGCTTGAGGTAGCCCTTCAGGATCGGGCCCGATCCGCAATTGGGGCATCGACGTCGGAATCCGCGCAGCAGCGCAGGCTTCAGGCTGCGTTCGGTCTGGGTGCTGGCGATGGTGTCGTCGAACATGGCATACCTCGGGCTCGTGCCGAGCGGTGTAACCTGATGAGGCGCCCGGCGGTAGGGGCCGCGTCGATCTTGCGGCGCCATGTCACGCCCGCCGGAGGGGCCTCAGCCCACCCTGTTGCGCGGCGTGATAAGTGGCACCACGCGGCCGGTCATGCCGCCCGCCGCGGGCCAGGTCGCATCGGCAAGCGCGACCCGGTTTCGCCCCGCGGCCTTGGCCGCGTAGAGCGCCCGGTCTGCCCGCTCCAGCAAAGCGTCCGGGGCCTCGCGGCCGCAGGCGACGCCGATGGACAAGGTGACCTGGATCCGCGATCCCCCCGGCAGCGTCATGGGGGCGCCGCAGATGGCGACGCGCAGCCGCTCGGCGGCGATCCGCGCCTCCTCGATCGAGCAGTCGGGCAGCGCCACGAGGAATTCCTCGCCCCCGTAGCGGGCCAGCAGGTCGCCCTCGCGCACGTTGTCCTGAAGCCGCCGCGCGATCTGGCGCAGAACTTGGTCGCCAGCCGCGTGGCCGTGGGTGTCGTTGACGGTCTTGAACAGGTCTACGTCCATGAGAATCTGGCCATAGCCGCGATCCTGGGAATGGGGCTGCTTGGCGAGATTCGACAGATAGCGCATCCCGTAGCGGCGGTTGAACAGCCCGGTCAGCGGGTCGTGGGCGGCCATCATCAGGTTGGCGTCCACGCTGTCGCGCAGCGCGTCGGTCTGCCGCTTGATCCGGATGTGGCGCAGAATCCGCAAGTTCAGTTCCTCGGGGGACGCGTCGGAGCGGATGACGCCGTTCACCCCCTGGTCGAGCGCCCGGGCCGCGAAGGCACGGTCGCCGGGTTCGTACTGCGCCGCGATGGACGCGCGGCGCGCCCCCCGCCGTGAGCGCAGCTCGGCGATCAGGGTCAGGGTCGACTCGCTGTCGATGGCGGGACAGAGCAGGAAGACCTCGGGCGCGCGCTCGGCCTCTTCCGAGGCGCTGATCGCGTCCGTCGGCGTCATCAGCGTGACCTCGTCCACGCTGCGCCGACGCAGGGCGCGGGCCATGGCGGTGCGGTGCTGGCTGTCGCCGCCGACGATGGCCAGCCGCGCGGGACGGGTGAACGCGCCAGGATCCTCGGAGAAGCCGAACTGCGCCGCGGTATCGATCCGGCGACGCAGTTCCGCCCGGGTTTCGTGGCACCGCAGGAGCGATCGCAGGTGGGTCAGCAACCATCCCCGGTCGATCGGGCGGAGCAGCACCGTGCTGGCACCGCCCCCCAGCACCGCGAGCCGCGCGGCCGTGGTATCCTCGTCGATGATCGCCAGGACCGGCGGCGCCACATCCTTGCCCAGCGCGGCGGTCGCGACGCAGAAATTGTCGATCGTGAGATCCGGCAGGCATCCGTTGATGATGACCGCGTCGGGCATGTCGCCGCGCAGGTTCCGGATGCCCTCCTGCCCGGTGGCCACCGCGCGCACCTCGTAATGGGCGGCGACAAGCGCCGCCTTGAGGGCGATCCTGTGGGTTGCCGTCGGTTCGACGATCAAAATGCGGCGCGGCACTCGGCGCCCTCCTTGCTAGACAAACCCGATCATCGGGTCCAAGCATCGTTAGGAGAGGTTAACAAAGCCTTTCGATTTTTAAGAGTCCGTGAATTGCAGCAAAACTTCGCCGATGCCGAAAATGCAGCACAGGTCCTCGCGCTCGACGCGCTGGGCTGGATCGCCGGCGAGGGCGAGCTGCTGGATGTCTTCACCGGATCGACCGGGATCGGGCGCGACGCGCTGACCGAGGCCATCGAGGACCCCGAGATGCTGGGCGCGGTGCTTGATTTCCTGATGATGGACGACGCGTGGATCGTGGCGTTCTGCGACGCGCGCGGGCTGCCCTACGACGCGCCGGCCCGCGCCCGCGCGGCGCTGCCCGGGGGCGCGCAGGTCCACTGGACCTGACCGGACTGGCGGGTGCGGCGAAACACCCTACCGGGCCGCCCCTGCGAACACAGCCTTAACGATTTGGCGCTACACCCGGTCCGGGGGACTGGGGACGTATGTGCACGGGTTGATTGTCAGATCGGTTCAGAGCTTCGTGACCGATGTCTACGGGGCGGCGCAGTGGCAGCGCGTGGCGGTGCGTGCCGATCTGCCCACCTCGGATGTCGAGGCCATGATGCGTTATGCCGACGACGTGTTCGCGCGGACGGTCTCGGCCGCGGCCAGCGTTTTGGACAAGCCCGTGGACGGCCTGCTCGAGGATCTGGGGACATACCTCGTCTCCCATCGGTCCATGGGACGGATCCGGCGCCTGTTGCGGTTCGGGGGCGCGGATTTCGTCGAATTCATCGAGTCGCTGGACGACCTTGTGGGCCGCGCGCATCTGGCGATGCCGGACCTCGGACTGCCCGCGATCCAGGTCAGGGCGGTCGGGCCGGGGCTTTACACCGTGTCCTGCGCGTGGGCGGCGATGGACTTGACTGCACTGCTCATCGGCGCGCTGCGGGCCATGGCCGACGATTACGGCGCGCTGGCCATGGTCGATGCCGCGCCCGCCTCCGACGGGGCGGGCGTGCGGGTCACGCTTCTCTCCAGCGCCTTCACCCCGGGGCGTTCTTTCGAATTGCGGCGGGCAAGACCATGACGGGGCAGGCCGCGATCCTGGCCGAGCGCGCAGCCTTCGACGCCCTTCTGCCGATGCACGCACGCCTGGCCGAGGACGGGACCATACTGCATGTCGGCCCCGGCCTCGCACGGCTCGCGGGCGCGCGGCAATTGCTGGGCCAGCGCGTCACCCGCGCGTTCCGGGTCACGCGGCCCGATGGCGTGGCCTCCATGGCCGATATGATGACCCTGCGCGGACGGGCCATGCGGTTGGAGTTCGCCCGGGGCCGGCCGGTTCGGCTGAAGGGGATGCTGGTGCCGTTCGACCGGCTTCGCGGCAGCATGCTGAGCCTGTCGCTGGCCCTGTCGGATCTGCCCGACCTGGGCGGCGCGCCCCTGACGGCGCGGGACTTCGCGCCGACCGATCCCACCGTGGACATGCTGTACCTGATCGAGGCCAACGCCGCCGCACAGGCCGAATCGCGGCGCCTGATCGCCCGGCTCGACGGGGCCAAGTCGACGGCCGAGCGGCAGGCGTTCACCGATACCCTGACGGGCCCTGGCAACCGCCGTGCGTTGGACCGCGTGCTGGCGCGCTTGCTGGGCGAAGGGGTGGGCTTCAGCGTGATCCAGCTGGATCTCGACCGTTTCAAGCAGGTCAATGACCGGCACGGCCACGCGGCGGGGGATGCGGTACTGTGCCACGTGGCCCACGGGCTGCGCAGAGCCGTGCGCGCGGTCGATACCGTGGTGCGGACCGGCGGCGACGAATTCGTCGTGGTCGCGTCGGGGCTGACCGAACCGCACGCGGTGACCCTGATGGCCGAGCGCATCCTGTCGGAAATCGCCCAACCGCTGCCGGACGGCGACGCAGATCGGGTCGTCTCCGCCAGCGTGGGCTGCGCCATCTCGTCCCGATACGCCCGGCCCGACGCGGCGCGGCTGCTGGCCGCCGCGGACGCAGCCGCCTATGCCGCGAAGCGGGCGGGCGGGGGCCTTTTCCGCCTGCATCCCGGGGATGGGCGTGGTGCCGGCCCGGACCGCCGTGATCGCGCGCGGCGGGGGCGCGACGACGTCGCCTGAGCCCACCGCGCGCGGGGTCGAACGGTTACGACGCGCCGTCGATCTGCGCCGCCATGATCGCGATGGCCTGCTGGTACACCGTCGCCGCGTTCCATTCCTGGATCACGCGGAAATTCGGCTGACCCTGCTGGTAGCCTTGCCCGGGGCGCCAGCCCTTTTGCCGCAGAAAATTCGCGGTCGAGGCCAGGGCGTCCGTGATGTTCGTGAGGTCCACGCGCCCGTCACCGTTGGCGTCCACCCCGTAGCGCAGGGCATTACCGGGCAGGAACTGCGTGTGTCCCAGCTCGCCGTGCTTGGCGCCGCGGGTGTTGGCCGAGATCGCGCCGCGGTCCACCAGCCTGAGCGCGGCCAGCGCGTGCGGCGTGAAGAAATCCGAGCGGCGGCAGTCATAGGCAAGGGTCGAGATCGAGGCGACCACGTTGCTGTCGCCCATGAAGCGGCCGAACCCGGTCTCCATCCCGTGGATGGCGATGATCACGCCGGCCGGCACGCCGTATTGACGCTCAAGCGCGCCGTAGAATCCGGGGTTCTGGGCCAGACGCTGGCGGCCCTGGCGCACGATGGTCGACGCACCGCGGACTTCCATGAACCGGTCCAGTGAGTAGCGGAAGCTTTTCTGGTTGCGGTCGGCATTGATGGTCGACTGCGCGTAGGACGTCGATGCCAGCGCCTGAAGCCCGCGTTGCCCGACACCGGCGGCGGCGGCCTCTTGCGCGAATTGCTGTTTCCAGGCGCCGTAGCCGCCCGCGCTGTTGCCGCATTGCGCGGCCAGTGCGGGCACGGCGCCCGCGGCCAGGACGGCGCAGGCCGCCGCGATCCGTTTGAATGACTGCATCGGAAATCTCCCTGATCTGTTCAGTCAGGCTAGGGCCTTGCAAGCGCCCCGCCAAGGGTTTGTGGGTGAACGCGGATGCGCTAGTTGGGGTCCCATGAAACACATTGCCGTCATCGGTGCGGGCATGGCCGGTCTGGCCGCCGCGCACGACCTTTCCGGGGCGGGGCTGACCGTCACCCTCTTCGACAAGAGCCGGGGCACCGGCGGGCGCCTGGCCACCCGGCGCAGCGAGGTCGGCGCCTTCGACCACGGGGCACCCCTGGCGCAGGGCGATGACTCCGCGTTCCACGAGGCCATGGCCGGCCTTGGCGATGCCGCAATGGCCGTGGATGACGGCTGGCGCGGACGCCCGGGAATGAGCGGTCTTCTGAAGCCCTGGGCCGCGGGTTTGACCCGGCACGCGGGCACCCGGATCGCGCGCCTCGACGACAGGCCCGCGGGCGTGCGGCTGACCGACACCGACGGCGCCGACTGGGGGCCGTTCGACGCGGTGGTGGTGGCCATCCCTGCGCCGCAGGCGGCCGAGCTTCTGCGCAGCGATGCGCTGTCCGAGGTGCGCATGGTGCCGGTCTGGACCGTCATGGCCGCGTGGGACGCCCCGTTGACGGCGGTCCCCGATCCCGCGCCGGCCCCGTTCGATGCCATCCTGCCGCAGGACCGCGCGGGCGCCGTCGTGGCCCACGCGAAATCCGACTGGTCCGCCGAGCGGCTGGAGACGTCCAAACCCGACATGGCGCCGGTCCTGGGCAAGGAACTGGCCGCCGCGCTGGGCCGGGACGCACCGGCGCACGCGGTGGCGCATCTCTGGCGCTACGGCCGGGTGGAGCGGGCGCTGGGCCAGCCGTTCCTGCGCGTCTCGCCGCGGGTGCTGGCGGGCGGGGACTGGGCGCTGGGGCCGCTGGCGGGAGACGCCTGGGCCAGCGGGCGCGCCATGGCCGCCACCCTTGAGGCGGAGGTCCGACCGTGAAGCCTTTCGCGCCAGACGCGCTGTCGGACCTGATCCAGGCGCAATTCGACACGGTGATCGACGTGCGCTCGCCCTTGGAATTCGCCGAGGACCATGTGCCCGGCGCCATCAACCTGCCGGTTCTCGACGATGACGAACGGGCGCGCGTGGGCACCATCTACAAGCAGCAAAGCCCGTTCCTGGCGCGCAAGATCGGCGCCGCGCTGGTCGCCAAGAACGCCGCCGCGCATATCGAGGGGCCATTGGCGGGCCACGATGGCGGCTGGCAGCCGCTGGTCTATTGCTGGCGCGGGGGGCAGCGGTCGAACAGTTTCGCCGCGGTCCTGTCCCAGATCGGCTGGCGCGTCCGCGTTCTGGACGGGGGCTACCGCACGTACCGGAACCTGGTGAAGACGCGGCTTTACGACCAGCCGTTCCCGGCGCGGGTGGTGCTGCTGGACGGGTTCACCGGCACGGCCAAGACCGAGCTTCTGCACCTTGCCGCGCGGCGCGGCGTGCAGATCCTGGATCTCGAGGGGCTGGCCAACCATCGCGGGTCGGTCTTCGGCGCCATGGGTGGGCAGCCCAGCCAGAAAGGGTTCGAAACAGCGCTGGCCGCGCAGGTGCAGGCGCTGGACCCGGCGCGCCCGGTGCTGGTCGAGGCCGAAAGCAGCAAGGTCGGCCGGATCATCGTTCCTCCGGCGCTCTGGGCGGCGATGCAGGACGACGCGCCGCGCATCCGGATCGAGGCGCCGGTCGCCGCGCGGGCGGCTTATCTCGAACGTGCCTACGATGACATTGCGCGTGACGCCGACAGGGTCGAGGACATCCTGGAAAGCCTCGTCGCCCTTCAGGGCCGTGACCGGATCGATGCGTGGCGGGCGCTGGCCGTCGAAGGGCAGACCAATGCGCTGGCGGCCGAGTTGATGGTCCACCACTACGATCCGCGCTACGCCAAGCAGGCCGCCGGGGCGCAGGCGACGCACACGCTGTCGACCGACAGGCTGGACGCGCAGGGGCGGGAGGATCTGGCGGACCGCATCGCCGAAGCCATGGACAGGCTGGCGTCAGGCAACCCGGATTGAGGGCGATCCTTCCGCCAATTCTCCAATGATATTGGCGGTATATCCCGCACCCTTGAGATTCGACATGAAGTCTGGTGCGTCGGCGTCCGCCACGGCGGCGAGCAGGCCGCCCGCGGTTTGGGGATCGTAGAGAAGCTCGCAACGCGGATCGTCCGGGGCCTCGACCCGATCCGCCACCTGACGGTTCGCGGCGTGCAGGGTCGACCGGGTGCCCGACTGCACCAGCTCCAGCGCGCCGGGCAGGATCGGCAGCGCGTCGAGGTCCAGGCGGGCGGCCACGCCGCTGGCCTCCAGCATGCCCAAAAGATGCCCGGCCAGCCCGAAGCCCGTGACGTCGGTCATCGCGTGGGCGCCGCGCAGCAGCCGCGCGGCCTCGATCTGCGGGGCCGCCATGGCGCGCAGCGTGTCGGCCACCACCGGCCCGGGCGCATCACCGGCCATGGCCGCCGCCATGACCGCTCCGGTGCCCAGCGGTTTGGTCAGGATCAGCCTGTCGCCGGGCCGCGCGCCCGCCAGGGTCAAGGGGGCCGCTTCCAGCAGGCCCGTCACCGCGAACCCGATGGCAAGCTCCGCCCCCGTGGCCGAATGCCCGCCGACGATTCTGGCCCCGGCGGCGGCGAAGGCGGCCTGCGCGGGGGCCATGACTTCGCGCAATGTCCGCGCCTCGAGCGTCGGCGTCGCCCGCGGCAGGGTCAGGATCGGCAAGGCGGTCTGCGGCGCCGCGCCCATGGCCAGGCAATCGCCCAGCGCGTGGTGGGCGGCGATATGGGCCATGAGGGCCGGGTCGTCCGTCACGCTGCGCAGCTGGTCCACGGTGATCGCCTGCCGCGTCTCGCCCATGCGCAGGATCGCGGCATCGTCGCCCGCGCCCGTCTCGACATCGTCGCGGGGATGCACCGGAAGCTGGGCCAGCGCGTGCGACAGGGTCGACTGCGCGACCTTCGCCGCGCAACCGCCGCAGGGCGCCTGTTCGGTCAGGACGCGCAGGCCGGTGGCGGCCTCCTTCGGCGGGCGCGGTGGCGTCATTTCGGGCAGGTCCGACAGCTTGTTCATGAACTTGCGGTCGATATGGTCCTTCCAGCGCCAGAGCCAGCGACCGCTCAGCCGCAGCCCCGCCTTGTCCGCCACCGCCGCCTTGCCGCCGGTCGAGATCAGCTTGAGGTAGTCGCGCTGCGGATCGTAGCGGCGCGTCGTCCCGGCCCCGAGCGCCGCGCGCAGGTTCCGCGTCAGCACCGGCGCCTGCCGCACCGCGAAGACACCTGCCTTGGGGCGGGGCGCGTGGGTCATGTGGGCGCAGTCACCTGCGGCGAAGATCGCCGGGTCGGTCACGCTGCGCAGACGGGCGTCGACGGCGATGAACCCGTCCGTCAGCTCCAGCCCGGTGCCGCGCAGCCAGTCATAGGGTCGCGCCCCGGCCGCGCCGGTCACGAACCGCGCCGGGATCTCGCGCCCGTCCTCCAATACCACGCCCTCGGCCGTGACCTGCGCCGCCCCGGCCTGTTCGATCAGGGTCACGTTGCGCGCGGCCATGGCGTCCAGCAGCGCGCGCCGGGCCCCTTCGCCGATCCCGTCCAGCGCCTTGCCCCGGTCGATCACGGTGACGGCCGCGCCGCCGCAGCCGAAGGACATGGCCATGGCCAGCTCAACCCCGCCGACACCGCCGCCGATCACGGCCTTGGGCGCGGCGCGGTCCGGCCCGTCGCGATGGGCCGCCCATCGCGCGGCGAAGCGGCCGAGCGGCTTGGCCGGCACCCCGTGCGTCTCGAAGCCGGGCAGGGCGGGCATGTCGGAATGGATGCCGATATCGACCGAGGCCACGTCGTAGCCGATGCGCCGGGGGCCCAGGATCGCGTCGTCGATGGCAATCTCGCCCAGGCCCCGGTCGATGCCGGTGGCGTGCCCGAGGATCAGCCGCGCGCCCGCGAACCGTGCCAGCCGGACCAGGTCGATCTCGAGCGTGTCGCGGTCGTAATGACCCGCCACGAAGCCCGGCAGCATCCCCGTGTAGGGCGCGGTGGGGCCGGGATTGATCAGCGTGAGCCGTGCGCCCGGCAGCGGGTCCATCCCCCATTTCCGCAAGACCAGCGCATGGGCGTGCCCGCCGCCGATCAGGACGAGGTCGCGGGTGGCGGGCCATTGGGGATGCATCGGGTCGCTCCGTCGGGGTCGCGGTTTCCTAGCAAGGGCCGCGTCAGGGGGCCAGCCACGTTCCGGCGAAGCCGTCGTCGCGGGAATAGAGCGCGCGGCGATGCTCCGGGCCCAGGTAGACGGCGTCGAGCGATTGCAGATGGCCGATGAGCCGCGTGTGCCGGTCGCGCGCCGGGGTCTTGTCGTAGGCGTCCGGCGCGTCGATCCCGGTACCGGTCGCGGGCGTGCCGCCATAGTTCATCCGGGCGCCTTCGCCCAGTTGCTCCCACGCTTCGGCATCGCCGGTGACCATCTCGACCCGGACGCGCGCACGCAGTTGCAGGTTGGATCTCGGGTCCCAGAACAGAAGCGTGGCGCGCGGATCGGCGACCAGTTCCGCCACCTTGGCCGAGGCCGCGTCGGTGTGGACTTCAAGCGTGTGCCGCGACGGGCTGGCCGAGCGCAGGACCACGATCCGCGCTTCGGCGCCGCCGTCACGCCCCGCCGTGGCGAAGGCTGGTCGGTGCAGCGGTGACTTCGCATCCGCCGCGCCCCGATGCAGCTTCTGCCACGCGAAATCCCATAGCTTTTCCAGGTCGTTGGCCCAGTCATCCATATCCGGTCATCTCCAGGTAGCCGATGCCGCCGTGGCTGCCGGTGACGATCACCGGCCCCTCCCAGTAGCCGAAGCCCAGATCCATAAAGGCGTCCGGATTGATCGCCGCCACGGTGATGTCCACCCCGCGACCCGGCAGGCGGACGGCCCAGCGGGTGGGCACCTCGCGGCCCGCGACATCGCTGGTCTCGAGCGGTTCGGCCGCGAAGGCGCCGTCGGGGAAAGGCGTGGTTCGGCCGTCGGCGGTGATCCAGGTGGCGGCGGTGAAATCCTCGGCCCCGCGCAGCCGGAAACCCATCATCTTGTCGCCGCTGTCGAAATGGAGCGAGAACCAGTCCCACCCGCTCTGGTCCTCGGACAGGGGTTGCGAGGACCATTCGCGGTCGAGCCAGGCGCGGCCCGTCACCTCGACCTCGCCACCGGGCAGCATCAGTCGGCCCGACACACGGTAGAAGGGTTGGGAATAGTAATAGCTCGCCTGTCCCGCGGCGGACTTCACCGAGTAGCCTTCGTCGCCCTGGAAGACGAACGGGCCGTCGGCATCGAGTTGCAGGTCGTAGGCGAAATCGGCGCCCGCCGCCCGCATGGTGACGTGGCCCAGGGTGGGGCCCGCAAGCGACCAGTCGTCGATGAAGGCCTCGAACGGTTCGACGCTGACGCCGGCCTGTCCGGTGCCGCCACGGCCCAGCCGCTCGGCCGCGAAATGCGCGTCGGGTGTCGTCAGGCCCGCGTGGCCCATCCAGGCCTGCCGGCTGGCCCAGCCGTCATCGCCGCCAGACGGTGCGAGGGCGGATCGGAACAGCGTCCACTGCACGCCATAGGGGGTGCCGTCGCGGCCTTCGAGGTTGGCGGTGATGTACCACCACTCGATGCGGTAATCGGGGTGGGGTCCGTGGTCCTCGGGAAAGCGGAAGGTCTTGCCGGGCGTGGGCCGCGCGAAGCCGTCGGAGGCCGTGCCGAGGCCGGCGAAGCCCTGGGCCGTGGCCCTCGTAGCAAGGGCCGACAGCGTCGTGCCCAACAGGGCGCGTCGGGTCATCCTAGCGTTCATGGGCGAAGACCTTCAGCAGCTCGTTGGGGGGCGTCCGGGCCAGCTTTATCGCCGGCAGCAGGCTCGCCAGCCCGGCGGCCAGCAGCGACAGCACCCCCAGCCAGACCCAGTCGCGGGGGAACAGCTCCATGGGCAGCCGCCAGCCGAACGCCTCGACATTGATGACCGACAGCAGCACCCAGGCCAGCACAAGCCCCACGGGGACCGCGACCACGAAGGTCAGCGCGGCCAGCAGCAGCGCGCGCAACAGCTCGAGCCGGGCGAGGCGGCGGCGCGTGAGGCCCAGTGCCCAGACCGGGGCCAACTGCGGCTGGCGCATGGTGGCGAGCGTCAGCAAGGACGTCAGGATCGCCAGCGCCGCCACCGACAGGGTCAGCACGTTCAGCGCGGCCGTGACGGTGAAGGTGCGTTCGAAGACGTCGAGCGAGAATTGCTTGATCGACGCCTGGTCGGTGACGTTGGCGCCGGACAGGCCGAATTCATCGATCAGCGCCGTGCGCAGCGCCTCGGGCCGATCCGTGCGCAGGCCGAAACGCAGGCGCGGGGCCTCGGGGAACAGCGCGTCGAACCGGTCGAGGCCAACCATGGCCTGCCCCAGCGGGTTGCCGTAATCGCTGTAGACGCCGGCCACAGGCGCATCGGCCCAGCCCGGCACGTCCAGCGTCGCGCCGGGCCAGAGACCTTCGCGCCGGGCCAGCTGCTCGTTCACCAGCACGGCCTCGCCGGCGGCGACGCGGTCCCAGACGGCGGCGTCCGCCTCGATCAGGGGCCAGTTGTCGCGATAGGTCGCGTGATCGGCCACGCCGAAGACCTCGGCGGGCGCGCCGGCCAGCTGGGCCTCGCTGCTGCGGATCGGCAGCACCGCGTCAGCGCGCGTGGCCAGCCAGGCGCGCAGGTCTTCGGCTTGCGCCTCGCTCTCGGCGGTCAGGTACAGCTCGGACGCCAGGCGCTGATCCAGCCAGCCGGTGAAGGTCGTGCGGAAGCTGCTGACCATTGTGCCCACGCCGATATTCGCCGCCAGCGCCAGCAGCAGCGCCATCAGCGCCAGCGACAGGCCGGGAAGCTGCTGGCGCGTGTCGGCCCAGAACCACTCCGACAGCGGCCCCGTCGCGCCGCGCCCGAACAGGCCCAACACCGAATGCAGGACGATGGGCAGCGCCAGCGCCGCGCCCACCAGAAGCGCGCCCAGCAGTGTGAAGCCCACCACCAGCCCGCCGCCGGTCACGCCGAGCACCAGGGCGAGGATCAGCAGTGCGACCGCGGCCACCGCTTGCAGGCGCATCGCCCGGTCCGACGCGCGCGCCCAGGCGCGGGGCTGCGCCGGGGCCAGCAGCGGCAGATGCGCCACCTTCCACAGCGATCCGGCGGCCGCAGCGGCCGTGCCCAGCGTAGCGATGGCCAGTCCGCTCAGCCACCAGGCCGGGCGCAGGGACAGGGTCCCGTCGACGCTGGCGCCGTAGAGCCCGCGCAGCGTTGCGGCCACGTCGGGCAGCAGCAGGGACGCCACCAGATAGCCCAACGCCACCCCGATCAGCCCCGCGACCAGCGCGAGCACAAGAAGCTCGGCGGTCAGCAGGGCCAGCAGCGTCCGCGCGGGCATCCCCAGCGCGCGCAGGGTGCGAAAGACCCCGCGCCGCTGCTCGAAGGCCAGGCCGATGGCGCCGCGCACGATGAAAAGACCCACGGCGAAGCTCAGCAGCCCGAACGCGGTGAGGTTCAGGTGAAA
This sequence comes from Palleronia salina, assembly GCF_900141995.1. Taxonomy (GTDB): domain Bacteria; phylum Pseudomonadota; class Alphaproteobacteria; order Rhodobacterales; family Rhodobacteraceae; genus Palleronia; species Palleronia salina. Next base: position 9,572 of record NZ_FQZA01000014.1, on the reverse strand, counting down.
CGAGTCCGTGAGCCGCGCGATGTCGTTGCCGCCGCCCGCGCTGCGCCGCGCGAGCGCGGGTGCGACCTCGTCCAGCGGAGGCGCGGTCAGCGACGGCGGCCCGGTCACGACCAGCCTGTCGATCTGCCCCTCGCGGCCCAGGAGCGTCTGCGCGATGCCGATATCGGCATAGGCGACGCCGGGCGGGATGCCTTCGGCCGTCTGGCGCGGCGGCAGGTCGTCCGCGTTCGACAGACGCTCCTGCGTGCCCGGCGCGACCAGAAGCAGCCCGGGCGGCGTCAGGAACGCCATGTTCACGTCGCCCGGTTCGCTCGTATCCGTTACCGGCAGGTCGCCCGACGGCAGGGTGAAGCCGTCGATGCCGATGACGCGCAGCGGTCCGCTCGGCGAGGGCACGCGCCCCTCGATCAGGGGCGAGACCTGCCAGCCCGCGCGGCGCAACGTGACGAAGACGGCCTGGTCGATGGCCCCCCCGTCGCGGGCGACCAGCGTATCGCGGTCGGGCCCGGCCAGCGCGCGCGCGGCCCGGTCATAGCTCGCCCGCGCCTCGGCGTTGATGGCCTGCACCCCGGACCAGAGCGCCGTGGCCGTCGCCAGGCCCAGCATCAGCGTCACCAGCTGAAAGGGCCGCCGGATCCAGTGCGACAGCAGCGCGGTCAGCCCGGCGCGGATCATCCGTCGATCCGCCCATGGCGCAGGTGCAACTGGCGCTGCATGTGGCCCGCCAGCGACTGCGAGTGGGTCACGGTCAGCAGGGACGCGCCGGTTTCCTCGACCAGCGCCAGCATCAGCTCGAGCACGCGGGCGCCGCTGTCCTCGTCCAGGTTGCCGGTGGGCTCGTCCGCCAGCACCAGCGACGGCTTCGCCGCCAGGGTTCGGCCGATGGCGACGCGCTGCTGCTGGCCACCCGACAGCTGTTCGGGATATTTCTTCAGGTGATCGGTCAGTCCCAGCCGCGTGGCCAGCCGGTCCGCCCAGTCGCGGTCGTGCTTGCCCGCAAGCCGCGCCTGGAACGCGATGTTGGCGGCCACGTCCAGCGACGGGATCAGGTTGAACTGCTGGAAGACCACGCCGATCCGGTCCCGGCGCAGGGCCGCGCGGCCCGCATCGTCCAGCGCGGTGATGTCGGTGCCATCCAGCGTGATCGTCCCGCTGTCCGCGTGGTCCAGACCGCCGATCAGGTGCAGAAGCGTGGATTTGCCCGAGCCGCTGTCACCCGTCAGCGCCATGGTCTGCCCGGCCTCCAGCCGCAGGTCCACGCCGCGCAGGACGGCCACCGGGCCGTCGGCGCCATCGAAGGACTTGTGCAGGTCTTTGACGATTAACAACGGATTATCCCGCGCTTGGGTGCTCGGTCACGCACCTAGGGGCAGGGTTCCGCGCGACCAGTGGGTGCGTCAATCCACCGGCAGGCCCGAGGGCACGGATTCGGGCTTGCCGAAGCGGAACGTCTCGGCCGTGGGGCTGGTCAGGGCGTGCAGGAACGCCTCGAGATCGGCGAGGTCGAGAGCGCCCAGCGGCAGCGGCGCAAGGTCCACCCGGGCCCTGTGGCGCGCGGCCTCGAGCCGGTCTGCGCTGGCGGCGAAGTCGCCCGCGGCCAGCCACGGCGCGTGCGGCAGGCGGGCCATGTCGGGTGTCCAGGCGTCCAACGCGCCCAGCGGATCGGCGTGATGCCGCAGGATGCCGCGCAGGGTCGGGTAGGCGCCGTTATGCCCGTAGGGCGCGGTAAGGGCCACGTTGCGCAGCATGGGCGTGCGGAAGCGATAGGCGTCCTCCAGCCGGTCGGACTTGCCCATCCGGCCCACGTCGCGCGGATAGGGGTCGAAGCGCCGGGTGCGACCCGGACCGATCTGCGGCAGGGCCAGCGCGTGGAAGTCCTGATCGCTCATCAGCGGGCCGGCGTGGCAGGCATCGCAGCCGGCCTCGCCATAGAAGAGCTCCATCCCGCGCCGCTGCTGGGGGCCGAGCGCGTTCGGCTCGCCCTTCAGCAAACGGTCGAACGGCGTGTCGAAGCGGCGGAACTCCAGGTCGATATAGGCGCCCAGCGCGTTGCCGATCTCGACGATGCTGACCTGCTCGGGCCGGTCGATGTGGTCGAAGGCCCGCACGAACATCTCGCCGTAGTCCGGGATGGTGCGCACGCGCTTGGCCAGGATCGGCCACGCCGCGTCGATCCGGTCGTGCACCGCGCCCGCGATCTCGTTTTCCGACGGGTTGCCGGCCATCTCGAACTGCGCGGTCATGGGAAACAACGCCTGCGCGGCCAGCGGCGTGGCAAGGCCCTGCGGCAGCCATTCCTCGGCCGGGGTGTCGAAGCCGTTGCCGTAGATCGGCGAAGTCTTCAGCCGCCCGTCATGGAACAGCAGCCGGATGTCGCGCGCGCCCAGGTTCCAGAGCGCGGGCGCGTTGCGCGGAATGCGCTTGGCGATGCGGTCCGATCCTTCGCCGGGGGTCCGCTCCGGCCCCACGCCGGTGCCGCCCTCGCCAATGCCCAGGCTCAGCCCGTCGCCCGTCGCGTGGTCCAGCGCGTGACACGTCGCGCACGAGATGTTGCGGTTGCCCGACAGGATCTTGTCGTGGAAAAGAAGCTGACCGATCCGCGCCTGATCCTCGTCCACCGCGCGGAAATCGGCGTCGGACAGGGGCGGGGGCAGGGGGCCGGCATGAAGCGGCAGCGCGATCAAGAAAGGGGCGGCAAAACGGTACATGCCGCCATTCTGGCAATTGTGCTGGCGCTGCCAAGTCCCGTCGCGGCGAACCCGGTGGAAAATGCCCGCGATGCCATGGAGGCCGGGGACTTCACCGACGCGATGGAGCTGCTGCGCGGACCCGCGCGCTCGGGCAATGCCGACGCGGAAGAGCTGATCGGCATCCTCTACGCCATGGGGCTGGGGGTGGAGCGGGACGACCGCCGCGCCTTCGAGTGGTACCTGCGCAGCGCCATGAAAGGCCACCCGGGCGCGCAGTCGGGCATCGGATGGTACTACGAGGTCGGCCGGGGCATGCCCGCGCCGGACCTGGTGCGCGCCTACATGTGGTACACGCTGTCGGCCATCGGCGGCGATCCGGACGCGGCGATCTCGCTGGAAGAGGTGGTGAAGAAGATGGACCAGGCGCAGATCGACGCCGCGCTGGAACTGGTCGAGGACTACAAGGTCTGGATGTACCCGTTCCGCTAGATGCCAGATTCAGCGTCTGGAAATTTCACGGAACCGTCTCAGAACGGATGCGCGCGGCCGTCATAGGTCTCGAACCGGCCCGTCGTCGCGACCGACAGCGCATCGAAGCGGTCGATCAGCCCCTTGGCCGAGGTCTCGGGCGAGATGGCCGCGCCCGACCCGCCCATGTCGGTCTGCACCCAGCCGGGATGATAGATGCCCACGGCGATGCCGTCGGATTGCAGGTCCATGGCAAGGTTGCGGCCCAGATTGACCATCGCCGCCTTGCTGGAGCGATAGATATAGCTGCCGCCCGACGCGTTTTCCGAGCTGCCCAGCTGGCTGGAGATCAGCGCGATCTTGCCCTTCGCGGCGCGCAGGTTGGGAAGCAGCGCCTGCACGCAAAGGAAGGCGCCGGTCACGTTGATGGCGAACATCCGCGCCCACATGTCCGGCGGGAACCCGTCGCCGAGCGTCTCGCCCCGGTCCTCGAACACGCCGGCGTTGCACACCAGCAGGTCGAGCGGTCGGTCGCCCAGTTCGGACGCAAGCCGGCCGACCGAGGACGGGTCGGCCACGTCGAGCGGGAGATGGTCCTTTGCGTCGCGCGCCGTGCGCGTCACGTCATCGCCGCGGGCGGTCATCCGGTCCGCCATGGCGGCACCGATGCCGCGGTTCGCGCCGGTGATCAGGACATGCATGGCGGACCTCAGTTGGTCTTGGATTTCGGGATGAATGGCAGGGGCGCGATGGGCACGCCGTCCTCGACCAGCGCGCGCGCCTCTTTCAGCTCGGCCTGGCCATAGATGGGCTGATGCGGCGCCGCGCCCTCGTGCATGGCGCGGGCCTGGCGGGCGAAATCGCGGCCCACATCTTTCGCCTCGGCCTCGATCTTGCGGCGCAGGCGGGCCAGCGGATGGGTGTCGTCCGTGGCCTTCGGCGGCGGTGTGTCGGCCGCCGCGACCGGCGCGCCCCCCGACCGCACGCGGGGCGCCATGAGCGCCTTTTTCACATCGGCACTGCCGCAGTCGGGGCAGGTCACGCGCCCCGATTGCGCCAGCCGGTCGAAGGCCGCGTTCGACGCGAACCAGCTTTCGAAATCGTGTCCGTCGGCGCAGGAAAGCGAAAAGCGTATCATCTTGAAACCCAAAAGCTACACGCTGTTAGGTAGGCGCTGCGCGGCTTCCCGCCAATGCGGTTGATCGTCAAATCCTCAGGGCCTTCGGGTCGAAGGTTGCCAGCATGCGGGCGAGCTCGGGCTCCTGCACCAGGCGGGCGGCCTTCTTGGGGCTTTCCCACCGGCGGCTTCGCGCGGCTTTCTCAGGCCAGTCCTTCAGCACCTTCTTCACCTTCAGCGGGAACACGGCCACGACGCAGGGCAGGTCGTCGCCATCCATCTCCTTGGTATAGGTGAAGATTCCCAGGCACTGGGGGCTCGCGACACCTTCGACGCCGGCCTCCTCGAAGGCTTCGGTCGCGGCGGCGTCGGACGGGGTGGCGCCGTCCTGTGGCCAACCCTTCGGGATGACCCAGCGGCGGGTCCGACGGGTCGTGATCAGAAGGATCTGCAGCTTGCCATTGCGCACGCGGTAAGGCAGCGCGCCGAATTGCGTGCGCACATCGCGTTTGCCTGCGGGCGACAATCTCATTGGGCGTGCCACAGGGTCGCTCAGATCCATATCGGGCCTCCGGAAGCGGGCGTTCTTACCCCTTGTTGTTGATCCTATAACATAAATTACCTTTTCACCGCGCGTCAAATCGCCTGCGCCGCGGGGTATGCGACAATTCGGGCCATGTGATTGAATTGCCGTCCGCACAAGGTATCTGTCTCGCATGGAAAAGATAAACGTCTGGTTAATCCTGCTGGTTTCCGCCGTGTGGATCGGTGTGCCGGCAGGTGCGGCGCCCGACGGGTGGCGGTTTCAGCTGTTGGAGGGCGACACGCTCTCGCTGGCCGATCGCGAGGGGCCCGTTCTGGTGGTCAACACCGCGTCGCTCTGCGCGTTCACGCCGCAATACGAGGGCCTTCAAGCGCTGCACGATCGTTACGGCGCCAAGGTCCTTCTGGTTCTTGCCGTCCCCTCTGACGATTTCCGGCAGGAGCTGTCCTCCGACGAAGAGGTGAAGGAATTCTGCTCGGTCAATTTCGACCTCACCCTGCCCATCGCCACGATCACGCCCGTCCGCGGGCCCGCGGCGCATCCGTTCTTCGCCGACATGGCCCGCGACGAAGGCGCCGCGCCGCGCTGGAATTTCACCAAGTACCTGGTGCGCGACGGCGAACTGATCGGACACTGGCCGTCTTCGGTGCGGCCGGACAGCCGGGCGATCACGCGCGCCATCGACGCCGCGCTGCCGTGACACTGCGCTTCATCGGCTCCGAGATCTACCGGGGGTCGAGTTACGGTCCGAACCACCCCCTGCGGGTGCCGCGCGTGTCGACCGTGATCGACCTGTCCCGCGCGATGGGCTGGCTGCCGCCCGATGTCTACATCCCGTCGCCGCGCGCCAAGCCCGCCTCCCTCGCGACATGGCACGACCCCGACTATCTCGCGGTATTGCAACGGGCCGAGCGGGACGGCCACGTCACCGAGGCCGAGCGCGCGCGCCATGCCCTGGGGACCCTGTCGAACCCTATCTACCCCGAGGTTTTCCGCCGCCCGGCCACGGCGGCCGGCGGTTCGATCATGGCGACCGGTTTGCTGCGCGACGGCGGCGTGGTCTACAACCCCGGCGGCGGAACCCACCACGGTCTGCCCGACCGGGCCAACGGGTTTTGCTACCTCAACGACCCCTGCCTCGCCATCGTCGCGTTCCGGCGCTGGGGCTTCCGCCGTATCGCCTACGTGGATATCGACGCGCACCATTGCGACGGGGTGGTGCACGGCTTCGGCGACGACCCGGATGTGCTGATCGTGTCGACCCACGAGGAACGGCGCTGGCCGTTCACGGGCGCGGTGGAGGATCGCGGCGCGGGCAACGTGTGGAACCTGCCGTTGCCGCGCGGGGCGCGTGACGGCGACATGGCGGCGGCGCGGGACAAATTGATCCTGCCGCTGGTCGAGGGGTTCCGCGCCGACGCGGTGATCCTGCAATGCGGGGCCGACGCGGTGGCCGAGGATCCGCTGTCGCGGTTGGCGCTGTCGAACAACGCGCATTGGGCCATCGTCGCGGCCCTGCGCGACCTGTCGCCGCGCCTGCTCGTGCTGGGGGGCGGCGGCTACAACCCCTGGTCGGTGGGGCGATTGTGGACGGGTGTCTGGGCGACCCTGTCGCGACAGGAGATTCCCGCGCGACTGCCCGAGGCGGCCGAAAACGTCCTGCGCGGGTTGGAGTTTACCGGCAACCGGCTGGGCAAGAACCCGCCGGATCACTGGTTCACGACATTGCGGGATTCGCCGCGCAACGGGCCGGTTTCAGAGGTTGTCGCGGCGCGCTTGCGCCAGTTGGCGGATAGGGCCCGCGCCTCGGTCTAGGCGCGGGCAGAAGTCCGGTCAGAACAGGTCGGGAAACCTTTCCTGCATCTCGAGCGTCGCGTGGTGACGGTCGGCAACGGGGATCTCGGTGCTCGTGAAGGCAAGGGCGGCGGTGGCCGCAAGGCTCAAGCCCAGCACTGCGCCGAGAAAGGCGGTATTGAGACGGGTATTCATCTTCGCGCTCCTCGATCGGCGTGTTTGCGTTCTTATGACCCATATACGCAGCCGACGCAGGGGAAGTTTCGCGCGTTTCCGCACAGGGGTTCACATACCGATGACATGAGCGAGAGCGATGGTGGGACCGCGCTCCGCCGTTCGGCGCGACGGGGTCCCTGGCCTGTCCGCCGTCGCGGGCCATTCCGGGGCGCGGCTTCGGCTCGGGCGCGTGCGATCTTGGGCGTTCAAGCGGGGATGCGGCCGAGCGGGCCGTGGAACCGGGACCACCCCGGACGCGATCCGGAGCGGAGGCAACTGTCCTGCCGCCCCGATCGCCGCTGCCCCGGGCGTCGACAGGGCTCGGTGGGCTTCGGTGAGCGACGTGTGAACCTACGGCAGGTCCGGTCGGATCGCCCGGGGATTGCCGCGGCTTGCGATCAGAACGCGTCCCAGCCATCGAGGCTTTCCGCCAGGTTTCCGTTCGACGCCGGCGGCGCGGGAATCTGTTGCCGGGCCGGCGAGTGAGCTCGTGCGGCAGCCGGCTCGGACAGGCCGATGACCTCTTGGCCCACACGGAACCGCGCGGTGGAACCTTTCAGCCCCTCGGCTTCCTTCGAGAGCAGGGCGCCCGTGCCGCGCACCTCCTCGAACGAGGCGGCCTGCTTCTGGGTGTTCGTGTCGATCCTGGACACGGCGCTGTTGATTTCGCCGATGCCGTTCACCTGTTCCGACATGGCGACCGCGATCTGGTCGATCCGTTGCGAGACCTCGGTGACGCTTTGCGAGATTTTCGCGAGGGATTCTTGCGAGTTGTTCACCTTGTCGACGCCCTCGGCGACTGCCTGGTCGCTGCGCGCGATGACCTCGTCGATTTCGCGGGCCGCATCGCCCGCCCGCTGGGCCAGTTGACGGACCTCGGAGGCGACGACCGAGAAGCCGCGGCCGGCCTCGCCCGCGCGGGCGGCCTCGACGCCGGCATTCAGGGCCAGCAGGTTGATCTGGAACGAGATCTCGTTGATCACCGTGACGACCTTCGCGATCTCCTTCGATGCGTCGGAAATGCGGGCCATGGCGGAGGCGGCGTCGGCGGCGACGATGCTGCCGGAATGGGCCATGTCCTTGGCCGAGCTGGCATTCTTGTTCGCGTCCGCGGCGTTGTCGCTGACCTGCTTGATGCTGGCCGTCAGCTCTTCTATGGCGGCGGACGATTCCTCGAGCGAGGCCGCGTTCTGCGCGGCCTGGCGGGACAGCGCGTCCGAGGTGTCGCGCAGTTCGTTCGACGAGGTGGACATGTGCGCCGCGCTGCCCGAGATCTCGCCGATGAGCTGCTTGAGCGAGGCGATCATTCCGTTCACATTGGTCTGAAGGGTCCCGAAGTCGCCCCGGAAATCGCCCGTCATCTCGGTGCGCAGGTCACCCGCGGCCACCTGGTCGAGCACGCGGCCGGTTTCGCGCAGCCCGCTCTCCACCGATTCCAGCAGATCGTTCAGCTTTTCCTTCAGGCCATTGAGCGTCTGGTCCTCGAAATTCTTGGTGACCCGCGACGAGAAATTCCCGTTGATCGCGCTGTGGACGAGGCCGCCGAACTCGATATCGAGCTCCTGCATCATCCGGTCTCGCGCTTCGCGGGCGCGCTCATCGGCGGCCTGCGCCTCTCGCGCCTTGGCGAGGGCGGCCTCGGCCTCGGCCTGGGAGGCGTTGGCAGCGTCCTTCGAGCTTTCGGCCTGGGCGCGGGCCACCTTCGCTTCGGCGATCGCGTCCTGCGATGCTTGCAGGCTCGCCTCGAGTTCGGTCGTCTTTTCGCGCATGCGCCGGTCGTTCCGCTGCAGATGCAGGACGGTCCAGGTGAGCGCGGCGGCCTCGATCAGGACGACCACGGCGTGGAACAGCGTGCGCGAAACGCTTTGCCCGACCGAGCCCGAGGGGAAAACCAGGCTGGGCATCAGAAACGACAGCGAAAGGTGGTGCACGGCGATGATCAGCGTCGCGACGAGTACCGCGCTGATGCTGCGCAGGCTGATCAGGCAGGCGAGCAGCGCGAAGAACAGCATGTGGCTGTCGATCTGCCACGGATGGCCCTGCAGGCCATTGGTCAGCGAGATGGCCTGGCCGATGAGCGCCGTCGCCGCACCGACCGGCGCCAGCGGCGGCCGCAACACCGACATGGCCGCGCCGAACAGGATGAAAACAAGCGCGATCGCCCCGGTCGAAAGGATGGGGCCGCCGACAATGCCGGTGGCCAGCAGAAGACACGGAAACAGCGCGCCCGCGAGCGAGAAGGTGAGAAGGACAGGGGATGAAAAGATGCGCATGATCATGCTCAATCCTCGAAAACAGCCGGGTCCGCGGTCATTTGAACCCGCAAATTTCAGCCAGGATACTGGCGGGGAGCACAAGGTAGCCGTCCCGGGTCAACCTTCTGTGCTGGTCGGGTGATGCGACGACAAGCCGGCCGAGCGGCCACCGGGTCAGGCCGAATTCACGCACACCGTGCGGCGTCCGCCCGGCAGGCGCGTCCACCCCTGCACCGAAATCGACGAGGAGGTAGAGACCCGCGGGGTCCGGCACCCCCGCCTTCGCCGAAACGGAGGCGACGGGACCGGCCCCAATGGCCAGCACGAAGGCGCCGATGATCCAGAACGTGTTTTGCATCGTCCGACGGCATCGCACTGAAACGTTGAAAGTTGCTTAGGCTCAGGACTCATAGCCAGTAGATGACGATAGCGGCGAGAGCGATGGCTGAGAGGAAGACTTTTGGGCACCGGTCGTATCGCGTTGCAAC
>NZ_FQZA01000021.1 GCF_900141995.1 Palleronia salina | reverse complement strand
CGTTGCAACGCGATACGACCGGTGCCCAAAAGTCTTCCTCTCAGCCATCGCTCTCGCCGCTATCGTCATCTACTGGCTATGAGTCCTGAGCCTACGTCTGGCAAACCCGGATAAATGCAGCGTCCCGCCGAATGGCTCACCATCTCCTGGTCCCGAACCAAGGCGCCTCGCCTCATAGCGGCACGTCGTTCTAGGCCCCGCTGGCCGCACTAAGCGCGACCCGATCAAACACCCCCAAACACCCCATTCCCATGCCCCCCGCCCCGCGCTACGGTCCCGCCGACACCACCCCAACCGGACCCGTGCCCATGCCCCGCCTGCTTCTCCTCGCCCCGCTCCTCCTCGCCGCCTGCATCGCGGATCCCGACCAGATCGAGAGCCCCGAGATCGAGGTCGTCACCGACCAGGGCACCGTGACCTGCCAGCTCTACACCCTGCGCAACACGCTCTATGATCGGGCGGTGCTGCGGCCCGCCTCGATGACCGACCGGCTGGCCAACGCCATCTGCCGGGACGAGGGCGAGCGTCGCCTGGCCGAGCTCAACGCCGCGGGCTGACCCGCCCGCCGCCCCTTGCCACGCAATGAAAAAGGGGGCCGCCCGGCGGGCAGCCCCCTGTCGGCACGAATGTGCGCCTGGCTCACATCGCGGCCTGGCCCGCGGGCAGCAGCACGCGGTCGATGACGTGGACCACGCCGTTCGACTGGGTCACGTCGCTCTGGATCACCCGCGCCTCGCGCCCGTTCTCGTCGGTCAGAACCACCGTGTCGCCCTCCAGCGTCGCGGTCAGCGTGCAGCCGCCCACGGTGGGCACCGGGTGCGCGCCGTTGTCGTCGGCGATCATCCCGACGATGGCATTCGCATCCGCGTTCGCCGCGACCACGTGACAGGTCAGCACCTGGCGCAGCTGCTGCTCGTTCGCCAGCAGCGCGTTGAGCGACTCGTCGGTGATCCGCTCGAAGGCCCGGTTGGTGGGCGCGAAGACGGTGAAGGGCCCGGGGCCGTTCAGCGTGTCGACCAGCCCGGCCTCGGTCACCGCGGTCACCAGCGTCGTCAGGTTCGGCGCGTTCGAGGCGTTGGCGGCGATGGTCTTCTCGGGGAACATCTCGGCGCCCCCGACAGTGGGGTTGTCCTGGGCGGTAGCCGTTCCGGCGGCCAGCAGGGCGGCACAGGTGGTCAGGGTGATCTTGTTCATGTTTCTCTCCCGTTCTGGTTCGCTGGCCGCGGAGTTCCGCCGCCATCACCCGGAGCCACGAAGGCCGGGCCGGAAAGTTTCAGAGCGCGACAATCCCGTACACCAGGCGTCCGACGCCCGGTGTACGTCATGGGCCACCCGGTGCACGCCCGCCGCCGTATCGGTGCACGCCCACGGCACACCATGCGCACCCCTGCCGCACGGGCCGTGGACCGGCGCGGCACGGCCGGTGTACGGCCCGTGCACGGCGACGCGGTTGCCCCTTGCCGCGCCGCCGGACCGGGCGCACCATCGGCCCATGCGCGCCCTTCTCCTCGCCCTCCTGCTGCTCCTGCCCGCCTGCGGCCGCCCCCTCAGCGACGGGGAAACCCGATTCGCCCGCGACACCCTGGGCCCCACGCTCGACACCAGCCGCGTCCGCGTGCACCGCAGCGCGCTCGTGGGCCTCGTCCCTCTCTCGCGGCCTGCCCGGCCCGCGGTGGCCTGCCGCGAACGCATCCGCCCGCCCGAGCGGGGCATCGTCACCGGCAGCATCGCCGCCATGGTGCTGTTCAACCGGATTGTCATGGCCAACCCGTTGTACCTGGACGATTTCCTGGGCGATTACCCGCGATCCATGCAGCTCGAGGACGCCATGCTGCTGGCGCACGAGCTGACCCATGCCTGGCAATGGCAGAACCGGAAGACCACCGGCTACCACCCCCTGCGCGCCGCGACCGAGCATCTGCCGGCCACCGATCCCTACCTGTTCGAGCTCGAAAACAACGCCCGGTTCGAGGATTATCCCTTCGAACAGCAAGCCTCGCTGGTCGAGGAATTCGTCTGCTGCCGCGCGCTGGACCCCCACGGCGCCCGCACCGACCGCCTCCACGCCTTGCTCAGCCCACACTTTCCTCAAGTTGCGAGATTTCCCACCACTCAACCCAAGGACGTGTTGCTTTTTTGGCCCAACGCCCCGCGTTCCGGCATCTGCGACTAAAGAAAGGGACCACAACGCTCTTATGTTAATTTACATTGAACTCATCCCGGGCGTGGTGGTCCGGGGTTTCTCCCTGATGGACTGGCCGCGCCTCGTGCGCGGCCATTTTTTGTGAAATCAGTGACTTACGCTGCGCCAAGCGGCGCGATCAGGCGGGGGCCGCTGGCCCGATTCGAGTTCACGGCCGAGTCGACCCGGTACATCTCGAGCGCGCCTTCGGGGGCCGGCCGCATGAGCGGCGCCGCCGGCTCGTCCGTCTCGCCCAACCAGCGTGCAACGTCCTTTCGGTCCAGGATCACCGGCATCCGGTGGTGGATCCGCCCCATCGCGTCATTCGCCGCGCAGGTGACGATGGCGCAGGTGGTGACCGGCGCATCACCCTTGTCCCAGACCTGCCAGATGCCCGCGAAGGCCAGCGGCGCGTCGTCCGGCGGGTGGATGAACCACGGCAACCGGTTGCCCTGCGCGTCCTTCGTCCATTCGTAGAACCCGCTGGCCGGGATGACGCAACGCCGCTTCTTCGCGGCGTCGCGGAAAGTCGGCTTCTCGACGATGGTCTCGGCCCGCGCGTTGATCAGAAGCGGCCCGTCGTTCAGCGCCTTGGCCCAGAAGGGCACGAAGCCCCAGCGCAGCGATTGCAGGCGCCGCGTGCCATCGGCGTTGGTCACCGCGTGCACCTGCACCGTCGGGCACACGTTGTAATTCGGCCCCTCCGGCAGGTCGTTATCGGGCTGGGCGTCGAAGATCCGCGCCAGCGCGTCAGAGGGGTGGGTCATGACGAAACGGCCGCACATGGGCCGAAGATAAGCCGCCGCGCGCCGGAGCGGAAGGGACACCGGCAAACGCGAAGGGGCCGCCCCGAAGGACGGCCCCCTGCAACGGCTGGAAAAGGCGGCCTTATTCCATGGTGATGCGGCCGTCCACGACCGGCGTGTAGGGCGCGTTCTCGGCCAGGTACTCCGCCGTCACGTCGGCCAGGTCGGGGCCGAAGTCATAGGCGTTGTCGGCATTGACGAACATCGAGTAGCCGTCGCCGCCGTTCCGGACGTAGTTGTTGGACACCACGCCATAGGTGGCCTCGGGGTCGATGGGCTCGCCGCCCACCATCACGTCGCTGACGCGGCTGCCCGGCTCGGCCGAGGTGTCGATTGCATAGCTCATGCCCGCGACCTGGGCGAAGCGGCCGGCGCCGTCCTCGATCTGGCTGGCCCCGTTCTCCAGCGCCTCGACCAGCGTGGCGCCGGTCACCTCGAAGGTGGACAGGGTGTTCTGGAACGGCAGCACCGTCAGCACCTCGCCCATGGTGACCTCGCCCGCGTCGATGGACGCGCGCAGGCCGCCGGCATTGGCGATGGCCACCTGGATGCCCTGGTCGGCCACGCGGTCCAGCATGGCGTCGGCCACGAGGTTGCCCATCTGGCATTCCTGGGCGCGGCAGACCTCGCGCGCGCCTTCGATCGGCTCGCTCGTCTCGGCCACGACGCGGTTGCGGATCTCGTCCAGGGGCTGGGCCCGCTCGGCGATCAGCTCGACCGTGGCGCCGTCTTCGGCCACGGCGGCGTCAATCAGCAGCGGCGCACCGGTGGCCTCGGTCAGGTTGCCGTCATCGTCGAAGGTGACGTTCAGCTCGCCCAGGTACTTGCCGTAGGCATAGGCCTGCACGATCGCCGTGTCGCCCACCATCGTGGGATAGGGGCCGTCCGCGCCTTCCATGTCGCCCAGCAGCGTGTTCGAGTGGCCGCCGACGATCACGTCGACGCCCGTGGTATTCTCGGCCACGCGCTGATCCACGCCGTAGCCCGAGTGGCTGAGCACGATGATCTTGTTCACGCCCTCTTCGGTCAGGCGGTCGACCTCACCCTGCACGGCATCGACGGGATCGGTGAAGATCACGTTGGGGCCGGGGCTGGCCAGTTCGTCGGTGTCCTGCGGCGTCAGGCCGATCAGGCCGATGCGCTCGCCGCCCTTCTCGATCACGGTCGACTTGGCAATCTTGTCGGACAGCAGGGGCTCGCCCGAGATGTCGGCGTTTGACATCAGGATCGGGAATTCCACCGCGTCGACGAAACCGGCCAGGACCTCGGGGCCGTCGTCGAACTCGTGGTTGCCCACGGTCATGGCGTCGTAGCCCAGCATGTTCATCATCTCGGCCGCCAGCGCACCCTTGTAGTAGGTGTAGAAAAGCGTGCCCTGGAACTGGTCGCCGCCGTCCACCAGCAGCGGGGTCTCGGCGCGGGCGCGCGCCTCGGCCACGGCGGTCACCAGGCGGGCCGAGCCGCCGAAGCATTCGCCCGCCTCGTTGTCCTCGGCCGAACAGGTGCTGTCATAGGCGCTGATCGGCTCGAACCGCGCGTGGAAGTCGTTGGTGTGCAGGATCGTCATCGAGAATTCGGCAGAGGCCGCGCCAGCGGTCAGTGCCGTCGCCGCGACGGTGGTGAATAGCGTTCGGATCATGGTGGTCCCCCTGAAGGATCGATTGTTCTGGACGAACACTGCGACGAAGCCCGGGGCGTGTCAAAGCATGCCGGGTGGCGTGCGGGGTGACCAAGGGGAAGCCGGGCGGTCCTGCCCGAAATGGCGGCGCCCGGCCTTAGCGCAGCAGGCCGCGCAGCCAGAGCGCCGCGTAGAACACCGGATAGCGCAGGACAGACCCGGCGGCGACGACGAAAAGCAGCGCCGCCCAGGTGGCGACAGACACCCAGAGCCAGGCCACGATGGGCAATGCGATGGTGATCAGAACGCAGGCCGCGGGCCAGTGGTGCCGCTTCGAGGGCAGCATCGCGATCAGGTTGGCCGCCACCAGCCAGAGCAGCGCCGCGATGGCCGCGGCGCTCATGTCTCGCCCTTCGCGTCGACGCTATCGTGGCGCAGCGCCTCCTCGGCCCTGCGGGCGGCACCGGAGAGCGGACGGCGGAAGATGGAGACCACGGCAGCGACGGAGGCCAGCGTGACCCAGATCCCGTGGGCCAGCGCGAGAAGCGCCAGGAGACCGGGCGCCAGAAGCACGAGCAGACCGGCCGGCAGGCGCTGGCGGCGCGAGGGCAGCAGCGCGACCAGCGAGGCCGCCACCACCCACAGACACCCGAGGACCAGCGCCACCGACATGGCCGTCAGCGCTCTTTTTCCAGGCGCGCGGGCAGGTTGTTGGCCCATGCGCTGATCGTGCCGGCGCCCAGGCAGACGACCATGTCGCCCGGCCCGGCCTGCTCGCGCACCAGCCGTTCCAGGTCGTCCTCGGTCAGCAGCGCGCGGGCGTGGCGGTGGCCGTGACGGATCAGGCCCGCGACCAGGTCATCGCGGCCCGCCCCCGGGATCGGATCCTCGCCCGCCGCGAAGACGTCCGAGATCGCGACCACGTCGGCATCGTTGAAACAGCCGCAGAAATCCTCGAACAGGGATGCGAGGCGCGAGAAACGGTGCGGCTGGTGCACGGCGATGACGCGCCCCTTGGTCGCCTGGCGCGCGGCCTTCAGCACCGCGGCGATTTCCACCGGATGGTGGCCGTAGTCGTCGATGATCGTCACGCTGCCGACCTCGCCCACCTTGGTGAAGCGACGGTTGACGCCGCCGAACTTGGCCAGCGCGCTGCGGATTTCCTCGGGCTCCATGCCCAGGTGCCGCGCCACGGCCACGGCGCTCAGCGCGTTCGACACGTTGTGATCGCCCGGCATGGGCAGCGTGCAGCCCTCGATGACCATGTCATCCTGCTGCAGCGCGATGTCGAAATGGGCCACGGCGGCGTCGTAGTGCAGGTTCACCGCCCGCACATCCGCCTGCGCGTTGAAACCGAACGTCACCACGCGGCGGTCCGTGATCCGGCCCACCAGCGCCTGCACCTCGGGATGGTCGGTGCAGCAGACGGCGATGCCGTAGAACGGGATGTTCGAAACGAAGTCGTGGAAGCCCTGGCGCAGGGTGTCGAAGTCCTTCCAGTGCTCCATGTGCTCGGGGTCGATATTGGTGACGATCCCGATGGTGGCGGGAAGGCGGTTGAAGGTGCCGTCCGATTCGTCGGCCTCGACCACCATCCACTCGCCCTGCCCCATCCGCGCGTTCGAGCCGTAGGCGTGGATGATGCCGCCATTGATGACGGTGGGGTCGATCCCGCCCTCGTCCAAGACGGCGGCGACCATGGTGGTGGTGGTCGTCTTGCCGTGGGTGCCCGCCACGGCGATGTTGGACTTGAGACGCATGAGCTCGGCCAGCATCTCGGCCCGGCGCACCACGGGCAGCTTGCGCGCCCGCGCGGCATCCAGCTCGGGGTTGCCCGGCTTGATCGCGGACGAGATCACCACGACCTCGGCCCCTTCGAGATTGTCCGCCGACTGCCCCACGAACACCCGCGCGCCCAGCTTCTCGAGCCGCGCGGTGATCTTCGAGGCCTTCGCGTCCGAGCCCTGGACGGTGTAGCCGTGGCTCATCAGCACCTCGGCGATCCCGGACATGCCGATGCCGCCGATGCCGACGAAATGGATCGGGCCCATCTGGGTGGGCAGCTTGGTGGGGCGCGGCGTCATGGCGTATCCCGGCTCGATTGTTTCGTGCTTCATGGCTCGGTGCCCCTTCTCATCAGGTCTCGTTCAGCCCCGCAACCGCTGTCGCGAGGTCGGCCAGATCCTCTGCCGCGTCGGGACGCCCCTCGGCAAGGGCATTCCGCGCCATTTCCTGCGCAGCTTCGGGTTGTGTCAAAACGGCCAGCATCGCTTCGGACAGGGATGTCGATGTCAGCTTCGATTCGGGGATGACGATGGCCGCGTCGGCCCGCGACAGGCCGCGCGCGTTCGCCGTCTGGTGGTCGCCAGCCGCCGCCGCGAAGGGCACCAGGATCGATGGACGCCCGATCGCCGCGATGTCGGCCACAGAAGACGCGCCAGACCGGCTGACGATCAACTGCGCCTCGCTCATGCGCCGGGCGACATCGTCGAAGAACGGCGCGACCTCGGCGTCGATGCCGGCCTCGTCGTAGAAGGCGCGCACGCGGTCCTCGTCCTCGCCCCGGGCCTGGTGCGCGACGCGCAGGTTGTCCCGCAGCCCGTCGGGAAGCTCGGCCACCGCCTGCGGCACGGTATCAGACAGGATGCGCGCCCCTTGGCTGCCGCCGATCACCAGCAGCGACATGGGGTAGTCGCCGGGCGGGATATAGCCCGCGCCGGCCCGCGCCTTGACCGCGGCGCGGATCGGGTTGCCGGTATGGTGCGCCTGGATCCCCTCGGGTAACTCGGTGGGCCAGACGCCGCAGGCGAAGGCCTGCACGCGCGGCCCGAACAGCCGGTTGACCCGGCCGGGCACGCCGTTCTGCTCGTGGATCATGCGCGGCAGCTTCAGGATCTGCGCCGCCGCCAGCGCCGGGATCGACGGGTAGCCGCCGAAGCCGACGACCACCGCCGGCCTGTCGCGGCGCAGCGACATCACCGCGCGGCCCACGCCGCCCGCAATGCGTAAGGGCACGCCCAGCTTCGCCAGGATACCACCGCGCGCGAAGGTAGCCGAGGGCACCTGGCGCACGGCGACCTCCTCCGGGAAACCGCCCGCGAAACGCGCGCCCCGAGCGTCGGTGGACAGCGCCACCCGCCAGCCGCGGCGCAGCAGCACCTCGGCCAGCGCCTGGGCGGGGAACATGTGCCCGCCGGTGCCGCCCGCGGCCAGAAGGGCGAGCGGCGCCGCCATCAGTGGCCGCGCCCGGTCAGGATGTCGCCGATCTCGCCCTGCGCGCGGGTCCGGGTGAAGGCCAGGAGCATCCCCACCGCGATACCGCCCGCGATCAGGGACGACCCGCCGTAGCTGACGAAGGGCAGCGTCATCCCTTTCGCAGGCAGCAGGCGCACGGCCACGCCCATGTTGATCATCGCCTGCACGCCGAACATGCAGGCCAGCCCCGTGCCCGCCAGCCGGATGAACGGGTCCCGCTCGCGCAGAAGCCGGACCAGCGACCGCACCACGATGGTGCCGTAAAGCGCGATGATGAACAGGACCAGCATCAGGCCGTATTCCTCGGCCGCGACGGCGATGATGAAGTCGGTGTGAGCGTCGGGCAGCGACTGCTTCACCTGCCCCTCGCCCACGCCGACGCCGAAGAAACCGCCCTGCTGGATCGCGTTGGTCGCGTAGCCAAGCTGCGTCGTGGGATCGAGGTCGGGCGACAGGAAGCCGTCGATGCGGCGCGCGAAATGCTCCGAGCTCGAATAGGCCAGCGTGCCCGCGAATGCCACGGCGCCGGCCAACACCATCAGCAGCGTGATGGGGGCGCCCGCCACGAAATACATCACGCCCCAGCCAAACAGCACGAGGCAGGCCTGCCCGAAATCGGGCTGCATCGCCAGGATCAGCACGATCGCGACGGTCAGCAGGAAGCTGTAGCTCTTGCCCGGGGGGCCGCCGAGATGCTGGCTGGCCGAGATCATCCAGGCCGCCACGACGACGAAACCGGGCTTCAGGAACTCCGACGGCTGCAACGAAGCGAATCCCAGCGAGTACCACCGCACCGCGCCCTTGCCGAAATCGGTCCCGGCGAAGGGCAGCCCCAAAAGCGCCACGAACGTGACGATGAAGCCCAGCACGCCCAGTCGCCGCACCAGCTTGGGCGACATCATCGTCGTGACCAGCAGCGTGACCAGCGCCGCGCCCCCGAAGATCACCTGGCGCTCGACGTAGTGGAAGGGCTCGAACCCGTTGCGCGCCGCCAGGGGCGGCGACGAGGCTAGCCCCAGCAGCAGCCCCACGCCGAACAGCATCAGGACACAGCCAAGCGACCACTTGTCCAGCGTGCTCCACCAACGGGGAAGAATCGGGTCACCATCGCGCGCGGGAATCGCGCCATAGACCATCTCAGTCATGGGATACCGCCAATAAGCCTCAGTGCGCCCGTTTTCCGGGTCTATCCAGCGAGTTTAAGGGTAAACGTGCGGTCGAATCCAGCCTTTTCAGCCCTTGCGCGGCGGGTTTCGCCGTGGTTTGGCGCGTCCATGACGAAATCGACACGGGTGCCAGTGGTGATCCTCGGCGCGGGCGCGGCCGGGATGATGTGCGCGGCCCATGCGGGGCCCGGCACGCTGGTGCTGGACCACGCCAAGGCGCCGGGCGAAAAGATCCGGATCTCGGGCGGCGGGCGCTGCAATTTCACCAACATGCAATGCGACCCCGAGGCCTTCCTTTCGGGCAATCCGCATTTCGCCAAGTCCGCGCTCAGCCGTTATACCCAGTGGGACTTCCTCGATCTGGTTCAGCGCCATGGCATTCCCTGGCACGAGAAGACGCTGGGCCAGCTCTTCTGCGATCGTTCGGCCCGCGACATCATCGACATGCTGCGCACCGAAATGGAGCGCGCGGGCGCCGAGCTGTGGCTGAGGACCGAGATCGGCGAGGTCTCGCACGACGGCACGCAGTTCCGCCTGCAGGTGGAGCGCGAAGGCCGGCGCCAGACGATCACCTGCGACCGACTGGTGCTGGCGACGGGCGGCCTGTCGATCCCGAAGATGGGCGCGAGCGGCCTCGCCTACCGGCTGGCCCGGCAGTTCGGCCTGCCGGTGACCGAGACCCGGCCGGGGCTGGTACCCTTCACATTCTCCGGCGCGCCACTCGAGGCGCTCAAGGCGCTGGCGGGTGTCTCCACCCCGGCCCGGGTGCGCGCCGATGGCCCGGCCTTCGACGAGGCGCTGCTTTTCACCCATCGCGGCCTCTCCGGCCCGGCGGTCCTGCAGGCGTCGAGCTACTGGCGCGAGGGGCAATCGGTCACCATCGACCTCGACCCCGATGGCGCCGTACTGCCGGCCCTGCGCGCCGCCCGCGGCACCGAGGGGCGCCGCGGCCCCGCCACCGTGCTGGGCCGCCACCTGCCCGCGCGCTTGGCCCAGGCCGTGCTCGAGGACGCGCCCCTGCCCGCACGGCTCGGCGATTGCAGTGACCGCGACCTCGACGTGCTGGCCGCGCGCCTTTCCGACTGGCGCGTCACGCCCGCCGGGACCGAGGGGTATCGCACGGCCGAAGTCACGCTGGGCGGGATCGATACCGGTGCGCTCGACAGCAAGACCATGGCGGCGCGGGACGTGCCGGGTCTCTACGCCATCGGTGAGGCCGTGGACGTCACGGGCTGGCTGGGCGGCTACAATTTCCAGTGGGCCTGGTCCTCGGGCTGGGCGGCCGGGCACGCCATCACCGCCGCGCGTCGGGGCTGAGCCGCGCGCGGGCCGACATCCGGTCACCCGCAGATTCCTGCAGACCGGTGATATGGATCGACCACCTTCGCCCCGGCGGTGCGCGTCATCCCGCCGGCCGCGCACGGAACACGCTACACATCGGGCACCCGCCCCCCTCCATCACTGGTCTGAAAATACTCAGTTCGGACGGCCAGACACACGCGACACGTCGGCCCCTTCGCCCAAAGCCTGGAAGCCTGGAAGCCGGGAACCCGAAGTCAGGCGGGCGGTTCGACCCCGTCGAGCGCGGTGACGCAGGCGACGAAATCCTCGCCACGCTTCTCGAAATTCGGGTACTGGTCGAAGCTCGCGGCGGCGGGGGCCAGCAGAACGGTATCGCCCGGCTGGGCCTCGGCCGCGGCACGGGCGACGGCGGTGCGCATGTCCTCGCAGATCTCGACCGGCAGGCCTG
Organism: Palleronia salina; assembly: GCF_900141995.1. GTDB lineage: Bacteria > Pseudomonadota > Alphaproteobacteria > Rhodobacterales > Rhodobacteraceae > Palleronia > Palleronia salina. The sequence goes on along the minus strand of NZ_FQZA01000021.1, from coordinate 10,116 downwards.
CAAGTTCCACCGCGAAGTCGCGGGCCGAGTGCCCGATCAGGTAGGCCTTGGTCACCGATCCCAGCTGGTCCTGGAGCCCCTTCAGGCCACCATCCTTTCCGAGACCTCCGGCGATCCAGCGGATATTGCCGAACGCCGACAGCGCCTTGGCGGCCGCGTCCACGTTGGTGGCCTTGCTGTCGTTGACGAAGCGCACGCCGTCCCGCTCGGCCACCAGCTGGCTGCGGTGGGGAAGTCCGCGAAAGCTGCCCAGCGCGGCCTCGATCCCGCGCGGCGGCAGGCCCAGCGCCCTCGCCACGGCATAGGCGGCGCAGGCGTTCTGGTGGTTATGCGCCCCCGGCAGGCCCGCGATGGGCCGCAGGTCGATGGCGGCCACCTGCCGCCCCTTGCGCCATTCCGACAGGAACCCCTTGCGCGCGGTCACCGACCATCCCGGCCCCGGCAGCTTGCGCGTCACCGACACCGCGATCACCCGGTCGTCGCCCGGCGCCTCGCCCAGTTGCGACGCGAGATAGCGGCCCTCGACCTCGTCGACCCCGATCACGGCGCGGTCCGGTCCGCCCTCCGAGAACAGCCGGCGCTTGGCCGCGAAATAGCCGCCCATGCCGCCGTGCCGGTCCAAGTGGTCCGGGGTCAGGTTGGTGAAGACGGCGATATCGGGGGTCAGCGCGCGCGCCAGCTCGGTCTGGTAGCTCGACAGTTCCAGCACGACGATCCCGCCATCGTCGGGCGGCTCCAGGTCCAGCACGCCGCGGCCGATATTGCCGGCAAGCTGCACGGTCCGGCCCGATTCGGACAGGATATGGTGGATCAGCGCCGAAGTGGTCGATTTGCCGTTGGATCCGGTAACGGCGACCACGCGCGGCGGGGTGTCCATGCGCTCCCACTCGCGCGTGGCGAGCGATCGGAAGAACAGCCCGATATCGTTGTCGACCGGAACGCCGGCGGCCATGGCGGCCGCGATCACCGGGTGCGGCTTGGGATAGAGATGCGGAATCCCGGGCGAGGTGACCAGCGTCGCCACATCGTCGAAGGCGCCCGCCCGGGTGAGATCGCGGATGGCGAAGCCCTCGGCCTCGGCCACCGCGCGGCCCTCCTCGCGGTCGTCCCAGCACAGCGGCTCGGCCCCGCCCGCGCGAAGGGCCCGCGCCGCCGACAGACCCGAGCGGCCCAGGCCCAGCACCGCGACGCGCGCACCGTCGTATCCGATGACCGGGATCATGGGCCTAGCGCAGCTTCAGCGTGGCCAGGCCGATCAGCGCGAGGATCAGGCTGATGATCCAGAACCGGATGACGATCTGTGGCTCGGCCCAGCCGCGTTTTTCGAAATGATGGTGGATCGGCGCCATGAGGAACACGCGGCGCCCGGTGCGCTTGAAGTACAGAACCTGGATGATGACGCTCAGCGCCTCGACCACGAACAGGCCGCCGACGATGGCCAGCACCAGCTCGTGCTTGATCGCCACAGCGATGGCACCCAGCGCGCCGCCCAGCGCCAGCGACCCGGTGTCGCCCATGAAGACGGCGGCGGGCGGCGCATTATACCACAGGAACCCCAGCCCGCCGCCGATAAGTCCCGCCGTGAAGATCAGGATCTCGCCCGTTCCCGGAACGTAGTGCACGTCGAGATACTCGCTGAAATCAACCCGCCCCACCGTGTAGGCGATCACGCCCAGCGTGCCGGCGGCGATCATGACCGGCATCACCGCCAGCCCGTCCAGGCCATCGGTCAGGTTCACGGCGTTGGCCGCGCCGACGATCACGATCATGGCGAACGGAATGAAGAAAATGCCGAGATTGAGCAGAAGCTCCTTGAAGACGGGGAAGGCCAGCTGCCCGCTCAGCTCTGCGGGATGCGCCCAGACGGCCACGCCACCCGCGATCCCCGCAATCAGGAAACCCAGCGCCAGCCGCAGCCTGCCCGGCACACCGGCATGGGTGTTCTTCTTCACCTTGGCATAATCGTCCGCGAACCCGATGGCCCCGAAGGACATGGTGACGAAGAGCAGCATCCAGACATACGGGTTGTCGAGCCGCGCCCACAGGAGGGTCGACACGATCAGCGCGCCCAGGATCAGCACGCCCCCCATGGTGGGGGTGCCGGCCTTGGTCTGCATGTGGGTTTCCGGGCCGTCGCTGCGAATCGGCTGGCCGTGGCGCTGGCGGCGGCGCAGCAGGTTGATCAGCGGCTGGCCGAAGATGAAGCCGAAAATCAGCGCGGTGAAGAACGCGCCGCCCGAGCGAAAGGTGATGTATTGGAAGAGGTTGAACAGGTCACCTCCGTCCGAGAACTCGGATAGCCAGTAGAACATGGAGTGCGGCCCCCCTTCGGTCCGCGTCTAGATCGTCTCGCGCGCCGGGTGGCCCAGATTGCGGATGGCGTCAACGATGCGCGCGGTTTTGGCGCCCTTCGAGCCTTTGACAAGCACGATATCGCCGTCGCCCACCAGATCGCGGATGCGCTGTGTCATCTCGTCCGCGGTGGCCAGCCACTGGCCGCGTCGCGGCGCGGGCAGCGCATCGAGCGTGTGTTTGATCAGGGGCCCGGCCCCGTGGATGATGTCGATCCGGTCCAGGCCGGGATGATCGGCGATGGCGGCGTGCAGGGCCGTCGCATCGTCGCCCAGCTCCAACATGTCGCCCAGGAAGGCCACGCGCCGCCCGCCCCGGCCCGGCGTGGACGAGATCAGAACGTCCAGCGCGGCGGCCATCGAGGCGGGGTTGGCATTGAAGGCGTCGTCGATCAGCGTCAGCGCCGACCCGGTCTGCGGATCCAGCATCACCGTCTCGCGCCGGCCACGGCCGACCGGCGGCTGCCAGCGGCCCAGCCCCTGCGCCGACAGCGCAAGGTCGGCCCCCGCGGCCGTCGCCGCGGCCAGCGCGCCGAGAGCGTTCAGCGCCAGGTGCCGCCCGGGCGCTTGCAAGGCGACCGGTACCTGCCCGTGCGGGGAGGCGGCCATGAGGACCAGCGCGCCCTCGGCCGGGCGCAGATCGGCGATGTGCCACGGCAGCGCTGTGTCCCCACCGAAGCGAAGGGCCTTGCGCCGCGCCGCGCCCGCGTCGACCACATCTTTCGCCTCGGGGGCGAGGTCGGTGGGCAGGATGGCGATGCCATCCGGCTCGAGACCGTCACAGATGGCCATCTTCTCGGCCGCGATGCCGGCGATACTGTCGAAGGCCTCGAGATGTGCGGGCGCGACGGTGGTGATCAGCGCCACATGCGGGCAGGCCAGCCGCGACAGCGGTGCGATCTCGCCCGGGTGGTTCATGCCGATCTCGACGATGGCGAAATCGGTCTCGGCGGGCATGCGGGCCAGGGTCAGCGGCACGCCCCAGTGGTTGTTGTAGCTGGCCTCGGCGGCGTGAATGCGCCCCTGTCCGGTCAGCGCGGCGCGCAGCATTTCCTTGGTGGTGGTCTTGCCCACGGACCCGGTGACGGCGATGACCCGCGCGCTGGTGCGGGCGCGGGCCGCGGCGCCCAGCTGGCCCAGCGCCTCCAGCACGTCGTCCACCAGCAAGAGCGGGGCATCCGGTGCGATACCGTCCGGCACGCGACTGACCAGCGCGGCGGCCGCCCCCTTGTCCAGGGCCTGTGCCACGAATTCGTGCCCATCCCGCACGGCGCTGAGGGCAACGAAGAGGTCACCCGGCTGAAGGCTGCGAGTGTCGATCGACACGCCAGTGGCGCGCCAGTCACCCGTGGCCCGCCCGCCGGTGGCGCGGGCCGCCTCGTTTGCCGTCCAGAGTGCTTCGCTCACGCCACGCGCCCGTCAAGCGCGGCCACCGCGACGCTGGCCTGTTCGCGATCGTCGAAGGGATAGACCGTGTCGCCCACGGTCTGGCCGGTCTCGTGCCCCTTGCCCGCGATCAGCAGCGCGTCGCCCGCGCCCAGCGCATCGACGCCCCGCAGGATCGCCTCGGCGCGGTCGCCGACCTCGATCGCGTCGGGATCGGACTTGAGGATTTCCGACCTGATCGCCGCCGGATCCTCGGACCTGGGGTTGTCGTCTGTCACTATTCGAACATCGGCGTGGTCCCGCGCCGCTTCGCCCATGAGCGGGCGCTTGCCCCGGTCCCGGTCGCCGCCCGCGCCGTAGACGACGATCAAGCGGCCCAGCACGTGCGGCCGCAGCGCGCGCAGCGCCGTCTCGAGCGCGGCGGGCGTGTGGGCGTAGTCGACGAAGACGGCGGCACCGGTGTCACGGGTGGCGGCCAGCTGCATGCGGCCCCGGACGGTGACGAGCTTGGGCAATGCGGCGAAGACATCGCGCGGCTCGATTCCGCTGGCGATGGCGAGGCCGGCGGCCACCAGCACGTTTTCCGCCTGGAACCCGCCGATCAGGCCCATCCGCACCTGTTGCGCGGTGCCGTTCCACTCGAACCGCAGATCCTGTCCCGTGGCGTCGTAGCGTTGCGAGACGATCCGCAGCGCGGCATCGGCGCGCCGCCCGACGGTGATCACGTCCTGCCCCCGGCGCTCGGCGATGGCCAGCATGTCGGCGCCGCGGCTGTCGTCGAGATTGATGACCGCGGTCCCGTCCTCGGGCAGCACCCGGTCGAATAGGCCCGCCTTGGCGGCGAAATAGGCCTCGAAACTTTCGTGGTAGTCCAGGTGATCCTGGGTGAAGTTCGTGAAGGCCGCCGCGTTCAGCGCGACGCCGTCCAGCCGCCGCTGGTCCAGACCGTGGCTGCTGGCCTCCATCGCCGCGTGGGTGATGCCGTGGCGCGTCGCTTCGGCCAGGGTGCGGTGCAGCGTGATGGGCTCGGGCGTGGTGTGCGATAGCGGCGCCTCCCACGCGCCCTCGACCCCCGTGGTCCCGAGGTTCACCGCATCCAGCCCCAGCGCCCGCCAGATCTGTCGCGTGAAGCTCGCCACCGAGGTCTTGCCGTTCGTGCCCGTGACGGCGACGCAGACCTGCGGCTGGCGGCCGAACCACAGCGCGCAGGCCAGCGCGAGGGTCTGGCGCGGGTCCTCGGCCAGGATCACCGGCACGTCCGCAGCCTCGAGCGCATCCGCCGCTATCGCGGCCCCCGCCCGATCGGTCAGGATGGCCGCCGCCCCCTGCCCCAGCGCCTTGGCGATGAACGCGGCGCCGTGAAGCTTGGCGCCCGGCACGGCCGCGAACAGGTGGCCGGCTTCCGTCTTGCGACTGTCCACCGACAGCCCGGTGATTCGCGCCTCTTTCCCGCCCTGGGCCGTCAGCCCCAGGTCGGCCAGCGATTTCGTGCCATCGGTCATCGGCGTGCCCCTATTCGTCCGAGGCCAGTGTTAACTTGGATGGAAGGACAGGTTCAATCTCGGGTCGCAGTCCCAGGAGCGGCGCGGTCCGCCGGATCACCTCGGCGGCGACGGGCACCGCCGTCCAGCCCGCCGTGCGCTTGGGCTCCGGCCCCGAGTTGTCCGAGGCCTCGTCCAGCGACACGACCAGCACGTAGGCCGGGTCGTCCGAGGGAAAAACCGAGGCGAAGGTGTTGATATTCTTGTCGTTATGGTAGCCGCGGCCGTCGCGGCGCGGCTTGTTGGCCGTGCCGGTCTTGCCACCCACGTTATATCCCGGCACGGCACCGAAGCTTGCGGTGCCGCGCGTCACGACCTCGCGCAGCATCTTGGCCGAGGCGCGCGACACCTCGGGCGAGACCAGCCGTTCGCCCGGTTCGACACGATCTTTGCGCAGGATCGTCGGCTTCACCGCCGTCCCCCCGTTCAGAAGCGACGCGTAGGCGGTGGCCAGATGCAGCGGCGAGGCCGAGAAACCGTGCCCGTAACTGGCGGTGATCGTTACGATTTCGGACCACGACGCCGGAACCAGCGGGCGGGCGCCCGGCGCCTCGACCAGCTCGATCGGGGTGGGTTCGAACACGCCGAATCGCGACAGGAACTCCTGCTGCCGCTTGCCCCCGATCTGAAGCGCCAGCTTGGCGGTGCCCACGTTGGACGAATGCACGATCACGTCGGTCAGCGACAGAAGCGGGCCGTAGTTCTTGTTGCGGTATTCCTTGATGCGGAACCGCCCCCAGGTCATCGGCGCGTCGGCATCCACCATGGTCTGCGGACCGGCCAGCCCCAGCTCCATCGCCTGGGCCGTGGTGAAGATCTTGAAGGTCGAGCCCAGCTCGTACACCCCCTGCACCGCGCGATTGAACAGCGGACTTTCGCTGGCATCGCCCTGGGTCAGCGGCCGCGGCCGGTCGTTCGGATCGAAATCCGGCAGCGACGCCATGGCCACGACCTCGCCCGTGTGCACGTCCATGAGGATCCCCGCCGCGCCCTTGGCATTCATCAGTTTCATGCCGCCGTAGAGCACCTCGCGCATGGCGCTCTGAACGGTGAGGTCCAGCGACAGCTGCAACGGCGCGCCGCCGTTCGCCGGGTCGCGCAGGTAGTCGTCAAAGGCTTTTTCCACCCCCGCAACGCCCAGCACCTCGGCCGAATGGACCCCTTCGCGCCCAAAGCTCGCGCCGCCCAGCACGTGGGCGGCCAGCTTGCCATTGGGATAAAGCCGCATCTCGCGCGGGCCGAACAGCAGGCCCGGGTCGCCGATATCGTGGACGGCCTGGCGTTGCTCGGGGCTGATCTTCTTCTTGATCCACAGGAACTTGCGGTCGCCGGTGAAATCCTTGACCAGACGCTCTTCGTCGAGATCGGGAAAGATCTCGACCAGTTTGCGCGCGGCCCCGCGCTTGTCGATCATCAGCGGCGGCTGGGCATAAAGCGCGTAGGTCGACAGGTTCGTGGCCAGAAGGCGGCCGTTGCGGTCGATGATGTCCGCGCGCTGCGCCACGATATCGCTGGACGAGACCGCCGCGCGCGGCTCCATCGGTTCGGACGCGGCCAAAAGGCCCATGCGCGCACCGACCACGGCGAAGGCACAGAAGAAGAAGCACGCCAGCACCAGCAGCCGCCCCTCGGCGCGGCGGCGGGCGCGGTCGCGCATTTCCTCGTGGCGCAGGCGCAGGTTCTCGCGCTCGATCGCGTCGGGGTTCTCGCCCTTCTCGCGCGCGTCGAGGATGCGGGCCAGCGGGCGAAGCGGTGTGCGGGTCATGGATTGGCGCCAGTGCTGTCGACGGGGATCGGGTTCAGGATCGGGCCGCCCAGGATCGTGCCGGGATAGGCGATCTGCTCGGTGCGGGCGAAATGCTCGGGCGTCAGCGGCAGAAGCTTCAGCCGGTCGAAGTTCAGGTCGGCCAGGTCGCGCAGCCGCTCGGGGCGGTTCAGATAGGCCCACTCGGCGCGCAGGATCGCCAGCGTCTCGCGCTCGGTCCCGATCTTGCGCTGCAGGGTCTCGACGTCGTTCAGGGCTTCCTGCGTCTCGTAATTCTCGGAATAGGCCCAGACGGCCAGGGCCATGACGGCCATTCCCGGCAGCAGGTAGAGAAGCGTGCGCATGACGTTCAGATGTCCCCTTCCATGTCGATTCTCGGCAGGCCCAGGCGGGCGCGGTCGGCGGGTGCGGCGGGCGCGTCCGTGCGCTGCGCCATGCGCAGCCGGGCCGAGCGTGCACGCGGGTTTTGCGCGATTTCGTCGGCATCGGCGGCGATGCCCTTGGTCACGCCCGTGAAAGCCGGCGGCGCGCTCTCGGTCACGGGGGCATAGCGGTTGGCATTGCCGCCCCCGCCCGACCGGTCCTGGAAGAACCGTTTGACCACGCGATCCTCGAGCGAGTGGAAACTGACGACCGCCAGCCACCCGCCCGGGGCGAGCGCCCGCTCGGCCGCCTCGAGCCCCGCGACCAGCTGGCCGAATTCGTCGTTCACCGCGATGCGCAGCGCCTGGAACGTGCGTGTCGCCGGGTGGCTTTGACCGGGCTTCGGGCGCGGCAAGGCCCGCTCGACCAATGCGGCCAGCTGTCCCGTGGTCGTGATCGGCGCGTCCGCGCGAGCGCGCGTGATCGCGCGGGCGATGCGGCGCGATGCGCGCTCTTCTCCGTAGTGGAACAGGATGTCGGCCAGCCGCCCCTCGTCCAGCTCGGCCACGAGATCCGCGGCGCTTGGCCCGGTATCGCCCATCCGCATGTCCAGCGGGCCGTCGCGCAGGAAGGAAAAGCCGCGATGCGCCTGGTCCAGTTGCATCGACGATACGCCCAGGTCCAGCACCACGCCATCCACGGGCGCACCCGCGATGCGGTCGAGGTCGGAGAAGACCCCCTGCTCGAGCATCAGCGCGTCGCCGTATTCATCGGCCCATTCGGCGGCCATGGCAAAGACCATTGGGTCGCGGTCGATGCCGATCACCCGGTCGGCCCCGGCCGCCAGCAGCCCCTGCGAATAGCCCCCCGCGCCGAAGGTGCCGTCGACCCAGGTTCCCGACACCGGCGCGCAATGGGCCAGAATGGGATTGATCAGGACGGGGACATGGGGACGTTCAGACATGCTCATCCGCCAGGCCCTCACATCAGACCGGCATCGCCGCTGAGATAGACGGCCGGGTCGAGGGTGGGATCGTAGTCATCCTCTTCCTTGAGGTTGCTCATGTCGTCGTTGGCGTAGGCCTCGGGCTCCCAGATCATGAAGGTCTGCGAATTGCCCACGACCAGGGCCTTGTCCGAAAGCCCGACCTTGTCGCGCAGGTAGGACGGCAGGACGATGCGGCCGGTGTCGTCGAATGTCGCGGGATGCACCTGCTGGGCGAACAGCTTCTGCAGCGCCGCACGCTTCTTGGAACCGGGATCCATGCCCCGGATCTGGCGGTGCACGCCCAGGAGATCATTGATCGAGTAGACTTCGAGATAGTTGCGACGGTGGTCGCCGAAGACGATCACCATCTGGGCGTTCTTGCCCGGCTCCCATTTGGGGTCGTTTTCCTCGAGCAGACGGCGAAAATCGGCCGGGATCGACAAGCGGCCCTTGCTGTCGATCTTGTTGTCGTATCGGCCGATATACATGCCGAACACGCGTGCCGTCTCCTTGCCTCTGTCCCGGTCCCGTCGCTAGAAACGGAAACGGCGATCCGAACTGCTGCCACTGTTCGGATCGCCGCCCTCGTCCCGTCTCCGGGGGGTCCGATCGCACGCGCCACCTGGGGGGATGTCTGCTCGCCCGCGCGCCGGATCTCTCTTTGTCATCGAAGAATGTGTGCCTGTATGAAACCTAAGCCTCTGTTTTCGTTGGAGCCTTTCGGATCTTTATGTCCGCTGCGGCCCTGCCCTTCGATGACCTAGGGATGGCATGGGAAAATATGGGAGGCAACAGAATTCTCTTCGCGCAGCGGGCGAGTTTCGGCTTGACTGCGGCCCGTTTCCGACACTTGCACACGGAAGCGTGAGTCTGAGACGGCTATATCGTGTAGTCCCGTTAACCTTAGCACTAAATATAGCTCAACAATCGAGCCGATTTTTTCGCCTATTTTTTGGGCGCGAGGGCCGATGGCTCGGATTCCCGGAGCGGCACCCCCGACTCGGCCGGAATCGGGGTCGTCGCACCGCTTGATCCCATGCCGTCCCGGAATCATGCCGGATGACCCGCGGGTTTCCCATGCCGGCCCAAATCGGGTGCCGAAGCCGGGGGCGCATCTTGATCGTCGCGCCGATCGCCCTGCTTTCCGGGGGACCAGATCTAGCGCCTCGCCCGAAGAAACCGCCTCTTAACCAGGTCAGTGCTACTTATGCAGATGCTGCATAGCAGCATTGATGACCCGGGCATTGTGCACCCGCAGCATAGGCCTATCTTTGGACCAACGCCGCAGACGAGACGGCAGAAAGGACGCCGAGATGAGCATGATGTCGCAAACCAACACCCACACCGGAATCGCGCAGGGCGCGTCGGGAATTTGGGAAACTCTGGGAACCCGCTTCGCGCAGTACCGTGTTTACCGCCGTACGCGCTCGGAACTGCAGATGCTTTCGAACCGTGAGCTGAAGGATCTGGGCATCGGGCGCAGCATGATCAACGCCATCGCGCACGAAGCCGCCTACGGGCGCAAGTAAGGAATAGCCGGCTTTCTCACCTCCTCCCGAGGAAGTCGGACCTGGCGGCGCGGCGCTGGACGCCCCCGCCCTTTTACAACGGCCCGAGATGGGCCCCGCATCGCGGACGAACCGACCTCCTCCCCGGTTTCGTTCGTGCCTGGCGGCGGGATCGACCTCCTCCCCGGTCCCGCCGTCCCAAGTTCAAGGCCCC
>NZ_FQZA01000016.1 GCF_900141995.1 Palleronia salina | reverse complement strand
AGTTTCCCCGGGCGGCCTCGCTCAGGATCATCTTGTCGAGGGTCAGGTCGGAGACAGCACGCCGGAGCCGCTGGTTCTCTGTCTCGAGCTCCTTGAGTCGCTTCAGCTGATCGCGGCTCATGCCGCCATACTGCCTGCGCCACCGGTAGTAGCTCTGCTGCGTGATGCCGACCTGGCGCACCGCATCACCGACCGACAGCCCTTGGCCTTGCAGCACCTCAACCTGCCGCAGCTTCAGAACGATGTCTTCGGGCTTCTCTCGCTTCCCAGCCATTCTCTGGTCCTCTCCATGACGGGATCATTCTATCCCAGTGGGCGGACCACTTCAGAGGGGGCATTTCAACATCTCGGCCGCACCCTCAACCAACATCACCTTGCGCGCGTAAAGCAGCGCACTTTTAGTCGCGTCGAGATAGCGTTCGAGATCAGCGATCTCTGGCGATGTGAGGGCCGCATTGAGCGCAAGGTTGCCAGCGGCAATGGTCGCATCCTCACGCTTGGTAAGTGATACGACACCGCTCAACGGAACCTGAGAGGTAACCTGGGTGCTATGGCTGGTTAGGATAACTTGAACGCCAATTGAGCGTAGCGCGGCGATCAGTGAAAATTGCAATTGAGGATGGAGGTGCGCTTCAGGCTCCTCCATTAGGATCAGCTGGCCAGCGGAGCGATTGAGCGAGATTCGCCGTTGAAGATACTCCATAAGGATCGCAATGTAGAGAACGTTGTTCATCCCAAGCCCATTGCGTCCAGGTTCGAACGACGTGAGTGAAACGTTTGAAAGAAGAATTTTTAAGTTGCGAATGATCGCGCGGAAGCTCGCTGCGGATAAGCCAAGTGTAGCGTCCATCTCGAAAGCAGGACCGGAGACCTCCTTGAACCGGGCATCAATGGCTCCTGCTATCTCAGCGATAGTCTCCGATCCCGAAATTGCTTTATTGGCCTCATCGAGGATAGAAACAAGCGCCTCCTGTTCGATTTCATCGATTTGAAATGCTTCGATAAGACGGACAAGAGGTGACTGGCGAGGGTTGCGTAAATCTTGCTCCACATCGCGAAGTGCGGGCAGATGAATAAGAAGATAGGATTGCAGGTCGCCAAAGCGCACCGTTTCGCCTATTCCTTCATCATTCCAAGCAATATCTGCGAGGTCAATCGCTGGGTCGCCGCCGCCATGAATTTCCCACTGGTAGTCCTCTAAGGTCAACATTCCATATGCCAAGTCACCACTTTCCAGCAATTCTCGAACTGCTGGGCGCGGCCGGAAGCGGTAGAAAACGCGCGCGCGATCCCTGGCTGTCTTCCAGGTGCTGACGAGTGCTTCTTCGTTTACTCTTCCTTCAAATCCAGTCAATTCGATGCCAATTAGAACTTGGGTTGGCTCGGCGATATCGATAGCGGAGTGGATGTCCTCACGTATCAGTGACCGAAAGCTCGACGGCAGCATGCTGTCGAGGCAGATCTGAATTGCACGCAGGATCGCAGTTTTGCCAGTGTTATTCTCGCCGAGTATGCAGCAAAGATCGTCCGTGATATGGACGTCAAGGGATGCAAAAGTGCGAAAGTTTTGAATTACAATCCGGTCTACGCGCATCATTCTACCTTAATGTTGAGCGATAAAATAACGCCGCAGTTACCACAGAATCGCGAGCGCACTTAAAGGAAAGGCTTTCACAAGAACTCTAAGGCTGTGTAGTATCTTCGGAGTTTCGATCTGCTACACCAGAACTTAGCTTGGGACAGTGGAGAACTCGGGTCGGGCAAGCTGTATGGTTCACTTCAGGCAAACCAACGCCACCGTCGAGATTTTCCACCTCGCCTGCACTCAGTTCCACGATTGCGCGTCACGGCGTCGCTGCCGCACATTCCCAAGCGATGGCCTTCGCGCGCCAAGCTTCTACATTTTTGGGATTGACTCGACCCGCGTTTGCCCAGTCGTCCTCTACAAATCGAATGCGTTCTTTTAGCGAGCCGGCTCTCTGATCATGCTCCTTCTAGAACGTTGAGTAGGTAAGGTAAGCCAAGTAGAGTGATCCTTCCTGCGCGCTGAAACCTTTCGGATAGACCAGATCAAGCGCTTCGAGCGCGGCCATGGGTCCGACCTCTTCGATCGTGAGATCAAAAGTTGGAAGGAGCGATGCGACCTGACCATTCCACTTCTTTCTCCGGTTAAAAAACATACTTCTCCCCCGACTAAGCGCTCAATCGTATCGGCTATATCCATTGTTCCCTGTGTAACCCGGAGCTGAATGAGGCTCAAGTATGTGGTTAATAGCTTTGGCGGTTTGGGGATCAGTGTTGTTTTTCCGTCGTGTCGAAAATGGCCAAGCTTGCTGACAACGGAAATTAAGGGGGTCGTTATATGTCGCGTAAGAGCAAGTTCCTGAGCCTCATCCTGAGGCACAAGCCGGAAGAGGTTGGGCTTACCCTCGATCCAGCGGGCTGGGTGCCAATTGACCGGCTACTGCGCGCCATGAAAGCGCACGGCCGTCCTATGTCCCGCGAGGAGTTGATTGACCTCATCGAAGGCAGCGAGAAAAAGCGGTTCTCGATCTCGGCTGATGGCAAGCTCATCAGGGCCGCTCAGGGTCATTCGATCGATATCGACCTTGGGCTGACGCCACGCGAACCACCTATAAACCTCTACCATGGGACGGCTCGCCATAACCTCGACGGCATCTTCGCGGCTGGACTTCAGCCGATGCGCCGCCGACAGGTCCACCTGAGCGTGGCGCCGGCGGACGCAGAGGCTGTCGGTCGGCGTCACGGGAAGCCGGTGGTTCTTCGACTGGCAGCGCTATCCATGCACGAGGAAGGACACGTCTTTTCCCGGGCGGACAATGGGGTCTGGCTTGTCGATGCTGTCCCACCCCAGTTCATTGGATTTTGGACCGAAGGAACTTGAGAAGCCCGGAGCAGTAGGAGTTACGCCGTGGCGGCTTCGGACCGCCGATAATACCTCAGGCGTTCGTCATCTCCCAATTCGACCAGATGCCGCTCAATGAGAATTTGCAAAGCATTCACGCGGAAAGCAGATGTAGGCGGCTCTCTCAGCACCAAGATTGGCTCGCCGTCATACGTGACGTCAACGCGACCGTCCGAGCGCTCAGTATAGCTGACTAACTGGTCGTTGATGCTCATGCCAAATTTCCTCGCTTCTGCTGTCACCGAACGTGCGACTTGCGCACCAATAGATGATCTCTCGTTCATCTTCATCGTGGCGGCCGTTCGGGGCAAGTGAAACGCTTTCGTGGGGCGCCGGGTCCCATGGCATTTCCGAAACGGTGATGTTGGCCAGAAAAACTCAGAATTTCGCTTCGTCCCTGCGAAACCAGCCAATCTTGTTTTCGAAGCAACAAAGGAAGCCCCTCGGGAGGAATGGGGTCACTTGAAGCTGCCGCACTGGTGCAGCGCAAACAAGAAGAACGAAGCTGATGTTCGATTATCTGCCGACGGACGCCCGAGACGAAACCCTTCAAGCGGCGCGCCGCCTCTTCTTCGAGCATGGTCATGAACTGGTCGGTGCGGCCTCGGGCTTCGCTGACGACGTCGTCGTCATGACCGAGCTCGACGTTGATCCAATCGAGCTTCACAACGCTGCGTTCCTGGACAGCCTCAAAGAGACGGACCCGGAGGCAGATGCCGCCGTGAGGCGCGCCACGCGAGGATCGCTGGGCGCGCGCGCGATCTCGGACATCGTGAGGGATGTGGGTCTTCCTGGCCGAGGGTTCCGTGCAGTTGGCCGCCTTCTCCGTAGAGGCGAGCTTGCTCTTGCAAAGCGCGAAAGGATCACGCCGGAGTCCCTCGTCTGTCGAGCGACAGGGTAGGCTTGCGACAGGGTGCTCTGCCTCGCAGCTCGCGCACCTTCCACACGCTGACGAGGTAGGCCTTCCCGAGCCGCCCGGCAGCCAGCGATCAGGAAAATTCAGTTTTGCGGGAATCCCGGAGGAGACGGCCTCCACCTTGACGCCGTAATACGCGCCCTGCCGACGCAACAGCTCGGCAGAACGTCAAAGCCAAGGAAAAAACTATGGCGAAAAATAAGGTTAAGCCCAGCGCCACCATGCGGGATTGGGTTATTCTCGGCATGCCGCTTCACGTCGATGTGTCGGGCTGCCGCGACTCCTCCGTGGAGGCGATGCTAAGTCGCCTCCTGAGACCAGAACAATCGGATGGTAACGCCTCGGCCTTCACGACCGCCCGGAACGAGGAGGGTATCTGATGTTGGATATCCAGTGCAGTCCGCCAGTTCCCAAGTATGCATTCGATCAGCACGATGAAATCGTGGTGTCGGGCATTTCCTATCGCCCCCATGCGCGGCGTGATTGGGGATACGTCTTCACCCGAACCGACTCCACCGGCGTCGCCGAAAGCTTCGACAACGGGAAATTGGCCCATCTCGTTCGGAAGGGTCTGCTGCGCCACAACAAGGGCGCATTTTTGCCAGCTGAGGTGCGTCGGAACCAGCTTCAGAGCACGACGATAATGTCCGCGGTCCGGGGCCGTGTTGCGGAGGCTATGGAGTTTCGCTGTGCCTTCGTCGAGGCGTTCCTCGAGCTGGAAGCTGAAGGGGCTGTCAAGCGAACGGATCGCTCTGTCGTCCGGGCAGGGCTCCGGATTCAGCACAGGGCAGCCGAAATTTGAGGTCTTGCCGAAGGTCGCTCAGGGCAGACCGGAAAGGATCTGCTCCTGCCCAAGATGCCGCATGTGAGCACTCTCCTTCGATGGGTGCGGGTCTATGAGGCGGAAGGTCTGGTTGGTCTTTGCGACGCGAAGAGTCGATCAGGTAACCGGACCAGGCGGATCGGTCTCGAGGAACTGGCGATCATCGGGCCGATCGTCGAAGGATATGCGCATCCTTTACGTCCGAGTCAGAAGATAATCTACGAACGTGTCGAGAGCGCTTTCGAGGATGCAAATAAGGCGCGCGAATCCCAAGGCCTCACACCGCTTGTCATGCCGTCGCGGGAGACAATTCGGCAGGAAATTCGCAAACTCGATCCTTTTCATACGGTCTTGGCCCGAATGGGTCAGGAGGCAGCGCGTAAGAAATTCGCGCCGGTCGGAATCGGTTTGCAGGTAAAGCGCCCATTGGAAAGGGTTGAGATCGACGAATGGACCATCGATCTGATTTCCTTATTCGCTAAGAGCGGCATTCTCGAACACCTGACCAAGGAGGAAAAAGAGCTACTCGGACTGAACAAGAAGAAGATCCGCTGGATACTTACCGTGGCGATCTGTGCCGCGACGAGATGCATCGTTGCCATGCGATTGTCGCGCTCGGCCTCCAAGAATAGTGCGGTCCAGACCCTCGAAATGATCACACAGGACAAAGGAATCTGGGCGGATACCTTCGGGGCGATTTCTCCCTGGAACATGGGGGGGCCCCCTGAGCTCATCGTGACCGATAACGGCAGCAGCTTCATCTCGGTGGCGATGAGGACAGCAATGCAGGACCTCGGAATCCGAGCCGAGCGCTGTCCAACCGGATTTCCGCAGATGCGCGCACGGATCGAGCGACTGTTCGGCACGATGTCGAGCTCGCTGATGCCGCTCCTGAGCGGGAGAACCTTTTCCGACGTCATCACCAAGGGTGACGCTGATCCGGAGGACGGTGCTGCGCTCACGCCGGAGGAGTTGTCCGAGGCCTTGGTTCGGTGGGTGGTCGACGTCTACCATAATCGCCCGCACGAAGGCTTGGATGGAGAGACGCCAGCGAACTGCTGGAACCGTCTGGTCGAAACCTATGGCGTTCAGCCGGCGCCGGACATGCGTCGCCGCAGGCTCGTTTTCGGCACACGCACAACGCGGACCGTCACGGCGAAGGGTATTCGGGTCTTTGGTGTGCGGTATCACAGTGAACCTCTGGCTCGCTGGTTTGTCCACGCCCCCGAGCGAGAAGTTGAAGTGCGGTGGCATCGCGACGATATCGGCGCGATCGAAGTCAACTTCGATGGGGAATGGCACGAAGTGCCATCCGTCTTCGAGGAGGTGCGAGGCGTGCATGCCGAAGTATGGCACGGCGCTGTCCGGGCTCTTCGAGCCTCCTTCCGCGACGAGGCAGAGAGCTCGCGTCCGGTGGGCGCATCCCGGCGCAACCCGTGGAACGCCGGCACGCTCGAGTGGTCGCACAATGTCCCGGAAGAGCAATGGGGCGTGCGGTCGATCCCGTTCATCACCTCGCGCTACCCGCTGTGGGACCAGCCGCAGATCGTCGAGCGGATGGATGCGGGCCGCTTCTACCTGAGCGACACGAAATACGGGTATCGCGAAACGATCGTGACATCGGTGCTCGATGCCCGGCCCCAGCATGTCCAGCGGATCACCGGGCCCGCCTGGATCACGATGATGGCGGCCGCGTTCACCGGCGGGGCGTTCATCTTTCCCACCTTCTCGATGTACGTGCCCGCCATCATCTCGGGGGCCTTCGCCATCGTCTGCGTGCTCTACTGGCTGTGGACCACAACCGCGCAGGTTCCGGAAGAGCCGACCAGCGATGTGGGGCTCGGCCTGCGCCTGCCGCGCTATGCGTCGGGGCCCAACGCGCCGGGATGGTGGGCGGTCTGGATCACCATGCTGGGCGATGCGACGGCGTTCACCAGCCTCGTCTTCGGCTTCTTCTTCTACTGGACGGCCAGCCCGGACTTCCCGCCCACGGGCGCGGACCACGCCGGCGGCGCGGCGTTGGTGGCTGCAGCCGTGCTTCTGAGCCTGTCGTGGCTGGCGACGCGCAGCGCGAAGGCCACCAACCGGCACGGCAACGTGCGGCAGGCACGGATCCTCCTCGCGGTGGGGATGGCCTGCACCGCCGCGGGGGGCGCGGGGCTCTATCTGGCCGTGGCCGACCTCGCGCCCACCAGCCACGCTTACCCCGCGATCGTCTGTGCGCTCGCGGTCTGGCTGGGCGCGCATCTCGGCCTCGGGCTGATCGCCCAGGGCTATTCTCTCGCGCGCAGCCTCGCGGGGCACACGACGCCGATCTATGACGCCGACCTGACGAACACGACGCTGCTGTGGCACTTCATCGTGGTGCAGGCCCTCATCACCTCGGCCGTCATCGGCCTGCTGCCGGGGTGGATGACATGACCGAGCCCAACGAATTCGGCGTCGGCGTCGGTATCCTGCTGAAGATCACCATCGCGCCGTGGATCTGGGCGTTCCACTTCGTCATCTCGTACGGGGCGGCAACGGTTTGGTGCGCGAAGATCGCGCCGGATGCCGATCCCCGCGCGCTGCAACTCGCGCTGATCGCCCTCACGGTCCTTGCGCTGGTCGGGATCGGGCTCAGCGGCTGGCTGGGCTGGCGCAACTGGACCAAGGGCGGCTACGGCGAGGACGGCGCGGTCCCGGGCATCGACGACGTGGAAAGCCGCGACCGCTTCCTGGGGCATGTCTCGGTGCTTCTCGCGGTCGTCTCGGCCATCGGCGTGGTCTACGTCGTCCTGCCGGTGCTGCTGGCCGGGTCGTGCCGATGAATGTCGCGGCGGTCCTCTCCTGCGCGCTGCTGCTGGCGATTTGGGGCCTGCCATGGTCCGACTGGCTGGGCCATTTCCCGGCGCACATGATCCGGCACATGGGGCTTGTCGCGGTCGTGGCCCCGCTGATCGTTTTGGGGTTTCCACGGCTGGCGGACCCGCTGGCCCTGTCTCCGCTCGCGGGGGCCGTGCTGGAATTTCTCGTGGTGTGGGGCTTCCACCTTCCCGTCCTGCACGAGGCCGCCATGGCGAGCTCTGTTGTCTTCATCATCGAACAGGCGCTGTTCCTGATCGTCGGGCTCGTCGTCTGGGCGGGGTGCCTGCGGACCGGCGGGCTGGCCGGGGCGGGCGGGCTGCTTCTGACCTCCATGCACATGACGTTGCTGGGCGCGCTGCTGACGCTGTCGCCGCGCGTGATCTATGCGTTGGACCACGCCGGCGCGCTGCAGGAACAACAGCTTGGCGGGATGCTGATGCTGGCCATCGGCACACCGATCTACCTGATCGCGGGGCTGTGGCTGGTCGCCCGATCCCTTGAAGACACGAAGGACGAGATGGCATGAAACGCGTCCTCCAGACCCTCGCGACCCTGGCCGTCCTGGCCGCCATTGCCGGAGCCGCGATCGTCTTTGGCGGCCTGTTCAACGTCTCGGCGCGCGCGGGGCACTGGGCGATCACGCCGTGGCTGTTGCACACCACGTTCCGCAACTCGGTCGAACTGCGCGCGCCGGCGCAAAGCGAGGTGCCCGACCTGTCGCGGGACGGCATGGTCGCCCTTGGCGCCGGGCATTTCGACGAGGGTTGCCGGACCTGCCACGCGGCACCGGGACACCGGCAATCGGCGGTCGCCGCCGCCATGGTGCCGCGGCCGCCCCATGTGTCCGAGATAGACCCGTCGTGGAAGCCGAACGAGCTGCACTGGATCGTCGACGAGGGCGTGAAGATGTCGGGCATGCCGCACTGGCCCGCCCCGCGCACGGACGATGTCTGGCCGGTCGTGGCGTTTCTCGTCGAGGTTCGCGACATGACCGGCGCGGAATACGACGATCTCACCGCGCGCCCCGAGGTCCCCGACGATGCGCCCGATGGCCTTGCCTATTGCGCGATGTGCCACGGGCTCGACGGGCGGAGCGGCAATCAATGGATCCCCCGGCTGGACATCCAGCCCCGGGCCTACCTTGAACGGACGTTGCTGGCCTATGCCGATGGCGCGCGCAGCAGCGGCATCATGCACGTGGCGGCGTCCCGGTTTCCCGAGGCCGACCTCGTGGAGCTGGCCGCATGGTTCGCCGATCGCGACCCCTTGGCCGACCCGGCGACGCGAAACCTCGACGCGGCGCTGGTCGAGGAGGGCGCCGACCTGGCGTCGCGGGGCACGCGGGACGTTCCCGCCTGCACGTCGTGTCACGGGCCGAAAGCAGGTCCACGCGCCGAAGACTTCCCCCGGCTCGCCGGCCAGAGCCAGCTCTACCTCGCCCAGCAACTGCGCCTGTGGCGCGACGGGGACCGCGGTGGCGCAGGGCGGGCGAACCTGATGGCAAAGTCGGCGCAGGATCTGTCCGACGCCGATATCGCGGCGCTCGCGGCCTACTTCGCCTCGCTATCCGCGACGCGAACGGCAGTTGCGGAACGACTGCCCGTCGCCCGCCGACCCGCCGAACAGGGGCAGGGCGCCCATCCCGGGCGCGATCGCCGAAAGCAGAGGACGACTGACCGCGCGTCATCGGGCCCGGACGCAGGCCCGACTCGTGGCGGTGGCAGGCCGCATGCCAATGGTTCGGCGCGCCCCGGAATACGGATTTTCGAAACAGTGAGGAGCCTACGCCGCCGTTCTTGACGCCTGGTGGGCGGACCCGGCGCGTCGCGACAAAGGTCGCACGCCGCCCGGCCGGATGGGGGCATGCCGCGCGCCCTTGCACACGGCGCTAAGGGATAAACAAATCAAATCAGTCTCTTGCCGATTGATATTGGGGTATTTGTCCCGTCGCGCCCGAGTGCTTTCCCCTGCAAAGGCCGGGATCATGTGCACATACAAACCGGTCGAAACGATAGACAGGCGATGTTGTTCCCGGTAATCACGAAGCCTGGGCACAATTTATGCGTGCTTTGGATTTGACGTTCGATTTTTCGCTTAGACCGTTTCCGAGGAGTGTGTCATTTCCAGCGTGGTTGGCAGCGAGTCCGAGACAGCCGGCGTGACCGAGGAGGCCGAGGGCCCCGTCTCCTACGCCATGCTCGATCGCACACTCTGGACGCGGTTTCGCGACGCGGGCACCGTGCCCGACTTCCTTCTCAATTGGCTGGGATTGCTGGCAAGGCAGGTCGACGGGCTCGCCACGGCGATCCTGGTGACGCTGGACGAGTCCGGCGCACCGGTGGTGGCTGCGCAGTGGCCGACCGGTGGCGCACCCGAGCCTGAGCTTCTGGCGGCCGCACGCTCTGCCCTGGAAAGCGGGCATTCCATCGCGCAAGGCGAAGACGGCGCGCGCCGGGTGCTGGCGCATCCGATCTCGGTATCCGGCGAAAGCTTCGGCGCGGTCGCCCTGGCGGCGCCCGCCAGCGCACCGACGACGCCCGTGATCTTCAGGCGCCTACAATGGGGCGAAGCCTGGGTCGAGCTCATGCTGCGCCGCGAACGCGAGGCGCGCGATGGCGAGCTGCGCGAACGAACGACGATCGCCTTCGACGTTCTTGCGTCGCTGCTGGAACGGCCCGCGCTGGACGACGCCGCCATCGCGCTGGTCACCGACCTGGCGCGGCGCCTGGACTGCGAGACGGTCAGCCTCGGCCTGCGCAAGGGGCGCCGGATCAAGGTCCGCGCCGTGTCGAGCGCGGCCAGCTTCGGGCGCCGCGCCAGCCTGATCCGCGAGGTCGGCCTGGCCATGGACGAGGCCGTCGACCAGGAGGCCGTCGTGCTGTGGCCCGAGCCGCAGGGCTGGGACTTCCGCGTGTCGCTGGCCCACGCCGATCTTGCCCGGACGCACGGCGTCGGCAGCGTCCTGACGATCCCGATGACCGCCGGCGACGAGATCACCGGTGCCCTGACCTTCGAGCGGCGGGAGGGGCATCCCTTCGACACCGCCGATATCGACATCTGCGACGCGGTGGCGGCCATCGCGGGTCCGGTGATCGAGGATCGCCGTCGGGCCGCGCGCTGGTTCCCGCGGCGCATGCTCGACGGCGTCGCGGCGGGCGGCAAGGCGCTGGTGGGACCCAGCCATTTCGCGGCCAAGCTCGCGACAGTGGCGGTCATCGCGGTCGCCGCCGCCCTTTGGTTCGTGCCCCGCGCGTTCGAGGTCTCGGCCCCGGCGCGGGTTGAAGGCATCGTCCAGCGCAGCGTCGTCGCGCCCTTCAACTCGTATCTCGCCTCCGAGGCGGCCCGCGCGGGCGACCGGGTTTCTCAGGGCGACGTCATCGCGCGGCTGGACGACCGGGACCTGACGCTGGAGCGGATGCGTCTCGGCACGACCCGCGCCCAGCAATCGCGCGAGCTGGACCGGGCCATCGCCGAGCGGGCCATGGCCGAGGCCAGCGTGGTCCGCGCGCAGCTGGATCAGACCGACGCGCAGATCGCGCTGGTGGACGAGCAGCTGGCCCGCACCCGGATCGTCGCGCCCTTCGACGGGTATATCGTCGAGGGCGATCTCAGCCAGTCGATCGGCGCGTCGATCGAGCGGGGCCAGACCCTGTTCCGGATCGCGCCCCTCGACGCGTTCCGCGTCGTGCTCGAGGTGGGTGAGACCGATATCGACGCCATCCGCCCGGGACAGGAGGGCGCGCTGCGCCTGCAGGCCTTCCCCGAGACCCCGTTTCCCTTCGTGGTCGAGAAGCTGACGCCGCTGGCCCGCCAGGGCGAAGGGCGCAACTGGTTCCGGGTCGAAGCCGCGCTGGTTCAGGATGCCGACACCCTGCGCCCGGGGATGGAAGGCATCTCGCGCACATTGATCGGCGAGCGCCGGCTCGGGGAGGTCCTGTTTCACGATCTGATCGACTGGGCGCGGCTGGCCTGGTGGCGGTGGCAGCCATGAGCACGCGGCGGTCCTGGTCCAGCGCGTCGTGGTACCGCGTCGCAGGCTTCCGTCCCCGCCTGCGGGCCCATGCGCGCCTGCATCGCCATACCTATCGCGGCCAGGTCTGGTACGTGCTACAGGATCGCGCGTCGGGCCGGTTCCATCGCATGTCGCCCGAGGCGCACCGCCTGGTCGCGATGATGGACGGTCAGCGGTCGCTCGAGGATCTCTGGGCGCACGCGATGCGCAATTTCGACGTCGACGCGGTCACCCAGGATGAGCTGGTCCGGGTCGTCGGCAAACTCTACTCGGCCGACGTGCTGGTCGGCGACGTACCGCCCGACATCGCGGAACTGAGCGACCGCGGCCGGCGCGGACGGCGGCAGAAGCTGGTGAAGAGCGTTCTGAACCCGCTGGCGCTGAGGGTGCCGCTGATCGACCCCGACGACCTGCTGACCGCGACGATGCCGCTGGTGCGGCCGCTGTTCGGGTGGATCGGCTGGGCCCTGTTCTTCGGGGTGTTCGCCTACGCGCTGGCGCTGGCCGCGATCAACTGGGGCCCGCTGACCGAGAACGTGGTCGATCGGGTTCTCAGCACCCAGAACCTCATCCTGCTGCTGATATCGTACCCCGCGATCAAGGCGGTTCACGAGCTGGGCCATGCCTACACGATCAAGCGCTGGGGCGGACATGTCCACGAGATCGGGGTCATGTTCCTGGTGTTCCTGCCGGTGCCCTACGTGGACGCGTCGGACAGTATCGCCTTCGCCTCCAAATGGCGTCGCGCGCTGGTGGGCGGGGCGGGGATCCTCGCGGAAATCTTCCTGGCCTCGGTCGCCATGATCGTCTGGGCCGGCGCGGAGGAGGGGCTGGTCAGGGCCTTCGCCTTCAACGTCATGCTGATCGGCGGCATCTCGACATTGCTGTTCAACGGCAACCCGCTGCTGCGCTTCGACGGCTACTATGTCCTGAGCGACCTGATCGAGATCCCCAACCTGGCGCAACGCGCGAACAAGTACCTGGGATACCTTGTGCAGCGCCACGCCTTCGGACTGGACCATGCCGAAAGCCCGGTCACCGCGCGCAACGAGCGGGCCTGGTTCGTGTTCTACGGGATCGCCGCCTACCTGTACCGGATCGTCATCACCACCGCGATCGTCGGGCTGGTGGCGACGCGCTTCTTCGTGATCGGGCTGATCCTCGCGGGCTGGGCGCTGTTCCTGATGCTCATCCTGCCGATGCTGAAAGGGCTCTGGTACGTCATCGCGAGCCCCGCCCTCAGGCGGCACCGGATGCGGGCCCTGGGCCTTGTCGCGGGGACGGTGGGCGCGGTGGTGGCCATCCTTGTCGCCGTCCCGGTGCCGCACCGCACCGTGGTCGACGGTGTCGTGATGCCCGATCCCGCGGCCTATGCCAACGCGCGGACCGATGGCACCGTGGTCGAGCTGATGGTGGCGTCCGGAGACAGGGTGCGGGCGGGTGATCCGCTGGTCCGGCTCTACGATCCGCTGCTCGAGGCGCGGCGCGACGTCCTGGCCGCCCGCGTGGTCGAAGTCCAGCGCCGGCGCGAGGGGGCGAATCCGTCGGACCAGACGGGGCTCGGCATCATCGACGAGGAACTGGCGGCGGCCCGGGCCGACCTGGCGGAAACCGAAACCCGGATCGCGAACCAGGTCGTGCATGCGGGTCTCGACGGCGAGGTGATCCTGCCGGTCGAGGCGGACTTGGTGGGGCGGTACGCCCGGCGGGGCGACATGCTGGCCGTTGTCGCCCCCTTCGCCGATCCGCGCATCCAGGTTGCCGTGCCCGAGACCTCGGCCGACCTGGTGCGATCGCGCACCCGCGCCATCGCCCTGCGCTTTGCGACCGACGCCGGGACCAGCTTCGACGCGCGCGTCGTGCGGGCGGCCCCGGGGCTGAGCCGTGTCCTGCCATCGGCGGTTCTCAGCGCCCAGGGTGGCGGCGGCGCGGTGCTGGATCCGGCGGCCCGACCGGGCGAATTGCGCACCTTCACGCCCCACGCCCAGCTTGAACTGGCGCTGTCCGTGCCGACACCGATCGCCCGCTACGGCGAGCGGGTCCATGTCCGCTTCGATCACGGCGACAGTCCCGTCGCCTCCCGTATCGCGCGCGCCGCGATGCGGGTCTTCCTGAACTACTTCGCAGCCACTTCAGGCGCCGCCTGAGCCAACCCCCGGAGGATACCCCATGGCTACCCAACTGCTGTTCTACGAAAATGCGCGTCCCGTCACCGCGAAGACGCACGGCGATGTCAGCGTGCGCGGCACCGACTATTCCTTCGCCGCGAAGACCAATTCGGTCCCCCTCACGGCGATCGAATTCGCGGCGGCGGCGGCCCACTATCCCATCGTCTTCGCAGGAACCGGGGACCGGGTGATGCCCGCGCTGGTGCTGGGTGCGCGCGACGGTCACAACTTCTTCGTCGACGCCGCGGGCCAGTGGCGCGCGGGCACATACATCCCCGCCTTCGTGCGCCGCTATCCCTTCGTCTTCTCGATGGATGCCGAGCAGAAGAACTTCATCCTCAACATCGACGAGGACTACGACGGCGTGAACCGCGAGGGACGCGGCGAACGCCTGTTCGACAGCGACGGCAAGCAGACCTCGTACCTCCAGAACATCCTGAAGTTCCTGCAGGAATACCAGGGCCAGTTCCGCCGCACCGAGGCCTTCTGCAAGCGGCTCCAGGATCTTGGCCTGCTGCAGCCCATGCAGGCGCAGTTCCAGCTGGCCGATGGTGAAAAGCGGTCGCTGTCGGGCTTCATGGCGATCGACCGCGAGAAGCTGAAGGGCATCGGCGGCGACGACCTGCGCGCGATGTTCGACACGGACGAGCTTGAATGCGCCTATCTCCATCTGCACTCGCTGCGCCACTTCCAGGGCATGCTCAGCCAGTTCGCTCCGGCCGAGCCCGAGGCCGCCGCGCCGCAGCCCGAGCCCGAGGAAGCCTGACCCGATGACCGCCGCGCCCGACGTCTGGATCTACCCCGAGCGCAAGGATGCGCTTCCGACGGGGCTGGACGCTTGGGGCGCGGCGGCGTCCGGGATCGTGACGGGGGCAGGCCGCCGATTGGCTGCGCCGCTCCGCGATCGGCTCGACCTTCGGGCGGTCCTGCGCGCCATGGCGCGGCTGGAAGCTGCACCCGATGCGCCGGTCACCCCCGCGGCGCGGGCGCGCATCCGGCGCCGCGGGCTCGACCGCAGCGCGGCGCGCGAGGCGCTGGCGCTGGCGGCTGACGCGGTCCGACGCGAACTGGGCTTCGCCCCGCGCCGCGTTCAGCTTCTGGGCGCGCTCGCGATGTTGCGGGGCCGCCTGATCGAGATGGACACGGGCGAGGGGAAGACGGTGACCGCTGCGCTGGCAGCCGCCGCCGCCGCGCTGGCCGGGATCCCGGTCCATGTGGTCACCGTGAACGACTATCTCGCCGAACGGGACGCTCGGACACTGGGGCCCGTCTACAACCGCCTCGGCCTGTCGGTCGCCGCGATTCTCGAAGGGCAGGAGCCCGCGACGCGGCGCGCGATCTATCGATCCGACATCGTCTACGGCGCGAATAACGAATTCGCTTTCGACTACCTGCGCGACCGCATCGGGTTCGGCGCCGAGGGACCCCAGGGCCTGCGGCAGCGCCTGCGCCGCGTCACCGCGCCCGACATGTCCGAAACGCCCGCCGTGATGCGCGGTCTGCATTTTGCCATCGTCGACGAGGCGGACAGCGTCCTGGTGGACGAAGCCCGCACGCCGCTGATCATCTCCCGCCGCTCCGATCCCGAGGCCGAGGCCGATCTGGCCCACCGGGCGCTGGCGGTCGCCCGGGCCCTGCAGCGTCACCGCCACTTCACCCTGATCGAGGACGAACGCCGGATCCGACTGACGTCCGAGGGCCGCGCCGAGATCGGCCGGATGACCGCGGGGGACGCGGCGCCCTGGACCAGCGTCATTCGCCGCGAGGAACTGGCCCGCCAGGCGCTCACGGCCCTGCTCGTGTTCCACGCGGGCGAACACTACGTCGTCGCCGACGGCAAGATCCAGATCGTCGACGAATACACCGGGCGCCTTCAGCCCGACCGCTCGTGGTCCGATGGCATGCACCAGCTTGTCGAGGCGAAGGAGGGCGTCGAGATCACCGGCCAGAACATCGCCGTGGCGCGCATGACCTATCAGCGCTTCTTCCGTCGCTACCGGCTGCTCGCCGGGATGACCGGTACGGCCCGCGAGGTCACGGGCGAGCTGTTCGACGTCTACGGATTGGCCACCGTGCGGATCCGCCCTCATCGTCGGTCGCGCCTGCGCTCGCGGCGCACCCGGTACCTGCGGACGCAGAAGGCCAAGTGGCAGGCCGTGGTGGCGTCCGCCGCGGCCGAGGCGGCGAAGGGCCGCCCCGTTCTCATCGGGACCCGGTCCGTGAGCGCGTCGCAGACCGTGTCCGCCGCGCTCGATCGGGCGGGGCTGGCCCATCGGGTCCTCAATGCCCAGACCGAGGCCGAAAGCGCCGAGATCATTGCCGAGGCGGGCCAGTCCGGGCGGATCACCGTCGCCACCAACATGGCGGGTCGCGGGGTCGATATCGCGCTGGGGCCCGGGGTGGCCGCCAAGGGCGGACTGCATGTCATCCTGACCGAACGGCACGATGCCGGCCGGATCGACCGGCAACTTGCCGGGCGCGCCGGGCGTCGGGGCGAGGCGGGCAGTCACCAGGCGATCCTGTCACTGCAGGATCCCCTTCTCGACGTGGTGGCGGCGCCCGCCCTGAAGGTCTGCGCGCGCCTGCCGCTGATCGGCCTGGCGCCGCGCCAGAAGCTGTTCCGGAAGGCCCAAAGGCGCGCCGAGCGCAGCCACGCGCGAATGCGGCGCGACCTCGTGCGCCAGGATCAGAGACTTGGCCAGCTCCTGGCCTTCACGGGAGGATTGGAATGACCGGCCTTTTGCGCCTGCTTTGCCTGGTCGCGGCACTGCCCGCCGCGGCGCAGGATTACGATTGTCTCATGGATCCCGCCGAGGAGATCGAGCTGGGATCATCGGCCACCGGCCTGTTGCTCGAACGGCTGGTCGACCGGGGCGATACCGTGAAAAAGGGTCAACTCGTCGCGCGGCTGAAGTCCGAGATCGAGCGCAGCACGGTCGAACTGCTCGAGACCCGGGCGGAATCGAGCGCGGTGATCGACGCCCAGAGACGCCAGCTCGAAATGATCGAGCGTCGGTACGAGCGGGTGGCCACCCTGCGCGAACGAGGGGTCGCGACCGAGGAGCAGTTCGACGCGGTCGAGGCCGAGCGGATCGCATCCCAGAGCCTGTTGTTCCAGGCCGAGTTGAACCGCGAGATCGCGGTGAAAGAGCTGGAGCGCGCGCGTATCTCGCTCGACCAGCGCGAAATCAGGAGCCCGGTCGACGGCATCGTTGCCGAGGCCGTTCTGAGCGCGGGCGAATACGTGGGCAGCGACGATCACCTGGTGCGGATCGTGCGGCTGGACCCGTTGAAGATCGAAGCGTTCCTGCCGGTCTCGCTCTATGGCGAGGTTTCGTTGGGCGACTCGGCCACCGTGCGGCCGGTGGCGCCGCTCGACGGAGCCTACGAGGCCAAGATCGTCGCGATCGACCGGGTTTTCGACGCCGCATCGTCGACTTTTGTGGTTGTCCTGGAATTGCCCAACGAGACCGGGCAGTTACCCGCCGGACATCGCTGCCGACTGGCGCTCGGGCCGCCGGATCGGGGATGATCGCCATGATTTTTGCACATTTATGTAGCGGAATAACCACACGCACAGTACGCTCGAGTTCAAGTTCGAAGACGGTTTCGGCCTGCGTTTTGCGTGGCGATTGGTCGAAAATTGATTGAATTTCTTATTCCATAGGGTGGGTCGATCATGGCTTTTCCGTTTCTGAGCAAGTCGTTCCGTGGCGCCACGCAAGTTACGCCAAAGATCCCCGATGCCGCCCAAACGCCCAATTCCTGGTTCCGAGGTGAGTCGCGTCACAGGTTCCTGCGCCAGGTCCGCGCCATCCAGTCGGGACGGATGCCCGTTCAGGTCTCGGCGGTTCGCATCGACGCTCTCGAGCCGCGCTACCTGCTTTCCGCCGATATCATGCCGATGGCCGATCTGGACGGTTCGGGCGCGGAATACACCCTGCATTTCGACACGACCGCCGAAACCTTCCGCCTGATCGACGACGATACCGGTCAGGTCGTTGACCAGCGGGCGCTGGCCGACACGACCGAAATTCGGATCGCGGGCACCGACGGCAACGATCGCCTGCAGCTCGACGTTTCGGGCGCCTTCCCCGCGGGCGTGTCCATCGTGTTCGACGGCGGTCTCGGGACGGACACGCTCGCCGCCCCGGCGGAAGACACCGATTGGCGGATCGACGGGCACAACGCGGGAACCGTGAAAGGGCTGCGCTTCGAGAGCGTGGAGAACCTCCAGGGCGCGGCGGATACCGATGATACCTTCGTCGTCGGCGCGTCCGGCGCGCTGGACGGGGTGATGGATGGCGGCGACGCCGGCTTCGATTCGATGGAGCTGGACGGCGGCGCGTTCGACCAGGTGTCCTTCGTCGCGACCGGCCCGACATCGGGCACGGTCACGCGCGACGGTTCGGTCCTGACCTACGACGGCCTCGAGCCTGTCACCTCGACCCTCACGGCGACCGATGTCGTCATCGATCTGTCGGCGGTGTCGGACAACGCGCGCCTGTCCCAGTCGGGCGGCAGCCTGACGATCGAAAGCGAAAGCCCGGTCCCGACCTTCGAGTTCCAGACCTTCGCTCTGCCGACGGGCAACCTCACCATCAACCTGGGCGACGACAACGGGCTGTTCCCCGACCTCGGCCAGTTCGTCACCGACGGGATCCTGTCCGACGTCATCGCCTTCGCGGCGGGTGATAT
Organism: Palleronia salina; assembly: GCF_900141995.1. Lineage (GTDB taxonomy): Bacteria > Pseudomonadota > Alphaproteobacteria > Rhodobacterales > Rhodobacteraceae > Palleronia > Palleronia salina. Next base: position 42,395 of record NZ_FQZA01000016.1, on the reverse strand, counting down.
CCTGACGCTCGACGGGCCCATCGACCTGGGCGCGGCCAACCTGACCATCGACGGCGGCGCGGGGCTCGACCAGGTCGTGTTCGACGGCACGTTGACGACCAGCGGCGCGGTCACGGTGACGGCCGAGCAGATCGATGTCACCTCCGGCGGCTCGGTCGCGGCCTCGGACGTCGATTTCGATGCCGTCGCCGAGGGCAACGGGCTGGTCCCGGTCGAACTGACCGAAGGCGTCTACCTGGCCGCACCGCTGGCCGAGATCGAGATCCTCGGTGCCGTCACGGCCTCGACCGGCAACGTGTCCATGACCGCCTCGGCGACGGCGACGCTCGAGCCCGGGCAGGCGACGGTGTCGTCTCTGTCGGGCGCGCTGGTCGTCGGGCTGCCGCAGGCCCGGGTGATCCTCGGGGCCGACGGTGATGCCGGCTCGGGCGGGACCATCACGGCCGCGGGTGCCGTGGACCTGGACGCCGAAGTGTCGGTCACGGTCACGGCCGACGATGCGGCGGACAGCTCGGACACCGACACGGCCACGGACGCGGCGATCTCGATCACGACTCTGGTGACGGACGCGGGCGTTTCCCTTTACGGGGGATCGTCCCTGTCGGCCGGCGGCGCGGTCACGGCGGACGCCGAGACGAGCCTGGACGTCACCACCGAGGCCGACGGATCGGATGGCGGCGCGGGCGCCACGGTCGCCGTCAGCGTCATCGACACCGACACGTCTGTCATCGTCTCGGACGCGGCCTCGATCAGCGGGGCATCGGTCGCGCTGGCCTCGACCTCGACCGCGACGGTCACCACCTCCGCCACCTCGACGGCAGGCGGCGCCACGGCCAGTGCCGGCGGCGACAACGAATCCGAGGAACGGCTGGAAGACCCCAACCAGGACGGGTCCACCGATGACCGGGCCGAGACCCAGGAGGGCAGCGTCGATTTCGCCGGGGCCGTGTCCGTCTCGATCTACCTTCCCACGACAGAAGTGCGGGTCGACAGCTCGGGGACCATCTCGACCACCGGCGGCGACGTGACGCTGGCCGCGCTTCAGACCGATACGATCTCGGCCACGGCAAGCGGGGCCAACACCTCGGACGCGGCCACGGGTGTCGGGGTCGGCGTGGCGTTGGGCGTCGTCGAGTCCGACGTGACCGCCACGCTGGGCGGCACGACCACCTACCAGGGGGCACCCACCGTTTCCGTCAGCGCGACGCTCGATGTTGCGGGCGGCTATACCGCCGATGCCGAAGCGGGGGCGGGGTCGTCCGCGCAGACCGGCGTCGCCGGGGCGCTGGCGATCAACGTGGTCACCACCGATACGCTGGCCACCGTCGCCGACGGGGCCAGGCTGTCGCTGAACGGCGCGGCGCTGGTCCTGAACGCCAGCGCGACCACGGAAACCACGACGGAAGCCACCCCGACCGAGGCCGGCGGCGCCAGCGGAACCGACCTGGGCATCGGCGCGTCCGTCGCGCTTTACGTGGGCAACAACGATGTGCGGGCCGCGCTCGAGGGCGATGCGCTGGGCGACGGCGCGGCCTCGGGCCTCGGGACGCTTGCGCTTACGGCGAACGGGTCGCGCACCGACGCCATCACGGCCGAGGGGGGCGCCGCGGGCGACGGAACGGTCATCGGCGGGGCCATAGCCATCGCGGTGATCGACGACACGACCGAAACGGATCTGGGCGCCACGGGCAGCCTGCAGGCGAGCGGCGATATCGACCTCGTGGCGACCCATGCCGGCGATGCGACGCTGATGGCTGATGGGGCCGCGCTGGGCGGCTCGACGGCGGTAGGCGCCGCGCTGGCGCTGGGCTTCGTCGACAATCGTGCCGGTGCCACCGCCCGGCGCGATGTCACCACCACAGGCGGCGTCAGCCTGTCGGCCACCGGAACCGGTGCCGCGTCCGTGACGGCCCGCGCCGCGACCACGGGCACCTCGGACGACGAGGAAAGCGCCGCGGACGCCGACGGCCAGACCGCCGAGCAGACCGGCTTCGCCGAGGAGCGTTCGGGTCAGAGCGCCGGTGCGCTCTCCACAGGATCCGAGGCGTCCGCCGAAACCTCGGGTGGCGGCGTGGGCATAGCCGCGGCGCTGGCCTTGAACGTCTCCTCGCTCGACGTCGTGTCGGCGGTGGAGTCCGGGGCCATGGATGCGGCCGACCTGACGCTGGCGAGCGGCGCCGACATGGACGCGACCTCGACCGCGGACGGCTCGGCCAGCGACGGCAGCGAAGGCGCCACGCAGGTGGGCGTTGCCGTGGCGATCACGGTGGCCGATGTCGCCAACAGCGCGTCCGTCGATGCGCCCGCCACGGTCCTGCTGGGGGCGGGTGGCGATCTGTCCGCCACCGCGGGCATGGCCGCGGGCGGCACCCATGTCGTCGGGGCCGAGGCCACGTCGGGCGCGTCTGGCGGCGACACGGGCGTCGCGGGCAGCTTCGCGCTGTCGATCTCGGGCGCGACGACGCGCGCGGACATGGACGGTGACGTGACCGCAAACGGCGGCGATGTCAGCGCCTCGGCCGAGGCCGCGACCACCGACACCGTCGCGGCCACCGCCGCCCAGTCCGGCGCCAGCGCGACCGGCGTCGGCGCCTCGGTCGCGATCAGCGTGGCTGACCATCTGACCGTCGCCGAGCTTGGAGACAACGCCATCCTGAGCGGGGCCGAATCGCTGTCGCTGATGGCATCCGGCGCCCATGACGCGACCACCACCGCCGAGGGCGGGGCCGCCGCGGGCGACGGCACCGGGATCGGCGGTGCGCTTGCCATCGATGTCCATGACCGCGCGACGACGGCCCGGATCGGCGCGGCCCTCACGCCGCTGACACTGACCGGCGCGGCCACGCTATCGGCCACGCATGCCGGCTCCAGCCAGGCCACGGCGACCGGCAGCGCCTCGGGCAACACGGCCGTCGGCGTTTCCCTGGCGCTGGCCTTCGTCGACGATGCCGCGACCACGGATCTCGACCGCGACCTGTCCGCCACCAGCCTTGCCATGACCGCAACCGGCACCGGTGCGTCCTTGGCCGACGCCACCGCCTCGGCCGAGGGAACGTCGAAGAGCGCGGAGTCCGGCGATGGCAACACCAGCGCCGACGACCAGATCGGCGGCGCCACCCAGACCGCAAACGACCGGTCGGGCGACGGCGATACGACCGGCGGCCAGGCCTCGGCCGCAAGCTCGGGCGGTAGCGTCGCCGTCGGTGCCGCCGTTGCGGTGAATGTCTCGTCGCTTGACGTGACCGCCGTGCTCGATGGCGTCGACGTCACCGGCGCCACGACCCTTGCCGCGGCCGCCGACATGGATGCCGAGGCGCTGGCCGACGGGTCCGCCGCGACCGGCGAGGATGATGAGAACCCGGGCAGCGGTGACCGCGTCGGTGTTGCCGTGGCGATCAACGTGGGCACGCTCACGAACGAGGCCGGCCTGCTCTCGGGCGCCGTGATCGGGGCCTTCTCGGCCAGCGCGACTATGGCGGCCGGCGGCGCCCACCTCATGCGGGCCGAGGCGAAATCCGGTGCGTCGGGGGGCGAAACGGGCGTGGCCGGCAGCTTCGCCCTGCTGATTGCCAACGGCACGACGCGGGCGTTGCAGGACGGTAGCGTGTCGGCGGGCGGGGGCGATGTGTCGCTTGACGCCGCCGCGACCACGACGAACACGGTCAAGGCGACGGCCGCCCAATCGGGCGCCGAGACCGCAACCGGCGTCGGCGCCTCGATCGCCATCAGCGTCGCCGACCATCTGACCGTCGCCGAAGTGACCGGCGACGTGCTGGGCGCGGACGACCTGAGCCTGACCGCCACCGGGGCCCATACCGCGACCACCGAGGCCGAGGCCGGAGCGCAGGGCTCCGAAACCGGCACGGGGATCGGCGGCGGCCTGGCCATCGACGTGCATGACCGCACCACGCGCGCCCGGATCGGCGCGGGGGCCGAAACGGTGCTGACCGGCGCCGCGACGCTGACCGCTGACCACTCGGGCACCAGCGCGGCGACGATGAACGCCGACGCGTCGGGGAATACCGCCGTCGGGGCCGCCATCGCGTTGAGCTTCGTCTCCGACACCGCCGAGGCGGACCTGGACCGCGACCTGACGGCGACCGCCCTTGCCATGTCGGCGACCGGCGTGGCCTCGTCGGCTGCCACGTCGAAGGCGTCGGCCAAGGGGACGTCGAAGTCGCAGGAATCCTCGGACGGGAACTCCAGCGCCAACGACCAGCGCGACAGCGCCGTCAGCACGGCCAACGCCCGGTCGGGCAAGACCAACGACCCCAACGCCAACGGTCGCGATACCTCGGCCTCGGGGACCGGGGGCGGTGCCGTTGCCGTCGGCGCGGCCCTGTCGCTGAACGTCGCGACACTGGATGCGACCGCCGTCCTGGAGAACGTGGCCGTCTCGGCCCAGACCGAGCTGGACGCCCGCGCCCGCATGGATGCCACGGCAAGCGCCGATGGCTCGGCCGCCAAGGCCGAAACGTCGGGCACGGCCGATGACGATCTCGTCGGTGTGGCCGTGGCCATCAACGTGGCCACCCTGAACAACGCCGCCGGCCTGGCCGCTTCGGCCAGCGTGACGGGCGGCTTCTCGGCCGAGGCGTTGATGGCGCCCAGCGATGACGGGGCCCACACGCTCGGCGCGACCGCGATTTCGGGGGCCACGGGGGGGAATCTGTCCGTTGCCGGCAGTTTTGCCCTGTCGATCGCCGAGACCGATATCGCGGCCACCCTTGCCGGCGATGTCAGCGCCGCGGGCGCCGATGTCACGCTGGGCGCGGCCTCGACACAGACGACCACGGCCAGCGCGACGGCCGCGGCCGAACAGGCGGGCGAGACGGGCGTCGGGGCCTCGATCGCCATCGGTGTGTCCAACATGGACGTGGACGCGACCATCGCCGACGCCGCGTCCGTGACCGGGGCAGACGCGGTGACGCTGTCCGCGACGGGCAGCGGCGAGAACACGATCCTTGCCGAAGGCGGCGCCGAGTCGAAGAAAAGCGGATCGACGGCCGTGGGCGGCGGGGTCGCGATCGCCGTCGTGGATCAAAGCACCGAGGCGGCCATCGGCATCGGCGATACGCTCGAGACCACCGGATCGCTGTCGCTCAGCGCCATCCATCACGGCAAGACCGAGACGACGGCCACCGGCAAGAGCACCGGGTCCACGGCCGTGGGCGCATCGGTCGCCGTCGGGATCGTGACCGATGCCGCGCGATCCAGCCTGTCGCGCGACCTGGACGTGGCGGGCGACGTGAGCCTGGACGCCCACGGGGACGGGGCGAGCCTGACCAATGCCACCGCGTCTGCCACGGGCGTCAAGAAATCCGCCGGATCCAGCGCGAATTCGCAGGAAAGCGCGGCCACCTCGCGCGGGAACCAGGCTGCGGGCGGCACGGGCAGCTCGGGCAAGACGGCCACCGGCAAGGCGTCGAAGGGCGGCTCGGATGTCAGCGTCGCGGCGGCCATCGCCGTCAACGTTCAGACCTCGGCGGCGACGGCCACCATCGACGGCGCGCTCATGGTCGATGCCACCGGCACCGTGGCGGTGCGCAGTTCCAACAACACGGACAGCGCCGCGCAGGGCGACGGCTCGGCCAGCACCACCAGCCAGAGCGACGCGGTCGGCGTGGGCGTCGCGGTCAACGTCGTCGACATGGACAACGAAGCCCGGATCATGGCCGGCACCGACGTCTCGGCCAACGGCCTGACCCTCGGCGCGACCATGAAGGACGTGGGCGGCAACCTGACCCACAGCCACGTGACGAAGGCGTCGTCTGGCGCCTCGGGCGGAGATACCGGCATCGCGGGCTCGTTCGCGGTCGCGGTCGTGAATTCGGACACCGTCGCGATCATGGGCGGCGCGAATTCGACGCTCACCCTGACCGGCGGGGCGGTGGACATCGACGCGCGCAGCGACACGACGCAACAGACCCTAGCCTCGGCCAAGGGCTTGTCGAAGGGCAAGAGCTCGACCGGCGTCGGCGCCGGTATAGCGCTGACCGTGACCTTCGACACCACCGATGCGGGGATCGAGACCGGCACCGTGATGACCGGCACGGCGAACGGCGTCGCGGTCGACGTGACGTCCAGCCTGCTGCCGACCGAGGACGATGGCGCCATCACCGAGGCGCAGGCCGGCGCGGCAGGCAACACCGCCGTGGGTGGCGGCGTGGCCGTCACGTACATCGAGGCCGACACGGACGCCCGGATCGGCACCGGGACGGGCGATTTCTCGATGACCGGCGGCGCGCTCAGCGTGACGGCGAACCGCGCGGCGCACTACACCACCCGCGCCGACGGCGAAGCTGCGGGTGGCAATGTGGGGGTCGGCGCGTCGGTCGCGCTGAACATCGGGCAGGACGATACCGACGCCACCGTGTCGCGGGCGATGACCACCGGAACCAACACCGCGGCCAGCGCCACGGTCGCGACCACGGCCACGGTCGCGTCGATCACCGAATCCAAGGCCAGCGCGAAGGGGCAGTCGAAGACCAAGTCGGGCGGCGGCGACAGCAACACCTCGGACGAAGAGGTGACCGAGAATACCAGCTTCGCCCAGAACCAGGGCGGCGGCAGTAACGCGTCGAGCCAGACCGGCGACGGCATGTTCAATACCGCGAACACGAATGCCACGGACGAATCCGGGACCGGACTGAAAAGCCAGGCGGGTGGGTCCAATTCCAGCGGCGGCACGTCGGTGGCCGCGACCGTGTCGGTGAACTTCCTCGACGGCAGCGCGACGGCCGAGATCGCCGACGGCGCGGACCTGGCGGCGACGGGCGCGGTGTCGGTCAAGACCACCAGCCAGCTGACAGCGAAGGCCATCGCGACCGCGACCTCCACCGACATCCAGAGCAATACCGGCGTCGCTGCGGCGGTCGGGCTGAACATCACGCTGTTCGACAGCGCGGCGAAGATCGGCACGGCCGATGTCTCGGGCGGGTCGGTCGAGGTCGCCGCGGTACAGCCCGACGACACGGCGCATGTCTTCAACGTTCGCGCGCTCGCGGGGGCGGTGTCCTCGGGCACCGGGGTCGGCGGATCGATCTCGATCAACTTCATCGACCTGTCGAGCGATGCCTCGATCGGCGACAACGCCAGCGTTTCGGCGACCAACGGCGACCTGGACGTGATCGCGACCAACCGTGTCGAGGTTCAGAACCTCGCCGGCGGTGCGGCGCTGTCGGCAAAGGGGTCGGGCACCGGCGTCGGCATCGCCGTCTCGGTCAACATCGTCGAAGATCTCGACACCGATGCCGAGATCGGCGCGGGGGCCGAGGTCTCGGCCGAAGGCGGGGCGACGACCGTTTCCGCCACGGCCAGCTTCACGCCCTATACCGATACGCTCGAGCTCGAGGATCCGACCGACGATACCAACACGATCTCGCAGGAGGTCTCGGTCACCAACTTCGCGGCCGGTATCGCGGCGGCGAATGGCGGCACCGCGGTCGGCGGCTCGGCCAGCGTCAACGTGATCGACATCGACACGAATGCCACCATCGGAACCGGCGCCGACGTTGCGGGCGAGGAGGGCGTGACGGTCTCGGCGCAGGATATCCTCACGCTCTTTACCGGGGCGGGGTCCATCGGGCTGTCGATCGGCGGTTCGGGCGTTGGCGTCGCCATCAATGTCGACGTGGTGCGCCGCGATACGCTGGCCACCATCGAAGCCGGGGCCGATGTCTATTCCAGCGAGGGCGACGTGTCGGTCACCGCCCATGCCGTCGACAACCTGACCTCGGTCGCGGCGACCTTCGGTGCCTCCAGCGACAGTGTCGCGGCGGCCTTCTCGATCGGCGTGGCGGTCGTGCTGACCAACGCGAAGGCGGATATCCAGAGCGCGGCGGGCGCGTCGAACGTCTCGGAGGTCTCGGCCGGGGGCGATGTCACCGTCGCGGCGTCGGGCCATCTCGACATGCTGTTCATCTCGGGCGGGGCCGCGGCGTCGCTCAGCAGCGCGGGTATCGGCATCGGCTCGACCGTGCTGGTGCACACCGACACCGTCGAGGCCCGTATCGGCGAAAGTGCCCGCATCGACACGGCAGGTGCCGCGGGTCTCACGCTGAGCGCGCAGTCCAGTGAAAATATCCTCGATATCGTGGTTGGCGCCGGTGTCTCGGGCGGAAGCGTCGCGGTGGGCGGCTCGGTCCTGGTCACCGTGATGAACGAGACCACGCGCGCCACGATCGCGGACGACGCGGTCGTCGAGGCTGTCTCGGCCGGTGCTTCCGATCCGGGCGTCGCGCTCGACGTGGATTCCCATACCGAGGTCCTGTCGGTCGCAGGCGCACTTGGCCTGTCGGCGGGGTCGGCGGGAATCGGTGCGGGCGTCAACGTCCACACGATCACCAAGACCACCGAGGCGACCCTGGGCGACGGAGTGTCCGTGCGCGGCGACGGGCCCGACAGCTTCGCCGATGGCAATATCGAGATCACCGCCGACAGCACCGAGCGCGTGGCCACCTTCGCGGTCGCCGCGGCGGCGGGGTCCAGCGTCGGCGTCGGCGTGGGCGCCGATGTGATGGTGATGACCCTGACCACCACGGCGGCCATCGGCGCGAACGCGTCGGTCCTGACCCGCGGCAGCGTCAAGGTCCAGGCCGTGGACGAGACCGAGGTCGATGCCATCGTCGTCGGCGCTTCGGCCGGCGGGTCCGGCGGTGTCGGCGCGGGCGTGGGCGTGGCCGTCATCACCAAGACGACCGAGGCGATGATCGGCGCCAATGCCGATGTCTCCGGCCTGGGGGAAACAGCGACCACCGCGCGCATCGGCGACTACGACGTGGGCACCGTCGCGTCGGGCACCGGTGTCAGCACGGACGCGTTCGAGTTCGACGGCGCGCGCCCCGACGCCGACGATTTCGAGATCGGCCTGCCGGAAACGGACGTGGATACCGACCTCGTGTCGCGGGCGGATAGCGGCGACGACCCCGAGACCGAAAGCAACCCGGCCCCCGAGATCTCGGACCCTGGCCTGACGGCCGAGCGTGAAGCCACGCTGGACGAGGATGCCGTATCGGGTGTCGTCGTTTCGGCGTCAGGCAAGGAAGACCTGGAAAGCTATGCCATCGGTTTCGCCGCCGGGGGCACCTTCGGGATCGGCATCGGCGCGGCGATCAACGTCGTGGATACCACCGTCAATGCGGCCATCGGGGCCGGTGCGCAGGTCAACCGGACCGGCGATGACGGCGCGGATGCGCAATCGGTGGTCGTCAACGCGGTGACCGATTTCAGCCATGTGGGTGTCGGGACCGGCGTTGGCATCGGCGGCACGGCCGCGGTCGCACCGGGCGTCGATATCTCGACGCTCGTCCTGGACGTGGACGCGACGATCGGGCTCGGGGCCGCGGTCGAAGCCGAGAACGACGTCGTCGTTTCGGCCGATGCGAAGGAAGATTTCTTCATCCTCGGCGTCGGCGCGGCCGTGGGCGGAACCGTGGGCATCGGCGGCGGGATCGCCGTGGTCTCCATCGACAACGAGGTGGATGCCGGCATCGGGGCCGACGCGATCGTTGTCGCCGGCGGCGATGTGGCGGTCAGCGCGACGGACAACACCGAGCACACCCTGATCGTGGGCGGCGCCGGGTTCAGCGGCGTTGCCGGTATCGGTCTGTCGGTCGATGTCGTCATCCTGGAAAAGGATACGAACGCCTATATCGGCGACCGCGCGCAAGTGGACGCGCTGGGCGCTGGCACGGGCATCGACGGCGCGCTGGACGGAACGCGGGACTCCAACGGCAAGATCGACACCACCGAAGGTCACGGTGTGATCGTGCTCGCCCGGTCCAGCGAGGACCTTTTGCACCTGGCCTTCGCGGCCGGTGCCGGAACGGTGGGCGTCGCCGGTGCGGTGAACGTGACCGTGGTCGACAGCGATACCTTCGCCACCGTGGGCGACGACGCGCAGATCAACCGCAACGCCGGCCTTTACACCAAGCCGGAAGTTGACGCCAACCAGGGCATCTGGATCGGCGCCGCGAACGAGCTGACGCTCGTGGCCGGCGCGCTGGGGATCGCGGGCGGCTTCGTGGGCGTGGGCGCCTCGGTGAATTATACCAGCGCGCGCAACGACACCGGCGCGACCGTCGGCGCCGGCGCGGACCTGACGGCGAAGGGCAGCGTCAACGTCATCTCGGTCTCGGACAAGGTCGTCAAAGGCTATGTCGCCGCCGGTGGAGCCGGCGTGGTCGGCGTTTCGGGGGCGATCAACGTCCTGGCCATCGGGTCGTCCTTCGACTCGAGCTATACCGACGACCAGGGCAACACCGAGGACGCGACCACGACCGGTGGAACCGATCAGGTCGGCCAGGCCACCTCCGTCACCGACAAGGTCGCGCAGCAAAGCGACGACTCGCTCCAGGCGATGGGCGACAGCGGCGCGGGACAGGACAGCGCCTCGGCCGATGGCCGCGCGGGCGCCGCCGCCGTCTCGGCCAAGCAGAACCGCGCGAGCTTCGACTTGTCGAACAAGCTGGCGTATTCAGTGCAGCCCGAAGACGGGACCTCGGCGGTCGTGCTGTCCGGCGCGACGATCGAGACGGCGGGAAATGTCAGCGTCTCGGCCGAGGAAATCGTGACGTTGGACATCATCACCGGGTCGGCGGCGGGCGGCTTCGTCGGCGTCGGCGCGGGTGTGACCGTCGTGACCGTCAACAGCGCGGTCCGCGCGCGCCTTGGCGGTGCGACCACGGCTGGCGACACGGTGTCGGTCTCCGCCAATGGCGAACGCAAGGGTGACCTTCTGGCCGTTGGCGTGCAGGCCGGCGCGGTCGCGGTCGGCGCGACGGTCAACGTCGTGAACGATCGCGGTCAGCAACTGGCCGAGGTGACCGACGGCGGGTCCGTCGACGGGGCGAGCCTGCTGTCGGTGACCGCGACCAACGACCAGGATTGGGACACCGCCACCTACAGCGTGGTGGCCGGGGCCGCGGCGGTCGGCGTGAACTTCTCGCGCCTCAACCTCGACGACGGCGACGCGAGCACGGATGAAACGATCGCGCGGATCGGTACGGGGGCCGAGATCGGCCAGACCGAACAGGTCGGCGCCGTTTCGATCCTGGCCAATTCGATCGTGGATGCCGACAGCACGACCTACGGCGTCACGGCCGGTCTTGTCGGTGTCGGGATCAACTTCGCCTATATCGACGTGACCCCGCAGGTGCTGGCCGAGATCGGCAACGGCGCCAAACTGGGCGCGACGGGGGCCGTTTCGGTCACCGCATCCTCCGAGATGGATGCCGACGCCTTCCTTCTGAGCGTATCGGTCGGCGCTGTCGGTATCGGCTCGTCCTATGCCCGCGCGATCGTCAGCCCCGACGTCACCGCGGCGCTGGGCAGCTCGATCACGGCGGATATCCAGGGTCTGTCCATCACCGCGACGCACAACACCGACGTGGCGGGCGACCGGGGCGCCAAGGCCGAGGCACAAGCCGGCTCGGGCGGTATCGTCGGCGGGGCCGGGGCCACCCCCACGGCCCGCGCCAATGCCGATGTGGCGGCCCTGATCGGAACGGGGGGCAACATCGACGCCAATGGCGGCGCGATCATGATCCGCTCGGACCTGCGCAATCGTGCGGATGCCGACGCTCTGGCCGTCTCGGTCGGGGCCGTGGCGGTCGGTGCGAGCGTCGCGACGGCCGAGGCGAACGGCTCGTCCGTGGCCGAGTCCTTCGGCACCATCACCGGGGGCGCATCGCTCCAGATCGAGGCCGACGCCAACAATTCGGCCGATGTCTTCGCCGAGGCGTCGGGCGGCGGGCTCGTCGCGATCTTCGCACATACCGCGACCGCGACCACGACGCCGACCATCCGCGCCAAGCAGGCCGGTGACGTCACCGTCACCGGATTCGTGCAGGTGCTGGCCGACTCGCTGGGGCAGGCGCGGGCCGAGAACAATTCTGTCTCGGGCGGGATCGCCGGGGCCGGCGTGGGTATCGCCAACGCGACCCTGTCGCCCAACGTCACCGCGACCATCGCCAGCGGTACGATCAGTGCCGGCAGCGTTCTGGTGCGCGCGCAGCACAACTTCGGCAATATCGACACGAACATCTACCGCGCCTACGCCAAGGCGGAGGCCGCGAGCGTCACCGCCGGCGGCGTCACCGTGAACGAGGCGCATGCCGTGGCCAACGGCACGACGGTCGCCACGATCGGTGGCGGCGCGGAAATCGATACGCAGGGCGACGATGGCGCGTCCGGCGGGAACGTCACCGTGGCGGCACGGGCCGCCAACATCGCACGCGGGTTCACCGATGGGCTGAATGTCGGGATCTTGGCCGCGGTGGGCACCACCCAGGCGACCGCCACCGCCAGCGGAACCACCCGTGCCGAGATCGAGGACGGCACGGACGGGTCGACCGTGGACATCGCCTCGGGCGCCCTGACGGTCGAGGCCGAAGCCGCGGACCGCGCCTCGGCGCGGGTCAACGCCGCGGGCGGCGGCATCATCTCGGCGTCCTTCAACACGTCCACCGCAACCTCGGCCAGCACGATCACGGCACGCATCGGCGAGGATCGCGGCATCTCGGCGATCGGGGCCGTGAAAGTCTCGGCAAAGGGTCTGCCCGAGGTCGACGCGGACACCAAGGGCGTCTCGGGCGGCGGGATCGACGTGGCCGCCTCGCAGGCGAGCGCCACGCTCGACCCGACGATCCTGGCGGATATCGCCAGCGGCACGGCGCTGACGGCGACCGGCGCGGTCACGATCAGCGCCGCCGCGACGCTGCCGGACGACAGCGAGCGTCCGACCTACATTGTGCAGTCGACCAATGGCGGCGCCGAGACGCTGAGCGTGGCGCGCCACGGCCTGACCGAGGGGATCGCGGTCGAGCTGGGCTCGAGCGCCACGCGAGCCTACAACGCGCTGGTCATCGACGCCGGCACGATCGCTCTGGGCAACGCGCTGAGCGGCGGCAACATCGACGCGGCTCGGGACGAGATCACCTTCGCGCGCGGGCACAACTTCCAGAACGGCGACGAGGTGCGGATCGTCAAGACGAACGGCACGAGCGCCGATTTCGAAAGCGCGGCCGGCACGACCTTCTTCGTTGCCGTCATCGACAGCACCACCATCAAGCTCGTGGACGATGCGACCAAGGCCGGGCCCGGCTGGTACGAGTCCAACGCCGGCACCTTCCGGCCCAACAACATCGACAGCGTCACCGACGAGATCACGCTGAGCAAGAGCTACAGCGTCGGCGACGTGCTGACCTACCGGGCCCCGGGCGGCCAGGACTTCGGCACCGCCACGGTCGATGTCAATACCGACAGCGAATTGACGGCGAACGACAACGACCGGATCGTCTTCATCGACGAAGACGGCGACGAGGATTTCTCCTTCCGCAGCCATGGCTTCTCGAATGGCGATCTCGTGGTCTACACGGCCGAGGCGACCGAGGTGGACGAAAACCTGAACCCGCCGCGCGTGCCCGATTCCGGACAGGCCCTGGGCGGACTGAGCGTCGGGGCCACCTACGAGGTCGCCGACCGCACGTCCTCGTCCCTGCGCCTGAAGGCCGCGCTTTCGGACGCGGTGACCTACGTGCGCAACGGCACGACCGACTCCATCGTTCTGCAGAACGGCACTTGGTTCTCCGCCGGGTTCCGCACGGGGCAATCCATCACGATCTCCGGCTCGGTGGACAATAACGGAACGTACACGATCGCCTCGCTCAGCGGCGCGACCCTGACGCTTTCGGGGACCGAGCCCCTGACGACGCTCTCCGGCGTGGCCCAGGTCGACACGTTCCGCTCCAACACGGTCGAGCTGAGCCCCGACAAGCCGTCGCAGAGCAATGACGGCAACACCTCCGTCCATACGCTGACGCATGTGGGCGACCTGCCCATCGACGGGCTGGTCGACGGGCAGGCCTATTACGTGGTCGCGGCCAACGGCAATGACGTCAAGCTGAGCGAGTCCGAGAACGGCCCCGCCATCAACCTGAGCTTCTCGAGCGCCACCAACCAGGTGCACCTGCTGGGCGAATTCGGCATCGACCTGGACAGCGTGAGCGGCGACGACACCTACGAGCTGCGCGTGGATCTCGATACGGGCGACTTCGTCGGTCAGAAGGTATTCGGCGAGGGGGGGCTGGAGTTGAACGAGGTCGCCCCGCAATCGGGCGACGGCGTGTCGTCTTCGGTGGTCACCGGGTCGGGCGGCGGCCTGATCAGCGCCAAGGTCCAGTTCGCGTCGCTGAATGTCACGCCGGACGTGGACGCGACCGTCTCGGCCGCGCTGGTGTCCTCGGATGAAACCGTATCGGTCTCGGCCACGGCGGATGTCGAGGGGTCGACCAATGGACGCAACGGCAATGGCGGCCTGATCGCCGTCGGCCTGGCGGACACGCTCATCAACCAGGGCGCCGATCCGATCACAGCGAACCTGTCCATCGGCAACGGCACCCAGATCGTCGCGAAGGAGGACGTGCTTCTCTCGACGAACGTGAACGGCGACCTGGTTGCGGACAGCAAGACGACGACCGGCGGCGGGATCGGTATCGCCCGGGCGAAAGCCAAGATCGACGGCGATTTCACCTCGGCGGTCGCGGTTTCGGACAATGCCGTGATCCTTGCGGGCGATCTGATCTCGGCCACGTCGGACGGCGCCATGACGGGCCGTGCGAAGGCGCGGGGCACCGGCATCGGCTTCGGCGGCGACGGCGACGCGGACGCCGACTTCTTCATGTCGAACGTGGATATGGGCGTCAGCGTCGGCGCCAACGCGATCGTCGAAGGCAACGAGGTCAGCCTCGTGTCCAACGCGACCGGGACCGACGTGCAGGCGGACGCGGATGGCCGCGGCGCCGGTTTCTATGCCGAGGGCACATCGGACGCCAAGGCGACCTACAAGGTCGTCAGCGACGTGTCGATCGCCAGCGGTGCGGAAATCACCGGCTGGGAGGGTGTCGATTTCCGCGCCATCGTGACCGGCAACGAGATCGAGACCGACGCCTTCGCGCGGTCGACCGGTCTTTTCGGTTATGTCCGGGCGGATACGAACCGCGATCTCTCGGGTCCGAACGTGGACGTGTCCGCGCAGGTGGTCGGCGCCGGGGGCGCCCTGGTCACCGCCGGGCCGCGTGACGAAAGCGGGTCGGGCGACCTGGCCGGCTACGACTATGACCAGGCCCCGTTCGGGGAACAGCGTCTGGCCTTCCTCGTGACCACCGTCGCGACCGGCAATTCCAACCCCCAGGACGCCGACGTGTCCCGTCGGTCCCTGGCCGCGGGGGATGCCGACGAGAACGGCTCGACCAGCCAGAGCGACATCATCAACTTCAACTCGGACGTGCTGATCCTCTCGGGCCGGTCGCCCGATCTCGTGACGAAGGAGCTCACCGTCGGGGCCGGCGGCCGGATCGAGAAGGCGGTGAACGTCACCATCAACGACGGCGCGGGCCGCGAGGCGATCTCGTCCGGGACGATCCAGCGCGACAAGATCTACGTGAACGACATCGTCAACCCGGGCCCCGGCGACGTGGCGTTCGACTCGAGCGCGATCGTCGGCGCCGGCGGCACCTGGACCTTCCGCGAGACCCTGCAGCGGGTGGAAATCCTGAACCTCTCGGCGCTGGACATCCAGATCAACGACATCAACGTCCTGGCCGACCGCCAGCCCATCGTGACGCTGAACCCGCTCATCACCAGCGAGACGATGACGCTGACCTTCGACATCGAAGCGGACGTGTCGCCGACCTTCGTCCAGATCGCCTCGACCGGCGACACGGATATCGAGCTGAACGGCATCATCGAGAACCCCATCGGCGTGACGAATATCGTCGCGCAGGGCGGGTCGGTGATCGGCACCCAGTCGCGCGGCTCGGGCGTCGTCCGCACGCAGACGATCAACATCGACGCGGCCGAGGATGCGGGCACCCTCGCCGACAGGGTCGTCGTGGACATCGTCGAAAGCGCGGGGACGCCCGAGACGTTCTCGTTCCGCACCAGCCAGGTCAACGGGCTGAGCGACACGATCTTCCTGGGCCTCGCCAACCGTTTCCACGAAGGCCAGATGGTCCGCTATGACGCCAATGGCTCCACCCCGCTGGGCGGCCTGGTCGACGGGAATTTCTATTATCTCTCGTTCGATGGCGACGCGTTCACCGAAGAGACGCCCATGATCGCGGTGAAGCTCTACGACAACGCCGACCTGACCGGCGATGCCGTCGCCATCTCGCAGACGGCCCAACTGTCCGAGACCCATGGCCTGACCGGGGTCGAAAGCTTCACGGTCGATGCCGGCAACGATATCGCGCTCGACGTGCGCGCGCTCCTGCGCGACGATGTGGCCGGCGATTACCTTGTCGAAGTCGACCGGATCGCGGCCGGCAACGACGCCGACGTGCTCTTGCGCCCGACCTACGAGCAGACGGGCGCGGGACTGTCCGGCGGCGTGATCGTCAAGCACCGCCTGGGCAACATCGACCCCGCGAGATTCGTCTACTACCAGGAATTCGTTTCCGGCGATCCGGCCCCGGGCAACGTGGCCCAGGGCGTCAGCCCCGGTGCGTATGGCAGCGGCACGACCGAGCGGGACACGACCTACGATTTCCGTGGGCTGGACCCGGACGGCGACCGCACGATCGCCGGTCTCCAGGCCGGCGCCGTGTCTGGCGTGGGCAATGTCAACGTCGTCTCCGCCGAGAACGACCCGGCCGACACGACCACCAACGTGCTGGCCCTGACCGAGATCGACACGACCGGCGCGACCGTCGGCGACGGCCACGTCTCGGTGGACACCAATGGCTGGATCGCCGTGACCGAGATTGCCGGCGACTTCCGCGTGGGGACCATCAATTCGACCGGCGACGACGTTCTGCTCTATTCGCCCATGAGCTTCGTGGACGCCCAAGGCGACAGCAACGCCGCCGCTGCCGATATCTCGGGCACCAACATCACGCTGGTGGCCGCGTCCTCGTTCGTGAACCCCGATGCGGTGGACGTGGCGGGCGAGATCACCAACCCGACCGTTTCCCCCAGCGGGCTGGCGGGCGGAATCGGGCGCGCGAACAACTTCATCGAGACCGACATCGACAACCGCGACCTGTCCTCGGGCGTTCTGCGCGCCTATGACATCACGGCCACGCTGACCGACGGCATCTTCGTGGACGAGGTCGCGAACGACCTGCGCATCCACTCGGTCGAGACGCTTGGCGATGTTGCGCTGCGGACGACCTCGGGATCGATCATCGACGCGCGCAACGATGACCTGGCCAACATCATCGGCCTGACCGTGGATCTCGACGCCAATGGCGGATCGATCGGCGAGGCGGGCGACGATCTCGAGATCGACAGCCGCGCGGGCCTCGGCCAGGAGGTCTCGCTGGAGGCGAATACCGACGACGTGGCGCTCGAGGCCGAGAGCAGCATCTGGCTGACCGAGACCGATGGCGAACTGCGCCTGGCGCTGGCCCATGCCTACCTGGGCAACATCACCCTGACCGTGCGCGAGGCCGCGGGCGCGACCTCGACCGGCGAAGACCTTCAGCTCATCCGCTCGGGCGACGCGCGCTTCGCGGAATCCGACGACGTGCTGCCCGGCACCCACGACGATGCGCCGCGTCCGCTGCCCCATGGCCTGATCCTGGCGGAAGCGGGCGAGGTCACGCTGAACGTGGGCGATGACGTGGACGTGCACGAGAACGCGGCCATCGTCGCGGCGGGCGCCATCGACCTGTTCGCCGACCATACCGACAACGACGCGGGCTTCGGGGCCACGGTCGTGCTGCGCGGCCAGATCATCGCCGGCGCGATCATGGTCGTTGGCGGCAACCGTGCGCCGAGCACACCGTCCGGCACCACGCGCGCGGCACCGATCGGCACCTGGCGCCCCGACGACAGCACCACGGACACCACGGCGGCGGATCGCACCACCCGGATCTTCGGCAACACGGACGTGGACACGATCCAGTTCGGCGACGAATCCGGCGTCGCGGGCGGCACGCAGTGGGGCGATGACGGCTACATCTACCTGGGCTCGCGCACCCGCGCCTTCGGCTCGGCCGACGCGACGGCCACCACCGGCGACGACGGCGAGGATCGCTTCCGCATCTACTATCTGCAGGACATGGCAGCCGAAACCGCGCCGGCGATCTCGGCCATCGGTTTCGCGACCGAAGGCTACGAGAGCCAGACCGGCGGCAACGCCTATGCCACGACGCTCGACGTGGGGGCGCAGCACACGCTGACCCTGGACGGGCAGGCCGATACGGACAGCTACGAGGTCTTCACGCTCGGTTCGCAGGGCGATTTCCGCAACTACGTGATCAACGTGCTGGACACGGGCGCCGAGGATGACGGCGCCGATACGCTCGACATCTTCGGTGGCGAGGATGACGACCTGTTCCTTCTGCGCGGTGCGGCCTTCCTGCCCAACGAGACGGCGGAAAAGGCCGGTTTCGTGGCGCTGCTGCACGGCCAGGTGGACGAATACGCCGACACGCTCCAGGGCAACGAGACCTCGGTCGAGGTTCAGCGCATCGCCTATGACGACGGCATTAACGGCCGTCTCACGGTCGAAGGCCGCGGCGGCGACGACGGCTTCTACTCGGACGACGTGACCGTGACCGCCACGATGGACGGCGGCGCGGGCGACGACACATTCCAGATCGGCCAGATCTTCGGCGCGAATCGCAACGAGGCCGATGGCAACCTGTTGCCACAGGACGTGTTCCCGGCGCTGGTGCCGACCACGCGTGGCTGGCTGAGCCAGGGCTCGTCGGCCCCCGTGCTGGCGCAGGGCGGAACGGGGAACGACACCTTCCGCGTCTATTCGAACCAGTCCGAGCTGCGACTGGAGGGCGACGACGACAATGACCTGTTCATCGTGCGCGCCTTCGCCATCGCGGCGACCACCGATTTCGACTGGGACGGCGACGGTGACATCGACCAGGACGATCTCGAGGCCGGACTGGTCCAGCTGATCGCCAGCAACACCGACACGAACGGCGATGGCGGGATCAACTACCTCGATGTCTACAAGACCCTGAACGACACCACCGATGACGTCATCGTCCTGGACGAAGACGGCGTGGCCCGTCCGCAGATCGGGCTCGGATTCTCGGTCGCGCAGGCCCCCGACATCCGCGCCGGCGGCGGCCAGGACGAAGTGCGCTACAACGTCAACGCGCCCGTGTCCGTCGACGGCGGCACCGGCTTCGACAAGCTGGTGATCCTCGGCACCGAGTTCGCCGACGACATCGTCATCACCGAGGGTGGCATCTTCGGGGCCGGCCTGAATGTCCGCTACTCGACCGTCGAAGTGGTCGAGGTCGACGGGCTGGAAGGCGATGACGAGTTCTTCGTGCAGTCCACCGCGTTCGGCGTGGCCTACCGCGTCATCGGCGGGCTGGGCTCGGACACGATCAACGTGGCCGGCGACGTGGTCGAGGATATCGTCACCCGCGAGCTCGAGGGCATCTCGGGGGCGGTGGATCACCGCCTGAGCTCGGGTGACGCGCTTTACAACGGCCTGGTGGTCGACGGACTGGATTACAACGTCACGACCGACGGCGAAGGCCTCGTGGTGGTCGACGAGGGCGCAGACGGCTTCACGGCGGTGCGCGAGGGCGGGCCGAACCCCTCCGACAGCTATTCCGTGCGACTGGCGCGGGCGCTGACCGGGTCGGAAGTGGTCTATGTCACCGTCTCCGCGTCGCGGTCGCCGCAGGAAGAACGGGACGAGGCCTTCGACAACCCGGCACCGCTGCCGAATGGCGCGGGCGAGTCGATCTGGCTGTCCACCGACCCGCTGTCGGGAACGACCAACAACACCTTCGCCGGTCTGGAAACCGCCGCCGATGACAGCTTCCTGCGCGAAGTCGTCGTCGATGGTCAGACCGAGTGGGCCCCGAACCGCGGCGTCGTGCTGCGCTTCGACAAGGACAACTGGGACCTGGCCCAGAACGTCTATCTCTGGGCGCCCGACGACACCCGGGCCGAAGGCGACCGGGTGGTCGCGGTCCAGCACTCGGTCATCTCGCGCACCAGCGCGGATTACGACGCCATCGACGTCCGCAATGTCGAGGTGCAGCTGCGCGACAACGACACGCCGGGCGTTCTGGTGACCGAGCTCGACCCGACCACCCTGCAAGAGGATGGGCGCACCCTGGTCGTCGAGGGCGACGGCACGGGCCTGTCCGACAAGGTCTCGGTGCAGCTCACCCGCGCGCCCGAGCCGGGCGACACCCTCGTGGTCAAGCTGAACTTCGGCGGGCTGACCGGGGACGCGGCGCTGGCCGATCTCACCGACAAGGCCATCGAGATCGGATCGGGTGACGCCCGGTTCGACGCCGACGCCCTGACGCTGACCTTCGACGCCTCGAACTGGGACGCGCCGGTGATCCTGGATATCGATGCGCGCGACGACTTCGTGCGCGAGGATCCCGAAATCGCCGTGATCGGCTTCAACCTCGACGCCGCGACCGTGGATCCCAACGGCGACTTCGCGTTCCCCAACCTGCGCTCGGGCACGGGCCTGCTGGACATCGAGGTCATCGACAACGAAACCCCGGGGTCGGTCGTGCTCGAGGACGGGGCCGATACGGTCCTCACCCCCGACGACCCGAATACAGTGGCCGATGAGAGCGTCACCGACCTCTATCGCCTGCGTCTGACCAAGGAACCCGACGCGCCGGTGCAGGTGGCGATCCTCACCGATGGCCTGGCCGATGTGGCCAGCGTCGACGGCGTCGCGCCGAGCTACCAGGTGATCGGCGGGCTGCGCCCCGTGCAGCTTTACACCGGCCAGCTCATCTTCGGCTCGGACGGCGGGCAGGCCACGATCACGCGTGGTGAAGGCGCCGATCTCGGCAGTTTCGAGAAGGAAGGCTGGGAAGCCGGCGACCTGATCCGCGTCGGCGGCAGCGGCGTCGACGGCGATTACGAGGTCCTGGCCGTCAGCGACCAGTCCCTGACACTGACCGCAGCGGGTTTCGCCGCTGCGACGACCGACGACGTGATCCTGTCCGAGCTGATCGAAGCCGAGACCTGGACCGGCGCCGCACGCTACGACGTGGTGGACGGCACCGCGCGGCTTGAGCGGATCGAGTCCACGGGCGCGACCGCCGGCTGGCTGGGCGAAGGCTTCGTCGAAGGGCAGCGGGTCCGCGTAAGCGCGGGCGGGCTGTCGGTCGATGCCAAGATCGCCATCATCCGCGGCTTCAACGACACGCAGGACGCGGTTCTGCAGTTCACGTCGCCCAGCGACGCGGCTTTGGCCGCGACCTTCACCGAGGGGGCGACCGCCACCTTCACGGTCGAGCGCATCGCCGCCGTCACCACCTTCACGGCGGCGGACTATTTCAACCTGCGCGAAATCGAGCTCGAGGCCGACCCGTTCTACGAGGTTCCGACAACCCGCGAGGGTGTGAAGGTCTTCCCGGTCAAGGCACACCGCCTGTCCGACATCCGTGGCCCGTTGGCCGTGGAAGGCGGGCCCGCCGGCGCCGACCGGTCGCTCAGCCCCGGGGTGAAGCTGCCGGGCGAGGCCGACGATTTCCTCATCGCCATCGGCACGCAGGCGCCGGAAAGCCAGCAGATCGACGTTCTGAACGTCTTCAACGACGGTTCGCTGGCCGACACCACCGGCACGCTGACCGAGACCACGCTGACCGGCTTCGGCATGGGCCCCGACCTGGTGTTCCCGGATGTCAGCGGCCCGATCTTCGGCGAAGGGCCCGAAGGGCAGGGGCCGCAGACGCTGTCCTTCCCGGGCGGCATCAGCTTCGGCAAGGTCAATTTCGGCGCCTCGGGCGTGACCAATGACGGGGTCGAAAGCACCGTCGAAGTCGTCAACGTGATGCTGGGGCAGGGCAACGACCGACTGGATGTCGAGGGCACGCTGAACCCGGCCCCCGCCACGTCGGCCGAGAACGCGTTCACCGCCACCGAGGGCTGGTCCGATCCGGACTTCCAGTTCCTGTTCGACCGCACCGATTTCGGCGGCAAGCTGATGATCTCGCGCGAGGGCTTCGACTGGAAGGCCGAGGGCTTCCTCGTCGGCCAGGAAGTCTTCGCCGAAACCGCGAACGGCACGCTGGTGTCTCTGGGCCGGATCGTCGGCATCGAGGACGACCTGGCCTACGGCCCGGGCGAGACCGACCCGATCACGGGCGAGCCGCTGCGCGATCCGAACGACAACTCGCTGTTGGTCCTGGGCGCAAGCGCCTTGCCCGCCGGCGTGGATTTCTCGGGCAGCACCAAGCTGGTGGCCCGCGACGCCGACGTGGCGGTGCAGCTGGTCGCGACCGTTGCCACCACCGCGGGCGGCGCGACGCTGTCCCGGGCCTCGGGCGATTGGTCCGAGGACGGGGTTCTCGAGGGGCACCTTCTGGGTATCGACACCGCCGAGGGCACGCGCCTGCAGGTCCGCGTGGTCGAGATCTCGGAGGACGGACGCACGTTGACCGTCGAGGGCGAGGGCCTGGATGACGGTCCGCTCGATGCGCTGTTCTGGGTGCAGGGGCGTCACGGCGGCCTCACGGTGCTTCATGGTGGCGGAAACCTGCAGGTCACGACGACCGGCACGTTCGATTTCGACGGCAACAGCCTGACCCGTCTGGACGGGCGCGACTTCGCGGAAAGCCGTTTCGAGGTCGGGCAGGTGATCCAGCTCGAGGGCGAGGATTTCACCCGCGAGATCCTGGCCATCGGCGATGCGGACCCGGCCGATTTCGGCGAAGAGGACTCGTTCGACACCTGGGGCACCGGCTCGGTCCTCGTGCTCGGCGACCCCCTGGCGGTCGGTGGCGCGACGCTTGGCGCGGGCACGCTCGACACGACCGTCTACGTGGCCGACGCCTATACCGAGACCCTGACCTCGACGATCGCCATCGAGGTCGAAGAGATCGACGGGACCCTGGAAACCATCGTCCGCCGCACCGACGGTGACACATTCGACGGCATCGCCGCGGGCTCGACGATCTTCATCGAAGGCCAGGCCGGCGGTTTCACCGTCGACCGGGTGCTGGATGCCGACACCATCGTGCTGCGCGACACCGCGCTGGCCGATTGCGATTACGGGCCGCTGACCGGGACGCTGATCCTGACCGTGGTGGACATCACCCGCTCGGGCGGTCAGCGCATCGGTGGCGACCACTTCGTCGTCACCGGCGGCGCGGGCCCCGACAGCCCCCTGGTCATCTACGGTGACACCAGCCAGGACGGCATCTGGTACTCGGGCCGTCCGAGCGATCGGCTCGGGCTCGAATTCGGCGAGAAGCCGTTCGATCCGTTCCCCAACCTGCCCGATGCCGAGAACGAGGATGACGAGTGGATTTTCCCGCTGGCCAATCCCTTCGACTATCACGGCAACGACATCATCGACGCCTCGGCGCTGTTCGCAGATCTCGCCGACCAGGGCCTGTTCCCGTCGGTCGGCATCACCGCCTACGGTGGGCGCGGCAACGACCTGATCATCGGGTCGCAGACGGGCGATCACCTGGCGGGCGGGTCCGGCGATGACACGATCATCGGCCAGCGCGGCACCGATCACATTTACGGCGACAGCGGCATCAACGTCGACATCCTGACGCGCGCGCTGACGGTCTCGACGCTCGACGCCAGCCCGGCACCGTCGCTCGACCCGACGCAGACGGCGGCCGACAGCACCTTCGCACCGGTGCCCAGCCCGGTCCGCGACCCGATGGGCGCGGCCGGGGCCGGGCAGGACATGATCGAAGGCAACGGCTCGGGCATTTCGGACGGCACGCCCGACATCATCTTCGGTGACCACGGCCGTGTGGATCAGCTGGTGATCGATCCGAACGAGCCGTTCGACCTGCCGCAGAAGATCCAGACCACGCTGCTTTCGAGTGTCGTGGCGATCGTGTCGGTCGAACCCCAGACCGGTGGCGATGACGTGATATTCGGCTCCGAGATCGACGATATCCTGATCGGCGGCGCCGGTGCCGATGCGATCGACGGCGGTGAGGGCGACGACCTGATCTTCGGCGACAATGTCGACCTGTCGCGCCGCGGTGGCGACGACGGCAGCCTCTACGACGACATCGCGAGCCTGCGGTTCCAGACGCTGGCCGGGTCCCTGATGTATTCGCGCTCGGACCGCCCGGCTTCGGCGGGCTACGATCTGAACGACGTCTCGGGCCCGAACAGCGGTGTTCTGATGGTGTCGCTCGATGAAGATGGCAAGCCCATCGCGCGTGACTACCGCGACCCGAACGGACCGTCCTGGTGGGCCGAATACGATATCGACTACGCGCGGTATCACACCTTCGCCGTCGCGGACGGGCTCGAAGGGCAAGGCGCGGCCGGCAACGACTATATCGCCGGCGGCGCGGGCAACGACCAGATCTTCGGCCAATTGGGCAACGACGTCATCCAGGGCGACGGGACCATCGACGGTGCGGTCACCGGACGCGGCGACGGAACGATCGACGGCATCACAGCGCCCGAGCGGCGCGTCGGCGCCGCCCGCAACCCCCTTGGGCCCGAGGATCCCGTCGGCGCGCTCAAGGTGGTGGCGAGCCTCAGCGACGATCCCGCCACAGACGGCACCGACTACATCGAGGGCGGCGGCGGATGCGACGTCATCTTCGGCGGTCTCGGCCAGGACGATCTCGTGGGCGGCTCGTCCAGCTTCTTCGGTCTGTCCGCGGACGAACGTCCCGACGGCCAGGACAAGATCTTTGGCGGCTCCGGCGTCGAGATCTCGCGCAATGACGCCGATCTGCCCGGCGACGGCACCGACGCCCTGGGCGCCCATGCCCGCGACGCCGATGCCATTGTCGGCGACAACGGCGACATCATCCGGCTGGTCGGCGTCGACGGCATCGACCTCATCGCGGACGAGGCGCTCGACGCCAGCGATCCGGCCATCTTCGCCCCGCAATACGAGGCGCTCTACCACAGCCGCAACGGTCTGTTCCTGAGCTTCGTCTACGACCGCTTCCAGGTGGCCGATGGCGAAACGGTGGCCGATTACGCCGCCGAGGATGGCGAGCGCGTGGTCGTGCGCGGCGTGACGCTACTGGATTACACCGCGGGCGGGCCTGACTTCCGCCCCGATCTCTTCGACCTCGACACCCCCGTCGATGCCGACAAGAACGCGGGTCTCACGGTTGGCCAGGACGATCTGTGGCGGAACACCTTCGGCTTCTGGTCGCGGACCGATATCGGCGGCGCGGACGAGGTGCACGGCGAGACGGGCGACGACATCGTCTATCTCGGCGGTGGTGCGGACATCGCCTATGGCGATGCGGGCCACGACGACATCATCGGCGGCTGGGGCGCCGACTGGATTTCGGGCGGCACCGGTGTCGACGGGATCCTGGGCGATGACGGACGCATCTTCACCAGCCGCAACACCGGCATCGTCGGGAACGCGGCCTACGGCGAGCAATATGCGGAGGGCCTGTTCGGCATCTACAGCCTGCTGACGAACGATCCGGATCGCCGCACCAGCCAGGGCAACGTCCTGAACGAGGCGATCTACACCCCGGGCAAGGTGCAGCAGGAAACAATCAACATCGCGTTCGAGATCGTGAAGTCGGTGGACCTGACGCCCTTCGACAGCGATGCCAGCTCGATCTTCGCGCCTGTCTACGCGGCCGACCCGAACGAGCATGATCCGATCTTCGCCGACGACGTCCTGTTCGGCGGCCTGGGCCAGGATTTCATCCACGGCGGATCCGGCGACGACGCGATCGGCGGCCACGAGGTTCTGTCCGAAGCCTATGTCCAGCGTTACGGCACGCTGCCCGACGTCAGCGTCGATATCGACCAGACGGGGGTCATCGGCCTGGCAAGGACCGACTTCACGCGGCCCTGGAACCCGTCGAACATCCTGGTCTTCAACTCGGGCGACGCCCACTGGAACGAGCCGACGCCGACGCTGCAGCGCACGGGCGAGTTCTATCTCTACGACGAGTACGATCCGCGCCGCACGATCCTCTTCGAGGAGGACGGAACGCTCTGGAAGGACGGCGCGCCGGACGGGAAGAAGCAGTACTTCCTGAACGCGCCCGACACCGAGGGCGAACTGATCGGCGGCTATACCGAGTTCGCGCCGAACGGCACACCCATCGAAAGCTCCTGGATCGAGGTTCATTCCGACGGCGACGACCGCCTGTTCGGTGACATGGGCAATGACTGGATCGTCGGCGGCACGGGCCGTGACCATATCTACGGCGGCTTCGGCAATGACCTGATGAACGGCGACGACGTGGTCGGCGTCCCCGGCGACGGCGGGGCCAGCCGCGACACGACCGGCGCGCTGAACGACGCGCCCGAGACGCACCGCGTGTGGGAAGATAGGATCTTCGGCGGCGCGGGGCTGGATATCCTGATCGGCAACACCGGCGGCGATCGCCTGATCGACCACCTGGGCGAGTTCAACTCGTACATCGTGCCCTTCGCGCCCTTCGGGATCGCGACGGTCAGCCGGCAGGTGCCGCCGCAGCTATGGGATTTCCTGGCGGCACAGGCCTTCTCGGACGGGGTCGACATGACCCGGACGGCGGATATCGGCCCGAACCATGAAAGCCGCTATTCCAACGTCATCCAGGAACAGGGCGACCCCTATGGCGAGCTTGGCCTGGTGACCCAGCGCGACCGTGGCTTCTGGCAGGACCAATCCGGCCCGCCGACCGATCCGCAGGCCGGAAACATCCCGGGCGGGCGCCGGGACATCCTGCGCACGGCCGACTTCAACGACCGGACCACCCAGGGCTTCGCCGCCGACACCGGCAGCTTCACCGCCGAAGCGGGCATCATGAACGTGACGTCCGAGATCGAGGGTCAGAAAGCGTCAGGCGTCTTTCTGCTGGATGATTTCCTGCCCACCTATTACGAGCTGGCGGCCACGGTGAACCTCGACAAGCCCACGGGCGGCTGGAAGGCGAACGCGTATATCATCTTCGACTATCACTCGGACGTCGATTTCAAGTTCGCGGGCATCAACGTGTCCACGAACAAGATCGAGATGGGTTACGTGGATGCGAGCGGCTGGCACTATACGGTGCAGTCGAACAAGCCCGTGCGCATCAAGCCCGGCCAGAACTACGACCTGCTGGTCGCGGTGAACGGCAACAACGTGACCTTGCAGGTCGCGGGCGTGAACTGGTTCAGCCACGATTACACGCCGCGCATCGATGCCTACGGCATGCCCGTGCCGCTGAATGGCGGCATGGTCGGGATCGGGATGGACGGGTCGAAGGGCCGGGTCGACAACTTCCGGGTCCAGACGCTTCCGCCCGACTGGACGCTGGACGAGACCGACGACTTCTCGCCGCCCGTGGCCGAGCTGCCGCGCGTGTCGCAAAGCGCGGGCTGGGTCGAGACATCGGGTCGCCTGGTGGGGACCGTCAACGGCACCGCGCCGTCGGTGCAGACGGTCGACCTCGGGGTCGGCCTGCAGGCCAACGCGGTTCTCGAGATGGAAGTCGACATCGAGACCGACGGCATGGCCGGCTTCGTCTTCGATCGCTACGACGCGCTGAACTACAAGTTCGTTGCCCTCGACGCGGATGGGGGCCGGATCCTGGTCGGCCACGCCACCGACGAGGACGGCCAGGTGGTCGACGCAAGCTTCGCCGTCGGCCTGTCGCCCAAGGGGACGGACCGTCTCAAGCTCACGACGCAGGGCGCGGGCCTTGCCGTGTCGCTCAACGGTGGCGAGGTCGGCTCGGTCGGGTTCAACGCCGTCCTGTCGGACGGGGCGTTCGGCCTGATGGTTCTCGAGGGCGCGGCGAGCTTCGACGACTTCCGCCTGGCCACCGACGACCCGCAATTCGAGGATGCGCTTCGCCTGGCCTCTCGTTCGGCGGTCCATGTCAGTGGCGACAGCTACATCGTGGGACCCGAGCTCGACATCGCCGTCGCCCAGCCGATCTACGAACAGGCGGTCGCGGACTGGGTGGCTACGGGTCTCCTGGACGATGCGGACATCGCGGCCCTGGGCGAGGTCACGATCGTCATCGCCGATCTCGAGGGCGATACGCTCGCCCGCACGATCGATGGTGACACGATCCTGATCGATACGACGGCGGCCGGTGCGGGCTGGTATCTCGACGCAACGGCGCCCGAGGTTCAGGGCACGCCGATCCGGGCGGTCGATCTGCTGACTGTCATGCGCCACGAGATCGGGCACCTTCTCGGGCTCGAACACGAATCGCTGGCGATCATGGCCGAAGAGCTCGAGTCCGGTCAGCGCGTCGAGGTCTCGACCGAGGCGGCATCCGTGACGCCGCCCGCGCCTGAGCCAGAGCCGGAACCTGTCCCGGTCGAGGATCCGGCGCCCGAGCCGGCGCCCGCCCCGAACGAGAAGGCGAAAGGAAAGGGCAAGAAGCACGCGGCGGCCGACCATCACATGGTCTTCGATCCCGAAAGTGGCACGATGATCGCCGCGGCCGAGGCCGAGCAACTCTTCGGTCTGCGGCAGTCCGGGGCCGAGCTGGCGGCCGGCGCCGCGACGGCCGTGGCGCTGTCGCAGATCGGGAAGCGGCCCGCGGGCGTGACCTCGACCCCGGCTCAGACGACGGCCAAGCCCCGGGGGTCGCGCGTTGCCCGCCTGATCGACCGGCTGCGCAACATCGCCTGACACCGAAAGGCAGGGACGGCGCCCCCGCGCGGGCGTCGTCCATCGCGTTCATCGGTCTTTCCAAGTGCCCGCGGGAGTGGTCGGCGCAGGCTCGGGCGGTCGCGGGTCATCACGGCCGCCCGTATCCCGCGGGTGCCACCCGCGACATCGTGCGGGCCGCGGCCTTTATATCCGCAGGCCACGGGCCCCGTCGGAGCCGGGTCAGATTTGATTTGGAATTCGCCAGAGCCTCTGGTCTTTTCCGGTTCACGAGATGGAATGGATAACGCGGGAACAGGTTGGTCGTGAGGGTGGTGTGGCTTGGCGGATGATCTGGACCCAGCCGTCAGGGTGGCACGCCCGGTCGCGACCCGCGCGCCGGATGATCCGAAGCGACTGGTGACCGAAAGCGGCGTGTCGCCGGGCACCGGTTCCGCGGCGGCGCGGTCCTGAAATGCGGTTCCTGCACGCCGCCGACCTCCACCTCGATTCTCCGCTGCGCTCGGTCGCGCTGCGCGACCCGGACCTGGCGGGTCGCCTTCACGACGCGTCGCGGCAGGTCTTGGCGCGGATCGTCGACCTCGCGATCGAGCGAAGGGTCGATGCGCTGCTGCTCGCGGGGGACGTGTTCGACAACGGCGTGCCGGACGTGGCCACGCGCACGGTTCTGGCCCGCGCGCTGGGGCGGCTGGGCGCCGCCGGCATCCCGACCGTCCTGATCCGCGGCAACCATGACGGGCTGCTGGACCCGGCGCGTTACGGCGCGCTGGGCGATAGCGTCTTCCTGCTCGATGCCGATCGGCCCAGCGTCGAGATCGGCGCAGCCACGATCCACGGCACGTCGCATTCGGGCGGTCCCGAGACGCGCAGCCTGCTGCCCCGGTACCCCGCGCCGGTTCCGGGCCGGATCAACCTCGGCCTGATGCATTGCTCGCCCGACGGCACGCGCGGGCACGACCCCTATGCGCCCTGCGCCGTCTCGGACCTGCTTGAGCACGGCTATGACTACTGGGCGCTAGGCCACATCCACGCGCGGCAGGAATGGCGGGGCGACCGCGCGCTGGTGGTGATGCCCGGTATCCCGCAGGGCCGCCACATCCGCGAATCCCGCGGTGGCTCGGTCACGCTGGTGCGGATCGACGGGGAGGGACCGCAAGCCGAGGAACTGCCGGTCGGCCTCGTGGGCTTCCGCGAAGTGTCGATCGATCTGCCCGGCGACGACACGCAGACCGCCCGGCTGCACCGGATTGCCGATGGTTTGCGCGGTGCCGCCGAGGGGCCCACCGTCCTGCGCGTCACCCTCGCGGGGCCGGGCGCGCAGCCATTCGCCGCCGGGGCGGGGGACGCGCGGCACGCGCTGTCGGAACTGGCGGCCGAGATCGGCGAGCTTTACCTGGATCGCGTGCGCGTCGCCCCCGACCTGTCGGTGCCCGACGACGCGGCCGCCGGCGACCTGGTCGCGCTGATGCGCCTCGAGGCCGGTACGGCGGGCTTCCGGGAAGAAGCTGCGCGGATGCTGTCGGACCTGCGCGATGCCCTGCCGCCCGAGGCGCGCGATGCGATCGACGACGACACGCTCGAGGGACTGATGGCCGATGGCCTCGCGGCCGTCGCGGCCCGCCTGTCAATGGCGCGGTCGGAATGAGGCTGCGCCGGCTCGACCTGGTCCGCTATGGGCACTTCGAGGGGCAGAGCCTCGATTTCGGCGCGGCCACCGGCGACTGCGATGTCACGGTCGTCTACGGCCCCAACGAGGCCGGAAAAAGCACGGCCTTCACCGCGTGGCTGGACCTGCTTTACGGCTTTCCGCCCCGCAACACGCCCTATGCCTTCCGCTTCGACCGGAAGGACCTGCTGGTGGGCGCCGAGATCGAGGTCGATGGCGGCACCCTGACGCTTCAGCGTACGCCGAAGAAGACCGGATCGCTGACCGATGGCGATGGCCGCGGTCTGCCCGAACACGTGCTGGCCACCCACCTGCACGGGCTCGACCGTGACGCCTACCGCACGCGGTTTTCCCTGAACGACGCGGTTCTGCGGTCGGGCGGCGAGGAGATCGCGGCTGCGAAAGGCGATCTCGGCCGCCTGCTTCATGCGGGGACGAGCGGCCTGTCCGGTCTGTCGCAGGCGCTGGACGACGTGCAGTCCGACGTGGACGCGTTCTACCAGAAAGGCGGCAGCAAACAGGCCGTCCCCGAGGCCAAGCGCCAGCTGAAGGCGCTGGACGCGACGATCCATGACGGCCGGCTGGCGCCGCTGCGCCACGACGACCTTTTGCGGACCCGCGACGCGCGGCGGGCCGAAGCCGGTGCGGCGCGCGACCGGCTTTCCGAGGCCAGGCGCGCGCTGGCCCATGCCGAGGCCGCCGCCCGACGCGCCGCGCTGCGGGCCGAGCGGGACCGCGTGGCCCGGCAGCTCGACGACTTCCCGGACGGACCGGACCTGCCGCCCGATGCCGTGCCCGAGATCGCCGCCCTTGTCGAGAACGCGCGCGAGGCCGACGCCCGACGCGCACGGTCCATCGCGGCGCGTGATGCCGCCGCCGATCGGTTGCACGGCCTCGTGCCCGATCCGGACGGGCTGGACCTGGGTCCCGTGATCGCCGAGATCCGCGAAATGACCTTCGACGGACAGCCGCTGCTGATGCGGGTCGGCGGGGCCGAGGCCGATCTCGACCGGCGACGGGACGAGCGCGCGGCGGTGGCCCGGGATGCGGACCGGCTGTGCCGCAAGATCACGGGCCGGGGCCTCGACGATCCGCCGCCGGGGTTGCGGCGAGAGATCCACGACCGGCTGGACGCGGCGGTGCAGCGCCTCGCGGAGGCCGAGGTCGAGGCGCGCGCGGCCCGAACCACGATGGACGATGCGCGCGAGGATCACGGAGCGCCGCCCCCGGTGCCAAAGGGCGAGGATGCCCTGTCCGATGCGCTGGCGGCCATGCAGGAGGACGCGCCGGACCTCGATGCCCTGCGCGAGACCGCGGCCGACAGCGACGCCGCCGCCGACAGCGCGGCGGAAGGCTTGGCGCAGGATTGGCGCGCGCGGCTGTCCGACACCGGCGAATTGCCGGGGGACGACACCGTCGCTGCCGTTCTGTCCGAAGCCGAGCACGCTGCCACCCGGCTGGCCGAAGCCGATACGCACGCCTCGGACGCCCGTGCCGCGCTTGAAACGGCGCGGGCCCGGCTGGACGCGGCCGAGCGGAACCCGGGCAGCGTGGACGCGGCGGCCTTGCAGCGCCTGCGCGGTGAGCGCGAGGCCGCGTGGTCCGCCCACCGCGCCGCACTTGACGCGGTAACCGCCGACCGGTTCGAAGCCGCCCTTCGTGCCGACGATGCCGCCATTGCGGCGCACGCGGCGGGTGCCGATGCCCGGGCCGCATTGCTGGCCCGCCAAGAAGAGCTGGCAGCCGCCGAGGTCGAGGCGCGCACGGCGCTTGAACTGGTCGAGTCCGCCAAGGCGCGGAACGACAAAGCGATGAAGGCTCTGGCCGAAATGGCCGCGCGGCTCCTGCTGCCACCCGACGCGCCGGGGACGGCGGTCCGCGCAAGGCGGACGATGCTTGCCACGGCTCTGGACCGCGCGGCAGCCGCCGAGACGGCGCGGTCCCGGCTGACCCGCGCCGAGACGCGGCACGCCGCGCTGACCGAAACGCTGGCCTCGGCCCTTGCCGACAGCGGCGGAGACCTCGGGGCGGGCGCGTTGGTTCCCGCCGCGCGCCGCCATCTCGAGACGCTGCGCGGCGCGCAGGCCGCGCGCACGGCTTGGGAGGATCAGGCGGCGCGGATCGACAAGCTAGCCAAGCTGGCCGAGCGTGCCGAGCGCGATGCGCGGGCTCGTCTCGCGGTTGTCGAGGATGTCGCGGCCGGCAGCTGGGCCGAGGGGATGGCCCCGCAGGCGATCCGTGCGGCCCTGCCCGACGCGCGCGACCTGGCCGGGCTGATGGGGGATCTGCGCGACCTCGACCGCCGGATCGATGCCATGGAGCGCGCGCTTGCCGCCTTCGGGGCCGCCGCGGCCCTGCCGCGCCGGATCATCGGTGACGCCGAGGGCGCGGACGCGCTGATCCGGGCCGCCGAGTCCCGTTTCCGCGCCGCCGAGGAGACCGCGCGTGAAATCGCCACCCAGTCCACCGCGCACGAGAAGGCCGACGAGGCGATCCGGACCGCCGAGATGGACGCGCGCGCGGCGCGGGGTCGGATATCCGCGTTGTTGGAGGGGCAGGAGGGGGCCGAGGCGGCGGACCCGCCCGCCTTCGCCCGTCGGCTGGCGCAGCGCGATGCCCTGCGCGCCGATCTCGCGCGGATCGACGACGATATCGCCCGGGCGGCCGTGGGGTTCGATGCCGCCCGCCTGGCCGGCGAAGAGTCGGTCGACGACCCCGCGCGCCTGCCGCTGTTGGCAGACGCCGTCGCCACGGCCGAGGCGGAGGCCGACACCGCGAACCAGGCGCTCGGCGCGGCCGAGGAGGCTCTGCGCGGTGCCCTGGACGCCGGCGGCGCGGCGGCCGCCGACCAGGACCGGGCGGCGCTGCTGGAGGACTTGCGGTCCGGCGCACGGGACGCCGCCGCCCGCATGATCGGTCTTGCCGCCGCACGGGCCGCCCTGCGGCGCCTGGGCGAGGACCGCCGCGGCCTGATGCTGCGCGAGACACAGGCGGCCTTCGCCACCCTGACCGGCGGCGTGTGGGAAAGGCTCGAGACATGGCGGGAAGGGCAGGGCGAACGGATGGTGGGCATCAGCGACGACGTGCCTGTGCCCGCCGACGGGATGTCGACCGGCACCCGCGCGCAGCTTTACCTCGCCTTGCGCATCGCGGGGCACGCCGCCTTCGTGGCCGAGGCCGGCCCGCTGCCCTTCGTGACCGACGACATCCTGGAAACCTTCGACGACACGCGTGCCGCCGCCGCGCTGGAACTGACGGCCGAACTGGGCCGTCGCGGCCAGGCGATCCTGTTCACCCACCACGTCCACCTCGTCGAGATGGCCCGGACGCGCATCCCGGAGGCACGGGTCATCACGCTTCCGCCGCGGAAGTGATTCCGGTCGGTGTCGGAATCGATGGTGCCTGGCCCGGCCGCGCACCCGTTGCCGGTCCGTCAGCCACGCACCGCCGCGCGCAGGCAGTCGGCGAAGACATCGCGGGCCACGCTGATCGGGGCCGCGCGCGACACGCTGATGCCCACCGGCCCCGACAGTAGCGGCGATTGCAGCGCCACGGTTCGAAGCTTGCCGTCGTCTATATCGTCGGCGACCACCCCGCGCGAAATGAACCATACCGCGTCGGACATGCGCACGACCTTGCGCCCGATCGGCAGCGCCACCGTCTCGATTGCGGCACGCAGGCCCGGCAGTCCGATGCTGGCCAGGTACCGCTCGACCGTGGCCGAGATCACCGCGCCGCGCGGCGGCAGGATCAGCGGATAGGCGGGCAGGCCCGCCTCGGGGGCGGGGGCCGTCAGCAACGGGTGACCGGGGCGGCAGACCAGCACGATATCCTCGAGGTAGAGCTGCTCGAAGGTGACCCCGGTGGCCGAGTCCTGCTCGGGCATGCGCCCCACGACAAGGTCCACCGTGCCGTCGCGCAGGTGGTTGAACAGCAGCCAGTTCGGCCCCGTCAGCACGTGCAGCGTGGCCTTCGGCAGGGCATCACCGAAGGCCAGCGCCGCGCGCGGCAGCAGATCCCCGGCGGCCGTGGGCAAGACCCCCACCGACAGCCGCGCGGGCGCGCCGCCGTCGCGCGCGAGCCTTTCCTGCGCGCGCATGAGCTCGGACATGGACGCCGCGGCATGGGCCTGGAAAATGCGGCCCGCCTCGTTCAGCCGAAGGCCCCGGCCCACCCGGTCGAACAGCCGTGTGCCCAGG
The DNA here is from genome assembly GCF_900141995.1 of Palleronia salina. Taxonomy (GTDB): domain Bacteria; phylum Pseudomonadota; class Alphaproteobacteria; order Rhodobacterales; family Rhodobacteraceae; genus Palleronia; species Palleronia salina. The sequence continues at coordinate 7,996 of NZ_FQZA01000016.1, read as the reverse complement.
ATCTCCTCGAGCTCTTTCAGGCCCTTCGACACCGCCGGCTGCGTGACGTTCAGGGTCTCAGCGGCCTTCGAGATGCTTTCGGCGCGCGCGATCTCGAGGAACGAGCGGATGTGGCGCAGGTGAAGGCGGGCAGGCCAATTCATAATCTTATGGTTATACGAAGAGTGGACCTTTTCAATATAATCGTCCCGTGGATTATCATATGGTCAGGCGGGCATCGCAGCGGAGGAGCAGGGATGAGCCAACGATACGACGACGGGATGGCAACCCGGCGCGCCGTGCTGGGCGACGCCCACGTGGACCGCGCCGAGGCGGGCAAGACACCGTTCGACCAGCCGTTCCAGACCATGATCACCGAGGGCGCGTGGGGTACCGTGTGGTCCGACCCGACGATCCCCCACCGCGAGCGGTCGATGCTGACGCTTGCGCTGCTGGCGGCTTGCGGAAATTTCGACGAGATCCCGATGCACATCCGCGCCACGGTCAACACGGGCGCCAGCAAGGATGACGTGATGCAGGCCTTCCTGCACGTGGCGGTCTACGCGGGCGTGCCGAAGGCCAACCACGCGATCAAGCTGGCCAAGGCCACCTTTGCCGAGATGGAGGGCGAAACCCCATGAAGACCCCCGCCGAATTCTACATGCGCGACAGGTCGATCCACCCGCCGGCATACGCGCCCGCCTACAAGACATCCGTCGCGCGCAGCCCGAACCAGGCGCTGATCTCGCTGGAGAACACGGTGTCGGAGATCACCGGCCCGCGCTTCGGCCACGGTGATATCGCCGAGGGCGACAACGACCTTCTGACGAATTACGCCGCTGCGGGCGAGAGCGCCATCGGCGAGCGCATCATCCTGCACGGACGCGTTCTGGACGAGAACGCCAAGCCTGTGCGCAATACGCTGGTCGAGGTCTGGCAGGCCAACGCGGGCGGGCGGTATCGCCACAAGAAGGACACGTATCTCGCGCCGATGGATCCCAATTTCGGCGGCTGCGGGCGCACCCTGACCGACGACGAGGGGTACTATTTCTTCCGCACCGTGAAGCCCGGCGCCTACCCCTGGCCGAACCAGGTGAACAACTGGCGCCCCGCGCATGTGCATTTCTCGGTGTTCGGGACGGCCTTCGCGCAGCGCCTTATCACCCAGTGCTATTTCGAGGGCGACCCGCTGATCCCGATCTGCCCCATCGTGCAGACGATCCCCGACCCGGCCGCGATCGACCGGCTGACCGCACGGCTGGACATGAACGCGACGATCCCCTTCGACGCCATCGCCTACCGCTTCGACATCGTGCTGCGCGGTCGTCGCTCGACCCTGTTCGAAAACCGGCTGGAGGGGAACTGAACCATGGCGAACCCACTGGACTACCTCAAGGAAACCGCGTCGCAGACCGCCGGGCCCTATGTCCATATCGGCCTTGTGCCCAGCGACACCGGTATAGAGATCTACGACCACGAGCTAGGGCGCGACATCACGGGCCCCAATGCCACGGGCGAGCGGATCCGCGTCGAGGGGCGCGTGCTGGACGGCAACGGCGCCGCGCTAAAGGATGTGCTGATCGAGGTCTGGCAGGCCAATGCCGAGGGCGTCTATGCCCACCCCGAAAACTCGGGCACGGTCGAGGACGGCTTTCGCGGCTGGGGCCGCGTGATCGCCGATTTCGACAGCGGTGAATGGTCTTTCGAGACGGTGAAGCCCGGCGGTGTGCCGGGCCGGTCCGGCAGCCGGCAGGCGCCTCATATCAACCTCTGGATCGTGGCGCGTGGCATCAATATCGGCCTGAACACGCGGCTTTACTTCGACGACGAGGGGACGGCCAACGCGGCCGACCCGGTCCTCGGCCGCGTGGACCCGCCCCATCGCCGCGACACGCTGATCGCCACCCGCGACGACAGCGGCGCGATGCCCGTCTATCGCTTCGACATCCGCCTCCAGGGCGATGGCGAAACCGTGTTCTTCGACATCTGAGACTGCCATGACCCAACCCTGCATCATCTGCGTCGCCATCACCGGATCGCTGCCCAGGAAGGCCAACAACCCCGCGGTGCCCATCACCGTCAGCGAACAGGTGGAAAGCACCGACGAGGCGTTCGAGGCCGGGGCCAGCATCATGCACGCCCATGTGCGCAACGACGACGAGACGCCGTCCTCGGACCCCGAGAAATTCGCACGGCTGAAGGAAGGCGTGGAAAAGCACTGTCCCGGCATGATCATCCAGTTCTCGACCGGCGGGCGCTCCGGCGCGGGGCAGGCGCGCGGCGGGATGCTGCCGCTGCGGCCCGACATGGCGTCGCTGTCGGTGGGGTCGAACAACTTCCCCACGCGCGTCTACGAGAACCCGCCCGACCTGGTGGACTGGCTGGCCTCGGAAATGGTGGAATACGACATCAAGCCCGAGATCGAGGCCTTCGACCTGTCGCATATCTTCCAGGCGGCCAAGCTGCATGCCGAGGGCAAGATCGCCGCGACACCCTACGTGCAGTTCGTCATGGGCGTGCAGAATGCCATGCCCGTCGACGGCCTGGTGTTCGATTTCTACGTCCAGACGGTCAAGCGGCTGTTCGGCGACGATGCGCCGTGGTGCGCGGCCGGGATCGGGCGGCACCAGGTGACGTTGAACGAATGGGCCATCGCGGCGGGCGGTCACGCGCGCACCGGGCTCGAGGACAACGTGCGGATCGACAAGGACCGGCTGGCGCCGTCGAACGCAGCACTGGTCCGGCGCACGGCCGAGATCTGCGCCGCGAACGACCGGCCCGTGGCCACGCCCGCCGAGGCGCGCCGCATGCTGGGCCTTCGGGCCGTCCCGGCGTGATGGACCGCCACACCGAGCCTTCGGGGGTCCCATGCGCCGTTTCCTGAACGTGGGCGGCAAGACCCTGCACGCGGAGCTGCGCCCGGGCGACGGCGGGCGGCCCATCGTCTTCATCAACTCGCTGGGCAGCGACCTGCGGATCTGGGATGCGGTTCTGCCGGGCTTGCCCGCCGAAGCGCCGGTGCTGCGCCACGACAAGTGCGGGCACGGCCTGTCGTCGGGCGGAACCGACAGCATCGCCGGTTTCGCGCGGGACCTGGCCGACGCCATGGACCAGGTCGCCATGGCGGGCGCGCTGGTCGTCGGCCTGTCCATCGGCGGGCTGATCGCGCTGCAACTGGCGCAGGACCGGCCCGACCTGGTCGGCGGCCTCGTCCTGAGCAACACGTCCTACAGGATCGGCACCGACGAGATGTGGCAGGCCCGCATGGACGACCTCGACGCCCTTGGTCTGCCCGCCATGTCCGCCGGCGTGATCGAAAGGTGGCTGTCGCCCGGGTTCCGGGCCGCCCACCCGGTGGCGACCGAGGGCTGGCGCATGATGCTGGCGCGGACACCGCAGCCCGGCTATCGCGCCGCCTTCGCGGCGATCCACGACGCGGACCTGTCGGCCGTTCTGCCGCGCCTGTCTTGCCCCGTGCTGTGCATCGCCGGGTCCGAAGATGTCACCACCCCGCCCCGTGTCGTCGCCGACCTGGCCGAACGGATCCCGGGCGCGGCGATGGTCGAGCTTGAGGGGGTCGGGCATCTGCCCTGTCTCGAATTGCCCGACCGGGTGGCCGAACTGGTGGCCGGCATGCGCGGGCGGCTGTCTTGAGCGACGTGTTCTCTCACCCCTGGCTCGGCGGGCTTTTCGGCGATCCCGAGATGGCGGAACTCTGGTCCGCCGAGACGCAGCTCGCGCATTACACGGCCTTCAAGGTGGCGCTGGCCCACGCGCTCGAGACGGCGGGCCGGGTTCCGCCGGGCCATGGCGCCGGTGCGGCCGCGTCGCTGGCCGCCCACGCGATCGACCCCGTTTCATTGGCCGGGGACGTGGCCCGCGACGGCCTGCCGATCCCGGCGCTGGTGCGCCGCTGGCGCGCGGCCGATACCGACCACGCCGACGCGATCCACACCGGGGCCACGTCGCAGGACGTCATGGATACCGCGTTGGCGCTGACGTTGCGGGCGGTGTCGGACCTGCTCCTGCGGCGGCTGGGCGCGCTGGACAGGGCGCTGGGCGATCTTATGGACCGCTTCGGGGATCGCCCGCTCATGGGGCGGACACGGATGCAGGCGGCGCTGCCGATCACGGTGGCCGACCGGCTGCGTGACTGGCGCGCGCCGCTCGCCGCGCAGGCCGGGCGTCTCGACGCCGCGCGCGCCGATGTGGAGCGTTTGCAACTGGGTGGCGCCGTTGGCACGCGCCACGGGTTCGGCGCCGACGGGCAGGTCATTGCCGATGCGATGGCGGAGCGCCTGGGTCTCGCCAGCCCCGATCACGCCTGGCACAGCGACCGGGGCGGCGTCGCCCATTATGCGGCCTGCCTGTCGGGCCTCTCGGGCACGCTGGGCAAGATGGGCCAGGACATCGCGCTGATGGCGCAGCAGGGGTTGGACGAAATCCGCATCGCCGGTGGCGGCGGGTCCTCGGCGATGCCGCACAAGTCGAATCCGGTGCTGGCCGAGCTTTTGGTGACGCTGGCGCGGCTCAACGCGGGTCACCTGGCGGGCGTGCAGAACGCGCTGATCCACGAGCAGGAACGCTCGGGCGCGGCGTGGATGCTGGAATGGGCGCTGATGCCGCAGATGGCGCTGGCGACCGGGCGGTCCGTCACCGCGGCGCAGGTGCTTTGCGACCGTATCGAGGACATTGGCAACGCCTGACCCGGCCCGCACAGGCGCGGTGGGCCATCCGGAGTGACGCGTCGGGCGCGTGTCGTCCGCGTCTGCACGGCGGCGGCCAACAGCGCAGGACGGAGCGTCGCCGCGGCGTCCCGCGCGACGCCGGTTCACCGCCACAGCCGGGGGACCGCCTCTGACACTGCGGATCGTGAACCGCGGGTCTATGGCAGACCAGAGGACCGTGAATTCAGGGAAATGGCTGGGGTGGTAGGATTCTTTGCTAAGATATTGATTTGTATATATTTTATAAGAAATAGAAGGATATGGTGTCAACTGAAAATTTGGAGAAGCGCTGTTCGTGACGCTATCTGTGTTCCAGCGCAAATCAGTGCCGGCTTGCGGTATTGAACTGGCAGATGGACCGCTCCCCGAGCGTTCCGTGATCACCGGTCACGAGGTCGCCGATCAATCGGCCGCGAACTGCCTTCACGGCGACGCCACCTTTGAGACAGATCAACGATGTGTCGGCCACTGGTGCGAGGACAATGGTGAGCATCCGTCATAAGCCCTGAAGCCTGAGGACAGGCTCCGCCTCTGAAGAAACCAATGGCTCTGCCACCGCGCATCAGCCGACTGAGGGCCCTATTTCCCCGCATGAGAAAGACAGACAGGCGGGCTCGGAGGACAGCGGAGGTAAGACTCCCGGCGCGGCTACGTATCGCGCTGGCAGAAGTCGCGCGTCAACATCCTCGCCCGGGACTTCAAACTCTGTCAGATCTGCCGAGCGCTGGGGCGCATCACGCCCGCGGTGGCTGTCGAACACCTCACGTCGAGGGCACAAGACGGACCGGACGACCCCGAGAGCCGGTCGAGTTACCCCTGCACGAGCGGACGCAGCTCTGTCTTGCACCAGGTGCGGAAGGTCGTCGGCGTGGCGGAGCGATCGGTCGGGCAGGCCGCGGTATCCATACCCTCGTTCTTGGCGGTCATCATCTCAACATAGCCCTGCGCCATTTTTTCGGTTGCGCCCATTCTGCGCATCATACCTCCGAAATCCTCCGGTGTTATCTCGTGCACAGCGATCTCGCGCCCGAGCACCTCCGACATGACCAAAGCCATCTCCTCAAAGCTCAGATTCTCCGGGCCGCAGAGAGGCAGATCCGCGACACCGTCCCAGTCGCGCTTGGACAGCAGCCCGGCGGCGACGCGTGCGACATCGGACTTTGCGACATGGGGCAGCTTCATGTCGCTTGGGGTCGGCTGATAGAAGACGCCTTGCTCCCGGATCGGTTCGGCCTGGCGCGCGAGGTTGTCCATGAGCGAGGCACAAGCGAGCGACCGATAGGCGACGCCGGTCGCCCCGATCCTATCGTCCATAGCGACGCTCGCAGCGGCGTGGCCAGCCGGGGATGGCCAGCCCCGCCCGAGGGCCGAGACGCCGACAACATGGCTCACCGTCGATCCGGGTAGAGCGTCGCAGAATGCGCGGGAAAACGCGACATAGGCCGCCTCGGGGCTTTCCGCTGTCGGCGGCCCAGGCGGGAGCCAGAATACCGCCGAGACATCATCGAGGGCGGCGGAAATCGTCACTGCGTCGGCGTGCGAGCCTTCGATGACGTCGACGCTGGCGCGTGTGTTCCTGTCAAGTTTCGAGGCGTCGCGCAGGATCACGCGGACGGCCTCGCCCGCCTCAAGAACATGGGACAGGACGCGGGTGCCGATATCGCCGGCGGGGGTGGTGATGAGGATCATGGCAGATTTTCCTTTGTCGCTTTCGCAGGGTCATCTAGCCACCCAATGCGGACGATCTATGTTGCAGAGTTCGGATTCTTGTTGCCATCGTCCGGAAGCCCGCATGGACCCGCTTTCTGATATCGTTGCACTCCTCAAGCCGCACGAGTGTGTCGCTGCCGGGTTTGACGCGGCGGGCGATTGGTCGATCCAGTTCGAGCGTCACGCGGGCCTCAAGTGCAATGCCTTGGTCAAAGGGGGATGCTGGCTGTCGGTGGACGGGGGCAAGCCGGTGCGACTGGACGCGGGGGATTGCGCGATACTACCTCACGGCTTGCCGTTCGTCCTGTCGGCGCGACCTGGACGGTTCGGCGTTGATGCCGCCGAGATCTACAGCCCCTTGCCCCATGGCGGGACGGCAACCTATGGCGGCGGTGGAGATTTCTTCATGGCTGGCAGTCGGTTTCTGCTGTCCGGGCCCGCCACGGAGATGCTGTTGCCATCGTTGCCGCCTTTCTTGATCGTCAGGGCCGGCGCGGAGGGTGAGGTCCTGCGTTGGTCGGTCGAGCGGATCGCTCGAGAGTTGCGCACTCCGCAGCCCGGTAGTTCATTGGCCATCGCACATCTGTCCCATCTCGTTCTGATGCAGGCTCTTCGCGCCTGTCTCTTGCAAGAGCAGACCGGCCTGGGCGGCTGGTTCGCCGCTTTGACGGATGCTTCCGTCGCCCGTGCGGTGGCGGCAATCCACGCCAACCCAGCGCGCCGCTGGACCCTGGCTGGGCTGGCCGCCGAGGCCGGTCTGTCCCGCACGACCTTTGCCGAGCGCTTTCGGAAGGTGACCGACCAGACGCCTCTGGGCTATCTAACCCGGTGGCGCATGGCGCTCGCCATGGACCGCCTTACCGGGTCCAACGCCGCGCTTGGCCAAATCGCCGCGGAGGTTGGCTACGCCTCTCAGGCCGCTTTCTCCGCTGCATTCCGCCGCGAAACTGGCTACTCGCCTCGGCAATACGCTCGCGAAATACACGCCAGCAGCACGGCCGCGGCCGTGAGCCGACCGATCGTGGCGAGATGATTGGGGATGGCGAGATCATCAGCACCTGTCCGAAGGCAATCGTATCTTCTCCGGTGAATTGGAAACGGACCATCGGGTCAGTAGGCCGCGAGGCCTTTGATCTCGGTCACGAAGGGCGGATTGCTGACCTTCGCTGCGGCACGCGCCAATGTCGTTTTTTTTTCGGCGAACCGGTCATTCTGAAAAGACTCCCTGCGTTGGATAGAGTTTTGAGATCACAATTTTGCGCATAGAGATGGCGAGGCGATCGTGAAACACTTCGAGCGCTCGTCCGGCTTGCTCTTTTGAGAGCCAACCATCCTCCATTCTCCATCGCCGAAAAAATATCCAATCCAATGCGTCGCGCCGCGAGAACTCGATCGACATCCTTGCCCTCTCAGGTGTCATCGGGTTTTCGACGCGGGCTCGGGGTCCGTAGTCACGGACCGCCTTTTCGATAGCGGCTCGATGCCTCTCTGAAATGCCCCCTCTGAAGTGGTCCGCCCACTGGGATAGAATGATCCCGTCATGGAGAGGACCAGAGAATGGCTGGGAAGCGAGAGAAGCC
>NZ_FQZA01000013.1 GCF_900141995.1 Palleronia salina | reverse complement strand
CCGACAACGGTGCCGAATTTGTTGCTCTGAAGGTCCGCGACTGGATCGGCGCCGTCGGTGCCAAGACCGCCTACATCGAGCCTGGCTCACCTTGGGAGAACGGCTACTGCGAAAGCTTCAACGCTCGATTCCGCAACGAGCTGCTCGACGGAGAGGTTTTCTATTCGCTCCGTGAGGCCCAGATCCTCATCGAGCGGTGGCGTCGCCACTACAATACCGTCCGGCCCCACAGCGCCTTGGGCTACAGGCCTCCGGCGCCGGAGAGCATCATAGCCGTCGACCGGCGACCAGCGATGCACTAACAATCAACCTGGACCACTCGGTTGGGGCAGCTCACGGATATCTTGTAAAATGTGCGCGAAACTGGCCCAAATGTGCAAACTTTGATTGGCGGCACAAACATTACCGCGCGTCTGCGCTCACCCGCATTTCGAGTGGCCGCAGGCAGCGCAGGTCATGCAGCCTTCGACCATGCGCATCTCGAAGCTGCCGCAGCTGGGGCAGGCCTTGGCGGGCGTGCTGCCCAGCGCGACCACCTGGGCCTGCGGATCGGACTTCAGGCCCAGCCCCTCGCCGGCGAGGAAGCCGGTGGCGATCATGTGCCGCTCGATCACGCCGCCGATGCCCGCGATGATCGAGGGGATGTACTTGCCCTCCATCCACGCGCCGCCGCGGGGGTCGAAGACGGCCTTGAGCTCTTCCACCACGAAACTCACGTCGCCGCCGCGGCGGAACACGGCCGAGATCATGCGCGTCAGCGCCACGGTCCAGGCGAAATGCTCCATGTTCTTCGAGTTCACGAAGATCTCGAAGGGGCGCCGGTGGCCGTTCTGGATCAGGTCGTTCACCGTGATGTAGAGCGCGTGCTCCGAACCGGGCCATTTCAGCTTGTAGGTCGACCCTTCCAGCGCCTGCGGACGGCTCAGCGGCTCGGACATGTAGATGACCTCGCCTTCCTCGCTTTTCTGCGCCTCGGCGGGGCTGGCGTCGGCGGTCTCGCTCACGCTCAGCACGCTGCCGGTCACCGCGTTGGGGCGGTAGGTCGTGCAGCCTTTGCAGCCCGTCTCGTAGGCCTGCATGTAGACGTCCTTGAAGGCTTCGAAGCTGATGTCCTCGGGGCAGTTGATCGTCTTCGAGATCGACGAATCCACCCATTTCTGCGCCGCCGCCTGCATCCGCACGTGGTCCATCGGATCGAGTGTCTGCGCGCTCACGAAATGGTCGGGCAGGTCGGCGTCGCCGTTCCGGTCGCGCCACATCTGCACGGCGTAGTCCACGACCTCTTCCTCGGTGCGCGACCCGTCCTTCTGCAGGACCTTGCGGGTGTATGCATGCGCGAAGACCGGCTCGATCCCCGAGCTCACGTTGCCCGCGAACAGGCTGATGGTGCCGGTGGGCGCGACGCTGGTCAGCAGCGCGTTGCGGATGCCGTGCTTGCGGATCGCGTCCTTCACGTCGTCGTCCATGTGTTCCAGCGCGCCCGAGGCCAGGTACTTGTCGGCATCGAACAGCGGGAAGGCGCCCTTTTCGGCCGCCAGCTGCGCCGAGGTCAGGTACGCGGCGCGGGCGATCCGGTGCATCCAGTCCTCGGTCAGACGCGCCGCCTCCTCGGACCCGTAGCGCACGCCGACCATGGCCAGCGCGTCGGCCAGCCCGGTGACGCCCAGGCCGATCCGGCGCTTGGCCGCGGCCTCCTGCGCCTGCTCTTCCAGCGGGAAGCGCGAGGCATCGACCACGTTGTCCATCATGCGCACGGCGCTGGCCACCAGCCGCTCCAGCGCGGCGTCGTCCAGCGCGGCATCGGGGCCGAACGGGTCGCCGACCAGCCGGGCGAGGTTCACCGAGCCCAGCAGGCACGCGCCGTAGGGCGGCAGGGGCTGCTCGCCGCAGGGGTTCGTCGCCGCGATGGTCTCGCAGTAGGCGAGGTTGTTGGCCTTGTTGATGCGGTCGATGAAGATCACGCCCGGCTCGGCGTAGTCGTAGGTCGCGCGCATGATCTTGTTCCACAGGTCGCGCGCCTGCAGCGTCTTCATCACCTTGCCGTCGAAGGCCAGCTCCCACGCCTCGTCGGCCTTCACGGCTTCCATGAAGGCGTCGGTGACCAGCACGCTGACGTTGAAGTTACGCAGGCGGGCCGGGTCGGACTTGGCCTCGATGAACGCCTCGATATCGGGGTGGTCGCAGCGCAGGGTCGCCATCATCGCGCCGCGCCGCGCGCCCGCCGACATGATGGTGCGGCACATGGCGTCCCACACGTCCATGAAGGACAGCGGCCCCGACGCATCGGCGGCCACGCCGTGCACGTTCGCGCCCTTGGGCCGGATGGTCGAGAAGTCGTAGCCGATGCCGCCGCCCTGCTGCATGGTCAGCGCGGCCTCGCGCAGATGCTCGAAGATGCCCGACATCGAATCGGGGATCGTGCCCATGACGAAGCAGTTGAACAGGGTCACGCTGCGGTCGGTGCCCGCGCCCGCCACGATGCGACCGGCGGGCAGGAACTTGAAGTCCTCCAGTGCGGCGTAGAACTCGGCCTCGAAGGCGTCCGCGTCATCCTCGACCGTCGCCAGCGACCGGGCGATACGGCGCCAGGTATCCTCGACGCTGCGGTCCACGGGCGTGCCGTCCGCCTGTTTCAGGCGGTATTTCATGTCCCAGATCTGTTCCGAGATAGGGGCGGCAAAGCGGGTCATGGCGGGCCTTCTTTCGCAGCAGGGGATGGCTTCGCCGCATGGTCCTGCGGCGACGGAGTCTCTATATAGGGTATTGGACGGGGTGTCCGCCACAGGATTGTGGATAAGTCTGGGGGTAAATGCGCGATGTCGGCAAAACTGCACATGCTGAAGTTGAGCGTGGGGTCCGAATCCATCGACCAGCTGATCGACTGGCAGCAGCACCGCTCGAAACAGCGGCGCGACGGGCAGTATTACCACGTCACGCGCATGTTTCCCAAGCGGGTCGACGAGTTGCTGGATGGCGGGTCGATGTACTGGGTGATCCAGGGCGTGATCCTGGCGCGCCAGCGGATTCTGGGATTCGACGACCTCAGGGGCGAAGACGGCATCCGTCGCTGCGCGATCCTGCTGTCGGACGAGGTGATCCGCACCGAGGCGACCCCCAAACGCCCCTTCCAGGGCTGGCGTTACCTGCAACCGCAGGACGCCCCCGCCGACCTGGGCAGCGCCACGCAGGGCGAATCGGATCTGCCGCCCAAGCTGATGGCCGCGCTGGCCGAGATCGGGGTGCGCTAGGCCAGGATCAGACCCCGAGCCGGCCGCGCAGATCGGCGAGCGTGGCTTGCGCCGCGTCGTCCCACGGTGCGTCGACCGCGCGGAACAGCGTCGCCTGGCTGGCGTGCACGGGTCCGTCGGACAGGGTCTTCAGGTGGTTGGCGCGCAGGGTCTCACCGGTCGAGGTGATGTCGGCGATCGCCTCGGCCGTCTCGTTGCGCACCGTGCCCTCGGTCGCGCCCTGGCTGTCCACAAGCTGGTAGTCGGCAACCCCGTGGCCGCGCAGGTATTCGCGCATGAGCCGGTGATACTTGGTCGCGATGCGCAGCCGGTGGCCATGGCGGCGGCGAAACGCGGCGGCGGCGGCATCCAGGTCGTCCAGCGTCTCCACGTCGACCCAGAAATTCGGCACGGCGATCACCAGGTCGGCGTGTCCGAACCCCATGCGCGCCAGTTCCTCAACGCGGCTGTCCCAACCGGCGAGCTTCTCGCGCACAAGGTCGGATCCGGTGACGCCCAGATGGATGCGGCCCGCAGCCAGTTCCCTTGGAATCTCGCCCGCAGACAGCAGGACCATCTCGACCCCGTCGATCCCGCTGACGCGACCGGCGTATTCGCGGTCCTCGACCTTTTCCATGGTGATGCCGCGTTCGGCGAACCACTGGAACGTCTTCTCCATCAGCCGTCCCTTGGACGGCACGCCGAGCTTGATCATGCGGTGCCCTCCAGGATCACGCCGGGGCGGATCACGCCGCCCACGGCCCGCATGCCGTCGCCGCCGCCCAGCGCGCGGGTCAGCGCGTCGTAGCGGCCGCCGGTGGCGACGGGCGGCAGGTCGGGACGGTCCGGCAGGCTGAGCGTGAAGACGAACCCGTCGTAATATTCCATGGTGCTGCGGCCATGGCTGCCTTCGAACCTGAGCCGCGCGGGCGCGATCCCGCGCGCGTCCAGCGCATCCAGCCGGCGGGCCAGCCCGTCGGTCGCGGGCGTGATCGCGGGCAGGTCCACGGCGATGTCGCGCAATCGTTCCAGCGCCGCGTCACTGGGCGCGCTGAGGCTGAGGATATCGTCGATCAGCGCCACGTCGCGGGCGGCCAACGGGGGCGCGGCGGCATCGGCGCGCAGGGCGGCCAGGCGCGTCTCGACCTCGGTCCGGCTTCGCAGCCCGATCTCGGGGCCGGCCTCGGCGAAGGGGTCCGCCGCCGCCAGCAGGTCCGCGCGCGCCGGGGCAACAGGTGTCTTTCCCGAGAACCGGTCCAGCAGGGCGCGGAACCGCAGCGGCCGCCAGATATGGCGCAGCAAGGCGTTGCGCCGGTCGGCGGTGGTCTCGAGCCCCATGACCGCGGCGGTCAGGATCCCGGTGTCACCGGTCACGATGCGCGGACGCAGATGGGCCACCTGCGCGTGGATCAGGTCGAAGACCTCGGCATCGGCCTCGGCCGCGTCGTGACCGAACAGCTCGAACCCCGCCTGCAGGTATTCATGCGGGCGCGACGGGTCGGGCTGGCGGCGGAAGATCGATCCGGCATAGGCATAGCGCGCGGGATCGCCGCGGCGGGCCATGTGCCACTGCACCACCGGCACCGTGAAGTCCGGACGCAGCATCGCCTCGCCCCCGTCGGGGCCGGGGGTGACGAAGGCGCGCGCGCGGATGTCCTCGCCGTAGAGATCAAGCAGCGTGTCGGCGGGCAGCAGGAGATCCGGCTCGACCCGCTCGGCGCCGTGGTCGAGGAACAGCGCCAGCAGCCGCTCGGCCTCGGCCCGCTCGGTGGCCTTGGGGGGCAATGTCATCCCAGCCGCGCCTTGATCTCGGACACCATGTCCTCGAGCCGGCATTCGAACTGCGCGGGCTGGTCGCGCCATTCCTCGTGGCTAAGCTCGGAGGCCAGGCGCGCGCCCAGCTTCAGGTCCTTGATCTGCACCACGCCGCGCGCCGCCTCGTCCTCGCCCTGGATGATGGCGAAGGGGGCGCCGCGCTTGTCGCAATACTTCAGCTGGTTGCCGAAATTCTTGGGGTTCCCGAGGTAGAGCTCGGCCCGGATGTCGGCCTTCCGCAGATCCGACACCATCGCCTGGTAGGCCGCGAGGCGCGATTTATCCATCACGGTAACGACGACCGGGCCGTCCTCGGCGTCGTCGAAGCGGCCCTTCATGGTCAGCGCGGCCAGCAGGCGATCGACGCCGATGCTGACGCCGGTGGCCGGCACCTCCTGCCCCGTGAAGCGCTTGACCAGATCGTCGTAGCGCCCGCCGCCCGCCACGCTGCCGAACTGGCGCGGGCGGCCCTTCTCATCCGTCACTTCGAAGGTCAGCTCGGCCTCGTAGACCGGGCCGGTGTAATATCCGAGGCCGCGCACCACCGACGGGTCGATGACGATGCGGTCGGGGCCGTAGCCCTGGGCTGCAAGAAGGTCGGCGATCTGGCGGAGTTCATCCACGCCCTCGCGGCCGACCTCGGAGTCCGCGACCAGGCCGTCGAGGTTCGCCAGCGTCGCGGCCCCGTCCGAGCCAAGCGCGCCCATGAACCCCATCACCACGTCGGCCTGTTCATCGCCCAGCCCCGCGCCCTTGGTGAAATCGCCGCTGTCGTCCTTGCGGCCCTCGCCCAGCAGCGCGCGCACGCCGTCCTCGCCCAGCCGATCGAGCTTGTCGATGGCGCGCAGCACGATGCCGCGCTCGGCCTCGTGCTCGGGGCCGCCGATGCCCGCGACCTCCATCACGCCGTTCAAGACCTTCCGGTTGTTCACCCGAATGATGTAGTCGCCGCCAAGGCCCAGATCCTCGAACACGTCCGACAGCATGGCGCAGATCTCGGCGTCGGCGGCCATGGACGCGCTGCCCACCGTGTCGGCATCACATTGATAGAACTGGCGGAATCGCCCCGGCCCGGGCTTTTCGTTGCGCCAGACCGGCCCCATGGCATAGCGGCGATAGGGCGACGGGAGATCGTTGCGATACTGCGCGGCGACGCGGGCCAGCGGGGCCGTCATGTCATAGCGCAGGGCCAGCCAGTCGCCGTCTTCCTCCCACGCGAAGACGCCCTCGTTCGGGCGATCCACGTCGGGCAGGAACTTGCCCAGCGCCTCGACCGTCTCGACGCCAGACGTCTCGAGCGCGTCGAAACCATAGCGATGGTAGATCCGCGCGATCCGGGCCAGCATGTCGGCCCGGCGCGTCACCTCGGCGCCGAAATAATCGCGAAAGCCCTTCGGCGTCACGGCCTTGGGGCGCGGCTGTTTTTTCTGCTTCGCCATGGGTCCCTTCCGGGCGGTCAATCGGACGCGGCTCGTCTAGCCCAGCGCCACCGGGCGTGCAAGGAAGCTGGCCCGTGGCAAGCCCGCATGGTAAGGGCCGCGCATGGACATGACGGCGATCGAAGAACGGCTGGCGCACCTGGAGCGGGTGAACGACGACCTGTCGGATACCGTGGCGCGGCAGGACGACCGCATCGCGCTGCTGGAGCGGCGCGTGGCGATGCTGATGGAGCGCGAGGCCGGGCGCGAATACGACCAGGGCGGCAGCATCCCCCTGGGGGACCAGCGCCCGCCGCACTGGTAGGCCGCGCGCCCGCCCGTCAGATGTCGTCCACCGTGACGACCCCCTGCAGCGACTTCAGCGCGCCCTTGATCTGCGGCGTCACCGGGAAGGCATCGCCCAGCGTGACCTCGACCTCGCCCGGCAGGTCCGGATCCATCAGGCACAGGTTCACCGGCCCGCGCGCACGGATGCGCGATTCGGCCTTGGCACGGTCCAGCACGGCCGCCACCGGGCCGATGGCCTCGTCCGACGAGATGAAGACCAGAAGGCCCCCGCCGGCCGCGTCCTCGATGGCCTGATCGATGGGCTGAACCGACCGGCAGAGCAGTTTCAACTGCTCGGCCTCGACCGTGGCCTCGACCTGCATGAGCACGTTCGATCCCGGCTCCAGCAGGTCGCGCGACGCCTCCAGCGTGTCCGAGAAGACCATCGTCTCGAACAGGCCCGTCGGGTCGCTCGCCTGCACGAAGGCAAAGCGGTTGCCCTTGGCCGACTTGCGCTCCTGCCGGCCCGAGACGGTGGCGGCGATCTTGGCGGCCTTGGGACCGGCCTGCGCCTCCTGCCCCAGCGCCTCGAAGGTCATCACGCCCTTGCGCTTCAGCGCGGGCATGTAGTCGTCCAGCGGGTGGCCCGACAGGTAGAAGCCGATGGCCTTGTGCTCCTCGGCCAGCCGTTCGGCGGGCAGCCAGTCATCCACGGGGGACAGCCGCGGCTCGGGCAGGTCCTCGCCCGCCTCGCCGAACAGCGACACCTGCGCGCTGGCCTTCTGCTCGTGGATCGCGGCCGAGTACGCCACCAGCGCGTCCAGGCTTTCGAACACCCGCCGGCGGTTCGGGTCCAGCTGGTCAAAGGCACCAGCGCGGGCCAGCATCTCCATCGGTCGCTTCCCGACACGCTTCAGGTCCACCCGTCGCGCCAGGTCGTAGAGCGTGGCGAAGGGCCGGTCGGTGCCGCTGTCCTGCGCGGCCAGCTTCGTCGCCATGACCTCGCCATCCGCGCCCGCCGCGCCACGCACCTGTTCTGCCGCCGAGTCGTCCTGGTCGCGCCGACCGGCCACGATCAGCTGCATGGCGTCGAGGCCGACGTTCTTCAGCGCGCCGAGACCGTAGACCACCGCGCCGTCCTTGACCGAGAATGCCGCGGCCGAGCGGTTCACGCAGGGCGGCACGATCTCGATATCGAGCCCGCGGCGCACCTCTTCGGCGTAGACGGCCAGCTTGTCGGTCAGGTGGATATCGCAGTTCATGACGCCGGCCATGAACTCGACCGGGTGGTTCGCCTTCAGCCACGCGGTCTGGTAGCTGACGACCGCGTAGGCCGCGGCGTGGGACTTGTTGAAGCCGTAGTTGGCGAACTTGTCGAGCAGCGCCCAGGTCTCCTGCGCCGTCTTCTCGTCGACCCCGTTCTTCTTGGCCCCCGCCAGGAACTTGGGCTTCTCGGCGTCCATGGCGGCCTGGATCTTCTTGCCCATGGCGCGGCGCAGCAGGTCGGCGCCGCCCAGCGAATAGCCCGCCATTTCCTGCGCGATCTGCATCACCTGCTCCTGGTAGACGATGATGCCCTGCGTCTCGTCGAGGATGTGATCGACCGATGGGTGCAGCGTGTCGCGCTCCGACAGGCCGTTCTTCACCTCGCAGTATTTCGGGATGTTCTCCATCGGGCCGGGCCGGTAGAGCGCGACCAGCGCGACGATATCCTCGATGCAGGTGGGCTTCATGCGCCGCAGCGCGTCCATCATGCCCGTGGATTCCACCTGGAACACCGCGACGGTCTTGGCCTTGGCGTAAAGCGCGTAGGACCTTTCGTCGTCCAGCGGGATCAGGTTCATCTGGTTCTCGGCGCCGGGGGCCGGGGCATAGAGCTCGGTTCCATCGGCGGCGATGTGGATGGGCCGGGTCTGGTTGATGAGGTCCACGGCGTTCTGGATGACCGTCAGCGTCTTCAGGCCCAGGAAGTCGAACTTCACCAGCCCCGCCTGTTCGACCCACTTCATGTTGAACTGGGTGGCCGGCATGTCCGATTTCGGGTCGCGGTACAGCGGCACCAGCGCGTCCAGCGGCCGGTCGCCGATCACGACACCGGCGGCATGGGTCGAGGCATTGCGCAGCAGCCCCTCGACCTGCTGGCCATAGTCCAGAAGGCGGGCGACGACCTCCTCGTTCTTGGCCTCCTCGCGCAGGCGCGGCTCGTCGGCCAGCGCCTTCTCGATGCTCACGGGCTTGACGCCCTCGACCGGGATCATCTTCGACAGCCGGTCCACCTGCCCGTAGGGCATCTGGAGCACCCGGCCCACGTCGCGCACGGCGGCCTTGGACAGAAGCGCGCCGAAGGTGATGATCTGGCCCACCTTGTCGCGGCCGTATTTCTCCTGGACGTAGCGGATCACCTCTTCGCGGCGGTCCATGCAGAAGTCGATGTCGAAGTCGGGCATGCTGACCCGCTCGGGGTTCAGGAACCGCTCGAACAGCAGCGAATAGCGCAAGGGGTCGAGGTCGGTGATGGTCAGCGCGTAGGCCACGAGGCTGCCCGCGCCCGAACCGCGGCCGGGACCCACGGGAATGTCGTGGTCCTTGGCCCACTTGATGAAGTCCGCCACGATCAGGAAGTAGCCGGGAAAGCCCATCCCCTCGATGATTCCCAGCTCGAACTCCAGCCGCTTCTCGTACTCCTCGACGGGGGCGGCGTGCGGGATGACCGCGAGACGGGCCTTCAGGCCCTCGACCGCCTGGCGGCGCAGTTCCTCGACCTCGTCATCGGCGAATCTCGGCAGGATCGGGTCGCGCCTGTAGGCGGCGAAGGCGCAGCGGCGCGCGATCTCGACCGTGTTCTCGATGGCCTCGGGCAGGTCGGCGAACAGCGTCGCCATCTCGGCCGGCGACTTCAGGTAATGCTGCGGCGTCAGGCGGCGGCGCGGTTCGTTCTGGTCCACGTAGGCGCCGTCGGCGATGCAGATCAGCGCGTCATGCGCCTCGTACATCTCGGATTTCGGGAAATAGACGTCGTTGGTCGCGACCAGCGGCAGGTCCATGGCGTAGGCCATTTCCACCAGCCCGCGCTCGGTCCGGGCCTCGGCCTCTGGCAGCGCGCCGCCCTCGCCCGGGTGGCGCTGAAGCTCGACATACAGGCGGTCGGGATAGATCGCGGCCAGCTCGGCCATCAGCGCCTCGGCCTTGTCGCGGGCGCCCTGCTGCAACAGGCGGCCCACCGGGCCGTCCGGACCGCCCGTCAGGCAGATGAGCCCCTCACCATGGCCCGCCAGATTGCCCGGGGTCACGTGCGGCAGGTCACCGCCCTCGCGCAGGTAGAGCGCCGAGTTCAGCTTCATCAGGTTCTCGTATCCCGTCTCGGACTGCGCCAGCAGGACCAGCGGCGCGGGGCGCGGGATCTGGCGGCCCTGTACCGCCTCGCCGAAGTCGAGCACCGAGACCTGGCAGCCGACGATGGGCTGCACGCCCGCCTCCATGGCCGCCACGGAAAATTCCAGCGCGGCGAACATGTTGTCGGTGTCCGTCACCGCCACCGCCGGCATGCCGTGGCCGGCGACGAGGCCGAGCAGTTTCTTCAGCCGCACCGCCCCCTCGAGCAGGGAATATTCGGTGTGGACGCGCAGGTGAATGAAGGTGGGATCGGCCATGGGCCGCACGATAAATGGGCGCCGCCACCGGGGGAAGGCCCCGCGGCACACTTCCCTTGCGGAACCGTCCCGGGCCGGTCTTGCCAAGGCCCGCCCGATCCGCCTAGCCTCGGGCGCGACAGGGCCGCCCGCTTTCTACGCCGCATCGAAAGGGGGCTTTCGCGCCAGGTAGGACGGTAACGCGGCGGACACATCACATGAATATCTCCTTCCGCCTGAACGGAGACGCGGTCACGGTCGACACGGCCCCGACCACCACCCTGCTGGACTGGCTGCGCGACGGTCGCGGGCTGACCGGCACGAAAGAGGGCTGCAACGAAGGCGACTGCGGCGCATGCACGGTCATCGTCACGGATGCCGACGGGCCGCGCACGCTGAATGCCTGCATCCTCTTCATGGGTCAGCTGGACGGCGCGGCGGTCCGCACGGTCGAGGGGCTGAGCGCGCCGGACGGCACGCTGCACCCGGTGCAGCAGGCGATGATCGACCATCACGGGTCGCAATGCGGCTTCTGCACGCCCGGCTTCGTGACCGCCATGGCCTGCGCCCACCTGACCGGCGCCACCGACCACGACGACCAGCTGGCGGGCAATCTCTGCCGCTGCACCGGCTACGCCCCGATCCTGCGCGCCGCCCGCGCGGCCGAAACCGCGCCGGTCCCCGATCACATGCGCGACACTCCCCTTCATCTTTCCCCAAGTACCTCGGGGGACGCCGCCACGGGCGGCGGGGGGCGGAGCCCCCGCTCCCACGCCGCCGTCGGCGCGGCCTGGGGCCATACCGCGGCCCTGGCCGCAACCGGCGCCTCGGGCGCGGGCGACGCGGGATGGGCGCAGGAGGGCGTCCGCCCGTCGACACTGGACGAGCTCGCCGAATGGTACGCCGAGACCCCCGAAGCGACGCTCGTCGCCGGGGCCACCGACGTGGGGCTGTGGGTGACCAAGGGCCTGCGCGACCTCGGCCCGGTGGCGTTTCTGAACGGCATCGGCGAGATGCAGCGAATCGAGATCACCGACGACGCCGTGCGGCTGGGCGCCGGCGTGACCATCGCCGCGATGCGCGAGGCGCTGGCGCCGATCTGGCCCGGCCTGGGCGAGCTTCTGCGCCGCTACGGCTCGCAGCAGGTTCGCAATGCCGCGACCATCGGCGGCAACATCGCCAACGGCTCGCCCATCGGCGACGGCTCGCCCGCGCTGATCGCGCTGGGCGCGCGGCTGCACCTGCGCAAGGGGGACGTGCGGCGCGAGATCGCGCTTCAGGATTTCTTCCTCGACTACGGCAAGCAGGACCGCGCCCCCGGCGAATTCGTCGAGGCCGTCACCGTCCCGCGCGGGCCGGGCGCGGCGCAGTTCCACAAGATTTCCAAGCGGTTCGACCAGGACATCTCGGCGGTCTGCGGGTGTTTCTACATCGAACGCGACGGCGCGCGGATCACGACCGCGCGGCTGGCCTTCGGCGGGATGGCCGGCACGCCCAGGCGGGCGGCGCGGGCCGAGGCGGCGCTGATCTCCGACGGGATCGCCGCCGCGCAGGACGCGCTGGAACAGGATTTCACGCCCATGTCTGACATGCGCGCCTCGGCGGCCTACAGGCTAGAGGCCGCGCGCGGCCTTCTCGCGAGACTCGACGGGTCCGACGCGCGGCAAGGCTCGGTGCTGGAGGTGCGGGCATGAGCGTCGCGAAGCCCCTGCCCCACGACAGCGCGCGGCAGCACGTCACCGGCGCCGCGCGATACATCGACGACATCCCGACGCCCGCGAACTGCCTGCACCTGGCGTTCGGGCTGTCGGACACCGCCCATGGCGAGATCACCGCCATGGATCTCGACGCCGTGCGCGCGGCCCCCGGCGTGGTCGCGGTGCTGACCGCCGCCGACCTGCCCTTCGCCAACGACGTGGCGCCCGCCGCCCATGACGAGCCGCTGCTGGCCGCCGGCACCGTGCATTACGTGGGTCAGCCGATCTTCGCCGTCGCCGCCACCAGCCACCTGGCCGCCCGCAAGGCCGCGCGGCTGGGCCGGGTCGAGATCGCGGCGCGGCCCGCGCTGCTTACCTTCGAGGACGCGCTGGCCGCCGGCAGCCGGTTCGAGGACGGGCCCCGCATCTACGCCAAGGGCGACAGTGGGGCGGCCCTGTCGCGGGCGGCCCACCGCCTGACCGGCCGGATCGAGATGGGCGGGCAGGAGCATTTCTACCTCGAGGGGCAGGCCGCCCTGGCGATCCCCGGCGAGGGCGGCGACATGGTGGTCCAGTCGTCGTCGCAGCACCCGACCGAGATCCAGCACAAGGTGGCCGAGGCGCTGGGTCTGCCCATGGCCGCCGTGCGCTGCGAGGTGCGGCGCATGGGCGGCGGTTTCGGTGGCAAGGAAAGCCAGGGCAACGCGCTGGCCGTGGCCGCGGCCGTGGCCGCCGCCGCCACCGGGCGGCCCTGCAAGATGCGTTACGACCGCGACGACGACATGATCATCACCGGCAAGCGCCACGATTTCCGCATCGATTACGAGGTAGGCTTCGACGATCATGGCGTGATCGACGGGCTGGACTTCACGCAATACGCGCGCTGCGGCTGGGCACAGGACCTGTCCCTGCCGGTGGCCGACCGCGCCATGCTGCACGCCGACAACGCCTATCACCTGCGCGACGTGACCATCACCTCGCACCGGCTGAAGACCAACACCCAGAGCGCCACGGCCTTTCGCGGCTTCGGCGGGCCGCAGGGCATGCTCGGGATCGAGCGGGTGATGGATCACATCGCCCATCATCTGGGGATCGACCCGCTGCGGGTCCGTCGGGCGAACTACTACGCCGATGCGCCGGTCGAAGGCGCAAGACCGGGGGGCCAGCCCCCCGGACCCCCCGGAGGTATTTCGGGAAAGATGAAGACGGGGGACAGCGCGCTGGCGGGCGAGGTGCCGATCCGCGGTGATGGCGATGCGGCCAGCCGGGGCGCGGACGTGGCAATGACCGCGCCAGTGGCGGGCCGCGCGGCGCCGGGCGACCAGACGACGCCCTATCACATGCCGGTCACCGACTTCATCCTCGGCCGCATGACCGAGAGGCTGTTGGACGAGGCCGAGTACCACGCGCGCCGCGCGGCGGTGGCCGACTGGAACGCGGCCCACGACGTCCTGAAGAAGGGGATCGCGTTCACCCCCGTGAAATTCGGGATCTCGTTCACGCTGACGCACCTGAACCAGGCCGGCGCGCTGGTGCATGTCTACCAGGACGGCTCGGTCCACCTGAACCATGGCGGCACCGAGATGGGACAGGGGCTTTACCAGAAGGTGGCGCAGGTCGCGGCCGACCGGTTCGGGATCGCGCTGGACCAGGTGAAGATCACCGCGACGGATACCGGGAAGGTACCCAATACCTCAGCCACCGCCGCGTCTTCGGGGGCCGACCTGAACGGGATGGCGGTCAAGGTGGCCTGCGACACGATCCGCGACCGAATCGCGGGCTTCCTGTCGGACCTGCACCAGTGCTCGGCCGCGGCGGTCGTGTTCGAGGATGGACACGTGCAGGTCGGCGCCGAGCGGCTGACCTTCGCCAAGGCGGTTCAGTTGGCCTACCAGGGCCGCGTCAGCCTGTCGGCCACGGGGTTCTACAAGACGCCCGATATCGAGTGGGACCGCATTCGCGGGCGCGGGCGGCCCTTCTACTATTTCGCCCATGGCGCGGCGGTGGCCGAGGTGGTGATCGACACCCGCACGGGCGAGAACCGCATCCTGCGTGTCGATATCCTGCATGACGCGGGGCGGTCGCTGAACCCGGCCATCGACATCGGCCAGATCGAGGGCGGCTTCGTGCAGGGGGCCGGGTGGCTGACCACCGAGGAGCTGGTCTGGGACGATCACGGCCGGCTGCGCACCCACGCGCCCGCCACCTACAAGATTCCCGCCGCCTCGGACCGGCCCGAGATCTTCAACGTCGCACTGTGGGACGGTGCCAATGCCGCGCCGACGATCTATCGCTCGAAGGCCGTGGGCGAGCCGCCCTTCATGCTGGGCATCGCACCGTTCCTCGCGCTGTCGGACGCCGTTGCGGCGTGCGGCCCGCACTACCCCGCGCTGGACGCGCCGGCGACGGCCGAGCGCGTGCTGGCCGCCGTTCGGAGGGCCCGCGGATGAGCGCCGTCTGGGTCGAGGTCCTGCGCGCCAGTGGCTCGGCGCCGCGCGACGCGGGCGCCGCCATGCGCGTGACCGAGACCGGGGCCGAGGGCACGATCGGCGGCGGCACGCTGGAGCACCGCGCCATCGCCATCGCGCGCGACATGCTGCGCGACGGCACCGACACCGCGACGCGGACCTTCCCGCTGGGCCCGGGGCTGGGGCAATGCTGCGGCGGCGCCGTCACTCTGGGCTTCGGCCGCGCGCCGCGGCCCGTGGACCCGGTGCCGGTCTTCCCCGAGCGCGCCGCACCCGCCGCCGGGGCGCCCGCGCTGTGGATCTGGGGCGCGGGGCACGTGGGCCGCGCGGTGGTGGCCGCCCTGCCCCCGGCGGCCTTCGACGTCACCTGGATCGATGCCGACAGGTCCCGCTTCCCCGATCCCGCACCGCGCCACGTCGACGTGGTCCCGGCGGCGGACATGCCGCGGCTGGCGGTTCGCGCCCCGCGGTCGGCGCGGCACCTGGTCTTCACCTACAGCCACGACATCGACCTTGCGCTCTGCGCCGCGCTGCTGCGGCGGGGCGCGGCTGGGATCGGGCTGATCGGGTCGGACACCAAGTGGGCGCGCTTCTCGAAACGGCTGCGCAGCATGGGGCTTGACCCCGGCGCGATCACCTGCCCGATTGGTGACAAATCTCTGGGAAAGGCGCCCATGGACATCGCCCGAGGCACCGTCGACGCATTGCTGGCATACCGCGACATCCGGGCCGCGTCGTGACCGCGCCGCTGTTGTCGATACAGGGGCTGACCAAGGCCTATCCCGGCGTGGTCGCCAATGACGACGTGTCCTTCGAGATCGGCAAGGGGCAGATCCATGCCCTGCTGGGCGAGAACGGCGCGGGCAAGTCGACGCTGGTGAAGATGATCTACGGTCTCGTCACGCCCGACTCGGGCCGGATGGAGATCGCGGGACAGCCACACGCGCCGGCCACCCCGCTGCAGGCCCGCGATGCCGGCGTCGCCATGGTGTTCCAGCATTTCAGCCTGTTCGATGCGCTGGACGTGGCCGAGAACATCGCGCTGGGCATGACCGACCCGCCGCCCATGCGCGACCTGGCCGCCCGCATCCGCGAGGTGAGCGATGCCTACGGCCTGCCGCTGGACCCCGACCGGATCGTGGGCGACCTGAGCGCAGGCGAGCGGCAGCGGGTCGAGATCGTGCGCTGCCTGCTGCAGGATCCGCGCCTTCTGATCATGGACGAACCCACGTCCGTCCTGACCCCGCAGGAGGTCGAGATCCTGTTCGCCACCCTGCGCAAGCTGGCGGCCGAGGGCACCGCGATCCTGTATATCAGCCACAAGCTGGAAGAGATCCGCAGCCTGTGCGACGCCGCCACGATCCTTCGCCTGGGCAAGGTGGTGGGCCGCTGCGACCCGCGCGAGACCTCGGCGCGCGAACTGGCCGAGCAGATGGTGGGCAGCACCCTGTCCAGCCCCGCGCGCCCCGCACACACCCCGGGCGACACGCTGCTGACGGTCGAGAACCTGAGCCTGCCGCCCGCCCATGCCTTCGGCACGCCGTTGCGCGACATCCAGATCACGCTGGCCCGCGGCGAGGTTCTGGGCATCGGCGGGGTCGCGGGCAACGGGCAGGACGAATTGCTGGCCGCACTGTCGGGCGAACGACTGAGCCCGCGCGGCACCGTGACGCTGGACGGCAGCGACCTGTCGCGCGCGGGTCCCGAGGCGCGGCGCAAGGCCGGCCTTTTGTCGGCGCCCGAGGAGCGGTTGGGCCACGCCGCGGCGCCCGACATGAGCCTGACGGAAAACGCGCTGCTGACCGGGCACGGCCGCAAGGGCCTGACCGGGCGCGGCTTCATCGACTGGCGCGGGGCGGCGGGCTTCGCGCGCGACATCATCGCCGCCTTCGACGTGCGCACCCCCGGCGAAGGCACCGCGGCGCGGGCACTGTCGGGCGGCAACCTGCAGAAATTCGTCATCGGGCGCGAGGTGCTGCAAGGCCCCACCGTGCTGGTCGTGAACCAGCCCACCTGGGGGGTCGACGCCGCCGCCGCCGCCGCGATCCGGCAGGCGCTGCTGGACCTGGCCGAGGCCGGCGCGGGCGTCATCGTCATCAGCCAGGACCTGGACGAGCTGATGGAAATCTCGGACCGGTTCGCGGCCCTGAACGAGGGACGGCTGAGCGCGCCTGTCCCCGCCGCGACGCTGGACGTGAAGCGGATCGGCCTGATGCTGGGCGGGGCCCACGACATGGAGGCCGCGGAATGATCAGCCTGGAAAAACGGCCCACCCCGTCGCGGGTCTGGACCTATGCCACGCCGTTCCTGGCGGTGGCGCTGACCGTGATCGCGGGCGGGCTGATGTTCGCCGCGCTGGGCAAGGACCCGGTCGCGGCCATCCGCACGATCTTCTACGACCCGCTGTTCGATCCGCAATTCGCGGCCTATTCGCGCCCGCAACTGCTGGTGAAGGCGGGGCCACTGATCCTGATCGCCACCGGCCTGGCGCTGGGGTTCCGCGCGGGGGTCTGGAATATCGGGGCAGAGGGGCAATACATCATCGGCGCGTTGACGGGCGCGGCGGTGGGGCTGGCGCTCTATCCCGCCGACACGCGGATGATCTTCCCGCTGATGGTCATCGTGGGCGCGCTGGGCGGCTGGGCCTGGGCGATGATCCCGGCGATCCTGAAGACGCGGTTCAACACCAACGAGATCCTCGTGTCGCTTCTGCTGGTCTACGTGGCCGAGAACCTGCTGGCCTCGATGGCGGTGGGGCGGCTCAGGAACCCCGAGGGCGGCGGCTTTCCGGGCTCGCGAAACCTGAGCCAGTGGGACTCGGCCGCGAACCCCGAGCTGATCGCCAATACCGGGATGCACTGGGGCGTCGTCGCGGCCTTCATCGCGGTGATCTTCGCCTACATCCTGCTGAACCGGCACCTGACCGGGTTCCACATCCGCCTGGCGGGACAGGCGCCGCGCGCCGCCCGCTTCGCCGGGGTCGAGCCGACACGGCTGGTGGTGCTGTGCCTCGGCATCTCGGGCGCGCTGGCGGGGCTTGCCGGGATTTTCGAGGTGACGGGACCGGCGGGACAGATCAGCATCGATTTCAACGTGGGCTACGGGTTCACCGCGATCATCGTGGCCTTCCTGGGCCGGCTGCACCCCATCGGGATCGCGCTGGCGGGGCTTCTGATGGCGCTGACCTATATCGGCGGCGAGCTCGCGTCCTTCATGCTGGGCATCCCGGCGGCGGCGATCCAGGCCTTCCAGGGGATGCTGCTGTTCTTCCTGCTGGCCGTGGACGTGCTGACGAACTACCGCGTGCGGCTGGGCCGTCGGGAGGCGTCGGCATGAGCGCGAACACCCGCACCGCCTTGGCTATCGTGGCCGCCGTTGCCTTCGTCGTGTCCATGTTCCTGGGCGCGCTGACCACGCCCATGGTGCCGGCGGCGCTGAGCGGCCTTCTGGCGAACATCCAGACCGGCGACGCGCAATCCATCGCGATCCTGGGAGTGCTGCTGGCGGTCATCGCGGTGGCGCTTCTGCAGGTCCGCCGGGGCTGGGCGCAGGTCGTTCTGGCCGTGATCGCCGGGCTGGCGCTCGGCTCGCTGGCGCCGCCGGTGATGGCAGGCAGCGCCCCATGACCGCCCATACCCAACGGAGCACGCCATGGACCTGAGCGCCATTTCCCCCACCCTGCTGGTCGCGTCGCTGATGGTGGCGGCCACCCCGATCCTGCTGGCCGCCCTGGGTGAGCTGGTGGTCGAGAAATCCGGCGTGCTGAACCTGGGTGTCGAGGGGATGATGATCACCGGCGCCATCTGCGGCTTCGCCGTCGCGGTGGAGACCGGGAACCCGGTGGTGGGCTTCTTCGCCGCCGCGCTGGGCGGGGCGCTGTTGTCGATGATCTTCGGCGTGCTGACGCAGTTCTTCCTGTCGAACCAGGTGGCGACGGGCCTGGCGCTGACGCTGTTCGGGCTGGGGCTTTCATCGCTTCTGGGGCAGGGTTACGTGGGCATCAAGCCGCCGTCGACGCCGCGGCTGGACCTGGGACCGCTCAGCGACCTGCCCTTCGTCGGGCGCGTCGTCTTCGGTCACGACTGGGTCGTGTATCTCAGCCTGATCCTGTGCGTGGCGATCTGGTATTTCCTGCGGCGCACCCGCGCGGGGCTGAAGCTGCGCGCGGTGGGCGAAAGCCACGACGCCGCCCACGCCATGGGGCTGAAGGTGCGCGCGATCCGGCTGGCCGCCATCGCCTTCGGCGGCGCGATGGCGGGGCTGGGCGGTGCTTACCTGAGCCTCGTGCGCGTGCCGCAATGGACCGAAGGCATGACGGCGGGCGCGGGCTGGATCGCGCTGGCCATCGTGGTCTTCGCCAGTTGGCGCGCGGGCCGCGTGCTGGTCGGCGCCTACCTGTTCGGCGGCGTCACCGTGTTGCAGCTGAACCTGCAGGCCGCCGGTGTGGCACTCCCGGTCGAGTATCTGTCGATGTCGCCCTACCTCATCACCATCGCGGTGCTGGTGGTCATGTCGGCGCGGGGGACGCGGCGCAGCCTGGGCGCGCCGGCGGACCTGGGCAAACAGTTCCACGCCGTCCACTGATCCCGCCGCTTCGCACGGCGCGTAATTTCGCGCCATCTGCGCAGCAATCGGGCGCGAACGCCCCGGTTTCCCCGGCGGATGGCTTGCCTCGGCCCCCGGTCTTTATCAAAGTGCCCTGAAAAAGCATCAGGGAGAACGACATGCTTCGCAGAACACTTCTGGGCGCCGCCGCCACCGCGCTGGTGATGACGACGGGCGCCTTCGCGCAGGACGACAAGACCAAGGTCGGCTTCGTCTACGTGGGCCCCGTCGGCGATGGCGGCTGGACCTACGAACACGAGCAGGGCCGCCTGGCCGTGGTCGAGGAATACGGCGACCAGGTCGAGACCGTGTTCCAGGAAAGCGTGCCGGAAGGCGCCGACGCCGAACGCGTGATGACCCAGATGGCCCTGTCGGGCGCGGACCTGATCTTCACCACCTCCTTCGGCTACATGGACCCGACCATGAACGTGGCCGAGAAGTTCCCGGACGTGAAGTTCGAGCACGCGACCGGCTACAAGACGGCCGAGAACGTCGCCAACTACTCGGCCCGCTTCTACGAGGGCCGCGCGGTGCAGGGCTTTATCGCCGGCAACATGACCGAGACCAACAAGATCGGCTACATCGCGTCCTTCCCGATCCCCGAGGTCATCCGCGGGATCAACGCGGCCTACCTGGCGGCGAAGAAGGTTAACCCCGAGGTCGAGTTCAACATCGTCTGGGCCTTCACCTGGTTCGACCCCGCCAAGGAAGCCGATGCCGCCAAGGCGCTGATCGAACAGGGCGCCGACGTGATCCTGCAGCACACCGACTCGACCGCGCCGCAGGCCGCCGCCGCCGAGGCCAGCACCGATGGCACCCAGATCATCACCTTCGGCCAGGCCTCGGACATGAGCGAATACGCCCCGCTCCCGCGCGTGAGTTCGATCATCGACAACTGGGCGCCCTACTATATCGAGCGCGTGGGCGCGGTCATGGACGGCACCTGGGAAAGCCAGTCGGTCTGGCACGGCATCGCCGAAGGCATGGTCGGGATCGGCGAGATCTCGGACGCGGTGCCGGAAGACGTGAAGGCCGGCGCGCTGGAGATCCGCGACGCCATCGCCGCGGGCGAGATGCATCCCTTCACCGGCCCGATCAACCGGCAGGACGGCTCGGTCTGGCTGGAAGAAGGTGAAACTGCGGATGACGGCACCCTGCTGGGCATGGATTTCTACGTCGAGGGCCTGACCGGCGAGATCCCGAACTGATCCACCGCCCCCGCGCGACGGATCCGACCCCGCCCCTTACCCGGGCGGGGTTTTTCTTTGCAGCGGACCAGAGGCGCCATAGACAGGGCAGCCCAGCGTCAGCGACAGGGCGGCGACCAGGTCGTCCACGGTTTCGGCCGGCACGTACTGCCCGCCGGTGGTCTCGGCCAGGCACGACGCGGCGGTCTCGGCCCCCACGTTCACGCCCCTGCCCCAGTCGAAATGCTCGGCCCGGACCTTGAAGCCGATCACGTGCACGGTCAGGTCCACGCCCTCGTGCGCCAGGTGTGCCGCCAACTGGCAGGTGGCGCCGCCGCAGGTCTCCTTGCCGTCGGTCACCAGAACGACCGTGGCGGGGCGCCGCGTGTAGTCCAGCGCCTCGGCCGCCTCGGCCACGGCCCGGGTCAGGGGCGTGGGGCCCGCCGGGGCCAGTTCGTCGATCACCGACAGGATGCGCGCGCCCGCGCTGGCGGTCGGCGGGAAATGGTGGGTGACGCTCTCGCACGCGTCGCGCGCCGCGCCGGGGCCATAGACGGTCAGGCCCAGCCGGCGCAGACGCTCGATCCGCGGAATGATGCGGTGCAGGGCCTCGCGCGCCTCGAAGATCCGCGGCGTGTCGAGCCGGTTGAACCCCATCTCGGACATGGAGCCCGAGCCATCGAAGACGATGATCGCGTCTTCGGTGCAATCCTGCGAGGCTGCGGCGGGTTGCACCGCCAGGACCATCGCCGCGAGGGCCACCCATTTCATGTCCCGAGCGTGGCACCCCGCCATGGCCCTGTCCAGTTCGCAAAAAACGGCTGATGGGCGCGATCTCGGCTTTTCGT
The DNA here is from genome assembly GCF_900141995.1 of Palleronia salina. Lineage (GTDB taxonomy): Bacteria > Pseudomonadota > Alphaproteobacteria > Rhodobacterales > Rhodobacteraceae > Palleronia > Palleronia salina. The sequence goes on along the minus strand of NZ_FQZA01000013.1, from coordinate 65,798 downwards.
GGGCACGGGGCTTTGGCACTCTGCGGCCATGACCGATATTACCGCGCCCGACGGCACCCCGCTCTCATCCTTCTGCTTCGGCGCCATGCAGTTCGGCGGCAAGGCAGACCACGACGCCAGCCACGCGATGTACCTGGCCTGCCGCGAGGCTGGCATCAACTTCTTCGACACCGCCCATGTCTATACCGACGGCACGTCCGAGACCTGGCTGGGCGAATTCGCCGCCTCGGAACGGGACAAGCTGGTCATCGCGTCCAAGGCCAACTACCCGGGCGGCGCGGGGCGCGACAACATCCTCAAAAGCGTGGACGACTCCCTGTCGCGGCTGAAGATGGACATGATCGACGTCTACTACCTGCACCGCTGGGACGGCGACACGCCGCTGGAGGAAAGCTTCGCCGCGCTGGCCGAAATCCAGAAGGCGGGCAAGATCCGGCACGTGGCCGTGTCCAACTTCGCCGCGTGGCAGGTGATGAAGGCGCAGGCCGTCGCGAAGGACTGCGGCACGCGCATCGACATGATCCAGCCCATGTACAACCTGGTGAAGCGGCAGGCCGAGGTCGAGCTTCTGCCCATGTGCCAGTCCGAGGGCATCGCCGCCGCGCCCTATTCGCCCCTGGGCGGCGGGCTGCTGACCGGCAAGTACCGCGCGGGCGGCGAAGGCCGGATCACCGAGTCCGAGATGTATTCCAAGCGCTATTCGCAGGACTGGATGCACAACACCGCCGCCGACCTGAACACGCTCGCGTTGCAGATGCGGATGGATCCCGCGACCCTGGCCGTCGCATGGGCCGCCCGGCATCCCGGCGTCACCGCGCCGATCATCAGCGCGCGCGACGTCGACCAGTTGCAACCGTCGCTGGCCGCCAAGTCCTTCGAGATGGACGATGCGCTTTACGCACGGATCAGTTCGCTGTCGCCCACCCCGCCCCCCGCCACCGACCGGCTGGAGGAGGCGTGAGCTACGACATCATCGTCATCGGGGGCGGCATCGCCGGCGTCTCGGTCGCGGCCGAACTGTCCGGAGAGGCGAGCGTCCTGCTGCTCGAGGCCGAACGGTCGCTGGCCTACCACGCCTCGGGCCGGTCGGCGGCGATGTTCCTGCCCTTCTACGGCAACCGGGTCGTGCGGAATCTGAACGAGGCCAGCGCCGATCACCACATGAACGCCGATGGCGGCGTCCTGCGCCCGCGCCCGTTCCTGTCGGTCGCGCCCGAGGCCAAGACCGATCACCTGGACCGCGCCACGGCCGAGCTGGGCCTGACGCCCATGGCCCCCGAGGACGCGCTGAAGCTGCTGCCGATCCTCGATGCCGACTGGCTGGTGGCCGCGGCCACCACCAACCAGGCGTGGGAGCTGGATACCGATCTTCTGATCCAGAACTACCGCCGGCGGCTGCTGGCCAATGGCGGGCAGATCGAGACCGCCGCGCGCGTGGACGGGATGACCCGCACCGACGGCACCTGGCACGTGAGCTGGCAGGGCGGGGACGCGCGCGCGCCCGAGGTGGTGAACGCCGCCGGGGCCTGGGCCGACCCGGTGGCCGCCATGGCCGGGCTCGCGCCGCTGGGCCTGCAGCCGCACCGCCGCTCCATGGCGCAGCTGGCCGCGCCGGGCGAGCGGGACGTAACGGACTGGCCCTTCGTCGAGGAGGTGGACGAAAGCTGGTACGCCCGCCCCGACGCGGGCCGCTGGATCGTGTCGCCCGCCGACGAGGATCCGGTCGATCCGGGCGACGCGTGGGCCGACGACATGGTGCTGGCCGAAGGGTTGGCACGCTACCAGGACGCGGTGACGGTCGAGGTGACGAAGCCGCTGACCACCTGGGCGGGCCTGCGCACCATCGCGCCCGACCGCACGCTGGTCGTGGGCCCCGACCCGCGCATGGCGGGCGTCTGGTGGTCGGCGGGACAGGCCGGCTACGGCTTCCAGACGGCACCGGCCGTGTCGCGTCTGCTGGCTGCGCAGATGCAGGGCCGGACCCCGGATCTGGACAGCGAGACGGTGACCGCGTTAGGCGTAGAGCGTCTGATTTGATCACAGAAAGGTCCATGCGCCTCATTCCTCTTGCCGCCCTGTCCCTGACCCTCGCGACCCCGGCCCTGGCCGAAACCCAGCTCGAGCGGATGGAGCGCCTGTCCGAAGCGATGCAGGTCAAGATGTTCTCGGCGATGCTGCAAGGCACCGACTTCGACGTGGCCTCGGCCGTGGCCTGGGACGACGAGATGCGCGCCAGCGCGGAATGCGTGCTGGATGCCTACGTGGCCGAAAGCTCGGAAGAGGACCTGGAGGCAGTCTTCGACCAGATGGAAGAGATCATCGCCCAGCCGGCCGCCGACATGGCCGCCATGGAAGAGCAGATGAGCAATTTCGCCGCCCCCCTCCCCGAAGAGCGGGCGATCGAGATCAACCGCAGCTGCGGCATGGTCGACCTGCAGATGCAGAAGATGCAGGAGTCGGGCCTGATGAACGCGATGATGCAGGCGCAGATGCAATCCCAGGGCAACTGACGGGCTCGCAGTCGCGCGGGCGTGCCCCTAGTGGGCGCGCGGCATGTAGGCGTCTTCGCCCGCCTCGTCATAGCCGCAGCACGGGAACGGATCGCGCTTTTCGCGCAGTTGCGGATACCGCCGCACCAGGCGGTCGCGCATGTCGGCGTCGAACACCGCCAGCCGGTCGGCCACGGGCCGGAAGCTGGCCACCGGCAGGCCCGACACGCAGATCACCTCGTGCCGGTCGAAGCCGAAATCGTAGAAGGTCGCGTTGTCCATGGTGCGGTCCACCCAGACATCGTCGCTGTGCCCGGCCAGCGCGCGGGCCTTCAGCAGACCGCCCACACCATCGATCCCCGACAGAAGGTAGGACGGCACGACCACCGGCTGGTCCGGCGCCAGCACCAGCGGGCCGCTGGGCATCATCGGGCCGACCGCGCGCTTGGCGATCCGGATGGGCGCGGCGGCAGGGTCTTTGCCCACGGCCTCGGCCAGCGTGCGTTTCCATATGAACCTGACGGGTTGCAACCCGTGGTGCCGTGTCACGATCAGATCGCCGATCTGGACGTTCTCGGCCCGCCGTTCGCCCGTGGGCGTGCGCAGCATGGAGGTGCCGGCAACGCCCGTCAGCGGTGCGGTTTCAGTGATGGCAAGCGGCTCGATACGCGACATTTTACGCCCCCGGATACAACCCATGGTCGTATTGAGAGCAAAGGACATGGGCGAGGGCGAGGGGAAATTGTGGTGAAAGGCGATCAATTCTCGAGCAATGGCGCGCCCGTCACACGCCACTGCGCGCCGCCCGCCGCGCCACCAGGAACATCGCGCCCAGCAGGGTGGCCGGCAGGACGAAGATCTTGAAGGCGAAGACGGCCAGGATCATCACGTAGCTGCCCAGAAGCTGGTCGGCGTTGTCGTAGATGCGGGCAGCGAAGTCGCGGTAATCGGCGATCGAGGTCATGGGCGCCGTGAGGCTTTCGAGGAAGCCGGGGTCGGTGGCGGCCTCGGCATCGGCAAGGTCGGCGACCCCGCCGGTGATCTCCGCGATGATTCGCTGGTGATCCTCCCAGACGCCGGCCGTCATCGCGTCGGCCATCAGGTCGGCGCCCACGAAGGTCAGCGGCAGCGCCAGCGAAAGGAACAGCCCGTAGGTCAGCAAGCCCCGCGCCGGCAGGGGCACCGCGCCGCCGCGCCGGGTGGCGGCCTGAATCCCTGCCACCGCGCAGGCCAGCGCCACCATGCCAAGGCCGACACCGCCCACCGGGCCCAGCGCGACGGCCAGCACACCGGTCGCGAGCATCACCGCGAAAACCACGCCGGCGATGCGTTCGACCGTGTCGTCGATGGGCTCGAGCACCTTAAGCGGCTGAACCGTGCCCTGCACGAACAGCGATCCGCCGACCTCGACCTCCTGCGCTGTCGACAGGAACGCGTTGAGCCCCCGCAAGGTGACGTATGTCGCCGCCAACCCGGTGGCGACGGATTGGGCATAGTCCTGCGCCCGTGACGTCACCGGGCTGTCGCGCCAGCCCCAGCTCAGCCCCGCCGAGACCAGGGCCAGCGCCAGGAAAAGCGCGGCCAGTCCCGTCCGTCTAGCCGTCCTGCCGGATGCGGGCGTTGCTGGGGTCATAGGGGCTGTCCTCGGTCACTTCGGCGTCCCACAGCTCGCGGAACATCCGGACCTTCAGACGGGTGCCGGGCGTCGCGAGCGCCTCGGGCACGTATCCCATGCCGATGGATTTTCCGAAAGCCACCGAATAGCCGCCCGAGGTCAGGCGCCCCACCTTGGTGCCGTCATGCAGCAGCGCCTCGCGCCCCCACGGGTCGGCATCGCCGGGCCCGTCGATCAGCAGCGTGACGCACTTGGTGCGGATGCCCGTCTCGACCATGGCGTCCTTGCCGTGAAACTCCTTGGACAGGTCGACGAAGCGGTCCAGCCCGGCCTCGAGCGGCGTGGCGTCGCGGCCGAGTTCGTTGCCGAAGGCACGGTAGGACTTCTCCTGCCGCAGCCAGTTCTGCGCCCGCGCGCCCACCAGCTTCAGGCCGTGATCGGCGCCCGCGTCCATGAGCCGGTCGAACAGGTGGTTCTGCATCTCGATCGGGTGGTGCAGCTCCCATCCCAGCTCGCCCGTGTAGGCCACGCGCACGGCGGTGAGCGGGACCATCCCAAGTTCGATCCGGCGATGGGACAGCCACGGGAAACGCTTGTTCGACAGGGCCGTGTCCGGATCGGCATCGGCGATCAGCGCCCGCATGATGTCGCGGGACCTGGGACCGGCCAGCGCGAAGACACCGGTGCGCGTCGTCCAGTCCTCGACCGATATGCGGCCGAACCGCGCCTCGTTATCCTCGACCGCCTTCATAAGGTAGTCGCCGTCATAGGCGGCCCAGGCCCCGGCCGAGATCAGCGTGAAGCGGTCGGGCGCCTCGCGCAGGATCGTGTACTCGGTCCGCGTGGTGCCGTGCGCGGTCAGCGCGTAGGTCAGGTTGATCCGGCCCACCTTGGGCAGCGCGTTGGTGGTGAACCAGTCGAGGAAGGCCGCCGCGCCGGGCCCGTGCACGACGTGCTTGGCGAAGGCGCTGGCGTCGATCAGGCCCGCCGCTTCGCGCAGGCCCTGCGCCTCGGCGCGGGCGTAATCCCACCAGCGCCCGCGGCGGAAGCTGCGTGCATCGTGGTCCGAGAAGTCGACGACCGACCGCGCGTCTCGCGCGACCTCGCCGCTCTCGGGGTCGATGGCGAAGTAGTTGGGACGCTCCCAACCGCCGACCTGCCCGAACTGGGCGCCGCGCGCCGCCATCCGGTCATAGCTTGGGGCGGTGCGCAGCGGCCGCGCGACCTCGCGCTCCTCGTCGGGGTGGTGGAGGATGTAGACGTGGGCATAGGCCTCTTCGTTCTTCGCCGCCGCGTATTCCGTCGTCATCCAGTCGCCGTAGCGCTTGGGATCCAGCGACGCCATGTCGATCTCGGCCTCGCCCTCAACCATCATCTGCGCGAGGTAATTGCCCGCGCCCCCCGCGGCGGTGATCCCGAAGCTGAAGCCCTCGGCCAGCCACATGTTGCGCAGACCCGGCGCCGGACCGATCAGCGGGTTGCCGTCGGGGGTATAGCAGATGGGGCCGTTGAAATCGTCCTTCAGACCGACCTCTTCGCTGGAGGGGATGCGGTGGATGAAGGACATGTATTCCTCCTCGATCCGCTCCAGGTCCAGCGGGAACAGGTCGGCGCGGAAGCTGTCGGGCACCCCGTACTTGAACCGCGCGGGGGCGCCATGCTCGTAGGGGCCGAGGATCCAGCCGCCACGCTCCTCGCGGACGTACCACTTGGCGTCGGCGTCGCGCAGCACCGGGTGCTCGCCGTTTTCCTTGCGCCAGGCGACCAGCGCCGGGTCGGGCTCGGTCACGATGAACTGGTGCTCGACCGGGATGGCCGGGGTCTTGATGCCCAGCAGTTTCGCCGTGTGCTGGGCGTGGTTGCCGGTGGCGGTGACCACGTGCTCGGCGGTGATGACCTGCTGTTCGTCGGACGGGATCAGGTTGCCGCCCTTTTCGACCATCTTGGTCAGGGTGACGCGCCATTCGCTGCCGGTCCATTCGTAGGCATCGGCCTGCCAGCGCCGCTCGATCGTGACGCCGCGCTGGCGCGCGCCCTTGGCCATCGCCATGGTGACATCGGCGGGGTTAATGTAGCCGTCGGTCGGGTGATAGATCGCGCCCACCAGGTCGTCGGTATGGACCAGGGGGAAGCGGTCCTTGATGTCGCCGGGCGTCATCCACTCGAACGGCACGCCCACGGTCTCGGCCGTCGAGGCGTAGAGCATGTACTCGTCCATGCGCGCCTGGCTTTGCGCCATGCGCAGGTTGCCCACGACGTAGAAGCCCGCGTTCAGCCCCGTCTCTTCCTCGAGCGTCTTGTAGAACTTGATGGAATAGTCGTGGATCCACGTGGTGGCGTAGGACATGTTGAAATAGGGCAGCAGGCCCGCCGCGTGCCAGGTCGAGCCGCTGGTCAGTTCGTCGCGCTCCAGCAGGACGACGTCGCTCCAGCCGTATTTCGCGAGGTGATAGGCGATCGAGGCGCCGACGGCGCCGCCCCCGACAACAAGTGCTTTCACGTGGGTTTTCATGGCAGCGCCCCTTCAACGATACTTGGCCCTCCGTATCGTCGTCGGGACCGGCACCAAGGCGCGGTTTCGACGGGTCGCGTCGGGAAAACGACAGAGCGACGCGATAGCGCGGGCTCAGGCCGGGGCCGCGACCCGAAACCCCGCGTTGCCCGTCGGGCTGCCGGGGTCGTTCGCCGTGCGGGAATGAACGAAGTAGCGGTCGCAATAGCTCGCGTGGCAAAGGTACGAGCCCCCGCGCTGCACCCGGCCGGGGCCGGTGTCGGGTCCGGTCGGATCGCTCAGCGGACCCTTTGGCAAAGCTGCATCGGCAAAACGGTCGGCCACCCATTCCCAGACATTGCCGCAGGTATTGTAGAGCCCGTAGCCGTTCGGCGCGAAAGCGGTCACCGGGACCGTGCCGGTATCCGCGGGGCCCGGCACGGGAAATGCCCCCTCGAAAACGTTCATCGCGATACGGCCGCCGGGGCGCATCTCCGATCCCCAGGGGAACTTGCGGCGGTCGAGCCCGCCGCGCGCCGCGCGTTCCCACTGTGCCTCGGTCGGCAGGCAAAGCCCGGCCCAGCGGCAATAGGCCTGCGCGTCGTGCCACGTCACATGCACCACCGGGTGATCGTCCAGCGCGACGCTTCCCGGCCCCCGCGGTGCGCGCCAGCACGCCCCCTCCACGCGCCGCCACCACGGCAGGCCGGGTGGCGATTGCGGCCAGTCGTCGGGCCGATCCAGAAGCCCCGCGAAGACCGACGACCAGCCTTCGGCCTCGGCCAGCGTGACATGGCCGGTGGCGGCGACGAACCGGGCGAACTGGGCATTGCTGCAGGCCACATGCGAGATGCGGAACGGCGCGAGCTTCACCCGGCGGCGGGGGGCGTCGTGGTCGCCGGGGAAACGGGACTGTCTCGCCCCCATGTCGAAAAAACCGCCGGGGATCGCGACTAGTTTTTTGGCGAGCGCGGCGCGCGTTGCGGCGTCCGCGGGCTGGACCGGGGACGTCGCCGCCCCGTTGCCGCGGGGCTTTTTCACCGCCGCCATGCCGCAGCAGGATCCTGTCATTCCGAGTGTTCCGCGCATCGTGGGATCGTTGCAGAATAGCAGCGCGCGGGACCCGTGCAAGCCAACGGCGCCGGGACGGATTTACTCCGACCGCCCGGTTATCAATCTTGCTTAGTCCGGGAGAGAGAGACAGCGCACGTGACGGACATGAAGAAGAACGTTCTCCTCGTCTCGTTCGACGACCTCCTGGCCTACTGGCGCTATCGGGATGTCTTCGGCGAACCGTTGCAGGTCCCGAACCTCGACCGGCTGTGCGCGCGCGCGACCGTGTTCCGCAACGCGTACGCCCAGGCGCCGATCTGCGGGCCGTCGCGGGCCAGTTTCATGTCGGGACTGTCGCCCGCGACAACCGGGATCTTCGACAACCGCACCAGTATCTTCGACCGCGTTCCGGACCGCGCGCTCTGGCCCTTCCGCCTGAAGGAAGCGGGCTACTTCAACTCGTCCGGCGGCAAGGTGCACCACGGGTACGGCGCCCTGCGAAGGCGCCACCACAAAACGCTGTACCACGACAACCAGAAACGGTTCGACCCGGACATGCATTTCCCGCAGGGCGTCGAGAAACAGAAGTTCGGCGGTCATCGCGGCGGCTGGGCGGCCACCGATCCGGCCGACGACCACCGTTTCTACGACCACGAGGTGTCGACCTCGGCGGCGACGTTCCTGGCGGGGTTCGACGCCGCGCAGCCGTTCTACCGCGAGGTCGGCTTCTACAGCCCCCACGGCCCCTTCTATACGCCCGCGCGGTTCCGCGAACTCTACGACCCCGACAGGTTCCAGCGCCCCGAGACCTGGGACCGGAACGGATTTCCGGATGAGCCCTTCATCCGGGACCGCGTGCCGCCCAACCCGCAACTGGAAGCCGGCAACACCGGGTGGTGGCAGCAGAGCCTTCGCAATTATTTCTCGGCCGTCAGTCACGGGGACTACCACCTGGGCCGCGTGCTCGACGCGCTGGAAGCGTCGCCGCATGCCGGCTCGACATTGGTGGTCGTGCTATCGGATCACGGTTATCACCTGGGCGACCGCAACCGGTTCTCGAAGTTCACGCTGTTCGAGCAATCGCTCGCGGTGCCGCTGATCGTGTTCGATCCAGCCGACCCCACGCCGCGCACGGTGGACGATCCGGTGGCGTTGCTGGACGTGGGGCCAACGATCCTCGATTACGCGGGCCTCGCCCCGATCGAGGGCTGCGATGGCCGGTCGCTCCTGCCCTATCTGCGCGGCGCGGGCGATCCGGATCGGGCGATCACGAGCTTCTCGAACGACGGGGCGACCGTCCGGCAGGACCGCCACCGGCTGATCCGCTACCACGATGGCAGCGTTCAGCTTTTCGATGTCGAAAGCGACCTGTGGCAGCAACACGACCTGGGACGCGACGATCCCGCGTTTGCGCCGCTCGACGCGGAATTGCGCCGGGTCTGTCGGGCGCAGGGGTTCGAGATCGGCGCCACGGACGGGACGGGCTGAGCCACGACGCTCAGCCGCGGCCCTTCCATGGGACGAGGAATCGCTCGGCCGCGCGCATCAGCATGTCGATACCGAAGCCGATGATGCCGATCAGGATGATCCCCATGATGACGATGTCGGTGGACTGGAACTTGGAGGCCACCATGATCATCATGCCCGCGCCCTTTTCGGCTGCGACCAGCTCGGCCGCGACCACGGTGCCCCAGCACACGCCCATGGCGACGCGGGCCGCGGTGAAGATTTCGGGCAGCGAGTTGGGGATGATGACGTGGCGCAGAACCTGCCACTTGCTCGCCCCCAGCGAATAGGCCGCGTGGACCTTGCTGATCTTCACGCCCGACACGCCGGATCGCGCGCCGATGGCCATGATCCACAATGCGGCCAGGAACAGCAGGATGATCTTGCCCACCTCGCCGATGCCCGCCCAGATGATGACCAGCGGGATCAGGGCCAGCGGCGGAACCGGGCGCATGAACTCGACGATCGGGTCGAACCAGCCACGGAACCAGTCCGACAGGCCCATGGCATAGCCCAGCGGGATGCCGACCATGGCCCCCAGCGTGAAGCCCACGATCACCCGGAAGAGCGAGTAGCCCAGATGCTCGACCAGGGTCGAGTTGCGATAGCCGGTCGTCGCGATCTCGGTCAGGCGGGACCAGACCGCTTCGGGCGATGGCAGCCAGATCGGCTCCATCTGCAGACCAGCCGAAGGACGGATATTGGGTGTGCCCCGCCCCGACAGCGCCACGGTCCCGAAATCCACGCGCACCGTCTCGCCCGGCGCGATTTCCTTGCCGTCGATATGGGTGACGACGGCCTCTTCGTCGCGCCCGATCTCGTCGTTCTGGTCCACGCGCAAAAGGTCGCTGCGATACTCGGCGATGGCGATCGAGTCGTTCTTGGCGAACCCGTCGCCGGGCGGCACCTCGGGGGCCGGCGCCTCGTCGTCGCGGGGATAGACGAGCACCGTCACCTCGGCGTCGTCGCTGCGGCCGTCCGGCGTGGTGACCGTATAGGTGAAGGTGCCGGTGCCCACGAAGGGGCCCGGCGCGTGCAGGAACCCCGGCAGCAGGGACGAGCCGGTGAAGGACGCCCAGAGCACGAAGATCAGCACGACCGACACGACCGACGCGACCGAGTTCGACACGACGGTCGACTCGTCCCCGAAGGTCACGGTCTTGAGCGACGTGTAGTCCGAGGCCGGGCGCAGCACCTTCTTGATCCCGGTCCAGATCAGAAGCGTCAGCAGGATGATCCCGATATAGCCCGCGATATAGGGCAGCGCGAAGAACAGGGTGGACAGGACCGCCACCAGTTCGCCCCAGAGATCGGCGATGATGAGGGCGGTCATTGCGCGGCCCCTCCCATGATCTCTTCTTCCATTTCCCAGATCATCGACAGGATCTCTTCCCGGCGCTGGCCGAACTCGGGCATCTTCTTCACCTCGCGCAGGTCCTGGCCGACGCCCGCATCGGCGAAGGGCAGACGGTATTCACGGTGGATCCGCCCCGGGCGCGGCGCCATGACCAGCAGCCGTTCGCCCAGAAGCAGCGCCTCCTCGACCGAGTGGGTGATGAGGATCACGGTCTTGCCGGTCTCCTTCCACAGCTTCAGGACGAGGCCCTGCATCTTCTCGCGGGTCAGCGCGTCGAGCGCGCCCAGCGGTTCGTCCATGAGGATGACCTCGGGCTCGTTCGCCAGGCAACGGGCCAGGGCCACGCGCTGCTGCATCCCGCCCGACAGCTCGTAGACGGCCTTTTCCTTGAACTGCGCCAGGCCGACGACGCCAAGCAGGTGATCGACGATCTCGCGTTTCTCACCCTTGGGCATGCCCTTCATCGCCGGACCGAAGCCCACGTTCTCGCGCACGCTCATCCACTCGAACAGCGCGCCCTGCTGGAAGACCATGCCGCGTTCCGCCCCCGGGCCCTTCACGCGCTTGTCGCCCAGGACGACCTTGCCCTCGGTGGGGGCAAGAAAGCCCGCGAGGATGTTCAAAAGCGTGGTCTTGCCGCAGCCCGACGGGCCGAGAACGGACATGATCTCACCCTGCTTCAGGGTCAGGGACACGTTCTTGAGGGCCTGCACCGATCCACCGTCGGGCAGATCGAAGCGCATCGAGACATCGTCGATCACAAGGTCGGACATGGCGGCTCCGGGCTTGAGTGTCGGGCCGGGAAATGGCCCGGACGGGTGCGCGCGGCTGAACGTGACCCGTCGCTGAATACTCGGCAAAGCGGGCCGGGCACGATCTCGCCCCCGGCCCGCCGCAGGCTCACATGCCTTGCGCGGCTTCCAGCGGCCCGGTGGCCACGGCGTTGGCATAGCTGTCGCGCTTCTCGTCGATGGCGCCGGCTTCCAGGAACACTTCGGCCACGCCGTTCATGAACTCCTGCGCGCCGCCGCCCAGCCATTTCTGGCTCAGCTGCTCGTCGACCGGCGGGAAGACGAAGGTGGAAATCGTCTCGTCCGTGGCGGTCACGTCCATGCCCGAGTCGCGGGCGATGACTTCCAGCATCTCCTCGCGGTTCTCGCCGGCGTTCCACATGGCGTTGGCATCGGCCGTCACCTTGAGGAAGGACGCCACCATGTCCGGGTTCTCGGCCACGAAATCGGCGGGCGCGCTGGTCACGTCGAAAACGAGGATGCCCAGCTCTTCCTTCTCGGCGCCGGTCAGCAGCACATTGCCCGACTCCTTCATGCGGCGCAGCGCACCGCCCCAGCCGCAGGCCATGTCGAGGCTGCCCTGCGCGAGCGCGGCCGCGCCCTCGGCGGGGGCCATGTCGACGATCTCCATCGAGGCGGGATCGACGCCGAAATGGTCCATCTGCTTGAGGAAGCCGTAATGCGCGGCGGTGCCCAGCGGCACGGCCACCTTCTTGCCCTCCAGGTCACCGGCGGTGTCCTTGTCGATTTCCAGTGCCGTGGCGACCACGCAGTTGTCGTTGTCGGAATAGCTGACGGCCACGTCGATGATCTGGATGTCCTGGCCCGCGCTCGCCGCGACGACGAAGGGGGGCACACCCTGGCTGACCGAGATCTGCACGTCGCCCGACGCCATGGCGGCGGACATCGCCGTTCCGGTGTCGAAGCTGACCCAGTTGATCGGCACGCCCATTTCTTCCTCGTAGGTGCCCATTTCCTTCGCGTACTGGAAAGGCATCGGCCACTCGAGGAAGTAGGCCACGGTGATGCCTTCGGAATGCTCGGCCGCGTGGGCCGCGAATGTCGTCATGGAGACGGCGCCCGCTGCGGCGCCCATCAGAATTGCCTTCAGTTTCATCGCTTTCTCCCGGTTGATATCGTTGTTTTATAATTGTTTGCGCCCGGCCGCGCCGAGGACTCCCGGTCCTTTTCAGCCTCCGGGCCGAACTGTGTCATGGACCCAACCAGCAAAGCGGGCCGGTTTCGCAGCGTCAATGATAAACTCGGCCCCGGTCCGCCCACCGCGCCGCTGGACAGATGGGGTGGCGTGATCTGGCCCTATCACTCTTGCCGCGACAGGCGTTCTGGTCAGAATGAAACGATCGATCCTTGTTCGGAGCCGACCCATGACCCTTCCGCTGCAGATGAACGACCCGCGCGCGGTGATCGAGGCCGACCGCAACCACGTCTGGCATCACCTGAGCCAGCACGCGGCTTACCTGCGGTCCGAGATCGACCCGCGCATCATCGTCGAGGGCAAGGGTCTGAAGCTGTGGGACATCACCGGCAAAGAACATATCGACGCCGTTTCGGGCGGTGTATGGACCGTGAACGTGGGCTATGGCCGTGAACGCATCGCCGACGCGGTGCGCGACCAGCTGGTGAAGATGAACTTCTTCGGCGGGTCGCTGGGATCCATTCCCGGCGCCCGCTTCGCCGAGCGGCTGATCGAGAAGATGCCGGGTCTCAGCCGCGTCTATTATGCCAACTCGGGCTCCGAGGCGAACGAGAAGGCGTTCAAGATCGTCCGGCAGATCGCCCACAAGCGGTACGGCGGCAAGAAGCACAAGATCCTGTTCCGCGACCGCGATTATCACGGCACCACCATCGGCTGCCTCTCGGCCGGCGGCCAGCAGGAGCGTAACGCCCAGTACGGCCCCTTCGCCCCCGGCTTCGTCGAGGTGCCCCACTGCCTCGAGTACCGCAAGCACGAGCAGGGTCTGGGACACCTCTCGGGCGCCGATTATGGCATCGCCGTCGCCAACGAGATCGAGAAGGTGATCCTGCGCGAGGGTCCCGACACCGTGGGCGCGCTCTGCCTCGAGCCGGTGACGGCCGGCGGCGGCGTGATCCCCCCGCCCGAAGCTTACTGGGACCGCGTGCAGGAGATCTGCCGCAAGTACGACGTGCTGCTGCATATCGACGAGGTCGTCTGCGGCCTGGGCCGCACCGGCACCTGGTTCGGCTACCAGCAATACGGGGTCGAGCCGGACCTGGTGACGATGGCGAAGGGCGTCGCCTCGGGCTATGCCGCGATTTCCTGCTGCGTCACCTCCGAGCGCGTGTTCGAGATGTTCAGCGACGACGAGGCCGACCCGTTGAATTATTTCCGCGATATCAGCACCTTCGGCGGCTGCACCGCCGGACCGGCCGCGGCGCTGGAGAACATGGCGATCATCGAGGACGAGGATCTCCTGTCGAATGTCGACCGGATGTCCGAGCGGATGATCGGCAACCTGCACCGCCTGGCCGAGAAGCACGCCGTCATCGGCGACGTGCGCGGCAAGGGCCTGTTCCTGGGCGCCGAGCTGGTCACCGACCGCGAGACCAAGGAGGTCATGCCCGAGGCGCACGTGCAGGCGGTGGTCAAGGACTGCATGGCCCAGGGTGTCATCATCGGCGCGACCAACCGCTCGGTCCCGGGCTACAACAACACCCTGTGCTTCAGCCCCGCGCTGATCGCCACGGCGGACGAGATCGACCACATCACCGACGCCGTCGACGGTGCCCTGACCCGCGTCTTCGGCTGATCGCCGGGAGGGGGCTCTGCCCCCGTCCGCTGTCGCGGACTCCCCCGAGGTATTTGGGGAAAGATGAAGGGTGGGACGGCAGGACACCGTTGCATCCCGGGCCGAGACGGCTTTCCTGGGGCGCATGGGAAAGCTGGTTCTCCTGCACAAGGCGGATTCGATCTACGAGGACGAGCCGGACATCGTTTACGACTTCCCGCGCTCCTACCTGAAAGCGGTCGATGAGGCCGTCTGCGACTGGATCGTCTACTACGAGCCGGTGAAGGCCGGGCCGCGCGGCTACTTCGCGGTGGCGAAGATCGATCGGGTGATCCCGAAGCCGGGCGCGGAGGGCCGCTTTCTGGCCATGATCGAACCGGGCAGCTTCCTGCCATTCGACCGCGAGGTGCCGCGGTTGATTTCTGGCCGCCCGCTGGAAAGCGCGCTGACCGGACCGGACGGGACTCCGAAGAAGGGTGGTGCGATCCAGCTTGCCGTCCGGCGTCTGCCCGAGGCGGACTTCGCCCGCATCGTCGACCTGGGCTTGCCGCAGGATCTGGAGCGAATGGAGGCGACGCGCTATGACCCTCAGAGGGACGAGGTTGATGATGAAAGCAAGAGCTTCGAACGCCCGGTGCTTGAGCGGCTCACCCGCCGGCCCTACCGCGATGTCGCGTTCCGCCGGAAGGTGCGTGAGGCCTATGGATATCGCTGCGCCATGTCGGGCCTGATGCTGCGCAACGGTGGTGGGCGGCCCGAGGTGCAGGCGGCGCATATCAAGCCCGTCGCGGACAGGGGCAGCGACTCGGTCCGCAACGGGCTGGCGTTGTCGGGGACGCTGCACTGGATGTTCGATCGCGGGCTGATCTCGGTCGCGGAGGATTGCGAGACGATCCTCGTATCGCACAACAAGGTGCCGCGGGACGTGGTCGGGCGGCTTCTTGCGCCGGACGGCAAGCTGGTCAGACCGGCAGATCCGCGCGATGCGCCGCACAGAGACAACTTGCGCTGGCATCGTGAGAACGTCTTCGGACGTGCCCTTTCGGGCGATCCGGCGCCTTGGGAGACGTCCGGCTAAATCTGATCGGGGCGCCTCGGCTATTGGTCCAGTGGACGGCGCGCGATATGTCCAGATCATGGGCCTTGCCACCGAAACCTTCTTCCTCGACCCCGATGCCGCGGGAACGCTTCAGGCGCGGATCCAGGCAATGGTCGCGCAGGGGATCCTGTCGGGGCGCTTCCGCCCGGGCGAGCGGATGCCGTCCTCTCGCGCGCTGGCCCGTCACCTGGGCGTCAGCCGCATGACGGTGACGCTGGCCTATACCGACCTGGTGGCCGACGACTACCTGATCGCGCGCGGGCGGTCGGGGTATTTCGTCTCCGACACGGCGCCGCAGCCCTCGGGCCACGTCCCGGCCCCGCGCGAGGACCGCGTGGACTGGCAGCACGCCCTTCAGCCAATCCCGGTGCCCGCCCCGCGGGTGGAGCGTCCGGCCGACTGGCGCCGCTACCGCTTTCCCTTCATCTACGGCCAGACCGACCCGACCCTGTTCGATCACGCCAACTGGCGGCTCTGCGCGCTGCGGACGCTGGGGCAGCGCGATTTCGAAGCGATGACGGCGGATCACTACGAACGGGACGACCCGAGGCTGGTGGATTTCATCGCGCGCCATTCACTGCCCCGGCGCGGTATCCTGGCCGGTGAGGACGAGATCCTGGTGACCATGGGCGCGCAAAATGCCCTGTGGTTGACCGCGCAGGTGCTGCTGGGGCCGGACCGCCACGCGCTGATCGAAGACCCGGCCTACCCGCCCCTGCGCGAGATCCTGCACCAGTCCGGCGCGCGGGTCCGCCCCGTACCGGTGGACGCGCAGGGCCTGCCGGTCGAGGACCTGCCGTTGGCCGACGTGGCCTTCGTCACGCCCAGCCACCACTGCCCGACCTCGGCCACCCTGCCGCTGGCACGTCGGCGGGCCCTGCTCGATCACGCCGCGCGCCACGACATGCTGGTGGTCGAGGACGATTACGAGTTCGAGATGTCGTTCCTCGGCCCCCCGGCCCCCGCGCTCAAGTCGCTCGACCGGGACGGGCGCGTGATCCACGTGGGCAGCTTTTCCAAGTCGCTTTTTCCGGGGCTGCGGCTGGGCTATCTCGTGGGCAGCAAGCCCTTCATCGACGCCGCGCGCGCGCTCAGGTCGACCACGCTGCGCCACCCGCCCGGGCAGATCCAGCGGACCGCGGCCTATTTCCTCGAGCTCGGGCATTACGACGCGCTCATCAAGCGGATGGGGCGCGCCTACCGTCGCCGGCGCGAGGTGATGGATGCCGCCGTGGCGCATCACGGGCTGGATGTCGCCGGGCGGGGCAGCTTCGGCGGGTCGTCGCTTTGGATGCGCGCGCCGGGCCTCGACGCCGCGGCGCTGGCGGCCGACCTGCGCGACAGGTCGGTGCTGATCGAACCGGGCGCGCCCTTCTTCGCGGAACCCGCGCAGGGGCGCGAGACCTACCGATTGGCCTATTCCTCGATCCCCGAGGACCGCATCGCCGAAGGCGTCGCGCGCATCGCCGCCGCCATCGACGCGCGGCGGCATGGACCCTGATCCTCCACGCGCTTCATCTTTCCACAAGTACCTCCGGGGGAGTCGCGCAGCGACGGGGGCAGAGCCCCCATCGCCGGCGGCAAATCGAATCGCCGTCTGGCCCTATCCTGCCGAACCAACTGGCCCTACAGAAGCGGCGCCGCCGCGCCCAAGAAGGCCGGGACCAGCGGAGGGAGACACGCCATGAAGATGACCACCGAAGAAGCCTTCGTGAAGGTGTTGCAGCGCCACGGAATCCGCCATGCCTTCGGGATCATCGGATCGGCCATGATGCCGATTTCGGACCTTTTCCCCACCGCCGGCATCACCTTCTGGGACTGCGCCCATGAAGGCAGCGCGGGCATGATGGCCGATGGCTACACCCGCGCCACCGGCGAGATGTCCATGATGATCGCCCAGAACGGCCCCGGCATCACCAATTTCGTGACCGCCGTGAAGACCGCCTACTGGAACCACACCCCGCTTCTGCTGGTCACGCCGCAGGCGGCCAACAAGACCATCGGACAGGGCGGCTTCCAGGAAGTCGAGCAGATGAAGCTGTTCGAGGACATGGTCGCCTACCAGGAAGAGGTGCGTGACCCCTCGCGCATCGCCGAGGTGCTGGCCCGGGTCATCGCCAAGGCGCACCGCATGAGCGCACCCGCGCAGATCAACGTGCCGCGGGACATGTGGACCCAGGTGGTCGATATCGCCCTGCCGGATCCGGTGGAGTTCGAGGCGCCGACGCCGGGGGCCGCATCCCTGGATCGGGCCGCCGCGCTGTTGAAAAGCGCCGATTTCCCGGTGATCCTGAACGGCGCCGGCGTGGTTCTGGCCGGGGCGATCGGCGATACGGTCGACCTGGCCGAGCGTCTGGATGCGCCGGTCTGCTGCGGCTACCAGCACAACGATGCCTTTCCCGGCTCGCACCCGCTGCACGCGGGGCCGCTGGGCTACAACGGGTCCAAGGCGGGGATGGAGCTGATCGCGCGGGCCGACGTGGTTCTGTGCCTCGGCACGCGGTTGAACCCGTTCTCGACCCTGCCGGGATACGGGATCGATTACTGGCCCAAGGACGCCAAGGTGATCCAGGTTGACATCAACCCCGACCGGATCGGTCTGACCAAGCCCGTCACCGTCGGGATCGTGGGCGACGCGAAGAAGGTCGCGCAGGGGCTCCTGGAGCGGCTGGGCGACAAGGACGCGCCCGCCAAGGAGCGGCTGAACCTGATCGCCGAGACGAAGTCCCGCTGGGCGCAGGAGCTGTCGTCCATGGACCACGAGGAGGACGACCCCGGCACCAGCTGGAACGAGCGCGCCCGCGCGGCCCATCCCGACCGGATGAGCCCGCGCATGGCATGGCGCGCGATCCAGTCGGCGCTGCCCAAGGACGCCATCATCAGCAGCGACATCGGCAACAACTGCGCCATCGGCAACGCCTACCCGTCCTTCGAGGCGGGCCGGAAATACCTGGCGCCCGGCCTGTTCGGACCCTGCGGATACGGCCTGCCGTCCATCGTGGGCGCCAAGATCGGGCAACCCTCCGTGCCGGTGGTGGGGTTCGCGGGCGACGGCGCCTTCGGCATCGCGGTGACCGAGCTGACCGCCATCGGCCGGGACGAGTGGCCCGCCATCACCATGGTCGTCTTCCGCAACTACCAGTGGGGCGCGGAGAAGCGGAACTCGACCCTGTGGTTCGACGACAATTTCGTGGGCACCGAGCTGGACCTGAAGGTGAGCTATGCCGGCATCGCCCAGGCCTGCGGCCTGAAGGGCGTGCAGGCGCGCGGCATGGACGAGCTGACCGAGATGCTGGCCGAGGCCGTGCGCGCGCAGATGGAAGACAACGAGACCACGCTGATCGAGGTGATCCTGAACCAGGAACTGGGCGAGCCGTTCCGCCGCGATGCCATGAAGAAGCCGGTGCGCGTGGCGGGCGTCAGCGCGTCGGACATGGCTGCGGAATAGATGGCGAGGCCGGGGGCGCTGCCCCCGGACCCCCGGAGGTATTTCCGGACCAGTGATGTGAAGGGGCGCGGCGCATGATTCTGGTGGTGAATGCTGGATCCTCCTCGTTGAAATGCGCGGTGTTCGCGCGCGACCTTGCCCGCGTGGCCGACGCGCAGGTCGTCGAGATCGGGGGGCGCTCGGCCGTTATCGTGAATGGCGGGCGGCGCGCGGCCGCGTTGGCCGATCACGGAACCGCTCTGGTCGCCGTGCTGGAGGCTCTGGACCTGGCGCCCGACACACTGGCGGGCACCGCGCACCGGGTCGTGCATGGCGGGGCGGAGATGGACGGCCCCCGGCGCATAGACGCCACGGTGCGCGCCCGGATCGACGCGCTGGGGACACTGGCGCCGTTGCACAACCCGGTCGCCCTGGCCTGCATCGACGCGCTGGCGGAAATGGCCCCCGGTGTGCCGCAGGTCGCCAGTTTCGACACCGCCTTCCACGCCGGACAGGAGGACGTCGCCCTGCGCTATGCCCTGCCCGACCGGTGGCACGCGGCGGGCGTGCGGCGCTATGGCTTCCACGGCCTGAGCTATGCCGGGCTGGTGGGCGCGCTCGATCCGCTGCCGCGCCGCTTGCTGGCCTGTCACCTGGGCAACGGCGCGTCGATCTGCGCCATTCGCGACGGGCGGTCGGTGGCGACCTCCATGGGCTATTCGCCGGTTTCGGGCCTGACCATGGGCAGCCGCGTGGGCGAGATCGACGCCAACGCCGTCCTGCGGATCGCCGGCGAGATCGGTCTCGACGCCGCGCGCCGCCTGCTGAACAACGACAGCGGCCTGCGCGCGCTGGGGGGCACCAGCGACATGCGGTCCCTGCCCGCAGGCGGTCTTGCCCGGCGACACTTCGTGCACTGGGCCGTGCGGCAGGCCGGGGGGCTCGTCGCCACCATGGGCGGCATCGACGCCATCGCCTTCACCGGCGGCATCGGCGAGAACGATGCCGCCATCCGCGAGGGTATCGTCGCCGGGCTGGCCTTTGCCGGAGACGTGCCCGTCCACGTGGTGCCCGCCGACGAGGAAGGCACGATCGCGCGCGAGGCGGCCGGGATTTTGGGGATGACGCCCGGCGGGGCGGCACACTAGGGTGACGCCATGACAACGCCCAAGATCGACCTGCACCCGAAGCCCGGCGACCGGGTCGCCAAGACCACCTGCTACATGTGCGCCTGCCGCTGCGGCATCGACGTCCACCTGAAAAAGGACGCCGAGGGCACCGAGCGGGTCGCCTATATCGAGGGCAACCGCGACCACCCGGTGAACCGCGGCGTGCTGTGCGCCAAGGGCAGCGCGGGGATCATGCAGCACCTGTCGCCCGCCCGGCTCCGCGCGCCGCTGAAGCGCACGGGCCCGCGCGGTTCGGGCCAGTTCGAGGAAATCGGCTGGGACGAGGCGCTGCAGATGGTGACCGACCGGCTCGGGCCACTACGCAAGACGGCACCGGAGAAGCTGGCCTTCTTCACCGGGCGCGACCAGTCGCAGAGCTTCACCAGCTTCTGGGCGCAGGCCTACGGCACGCCCAACTACGCCGCACATGGTGGCTTTTGCAGCGTCAACATGGCGGCCGCCGGCATCTACACCATGGGCGGGGCGTTCTGGGAATTCGGCCAGCCCGACTGGGAGCGGACCGAGCTGTTCATGATCTTCGGCGTGGCCGAGGATCACGACAGCAACCCGATCAAGATGGGCCTTGGCCGGCTGAAGGCCCGCGGCGTGAAGGTCATCGGCGTGAACCCGGTGCGCACGGGCTACAATGCCGTGGCCGACGAGTGGGTGGGCATCACGCCGGGCACCGACGGGCTGTTCATCCTGTCGCTGATCCACTGCCTGCTGCGTGCGGGCAAGATCGACCTCGACTACCTCGCGCGGTTCACCAACGCGCCGGTGCTGGTGAACGAGGATCCGAAATCGCCCGAGCACGGGCTCTTGCTGACGGACGACAACGGGCGGGCGCTGGTCATGGATCGCGCCACCGGCAAACCAGCGTCGTTCGACGCGAAGGGGGTGCACCCGGACCTTGCCGGCAAGCTGCGCCGCGCGGGGCTGACCCACCGCAGCGTGTTCCAGCACATCGCCGAGCGCTATCTCGACCATGCCTACGCGCCCGAGGTGGTGGGCCCCTCCTGCGGCATCGCGCCCGAGCGGATCGAGGCCATCGCCGCCGAACTGGCCCATGCCGCCTTCGACAAGTCGTTCGAACTGGATCGCGCGTGGACGGACTTCCGCGGCGAGACCCACCGGAGCATGCGCGCGCGGCCCGTGAGCTTTCACGCCATGCGCGGCATCAGCGCCCATTCCAACGGGTTCCAGACCGCCCGCGCGCTGCATCTTCTCCAGATCCTGCTGGGCAGCGTCGAGGCGCCCGGCGGCTTCCGGTTCAAACCGCCCTACCCCAAGCCCGCGACCGCGCACCCGAAACCGCACTGCGGAGTGACACCGGGTCAGCCGCTGGACGGACCGCACCTGGGCTTCGTGCAGGGGCCCGACGACCTGTGCCTGAAGGAGGACGGCAGCCCGGCGCGCATCGACAAGGCGTTTACCTGGGAAAATCCCATGAGCGCGCATGGCATGATGCACATGGTCATCTCGAACGCGCATGCGGGCGACCCCTACCCGATCGACACGCTGTTTCTATACATGGCGAACATGGCGTGGAACTCGTCCATGAGCACCGGGCGCGTCATGGAGTTGCTGACCGACACCGACGAGAACGGCGACTACGTCATCCCCAACATCATCTACTCGGACGCCTATTCGTCCGAGATGGTGGCCTATGCCGACCTGGTGCTGCCGGACACCACCTACCTGGAACGGCACGACTGCATCTCGCTGCTGGACCGGCCGATCTGCGAGGCCGACGCCGTCGCCGACGCGATCCGCTGGCCCGTGGTCGCGCCCGACCGCGACGTGCGCGGTTTCCAGTCGGTCCTCGTGGACCTGGGCGCCCGGCTGGGCCTGCCGGGGTTCGTGAACGACGACGGTAGCGCGAAATTCCAGGACTACGCCGATTACATGGTGAACCACGAACGGCGGCCCGGGGTGGGGCCGCTGGCCGGGTGGCGCGTGGGCGAAAAGGGTCTGACCCACGGGCGCGGCACGCCCAACGCGGGGCAGATCGACGCCTATATCGCCAATGGCGGCTTCTGGATGGAGCACGTCCCCGAAAACGCGCAGTATTTCAAACCGTGGAACATGGCCTACCAGGAATGGGCGGTCGATATCGGGCTGTTCGACAAGGCGACGCCCTACCTCTTCTCGCTCTGGTCCGAGCCGTTGCGCCGGTTCCAACTGGCGGCCGAGGGGCATGGCCATCGCCAGCCCCCCGATCACCTGCGGGCACGCATCAAGACCACGCTCGATCCGTTGCCGATCTGGTATCCGCCGCTGGAGGACGGCCACGCCGACCCGGTCGAATACCCGATCCATGCCCTGACCCAGCGCCCGGCCGCCATGTATCACAGCTGGGGCAGCCAGAACGCCTGGCTGCGGCAAATCCACGGGCATAATCCCATGTATCTGCCCACGGAATTGTGGGAGAAACACGGTTTCCAAGCAGGCGACTGGGCGCGCGTCACCTCGCAGCATGGCGAGATCACCGTTCCCGTGGCGCACCAGGCGGCTCTGAACCGCAACACGATCTGGACCTGGAACGCCATCGGCAAGCGGCGCGGGGCATGGGCGCTGGACGACGACGCGCCCGAGGCGAAGAATGGCTTCCTGCTGAACCACCTGATTCACGAGTTGCTGCCGCCGAAGGGCGACGGTCTGCGCTGGTCGAACAGCGATCCGGTGACGGGCCAGGCGGCCTGGTTCGACCTGCGGGTGAAGGTCGAGAAGGTGCCGGCGCCGAAGCAGTCCTATCCCGACACGGGCCGTCAGGGCAGCCCGGTGGGCCGCGGCCCGCACCGCGTGGCGCAGCAGGTGAAGCCATGACCGCGCTGCCCGAGACGACCGAGCGCAAGCTGGGCCTGGTGATCGACCTCGACACCTGTGTCGGCTGCCATGCCTGCGTCACGGCCTGCAAGGGCTGGAACACCCAGAACTACGGCGCCCCCTTGGGCGATGACGACGCTTACGGCGCGGCGCCGTCGGGCGCGTTCCTGAACCGCATCCACAGCTTCGAAGTGCAGCCGGACGAGGGCGCGGCCCAGACCGTGCATTTCCCCAAGTCCTGCCTGCATTGCGACGACGCGCCCTGCGTTACCGTCTGTCCTACGGGTGCGTCCTACAAACGGGTCGAGGACGGCATCGTCCTGGTGAACGAGACCGACTGCATCGGTTGCGGCCTCTGCGCCTGGGCCTGCCCCTACGGCGCGCGCGAGATGGACCCGATCGAAGGCGTGATGAAGAAATGCACGCTCTGCGTCGACCGGATCTACAACGAGGCGCTTCCGGAAGAGGATCGCGTGCCCGCCTGCGTGCGCACCTGTCCCGCCGGGGCGCGCCATTTCGGCGACCTCGCCGATCCCGACAGCGACGTGAGCCAGCTGGTCGCGGCGCGCGGCGGCATGGACCTGATGCCCGAGCAGGAGACGAAGCCGGTGAACAAGTACCTGACCCCCCGCCCGCGGGACGAGATCGACGTGCTGGCCCCCTTCCTCGAGCGTGTGGACGAGGGGCCGAAAGGTTTCCTCGGCTGGCTCGACCGCGCCTTGGAGCGGCTCTGACATGCATCCCGCGCCGTCGCTGATCTTCTTCTCGACCCTGTCAGGGCTTGGCCTGGGCTTGCTGGCCTTCTTGGGCCTCGGACTTGCGCCGACGGAAGGGCTGACCGGGCTGATCTTCTTCGCCCTGGCCTTCGCGCTGACCGGCGCGGGCCTGCTGTCGTCGACCCTGCACCTGGGCCACCCGGAACGCGCGCTGAAGGCGTTCACCCAGTGGCGCACATCGTGGCTGAGCCGCGAGGCGTGGGTCGCCGTGGCCGCCCTGGCGGTCATGGGGCTTTACGCGCTGCTGGCGATGCCCGGCCTCAGGCTCGCACCCCTGGGCTGGCTGGGCGCGGTGCTGTGCCTGGGCACCGTCGGATCGACCGCGATGATCTACGCGCAGCTGAAGACCGTGCCGCGCTGGCACCAGCCGACGACCCCGCTGCTGTTCCTGGGCTATGCCATCACGGCCGGGGCGTTGCTGTCGGGCCGCGTCAGCTGGACCGTGGTCCTGCTGATCGTCATGGCCGCGCTGCAGATGCTGGCGTGGAGGCGGGGCGACGCGGCGCTGGCCAAGTCGGGCACGACCATTGGCACCGCGACCGGGCTGGGCGGCCGTGGCCGGGTCCGCCTGTTCGAGCCGCCCCATACCGGGGGCAACTACCTGACGCGCGAAATGGTGTTCCGTGTCGGGCGCAAGCACCGGGTGACGTTGCGGACGCTGGTCCTGGTCCTCGCCTTCGCCCTGCCCGCCCTGTTGCTTCTGCTGCCGTTCAGCCATTGGCTCGCCGCGGTCGCGGTGATCAGCCATGTCGTCGGGATGCTGGCGCAACGCTGGCTGTTCTTTGCCGAGGCCGAACACGTGGTTGGCCTATACTACGGTCAATCCGCCGCCTGACGCGCCGGACGCCCGTGGCCCTTCAAGGCGCCCCGCGAAGCGGCCAGCCCGGGATCGGGCGTCGTCGCGCTTTCAGCGGATGCGCAGCTCGGTCTCGGCGTCGAACAGCATCGTCTTCGCCGGATCGACCCCCAGCGCCACCCGGTCGCCGATCTTCGCGCGGGTATCGCCGCGTTCCTCGACGATCAGTCGCGTGCCATCGGCGGCCTTGAGATAGGCATAGGACACGCCGCCCAGCGCCTCGGTCAGGTCCACGGTGAAGGTGTCGCCGTCCTCGAGCCACAGGTGCTCGGGCCGCAGGCCCAGCGACAGGGCGCGGCCGTCCCCGGGCAGGGTCTGCGGGACGTCCAGCGTGCCGCCCAGAGCCGGGACATGCAGCGCGCCGTCGCGGGCGGTCGCATCGAGGAAGTTCATCGACGGGCTGCCGATGAAGCCCGCCACGAAGCGGTTGTCGGGATCTCGGTAAAGGTCGAGCGGCGCGCCCACCTGCTCGATCCGACCCTTGCGCAGCACCACGATCTTGTCGGCCAGCGTCATGGCCTCGACCTGGTCGTGGGTGACGTAGATCATCGTGGCGCCGATTTCCTTGTGCAGCCGCGCGATCTCGACCCGCATCTCGACCCGAAGCTCGGCGTCGAGGTTCGACAGCGGCTCGTCGAACAGGAACACCTCGGGGCCGCGGGTGATGGCGCGGCCGATGGCCACGCGCTGACGCTGGCCGCCCGACAGGGCCGCCGGTTTTCGGTCCAGCAACTCGTCCAGTTGCAGGATGCGCGCGGCCTCGTCCACCTTGCTGTCGATCTCGGGCTTGGGATGGCCGGTCATGCGCAGGCCGAAGCCCATGTTCTCGCGCACGGTCATGTGCGGGTAGAGCGCGTACGTCTGGAACACCATCGCCACGCCGCGATCGGCCGGGTCCGCCCGGGTCACGTCGGCGCCGCCGATATCGATCCGGCCGGACGTGGTCTCCTCGAGCCCCGCGATCATCCGCAGGAGCGTGGACTTGCCGCAGCCCGACGGTCCGACGAACACGGCGAACTCGCCGTCGCCGATGGCCAGGTCGATCCCGTGGATGACCTGGGTCTCACCGTATTTCTTGATGACGTTGCTCAGCTCGACGCCGGACATGGCGACCCCTCTCGTTGGTGGTTCAGGTTGGCACGGTCCGCAGCCGCGGGCCGTCCTCGGGAAAACGCCAGGCGTGGATGTCGCTTTCGATCTTGGCGCGGGTGTCCAGCAGCAGCGGCGCAAGCTGCGACAGGTCGTCGAGGCTGCGGCGCGCGGTGGTCGACGTGATCGACAGGCCGCCCAGGATGCGGCCCCCGCGGCTGAGGATCGGCGTCGCGATGCAGATGATCCCGGGCTCGTGCTCCTCGCGATCGTAGGCGACACCGGCCTCGCGGATGTGGGCGAGCTCGGCCCTTAGCGCTTCGGGCGACGTCAGCGTTGCGTCGGTGAAGCGGTGATAACTCTGCTGGCCCAGCGCCTGGTCCAGTTCGGCGTCGGGCAGGAAGGCCAGCATCGCCTTGCCCAACCCGGTGCAATAGGACGGCCCCACCCGGCCCGTGGCCGAGAACATGTCGACCCGCAGCGCGGTGTTGACCTTGTCGACGTAAAGCACCTGCGCGCCGTCCAGCTGCGCCAGGTGCACCGCCTCGCCGGTTTCGCGCGACAGCCGGTCGAGCCATTCATGCGCCACCGGTGCCAGCGACGCCTGCGACCACGCCTTGTGGGCCAGGCGCACCAGCCGCACGCCCAGCGTGTAGGTCCCCAGCTCGGCATCGTGGCTCAGCATCCCCTGCGAGGTCAGCGTCTGCAGAAGCCGATACAGCGTCGCCTTGGGATAGGGCCCATCCTCGAGCAGGTCCGAAAACCGCACCGGGCCGCCCGCGGCCGCCACCCGGTCGAGCACGTCCAGCGCCTTGCCTACCGTTCCGTCGCGCGCTTCGGCCATGTTCCTCCCCGTCATCGGCACCGCCCCGCTCGGGCGGATCGGGCTGTTGACAACGTAATCCGGCTGCCGCACAGTTTTCAATATGCAAAACAAGGTTTCAAATAATGAAACCGTTTTCGGGAGGAATTCTTAACATGCTGAAGACACTGAAGGCCTCGGTCGCGGTGGCGGGACTCGTCGCCGGCGGCCATGCGTTCGCCGCCGAACACGAATCGCTCTCGGGCGATCTGGTCATCTTTTCCGACATGTCGAACCCGGCGCCGCGCGCGGTCATGGAAGGCCTCGTGGCCGAGTTCGGCGAGATGCATCCGGACCTGAACATCGAGCTCACGGTCATCGACCGCGAGGCCTACAAGACGCAGATCCGCAACTTCCTGACCGCGAACGCCCCCGACGTGGCCAACTGGTACGCCGGCAACCGCATGGCCCCCTACGTGGACGCGGGCCTGTTCATGGACGTCAGCGACATCTGGGAAGGCGAGATGAGCGAGAACCTCGCCTCGACCAAGTCGGCCATGACCATGGACGACAAGCAGTGGGGCGTGCCCTACACCTATTACCAGTGGGGCGTCTATTACCGCGCGGACCTGTATGACGAGTACGGGCTGGAAGAGCCGCAGGACTGGGAAACGCTGAAGTCCAACTGCCAGACGCTGCTGGATAACGGCATCAAGTGCTTCACCATCGGCACCAAGTTCTTGTGGACCGCCGGCGGCTGGTTCGACTACCTCAACATGCGCACCAACGGCTACGACTACCACATGCAGCTGACCGCGGGCGAGATCCCGTGGACCGATGACGGCGTGCGCCAGACCTTCGCCAACTGGCGCGAGCTCATCGACATGGGCGCCTTCGTGGACAACCACACCGCCTATTCCTGGCAGGAGGCGCTGCCCTTCATGGTCAACGGAGAAGCGGCCGCCTA
The DNA here is from genome assembly GCF_900141995.1 of Palleronia salina. GTDB lineage: Bacteria > Pseudomonadota > Alphaproteobacteria > Rhodobacterales > Rhodobacteraceae > Palleronia > Palleronia salina. The sequence continues at coordinate 38,717 of NZ_FQZA01000013.1, read as the reverse complement.
CCTGATGGGCAACTTCGCCGTGGCGCCGCTGCGCGAGGCCGGGCTGTCGGACGACCAGCTGGACTACTACCAGTTCCCGGCCATCAACCCGGACGTGGAGCTGGCCGAGGACGCGCCGACCGACACGTTCCACGTGCCCGCGCAGGCCAGCAACCCCGAGGCGGGCAAGGCCTTCCTGAAATACGTGACCTCGCCCGAGGTGCAGACCCGGATCAACGCCAGCGACGCGCTGGGCCAGCTGCCGATAAACAGCCAGGCGTCGGTGGGCGACGACAAGTTCCTGCAACAGGGCTTCGAGGTGCTGTCGTCCAACGCGCCGGGCGGCGTGGCGCAGTTCTTCGACCGCGACGCCCCGGCCGAGATGGCAAAGGTCGCCATGGAAGGCTTCCAGCAGTTCATGGTGCAGCCGGACCAGCTGGACAACATCCTCCAGCGGCTCGAGCAGGCCACCGGCCGGATCTACGACAAGTGACGCGTGGCGGGGCGGGGGTCACGGCTCCCGCCCCGCGCCATTTTCATCCGGGATGAAAATCCGGAGATTATCGCGGATAATCTCCTCCAGGGTGTCCCCGACGCCCTGCCGCCCGTCCGACCGAGGTGCCCCCGATGACCCAAGCCGCCCTGCCGCAATCGACCGTCCGGAAGTCTTGGTGGCGTCGCAACCAGATCGCCATCACGCCCTACCTGTTCCTGGCGCCGGGCGTCCTGTTCTTCGCGGTCTACGTCATCATCCCGATCTTCCAGAGCTTCGGCATCTCGCTGCAGGACTGGGACGGGCTTGGTCAGCCGACCTATGTCGGCTTCGAGAACTACCGCGAGCTGGGCAATGACCCGGCCTTCTACACCTCGCTGAAGAACAATGTCTGGTGGCTGCTGCTCTACCTGCTGGCCATCCCCGCGGGGCTGGGAATCGCGCTGTTCCTGAACCAGACGGTGACGGGTATCCGCATCTACAAGTCGCTGTTCTTCTTTCCCTTCGTCATCAGCCAGGTCGTCGTGGGCCTGGTCTTCACCTGGTTCTACGATCCCGCCTTCGGGCTGCTGAACGTGATGCTGGGATGGTTCGGCGCGGGGCCCATCAACGTGCTGGGCGACCCCCGCTACGTGACCTTCGGGATCATCCTGGCCGGTCTCTGGCCGCAGACGGCCTATTGCATGATCCTGTATCTCACCGGCCTGAATGCCGTGAACCCCGAGCAGATCGAGGCCGGGCGGCTGGACAACGCCAAGGGCTGGCGGATGCTGTGGCACATCGTTCTGCCGCAGCTGAAGCCCGCGACCTTCATCGCCTTCGTCGTCACCATCATCGGGGCGCTGCGCAGTTTCGACCTGATCTCGATCATGACGCAGGGCGGTCCTTTCGGGTCGAGCCGCGTGCTGAGCTTCTACATGTTCGAGGTCGCGTTGTCGGAATACGGGTTCCGCATGGGCTATGGCGCTGCGATCGCGGTGGTGCTGTTCCTTATCATGCTGTGCTTCATCGCCTACTTCCTGTTCTCCATGTACCGCGAGGAGCGGCGCTGATGACCCGGGGCGAGATCGACACCATTGCCGCCCGCCTGCCCGGCGCCGTGCTGTCGGGCCCCGGTGAACTCGACGCGTGGAAGATCGGCGGCAAGATGTTCGCCTGTTTCAGTCACACCGAAACCCGCGACCGGAACACCGGGCACGTCGTCCTGCGCTGTTCGGACAGTGACAGCGCCCGGATGCTGATCGACGCGGGCGTGGGGCGCAAACCCGCCTATTTCCGCGGCGCGTGGCTGCACCTGGACCTGCCCGACCTGGACCCCGACGAGGCGCGGCACCGGATCGCGGTGTCTTACGACACGGTGCGCGCCGGCCTGACGAAGAAGGCGCAGGCCGCCCTGCCCCCGCGCGAGGAGGATCGCTGATGTTTCCCACCCCGATCGAGAAACAGCCCCGCGCGGCGCAGCTGACCTACCAGGCGTTTCTCCCGCTGGCGCTGCTCCTGTGGCTGCTGCCGCTCATTGCCGTGATGATCTTCTCGATCAAGCCCGGCGCGGATTTCGGCAACGCGAATTACTGGGGCTGGCCATCCAGCTTCGAAGGATTCACGAACTACGGCAAGGTGTTCCTGGAATCCCAGATGCCGCGCTACCTTCTGAACTCGGTCCTGATCACGGTGCCCACCGTCATCGGCTGCATCGCCCTGTCGGCCATGACCGGCTTCGCGCTGGGGATCTATCGCTTCCGCGCGAACCTGTGGATCTTCTTCATGTTCGTGGCGGGCAATTTCGTGCCGTTCCAGATCCTGATGGTGCCGGTGCGGGACCTCACGCTGGACCTGGGGCTTTATAATACCAAGACCGGGCTCGTCCTGTTTCACATCGCCTTCCAGACGGGGTTTTGCACGCTGTTCATGCGCAACTTCATCCGCCAACTGCCCTTCGAGCTGATCGAGGCCGCCCGGGTCGAGGGCGTGGCCGAGTGGCGGATCTTCTGGTTCGTGGTTCTGCCGCTGATGAAGCCCGCGCTGGCGGCGCTGTCGGTGCTGGTCTTCACCTTCATCTGGAACGACTATTTCTGGGCCGTGGTGCTGACCCAGGGCGCCGAAAGCCAGCCGGTGACGGCGGGCATCACCAGCTTCAACGCGCAGTACCGTGCGGCCTATCACCTGATGAGCGCGGGCAGCATCGTCGCCGCCCTGCCGCCGGTCGCGATGTTCTTCCTGATGCAGAAGCACTTCATCGCCGGCCTGACCCTTGGCGCGGTGAAATAATGCCGCAGTGGCGCCTCGACGACGGACGACAGACGCTGGTGATGGCGGCCGAGGGCGACGCCCTTCCGGCGGTGATCTATTTCGGCACGCCCCTGCCGCGGGACGAGGACCTCGAAGAACTCGCCCGCGCGCAGGCGATGGACCTGGGCGGCGGCACGCTGGACGTGGTCGCCCCCATCAGCCTCTGCCCCGAGCCGGGGCGCGGTTTCGGCGGCCATCCCGGCGCCATGCTGCGCGACAGCGACGGGCTGCCCCTGACGCTGGCGTTCGAGGGGGCCCGGGTCGAGGCGACCGACACCGCCTTCCGCGTCACGGCGCGCAATCGCGGCGTCGGCCTGCGCTACAGCGCGGTGATCGAGATCCTGCCAACCGGGCTCGTCGCGCTGCGCGCCGATCTCGACGCCGACGCGCCCGTGATCTGCGACTGGCTGGCCGCCCCGGTGTTGCCCGGACCGCAGGACGCGGCCCCGATGATCGACATTCACGGCGGCTGGATCAGCGAATGGCGCGCGGTCGAGACGCCCTGGCAGCCGGGGCAGCGGGTGCGCGACGGGCGGCAAGGCCGGTCCGGCCACGAACACCCGCCGCACGCGGTCTTCCCGGCGCGCGGCACGACCAAGACCCGCGGACAGGCGTTAGCCCTGCATTACGCCTGGTCCGGCGGCCACCGCATGGTTGCCGAGGAACTGCCCGATGGCCGCCGCCAGCTGCAGATGGGCCACAGCCCGGGCGCCTGGCAGGGCGCGGCGACGCGGTTCAGCACCGGCACGCTGCTGGCCGGGCTTAGCACCGAGGGCACGGGCGGCACTGGCGTGCTGTTCCAGCGGCACATCCGCGACATGGGGATCAACTGGCCCGACAAGTCCCGCCCGCGCCCCGTTCACTACAATTGCTGGGAAGCGATCTATTTCGATCACAGCCTCGACGCGCTGAAGGACATCGCCAGCGCCGCCGCCGACCTCGGCGCCGAGCGCTTCGTGCTCGACGATGGCTGGTTCGGGCAGCGCGTCGACGACACCACGTCGCTGGGCGACTGGTGGATCGACACGCGCAAGTATCCCGACGGGCTGATGCCCCTGATCGAGCATGTGCATGCCTGCGGCATGGCCTTCGGGCTGTGGGTCGAGCCCGAGATGGTGAACGAAAACAGCGATCTCTACCGACTGCACCCGGGCTGGGTCCTGGGCCCGCCCGACCAACCGCGTGGGCGGCAGCAGCTGGTGCTGGACCTGGGCCGCGCCGACGTGCGCGACCACCTGTTCGATGCGCTGCACGCGATCCTGAAGGACCACCCGGTCGACTACCTGAAATGGGACCATAACCGGCTGCTGCCCATCGGCGACGCAGCGCAGACCGACGGGATCTACGCGTTGCTCGACCGGCTGCGCGCGGCCCATCCCGGGGTCGAGATCGAAAGCTGCGCGTCGGGCGGCGGGCGGATCGACGCGGGCATCCTGTCGCGCACCCACCGCGTCTGGTTGTCGGACAGCAACGACGCGCTGGAACGGGTGCGCATCCAGCATGCCGCGTCCCTGCTTTTGCCCTCGGCGGTGACGGGCAGCCACGTGGGCCCCGACCCGTCGCACACCTCGGGGCGGCGGTTGCCCATGGCTTTCCGCGCCTGGGTCGCCGCCCAGCGGCACATGGGGTTCGAGATGGATCCGCGCAGCCTGCCGGCCGAGGATGCCGAAACGCTGCGCGGGATCACGAAATGGTACAAGGACAACCGGGTCTGGATGCACGCGGGCGACATCCTGCCCCTGGACTGCGCCGATCCGGCCGTGCGGGCCGAACTGCAGCGCGCGGCCGACGGCCACCGCTTCGTCGCCTTCGTCGCCCAGACCGAGACCTCTCCACAGGCCCTGCCCCGCCCGCTGCGGCTGGCCGGGCTCGACCCGGAGGCGCGGTACCGCGTGCGGCTGGTGAACCCTTCGGACATTCCGCCGCAAAGCCGCGGCCCGGTCGCATTGAAGGACGGCCCCGTGACGCTCAGCGGTGCGGCGCTGATGGGAATGGGGCTTTCGCTGCCCTGGGCGTGGCCCGCCACGATGTGGGTGATCGAGGGGGAGCGCCTTTGACCCGTCCCGACTGGATCGCCGTCGACTGGGGCACCACCAACGCCCGCGCCTGGGCCATGGCGGGGGCCGAGGTGCTGGACACCGCGCCGGGCGGCCCCGGCATGGGGGGCCTCGCGTCGGACGGGTTCGAGCCTGCGCTGCTGCGCATGACCGACGGATGGGACATCGCGCCGGGCACCCCCGTGATCGCCTGCGGCATGGCGGGCGCCGCGCAGGGCTGGCGCGACGCGGGCTATCGCAAGGTGCCGGCCACGCCGCTGTCCGACAGGCTGGTGCCCGTGCCCACGGACGACGCGCGGCTGGCGGTCCATATCGTGCCGGGCCTGAAACAGACCAACCCCGCCGACGTCATGCGCGGCGAGGAGACGCAGATCGCCGGTTTCCTTGCGCTGAACCCGGATTTCGACGGCGCCATCTGCCTGCCCGGCAGCCATTCCAAGTGGGTGCAGATCAGCGCGGGCGAGGTCGTGTCGTTCCGCACCATGATGACAGGCGAGCTGTTCGCGGCGCTGGCCCACCACTCGGTGCTACGCCACTCGGTCGCGCCGGACGGCTGGGACGATGACGCCTTCGCCGACGCGCTGTCGCAAAGCCTCAGCCGCCCCGAGCAACTGGCCGCGCGCCTGTTCTCGATCCGGGCCGAAGCGCTTTTGAACAATCGCGGCACCGCCGAATCCACCGCCGCGCTGTCGGGTCTGCTGATCGGTGCGGAACTTGCCGCCGCCAAGCCCTATTGGCTTGGACTGCCCGTGGCGCTGATCGGCGCGGCGGGACTGACCCAACATTACGCCACGGCACTGGCCATGCAGGGCGTGCAGGTGATCCGCACGCGCGGCGACACGCTGACGCTGCAGGGCCTGACGGCGGCGTGGCGCGGATTGAGCAAGGAGCCTTCATGACCAGACCCCTCATCGCCATCCTGCGCGGCATCGACCCGTCCGAGGCGGTGGACGTGGCGGCAGCGCTGATCGAGGCGGGGATCACCCGCATCGAGGTGCCGCTGAACTCGCCCTCGCCGTTCGACAGCATCGCGGCCATGGTGAAGGCCCACGGTCAGAACGCGCAGATCGGTGCCGGCACCGTGCTGACGCCCGCGCAGGTGTCTCAGGTGCACGACGCGGGCGGGCAACTGGTCGTGTCGCCCTGCTTCGATCCCGCGGTGGTCGCGGCCACGCGCGCGGCCGGGATGGACAGCTTCCCGGGCGTGCTCAGCCCCACCGAATGCTTCGCCGCGCTGCACGCGGGCGCCACGGGGCTAAAGGTATTCCCGGCCTTCCAGATGGGGACCGAGGGGCTGAAGGCCCTGCGCGCCGTGCTGCCCACCGAGACGCAGGTCTACATGGTCGGCGGCGTGGGCCCCGAGAATTTCGGCGACTGGCTGCGCGCGGGCGCGTCGGGCTTCGGCATCGGGTCGGCGCTCTACCGTCCGGGCGACGCGGTGGACGAGATCTCGGCCCGCGCCCGCGACATGGTCGCCGCCTACGACGCGGCAGAAGGGTGAAACGATGATCGAGACCGGAGAGCCGCAAACCTATGACACGACGCGCTGCCTGCTGGGCGAAGGCGCGTTCTTCCACCCCCAGCGCGGGCAGCTTTTCTGGTGCGATATCCTGTCGAAAAGGGTGCTCAGCCGGATCGACGGGGCGCTTCGCGACTGGACCTTCGACCGGCACGTCTCCTGCATGGGGTGGGTCGACCACGACACGCTGCTGGTGGCGACCGACACCGACCTGATGCTGCTGAATATCGAAACCGGCAGCCACACCCACCTGTGCGATCTCGAGGCCGACAAGCCTGCCAACCGCCCCAATGACGGGCGCGCCGACCCGCAGGGGGGGTTCTGGATCTCGACCATGGGGCTGGAAAAGGGCGTGGGCGACGGCGCGCTCTACCGGTTCTACAAGGGCGAGCTGCGAAAGCTGAAGGGCGGCATGTCCATCGCCAACGCGATCTGTTTCACCCCCGACGGCACCACCGCCTTTTTCGCCGACACGCCGGCGCAGATGATCATGCAGTGGCGGCTGGACGGTGACGGGTGGCCGGTGGGGCAGGCCGAAACATGGCTCGATTTGCGCGGCACGCCCTACCATCCCGACGGCGCGGTCTGCGACGCCGACGGCAACCTGTGGTCGGCTCAGTGGGGCAACAGCCGCGTGGCGGTCTACGGCCCGGACGCGACCCAGTTGCACGTCGTGAACCTGCCCGCGTTGCAGACGACCTGCCCGGCCTTCGGCGGGCCCGACCTGTCGACGCTGTTCGTCACCTCGGCCGCCGTCGGCATCGATGAGCCGATCATCGCGACCGAGGACGGCCACGGCCGCACCTTCCGGGTCGAGACCAACGCCACGGGTCAGGCGGAGCACCGCATCCTTCTCTAGCCCTTCCCCCGGTTTCCATCTGTCCGCAAATCCTCACCTCAAGTCAGGCCCCGCCATGCCCGCCAGAACCCTCGGCACCTGCTACTACCCCGAACACTGGCCCGAGGAGACCTGGGTCGAGGACGCGCGGCGCATGGTCGAGGCCGGGCTGACCTGGGTCCGCATCGGCGAGTTCGCCTGGTCCCGGATCGAGCCGCAGCCGGGACAGTTCGACTGGGGCTGGCTCGACCGGGCCATCGAAACGCTGGGCGACGCGGGGCTGAAGGTCGTGCTGGGCACCCCCACCGCAACGCCGCCGGCCTGGGTCGTGGACAGGCATCCCGACATGTTCGCGCTGGACGCGCAGGGCCGCCCGCGCGGTTTCGGGTCGCGGCGGCACTACTGCTTCTCGCACGAGGGCTATCTCGACGAATGCCGCCGCATCGTCACGAAGGTCGCCGACCGCTATGGCCGCAATCCGCATATCCACGCCTGGCAGACCGATAACGAGTACGGCTGTCACGACACGGTCGTCAGCTATTCCGACGCCGCGCGGCGGGCCTTCCAGGACTGGTGCGCGCAGCGCTACCAGTCGCCGGACGCGCTGAACCGGGCCTGGGGCAACGTCTTCTGGTCGATGGAGTATGACAGCTTCGGGCAGATCGGCCTGCCCAACCTGACCGTGACGGAACCCAACCCGGCCCACGCCCTGGCCTTCCGGCGCTTCTGCTCGGACCAGGTGGTGCGGTTCAACCGGGTGCAGGTCGAGATCCTGCGGGCGCGCACCGACGCGCCGATCCTGCACAACTACATGGGTCGCGAGGTCGCCTTCGACCATTTCGCCGTGGGCGCCGACCTGGATATCGCCACCTGGGACAGCTACCCGATTGGCTTTCTCGAGGATCGCACGCCCGCGACCGAGGCCGAGCGCGCGCGCTTCCTGCGGCAGGGGCACCCGGACATGCAGGCGTTTCACCATGACCTTTACCGCGCGGTCGGGCGCGGCCGCTGGTGGGTCATCGAACAGCAGCCCGGTCCGGTGAACTGGGCCGCGCACAACCCCGCGCCGCTTCCGGGCATGGCGCGGCTCTGGGCGTGGGAGGCTTTTGCCCACGGGGCCGAGGCGGTCTGCTATTTCCGCTGGCGGCAGTTGCCCTTCGCGCAGGAACAGCACCACGCGGGCCTGCTGCGCCCCGACAGCGCGCCTGCGCCGGGGCTGGAGGAATGCGCGCAGGTGGCCGGCGAACTGTCCGAGGCCCCCGAGGCCGGAACCGCGCGCGGCGACGTGGCGCTGGTCTTCGACTATGCCTCGGCATGGGCGTGGGACGTGCAGCCGCAGGGTGTCGAGTTCGACCATTTCGCGATCTGCTTCGCCGTCTACTCCGGCCTTCGGCGGCTGGGCCTGAACGTCGACATCCTGCCCCCCGACGCCGACCTGTCCGGCCATGCGCTGGTGCTGTCCCCCGGGCTCGCCACCCTGCCGGAGGGATTCTGCGACGGGCTGACGGGCACGGCGATCCTCGGGCCGCGCACGAACGCCAAAACGGCCGAGATGGCGATCCCCGTCCCGCTGCCCCCGGCGCTGCCCGGCCTCGATACCGTGGTCGCGCGGGTGGAGACGGTTCCAGCCTCGGGCGCTGTGCCATTGGCACGAGGCGGCACGTTGCAGCACTGGATCGAGGTGCTGGAGGGCAGTGCCGAAGCGGTCGAGACAACCGCAGACGGCGCGCCGGCACTGGTGGCTGCGGGCAAGCTTCACTACCTGGGCGGCTGGCCGGATGCCCAGGCGCTCGACCGGATCCTGCGGCGGGCCTGCGCGGCGGAGGGGATCGAAACGCTCGACCTTCCGGACGGGCTGCGCCTGCGCGACACCGACACCCACCGTTTCTGGTTCAATTACGCGCCCGAGCCGGTCCGCTTCGCGGGCCGCGAGATCCCGGCGGCGGGCGTCCTTTGGGAGGATCGACCATGATCGAACGCTTCGGAACCCTGCCCGACGGCCGCACGGTCGAGCGCATCACCCTTCGCAACGACGCGCTGACCGTGCAGATCCTGACATTGGGCGCGCTGATCCAGGACGTGCGGCTGGCGGGCGTCGATTTCTCCCTGACCCTGGGCAGCCCAGACCTGTCCGCATACACCCGCATCTGCACCCATTTCGGGGCAGTGATGGGGCCGGTCGCCAACCGGATCGGCGGGGCCAAAGCCACGCTGGACGGCACGGAATACCAGCTCGACGCCAACCAGGACGACCGGCACACGCTGCACGGCGGCGCGGCGGCGACCCACACGCAGGTCTGGGAAGTCGTTGACCAGGACGACACCGAAGCGACCCTTGCGCTCAGCCTGCCCGACGGCGCGGGCGGCTTTCCCGGCAACCGGCGGATCGAGGTGGAATACGCTTTGGATGGCGCGACCCTGCGCGTCACCTTCCGCGGCGCAACGGATGCGCCCACCTGGATGAACCTCGCCAGCCACGGTTACTGGACCATGCAGCCGCCCGCGGGGTGGGGCGGCCAGCTTTTGCAGGTGCTGGCCGACCGCTATCTGCCGACCGATGGCGACGACCTGCCCACGGGCGAGATCGCCGAGGTCGCGGGCACGCCCTACGACTTCCGCGAGGGCGTGACGCTGGACCTCGACACGACACCGCGGCTGGATCACAACTTCTGCCTCGCCGATGCGCCGCGCGCGCTGACCCCGGCGCTGCGCCTGTCGGCGCCGGACGGTCCCTCCCTGGAAATTGCGACCACCGCGCCGGGGATGCAGGTCTTCGACATGCATAAATTCGCGGTGGAGGAAGAGACGAACCACAGACAGCCCTACCCCCGCCGCGCCGCCATGGCGTTCGAGCCGCAGCACTGGCCCGACGCGCCAAACAACCCCGGCTTCCCCTCGGTCGAGCTGCGCCCGGGCGCCGTCTATTCCCAGACCACCGAGTATCGCTTCGACCGCGCCGCGCGCTAAATTGCCGCACATGGTGCGTGTGCTGTCCCTCCTGCTGGCCGTGGGCTTGCTCCTGCTGTCTGCGTGGCAGCTGGAACGGGCCGAGGGCGGGCTCGACATCCGTCACGACCGCCTTGGCGACACGCCCGCCACGTTCCTCACCCGCACCGGTCGCACGCCCGAGGGCTGGGTCATCGTCTCGCACGGGTTCGCCGGGTCGCGGCAGATGATGCACGCGCTGTCGCTGAGCCTGGCGCGCACGGGGCTGGGCGTGATCAGCATCGACAGCATCGGCCACGGACGACATCCGGGGGTGCTGTCGCCTGACGTGACGCGGATCGAAGGCACCACGGCGCAACTGGTCGACCAGATGGGCCCGGTGATCGCGGCAGCGCCCGGCCCGGTCGTGGCGCTGCTGGGGCATTCTATGGCGACCGACATCATCCTGCGCGCCGGGCGCGCGGCCGGGATCGGGCAGCTGGTCGCCATCTCGATGTATTCCGAGACCCTGTCGCCCGATTGGCCCCCCGCCCTGCTGGTGGTCTCGGGCCAGTGGGAATCGCGACTGAGGGACGTGGCGCTGGACGCCGCACGGATGGTCGAGGCCGACGTTCTCGAGGGCGAGACAGCGGAAGAAGGCGAGGTCCGGCGCCGCACCGCCGTCGCGCCCTGGGTGGGGCACGTCGGGGTGCTGTGGTCGCCGACCACCGCGCGGGCCGCCCGCAACTGGCTGACCGGCGCCGCCACGCCGCCCGCGCTGACCGGGCCGTGGATCGTCCTTCTGCTGGGATCGATGCTGGCGGCGGGCCGGATCGCCACCGGCTGGGCCGCCAAGGGCGACCTGGCACCGGCCCTGCCCGCCCGCAGCTTCTGGCTTGCCGGGCTTCTGCCACTGCCGCTGGCCGGCCTCGGCGCGCTGGCGGTATCGGACGCGGCGCTGTTCGGCATGGCGGGCTTCGCGCCGCTGGGTCTTGCGCTGGCCGTGCCCGGCATGGCGTGGCTGGTGGTGGGATGGTCTCGGCTGGGGAGGCCCGGCGCGGGGCTGGCGCTGTTCGCTCTCTGGTCGCTCGCCTTCGCCCTGCTGCTGGACCGCTACGGCGCGTCGTTCCTGCCCACCGGGCCGCGCGTCGCGCTGGCCCTCGCGCTGCTGCCGGCGACGCTGGCCTATGCCCTGGGCGAGGCCGTCCTGCTGGCGAGCAGCGGGATCGTCCGGCGGGTCGCCCTGCGCCTGGCGGTGCTGGCGCTGCTGGGCGGGCTCATGTTCGCAGCCCCCGCCCGGATCGGCCTGACCTTCACAGTGCTGCCGGTGCTGGTGCTGTTCTGGCTGGTTTTCGGCACGGTCGCGCGCCCCATCGCCCGTCGCCGACCGGGGGCGGCGGGTCTGGGACTGGGCGCGGCGCTGGCATGGTCCATCGCCGCGTCCACGCCGCTCTTCTCAGCCTAGATCAGGGTTTCGAACAGCCCGCGCACGTTGTCCTTCGTCAGCTCCACCGGGTTGCCACCGCAGCTGGGGTCTTTCAGCGCCATCTCGACCAGTTCTTCCACGCGGTCATCGCCCACGCCCATGGCGCCGAGCTTGCGGGGGATGTCGAAGCGGTCGTTGAAGTCCTGCACGAAGGCGCGGAACCCGTCGAAGCCGCCATCGACGCCCAGGTAGGACGCCGCGCGGTCGAACCGGTCGCGGATCGCGCTTGCGTTCAGGTCCAGCACGGCGGGCATGCAGACGGCGTTCGTCGTGCCGTGATGGGTGCCGTAGACCGCGCCCACCGGGTGGCTCAGCGCGTGGATCGCACCCAGCCCCTTCTGGAAGGCCACGGCGCCCATGGCCCCCGCGCTCATCATGTTGGCGCGCGCTTCGATATCGCTGCCGTCGTCGTAGGCGCGCGGCAGGTTGTCGATCACCAGCCGCATGCCTTCCAGCGCGATGCCCTGGCTCATGGGGTGATAATGGGGCGACGAGAACGCCTCGACGCAATGGGCGAAGGCGTCGAGGCCCGTGCCGGCGGTGATCGATTTCGGCATGCCCACCGTCAGCTCGGGATCGCAGATCACCACGCTCGGCAGCACCTTGGGGTGGAAGATGATCTTCTTCACGTGGGTCTCGGAATCGGTGATGACCGACGCCCGCCCCACTTCGGACCCCGTCCCGGCGGTGGTCGGCACCGCCACGATCGGCGCGATGGCGTCGGCGTCGGCGCGGGTCCACCAGTCGCCGATATCCTCGAAATCCCAGACCGGGCGCACCTGGCCAGCCATGAAGGCGATCATTTTCCCCAGGTCCAGCCCCGAGCCGCCGCCGAAGGCGATCACCCCGTCATGGTCGTTCTCGCGGTAGACCTTCAGCCCGGCCTCGAGATTGCGCTCGTTCGGGTTGGGGTCCACGTCGGAAAAGATCGCGCGGCCGAGCCCCGCGGTCTCGATCAGGTCCAGCGTGCGGCGGGTGATGTCCATGGCCGCGAGGCCGCGGTCGGTGACCAGCAGCGGCTTGCTGATGCCCGCGGCGATGCAGGCGGCGCCGATCTCGTCGATGCGGCCCGCGCCGAAGCGGATGGCGGTGGGATAGGACCAGTTGGCGGTCATCGACATGGGCGTCAGGCTTTCTTCAGGTGGTAGGATTTCGGGCGGGTCAGCGCGTGGTAGCCCAGCACCGACAGCCCCGCGCCAAGGCCGGTATCCTTGCAGCCGGTCCAGCACAGCGCGGGGTCGAGATAGTCGCAGCGGTTCATGAAGACGGTACCGGTTTCCAGCCGCGCGGCGATGGCCTGCGCCGCGTCGATATCGCGGGTGAAGATCGCGGCGGTCAGGCCGAACTGGCTGTCGTTCATCCTGGCGATGGCGTCCTCGTCGTCCTTCACCGTCATGATGCAGACCAGCGGGCCGAAGGTCTCGTCCCGCATCACGCGCATGTCGTGGGTCACGTCCACCAGGATCTGCGGCGTGAGGTAAGCGCCCCCGTCGTCGGCCGGGTCGGTTTCGATCAGCGCGCGGGCGCCCTGCGCCACCGCCTCGCGGGTCTGGGCGCGAACCTCGTCGGCGAAGCGCACGTTCGCCATGGGGCCCAGGGTGGTCTCGGGGTCCAGCGGGTTGCCGAGCTTCAGCGCCTTGACCCACGCCACGGCCCGCTCGACGAACGCGTCGTACAGGCTTTCGTGCACGTAGATCCGCTCGATCCCGCAGCAGCACTGGCCCGCGTTGAAGATCGCGCCGTCCATCAGCCCGTCGACGGCGGCGTCGACATCGGCATCGGCGCGGACATAGCCCGGATCCTTGCCGCCCAGCTCGGTCGCCACGGGGGTGAAGGTGCCGGCCGCCGCGATCTCCATCGCCTTGCCGCCACCGACCGAGCCAGTGAAGTTCACGAAGCCGAAGCGGCGCTCGGCGATCAGCTGGGCGGTCGTGTCGTGGTCGAGGAAGACGTTCTGGAACACGTCCTCGGGCACGCCCGCCGCGTGGAACGCCTCGGCCAGCCGCTCGCCCACCTGCAGTGTCTGGGTGGCGTGCTTCAGCATCACGGTGTTCCCGGCGATGAGCGCGGGGGCCAAGGTGTTGATCGCGGTCATGTAGGGATAGTTCCACGGCGCCACGACCAGCACGACGCCGCGCGGCTCGCGCGTGATCTGGCGCAGCGCCTTGTCGCTGTCTTCGACCACCATGGGGGCCAGAGCGTCCTTGGCGATGTCGGCCATGTGGCTGGCGCGCTCGTCGAAGCCGCCGAACTCGCCGCCATAGCGCACCGGGCGGCCCATCTGGTGGGCGAGCTCCACCGCCATGCGGTCGGTGGTCCTGCCCACCTCGGCCACGCCGGCGCGGACCAGCGCGATGCGGTCCTCCAGCGGGCGCGCGGCCCAGTCTGCCTGTGCGGCGCGGGCGCGGTCGCAGGCGGAGCGTGCGGCATCGATATCCAGGGTCTCACGTTCCAGGTACACCGAGCCGTCGATGGGCGAGATGCATTTCAGGGTCTTGGTCATGGTGGTTCCTTCAGGCCTGCTCGAACCCGCGGGCGATTTCCCAGTCGGTCACGGCGCGGTCGTATTCTTCCTGCTCCCACTCGGCGGCGCGGGTGTAGTGGTCGACCACCTCGTCCCCCATGGCGGCGCGGAGCATGTCGCTCTCGCGCAGGGTCTCGGTCGCCTCGCGCAGGGTGCGGGGGATCTCGGGCGTGTCCGCGGATTCGTAGACATCGCCGCTGGTCGGGGCCTGAAGCTCCATCTCGTCGGTGATGCCGCGCAGCCCCGCGGCCAGCAGGGCCGCCTGAGCCAGATAGGGATTCAGGTCCGATCCGCCGATCCGGCACTCGACCCGCACGCCCTTGGTGCCCGCGCCGCACAGGCGGAACCCGGCGGTTCGGTTGTCCACCGACCACACGGTGCGCGTCGGCGCGAAGGTGCCCTTGGCGAAGCGCTTGTAGCTGTTGACGTAGGGCGCGAGGAAGAAGGTGATGTCGCGGGCGTAGTGGATCAGCCCGGCAAGGAAGTTCTGCATCAGCTCGGACATGCCCAGCTCGTTGCTGTCGTCGAAGAAGGCCGGATCGCCGTTCTGCCACAGCGACATGTGGACGTGGCTGGACGACCCGACCTTGTCGGCGCGCCACTTGGGCAGGAACGAGGCCGACACGCCGTGCTGCCAAGCGATCTCCTTCACCGCGTGCTTTCCGATGGTGTGGTGATCGGCGCAGTCCAGCGCACCGGCGTAGCGGATGTTCAGCTCCTGCTGGCCGGTCTCGGCCTCGCCCTTGGTGCACTCCACGGGGATGCCCGCAGCGTAGAGGTGGTTGCGCAGGGGCCGCAGCAGGCCTTCCTCCTTGGTCGTCTGGAACAGCGCGTAATCCTCGTTGAAGCCGTTCAGCGGCACGAGGTCGCGATAGCCGGATTTCTGAAGGTTGCGCAGCGCGCCCTCGAACAGGAAAAATTCAAGCTCGGTCGCCATGGCGGCGTCGAGGCCAAGGTCGGCCAGCCGCGCGACCTGCCGCTTCAGCATCTGGCGGGGGCTGTGGGCCACGGGTTCGTGGCTGTGGTGATCCAGCACGTCGCCCAGCACCAGCGCGGTCTTTTCCAGCCACGGCACATGGCGCAACGTGGTCAGGTCGGGGCGCAGGGTATAATCGCCATAGCCGCCCTCCCAGCTGGTGGCGCGGTAGCCGTCGGGCGTCGCCATCATCAGGTCGGTGGCCAGCAGGTAGTTGCAGCAGTGGGTTTCCTCGATCGCGTTGTCGAGGAAGTCGCGCACGTGGAACCGCTTGCCCTGGAGCCGGCCCTGCATGTCGACAAGCGCCACCAGGACGGTGTCGATCTCACCCGTGGCGGCCAGTTCGGTGAGCGTGTCGAGCGAGAGATTGCCAGCCATGGGTGCGGTCCTTGTTGCGTTCGTGAAAACGGGGCGGCACCGGACAGGCGCCGCCCCGCGCGTTGGTCTCAGCCGAAGGTGTAGGGTGCGCCTGCGGTGTTGATGACCTGGTTGTACTCGCGGAAGATGTCGACGACGCGCTGGTGCGTCTCGGATTCCTGCGCGATCTCGTCCCAGAAGGCCACGGCGGCCTGCTCGACCTCGGCCCATTCCGAGGCGGGCACCTCGCGCAGGGCCAGCTTGTCACCGCGGGCGCGCAGCCGCGCCTCGCCGCCCCAGTACCACTGGTTGCGGTAGAAGTGACCGGCCTCGATCCCCGCCATGACGATGGATTTCAGGTGATCCGGCAGGTCGGCCCAGCGTTCCTGGTTCACGAAGAACGATCCGATCCACGCGCCCGAGATGTTGTTGGTCAGGAAGTAGTCGGTCACGTCCGCCCAGCCCACGGTATAGTCCTCGGTGATGCCGGACCACGCCATGCCGTCCAGCTCGCCGGTCTGCACCGCGACCTCGGCATCCTCGTAGGGGATGTTCACCGGCACCACGCCGAACTGCGTGAGGAAGCGCCCGGCCGTGGGGAAGGTATAGAGCTTCAGGCCGTCGAGGTCGGCGACCGACGTGATTTCCTTCGTGGTGTTGAAGTTGCACGGGTCCTGCCCCGCCGCCGACAGCCACTGCACGCCGACCTTCTGATATTCCTCGCGCCAGATGTCGGCCAGGCCGTACTGGTTGAACAGCACCGGCACGTCGAGGATCGACTTGGTGGCAAAGGGGAAATACCCGCCGAAGACGCGCATGGGCGTGGGCGACGCCATGGAGTCGTCGTCCGAGTGGACGCCGTCGATGGTGCCCCGCTGCAGCGCCTGGAACAGCTCGCCCGTGGGGACGATCTGGTCGGCGTAGAACAGCTCGATCTCGAGCTCTCCGTTCGCGTTGGTGTTGATGTAGTCGATGATGGGCTTGGTCACCTGCTCGCCCAGCGCGGCGCCGGCATAGGTCTGGAACCGCCAGCGGATGGGCTCCTGCGCGTGCAGGACGGCGGGCGCGGCGAGCGTGGCGGGCGCGGCAACGGCGGCACCCTGCAAGAACTTGCGTCTCGTGGTCATGGTCATGAACTCCTTGTTGGTTGGAAAGGGCGGGGCGGTTCGGGCCGCCCGCTTTGGTTATGCGCGAATGTCAGTAATCGTAGATCAGCCCCGGCAGCCAAAGCGCGATCTGCGGGAACACCATGACCAGGATCAGCGCCACGATCATCACGCCCACGAAGGGAATGATCGAGCGATAGATGTCGGTGATGGTGATCTCGGGCGGCGCCATGGCCCGCATCAGGAACAGGTTATAGCCGAAGGGCGGCGTCATGTAGGCGATCTGGCAGGTGATCGTGTAAAGCACGCCGTACCAGATCAAGTCGAACCCCAGCGCGCCCACCAGCGGCACGTAAAGCGGCGCGACGATCACCAGCATGGCGGTATCGTCCAGGAACGTGCCCATCAGAAGGAACGACAGCTGCATCAGGATCAGGATCACCCAGGGGTTCAGCCCCCATTGCGTGGTGAACAGGTTCTCGATCGCCTTCACCGCGCCCAGCCCGTCGAACACCGCGCCGAAGGCCAGCGCGGCCAGGATGATCCACATGAACATGCAGGTGATGGCCAGGGTCTGGCGGATCGAGGTCTCGAACACCTGCCGGGTCATCCGGCCCTTGGCGACGGCGGCGAAAAAGGCCGCCAGCGCGCCGATGGCCGAGCTTTCCACCAGCGACGTCCAGCCGTTCACGAAGGGCACCATCATCACCGCGAAGATGCCCACGGGCAGAAGCCCCGCCAGCAGCAGGCGGTATTTCTCACCCCGTGTGATCTGGTCCAGCTCGCTGCGGTCGATGGTCGGGCCCAGGTTCGGCGAGATCCGGCAGCGGATGGCGATGTAGATGATGAACAGCGCCGCCATCATCAGCCCCGGCACCGCCCCCGCGAGCCAGAGCTGGCCCACCGGCTGCCGCGCGATCATCGCGTAGAGCACCAGCACCACCGAGGGCGGGACGAGGATGCCAAGGGACGAGCCCGCCTGGATCACCCCCGTGACCATCAGCTTGTCGTAGTTGCGTTTCAACAGCTCGGGCAGCGCGATGGTCGCGCCGATCGCCATGCCCGCCACCGACAACCCGTTCATGGCCGAGATCAGCACCATCAGCCCGATGGTTCCGATGGCCAGCCCCCCGCGCAAACCGCCCATCCAGACGTGGAACATGCGATAGAGGTCGTCGGCGATTTTGCTATCGGACAGGACGTAGCCCATGAAGATGAACATCGGCAGCGTCAGCAGCGGGTACCAGCGCATGAGCTTGATCGCCGCCGCGAATCCGATGTCGTAGCCGCCCCGGTCGCCCCAGAGCAGGACGGCCGCCACCACCGCGACGAAGCCGATGGCGCCGAAGACCCGCTGCCCGGTGAGAAGCAGCAGCATCATCGACGAGAACATGAGAAGGGCGATCATCTCATAAGGCATCGCCCTGCCTTTCGCCGTGATGGAAGCGCCCGACCTTTTCGCCGGTGCGCAGGAAGATGATGTCCTTCGCCAGCTCGCTGAGCGCCTGCAGCAGCATCAGCGCGATGCCGACGCACATGGTCACCTTGATCGGCCACATGTAGGGCCGCCACGGGCTGGAACTGCGCTCGCCCCCGTACTTGAAGCTGTAGGACGTGCTTTCGATCCCGCCCCAGAGCAGGATCACGAGGTAGACGATCAGGAAGAAGACCGTGAAGCAGTCGATCCACGATTTCTTGCGCATGGACCATTCGCCGTAGAACAGGTCCATCCGCACGTTGGCCCCCATCTGCATCGCGTAGGGGCCGCCGAGGATGTAGTAGCCGACCATGACGAACTGCGCCATTTCCAGCGTCCAGAGCCGGGGGGTGAAGAACGCCTTGTTCATGCTGGAATAGAGCAGGATGCCCATCAGCACGAAGATGCCGAACATCATCACCCGGCCGAGGCCGTAGTTGAAGCCGTCCACCAGCCTGACATAGCGGCGCAAGACGTTCATTCGGCGGCCTTCGCGTCAGGTCCCGCCAGCGCCTGCCGCAGCATCGGCAGAAGGTGGTCGGCCATGGCGGCCGCGCGGTCGGGCGTGTCGATCAGGTCGTTGCGGATCTCCAGCATCAGGGCGGGCCGTCCGTGGTCGTCGCCATGGACCTTCAGCATGTGGCCCACCCCGTCGGCCGGGCCGTAGGGTTCGTTCACCCGCGCGTCGTAGGTGCCGCGCGCGGCCTCGATGGCGCAGGCGCACCGGGCGAGGTTGCCATCCGCGTTGTGCAGGAATCCCAGTTCGACGGCACGGGGCTGGCCGTCGAAGACCGGCGTGAAGCTGTGGATGGTCAGCAGGGTGACGGGGGTCCCGGCCTGCCGCTCCTGCGCGGCCATGACCTCGGCCAGGCGATCGTGGAAGGGCTGCGCGACGCGGTCGTGGCGCTCCTGCCGGGCGGCGGCGTCCAGCCCGCGGTTTCCGGGCACGTCGAACACCTCGGACCGATCGGGGATGGCGCTTGCGGCCTCCAGCGGGCGGTTCAGGTCATAGACCAGGCGCGAGATCCGGGCGGCGACCAGTGGCGCGTCCAATGCCCGGGCCAGGGGCGCCGCAACGTCCAGCGCGCCGATATCCCAGGCCGCGTGCGATGCGCGCGCCGCGGCGTCCAGACCCAGGCCGTCCAGCGAGGCGGGAATGTGACTGGCGGCATGTTCGCAGACCACGACCAGCGGCGCGCCGCGCCCTGCCCCGATCACCTCGACCGTTTGCCAATCATCGTCCAAGCCGGACTTCCCCTTGCCAGATGGGATCGAGTGACGCTGGATTCCGATGGCAAGTCAAGGATTTTTCTGTAATCTTTGTTTCAGCCCGATGGGCGCTGTAGGAAAAGGAACGATCATGGGCAGACGCAAGCTGGTCCGCGATCTCCTGCGGGAAAAGCAGGCCGACCTGACCGCGTCCGAGCGCAAGCTGGCCGCCGTGCTGCAGGACGGGCAGCTTGTCCCGGGGCTGCAATCCATCACCAAGCTGGCCGAAAGCGCCGAGGTCTCGACCCCCACCATCGTGCGGCTGGCCCGCAAGCTGGGCTTCGACGGGTTCAACGACCTGCAGGACGCGATCCGCAGCGACGTGGCCGACGCCATGAAGCAGCCGCTGGCCAAGCTCGACCCCGGCGGGCCGATGCCGGGGGGCGACCACATGCTGTCGCGCTTCGTGACGGCGGTGTCGGACAACATCAACCGCACGCTGGAACGGCTGGACACCGCCGCCTTCGACCGCGTGGCCGGGGTTCTGGCCGACCCGTCGCGGCGGCTGCACCTGCTGGGCGGGCGCATCACCCGGTCGAACGCGGCGTATTTCTTCAACCACCTGCAGATCATCCGCCCCGGCGTCACGCTGCTGGACAGCGCGCCCAGCGTGTGGCCGCAGGCGCTGCTGGACATCGATGGCGGCGCGGTGCTGATCGTTTTCGACATCCGCCGCTACGAGAAGGGGCTGGAGAAGCTCGCCACGCTCGCCCGCGGCCAGGGGGCCGAGATCGTGCTGTTCACCGACATCTGGGGATCGCCCATCGAACGGCACGCCGACCACACCTTCCGCGCCATGGTCGAGGTGCCGTCGGCCTGGGACAGCACCCTGGCGCTGAACCTGCTGATCGAGGCGCTGATCGCCGAGGTGCAGGCCCGGCGCTCCGACAGCAGCGCCCAGCGCATCGCCGCGCTCGAAGACATGATCGGGGAAAGCCGGATTTTCCGCTCGGGACAGGGCGCGGCCGACTAGAGCCCCAGCGCGGTCCGGCTGCGCGCCCACTCGGCCCGCGCGACGTGGTGGGCGGCGGTCAGATCCGCGCCGCCCCGCAGGTCGTCCCGCGCCGCCTGCTCCAGCGCGCCCAGCGCGCCCTGCAACGCGGTCGCCCCGAACATCGCCGCGCTGCCGGCCGAGCGATGAGCCTCGTCGGCGATGATGGCGGGGTCTGCATCGGGGCCCTTCGAGATCAGCGTATCCACCTCGCGCGCGAAGCGGCCCAGAAGGTCGTCGACCCGCTCGGGACCCAGTGCCTGGCGCAGATCGGCCAGCGGCTCGGCCTCGACGGGATCGGCGGGGCGATTGCCTTCGCCCGATGTCCATCGATCGACGACACACAGCAGGGCATCCCCCAGCACGGGCTTGACCATCACGTCGTTCATGCCGTCGGCCAGGAAAGCCGCCTGCTCTTCCGCCTGCGCGTTCGCCGTCAGCGCGATGATCGGCACGTCGGACGACGCGCCGTTGCCCCCGCGGATCAGGCGCGTGGCCTTGCGGCCGTCCATCTTCGGCATGCGGACGTCCATGAGAACCACGTCGAACCGGCTGCGCGCAGCCAGGCGCACCGCTTCGGCCCCGTCGGTGGCCTCGGTCACGTCGTGACCGGCCCGCCCAAGCGTTTCGCGCGCGATGGTGCGGTTGATGACATTGTCCTCGACCAGCAAGACGCGGGCCGGCCGCACCGGCGCGACGGGCTGGATGGCAGCTTGCGGCGTCTCGTCCTCCTGCGGCTCCGTCGGCACGACCGGGAGGCGGACGCAGAACGTGCTGCCGCGTCCAGGCGCGCTTTTGAGGGTTATGGTGCCGCCCAGCGCCTCGGCGAAGCGGCGGGCGAGCCCCAGGCCAAGGCCCGTGCCACCGGCCTGCCGGTCGTAGGTCGTGTCGCCTGTGGTGAAATCCTCGAAGATCCGTGCCTGCATGTCCTCCGCAATGCCCGCGCCCGTGTCGCGCACGGCAACGTGCAGCTCGGGCCGGTCGTCGCCGGACGGATCCGCCCCCGGCTCGACCGTCGCGGTGATGTCGATTTGACCGCCATGGGTGAACTTCACCGCGTTGCCGACGATGTTCAGCAGGATGCCCTCGATCCGGTCGCGGTCGGCCAGGATCCAGTCGACCCTGTCGCCCTCCCACGCCCAGGACAGCCGCGTGTCGTTGGCGCGGGCCGCACCGCTCTGGTTGTCGACGATATCCTGGATCATCCGGCCGACATGCATCGGACGTTCCCGCAGCCGCAGTTTGCCCGCGTCGTAGCGGGTGATGTCCAGCACGTCGGTCACGTGCCGCAGGAGCATCCGGCCGGACGTCTCCATGTTGCGCACGTAGTCGCGCTGGCGTTCCGACAGGACCGTTTCGCTCAGCAGGCCAAGGTTGCCCATGAGACCGTTCAGCGGCGTGCGGATCTCGTGGCTCATGGTGGCCAGAAAATCGCTCTTGGCGCGTTCGCTGGCCAGCGCGCGGTCGCGGGCGGCGACCAGGTCCCGCTCGGCCTGAACGCGGTGCGAGATGTCGCGCAGGACCAGCACGTAGATGTCGCCCTCAACGGTGGTCGCGCGCTGGACCGACAGTTCCACCGGGAAGACGGTGCCGTCCGCCCGGCTGGCGACGCCCTTGACGCGGCCCTTTCCCAGGATGGCGTGCTTGCCGGTCCGTTCGAAGGTCCGCATCTCCTCCTGGTGCCAGTCCTGCAGGTGTTCCGGCACGATCACTTCCGAAAGGTTCTTGCCGATAGCCTGGGCGGCGAAGACACCGAACGTGCGTTCCGCCGCGGCATTGAAGCTGAGGATCTTCCCGGTCTCGTCACTCAGGATCACGGCGTCGAGGGAGGTTTCGGACACCACGCGCACCCGTTCGTAGGCGGCGGCGACCTCGGCTCGGCGGCGCATGCTCTGGGCGTTGAGCCAGCCGAGGCGAATGGCCAGCAGAACCAGCGCAAGAAGCAGTCCCCCCGCCACCGTCGCAAGCTGGACCAGGGTGCGCAGAACCTCGGCGCGGCGTTCATCGCTCAGGCGGGAAAAGAAGGTGATCCCGGCTCCCGAGAGCTGCCGCACCGCCGGCCGCAGCGTCTCGATCCGGGCCTGGAGCGCGGGCGCCGCTTGCAGCAGGTCCTCGGGGGGGCCGTCGATCAGCGGCACGGTGTCGTCGAGGAAGGACACGACCCGCGACATGGCGTAGTCGAACTCATCGAGGTCGCGCACGGGCGCATAGGCCGACCCGTTTCCCAGCAGATCCACACGGCTGTAGAAGATGTCGAAAGCCTGGGTGACCTGCTCGACGTCGCCCAGATTCGCGCCGCCCGGCGACAGGGCATTGGCGGCCAGTTGCAGCCGCAAGAAATCGATCTCGACCTGCGACAGGGTCCATTGCACGTTGTCCAGCCGGGCGCTGCGTTGATCCTGCAGATCGCGCAGGACATTCAGGGTCAGCGCGCCCAGGATCAGCACCAGCACCGCGAAAACCGACGCCCCGATGGCGATCCGGGCCAATTGCAGGGGGTTCAGGGGCTTCACCTTTATCCGACCTTCAGCAGATGAAGCGACCGCACCAGGGACGTGCGCCCGCCGGTGAAGGGTTAGCGGATGACCTCGATTCGGTCGAGTTGCCAGATCGACCGGGAATAGATCAGCTCCGACCGGTATTCCGGTGCCGAGTCGTAGGGGTAGATCACCCAGAGCGGCCCCTTCTCCCGCAGCGACATGGGCGCGCCGTCCAGGTGCCAGGCCATGATCGGGCCGCCCTCGACCGCGTCACTGACCGGGATGTCGATGGCGTAATCGTTGATGGCACGCGCCCTCAGGATCCCGTCCGTGATGTCGAACTCTTCGACGAACGCGGCGAGCGAGGTGCCGTGAAACTCGTGGGTGCCTTCGGTCCAGATCGTGGATGTCTCGATCCTGGTCTCGTCCAGCTCGCGCAGCCGCTCCAGATCGAAGCGCGCGATATCGTCGCCATCTTCGGAGTGCAGGGCGCCGGTGACGGTGAGGATCACGTCGTCGGCGTCCTGGTCGATCTCTTGCGCGCAAAGCGACGACGCCAGCAGGACCCCCAGGGCGGCGAGACCGACTTTCTTCGATAGATGCACCATTCAAACCGCCATAACGCCAATCAATTGCTAAATCCGAAACCCGGGAGCGGTCACCTCGGGCAAAGGGATAGGGTCGGGCCCGATCGGGTAGGCCCTTGCCGATGCCGCGGATTATGCATACTCACCCAACCTTCACGAAGTGTTATGTTCGCTCCGCACAGTATCATTTATCATTTTTCGGGTTCTGCACACGTATGCGGTGTGTAAAATGGCGAGTGGGCCAAGGACTATGCTTATGAGAGTCTTGATCGCGGACGATCACGATCTGCTGCGCGACACACTGGTGGAATATCTTCAAAGCCAGGGCGGATTCGAGGTGGACTGCGCGGGCGACCTCGACACGGCCCTTGCTCTCGTCGAAAGCAGCGCGCCCTTCGACCTGATCCTTCTGGACCTGAAGATGCCCGGGATGGACGGGCTGAACGGCCTGACCCGGATGCTGGGCGCGCGTGGCGGGCAGCGCGTGGCCTTGATGTCGGGCAGCTGCACGCGCGAAACCGCGGAACGCGCGATCGAGCTTGGCGCGGCGGGTGTCGTGCCAAAGACCATGTCGGCGAAGTCCATGGTCAACGCGGTCAAGTTCATGGCCCTGGGTGAGATCTACGCCCCGGTCGAGTTCCTGAACGCCATGGACAGCGCGGCGACCCACCCGCTGACCCGGAACCTGACCAAGCGCGAGCAGCAGGTCCTGCGCGGCCTGACCGAAGGCAAGGCCAACAAGGAGATCGCGCGCGATCTCGACGTGCAGGAACCGACGGTCAAGCTTCACATGAAAACGCTTTACCGCAAGCTGGGCGTGGCGAACCGCACCCAGGCGGCGCTGATCGCGCGCGAGGCCGGACTTTACTGATCCAGCCGCGCCGCGTCGCGCAGACCGGCAAACCGTTCGGCCCGTTCACGCAGCGCGCTTGTCAGCGCGGCATCGGGCGAAACGGTGCTGGCGACGGTGGGCTGGCTGCGGAACGCGTCCGAGTCCTCTCCGGCGGCCATGGCGCCAAGCCGCGCCGCCCCCAGCGCCGCGCCGTGATCCCCCGCCTCCGGCAGGTCGATTTCCACCTCAAGTGCCGATGCGATGATCTTCAGCCAGTGCTGCGACCGGGCGCCGCCCCCGGTGGCCGCGATCCGGTCCAGCTTGGTGCCCGCCGCCGCGAGCGCGGCCGACGATTCCCCCAGGCCCAGCGCCACGCCCTCGAGCACCGCGCGCGTCAGGTCCGCCCGGCCGGTCGCGTGCCCCAGCCCGTGGAACAGGCCGCGCAGGCTTGCGTCGTTGTGCGGCGTCCGCTCGCCCGACAGGTAGGGCAGGAAGGTGACGGGGCCGGGCGCCGCGGGCGTGTCGCCCAGCTCGGCCACCAGGTCGCCGGGCGTCGCGCCGAGGATGCCGGCCAGCCAGTCGAGCGCCGAGGCCGCCGACAGCATCACGCCCATCTGGTGCCACGTCTCGGGCAGCGCGTGGCAGAAGGTGTGCACCGCGCTGTCGGCGTTGGGGCGATACCCCTCGGTCGCGGCGAACAGCACGCCCGAGGTGCCCAGCGACACGAAGCCCTGGCCTTCGCCCAGAACGCCCATGCCCACGGCGGTGGCGGCGTTGTCCCCTGCCCCGCCCGCGACGGGGATCCCCGCCCGCAGGCCGAAGCGGCTTGCCAGGTCGGCGCGCAGGTCGCCCGCCCGCGCGGCGCCTTCGACAAGGCGCGGCATGTGATCGCGTGACAGGCCGGTGGCGCTCAGGCACGCGTCGGACCAGTCGCGCGCGGCCATGTCCAGCCAGCTGGTCCCGGCGGCATCCGACATCTCGGACACCCGCTCGCCCGTCAGCCACAGGCGCAGGTAGTCCTTGGGCAGCAACACGCAGTCGGTGCGGTCGAACAGCTCGGTCTCGTGGGTGCGCATCCAGGCCAGCTTGGGCGCGGTGAAGCCCGGGAAGACGATGTTGCCGGTCACCGCGCGGAACGGCCCCTCGGCATCCATGCGCGCGGCCTCGGCGTGGGCGCGGGTGTCGTTCCAGAGGATCGCGGGGCGCAGGACGGCATCGGCGGCGTCGAGGCAAACCGCACCGTGCATCTGGCCCGACAGCCCGATCCCCGCCACCCGCGACAGGTCGTGGGTCCGGGAAAGCTGCGACAGGCAATCCTCGGTCGCGCCGATCCACTGGGCGGGGTCCTGCTCGGACCACCCGTCATGGGGCCGCTCCACCGTGAGGGCGGAGTCGGCCTGGCCGACCGGCGCGCCCGCCTCGTCGATGAGCAGGGTCTTCACCCCCGAGGTTCCAAGATCGATGCCCAGATACATGTGCCGTCCTTCCCATTTCATGTTAGCGCCAAGATCAGGGGAAAGCGCGGGGCATGCAAGCGGTCGCCTAGACCCCCAGCAGCCGGTGCGCCGTGTCGTCGTCAAGCCCGCGCATCGGCCCGGACCAGACGCTGCGGCCCCGTTCGAGGATCACCGCGCTGTCGGCCAGCTTGCGCAGGTCGCGCAGGGACTTGTCGACGATCAGGATCGACTGGCCCGCCCCCTTCAGCTCGGCGATCGCATCCCAGATCTCGGCCCGGACCAGCGGGGCCAGACCCTCGGTCGCCTCGTCGAGGATCAGAAGCCGCGGGTTGGTCATCAGCGCGCGGCCGATCGCCAGCATCTGCTGCTCGCCGCCCGACAGCGAAGCGGCCAACTGGGTGCCACGCTCGGTCAGGCGCGGGAACAGGCGGCCCACGGCGGCGCGGCTCCAGGGTCCCGGCCGCGCGGCGGCGGCGAGGTTTTCCAGCACCGTGAGGCCGGCGAAGCAGCGCCGCCCCTCGGGCACAAGGCCCAGCCCCAGCCGCGCCGCGCGGTGGCTGGGCAGCGCGTGCAGGTCGCGGCCGTCGAAGCGCAGCGTGCCCTGCGACGGGATCATCCGGCAGATCGACTTGATCGTGGTCGACTTGCCCATGCCGTTGCGGCCCATCAGCGCCAGCACCTGCCCCGGCGCGAGGTCCAGCGACACGTCGAACAGCACCGGCACCGCGCCATAGCCCGCCTGCAGGCCCTCGATATGCAGAAGCCGGCTCACAGGTCCCCCAGGTAGGCGCGGCGCACCTGGCGGTCGGCGCGCACCTCGTCCACGCGGCCCGACGCGATGACCCGGCCCGCCACGAGCACGCTGATCCGGTCGGCAAGGGCAAAGACCGCGTCCATGTCGTGCTCCACCAGCAGGATCGGCGCCTCGGTCCGCAAGGCATCGAGCAATCGGGTCAGCTCGGCCGAGCCTTCGCCTCCGAGCCCCGCCATGGGTTCATCCATGACGAAGGCCCGGGGCGCGAGGCTGAGCGCGATGGCGACCTCGAGCAGGCGGCGCTGGCCGTGGGACAGCGCCGCGGCCGGCATGTCGGCGACGCCGCCCAGCCCGACGCGGTCGATGGCCGCCAGCGCGCGGTCGTGCCGGTCGCCCCGCCCCAACGCCCGGCGGAGCAGACCATACCCGCCGCCGTCGCGCCCGGTGGCGCCCAGCGTCACGTTCTCCAGCACCGTATCTTCCATCGCCAGGGCCGAGACCTGGAAGGTCCGCGCCAGCCCCCGGCGCGCCCGCTGGGCCGGCTTTGCGGCGGTCACGTCGATCCCGTCCAGCCGCACCTGCCCCGCATCTGGGGCGAGGCTGCCGCAGATCTGGGCGATCAGGGTGGATTTGCCGGCGCCGTTCGGCCCGATCACGGCGTGGATTTCGCCGGGCCGGAGATCCAGCGACACGCCGTCGGTGGCCAGCAGCGCGCCGAAGGACTTGCGCAGCCCGTGGGTGCTGAGCACCGCGTCAGACATGGGGCCCTGCCTTGCCGGTCAGCAGCCCGACGATACCACCGCGCGCGAACAGCACGACGCCCAGCAGGATCGCGCCCAGCCAGACGTGCCAGAAATCAGTCAGCCCCCCCAGCCAATGCTCCAGCGTCACGAACAGGCACGCGCCGATCACCGGCCCCGCCAGCCGCCCGACACCGCCGAGGATCACCAGAACGATCAGCTCGCCCGACAGCTGCCAGCTGAACATCGCGGGCGACACGAAGCGGTTCAGATCGGCGTACAGCGCACCGGCCAGCCCGGTGATCGCGCCCGAGATGACGAAGGCAACCAGCTTGACCCGCGTGGGCGAGATCCCCACGGCCGCCACCCGCGCCGGGCTTTGGCGTGCGGCGTTCAGCGCCAGACCCAGCGGCGCCGATCGCAGCCGCGCCGACAGCAGAAGCGCCAGCACCAGCGCCGCGAAGCACAGGCCGAAGAACTGCACCGGCACCAGCGTGTCGACGCCGGGAAAGCTGTTGCGCAGGTAGATCGGCAGGCCGTCCTCGCCCCCGTAGGCCGACCAGGAGATCGCGAAATAGTAGAACATCTGCCCGAAGGCGAGCGTGATCATGATGAAGTAGACCCCGCCCGTGCGCAGCGACAGAAGCCCGATCACCCAGGCCGCAAGGGCCGAGACGCAGACGGCCACCAGCCAGATGACCGGCATGGACTTGGTGCCCTCGATGGTCAGCGACCCCAGCTCCAGCGGCGTGTAGCTCTGCGCGTGGAAGGCGAGGATTCCCATGGCATAGCCGCCAAGGCCGAAGAAGGCCGCGTGGCCCAGGCTGACCAGCCCGCCGTACCCAAGCGCGATATTCAGGCCCGTGGCGGCCAGCGCGAGGATCGCCGCGCGCGTGGCCAGCGTGATGGTGAATATCTCACCCAGCGCCCACGCGCCCAGGGCGACGGCCAAAAGCCCGGCGACGGCGCCGATGGTGACCAGACGCTCGGGGATCATGCGGGCCGCGCGCCGCCGAACAGGCCCGTGGGCTTCCAGACCAGCACGGCGCCCATGAGGATGTAGATCAGCATCGACGCCAGCGCCGCGCCGGTCTGGGCGGCGGCCTCGGGCGCCATGGCGACCGTCAGGATCAGCGGCAGGAAGATGCCGCCAAGCGTATCCGTCAGCCCCACCAGCAGCGCGCCGATGAAGGCGCCCTTGATGGACCCGATGCCGCCGATGACGATGGTGACGAAGGCCAGGATCAGGACCGGCTCGCCCATGCCGACCTGCACCGACTGGATCGCGCCCACCAGCGCGCCGGCCAGACCGGCAAGGGCGGCGCCCAGCGCGAAGACCAGCGTGTAGAGCTTCGAGATGTCGACGCCCAGCGCCGCGATCATCTCGCGGTCGTCCTTGCCCGCGCGGATCTGCATGCCCAGCCGCGTGCGCTGGGTCAGCCACCACAATCCCGCCGCCACCACCAGCCCCACGCCGATCAGCGCCAGGCGGTAGAGTGGATACTGGATCCCGCCGGGCAGCGTCACCGGCCCCGACAACGCGTCGGGAATGTCGAGATACAGGGGAAACGAGCCGAAGACCCAGCGCGTGCCCTCGGAAAAGACCAGGATCAGCGCGAAGGTCGCCAGCACCTGGTCCAGATGCGGCGCGTCGTAGAGCCTGCGGATCACCGCGACCTCGATCAGCACCCCGGCCAGCGCTGCGGCCGACAGCGCGGCGACCAGCGCCAGCGCGAAGGACCCGGTTGCGGCCGCCGCGGCGGCGGCCGCGAAGGCGCCCACCATGTAAAGCGAGCCGTGGGCCAGGTTGATCAGGCCCATCACCCCGAAAATCAGCGTCAGCCCGGCCGCCATGAGAAACAGCATGACGCCGAATTGCAGCCCGTTCAGGACCTGCTCGATCAGTAGGATGGCGGACATGGGGTCTTTCGGGTGGGCACGCCCCGGCTCAGGGCCGGGGCGGTCGCATTACATGTTGCACTCGGCCGCGTAGACGTCGGCGTGGTCTTCCAGCGCGGTACCGATGATGCGGTTGGTGTAGACACCGTCTTCCTCGATCACCTCGCGGGCATAGATCGTCTGGATCGGGTGGTGGTTCGAGCCGAAGCGGAAATCGCCCCGGACGCTATCGAAATCGGCCTCTTCCAGCGCGGCGCGGAAGGCGTCCTGGTCGGACACGTCCGCCTTTTCCATGGCCGAGATCAGCAGGTTCGCGGTGTCGAAGCCCTGGCTGGCGTAAAGCGACGGCAGCCGGTCGTATTCCGCGACGAAGCTTTCGACGAAGGCCTGGTTGGCCGCGTTGTCCAGGTCCTTCGACCACTGCGACGTGTTGGTGACGCCCAGCGCGGCGTCGCCCACGGCTTGCAGGATACCCTGGTCGAAGCTGAACGCGGGGCCGATCACCGGCTTGTCCACGCCGCTGTCCGCATATTGCTTGAGGAACGAGATCCCCATGCCACCGGGCAGGAAGAAATAGACCGAGTCCGCGTCCGAGGCGCGGATGGCCGCGATCTCGGCGGCATAGTCGGTCTGGCCCAGCTGGGTGAAGGTCTCCTGCGCGATGTCGCCCTCGAACAGGCGCTTGTAGCCGGTCAGCGCGTCCTGCCCGGCCGGGTAGTTCGGCGCGAGGATGAAGCTGTTGGAATAGCCGACCTCGGACGCATATGCGCCAGCGGCCTCGTGCAGGTTGTCGTTCTGCCAGGCCACGTTGAAATAGTTCGGGTGGCAGCCCCGCCCGGCCAGCTGCGACGGCCCCGCGTTGGGCGACAGGTAGAACTTGCCCTGCGCGGTGGCCGACGGCACCACCGCCATGGCGAGGTTGGACCAGATGATGCCGGTCAGCACGTCGACCTCTTCGGACTGGATCATCCGGTCGGCCAATTGCACGGCGATGTCGGGCTTGCGCTGGTCGTCCTCGATCACGACCTCGATGTCGTCGCGGCCCGATTGCTCGATGGCCAGCATGAAGCCGTCGCGCACGTCGATGCCCAGGCCGGCGCCGCCGCCCGACAGCGTCGTGATCATGCCGACCTTCACGTCGGCCATCGCCGCCGTGGCGCCGATCGCGCAGGCCGCCGTCGCAAGCAGAAGGTGTTTCATCTTCGTCTCCCCGGTGTTTGTCCCGGGGCGGACTTTTCGACAGGCGCGCGGGATATGCAACGCCAAAGCCCGACACGGGACGCGCCTTGCCCGCGCAGGGCGCAGGGCGCGCGGGATTTCATCGACGCGGCGCGGCCCGACCGCCGGTTGCCGCAACGTGAAGCGTGGCAGGCTTGCCATTCGCGCCACGCGCCGATTACCTTCCCCGGAAAACAAACCAGGGAGACCTCAAGTGAAACTCACCAAAACCGCTTTGCTGGCCACGACTGCGCTGGGCATTCTTGCCGGCGCCGCCTCGGCCGAAACGCTGCGCTGGGCGCGCGCGGGCGACAGCCTGACGCTGGATCCGCACGCCCAGAACGAGGGCCCGACCCACACGCTGGCCCACCAGATCTACGAGCCGCTGCTGCTGCGCGACACCGCGGGCGAGTTGGAAGGCGCGCTGGCCACCGACTGGGCCGTGAGCGAAGACGATCCCAATGTCTGGATCTTCACCCTGCGCGAAGGCGTAACCTTCCACGGCGGCGAGACCTTCGACGCCGAGGACGTGATCTTCTCGATCGAGCGCGCCAAGTCGCCCGACAGCGACATGAAGGAGCTGCTGAACTCGATCGTCGAAGTGCGCGCCGGCGAAGGCAACACCGTGGAATTCGTGACCGACGGTCCGAACCCGATCCTGCCGTCCAACCTCACCAACCTGTTCATGATGGACAAGGGCTGGGCCGAGGCCAACGGCGCCGTGGACGTGCAGGACTACGAAGGCGGCGAGACCACCTTTGCCGCGGCGAATGCCAACGGCACCGGCCCGTACATGCTGGAAAGCCGCGAGGCGGACGTCCGCACCGTGCTGGTCCAGAACGAGGACTACTGGGGCATGGACGAATTCCCCATGGACGTGACCCGGATCGAGTTCACCCCGATCCAGAACGCCGCCACCCGCGTGGCCGCCCTGCTGTCGGGTGAAGTCGACTTCATCCAGGACGTGCCCGTCCAGGACCTCGAGCGCGTGGACAGCTCGGACGGCCTGCAGGTGAAGAACGCGCCGCAGAACCGGACGATCTTCTTCGGCATGAACGTGGGCGCCGACGACATCGAGAACGACGATGTCGAGGGCGCGAACCCGCTGTCGGACGTGCGCGTGCGTGAAGCCATGAACATGGCGATCAACCGCGACGCCATCCAGCAGGTCGTCATGCGCGGCCAGAGCCAGCCCACCGGCGTCATCATGCCGCCCTTCGTGAACGGCTGGACCGAAGAGCTGGACGCCGTGCCGGAAGGCGACATGGAAGCCGCCAAGCAACTGCTGGCCGACGCGGGCTATCCCGACGGGTTCTCGATCCAGCTGGACTGCCCCAACGACCGCTACATCAACGACGAAGCGATCTGCCAGGCGGTCGTGGGCATGATGGCCCAGGCCGGCATCACCGTGAACCTGGACAGCAAGCCCAAGGCGCAGCACTTCCCGCTGATCTCGAACGGGACCACGGATTTCTACATGCTGGGCTGGGGCGTTCCGACCTTCGATTCGGAATACGTCTTCAACTTCCTCGTGCACACCCGTGGCGACGAGCTGGGGTCCTGGAACGCCACCGGCTATTCCAACCCCGAGCTTGACGAGAAGATCGTGAGCCTGGCCTCGACCACCGACCTGGACGCGCGCAACGCGACCATCGCCGAGATCTGGGACACCGTGCAGTCGGAAACGCTGTACCTGCCGGTCCACCACCAGGTGCTGAACTGGGGTCTGTCGGGTTCGGTCGACACCGAAGTCCAGCCGGAAGACCAGCCGAAGTTCAAGTACTTCAGCATGAACTGATCCCCTCGGGGACTGAAGTTCCGGGGGCGGCCGCCACGATCGGCCGCCCCCGCGTTTTTCCATCGGGCGCGTTTCGCGCCGATGCGACGGCCGGGCCCCGACACGCGTAGACGCAAGATGCGTGACAGATTGGCCAAAGGCGTTACCCTCGACCGCGTCCGTTCCCCATGCGAAAGGCTGCCGCCATGCGATTCCTAACGATGACCCTCACCGCCCTCGCGCTCGGCGCGCCCGCCGCGGCCGAGACCTTCCGCTGGGCGGGGCAGACCGACCCGCAGACGCTCGACCCGCACGCGGTCAGCTCGACGCCCGTGCTGGGCTTCCTGAACAATGTCTACGAGGGCCTCGTCCGGCGCGGGCAGGACATGACGATCGAACCCGCGCTCGCCACCGGATGGGAGCCCATCGGCGATGGCGAAGGCTGGCGGTTCACCCTGCGCGAGGGCGTCACGTTCCACGACGGCGCGACCTTCGACGCCGACGACGTGATCTTCAGCTACGAGCGTGCATCGTCCGAGCAATCCGACGTGTCGTCGTGGTTCGCCCCCGTCTCGCGCGTCGAGAAGGTGGACCAGTACACCGTCGACATCTTCACCTCGGCGCCCAACCCGATCTTTCCCGACAGCATCGCAAACTGGATGATGATGGACAGTGGCTGGGCCGAGGAGAACAACACCGCCCGCCCCGACAAGGAGCAGGGAAACCACGCGACGCTGAACGCCAACGGCACGGGCGCCTTCAGGGTGACCGGGCGCGAGCCGGGTCTGGAGACCACGCTGGCGCCTTTCGACGATTGGTGGGGCGAGGCCGAGCACAACATCACCGAGGCGATCTTCACCCCGATCCAGAACCCGGCGACGGCCGTGGCCGCGCTGATCTCGGGGGACGTGGACATGATCAACCCCGTGCCCATCCAGGACGCCGAGCGGCTGGACGCCCGCGAGGGCGTGAAGGTCATCAAGGGGATCGAGGCGCGCGTCATCATGCTGGGCGTGGGCCACGACCACGCGCAGCTGAAATTCGGCGCCGATGCCGGTGCGCCGAACCCGTTCCAGGACGTGCGCGTGCGCCGCGCGGTGGCGCAGGCGATCTCCGTCCCCGCGATCCTGCAGACGATCATGCGCGGCAATGCCGAACCGGCCAGCCAGCTGGTCAGCCCCGCCATGCGCGGCTTTTCCGAGCCGAACGCCGAAGGCGTCACCCAGGATGTCGAGTCAGCCCGCGCCCTGCTGGACGAGGCCGGCTACGGCGACGGGTTCTCGTTCGGCCTGAAATGCCCCAACGACCGCTACCTGAACGACGAAGCCGTCTGCCAGGCCATCGTGTCGATGCTGGCGCAGGTCGGACTCGAGGCCGAGCTGGAAACCATGCCGGTGCGCAACTACTGGCCCGAGCTGCGCGACGACGCGTTCGACATGTTCCTGCTGGGCTGGTCGCCCGGCACCTTCGACGCCGAGCACCCGATCCGGTTCCTGGTCGCCACGCCCGAGGGCAACCTGGGCACCTGGAACTTCGGCGGCTTCTCGAACGACCGGATCGACGAGATCCTGCCGATGATCCAGTCCGAGATCGACGACACCCGCCGCCAGGAGCTGCTGGACGAGGCCGCCGCGATCATCCAGGACGAAGTGGCCTACGTGCCGCTCTACGTGCAGCCGCTGGTCTGGGGCGCGCGCGAGAGCATCGAGCTGGTCCAGCGGCCCGACGATTTCTTCATCCTGCGCTGGGTGCGCGTGAACTGAAACGGCCGGGGGCCAGCCCCCGGACCCCCGGAGGTATTTCTGGAAAGATGAAGCCGATGCCGATTTTCCCGACGATCACGCCGATGGCGGGGGCCGCCTGAGATGCTGGCTTTCGTGCTGCGCCGGGTGTTCCAGTCGATCATCGTCCTGCTGGTGGTGGGGCTGGTGGCGTTTTCCATGTTCACCTTCGTGGGCGACCCCATCGACAACATGCTGGGGCAGGAACGCACCCAGGCCGATATCGAGCGGCTGCGCCAGCAGCTTGGGCTCGATCAGCCCTTCGTCGTGCAGTACTGGAATTTCCTGCAGAACGCCGCGCAGGGCAATTTCGGCGTGTCCTACCGGCAGGGCCGCCCGGTATCCGAGATCCTGCTGGAACGCGCGCCAGCGACGCTGGAGCTGGCGGCGGTCTCGGCGCTCTTCGCCATGGCGCTGGGCATCGGCCTGGGGGTCTTCACCGCCATCCGGCGCGACGGCGTGGCCTCGAACCTGATCATGTCGATCTCGCTGATCGGGGTGTCGCTGCCGACCTTCCTGATCGGCATCCTGCTGATCTGGGTCTTCGCGGTCGAGCTTTCGTGGCTGCCATCCTTCGGGCGGGGCGAGGTGGTGCAGGTGGGCGGCTGGTCCACGGGCTTCCTGACGTCTTCGGGGCTGAAGGCGCTGATCCTGCCGGCGATCACGCTGGGGCTGTACCAGATGACGCTGATCATGCGGCTGGTGCGGTCGGAAATGCTGGAGGTGCTGCGCCAGGACTACATCCGGTTCGCCCGGGCCCGCGGGCTGCGCGAGCGCGCCGTCAACTTCCGCCACGCGCTGAAGAACACGCTGGTGCCGGTCATCACCGTCACGGGCCTGCAGCTGGGCGCGATCATCGCCTTCGCCATCATCACCGAGACGGTGTTCCAGTGGCCGGGCGTGGGCCTTCTGTTCATCAACGCCATCCAGTTCGTCGATATCCCGGTCATGGCCGCCTACCTCATGCTGATCTCGGTCATGTTCGTGGGCATCAACCTGATCGTGGATCTTCTTTATTTCGCCATCGACCCGCGCCTGCGGGCGGGCCGCGGCAAGGGACACTGACATGAGCGACGCGAGCCAGGGCGCCAGCCGCCACACCGATGCCAGCGCCGAGAAGCCGACCCCCAGATCGCGCTTCGGCCGGGCGTGGGAGTCGGACTTCGCCTGGAAGTTCCGCCATTCGCCGGTGGCGATCATCGCCAGCGCCGTCGCGTTGCTGATCGTGCTGGCCGCGATCTTCGCGCCGCTCATCGCGCCGGTGGATCCGTTCGATCCCGGCGCGCTGAACCTGATGAACGGGTTCACCCCGCCCGGCACGCCCAACGCCTTCACCAACGAGACATTCCTGCTGGGCACCGACGACCAGGGGCGCGACGTCTTCTCGACGATCCTCTACGGGCTGCGCATCTCGCTGTTCGTCGGCGTCTCGGCGGTGCTGTTCGCGATGGTGCTGGGCGTGACGCTCGGGCTTATCGCGGGATATGTCGGGGGCTGGGTCGACACGATCATCATGCGCATCGCCGACATCCAGCTGACCTTCCCGTCGATCCTGGTGGCCATGCTGATCTTCGGGATCGCCAAGGGCGTGACCCCGGTGGGATACCGTGACCAGATGGCGATCTGGGTGCTGATCCTTGCGATCGGCCTGTCGGACTGGGTGCAGTTCGCGCGGGTGGTGCGGGGCGCCACGCTGGTGCAGGCAGGGCGCGAATACGTCCAGGCGGCGCGGCTGATCGGGCGCAAGGGCCCCGCCATCATGCTGCGCCACATCCTGCCCAACGTGCTGAGCCCGGTTCTGGTGATCGCCACCATCAGCCTGGCGCTCGCCATCATCGCCGAGGCGACGCTGAGTTTCCTGGGCGTGGGCGCGCCGCCGACGCAGCCGTCGCTGGGCACGCTCATCCGCATCGGCCAGGGTTTCCTGTTCTCGGGCGAGTGGTGGATCCTGTTCTTCCCCGCCCTGACGCTGCTGGCCCTGGCACTGTCCGTGAACCTGCTGGGCGACTGGCTGCGCGACGCCCTGAACCCGAGGCTGAAATGACCGACGCCGTCCTGTCCGTCCGCGACCTGGTGGTCGAGATTCCCACCCGCCACGCGGTGCTGAAGCCCGTGGACGGCGTCAGCTTCGACATCGCGCCGGGCGAGATCCTGGGCGTGGTGGGCGAATCCGGCGCCGGCAAGTCCATGACCGGCAACGCCGTGATCGGCCTGCTGGACCGGCCCGCCCATATCTCGGGCGGAGAGATCCTGCTGAAGGGCCAGCGGATCGACAACCTGCCCTACGCCAGGATGCGCAAGCTGCGCGGGGCCGAGATCGGCATGGTGTTCCAGGATCCGCTGACGTCGCTGAACCCGCTTCTGACCATCGGCGACCAGCTTTCGGAGACGATGATCGAGCACCTGGGCATCTCGCAGGCCGAGGCGCGCAAGCGCGCCATCGCAGCGCTGGACGAGGTCGGCATCCCCGGCGCGGCGGATCGCATCGACAGCTATCCGCACGAATTCTCGGGCGGCATGCGCCAGCGGGTGGTCATCGCCCTTGCGCTTTGTGCCGAGCCGTCGCTGGTCATCGCGGACGAGCCGACCACCGCGCTGGACGTGAGCGTGCAGGCGCAGATCATCGCGCTGCTGCGGCGGCTCTGTCGTGAGCGGGACACGTCGGTGATGCTGATTACCCACGACATGGGCGTGATCGCCGAAACGGCCGACCGGGTCGCGGTGGTCTATGCCGGCCGCCTGGCCGAGCTGGGCCCCGTGGCCGAGGTGCTGGGCCGCCCCCGCCATCCCTACACGGAAGGCCTGATGGGCTCGACCCCCGCGGCCAGCGCGGGGCGCGCACGGCTGCACCAGATCCCCGGCTCCATGCCGCGGCTGGGCCACCTTCCACCCGGCTGCCCCTTCCATCCGCGCTGCCCCAAGGCGCAGGACGATTGCCGCGCCGACCCGGCGCCGACCCTGGCCGCCTGCAACGGGCGGGCCGCCTGCTGGCACCCCGTCAACAGCCCCGAATCCGAGGCCGCCGAATGACCGCCATTGTCACCGTCAAGAACCTGACCCGCCGTTTCGACGTCTCGAAACCCTGGCTGAACCGGGTGATCGAACGCCTGCCCAAGCGCAAGCTGGTCGCCGTGTCCGACGTGTCCTTCGAGATCGAAGAAGGCACGACCTACGCGCTCGTGGGTGAAAGCGGCTCGGGCAAATCGACCATCGGCAAGATGCTGGTGGGCCTGCTGGACCCGTCCGAGGGCGCCGTCGAGATCGAGGGCGTGAACCTGGATACCGAGACGGATCGCGCGCGGATCGACAAGGTCCGCAGCGACATCCAGATGATCTTCCAGGATCCCTATGCCAGCCTGAACCCCCGCTGGAAGGTGCGCGACATCATCGCCGAACCGGTGGCTGCGCGCGGCGGCAAGACGCAAGGCCTGGCCGAGCGGCTTCTGAAACAGGTGGGCCTGTCGGCCGACGACGCGGGAAAGTTCCCGCACGAGTTCTCGGGCGGGCAGCGGCAGCGCATCTGCATCGCGCGTGCGCTGGCGTCCGAGCCGAAATTCATCGTCTGCGACGAGCCGACCTCGGCGCTGGATGTGAGCGTTCAGGCGCAGGTGCTGAACCTGATGTCGGACCTGAAGGACGATTACGGGCTGACCTACCTTTTCATCAGCCACGACCTGACGGTGGTCAGCCACATGGCCGACACGGTGGGCGTGCTATACCTGGGACGCCTTGTCGAGGAAGCCGCCCCCGGGGACCTGAACGCGCGGCCCGCGCATCCTTACACGCAGATGCTGCTCGAGGCCGCGCCGCAGCTGGACGGGTTCGGGCGCGAGGTCGATCCGCCGAAGGGCGAGATCCCCGACCCGATCAACCCGCCGCCCGGCTGTGCGTACAACCCGCGCTGCCCTTTCGTGGTGGATCGCTGCCGCGAGGAACGTCCGCAACTGCGCCCCTTCGGCACGGGCCGCGTCGCCTGCCACCGCGCGGAAGAAGTGGTGGCGCGGATGGAAAAGGCGTCCTGAGCGGCGCGCGGGCGGCAGCGGCACAAACTAACGCTGGAAAGAAAAATACCGCCCTGACCGGACGTTAATACCGCGTGCTCAGGACAACGCCGCTGCGTGTCCTCGCCGTCACGAAGGCTGTTAACCTGGGTTTCCGGTAATCCGATGGTGCTGCCGGAGAGATTTGAAATCTCCAGAACCTACACCAACGCCTCATAAGTATCTGAAATATAACGATAATTAATGATCTGCGCTATGAGGCTTGGTACAGGTATTGGCACAAATATTGGCACAAAGCGGCCTGCTGACGCAGGCGGGTAGCGCGTCATTTTGTTGTCAGAGGACACTTCATGCCGTCAACCGAGTTCGACCACATGTCCATGCCGTAATTATTTCGATAGATGGTGGTAATAGTCGCGCCTCTGTCGAGGAAGAGACGAGAAACAGGATTTGCGCAGTAGTCGGCAACCTCGTTGACGAATTCCCTCGGAATCCCCGGTCCGTAAGTGTCGACGTCAAACACCATGACAAGTTCGAACCTCTCCGACCACGCTTCAACAAGTGTAATATTGGAGGTGAGCTTTGTCGGGTGAAATGCCCCCTCTGAAGTGGTCCGCCCACTGGGATAGAATGATCCCGTCATGGAGAGGACCAGAGAATGGCTGGGAAGCGAGAGAAGCCCGAAGACATCGTTCTGAAGCTGCGGCAGGTTGAGGTGCTGCAAGGCCAAGGGCTGTCGGTCGGTGATGCGGTGCGCCAGGTCGGCATCACGCAGCAGAGCTACTACCGGTGGCGCAGGCAGTATGGCGGCATGAGCCGCGATCAGCTGAAGCGACTCAAGGAGCTCGAGACAGAGAACCAGCGGCTCCGGCGTGCTGTCTCCGACCTGACCCTCGACAAGATGA
>NZ_FQZA01000007.1 GCF_900141995.1 Palleronia salina | reverse complement strand
TTATAAGGTCCGACAACGGTGCCGAATTTGTTGCTCTGAAGGTCCGCGACTGGATCGGCGCCGTCGGTGCCAAGACCGCCTACATCGAGCCTGGCTCACCTTGGGAGAACGGCTACTGCGAAAGCTTCAACGCTCGATTCCGCAACGAGCTGCTCGACGGAGAGGTTTTCTATTCGCTCCGTGAGGCCCAGATCCTCATCGAGCGGTGGCGTCGCCACTACAATACCGTCCGGCCCCACAGCGCCTTGGGCTACAGGCCTCCGGCGCCGGAGAGCATCATAGCCGTCGACCGGCGACCAGCGATGCACTAACAATCAACCTGGACCACTCGGTTGGGGCA
Organism: Palleronia salina; assembly: GCF_900141995.1. Lineage (GTDB taxonomy): Bacteria > Pseudomonadota > Alphaproteobacteria > Rhodobacterales > Rhodobacteraceae > Palleronia > Palleronia salina. The sequence continues at coordinate 169,792 of NZ_FQZA01000007.1, read as the reverse complement.
GCTCAGATCGACGAGCGCATTGTTCTCGTCTTCATAGACAATGACGAATTCGCCATTGTTCAGCGCCGCGATATCGAAACTCCGTTCATTGTGGGCACTGTAATAATGGTTCAGCCGGGTTTCGCCGCCGATCGTGTTGCCGAACGGGTCGAAAAGCTGGCCGATGATGTCCGTGCCGGGTTCTGCGCCCTCGCCGGTGGCGTTGTCCGATGTCCAGGCGATCAACACATTCCCATCGCTGAGCTGGACGATCTGCGGTTCGTATTGCGAGTCGTCCGTGGTCGTGTTGGCGGTGAACGTGGTGAGCCACACGGCGGGAGTGCTGGGCATTGGAATGCTTCCTTGCAAATTTTCTGGTGGCATGGCGACTGTGAACAGCGCAGAGGCATGGCTGACAAAACCCAATCGTCACGCGCCATGCCGCTGATCATCACGGCCTTGCCACCGGTCCCCTGGCATCCGAATGCCGACCGGCATCAAGATCTATTGTTACAAATTTTTACCTGCACGGATCACGCGATCGCCCATCCCCCGGGTCGCTCGCCCCCTGTTCACCGCGCCGAAAATAATACCTTTGAGAAGTATGAAGCGGGCCCGGACGCCGATCAAGCTTCTTCGCCGCGCCGTCTCGCCATCACGCACCTGCCAAGGTTGCCCTGCCGCGTATTTCCGCGATCGAAGGGAAAGAAACGCGCCAATGTCCGCATTTCCCGCTTCCGTCCCGATCGGGGCCGCGTTCGATCCCCCGTCCGGCTACACGAAGAAATCGTAGTCGTAGGCCGCCATGACGCCCGCCTGGTCGAAGGCGAAATAGTCGACCGTCTCGGTGGTATGGCCGGTCTCGGTGTCCGCGCTGACCTCTTCCTCGACGGACACGTCGAAGCTCGCGTTCGTCCCGCCGGCCCCGCGCGCCCAGGCTGGGTCGGCACCGTTGAAGCTGGACAGGCTGGCAATGACCTTCGCGAGGCCTCCGTCCGTATCGATCGTCGAATTCGCGTCCGACACATCCTCCGCACTGCCCGCCAGCCAGCTGACATCTCTCGCCAGCCCGCGGCCCGCCTCGAGCGCGATCCAGCCGAGTTTTTCCTCGGCATGACCACCCCCGTTCAGCGCCTCTTCCTCCTGCATCGTCAGCTGGAAGCCGTCCGCGTCGGTCGCACGCTGCCGTGCCGTGACGAAATCGCGCCCGTTGAAGGTCTGAACGTGACTGAGCACGACCGGCGCGCTGTCAAACGCGGCATCGAAGGCGACAGTCTCGAAGCCGGCGCTGGACAGCAGGCCGCTTTCGAGCGTGCCCGCCTCCACCAGCGTTCCGTCCGGCAGGATCCACGTCCCCGCCTCCATGACCAGGTAGTTCACCGTTTCGCCGGCGTGAATATCATCCAGGTAATTCGGCTCCTGCAACTGGAGGGTCAGCTCGTTGCCGCTCACTTCGCTAATGCGAACGTTGACCGGTGCCCCCCCGTTCTCGGTCGCCACGAAAGCGACCGCGACAGGGTTGTCGTAGCTTCGTTGCAGCGTCACCGATCTTTCCGATGTCGTAAGAGACACGGTTCCTGTCTCGGCGATGTCCCGAACCGGGGCGGAAGAGATCAGCCCGGACTCGTTGAACGCGAAGTAGTCGACCGTTTCTTCGACATGGCTGGTCTCGGTATCCGCGCTGCGATCCTCCTCGACCGAGACATCGAAGCTCGTGAGCGTCCCGCCCGCACCACGCGCCCAGGCGGGATCTCCCCCATCGTAGCTGGACAAGCCGGCCAAGACGTTGGAAAGCACCGTGCCCAGGCTGACGGTTGACGTCGCATCGGTGACACCCGAGGTGCTTCCCGCCAGCCAGGTGACATCTCCCGCCAGCCCGCCGCCCGGTTCGAGCGCGATCCAGCCTAGTTTCTCCTCGGCGTGGCCGCTCCCGTTCAACGCGTCCTCTTCCTGCATCGTCAGCTTGAAGCCGTCCGCGTCGGCCGCCCTCTGCCGCGTCGTGACGAAATCGCGCCCGTTGAAGGTCTGGACGTGGCTGAGCACGACCGGTGTGCTATCGAATTCGGCATCGAAGGCGACATTTTCGAAGCCGGAGGTGGACAGCCGGTTGCTGTCCAGTGTTCCCGCCTCGACCAGCGTGCCGTCGGGCAGAAGCCACGTGCCCGCCTCCATCACCAGGAAGTTCACCGTCTCCTCGGCATGTTGCCCGTCGAGATAGTTCGGCTCTTGTAGCTGCAGCGTCAAATCGTTCCAGCTCACTTCGCTGATCCGCACGTTCACCGGGTCGCGGCCGTTCTCGGTCGCCACGAAGGCGATCGCCACGGGGTTCTCGTAACTCCGCTGAAGCGTCACCGTCTGCTGTGTCGAATCCCGCAGGGTCAGCGTACCCGTCTCCGCGATCGAAGGTCCGCCGTTCAGGGCGGGATCGTCGACAGTCTCGATCTGGATCGTCTCGCTGTCGCTCCAGGCCAGCCCGTCGAAGACGCGAAGCGAGATCGTGGTCTGACCCGGGCTGCTGTCGCCATCAATGAAGACGCGGTTGGGGTTGCCGGTCACGAAGGGCGTGTTCGGCTGGACCGGCCCGACGAACTCGACGAACCAGTTACGGTCGCCGGCCAGGTCGACCAGTTCGAACGACTCGATGGTGTCGCCATCGGCATCGAAGGCCGTCATCACATCCGTGAGCGCGATCCGCCCATCCACCCCCAAAGTCAGCGGCGGCACCGAAACCGTCGGAGCGGTGTTGACCGGCATTTCACCGTCGTTGAACCGCAGGATTTTCGCGCCGGTGACGCTCGTTTCCGCGCCGGACGCGAGATGTGTCACGACCGTCGGCGTGCCGGCCGCTCCGATCTGCGTGGTATAGTTCGCCAGATCCTCGGCGAACTGCACCACGTCGAGCCCGCCCCCCAAGTTGATCGAGGCATCGGCATAGGGCGCTACCACGGTTTCATCGTGGCCGTCCCCCGTCACCACGATCATCTCGCCCTGGCCGCCCCAGTCTTCGAACGTCCAGCGCGAAAGATCGAGCACCGTGCTCGCGCCCATTGCGATCTCGATCCGCTCGGTGGAGCCGGCCTCGTCGAACCCGGAGATCAGGCTGGATCGCGCAATCTCGTCCCCGCCGATCTGCGCGGCGAGCATCGTCAGCGTCCGGTCCAGACCCCCGCCGGTCCACGGGCCACCGAACCGCAATTCCTCGATGCTCCTGATTCGGTGCAGCGACAGATCGTGGCTTTCGCTGGAGGTTCCCCCGCTGAAGAGCAGCGTGTCGATACCCTCCTGCCCCCACAGCTCTTCCTGGTCCTCCCGGTCGAGATCGCCGGGCGCAATGAAGAACGTGTCATTGCCACCGCCACCGAAAGCACGGTCCACCCCCGTGCCGCCGGTGATCAGTTCGCCGACCGCGCTGCCGATGATCTCGTCGTCGAAAGCCGAGCCGTAGATCCGGAAGATGTCGGTCTGGTTCGGGCCGTTCCATCCCCGGTCAAACTGCCAGCCGGAGACATCGACGGGCGCGCCGGTATCGACGAAAAGCTCGATCACGGTTTCGGTCGGGGTGCCGTAGGCATTGCCGCCGCCCTCGATCACCAGATCCCGGCTCAGCAGCCCGTTGCCAACCTGCGAGCTGTTGAAACGGACAACGCGCAGCTCCGGAGCGAAGAGGCTGAAGTCGAATTCAAGTATCTCGATCGAACGGATCTCGGCCCCGCGGAAGTCATTGACGCCGCTGCCATCGAAGGTCAGGCGATCGTTGCCATCACCACCGTCGTAGACGTCGCCGCTGTCGGCCTCCTGATTGTCGAAGACAAGCCGGTCGGCGCCGCTATGGCCGAACACGGTCCGGTCCTCGGGCGCCACGTCGATGATGTCGTTGTGTACCGTCCCGGTGACGATGTCGGACGTGAAGGCATTCGGGCTGTTTTCGGCATCGCGCGGATCGAAGATCGCGGAAAAGATCTCCTGGGTATTCTGATCACCCGGCGCCCCGATGATCGCGGTCGACTGGTTCCAGGCCACGACGAAGCGGCCGTCCTCCATGGCCGAGACCCGTGGCTGGAAGCCGTCGAAGGCAAAGGCTTCGGGGTCGGTGACTTCGAATTCGGTGCCGAGCGTACTGCCATCGGACGCGAAGCGCTGTCCGACGATGCTGCCGGTGCCGGCATCGGCCCACACCACGACGAACGTGCCGTCGGACAATTCCGTGACATCGGGCGACAGCTGATCGTGAAAAGTCGTGCTATTGACCGTGAACGCGGAGGCGATGGTGAAAGGCACCGGTGTGCCATTCTCGCTGTAGATCCTCGCGCGGATATCCCGGGCATTGCCCGTCTCTTCGGACCAGACGACAACGAAGGCATCGCTCTGGCTCAGGCTGGCGACCCGCGCTTTGCCGTAGTCGCCGCCGCCGTCGATGGTGAAGGTCGCGTTGCCGGAGGTGGATCCGTTGGCGTTCAGAACCTTGCCCCAGACCTTCTGCCCGTCCGATGGCGTGTCCGCATGTCCGACGAGGGCGATCTTGCCGTTCGACAGGGTCACGCTGTCGTCGACCCAGATATCGGCATCCGCCCCTCGGCTGTCGAGCGCGCTGCCCCGCGCCGCCACGGTCAGACCGCCATCGCTTTGGGTCTGCGGGTCGTAGATCCGGTGCACGATCTCGGTATCGGGATCGCGGGACGTCTGATCGTCGTCGCGCTTGTAGGCGATCAGCAGCCTGCCGTCGTCCATGGTGGTGATCGTGGGCCCGGTGTACCAGAAATCATCGCCGCGCCCGTCCAACTCGACGGGTTCTTCGTGGACGAGGCTTCCGGCGGCGTCGAACTGCGCAAGCTCGATGTCGTACTTGAAGCTTCCGAAGCTGTTGGGGATCGCGGACTGGGTGAAGACAACCACGAAACCGCCATCGGGCAGCGCCACGATCTCCCAATCGGATTCGTTGCCGTCATTGGCGTTCTGGTTCAGCCGACGGACGCTTGTCAGGGGCTGTCCGAACGGGTCGAAGATCTGACCCGCGATGTCGCTGCCAACCGGAGAGCCGCCACCGCTATCCCCGTTGAAAAGCCACGAATAGAGAATGTTGCCATTCGCCAGAACGGTGACATCGACCTGCGTGCCTCCGGGCGGGCTGGTCCCCTCGAGCGCGCTGATCTCGTCCAGACGGCTCCAAACTTCCGGTGTAATCGGCATCTTGCCCCCCCCGCGCGGACGGCAACAGCCGACCGTGCGCGCCAATACTTCCATTCAATGGTATCCTGCGTAGCCAAGAACATCGTGGACCGCCAAGGGACCGATCCATAGGTTTGGGCCCGGAATGCGGGAATTGGTACGTGGGGATCGTGAAATGGTCGGGTCTGCCGAAGACATGCCGCGGATTTCTGGGCCGATGACCTTCTTGCAGGCCCTCAGGGTGGCGTTCCCGCCCTGGCCGATTCTGGCTGCCGTCATCGCCGCGTTGGGCTTTTCGGGTCCTTTCGGCACCTACGAAGACCTCTCGCTTCCGGCACGGCTCGTTTACTGGACACTGGCGATCTGCGGCGCGGGGGCCTTTCTGAACGGCGCCGTGCTGCTCGTGTTGCAGAACCACTGGCTGGAGCGGTGGCCCCGTCTCGCGCGGCTGACCGCGGCGTCCTTCGTCGGCGGGGTACCGGGCGCCCTGGCCGTGGCCGGGATCGAGGCGGTCTTTCGTGGCCTGTCACCGACCGCGGAGTTCCTGGGATGGCTATGGGTCTGCGTGGGCGTTTTCGGTGGCGTTGCCGTCATTGTGCAATACCGCACACCGCGGGCCTTCGAGGCGAAACTCGTCGCCGATGCCGCCGCGAGGGCGCCGTTTCTCGAACGTCTGCCGCCCGAGATCGGGAGGAATCTCGTCTCGATCTCCATGGACGATCACTACCTGGAAGTCACCACGACGGATGGAAGGGAGCGGCTGAAGATGCGGCTCTCGGATGCATTGGACGAGCTGCAGTCCTACCCCGGCGTCCACATTCACCGGTCCCACTGGATCGCCGAGTCCGCGCTCGTCAGGTTGGAGAAACGGGGCCGGAACCGCGTGGCCTGCCTGGTGGACGGGCGCGCCCTGCCCGTCGCGCGTGCGAAGGCCGACGAAATCGAGGCCCGCCTGGCCGACGACGCGCCTTGAACGCGCGCGCGGCTCCGGTCGGACGGATATCACCTGTGGCCCGCATTTCTCGGGACGACCGCTTGCCCGGGGATCACCCGGCCAGCGCAGTCGGGCACCGCATATCGGGCCGGAGCAAGCGCGGCTGTAGCGCCTCGAAGCTGAGCGCCCCGTTCTTCACGCCCCAGATCGGCCGCCCGATCTCGGCCACCGCATCGGCGCGGCTGGAGCATGGCAGGGCCACCAGGTCGGCGGGCGCCCCCTCGCGCAGCACCGGGTCGCGGCCCAATAGACGGAAGGGTTCGTCCGTCACCATGGCGAAGCAACCTGTCAGCGCCTCGCGGCTGCCCAGCTGGGCGACATTGGCGAACAGGTTCGCCATGCGCGGAAGCGAGCAGTCGCCGTAGGGCGTGAACGGGTTCAGGACGTTGTTGGTGGCGACGGTGCAGCAAAGACCGGCCTCGTGGAACCGGTGGGCCGGGGCCACGCCGCGCGGCACGCCGCAATCGTGATCGCGCCCGGTCATGAACAGGTCGGTGGCGGGCAGCACGGTCAGGGCGATACCGGCGTCCCGCATCAGGGCGATGGTGTCGGCCAGCTGCCCGTGCGGAAGCATCGAGAGCTTGGTGACGTGGCCGATCGCGACGCGGCCCTGCATGCCGTGGGCGATGGCCTCGCGCGCGACCCAGTCGAGGTGCCGCCAGCTCGTGTCGAGGTCGAAATCGAGGTGGAAGTCGAGATCGACGTCATACTCCCGCGCCATGGCGAAGAGGCGCTTGATCTGACCCTCGGGATCGGTGTCGGTGTAGGGACAGCCGCCCAGCAGATCAGCGCCCTGGTCCAGTGCCTCGCGCAGAAGCGCCTCGGTCCCCGGGTAATTCAGCAGCCCTTCCTGTGGAAACACGCAGATCTGAAGATCCACGCCCCACGCATAGTCCGCCTTGAGCCGGCGCACGGCCTCGAACCCGGCCAGCCCCACGCCCGGGTCGATCTCGACCTGCGTGCGGATGAGCGTCGTGCCCTGTCCGATGGCCTTGTCCAACACGCGCGCCCCGCGGGCGTAAACATCCGCGGCGGTGAAATCGCGCTTGGCGTTGCTGACCGCGTCAATGGCGCCCTTGAGCGTGCCCGAGGGGTTTGCGGCGCGGTCCATGAGACACGACTTGTCCAGGTGCAGGTGGCTGTCGGCGAACCCGGCGATGACCAGCCCGCCCTTCGCGTCCAGGGCCGGGGCGTCGGTGGCGACATGCGCCGCGATCGTCGCGATCCGTCCGTTCAGGATGCCGATGTCCCGGGGCGCACCGCCGTCTTCCAGGATCGCGTTGCGGATCACGAGATCCAGCGTCATGCCACGACCTCCTTCATCGGGATCTCGTCCGGCTCGGTCGTGCCGCCGCCGAGATAGGCCGCGATCAGCGCCTCGTCGCCCAGCAGCTCGTCCGCCGAGCCCTGGGCCACCACGCGCCCTTGCTCCAGCACGTAGGCGCGGTCGGCCACGGCCAGGGCCAGCGTCGCCATCTGGTCCACCAGCAGGATCGTGATGCCGTCATCGCGAAGCTCGGCCAGGATGGCGTAAAGTTCCTCGACCATGGCAGGTGCAAGGCCGAGCGACGGCTCGTCCAGTAGGAGCAGACGGGGCTTGGCCATGAGACCGCGGGCAATCGCCATCATCTGCTGCTCGCCGCCGGACAACAGCCCCGCCGGGCTGTCCATCCGCTCGCGCAGGCGGGGAAAGCGGGCCAGGATCGCCTCGAGCTCGGAGGCGTCGGGCTGGTCCTTGCGCTTGTAGGCGCCGAGCTCGATGTTCTGCGCCACGGTCAGGTCCGGAAAGACCTGGCGGCCCTCGGGCACCAGCACCAGGCCCCGCTCGACGATCTGGTGCGCGGGTCTGCCCTGGATGTTCTGGTCCTCGAGAATGATCTCGCCGGCGGTGGGCGCCATCAGGCCCGACAGCGTCTTGAGGAAGGTCGATTTACCCGCGCCATTGGCGCCGAGAAGGGCCACCAGCTCGCCCTGACCGACCCGCAGGTCGACCTCTTTCAGCACATCGGCCGACCCGTAGCCCGCGCACAGCTTGCGGGTGATGAGCCGGTCCATCGCACCTGGCACGTAGTCCAGCTCGCGCGGGGGGGCGTCGAGCGTGCCCTCGCCCAGGTAGGCGGCGATGACCTTCTCGTTCGTGCGCACGGCCTCGGGCGTGTCGAAGGCGATGGGCTGGCCCGCGTCCATGGCGAAGATCCGGTCCGAGATGCCCATGACCATCTCCATGTCGTGCTCGACCAGCACCACGGCGATCCCGCAATCGGCCAGTTTGCGCAGGATCTCGGACAGGGCGCGCTTGTCGGCCTGCATCAATCCGGCGGCGGGCTCGTCCAGCAGCAGGACGTGGGGGCGCAGGGCAAGCGCGCGGGCGACCTCGACCAGCCGGCGGTCCACGTGCGGCAGATCATCGGCCGGCGTGCCGGGATCGCCGGCGTACCCCACCAGCGCCAGAAGACCGCGCGCCAGCGCCCGGGTTTCGGTGGTCGCCAGCGCCGAGAACGGCGCCCCGGGGCGGCCACGCGGCAGGCCCGCGATCACGTTGTCCTCGGCGCTGAGCGCGCCGAACAGGCGCGTGGCCTGGTAGGTCCGCGCCACGCCCAGCCGGGCGGTGGCGTGCATCGACCAGCCGGCGACGTCCTGCCCGGCCGTCTCGATGCGGCCGGCGCCGGGCACGTAGAAGCCCGAGACCATGTTCAGCAGCGTGGTCTTGCCCGCCCCGTTGGGGCCGATGATGGCGGTGACCTCGCCCGGTTTCGCGTCGAAGGTGGCGCCGTGGACGGCCTTCAGCCCGCCGAACGTAATGCCCAGGCCCTCGACCTTCAGCCCGCCCGTGGTGTCGGGTCGGATGAAGTCGAGCACCGTGTCCCGCGGCGCGGGCGGCGTCTTGTCGGACGAGCGCGGCAGGAAGGCCGCCACCGTGCCCACCAGCCCCCGCGGCGCGATCAGCAGAACCGCCACCAGGAGCGCGCCGAAGAACAGCAGCCGGTACTCGGCAAGGCCGGACAGCATCTCGGGCAGGAAGACCACGATCGCGGCCCCCGCCAGCGGCCCCAGCACGGTGCCCGCCCCGCCCAGGATGACCGCGAAGAGGAACAGGATGGATTGCGACAGCATGAAGTTCGAAGGCGCGATGAATTGCATCAGCGTTGCGAACAGCCCGCCCGCCAGACCGGCCGCGCCGGCCGCGATGGCGAAGGCGGTGAGTTTCGTGACGAACGGGTCGAAGCCGAGCGAGCCTGCCGCGACTTCCTGGTCGCGCAGCGCGGCCATCGCCATGCCCCACCCGCTCGCGGCCAGCGCGCGATAGGCCAGGAGGGAAAGCCCGGCGAGACCGATGGCGAGGACTATCAGCTCGGTCTCGCCGAAGGTGAACCCGAAGATCCCGGGCATGTCGAAGCCCATGAGCCCGTTCTGTCCGCCGGTCAGGCTGCGCCACTCGATGGCGAGGTGCTCGACGATGAAGGCGAACGCGATGGTCACCATGGCCAGGAACGGCCCGGCCATCCGGACCGCCGGCACGGCGAGCAGCGCGCCCACGACCGCCGACAGGGCGGTCGCCAACGGCAGCGCCAGCCAGAAGCTCACCCCCGCCTGCATCAGGATCGCGTGGGCATAGGCGCCGATGGCGAAGAAGCCCACCTGCCCGAGCGACACGAGTCCCGTCAGCCCGAACAGCACGTTGAGGCCGACGCAGAGGATCGTCCAGATCGCGACGAGACCGATCACGAACTGCGTGTAGCCGCCGACCGCGCCCAGCGACAGGATCGCCGCCACCGTGAGGGCGAGGATTGTCAGGTCGAGGGTGCGGGTCCGGAGAAGCAATTTCATGGGATCAGACCTTCCGCAGGGCCGCCTGGCCGAAAAGCCCGTTGGGCTTCACGGCGAGCACCGCGATGAGCAGCGCGAAGGTCAGGATGTAGGTGTGGGACGAGCCGAGATAGGTCGTCACGAAGGCCTCGACCAGCCCGTAGATGAAGCCCGCGAGCATCACGCCCGAGGCCGACGTCATGCCGCCCAGGATCGCCACGGCGAAGGCCTTGATGCCGAACAGCGTGCCCATGTCCGAATGCACCGAGAAAAGCGGCGCGATCAGCAGGCCGGCAACCCCGGCCAGCATCGCCGACAGCGCGAAGGACCCCGAGATCATCACGGTCGTGTTGATCCCCATCAGGCGCGCGGCCTCGGGGTTCTGCACCACCGCCAGCAGCGCACGCCCCTGGCGGGTGCGGCGGAACAGAAGCTGGAGCGCCACGGCCAGCCCGATCGCCACCACCGGGATCAGCAGCTGTTGCGGATAGACCCCGGTGCCGAGAATCTGCCAGCTCGTCTCGACCAGCGGCGACGGCAGGCTGCGCGGCTCGTTGCCGAAGGTGAACAGAACCGTGTTGTCCAGAAGGATGCCGCCCGCGACCGTGGCCATCAGCCACGCCTCGGAGCCGCGCACCGCGAAGGGCCGGACGAGGCAGAATTCGACCACCATCCCCATGACCGCGCAGCCGAGCAGCGCCAGCGGATAGGCCACTATGACGGGAAGGCCCGCCCGCTCGGTCAGCACGAAGCCAAGGACGGCCCCGAGCATGACCATCGAGCCTCGCGCGAAATTCACGCGCGAACAGACGGAATAGGTGATCTGGAAGCCCAGCGCGATCAGGCCATACATCGCCCCGAGGCCGATTCCGGTCACGAGGGCGGTCACGAAAAGGGTCATCTGGCGCTCCGGGCTGTGGCCATCAGGGAAAGGGATCCCGGCGCCTAGGCCGGGAATATGTCAGCGGCGGCCCGGCGGGAAAGCCCGGGCCGCCGCGCGTGCGCTCAGTCTTCGAGCGGGACGATCTCGCCCTCGACGAAATTGGCGAAGATGTAATCCTGCGGCCCCAGGGCGTCCTGGTCGTCCGGCGTGAACGGCTTGTCGTAGGTCTTGATGACGCCCTCGACGCCCTCGATCTCGTACATGGCCTCGCGGATCGCCGGACCCTCGGTCGAGCCCGCCTTCTCGATGGCCGCGGCCAGCAGCAGCGTCGCGTCATAGGCGTTGGCGATGCCGGTGGCGGGCGTCACGTCGGCCAGGCTTTCGATCTCGGGAAACTTCTCCTGCAACTCGACGAAGAGCGGATGCTCGGGGTCGGTGAAGAGGAAGGTCTGGATGAAATGAACCTTTTCGCCCGAGGGGCCGGCCAGCTCGGTGAAGCGGCCGCCGGCGGGACCCCAGTGCGACGCGATCGGCACGTCCCAGCCCATGCGATCGAGCGACTTCACCACCTGCGCCGAGGGGGCGACGTTGGCCACGAGGAACAGGCCGTCCGCACCGTTTTCCCGCAGGCGCGTCAGTTGCGGCACCACGTCCACGTCGTTCGATTCGAACTTCTCGATGCCGGCATGTTCCATGCCGCGCTTTTCCAGCGCCTTGGTCAGCCCGGCCTCGTTGGACTCGCCCCAGGGGTTGTTGATAAGGATCATGCCCGGCTTTTCCGAGCCGTATTCCGTGACCAGGTACTCGGTGATCGCCTCGTCGACGAATTCATCCACGGCCGAGACGCGGAAGACGTAATTCTCCTCGGCGCCGTTCTTGGTGATGGGCGTGCCCGCGGCCCAGGGGCCAATGAAGGGCACCTGCGCGTCGTTCGCGAAGGGCACGATGGCCAGCGACACGGGCGTATCCAGACCGCCGATCATCGCGGCGACGCCTTCGCGCTGCACCAGTTGGCGCGCGGCGATCAGGCCCTTGCCCGGGTTGCTTTCGTCGTCGCGGCTGACCAGCTCGAGCTCGCGGCCCAGCACGCCGCCCTCGGCGTTGATCTTGTCCAGCGCCAGCGTGATGCCGCGCGTGATGGCCTCGCCCGACTTGGCGGATTGCCCCGAGAGGGCGGCGACCAGGCCGATCTTGATCGGATCCTCTTGCGCGAAGGCCGGAATGGCCGTGCTGAGCGACAGCGCGGCGGCCCCCGCGATCATCAGGCGGCGGGTGAGCGGGAAGCGGTTGGGCATCGTGTGTCTCCGTGAGCAGGACCAGGTGATGCAACCAGAGGCGCGAGACCGGGCGGCGCTGTCAAAAGAAGCGAAGCACGAAACGGGACCTTTTCCCGCGTGGCCCCCGGCTCTGCCCAAAGATCGGGCAAATTGCATGCAATTTTTGTATTTATTTATCGCATGCAGATTGCGCGGCGCCGGATTTGTGGCACGTCTCGAATCGCCGCAACGAAGGAGAAAGCCATGCCCGCCCCCCTTGTGACCGACTACGACGCCCTGCCCGACGAGGCCCGGATCGTGCACGATTACCTCGAAGCCTCGATGAAACCCGACCCCGAGCGCGCCGCGACATACATGGCCGAAGGTGTCGTCATCACCTTCACCGGTGGCCGGGTCTTTCATCATCCCTCCGGCCCCACGGGCTTCAATGCGATGCGCTATGCCTGGGTGAAGAAGGACATGCGCCAGTTCGACGTGGCGCAGGGGGCCGAGGGCACGGTGGTCTATTCCACGGGCTATCTTTACGGCGAATGGCCCGACGGAACGCCGTTCGAAGGCAACCGCTACGTGGACCGTTTCGTCGTCGAGAACGGCAAGATCGTGAAGATGGACGTCTGGAACGACAGCGCCGAACGGATCCTGACCGCCCGCGGCATCGAGGCCTAGCGCGCGGCGTCAGCCCTTTTCGCGCACCGTGCTGGCATAGGGTTCCAGCGCATCGAGATGCGAAAACCCGTTGATGTCGGCCCCGTTGAACTGCGCCCGCGCGGCGACCTGGTCGAGATGCAGCCGCGCGATGCGCTGGGCTTCGGCCACGTCGCCGGACTTCAGCGCGGCGACGATGTCGCGATGTTCCTGGATGCCGCAATGGGTCGAGTGGGGCCGGGAGAATTGCGACAGGGTGAAACCGCAGCGATAGCCGATCTCGTTCACGTAGCGGATCAGGACCGGGCTGCCGGTGAGCTCGGCCATCAGGATATGGAACTCGGTCGCGAGCCGGATCGAGATGGCCGATGGCCCGGCGCTCGCCTCGTCCTCGCGGGCGATGTGATCGTTGAGCGCGGCTTCCTGCTGGGCGGTCAGACCCTTGGCGAGCCGCGCGATGACGAGGTCCTCGACCTGGGCGCGCAGCTCGAACAGGTCCCGCGCCTCTTCCAGGCTGGGCTGGGCGACGGCCGCACCGCGATTGTGCCGCAGTTCCACCAGGCCCTCGACCGCGAGACGCTCCAGCGCCTGGCGGATGATCGTGCGGCTGGCGCCGAAACGCTCGCCCAGGGAATCCTCGGGCAGTTTCATCCCCGGCAAAAGGGCCCGCTCGAGGATCGCGGACCGCAGGGCCACGCAGATCAGGTCGGTCCGGTTCTTCTGTTTCGCGCTGGGTGACATGGGATCTCTTTCGGTCTCGGGGCACCGGATCGCGCCGGTCCCTACCGGAAAGAACGGAGGCTCGCGCCTGCCATGTCAACCGGGTATGCTCACCCGCCGCTGTCGGACGAACCGAGCCGCGCCCCGGACGTGTCGAACGCGATGGTTCGAGATGCCGTCTCTACCGCCGCGCGAAGCCAGGGCAGATTGGCAAAGTCGCGCCAGAAACGGGCGGGCCTGGGCCCGCCCGGTCCGCCTCAGAACGGGCTGTCGGGGTAGTAGAACTGCTCGGCGTTCTCCTGGGTGATCAGGACCGAGCCGATGGTGAACGTGCCCGACACCGGCGCGTTCGACGTCATGCCCACGGCCGTCATCTCGATCGCCGTGGCGATCATCGACGGCGGGTAGGTCACGTCGGCGGGGATCATATCGTCGCCCTCCATGACCCGCTGCACCATCTCCTTCATGCCGGCACCGCCGAGCACGAACTGGATGTCCTCGCGGCCCGCTGCGTCGATGGCGGCCAGCACGCCCACGGCCATGTCGTCGTCGGAGGCCCAGACCGCGTCGATCTGGTCATGCTTGGACAGGAAGTCCTGCATCACGTTGAAGCTGTCGTCGCGGTTCCAGTTGCCGTGCTCCATGTCGATGATCTCGATCCCCGACCCCTCGATCGCGGACTGGAAGCCCTCGACACGCTCGTTGTCGATGGTCGTGGGAATGCCGCGCAGCACCACGATATTCCCGCCGTCGGGCATCTGCGAGACCATGTATTCACCCGAGACGCGGCCGAAGCCGGGGTTGTCGCCGGCGACGTAAAGATCCTCGATCCCCTCGACCGACAGGCCACGGTCGACGACGGTGACCCAGGCGCCGCTTTCGGCCACGGCCTGGACCGGCGGGGTCAGCGGATCGGATTCGAAGGGCAGCACGACCAGCGCGTCGATGTTGCGCGTTGCGACCATGTCCTCGATATCGTTGACCTGCTTGCCCGGATCCGACGCGGTCGCGAGCACGAAGTCGAGGTTCGGATAGACCTCTTCCAGCCGCTCGACCGTTTCCTGCGCGTGGAAGTTCATGCCGCCGGCCCAGCCATGGGTCGCCGCCGGGATCGACACGCCGATCACCCGCGTCTCGCCGTCCTGCGCCATGGCGCCCGTGGCGAGGACGGTCAGGGCCGTGCACCCGGCCAGCATCGTCTTCATGTATGACATTTCAGTTCCTCCCTTTCTTGTTCGGCGGGGCGTCAGCCCTTCGCCTTTGCTTCCCGCTGCAAAATAACGGCGAGAATGATGATGACCCCCTGGATCGCGCCGTTCAGATACGGCGACACCAGGTCGGTCAAATTCAGTATGTTGTCGATCAGGCTGAGGATCAGGACCCCGATGACGGTGCCCCAGACGCGCCCGAACCCGCCCTTGAGGATCGTGCCGCCGATGATGACGGCGGCGATCGCCTCCAGTTCCCACAGCACGCCGGTCGAGGCCGACGCCGAGCCCAGCCGCGGCACGTACATGATCGTCGCGACCCCCACCAGAAGGCCAAGCATGGCGTAGGTCAGCAGGCGCGTGCGGTTCACGTTCACGTTCGAGTAATGCGCCACGTGCTCGTTCGACCCGGTGGCCGCGCAGTGGCGGCCGAAATGCGACCGGCTCATCACGATCTCGCCGACGATGACGGTCAGCGCGAAGACGATGATCGGCCAACTGATCCCGAGGATGCCGTCGAAATAGACCGGCCGGTAGAAGGTACGCAGCCCGAAATCCAGCGAAAGGGTACCGCCATCGGCCAGCCAGGTGACGAGGCTGCGATAGATGCCCATGGTGCCCAGCGTGACGATGAAGGCCTCGATCCCCAGCGTCGTGACCAGAAACCCGTTCAGAAGCCCCGCCAGGATACCCGCCACGATCGCCACGGCCATGCCCAGCAGGATGATCGGGATGCCGATCCCCATACTCGGCAGGGCTGCGTTCATGACGATGATCATCAGCCCCGCGATGAACGCGGCCATCGAGCCCACCGACAGGTCCAGCCCACCGGCGGTGATGACGAAGGTCATGCCGACGGCGATGATCCCGATGAAGGCCGAGCGCGCCAGCACGTTGGTGATGTTCGCGGCGCTGAGGAAGTTTGCGTTCAGCAGCGTGCCGATGACCAGCAGCACGACAAGCGCGACCACCGGGCCCAGCACGCTCATCGACGGCAGGGTGCGGCCCTTGCCCGGGTTGAGGGTCTCGGTCGTCATCATGCCACCCTTTCGGAGCTGTCCGCGCCGACGCCCATGGCGTGGCGCACGATTGTGTCTTCTGAGATCGCGTCGCCGTCCAGCGTCGCCGCAAGGCGGCCCGACCGCAGGACCAGCACGCGGTCGGCCAGGCCGATCACCTCCTGCATCTCGGACGAGATCACGATGATCCCGTGGCCGTCATCCGCCAGCTTGCGCAGGAAGGTATAGATCTGCTGCTTGGTGCCTATGTCGATGCCGCGCGTCGGCTCGTCCACGATCAGGATGCGCGGCTCGGATTGCATCACCTTGGCCAGCAGCAGTTTCTGCTGGTTGCCGCCGGACAGGTTGCCGACGCGCATGCTGCGCTGGCCGGCCCGGATATCGAAATCCGCGATGGCCTGGTCGAGCGCGCGTTCCTCGGCCCGGCGATCGATGAGATACCCGCCGAACTTGTGCAGCGCCTGCAGCGTCAGGTTTTCCCGCAATCCCTTGTCCAGCAGCAGGCCGCGCAACTTGCGATCCTCGGTCAGGTAGCACAGCCCGTGGTCGAGCGCGTCGCCCGGC
The DNA here is from genome assembly GCF_900141995.1 of Palleronia salina. Lineage (GTDB taxonomy): Bacteria > Pseudomonadota > Alphaproteobacteria > Rhodobacterales > Rhodobacteraceae > Palleronia > Palleronia salina. The sequence goes on along the minus strand of NZ_FQZA01000007.1, from coordinate 153,530 downwards.
TTCGAGATCGTGACGGGGTCGCCCCCGATCTCGACCCGCTCGGCGCGCGCCGGGCGCAGGCCGCACAGCCCCTCCATCGCCTCGGTCCGGCCCGATCCGATCAGCCCCGCGACGCCCAGGATCTCGCCGCGGTGCAGGTCGAACCCGATGCCCGCGGCGTGTCCGGGCACGTCGAGGCCCCGAACGCGCAGCATCACGTCGGATTGCACGTCGTCGGCGGGCTTTTCGGGATAGAGGTCCGACACGTCCCGCCCGACCATGGCCGTCGCCATCGCGTCCTCGGAAATCTCGACGGCCGGCCCGTCATGCACGACCGAGCCGTCGCGCAGCACCGTCACCCGGTCGGCGATCTCGCTGACCTCGCCCAGCTTGTGGCTGGTGAACAGGATGGCGGTCCCGCTGTTCTTCATGGCGCGCACCTGGTCGAACAGGATGCGCGTCTCGGCGCCCGTCAGCACCGCCGTGGGCTCGTCCATGATGAGAACGCGCGCGTTGCGGCTGAGCGCCTTGGCGATCTCGACCATCTGCTTGTCCGAGTTCGACAGCCTGGACACGAGAGTGTCGGGGTGAACCTTGCAGTTCACCCGGTCGAGATATTCGCGCGTCAGCCGCCGCATACGCGCCTTGTCGAGCAGCCAGCCCCGCCGCAATTCGCGGCCGAGGAAAATATTCTGCTCGACCGTCAGTTGCTCGGCCAGGTTGAACTCCTGGTGGATCATGACGATCCCGGCTTCCTCGCCCTCGTGCAGAGAGTCGAACGTGACTTCCTCGCCATCCAGCAGGATCTTGCCGGACGTCGCGGGTTGGTAGCCCGCCAGGATCTTCATCGTGGTCGACTTGCCCGCGCCGTTTTCGCCAATGAGGGCAAGGACCTCTCCCGCCCTCAGCTCCAGCGAGACGCCGTGCAGAACCTCGACCGGGCCGAAGCTCTTGGTGACGTCTCGCAAGGCCAGGACGGGAGAGCCGCTCATATCTTCGTCCAGGCGGCGTTGCCCTTCGACGATGCGACGCAGGCCCGGATGAAGGCCATACCTTCGAGCCCTGCCCTGATGCCCGGCAGCTTGCCCATCACCGCGTCGCGCGACTCGCCGCCCTGCACCGCGCGGATCGCCGCCGCGGCCTCGGTGTAGATGTTGGCGAAGCCTTCCAGGTATCCCTCGGGGTGTCCGGGCGGAATGCGGCTGACCGAGGTGGACGCCTCGGAGGCTTCGGGGCCGTTGCGGGTGATCCGGCGCGTGGACTCGCCCTGGGGGGTGAACCACAGGTAGTTCGGATCCTCCTGTCCCCATTCCAGGCCGCCCTTCTCGCCGTAGATGCGCAGGCGCAGCCCGTTCTCGCAGCCGGCCGCGACCTGGCTGCACCAAAGCATCCCGCGCGCGCCGCCTTCGAACCGCAGCATGATATGCGCGTTATCGTCCAGCACCCGACCCTTGCCGAAGCTGTGGAGGTCGGCCGCCAGTTCGGTGGCGGTCAGGCCCGTGACGAAACCGCCCAGGTTGAAGGCGTGGGTGCCGATGTCGCCGATGGCCCCGCCCGCGCCCGAGCGTTCGGGATCGGTGCGCCATTCGGCCTGCTTCACGCCGTCCTGCTCGGGCGATCCCATCATCCAGTCCTGCGGGTATTCCATCTGGACGATGCGGATCTGGCCCAGCGTCCCCGCCGCGACCATGTCGCGGGCCTGCCGGATCATCGGGTAGCCGGTGTAGTTGTGGGTCAGCACGAACAGGGCATCGCTGTCCGCCACGGCCTGTGCCATCGCGTCGGCGTGGTCGTCCGTCGCAGTCAGGGGCTTGTCGCAGATCACGTGGATGCCACGGCTCAGGAAGGCCCGTGCGGCGGGGTAATGCATGTGGTTGGGGGTGACGATGCTGACCGCCTCGATGCCATCGTCACGGGCGGCCTCGGCCTCGGCCATCTCGTCGAAGCTGCCATAGGTGCGCGCGGGATCCAGCCCTAGCGCAGCGCCGCTTTCCTTCGACCGTTCGGGGGTCGAGGACAGGGCCCCGGCCACCAGTTCGTAATGGTCGTCGATGCGGCTGGCGATGCGGTGCACCGCCCCGATGAACGCGTCGGACCCGCCACCGACCATGCCAAGTCTGATCCGGCTCATGTGTCGATCCCCAGCAGCTTGCGGTTTGTCGCGTCGTCGATATCGCCGCCTGCGAAATCGTCGAAGGCGTGGGGCGTGACGCGGATGATGTGATCCTTGACGAATTGAGCGCCCTCGCGCGCGCCGTCCTCGGGATGCTTCAGCGCGCATTCCCATTCGACCACCGCCCAGCCGTCGAAATCGTGCTGCGTCAGCTTGGAGAAGACCGCGCCGAAATCCACCTGGCCGTCGCCGGGGCTGCGGAACCGGCCCGCCCGGTCGACCCAGGGCTGGTAGCCGCCGTAGACCCCCTGCCGGCCGGTGGGCCGGAACTCGGCGTCCTTGACGTGGAACATCTTGATGCGCTCGGCATAGATGTCGATATTCTCAAGGTAATCAAGGCATTGCAGGACGTAGTGCGATGGATCGTACAGCATGTTGCAACGCGCGTGACCGTCCAGCCGCTCGAGTAACATCTCGAAGGTGATGCCGTCGTGCAGATCTTCCATCGGATGGATCTCGTAGCAGACATCGACACCGCATTCGTCGGCATGATCGAGGATGGGCCGCCAGCGGCGGGCCAGCTCGTCGAACCCCGTTTCGACCATGCCCTGGGGCCTTTGGGGGAAGGGATAGATGAAGGGCCACGAGAGCCCGCCCGAGAAGGTGACGTGCTGCGCGATACCCAGGTTCTTCGACGCCGTGAGCGCCTTCTTCACCTGCTCGATCGCCCATTCGGTGCGCGCCGCGGGCTTGCCCTGGACCTCGGGCGCGGCGAAGCCGTCGACCCAGGCGTCGTAGGCGGGATGCACCGCCACCAGCTGCCCCAGGATGTGGGTCGACAGGTCGGTCACCTCGATGCCGTTGTCACGCGCTTCGCCGACCCATTCCTCGCAGTAGCTCTGCGAGGTCGCGAGTTTATCGAGATCGACGAGACGCGCGTCCCAGACGGGAACCTGCACGCCCTTGTAGCCGCATTCGGCCGCCCACTTGGTGATGGCGCCCCATGAATTGAACGGCGCCTCGTCACCGGCGAATTGCGCCAGGAACAGCCCCGGCCCCTTGATGGTCTTCATCGCTCCCCTCCCCTCGGGTCTCAGACGTATCGATTTACGATATTTTCAAGCTTCTCCTGCTGTCCCGACCGTGGCTGCGGGTTCACGTTACCCTGCTCGACGGGCGCGGCAACGGTTTCCAGGTCGCTGGACAGCATCTTCTGCGCCGCGTCCGTTTCCCAGCCGGCGTAGCGCGCCCGGCGCGGCGCCTCGAGCGCGTCATCCTCCAGCATTTTGGCCGCCGCCTTCAGCCCGCGCGCGCAGACATCCATCGCGCCCGCATGGGCGGCGATAAGGTCGGACGGGTCCAGCGACTGGCGGCGCAGCTTGGCGTCGAAGTTCGTGCCCCCTTGCGTGAACCCGCCCGCCTTCAGCACCTCGTAGTAGGCCAGAGCCACCTCGGGCACGTTGTTGGGGAACTGGTCGGTATCCCAGCCGGACTGGTAGTCGTTGCGGTTCATGTCGATCGACCCGAGGATCCCCAGCTCGCGGGCCAGCGCCAGTTCGTGCTCGAAGCTGTGGCCGGCCAGGATCGCGTGGCCCTGCTCGATGTTCACCTTCACCTCCTTCTCGAGGCCGAAGCGCTGGAGGAAGCCGTAGACCGTCGCCACGTCGTAGTCGTACTGGTGCTTGGTGGGCTCCTGCGGCTTGGGTTCGATCAGGATCTGACCCTTGAAGCCGATCTTGTGCTTGTAATCGACCACCATCGACAGGAAGCGGCCCATGTGCTCGAGCTCCTGCCCCATATCGGTGTTCAGCAGCGTCTCGTAGCCCTCGCGCCCGCCCCACAGGACGTAGTTCTCGCCGTTCAGGCGATGGGTGGCGTCGAGGCAGTTCTTCACCGTCGCGGCCGACCACGCATAGACCTCGGGGTCCGGGTTGGTCGCGGCGCCCGACATGAAGCGGCGATGCGAGAACAGGTTGGCCGTGCCCCAGAGAAGCCGGGTCTTCGACTGCTCCATCTTCTGCTCGAAGATGTCGATGATCTCGTCGAAATTGCGCTTGCTTTCGGCGAAGGTGTCGCCCTCGGGGCGGATGTCATGGTCGTGCCAGCAGAAGAACGGCACGCCGAGAATGTCGAACATCTCGAACGCGATATCCGCCTTCAGGCGCGCGCCTTCCATGGTTTCGCCCCACCACGGGCGGTCGAAGGTCTGGCCGCCGAACGGATCGCCGCCGGGCCAGGCAAAGCTGTGCCAGTACGCGACGGCAAAGCGCAGGTGATCCTCCAACCGCTTTCCCATGACCTTCTCGTCGGGATCGTAGTGGCGAAAGGCGAGGCCGTCGGCATCGGGGTCGAAACGCAGCGGGGCCTGGCCCCGGAAAAAGTCGCTCATCTGGCGGGTCTCCTTAGGTTTTGTCTTTGCGGGCGGCCCAGACGAGGCCACGGCGCAGGATCTCGCGCGCGCTCGGGTGCGTGAGTTCGTGCGCCTGGTGTCCGAGCGCGGAATAGAAAACGCGGCCCTCGCCGAAGCTGCGGGTCCAGACCACGGGCATCACGGTCCCCGCCGTCTCGGGCGCATGTTCACCGGAAAAGGTGGTTGTCGCCAACACCTCGTTTCCGGGATCCACATGCATGAAATACTGCTCGGAGCGATAGTCGAAGCCCTCGATGCCCGCGGTGATGAAATGGTCGGGGCGCGTCACGTCGACATGGTAGTCGATGATGTCACCGGGATGCGCAACCCATTGGCCACCCACCATGAACTGGTAATCCGGCGATCCGCGGAACGCGTCGCCCATGCCGCCGTGAAAGCCGCCCAGCCCGACGCCGCCCGCCACGGCCTTGCGCAGGCGTTCGATGTCGTCCTTGTCGTCGGCCACCTGCGTGACCATGGGCACGATCAGGTCGAACTCGTCCAGCGGTTCGGTGCGCAGCGCTTCGGCGCCGGGGACCGACGTGACCTCGAACCCCTCCTCTCGCAGCATGTCGGACACGATCGCGGCGCAGGCCTCGGGCTCGTGCCCTTCCCATCCACCCCAGAAGATCAGTGCGCGGGGATTGGTCATGCGATTTCCCTTTCGATTGGGGCCGGCCGGTCGCAGCGGCTTTCGACCCGGATGCTGTTGCGCGCGGCCGCCGCGCGGTCGATGGCGTCGATGATCTCGAGAACGTGGAGCGCGAGCGCCGCGTCGGCGCGGAAGCCGCGCCCCTCGCGCAGCGCGGCGGCCATGTCGCACAGGCCCAGCCCGCGCCAGTTGTCGGCGCCGTAGGGCCGGTCCGCGGCCTCCAGCATTTCGCCGCCCAGCAGCTCGACCGCCCCGTCGAAGCGGTTGGGGTCCGGCACCCGCATCGAGCCTTCGGTGCCGTAGACCTCGATCGGGCTCTGCCAGTGGCCCTGCACGTCGAAGCTCATGGCCATCTGAACGATCGGGCCGGACTCGAACGCCAGAAGCCCGAGGATATGCGTGTCGAGCTCGACCGGAACCTTTTCGCCCGCCCGCGCGCCCGTCGCGATGGTGCGCTGGCTGCGCGGCCGCGAGGACAGGGCCGAGACCTCGGCCACCGGGCCAAGCAGGTTCACGAGGCCCGTCAGGTAGTAAGGCCCCATGTCCATCAGCGGCCCGCCACCGGGCGCGCTGTAGTAGAAATCGGGATTGGGGTGCCAACGCTCGTGTCCCGGCAGCATCAGTGTCGCCGTGCCGCCGATGGGCGTGCCGATCCGGCCCGCGTCGATCGCCGCGCGCGCCGCCTGGTGCCCGCCGCCCATGAAGGTGTCGGGCGCGCAGCCGATGCCTAGGTTGCTGTCGCGCGCGAGGTCCACCAGCGCCTGCGCCTCGCCCAGCGAGGCCGACAGCGGTTTCTCGAGGTAAAGGCTCTTGCCCGCGCCGAGGATCTGACGACCCACCGGCGCGTGCGCGGCCGGAACGGTCAGGTTCACGACGATGTCGATATCGTCGCGCGCCAGCAGCTCGTCCACCGACAGCGCGGGCACGCCGTGGTCCGTGGCGGCCTTCTCGGCCGCCTCGCGGCGCATGTCGGCCACGCCGCGCAGCGCGATCCCCGGCAGCCGGGCGATGTTCTGCAGGTAGATGCCGCTGATGACACCGCAGCCGATGATGCCGATGCCTGTCTCGCTCATGCCGTCTGTCCTTCCATGCGCCGCCCGTCCGCGTCGAAATGATGCTGCCGCGCGGGATCGGCGCGCAGCTTGAGCCTGTCGCCGTCGTTCAGCCGGATATGCCCGGGCAGCCGCACGGTCATCTCGCCGACGTCCTCCACGCGGACATGGGCGATGGTGTCGGATCCCAGCGTCTCGACCACGCGCGCCTTCGTCTCCCAGCCGTCGCCCTCGGTCACCTCGACATCCTCGGGGCGGATGCCGACGGTGGGAATGTCCGGCCGGCCGATGGCCTTGCCGGGCATCAGGTTCATCTTGGGACTGCCGATGAACCCGGCGACGAAGACCGACGCGGGCTTGTCGTAAAGGTCCATCGGCGTGCCGATCTGCTCGATCCGGCCCTTGTTCATCACGACGATCTGGTCGGCCAGCGTCATCGCCTCGACCTGGTCGTGGGTGACGTAGATCATGGTCGACGCGATGGACTGGTGCAGCTCGGCCAGTTCGACCCGCATCTGCGCGCGCAGTGCCGCGTCGAGGTTCGACAGCGGTTCGTCGAACAGGAACACCTTGGGGTTGCGCACGATGGACCGCCCGATCGCCACGCGCTGACGCTGGCCGCCCGACAGCTCGGCCGGCTTGCGGTCGAGGTAGTCCTCGAGCGCCAGGATGCGCGCGGCCTCGTTCAGCCGCCTCTCGCGCTCTTCCTTCGGCACGTTCGAGATCCGCAGGCCGAAATCGATGTTCCGCGCCACGCTCATGTGCGGATAGAGCGCGTAGGACTGGAAAACCATCGAGATCCCGCGCTTCGACGGCTCGGCCCGGGTCACGTCGTCACCGCCGATGCGGATGGCGCCGCTGGTGGGCTTTTCCAGCCCGGCGATCAGCCGCAGCAGCGTCGACTTCCCGCATCCCGATGGCCCGACCAGCACGGTGAAGGACTTGTCGGGCACCGTCAGCGACAGGTCCGGGATCACGGTCAGGTTGCCGAACGCCTTTGTCACGTTCTCGAGCCGGACTTCAGCCATCTTGACCCTCGTAGGTGAAGGAAAGGAAATCAGCCGGGCGCCCCTGCCCCGACGTGTCATGCGCGCAGATGCCGATGAAGGCGCCGGTGAAGTTGTTGCCGGGACCGTTGCCGGCCTCGTCGGAAATGGCGGACTGGTCCAGCGCCACGCCCATGTCGGTCCAGTCACCGCCCGCTTGCGCGTAGCGGAACCGCAGGACCGCGCCGTCGACATCGCAGCCGAGCTTCAGCGCCCCCTGCCCCGGCACCGGCACCTCCGCCACGGGGATGTCGATGCGCGCGTCTGGCCAGTCGGCCGCACAGCTGTAGACCGTGAGAACGCGCGCGCCGTCGTCACTGGCCGTCACGGCCAGGTAGTGGAACTTGTTGCGGCCGTACCAGGCGATCAGACCGGCGAAATGCTGGTAGTCGCCGGGCGCCATCTCGATCTCGGTCTCTGCGGCGAAGCGGTGATGCGTCTGCCGCCGGGCGACCAGCGCGTGCTCAAACTGCGACCCGGGGCTTTCCCGCCCAAACAGGCGCAGGGCGCCGGGCCGCGCTGTGAGCGAGAACAGGCGGTCGGGATGCGGCGTGCGCAGCCACTGGAACTCGGGCGGCAGCGCGCCGTCGAAAGACCGGCGTGCGGGCACCGGCGCGACCGGCGCCTTGGGCAGGTCCGGCCCGTCGATCACGGTGGCGGGCGCGCAGCCACCATGGGCGAGCCTGGGGAATTCTCCCGCGTCCCAAACCAGCCGCTGGATCGCGGTTTCGCGACCCAGGGGTGACCGGCGCACGTCGTCGGCGTGGATGCCCGCCCCCGTCACCGCCGCGCGGGTCTCGGGCAGCGGGCGCGAGCACAGGTGCACCATGAAGAGCTCACCCGCCTCGGTTTCCACGATATCCGCGTGGCCCGCGCGCTGGAGCAGATGGTCGGGATCGGTGTCCTTGGCGGTCAGCACGTGTTTCGCCGGGTCGGTCTCGTAGGGGCCGAACAGCTCGCGCGACCGTGCCATGGTCACCGCGTGGTCGTAGCCCGTCCCGCCCTCGGCCGTCAGCAGGTAGTAGAAGCCATCGCGCCGGAACAGGTGCGGCCCCTCGACCAGCTTGTGGTCGGTGCCGCGATAGATGTTGCGGACCGGGCCCACCAACCGCCGCTCGGCCACCGAGTATTCCTGGATGATGATCCCGCCGAACCGGTCGCCGCCCGTCTTGTTGTGGTTCCAGATCATGTTCAGGACCCATTTCCGCCCGTCCTCGTCGTGGAACATGGACGGGTCGAACCCCGAGGAATTCAGCCAGACCGGGTCGGACCAGGGCCCCTCGATCGCGGGCGCCGTCACCACGTAGTTGTGGCTGTCCTTCCAGGCGCCGTCGCGCCGTTTCATGTCGGTGTAGACCAGCCAGAACAGCCCGTCGGAATACGTCAGGCACGGCGCCCAGACACCGCCCGAGTCCGGGTCGCCGCGCATGTCCAGCTGCGCCGCACGGTTCAGCGGGCGCGTGACGAGCTGCCAGTTCTTCAGATCGCGCGAATGGTGGATCTGGACGCCGGGATACCACTCGAAGGTCGAGGTCGCGATGTAGAAATCCTCGCCCACCCGCACGATCGACGGGTCGGGGTTGAAGCCGGGCAGGATCGGGTTGGTGATACGCAAGGGTCAGCCTTTCACGGCACCGCCGGTCAGGCCGGCGACGATGTATTTCTGGGCGGCGAGGAAGAAGACGACGGCGGGCACCAGCGACAGGGTCACGAAGGCCAGCGTCTGGTTCCACTGGGTCACGAACTCGCCGCGGTACTGCATCATGCCCAGCGGCCAGGTGAACACCTCGCGGCTGTTCAGGACCACCAGCGGCAGAAGGAAGTTGTTCCAGCTCTGCACGAAGACGAAGACGCCCACCGTCGCCAGGATCGGCGTCGACAGCGGCAGCGTGAACATGATGAAGAACCGCACGTAGCCGCAGCCATCGATATAGGCGGCCTCGAACAGCTCTTTCGGGAGTTGGGCGAAGAAGGTGCGGAACAGCAGGATCGCCAGGCTCAGGCCGAACGCCGTCTGCGGCAGGATCACCGCCCAGTAGGTATCCAGCAGGCCGAGATCGCGCACCTTGATGAACAGCGGCAGGATCGCCGTGGCGAAGGGAAACATCAGCCCCAGCAGGAGATACGAGAACAGGAAGTTCGCGCCGAAGAACCGGATCTGGGCGAAGACGTAGGCCGCCGCCGAACCGACGATCAGGGTCAGCACGACCGCCGCCGACGAGATCAGCAGCGAGTTGCCCAGGTAGCGCCAGAAGGAGGGGTCCGAAAGGATGGCGCCGTAGAACTCGGTGTTCCAGGCATCCGGCAGGGCGAAGGCCGAGGTCCGGATCTCGGGGTTGGTCTTGAACCCGCCCATCACGGTGGCCCAGAGCGGTGCCAGGACGAAGCTGGCCACCACCAGCAGAAGCGCGATGCGCAGGACGTTGCGCCAGACATGGGGGGCGGTCATGGGTTGGCCCTCCGCATGAAGATCCTCTGGTAGAACACGGCCACCAGCACGGCGACGATGAACAGGACGACGCCCACCGCGCTGCCGAAGCCGATGCGCAGGCGCGTCAGACCGAACTCGTAGAGATAGGTCACGATGGTATGGGTCTGGTTCGACGGGCCGCCATTGGTCAGCGGGATGATGACGTCGAAGACCTGCAACGCGCCGATGATCGAGAAGAACACGCTGACCGCGATCGCCGGGCGGATATGCGGAATCTGCACGTGGCGCACGATCTGGCGGCGGCTGGCCCCCTCGATCTGCGCGGCCTCGACCTGGTCATCGGGCACGCCCTGCAAGGCAGCGATGTAGATCATCATGTGGAAGCCGAAATACTTCCACACGATCACGACCATGACGGCATAGAAGGCCAGTTCGCGGTCGGCCAGCACGAAGAACCGGTCGATGCCCAGCGAATTGGCGATCGAGGCGGTGACCCCGTAGTTCCCGTCGAAGACGAAGCTCCAGATCAGGCCCGCGGCGACCTCGGCCATGATGTAGGGCACGAAGAAGATCAGCCGGAACGCCGCATTGGTCGGTGTCTTCTTGTAGATCAGCAGCGCCAGCAGCAGAGCCAGCGGCAACTGAACCAGGAGCGAGACGATCACGATTTTGACGGTGTTCCCCGCGGCCACCGAGAAGACCGAGTGGCCGAACATCTGCTCGAAGTTGCGGAAGCCCACGAAATCCTCGGGCGCGCCGTAGCCGTTCCAGTCGTAGAAGGCATAGACCCCGGATTCGCCCAGGGGCAGCATGACGAACAGCGTGAACAGGATCAGCGCCGGCGGCAGCAGGATCAGCGTCGCGGTCAGCCGCCCGTTCTGCGCGGCACGGCGCAGCCGCTCGGACAAGCCCGGCGCGGCATTTGGCGAAGTCGAGACTTCGGACATGGGGGACTCTTTCGGGGAATGCGCAGTTGCGATGGCGGCGCGCGCCGGTCAGGGACGCGCGCCGATCCGGGTTTCGCTCAGCGGAAGTCCCAGGCTTCCTGCACGCGCGCGGCGGCCTCTTCGGGCGTCGTCGCACCGGCCACAAGATCGGCCGACACGTCGTTCACCGTCGCACCGACCGAGGCGCCCAGGTACTGGTCGAGGAACACCTGGTGGTAGTCCGACTGCGCGATGTCCTTGGCAACCTGCTGGAAGAACGGATTTTCCAGCGCTTCGCCGGCGCCCTTCACGATCGGGATGAAGATCCCGCGCTCGGCCACCTCCTGCTGGTTGTCGAAGTTCAGCAGGTAGGCCAGGAAATCAATCGCTTGATCCGACGCGCCGTTGGCGGCGGCCCAGCCGTTGATGCCGCCCAGCGTGGCATTCTCGCCGCCCGGGTTCACCGGATCGCTGAGGCTGGGGAAGCTGATGATGTCCAGCTGATCGTCCGACAGGCCTTCGCCGTCCGACGAGCGGCCGCGCATGGGCAGGTAATCCCAGTCGCCCATCAGGTGAAAGGCCCCCTCGCCGTCGGCGAACATGCCGGACGCGGTCTCGTAGGTCGTGGCGATGACGCCGGGCTGGAACGGCTCCATCTCGATGAGCTTCTGGAACTCCTCGCCCGCGGCGACGAATGCCTCGCTCTCGAAGGTGGTATCGCCCCCCTCCATGGCGTCGGTGACGATGTTGGGCCCGCCCTCACGCAGCGCCAGGTAGCTCCAGTAGAAGTGCACGGGCCACTTGTCCTGGCCGCCCGCGATGATCGGCGTGATGCCGGCGTCCTTCAGCGTCTGCACCGCGCCCAGGAAATCGTCCCACGTCTCGATGGATGCGTGATCGACACCCGCCTGCTCGGTCAGGTCGGTGTTCACCCAGAACACGACCTCGGTCGCGTAGAGCGGCAGGCCGTAAAGCTCGCCATCGACGGAGAACGCGTTCAGACCCGACTCGGGGAACGTGTCCAGGGCCTCTTGCGGGACAGCATCGCCGATGGGCCGCAGGAAGCCCGCCTCGGCCTGCTCGCGCAGGGTCTCTCCACCCCAGGAATAGAACAGGTCCGGCCGCGCGTCGGATTGCAGCAGCGTCGGCAGCTTCGACTTGTAAGCTTCGTTCGCGATGTACTCGAAAACCACGTCGACATCCGGGTTTTCGGCCTCGTAGGCTGCCTCGACATCGGCGTAGAACTGCTGCTCCTCGTCGCTGGGCTGCACGCGCAGGATGTTGACCTCGGTCTGCTGGGCATGGGCCGCACCGGCGGCCAGCACCACGGCACAGGCTGTGGTTGCGTAAAGTTTCATGTTTTCTCCTCCCTGACGCGCCCGCTTGAGCGGGTCGCTGTTTTGACGAACGTACATCATATTTCGTCACATGAAAGAGGGATTTCCCGGGCTCAACCCAGAATGGCGCCAAGTCGCCGGAATCAGGGAAGATTGTCTCTCAGGAAGATCTCGATCCCGACGCGATTCTCGTCACGGTGGAACGATTTGCCATTCGACATGGCGACCAGCGTGCGGATCGCGCTGCGGGCTTCGCGGGCCGGATCCTGCCGGATGACCGCGTCGATCTTGCCCGACAGCAGCCAACCGCGGGAATATTCGGTCAGCTCGTGCAGGACCGTCGGCGGGCTCCGCTCCAGCCGGTCGATGGCCGCGACCACGCCCCTGTTGCCCGCGCCAAGGCTGTAGATCCCGACGATGTCGTCGTGTTGCGCCAGGGTCTCGGACAACAGCCGCTCGGCCGTTTCGGCATCATCCAGCGCCTCGAGCGCGGGCAGCGCGACCAGGTGCGGGAAGTCGGCCGAAAGGACCTGCTGGAAGCCCAGGTAGCGCTCGGCGTGGTCCTGGAGAACCGTCGATCCGGCGACCACGGCGATGTGGCCCGCAGCGCGCCCGCAGAACCGCCCCAGAAGGCTCGCAGCGGTACGCCCCGCCCATATATTGTTGATTCCGACGAAATGCTCGCGCAGCTCGGACGGCAGGTCCGACACCAGCGTCACCACCGGCACGCCATGGGCGCGCAGGGATCGCACGGCGTCGCGCACGCCCGGCGTGTCGACGGCGACGAGGGCGACACCGCTGACGCTGCCGGGATCGATCTGCTTCAGCGCGGACTGAAGCGCCTCCGCATCGAAGGGCGGCAGGGTGCGGACCTCGATATCGACGCTGTCGGCCGCGAATTGCTGGCCGTAATCGCCGACCTCGGCCTCGAGCATCCGCATGAAGGTGTTCTGGCCGCCCGGCAATAGGAACAGGAACCGGAAATCGCGCTTGCGCGCCAGGTTCGCGGCGGCCGCGTTGCGCACGTAGTTCAAGGCGCGCATGGCGTCCTCGACCCGGTCGCGCGTTCCCGGCCGAACCGTTTCCCGGCCGTTCAGGACCCGGTCCACGGTGGAAAGACTTACGCCAGCGACCCGCGCCACGTCGTGAATTGTTGCCCGGCCCATCGCACGCCTCCTGACGAACCTGTGTCACCCGAACTGTCGCAAATCAAGAAAAACGCGGCAAAGAAAATGGCCGAGACAGGCCGTGTCGGCGATCTGGCGCGGCGTGTGGCCCGCCCCACCCCTGCGCGAATGGGATATATCACATGCCTCAGGGAGGCGGGACCGGAAACGCCGAATCTGCGCACTGCCCTGCCCGAAAAGATCGGATCAATTCGAATGATTTCCGGCGGCGAGACTTGCCTCCTGCGGGCAATTCTGGGCCCCGCCTGACGCGGCAACTGGCAGAAAAAAACTTGCCCTGCGGCAATCGGGCGGCAACCCTGAGTGAAAGGCCGTCGATTCGACGCGTGCCTTTTAAGTTATTCAAATCGGAGAATTTCTAGATGGCCGACGATTATTCCAACGACATTGCCACGACCGGCCAACTGACCGTGAATGAAGCGCTTACAGCTTCGGTCGACGCGACAGGCGATCAGGATTGATTTGCCGTCGAGCTTCAGGCCGGCGTGCAGTATCGTATCGACGCGACCGGGGCTTTGTCGTCCGACGGCACGGTGAACGACCCCCATCTCGGCGGGATCTTCGATGCCGCGGGATCCGAGGTCGTGGGTGCCAATTACAGCGGCGGACTGGGGCGCGAGGCACGGCTGTGGTTCACCCCTGAGACGAGCGGGACCTATTTCGTGTCGGCCGGCGTGGCAGAGGGCGTCTCACCGAGAGACGGCGAAAGCACCTACCAGATCCGTGTCGCGGACGCCGACGGCTGGGACGACGCGCCCAGCGACGCGACGAGCGCGGTGCGCCTCGACCCGACGGAGCCTGGAAGCGTTTTCCAGGGGGAAATCGACGAACGGAACGACATCGACTGGATCGGCGTGGATGCAACGCCCGGGGTCGTCTACCGCTTCACGATGGACGGCGGAGCGGGAATCCCGTCCGGGCGCCTCGATCCCCGGCTCGACGGCATTTTCGCCAGTGACGGCACAATGCTGGCCCCGGCGAGCTCGGGGACGACCGCCTCTGCCCAGGGCTACGCCTTCGTGACCAGTGCCCAGACCGTGTTTGCCGGCGCGGCCTCGGAAGGCGACGTGCGCGACGGCCTTTACACCATGAGCGTCGACACCGAGGGCTTCATCCGGCTTGGCGTCGGACGCGAAGGGTTCGGCACGATCAACCACACGGGCGATCTCGATTTCTTCCAGCTGCAACTGACCGCCGGCCAGGAATACCGCATCGACGCGGTCGGCGTGACGGCGCGTGACGCGCATATCGGTGGCATCTACGGCCCCGACGGGTCCTTGCTGCCCGGGACCGAGAACTATTCGGGCGGCCTTGGCCGCGATGCGCGTATCTGGTTCACGCCCGAGGCCGACGGGCTCTATACCGTTGCCGCCGGTGCGGCGCCCGGCGTCTCGGGCGATATCGGTGGCCGCTACCGTCTGACGGTGCGGGACGAATGGGACAGCGTGGGGACCACCCCCGGCACCGCCGGCACCGCGGAACTGGGCGCCCCCTACACCGGGTCGCTGGACGGCAGCCGCGACGTCGACTGGGTCGGCATCGCGATGAACGGCGGCAGCACCTATCGCGTCACCCTGGCCGGCGGGCAAAGCACGCGCGGCGATAACCTGGTCGATGTGCGCATCGACGGGATCTACGACGAGAACGGCACACGGCTTGCAGACACCATCAGCGGCAGCGGTGCCTCGGCCACGGCGCTGTTCGAGGCGCCCGGAACGGGCATTTACTACGTCGCCGCCGGATCGGAGGGCGAGACCCGCGATGGCCAGTTCGACCTGACCGTGTCGGAGGAGACGGTGAACCGTCTCGCGGTTGGCCAGAGCGCCGGTGGCACCATCGACGCCGCCGGCGATCAGGATCTCTTCACGCTGTCATTGACCGGCGGAACGGCCTACCGCATCGACGTGACGGGCATTTTCGACAGCCATATCGGCGGCATCTACGGGCCCGACGGCGCGCTGATCGCCGGCACGACGAACTTCTCGGGCGGCATCGGGCGCGACGCGCGGCTGTGGTTCGTGCCCGAAGAAGACGGTGAATATATCCTGTCGGTGGGCGTCGCGCCCGGCCTGGCCGCCGATGTCGGTCGCCGCTACGAGGTCAGCGTCGACGACAGTTGGGACGACAGCGCCGAGGACCCGGCCGGCGCCGCGGCGATCGAGCTGGGGTCGACCTACGACGGCGAGATCGACGATGACAACGATGTCGACTGGATCGGCGTGCTACTGGAGGCCGGAACGCTCTACGAGGCCACCGCCGAGGGCATCGACAGCACCCGGTCCGTCGGATCCCGCGTTCTGCCCCTGAATACGCAGATCGAGGGCATCTACGACGTGAACGGCGTCCGCGTGGCCGACGCGGCGTCGGGCGACGACAGCACGGCATCGCAGATCTACCTGCCGACGCAGACCGGCACCTACTATGTTGCCGTCGCGGCCGAAGGCGAGGCCGACAACGGCAACTACCGCCTGAGCGTGGCGCCCGCCGCCACGGCCACGCTCACGCTGGGCCAGCCCAATGCCACCTACATCTTCGAGCCCGGCGGTCAGCGCTGGTACGAGGCCGAGATGGAGGCCGGCACGCGGTATCGCATCGACTCGGTGGGCGGTGCCGACGCGCATATCGGCGGAATCATCGGACCCGACGGGGCGGTGGTACCGGGGACCGAGAATTTCTCGGGCGGGATCGGGCGCGACGCGCGCCTGTTCTTCACCCCCGAGACGGACGGCACATACTACGTGTCCGCGGGCGCGAACCCCAACCTCGAGAGTCTCGGGCGCAGATCCTACACGATCGAGGTCGATGACGATTACGACGATTTCGCGGACGATGCGACGACCACCGGCACACTTGCTCCCAATGGCGCCCTGCTCAACGGGGCTCTGGACGAGGCGGGCGATGTCGACTGGATCGCGGTGGACGTGACGGCAGGCGGCGCCTACCAGTTGCGGATCGCGGGTGGCAGCAGCACAGCTTCGGACGCCGACGGCAACATCCTGCCCGTGGACCCGGCCCTGGGGGGCGTCTTCGCGGGCGACGGCACGCAAGTGATGCCCGGCAGCTCGGGCGAAGGCACCATCGTCGACACCTCTTTCGTCGCGGCCGAGGACGGGACGCTTTACGTGGCGGTGCAGGGCGAAACCGGCCAGGTGTCCGGCAACTACACCGTTCAGCTCTGGCAGGACACAGTGCCCGGCGGGACCGACAGCACCGAGGACCTGGCCCCAGGCCCGACGCTGGGCCGGTTCGAGATCGCGGGTGATCAGGACTGGTATCGCATCACGCTGACCGAGGGCGAGAGCTATGGCTTCGCCGCCGAGTCCAGCGGTGACGCGCCAGCGCGAATCCTGGGCCTTTATGACGCCGACGGAACGCTCGTGCCGGGCACCGACACCGGCGGTCCCCTGCGCGGCGAGGCGCCGGCGGCGGGCGACTACTTCCTGGCTGTGGGGGCGGCCGACCCGGCCCTGACCGGCACCTACAACGTGACCAGTCTTGGCAACGACGAGTTCTCCGCGTCTCCGGCCTTGGCCGGGACCATCGATGTAAACGGGTTCGCTACTGGCAGGGTCAGTCCCGCCCGCGATCGAGACTGGTTCGCTGTGGATCTACAGGCAGGACAAAGCTACCGGGTCGATCTCGAAGGCTACAGGACGTCCGGAGGGACACTCTACGATCCTTACCTTTACGGCCTTTTCGACGACGAGGGTCTCTACCTGGGCTTTAATAACGACGACGGCGGATATAGCCTCAATAGCCGTACCTCCATGACCGTGGCAGAAGATGGAAGATACTATCTTGCTGCCGGCGGATACGGTTCCTTTCAGGGCACTTACACTCTGACCGTGACCGACCTCGCGGACGATCACGGCGACGACAATGCCACCGCGACCATCCTGGCGCCCGATGAGCCTATCTCAGGCTACATTGGCGGGGTCGGATCCGTCCGGGATCTGGACCGGTTCGCGCTGGACGTCGAAGCCGGGGAAACCTATCTGCTGATGCTGTCACCCGCGGAGGACCTCTACGGCCTGCTTTATCCTCAGTTGCGGCTCTTCACGGACGACACCCCGGGCGCCCTTGACTACGACGGACGGCTTCGAGATGCGGAGCTCGAGTTCACCGTGCAGGAGGACACCACCTATTTCGCCGAGGTCGCGGATCGTTTCAGAACCCAGGGAGATGGCGGCCACTTCACCCTGGTGCTGGAACAGCAGGTCTTTCTCACGGGGACCGAGGATGCCGATTGGCTCACCCTGCCCCAGGACGGACGGTTCATCGGTGCGGACGGGTTGGGCGGCAACGACATGATGTCCTTCGCCGGGCTTGCCACCGGAATCATGGTCGACCTAGGGGCCGGAACGGTCGCCGGCGGTGGCGCGGCGCTGCGGCCCGGGGTCCTGGCGCTGGACAACATCGAGTCCGTCACCGGCACCAGTTACGACGATATCTTCCGGGGCAGCGACGGTGCCGACCGTGTTCGGGCGTTGGGCGGTCGCGACATGATATTCGGCTCGGCCGGGCGCGACAGGATCGACGGCGGCACCTCGAACGACACCCTCACCTATATGGGGTCGGAAGAAGGCGTCTCGGTCTCGCTCTTCCGCGGGCGCGGCTACGCGGGCGACGCGGCGGGCGACCAGATCGAGAATGTCGAGAACCTGACCGGATCCTTCCAGGACGACATGATCTGGGGGGACAATGCGGTCAACAGGCTCGACGGCGGGTATGGCGACGACACGATCGTCGGCGCCGGCGGAGACGACTATATCCTGGCCGGGTTCGGCACGGACGTGATCGTCTTCTCGGGCAATCGCGACGAGTACGCCATCACCCGGGACGGGATCCGCACCGAGGTGGAGCACCTGAATGACGGTGTCGACGGCACCGACATCATCGGCCATGCCGAGGTGCTGCGCTTCGCCGACGGGGACTTCGTCCTCTAGGCGCGGGCAGCGTGAGACAGCCGATGCATCCCGGGCGGGTGCGTCGGCTTGCCGGACCGCGCCTGAACCGTGCCGTCAGGCGACGTTGATCCGTCGCTGCCGTCAGGCGAATGCGAACCCGGCCCGTCCCGGAAAGACCGGCAGCCTCTTGCGTGGCCCGCCGCCTGAACGGCGGTCCGTCCCGAAGACGGCGCCCGGCGGAGTGCACAAGCCCGGCGATCGGCGCATTCCAGAAGGGCTCCCCTGCCCTTACACGATCGTCTGCTCCCAGATATTGGCCGTGGCGTCGTCGAACTGGAAGTACTCGACGTTGGTCAGCGTGTCGGTGTAGCCGCGGCCGGTGATGGTCACGTCGGTGGCCGAGGTGCGGGTGATCGTGTACTCCGACAGCGTGCCGTCGTAGAGCGCGTAGTCCGACGCCGCGCCGCCGTCGATATAGTCGTTGCCCTCGCCGCCCTCGATGTAGTCGATCCCGCCGTAGCCGTAGAGGAAATCGTCGTCGCCCAGCCCGGCGAGCTGGTTGCGCTCGGAGTTCCCCTCGAGCCGGTCGCGATGCTGCGTGCCCACCAGGTTCTCGATCTCGAAATAGAGGTCGCGGATCGCGTCCCCGCCCGAACCGTAGCCCGTCTCCTGGCCGTTGAACTCCCCCGCGCCGTTGCGCAGCGACGCGATGACGCCGGTGGACGACTGGAAATAGGTGACCGTGTCGATCCCCTCGCCGCCGTAGTAGCGCTCGCGCCCGCCGGTGGAGCCCACGAACCAGTCGTAGCCCCCCAGCCCGCGGAAGTCGTTCTGGTTCGCGTCCCCGTAGAACACGTCCTGGTAGGACGAGCCGGTGACCCGCTCGATGCTGGTCATGTCCAGCCCGGCGGCATAGCCGGTGGCGCTGGCGGGGTTGGCAAGGTCGAGAAGGATCCCCCCGACCGCGGCCGGCGCGGGCGGCGCGCCCGCGTCCGAGAAGATGTCGAGCACCACCGGCGCGCCGCTGCCGCCCCATTCCAGGAAGGTGATCATGTCCTGGCCGTTGCCGCCGTCGATCGTGTCCTGGCCGTCCGTGGCGATGAACCAGTCGTAGTCGCCGAGGCCGCGCAGCTCGTCGTAGCCGTCAGACCCGCGCATGACGTCCGCGAAGATCGTGCCGGTGGCCCGCTCGAAATTGGTGATCTGGTCCACCTCGCCGCCGAAGATCTCGGCCGTGCCGGCGCCGAGGTCCAGGTCGAGCATGAGGGCGACGCCGCGTCCGGGATTCGCCGGCAGGTCGGAATAGGAGACCATGTCGCGCCCGGCGCCGCCATCGACGGTATCGATGCCGGTTCCCGGAACGATCCAGTCGAAGCCGTCCCCTCCCGAGATATCGTCCGCGCCATCCTTGCCGGTCATGAAATCATTGCCGGCATCCCCCTCGAGGACATCGTCGCCCGATTGACCGTCGAGCGTGTCGTTACCGTCGCCGCCGGTCAGCGAGTCGTTATCCCCGCCCCCGTCGATTTCGTCTTCGCCCGCCTGCCCGTCGAGCGTGTCGTTGCCGCCAAGGCCCAGGAGGGTGTCATCGCCGGCCGTCCCGGTGACGCTGTTCGGGGTGTCATCCGCCGCGGACACGATCTGTCCCCGGATCTCGCCGCCGGTGAACGCGGTCGTGTGGATGTTGAAGTAAAGGTCCAGCTCGGTGCCCGGCGCGGCGGTGCCGAAGGTTGGTGCAAACGGCGCGATATTCTCGTCGGCATCCCAAACCCCGCTCAGGGTCCAGGAGCCGTCCGGGTTCAGCGTGGCCGTCAGATCGTCTTCCACGAGGAAGTTGAAGACGACGGCGCCATTGGTGCCTCTCGGCGCGTTGTGGATATGCGCGACCAGGACATCATCGGCCGTGTCGGCCGTCTGTCGGGTGGGAAAGCCCGAAACCGTCGTTCCGAAGTCCAGCCCGGACACCGTCAGCCGGTAGGCCAGTTCCCCGGTGCCGGGATCGTAGACGCCAAGGCCCGTACCGGTCGCCGCGGAGCCCGTTCCCGCGCCCGCATTCGCCTGACCTCCATCCAACGCGAACCGGTACACACGTTCGACCGGGTCCGACATGGCGGCCACGTCCCCGTAGCTCATCATGCGGTCGGAGAACTGGAACATCTCGACGTCGTTATGGACGACATCGACGCCGTCGGCGGACGTGATCTGCAATCCATCGGGAACATGTACGACCGTTGCATCCGCGCTCAGCACCGAGAACTCGGCCGTGTCCGTGCCATCGCCGCCCGACATCGTGTCGTCGCCCGCACCACCCTGCAAGAAGTCCTGCCCCGCGTCGCCGGTGATCACATCGTCATCGTCGCCGCCGAGAACCGAGTCGTTCCCGGTTCCCCCCGCCAACGTATCCGTGCCCGACCCACCCGAAACGGTATCGTCGCCCGAATGGCCGTTCAGAAGATCGTCGTCCGCGCCCCCGAAAAGAAAGTCGGGCCCCGCGAACCCGTCGAGCGTGTCGTTGCCGTCTGCCCCCAGAAGACGGTCGGGCCGGTCCGCGCCGACCAGGTGGTTGTGCTCGGCATTGCCCGTCAGATTGTTCCGCCCGCCGCTGCCGATGACCGATTCAACGTTGAGCACGGTCTCTGTCACACTGGGGTCGGCATTGAAGTAGACCACGCCTGTTTCCAGGCTGAGCGTCGTGTCGCCGTTGTAAAAGGCGTATGAGACTTCATCGGTGCCGTCGCCCCCATCGAGCGTGTCGTAACCGAATCCGCCGTCCAAACTATCGTTGCCGGCACCGCCCAGAAGGATGTCGTTCCCGCCGTCACCTTTCAGACGATCGTTGCCCGCATCACCGGACAGGGCGTCATTCCCGTCCCCGCCGTGCAGCGAGTCCTGGCCGTCACCGCCCAGGGCGATGTCCCGCCCGGCACCGCCTTCGATAAGATCGTCGCCGACCCCGCCTTCCATGCGGCTTCCACCGCTGGCGCGCAGGGTATCGTTGCCCTCGTGCCCCAGCAGAAAGTTCGTGCCCGCACCGCCGTCGAGCAGATCGTCGCCCAGATCGCCCTTTATGCTGTCGTTGCCGGCGCCGCCCTCGATGGTGTCGTTGCCTTCTCGGCCACGCAACGTGTCGTTTTCGCCGCCGCCCTGGATCAGGTTCGCGCCGGAGTCCCCGAAAAGAAGATCCTTCCCCTCGGTGCCCGACAACGAGCCGTCGTCGCCCGGCGTTCGATCCTCGATCCCGCTGGTCAGTGACCGCAGGAAAGCGGCGAAATCACGGTACGCGTTCACCTCGGTCCCGTCGTCCTGGTACGTGACACCAAGACGTTCGAGAAGCTCGTACCGTGCTATGACCGACAGGGCGTCTTTCGCGGCGGCCCTTTCGGCAGAGCTGCCCAGGTTGAACGATTCAATCTCCTGGTCCATCGTATCGTCGACGAATTGAGGCAGATCCGACGCATCGACCGTGAGCATGACGTCGGCGATCGTCGCGAAATACCCGCCGCCGCCTTGCGGATTGAGGAAGGCGTAATTCGCATCCCCGTTCCCCGTTATCTGTCGAGCCTCGTAGTCCAGATTGATAACGCCACGCTCGATGGCATCCGTGAGCGCTTCGGCAGGGTCGCGCTGGTTGGTGGCCCGGAAGCCGCCTTCGCCGCTGAAGCTGGTGGTGACAATGCTGTCGAAGTAGGAATACGTGAAATCGACCTCTTCGGTGATGCCATCGAAGCCCGGTTTCAGAGTCGCGACATTGTAGAAATCGCCGGTCATCGTCGCACTGCCCTGACCTTCAGGGGGAATGCGCTGATACTCGAGCTCCACATTGACGAAGAAGAGGTCCCGGACCAGATCGGCCGTACGTTCGAAGAAGCTGGCCGCGGCATCGAGGCCGACCGTCAGCCTGTCGGCGGCAAGTTCGTCGCGCTCGAAACGCCCTGCGACCTGCATGCGGTACTCGACCGCGTAGGCCAACGCGTTGGCAGTTGAAATGATGATGTCGATGTTGGGTGTATAGCCGTCGGACTCGGTAAGGACGGTGTTGGCGATCCCTGCCAGCTGCTGCAGCAATTCGTCAGCCCGTTCCGTGAAGCCGCGGCCATAGTCGACGAGGTCTTCGGGGGCGACATAGCCGGCTTCTCCGGGTCCGGCGTTGGGATCGTAGCTCGAAAGTTGCGCCCGGTTGGAACTGATCGACGCGACAAGCTGCGACACGTCCACATTGACCAGAAGACCGGTCTGCGCATCTATCTGTTGCTTCAGGTCCTGTGCTACATCGTCGAGCTGCTCGCTCAGGGCGTTCACCGCATCCAGGATGTCGTCCAGTTTCCGGTTTATCTCCTCGTTCGCGGCATCTGTGCCGCCACCGAACACCAGGTTGAAGAAGTCTTCCGGACTGTCCACCTCGCCATTGGCAAGGGCCATGCTCAGATTATAGACGATCCCGACCCCGGTATACACGGACGATGCGATCGTCAGGACGTTACTGCTCAAGCTGAAAGCGGTCATCGGGCTCACCCTCCTTTGGCGTCTGAAAACCAATGGGGAAAGCCGACGCGATTAGGTTGTCCGTGACACTCTACAGACTAAGAAACGAAGATCGACGCTTGATCTGAAGCTTACGTTAGGTTATCGCCGCGCGATTCATTGCGGGTCGACACCCCTGAAAAAGATGCCGCCAAACCGCTCAAGATCTTTTGCACCGGGCCGATGAAAACTTCAGACATCGGTAAATCCATTCTTCAGGCAGCTTACAAATAGATCAGCAAGCAGCTCGATATTTGCGATCGCGTCAGGCGCCGGGTTGGCTCCGGATATTTGAATTTTATAGAATACCGGCTCATCTTTCTTCGTTACGCCACACCGGGTGTGCCCCCATTCGTCATCCTGCTCACATTTAAGAATTGCATCCACCCCATCGACGGTAGGTTCGCCACGAAGCCATGTGGCAGGTCGGCCACCGGCGCTGGGTGTATCAGGGTACGAGTATCGTTTCCAAAACAACCCAAACGTTTCTGGATCGACCACTAAGCCCTCACGATCAATGTATGTAGAACCATCTTCTCTCACCCTTTTCGTAGCCGAGACGGGTAGACGCGCAAGGCGCCCTAGTTGGGAGTAAAGTGGATACCGATCAGCAGCGTTTACAATTATATCAAAGTCCGGATACTTTTCGGGCTCGCCGCCAAATTCAAACATGATGTTTTGCATTGCGCCATCGGAGCGGCCCGGCGGGACACTCGACAACTTGACCCTTGGCCCCTCCGGCCATGTCACGTCTATGGTTCGCGTCGTGCCGGGCTCTCTCGTAACATGGTAAGTACTGACGATCAGCTTACCGCTTTTATATGGCGGTGAAAATTGGGGGTGCACTAGGCATTGATCGCTATTTGGCGAGCCAGAGGCGTAGGCGAAAGAGGCAAGTAGAAGTGATGGAACGAAGGCGTATCGCAACGGAAACATACGGACTCCCAGAAACTTCGTTCCAAACAAATCGGAGATCCCCAAACGCCAATTCACCGCAGGACGCTTTTCACTCATTTTCAGGATCCCTCACTCCCGGTTTGCAGGCGATAGCGAGGATGGCATCGACGGTTTGCCGCCGGATCGCCTCCTGGCCGTCATCCTCGAAGAGCGCATTGCCGAAGATCGCGGAGAAGGTCGGCCGGTTCGAGACATTGAAAAAGCTCGCCGCGCTGATCTGCCAATGCAGAGCCGCCGGGTCGAGCCCTTCGCGAAACACACCGGCGTCCTGTCCGCGCCGGCAGATCTCGGTCAGCTTGTCGATCGCGGCCTCGTTGAGATCCCGGATCACCTGGCTTTCGGCCAGGTGCCTGGCCTTGTGGATGTTCTCGATCATCACCATGCGGATGAAGTCGGGGTTGGCGCGGTGGTGGTCGAAGGTAAAGGCCACCAGGCGCGCCAGCGCCTCCTGCGGCGCGAGATGGTCGAGTTCGAGTTGTGTCTCGCCCTGCCGCACCCTGAGATACGCCGCTTCCAGCGCGCGGGTATAGAGCCCCAGCTTGTCACCAAAATAATAGTAGATCATCCGCTTCGAGGTCTGGGTCCGCGAGGCGATCGTGTCGACCCGCGCGCCCGAAAACCCGTTCTCGGCGAACTCCGCGAGCGCGACGGTCAGGATATCCTGCTGCACCGCCTCGGGGTTCTGCGTCCAACCGCGCCGCTCTGCATCCGTCGTCGATCTCATGGGCCCTTCTATAACGAGGCGGCCCGGGAAAAGGAATGAACCGCGTGGTACATTTTGGCTTGACGAATTGTACCGCGCCGAACATTTTGAAGGCGCAACCTGGTTGGGAGGCCCTGCAGAATGCAACCCGAACCCACGGCTGACCCGGCGGCGACGCCTCGACGCGCGTTCCGGATGGGCCTTGTCGGGCGCGGTATCCAGCTCTCGCGCACGCCCGCCATGCACGAGGCCGAGGCGGCGGCGCTGGGTCTCGCCTGTCGCTACGAGCTGATCGACACCGATACCGGACCTGCGCGCGACCTCCCGGAGATCCTGTCGCGCGCCGAGGCCGAAGGGTTTGCGGGTCTCAACGTGACCTTTCCCTACAAGCAGGAGGTCATGGCCCACCTCGACCACCTCTCGGACGCCGCGCGGCGTGTCGGTGCGGTCAACACGGTCGTATTTCACGAAGGTCAACGGTTCGGGCACAACACGGATTTCTGGGGCTTCAAGGAAAGCCTTCGCGTCGGCCTGCCCGATGCCCCGCTCGACGATGTTCTCCTGATCGGTGCGGGCGGCGCTGGCGGCGCGCTGGCGCATGCGCTGGCCGACGCGGGGGCGGCCCGGATCCGGATCCACGACACGCGGGACGGCGCGGCAGCATCGCTGGCGCGGGGGCTCGCCGTCGCCGAACCTGCCGGGGACTTGGCTGACGCGGCGACGCACGTGTCGGGCATCGTCAACGCGACACCGGTCGGCATGGCAAAACTGCCGGGCATGCCGATCGCGCCGCCGCTTCTGCACGCCCGTCACTGGGTCGCGGACATCATCTATTTCCCGCTCGAGACCGAGCTTCTTCGCACCGCGTCCTCTCTCGGCTGCCGCACACTTGGCGGCGAAGGCATGGCGGTGTTCCAGGCCGTCCGCGCGTTTCAGCTGTTTACCGGTCGGACCGCCGATGCCGACCGGATGCGCGCCACGTTTCGTTCGCTGGGGGCCACATGAGCGGGCTCCGGACGGGCATCGCGACGGTTTCGATCTCGGGCACGCTCGAAGAGAAGATCGAGGCCATCTCGGCCGCCGGCTTCGACGGCATCGAGATCTTCGAGCAGGATTTCATCGCCGACATTCGCAGCCCGAAAATCGTCGGCCAGCGCATCCGCGACGCCGGGCTCGACGTCATGCTGTTCCAGCCCTTCCGCGACTTCGAAGGGTTGCCCGGCCCGATGCGGGCAAAGGCATTCGACCGCGCAGAGCGCAAGTTCGACGTGATGCAGCAACTGGACTGCGATCTGATCCTGATGTGTTCGTCCTGTCATCCGGCGGCCTTGGGGGGCATCGACCGTGCCGCGGACGATTTCGCGGAGCTGGGCGAACGTGCGGCCGCGCGCGGCCTGCGCATCGGCTACGAGGCGCTGGCCTGGGGCAGGCATGTGAGCGACCACCGCGATGCCTGGGAGATCGTCCGCCGCGCCGATCATCCCAATGTCGGCCTCGTGCTCGACAGTTTTCACACGCTGGCGCGCGGGATCGACCCGGACACCATCCGCCGGATCCCGGGCGACAAGGTCTTCTTCGTGCAACTCGCCGACGCGCCCGCCATCGACATGGACCTGCTTTACTGGTCCAGGCACTTCCGCAACATGCCGGGCGAAGGCGATCTGCCCGTCTCCGCCTTCATGCAGGCCGTCATGGCGACCGGGTATGACGGGCCGGTCAGCCTCGAGATCTTCAACGACCAGTTCAGGGGCAGCTCGCCCAAGACCATCGCTCTCGACGGCTACCGCGCGATCATCGCCCTGATGGACGACGTGCGGTCCGCCGAGCCCGAGATCGCCACGCGACTGCCACAGCTTCCGCGCCGCGTCACCGTCCGCGACACGGCGTTCATCGAGTTCGCGGCCCAAGGCGAAGAGTTGGGCAAACTCGAGACGTTGCTCGACACGCTCGGTTTCCGCCGTGCCGCACGACACAAGTTCAAGGCGGTCCGGCTTTGGCAGCAGGGCGATATCCGCATTGTCGTGAACGCCGAAACCGAAGGCCATGCCGGCAGTGCGTGGAACGCCCGCGGCACCACGGTCTGCGATATCGGCCTTGGGGTCGGCTCGGCCGAGGACACGGTCACCCGGGCAACGGCGCTTGGCGCAAAGCCGTTCACCCAGCCGCGCGGTCCGGGCGAATTGCCCATTCCGGCGATCCGGGGCCTTGGCGGCAGCGTTATGCACTTCCTCGACGACGGGGACCTGGCGAATGTCTGGGAGGTCGAGTTCGAAGCCGAGGACGAGCCCGCGTCCGGGGCCGGACTGACCCGTGTCGACCATATCGCCCAGACGATGACCTACGACGAAATGCTGTCCTGGTCGCTGTTCTACACCACGCTGTTCGACATGCAGAAGGCGCCCATGGTCGACGTGATCGACCCGGACGGGCTGGTGCGCAGCCGGGCCATCTCGACGCCTGGGGGCTCGTTCCGCATCACCCTGAACGGAGCTGAAACCCATCGCACGCTGGCCGGATCCTTCCTGGCGGAGGGGTTCGGGGGCTCGGTCCAGCATATCGCACTTGCGACGGACGACATTTTCGCAACGGCCGCGACCCTTCGGGAGCGCGGGTTCGCCGCGCTCGAGATCTCTCGGAACTATTTCGAGGATCTTGCCGCCCGGTTCGATATCACGCCCGAAATGCTCGCCCGGATGCAGGCCGAGAACATTCTCTACGACGCGGACGACACCGGCGAATTCCTGCAGCTCTATTCACGTCCCTTCGCCGGTCAGCTGTTCTTCGAAATCGTGGAGCGGCGCGGCGCCTATGCCGGCTACGGCGCACCCAATGCACCGTTCCGGATCGCGGCGCAGAAAAGACTCCAACGGCCGAAGGGAATGCCGGCGTTCTGACCTGCCCGAGGCAAGGATGACGCGCCTGAGGCGGAGCCCCGTAAAAGGACCCGTTGCTCACGGAACGCTCCTGATTTCTCCGTTGGTGCCCTCCGAGGCTGACCAGGTCAGATCCGGAGACGAAGACGCACCGCTTCTGACGTATGGAAATCGTGCCTGCCCTCTTCGGATAGTGGGGCCTGGTGCGCGACCGGGGCCGCATTGGGCGAGCCCGGACAGGTCCGCACGGACCGGTTCGCAAGCGAAGCTCAGGCCAAGGACGCACGGTTCGCGCTCAACATGCAGAAGGCAAAACGGGGCTACGAGTAGCTGGCCGCGCCTATCCGATGATCATGGAGCGGCCCGAGACCTAGCTGGGAAAGTAGATATCAGGTTTCTCACCGCTAGAACGAGACAGATGCGTTCTGTGGAGGACCGGTTCGTCGGTTTATTCTGATTTTTTCCTGCGGCGCTTGATTTGAAGCATCCGTTATCCTAGTGGTAACAGAGCCTTGAACGCCGAGAAAGACCAATGCGATTATTAAAATTCGAAATAGACCCCGACAAGTAAATATGAAAAAGAAAAAAACAGAGATATGCAACCATAATTAGTCTTATCCTTTTGATCATAGGTTTCTTTAACTTTACCAAAATTGAGAGCGGGCCGATAGCCGCCCGATACCCATTCTACCACCTGGGTATCATTTTGTTTGCAGGTGGCATACTTAAAGAAATATGCGAATTGGTGATGGATTACTATGACCGATAACAATACTTTCGTTAATTTTTCCAGTGCGACACTCGGGAATTTGGGATCGCGGATCCTCTTGCGGCTAGCCTGACCATCCCGGCTGCCTCCAAAGACCGAGTAGACGCCCCGATTGTCGAGTATGGGCTGATCGACCCCGACGGTGGACCTGCGCGCGACCTGCTCTCCCGGGCCAGTCCACTCCTGGCAACGAAGCATGGGCTGCGGGTGCGCAGGTCTTGCCCGGCGCAGATCGGACCCGCCCTGTTGGCGGACACAGTTATCCGATGGGGAGCGACCACAGGCTGATCTGTTGATCGTCGAAACGCAGGTACTCCACGTCGATCAGGTGGTCCGTGCCACCGGCGTGGTCCACCGTGACCTCGTTCGCCGCGTGTCGGCTCAGGGTGTAGTCGGCCATTTCGCCATCGAACAACGCGAAATCCGAACCGTCGCCGCCGTCGATCGTGTCATTGCCATCGCCTCCCTTCAGATAGTCCACGCCGCCATGGCCGAAGATGATATCATCGCCCTCCAGCCCGTTCAGCTGGTTGCGTTCGTTCGATCCGGAAAGGCTGTCGTCGAAGGCTGTTCCGACAAGGTTCTCGATCCCGAAATAGAGGTCGAGCCGCGCATCGCCCGCGGAGCCGAAGCCCGTTTCCTCGCCATCCACCATCGCACCGTTGCTCAGGTTTGCGGCGATGCCGGACGAGGCATTGAAATAGGTCACCGTGTCGCTTCCGCGGCCCCCGAAATAGCGTTCGCGCCCGCCGGTCGAGGACACGAACCAGTCGTAACCGCCGAGGCCCCGGAAATCGTTCTCGCCGCCGTCGCCGTGAAAGACGTCCTGGTAGCTCGACCCGGTCACGCGCTCGATCGACGTCAGGGTCAGGCCGGCCGCCAGCCCGGTCCCGGCCGAGGGGGCCGCGAGGTCCAATGTAATCCCGTTCGCCACCGCGCCGGCAGGTGGCGCACCGTCGGTCGAGAAGACATCCAGCAGCGCGTCGGTGCCGCTCCCGCCCCATTCGACGAAGGACAGCATGTCGAGCCCGTTGCCACCATCCAGCGTATCCTGGCCTTCGGTGGCGATGAACCAGTCGTAGTCGCCCAGTCCGCGAAGGTCGTCGTCGACGTGCGCCCCGCGCAGGACGACCAGCGCCGTGGCGAGACCGCGCAAGGAAAGCGCCGCAGCGGCCATGCCGGCGACCCAACGTCCCGCGAGCAAGGCCGCGAAGGTGGCGGCATAGGTGGTCAGGCGGCCGATGTTCTCGAAGAGCCCGCGGATCGCGATCCCGAGCGGACCCGTGCGGCTGGCGACCGCCGCCATCGCGTTGGCGACGGCTTCCAGCGCGGGAGCAGCTGCAACGGCGAACTGGTTCGAGAGCCCGCGCCAGATCAGCCCGAGCCGGGAGATGGCGTCGTTCGTCCGCTCGATCTGGTTGGCATCCTGCTCCGAGACCACGACACCGAAAGCGCGCACATGGTGGCGGAACTGCGCGATGTTTCTGATGCGAAGGAGGAGGCGCTGCGCCGGTGGGACGGGCGCTTGATGGCGATCTTCGAGGAATACGAGACCCATCCGCGGCGCCTTCGCCCCCTGCGAACCGCCATGGAAGAACGCCTGCTTCGGGCCTTCGCGGGTCTGATCAACCAGCTTCGGCAGCAGGATTTGGGGATCGAGCGTTACATCTGGCGCTCCCGGGACGACGCGAAAGTGCGCGACAGCCACGCAGAGTACGACGATCAGGTGTTTCGTTGGGACGAGCCTCCCGCGGGCGGCCATCCGGGCCAGGCGCACAACTGTCGGTGCTATGCAGAGCCAGTCAGCCCCGATGTACCGGATAACATCACGCTTGTTTATTATGTCCCCACTGAGGGGGGCTATCCGCTCCAAGACCTCTCCGAGCACGAGGCCGCGGGCGGGAACACCATCGCATTGCATGTCGGGAAGAGCGAAGAATTCCTACTGCGAGCGGTTAGAACTGATCAGGTTCGCGGTCCATTCGTCAGTCAGTTCCGCCGGCGCCACGGCTCTTTCCCCTCCCTTCGAGCCGCGCAGAGGCTTACTAACTCCAACCTTTCGCGAAACGCAGCTGTTGTAAACGCCGTGGCGACGGGTCAGAGAAGAAGGGCATTCATAACAAGCATATTCCAAACAGAAACAGGCGTCGAAACCTATCGCATTGGACCCAGAGCGTCGGCACCCGTGATTGTAAGGCCTACACTTGGAATAGGTACAGTCATCGAATACGCACCCGACATGCCGAACGGCTTCATCATCATCACCTCTTATCCAAGGAACGACTGACGTGAAACCTCCTCAGGCCTTTTATGATTTCACGTTGCAGCTGCATCAGGATTTGGATCTTGTGTATCCCGGCTGGTCGTCGGAAGCATCAGACGCTCGTCGAGAGTTATACGAGGACTTCCGGCAGGGGTTCGGGAATAGAGCTGTGGAAGAACTCTCTGCTTATTTTGGACTGCTGCTCAATGACGAAGACGCCGACCTCCAGGCCCTCTGGACAAACGAGTCGAGGGCAGACTGGATGTTTGACGGTAAGGGGGTTCGTCGGCTTCTTGAGGACTTCAGGGCTTGGGCCTCAGCCTCCTGACATTAGACCCTCCCCTCCACCCAGTTCGCCACAATCAGCCCCGGAACGCTGTCGTGCGCCCGCTTGGCGTCCCGGTCTAGGTCGAGCCGCTTCGGCAGCTTGACCTGCGGGACCAGCAGGAAGATCGGTGCGTTCTTCGCTGCAATCGATCCACCGGATCGATTGCGGACGCTCGAACCCTGGTTGCGGCCAGTCTTCGCGCGCGATGCCACCGCCTGGCCCCGCTTGTTGATGCGGGCGCGGTCGGCGACCAGCAGGCTCGGTCCGCGGCGGCGATAGACGACGCTCGAGTTCGGCGAACGCGAAGTCTCGCCACCAAAAAGAGAAGGCGAAGATGTCAGCTAGTCCAGCTGATTGGTTGAGGCCGGCAGGGTATGTTGCGCCTGTATAATGTTCGATCTGAGTATCTTCTTGCGATCGCCACTGGCGTCGAAGTGTTTAGCCAAGAGCTCCAAGAAGGCATTTTATTTCAAAGGCTTGCAACCTATTCACCAAATCGGCGCAGTCATGAAACCCGGAGAATATCGGCCTAGAGAGACCGCTGCCGGGCCTCCTGGCACCGGTGCAAGTGCTCAGCTCTTCCCGCATAACCCTCGAAAACAACGAAAAAATCCGGCCGGAGCCGGATCGGGAGAACGCTTTCGTGAGGGCAAGTGGCGGAGCGACAGGGATTCGAACCCTGGAGACGGTTTCCCGCCTACACACTTTCCAGGCGTGCGCCTTCGACCACTCGGCCACCGCTCCGTTGGCAAGCGCCTAGCGCATCTTCCCACCCTTGCGCAAGGGCCGGTGGACGCCGCGCGGGCTCAGGCGAGGTGCAGGGTGATCCGGCGCGAGGTCGCGGATTTCTTCTCGACCTTGCCCAGCCGCAACCGGCCGATCTGGCCAGTGGTGGACACGTGGGTGCCGCCGCAGGGTTGCAAGTCGACCTGGTCTTCGCCCTGGCCGATGCGTAC
Source organism: Palleronia salina (assembly GCF_900141995.1). Classification (GTDB taxonomy): domain Bacteria; phylum Pseudomonadota; class Alphaproteobacteria; order Rhodobacterales; family Rhodobacteraceae; genus Palleronia; species Palleronia salina. The sequence continues at coordinate 122,120 of NZ_FQZA01000007.1, read as the reverse complement.
CAGCCGGATCCGGCCGGCACCGCGCGGGGGCTGCACCGACATCGTCTTCACCAGGCCCGGGTTCGCGTCGAGCTCGTCCTCGGTGATCCAGTCCGTGCCCACGGCCAGGTCACGGGCCACCAGGTCGTTCAGCGCCCGCTCGATCGCGTCCTTGTCCTCGGGCGGGTCCGGCATGGCGAAATCCAGACGCCCTTTCTCGACCGAGATGGCCCCGCCGGTCACCGGCAGCGGCACCACCACCGACAGCAGGTGCAGCGCGGTGTGAACGCGCATGTGCCCCCAGCGCCGATCCCAGTCGATGCGCTGCTCGACCGACTGTCCCACATCGGGCGCGGCGCCATCGGCGAGCCGCAGGATCGGCGCGCCGTCCGGACCCTTCTCGCAGATCGTGACCTTGGCCTGCCCGCCGTCCCACGTGATCTCGCCGGTGTCGCCGGGCTGGCCGCCGCCTGTGGCGTAGAACAGGCACGGATCGACCCGCACCCAGCCTTCGCCGGTCTCGACCACCTGGCCCGTGGCGGTCTTCAGGAACGGATCGTCGAGATGCAGAAGGTCGGTCATGCGGGGCTCTCCGGGGTCGAGGCGTCGGGCTGCGAATGGGGCGCGTCGGGGCTTGGTGACCCTGCCCCGCCGGACGCGACGGGGCGCAGGGTCTCGGGATTGCGCAGCCACAGGTCCTGCTGCGGGAACGGGATCTCGATCCCCTCCTCGGTGAAGCGCTTGGCGATGGCGTGGAGCAGGTCGCTTTGCACCACCACGATGAAATTCACATCGCGCAGGATGGCACGGATCTCGAAATCGAGGCTCGAGGCACCGAAAGCGCGGAACAGGATCGCCGGCGGCGGATTCAGCATCACCATCGGATGCGCCTCGGCGACCTCCTGCAGGATCTCGGCCACCCGCTCGGTATCCGAGCCGTAGGCCACGCCCACCGGCACGATCACCCGGCCCACGTTGTTGCCGCGGGTCCAGTTGATGACCGAGTTCGACACCAGATCGGCGTTGGGCACGATGACGTCGGTGCGATCGAAGGTCTCGATCCGGGTCGAGCGCACCGAGATATCGCGCACGTATCCCATCTGGTCGCCCACCTGGATCATGTCGCCCTCGGAAATCGGGCGTTCGATCAGCAGGATGATGCCCGACACGAAGTTCGACACGACGTTCTGCAGGCCGAAACCGATGCCGACCGACAGCGCACCGGCCACGACAGCCAGCGAGGTCAGGTCGATCCCCACGCCGGTGATCGCCAGAAGCGCCGCCAGGAAGATGCCGATGTAGCCGACGCCCGACACGATGGCGTTGCGGCCGCCCACGTCCAGCCGGGTCTTCGGAAGCACCGTGTTGCGCAGGGTGCCCTGCACCAGCCGCGTCAGGGCGTAGCCGATGACGAAGATCAGCAGGAAGGCCAGGAAATCCGTGGGCGAGATCCGCGTGTCGCCGAAGGCAAAGCCCGCGCGGAACCGCGACCAGACCTCGGTCAGGTCGGCGACGCGTGCGCCCCAGATCAGCGCGTAGACCGGCAGCGCGGCCAGGACCAACAGGAACCCGATCAGGAGCGGGGCGAGCGCCTCGCTTTCGCCCTCGGCCGTTCCGGTCAGCAGCGCGTAAAGATCCGAGACCAGCTTTTGCAGCAGACCCAGGACCGACGTAACGCCAAGCGTCATGGCCGCGGGGACCAGCACCGCCTGCGCCGCGTTGGAATAGCCGACGGCGGCCAGGAGAACGCCCAGAACGCCCGCGATGATGGACAGCCGTCCGATCAGCCGCAGAAGCGAACTGCCCACCCGCTGCGTTCCGCTCTCGTCCGTGTTGCCACGCCCCATCCTGATCAGGATGCGGCCGATGCTGAACAGCAGGCAGCCAAGCAGAACACGGGGTGCGAATTTCAGGACGTCCACCGGGACGTCACTGCGCCCGGTCACGTTTGCCAGCAGCGCCACGGCGAAGATCGCCGTCACCGCGTAGCCGATGAGAACGCTGTGCCACCGAAGCGACGTGAGCGGCACGTCATCGCCGCGCCAGAACGGCTGCGCCGTGGCCTCGCTGCCCAGAAGGACGTCGGCCAGCCATTTGGACACGAAGATCGGCATGGCGACCAGCGGCAGTGCGTCCAGCACCGTCATCGCCGCCCCATCGAACAGGCCCGTCAGCGCCGCGGCGCGCGCCAGGAAATAGACGCCGAGGGTCGGGAACAGGATCTGGCCCAGCGATAGCAGGAAGAAGACGACACCGCGGCCCCGGGTCGAGTGATTGACCGCCCAGCCCGAGATCAGGCGGATCCACCAGCGGCTGCGGAAGATCAGCAGAAGGGCGACCAGCGCCAGTGGCACGGCGGCGGCCAGGCTGTCGAAGGCCCGCGCCCGCTGACCGGGATTCTGCCACGCCTCGATCACCGGCGTTGCGACGGTATCCCACCCCTCGAGCAGCAGGTCCACGGCCCCGAGCCAGTAGGCCGGGTTCAGGGGGGTCGCCTCGCGCGCCAGCAATTGCTGGGCGTATTGTTCGCGGATGGTGCGGTCGATCTGGCCGATCAGACCGTTGGCGAGCGTGAAGGCTTCTTCGGCGGCGATGACCGGGGCGCGCAGCTCGGCCAGCTCCTGGTTCAATTCGGCGCGGCGTTCCGCCACGTCCTCGGCCTCGGGTTCCTCTCCCTCGGCCGGGGGCGGGCCCAGCGCCTCGATCTGGCTTTCGACGGTGGCGATGCGGTTCGCGTTGATGTCCTGGGCCGCCAGGAACGTCTCGCGGCGCTGCGCGATCTCGGCGCGCAGGTCCTCGAGCGTTGCCACGGTGGCGAAACCGTCCAGCGTCTCTTCGACCTCGGACGTGAGCGCGGACCACGCATCGTAGTTCGGCCGGGGGATATCCTGCGCCGTGACGGCCCCTGCGACGAGCAGAAGGAACGCGCACAGCCAGGCGCGCAGAAGCGGCATCACGTGTCGACGAAGACCGAGGGCATCATCCGCTCGGATCCCTTGCGCAGCCACTCGGGCACCGGCAGGCCCTTGCTGTCCAAGAACTCGGGGTTGAACACCTTGGATTGATAGCGCGTGCCATAGTCGCAAAGGATCGTCACGATGGTGTGGCCCGGCCCCAGCTCACGCGCGAGGCGCATGGCGCCCGCGACGTTCACGCCGGTGGACCCGCCCATGCAAAGCCCTTCGTGCTGGAGCAGGTCGAACACCACCGGCAGCGCCTCGGCGTCGGGGACGCGGTAGCAGAAATCGGGTTTGAGCCCCTCGAGATTGGCGGTGATGCGCCCCTGCCCGATCCCTTCCGAGATCGAGTCGCCGGGATTCTCTTCACCGGTATAGATCTTGAACAGGCCCGCCCCCTCGGGATCGGCGAGACCAATCTTGACGCCCTTCGGCTGCAGCACCTCCGCGACACCCGCGAGCGTCCCGCCCGAGCCCACGGCGCAGATGAAGCCGTCGACCTTGCCGCCGGTCTGGTCCCAGATCTCGGGGCCGGTGGTTTCCACATGGGCCTGCCGGTTGGCCACGTTGTCGAACTGGTTGGCCCAGATGGCGCCGTGCGGCTCGGTCTTGGCCAACTGCTCGGCCAGCCGGCCCGAGTATTTCACGTAGTTGTTGTCGTTCTTGTAGGGCACGGCGGGCACCTGGACCAGCGTGGCGCCGGCCAGCCGCAGCATGTCCTTCTTCTCTTCGGACTGGGTCTCGGGGATCACGATCACGGACTTGAAGCCCAGCGACGCGCCCACGAGGCTGAGCCCGATGCCGGTGTTGCCGGCGGTGCCCTCGACGATGGTGCCGCCCGGCTCGAGCAGGCCCTTCTCGACCGCGTCGCGGATGATGAACAGCGCGGCGCGGTCCTTGACCGACTGGCCCGGGTTCATGAACTCGGCCTTGCCCAGGATCTCGCATCCCGTGGCCTCGGACGGGCCGTGCAAACGGATGAGGGGCGTATTCCCGACGGCGGCGGACAGGTCGCTGTGGATCATTTGGGCGGCTCCCTCGGGTTTGGTCGGTGCTATGCGGTGCCGATGGTTGTAGGCCCCGGCCCGCCCCCTTTCAAGCAGCGACCCCCCGCCTGCGGTTCCCCGGTCTCAGGCGAAACGGCCGGCCGCCCGCGCGCGCTCGAGCCACAGGACCGTGGCGAAAAGCGGTGCGGTATCGACCTCGCCGCTTTTCATCAGCTCAAGCAACCGCGCGAACGTGATGACGTGTGTGCGGATGTCCTCGTCCTCGGCATCGGATCCCGCGATGGTCTGGACACCGTCGGGCAGGTCCGCCTCGGCCACGTAGGAATAGAGATACTCGGTCGTCGCGCCGGGGCTGGGGTAAAACCGCGCCACGAAGTGCAGCGGCCCCAGCGCAAGGCGCGCCTCTTCCTCCGCCTCGCGACGGGCCGTGCGCTCGGGCGTCTCGCCCGGGTCGATGCGGCCCGCGATGGGCTCCAGGACGTAAGGTCGAAGATCCCCCCGCGCGTAGGGGCCAAAGCGGAACTGCTCGACCAGCATGACGCGGTCGCGCACCGGGTCGTAGGGCAGCACCGTTACCGCGTCGGCCATATTGAAGGCCGCCCGGGTGACCTGCCGCGACATCCCGCCATCGTAGAGAGGATGTTTCAGGTCGCTTTCGTCGACGGCGAAGAACTTGGCGTAGGGCACCCGGCGATCATCCAGTTGCACCGCGTCACGATGCGTTCCGGCCCGCAGCGTGCAGGGGACCGGCTCGCCCTCCGCACGCAGGGCTGCATCGGCGCGCACGAAGATCGTCGATACCCGCTCGCGCAAGGTCGCGCCGTCGATCTGCCCGAAATAGCCCATGCTCTCGCGCGCGGCGCGGCGCGTGAGCGCGCCCCACCCTTCCTGCCAGGCGGCAAGATCCCAAGGGGTGTCCGAGGCGGTCACGCCGTCGCGCGGGCGATAGACGATCGCCTCGACCCGCTGGCCCTCCGCCATCACCGTCACCGGCTCGGGCGCGAAGCCGAAGCCTTCCTCGTAGAAATGCAGCCGGGCCATCTGGGTCGCGTCGGGCGTCAGCAACAGGCCCTCGACGCGGGTGCCCGGTTGCGCCACCAGCGCGGGGAAATCGGCGCCCTCGGCCCGGTGGACCGCGTGGTCATCCAGGACGGCCGGGCGCGTCGCGACCGCGCCGCCGGCGACAAGCTCGCGCAGGGGCGCATCCAGCAAGGTGCCGAAGAGGAAAAGGTCGGGCATCAGCGCCCGTAGCGCCAGGCGAATGCCTCGGACAGGACACCCACGATGATCCCGCCCACCGCGAGGGTCACGAGGCACGGCCCCGGCCAGGTGTATTGCGCGAATTCCATGGCGAGCGCGATGGACGCCTCGATCGCCTCGATCGGACCGTTGTAGCGCCGGTTGATGGACCGCATCAGCGCCTCGTAGCCGGCCCACATGATGATCGCCCAGAACAGGATCGCGGCGGCAGTGGTCAGCCCGATCCCGATGGCGTTGACGAAGCCCTGCCCGGCGCGGGCGCCCATGATCCGCCAGCCCAGGATCATGGCCAGCAGCGCGTTCACCTCGGGCATCAGGCCCTCGGACCGCCCTTCGGGCAGGTTGGGAATGATGAGCAGGCTGGCGTACCAGACCAGGGCCGCGTAGCCCAAGGCGGCGAAAAGCTTGGCGGCGGTGGGATACATGTCAGGCGGGCTTTTCCACGGTAATCTGCGTCACGTCGCAGTTACCGACGTGGAAGGTCGCCGCGCAAGAGGTGAGATAGAAATTCCACATCCGGCGGAACCGGTCGTCGAAGCCCAGGCGCGCGGCCTCGTCCCAGCGGTCGTTGAAGGTATCGAACCACCGGCGCAGGGTCTGGCTGTAGCTTTCGCCGAACTCGACCGACCGCGCGACGGTCAGGCCGGCCGCGCGCACCTGGTCGCGCAGCACCGACGGGCACGGCAGCATGCCACCGGGAAAGATGTATTTCTGGATGAAGTCCGGACCGCGCTTGTAGACCTCCCAGCGGCGGTCGGCCACGGTGATGATCTGCAAGGTGGCCGCGCGCCCGGGTTTCAGCCGCTCGCGCAGCGTGTCGAAATAGACCGGCCAGTATTTCTCGCCCACCGCCTCGAACATCTCGATGGAGGCGATGCCGTCGTACTGGCCCCGCTCGTCGCGGTAATCCTGCAGCTTGATCTCGACCCGGTCCGACAGGCCCGCCCGTTCCATGCGCGCCACGGCGTAGTCGCGCTGTTCGCGGCTGATGGTCAGGCCGGTGACCTTCAATCCCCGCTCGGCCGCCGCGTATTCGGCGAACCCGCCCCAGCCGCAGCCGATCTCCAGCACGTGATCGCCGGGCTTGGCGCCCATCTGGTCCACCAGCGAGGCGTATTTCGCGGTCTGCGCCGCCTCGAGGCTCTCCTGACCCGTGGTGAACAGGGCCGAGCTGTAGGTCATCGTGTCGTCGAGCCACAGCTTGTAGAAATCGTTGCCCAGGTCGTAGTGGTGGCTGATGTTCTTCCGGGCCTGGCGCTTGGAATTGGATTGCAGCCAGAAGCGCAGCCGCTCGTAGGCGCGCACCAGACCCTGCCCCGGAAAGCCGTCGTAGACGTCGTCGTTGTCGGCGTGGACCACGTCCATGAAGGCCTGCAGGTCCGGAGTCGACCACCAGCCGTCCAGGTAGGCTTCGCAGAACCCCAGATCGCCCTCGCGGATCAGCCGCCCGAACAGGTCGGGATGGTGAATGTCGATCTCGGCCACCGGGCCGGGCTTCGGGCCCTCGGCCCGGAACCGGCGTCCGTCCGGCAGCACGAAGTCCAGTCGGCCGTGTTCCAGCTTCGAGGCCATGGCAAAGGCCTGGGCGAAGTAGCGGGGCAGTCCCGTCTGCCCCTTGGTCGATGTCAGGTTCTCCATCGTGCTCCCCGTGATGTTCTTGAGGAAGCTAAAGGCCCACCCCCGGTCCTGCCACTGGAAATCTGCGGTTTACGTTGCGACACTCGCCGCACGGTCGTCCCGCTGCCTAGTAGATCGTCTTCAGCGGGTCGGGCATAAGGGACGGCAGCACCACGACCCGCACGCCATCGCGCACACGTTCGTAGAGGTCGATCGCGTCGTGATCGAGCATGCGAATGCAGCCCGACGACACCGCCTTGCCCAGATAGGCGGGCTCGCAGGCCCCGTGGATCCGGTAGAGCGTATCCTCGCCGTTCTGGAACAGGTAGTGCGCCCGCGCGCCCAGGGGGTTGTCGGGGCCGCCCGGCATGCCGCCATTGGCGATGGAATAGGGCTCGAACTCGGGGCGACGCTCGACCATCTCGTCGGGCGGGGTCCAGCGCGGCCACTTTCGCTTGTATTGCAGCTTGGCCTCGCCCCACCAGCCGAAGCCGGCGGCGCCCACGCTGACGCCATAGCGCAGGGCGTTGCCGTCTTCCTGCATGAGCCACAGGTAAGCCGCGTCGGGATCCACCAGGATCGAGCCTTCTTCCATGTCGGGCCGCGGCGAGGCGACCACCTGGCGGAACAGGCGCGGATCGACCACGCCGGGCTGGATGGCGGGGATCGGGAACGGCTCGTCGGTGATGGCGCCATAGGCGGCGGGCACCGGTGCCGGGGGTGTCACGGCGGGGGTCGCGGTGCGCGACACCTCGGGGGCTGGGGTGCGGGCACAGGCCTGAAGCGCGGCGGCACCGGCACTGGCCATGAGAAGACGGCGGGAGATCATCGTGTAACCTCGTGAATTTCGATCTGGGCGTTAGGGCGTTCTCGGCGATTGGGCAAGCGAAAGCTCAACCGCGCGGCGGATCCCAGACGGCCCATGCCACCCGGCGTGGCGACGATGTCGCATCCATGTGCAACCTCGGCACCGAGACTTCCGCGGGCCGCGTAAAGCCCGCGTCCGTCGCGATCGCCAGGTCGGGGCCGCAGGCCGCGCCGAGGATCGATTTGCCCTTGCAGTCGCGTTTCGCCGAAGCGACGTCCACCCCGGAAGCGCGCAGATCGCCCATCTCGGCGGACGCGGCGGACCCGCCAAGGGCCGCGCCGGCCATCGGGCTCGCGTAGGCGCCCCACGGCAAAAGCAGGGCGGTCAAGGCGGCCAGCAGGATCGTGCGGATCACGGACATGCGACGGAACATACCCATCCCGCGTATCGTGTCCACCGCGCGACGGGTCGCACACGCGGACGTGAGCCGATCAGAAATCGCGGTTCTGGTAGGTCTCCAGCGCCCGCTCGCGCCCCTCTTTGTGGCTGACCACAGGTTCGGGGTAATCGTCATCGGGCGACATGGGCCAGCGCCGCGGGATCGCCTCGAAGTATTTCAGCGCGTCGGGATGCGGGTCCGATTTCCCCTCGGCGATCCAGCGGTCGGCGTAGGCGCGGTTCTTGTCGAACTTGTCCAGCTGCGTCACCGGGTTGAAGACGCGGAAATAGGGGGTCGCGTCGGGCCCCGATCCTGCGGACCACTGCCAGCCCATGGCGTTGCTGGCCGGATCCCAGTCGACCAGGCAGTCCTCGAACCACTTCATCCCGATCTTCCAGTGGCACATCAGGTGCTTGGTCAGGTAGCTTGCAACGACCATGCGGGACCGGTTGTGCATCCGGCCGGTCACGTACATCTCACGCATGGCGGCGTCGACGAAGCGGATGCCGGTGCGGCCCTGTTTCCAGGCCTTCACCTCGGCCACGCGCTCGTCCTCGTTCCAGGGAAACTTGTCCCAGTCCTCGCGCCAGTTGCCCGACACCAGGCGCGGGGTGTGGTAGACGAGGTGATAGGCGAACTCGCGCCAGATCAGCTCTTCCACCCAGGCGGTGGCGCCCGCCTTGCCGTCGTCGATGGCGCGCATCCCGGCGTGGTAGCAGGCGCGGGCCGAGATCTCGCCGTAGGTCAGGTTCTCGCTCAGGTTCGAGGTGCCGTCCTTCGCCGGAAGGTCGCGCAGGTCGTCGTAGTCGGCGATGCCATCGCGGGCGAAGGCGGCCAGCCGTTGCTGCGCGGCCTCTTCGCCGACATTGACGAACCCCGCGACGATTTTGGCGCCACGATCCATGGCCGCGCCCATCTGCCAGTCCTCCAGGTCGTCGCTGTCGGGCCAGCTGTCCGGCGGCCGCAGCTCGGACGGCGCGCTGAGCGTGGGGGAGACCTCGCGATCCCACACCGCGCGCTTGTAGGGGGTGTAGACCTTGTAGAACCCGCCCTGCTGCGTCTCGACCGTCCAGGGCTCGAACAATATGTGGCCCGGCACGCTGCCCGCCTCGGTCCCCTGCCCCGTCAGCGCGGATTTCACGCCCTCGTCGCGGCGGATGCTGTCGGGATCGTAGGCGCGGGTCCACCACACGGTCGTGGCGCCGCTTTCGTCCACCAGCTGCTGAAGCACCTTCACCGCTTCGCCCCGCCGCAGAATCAGGCGCGAGCCGATCCCTTCCAGGCGCTCGGCGAACGACCGAACACCGAGTCCCAGCCGCCACTTGGGCGCGGCGCCATGGCCTTCCACCACCTCGTCATGCACGAAAACGGGGATCACCGGGCGGCCCGTCGCGGCGGCGCGGTCCAGCGCGGGATGGTCGCTCAGCCGCAGGTCGCGGCTAAACCACAGGATGATGGGGGAATTGTCTGCCATGGCCGTCCTCTCGCTCGCACCAGCAAGCTAGGACGCCGGGCCGTCGATCAAGGGCCGCGCCGTCGTGGCGCGGCCCCCGGTCAGCCTGCTGTCTACTCGGCCGGCTGGGCCGGATCGTAGAGCGTCGGGATGCCCTGCTGCTCGCGCTTGTAGTCGCGGTAGACGGCCTTGAAGAGCGCGACGCACATCAGCACCATCACCACCGAGAAGGGCAGCGCGCCGATCACCATGGCCGTCTGCACGGCCGACAGGCCCCCGCCGATCAACAGCGACCCGACGACGAGGCCCAGCGCCGCACCCCAGAACAGGATGTGCGGGCGCGCCTTCGGGCCCTCGTCGCCCGCGGCGTTGATCGTGTTGATGATCAGAACCGCCGAGTCCGCCGAGGTGACCAGGTAGGTCAGCAGTAGCACCACGACGATGACCGAGAAGATCCAGGCCAGCGCGGGCTGCAGCATGACGGCCAGCATCGCGAACAGCTGATCCTCCTGCCCCGCACCGACGATGGCGCCATCGGCCGTGCCGCTCAGCTCGAGGTCGATGGCCGTGCCGCCCACCAGCGCGAACCAGACGAAGCACATGAGCGACGGCACGATAAGCGCCCCCAGCACGTATTCGCGGATGGTGCGGCCCTTGGAAATGCGGGCGAGGAACAGGCCGACGAACGGCGCGAAGGCGATCCACCAGGCCCAGTAGAAGACCGACCACGCCGCCTGCCAGTCGCCAAGCTCGCCCTCGACGCCGGCGGCATCGGCATCCCAGACGGTGAACAGCATGCCCGGCAGCGCGACCAGGTAGTCCCAGATGCCGACGAACAGCGCCGACAGCCCGAAGAAGGTCGACCCGAAGATCACGAAGAAGGCCAGCAGGAAGAACGACAAGCCCATGTTGATGTTGGACAGCCACTTGATGCCCTTGCCCACGCCCGACAGCGCCGACAGGGTCGAGGCGCCCATGATGACGACCAGCGCGAAGATGATGCCTGCGGTGGTCGAGGTCGTTCCGCCATCACCGTCCGGGCGCGTCAGCCACGACCCGAAGCCGATCCGCTCGAGACCCGCGATGAACTGCTCGACGCCGAAGCCCAGCGTCTGCGCCACGCCCAGCACGGTCGCGACCACGGCGACCACGTCGACCACGTGCCCGGTCCGGCCGGCCATGCGATCACCGAACAGCGGCGTCAGCGACGAGCGGATGGTCAGCGGCAGGCCGCGGCGATAGCTGAAGAACGCAAGTCCCAGACCTGCCAGCGCATAGGCGCCCCAGGCACCCAGCCCCCAATGGAGGAACGACCATTGATAGGCCGCCCGAACGTTGTCGGCGCCGGACTCGGTGGTGATGCCCTGGATCGTCTGCGGGTTCGACTGCCAGTGATAGAGCGGCTCGGCTGTCGCGAAGGTCAGCATGCCGATCCCGATGCCGGCCCCGAACATCATCGAGAACCACGAGAAGTTGTCGAATTCGGGCTTCTCGTGATCGAGCCCGAGCTTCAGCTTCCCCGAACTCGGGACCGCCGCGAGGATGAAGCACGTCAGAAGGAACAGCGCGATCGCGTAGATGTACCAGAGGTTGAAGAACGCCAGGATGAAGCTGTTGATGTTGGACAGGAAGGCGCCGGCCTGCTCGGGAAATGCCACGGCCCAGACGATGAGCGCGCCGATGATCAGCTTTGCCGTGATTGTCACGTGGGTGGTGAAGCCATCGTAGAAGCCGCCGTCGGCGGTCTTGATGTCGATCTCGGTTATCGGTGGTTTCATTGAATATAGTCCCTCTGCCGGGGCCGCGTGCCGCGACCCGATCCACATTTTGTAGGTCTGTTTTCTGGGAGCGTTGTTTGGACTATATCTTGAGACGGCCTCATTTCAAACGCGCTATGTAAAAAAACACCCGGCCGGATTTCTCCGGCCGGGTGTCTCGTGTTTCAGGCGGCGCGCGAAACGCGCCGTCGGGTCAGTCGCCCCTGGGTTCGGACCGCAGACCTTGTAGCAGCGACCAGCACAGCACCAGCAACACGCAGGTGAAGAAGATGCCGGTGGCATTCACCATGGCCTGCAGCGCCTCGAGCCCGCCGCCGATCAGCAGCACGATCGCGACGATGCCCTCGGTCGTGGCCCAGAACACGCGCTGCGCGGTGGGCGCAGCGGTCTTGCCGCCCGCGGTGATCGTGTCGATGACCAGCGAGCCCGAGTCCGACGAGGTGATGAAGAACACCAGGACCAGCACGATCGCCAGCGTCGACAGGACATTGGTCAACGGCAGCTCGCCCAGCATGGCGAACATGGCGATGGAGGCGTCGTAGCTGCCGATCACGTTCTGGTAGACACCGCTGTCGGTCGTCTGCTCGACCACTTGGGTGATCGCGGTGCCGCCGAAGACGGCCATCCAGAACACCGACACGAGCGTCGGAATCAGGATCACGCAGGTGATGAACTCCCGCACGGTGCGGCCACGGCTGACACGGGCGATGAACAGGCCCACGAAGGGCGACCAGCTGATCCACCAGGCCCAGTAGAACGAGGTCCAGCCTTCGCGGAAGCTGTCATCCTCGCGGCCGAACGGGTTCGAGAGCGGCACGACGTCCTGTGCGTAGGTCACAAGGCCGGTGAAGAAATCGCGCACGATCTGCGCGGTCGGCCCGAAGATGAACACGAACAGCACCAGCGCTCCGGCGAAGACCATGTTGATGTTCGACAGCACCCGCACGCCGCCGTCGAGGCCGCGCACGACCGAGACCAACGCGATGGCGGTCACGACCATGATGACGATGACCTGCGTGTTGATGGTGTCGGGGACGCCGTAGACATAGCTCATGCCCGCGGTGGCCTGCTGCGCACCAAGGCCCAGCGACGTGGTCAGGCCGAACAGCGTGGCGAAGACGGCGATCAGGTCGATCAGGTGACCGGGCCAGCCCCAGACGCGTTCGCCCATCAGTGGGTAGAAGGCCGAGCGGATCGAAAGCGGCAGCTGCTTGTTGTAGGTGAACAGAGCGAGGCTCAGCGCGACCACGGCGTAGATCGACCAGGGATGAAGCGCCCAGTGGAAGATCGTGGCGGCGAGACCGTGGGCCCGCGCCTCGGCGACCTGCTCTTCGTTCAGGGTGCCGTCGGTGAACGGCCCTTCCAACCCGAGAGGTCCGGAAACCTGCATGTGGTACACGGGCTCGAGCACGCCGAAGAACATCAGGCCGATGCCCATGCCGGCTGCGAACAGCATCGCGAACCATGAGAAATAGGTGAAATCCGGCTTGGCGTCGGCGCCGCCCAGGCGCACCTTGCCGTAGGGCGAGACACACAGGAAAAGGCAGAACAGCACGAAGATGTTCGCGGCCAAAAGGAAGAACCAGTCGAACGTCGTGGTGACGAAGTCGAAGATCCAGCTGAACACCGCGCTGGCCTGGTCCTGGAAGATCAGCGTGACCAGGACGAAAGCCACGACCGTCAGCGACGAGATCATGAAGACCGGATTGTGAATGTCGAATTTCAGCGGCCCGAGGTCGCCTTCGACGTTATCCTGACCGACCGAGTAGTCCGTTTCGATGATTGTGACGTCCCCATCGGGTGTCGGGATGTCGAGATCGGGTTGTGGTGACTGTGTGGTGTCTGACATGTCGTTTACCCCTCCTTGTCTCGGTTTATTGTACATTTCGGCGCGAGCGTCCCTCATACACCATCCCGCCGTTTAACGCGGAGGGGCGCGAGATTGATCCCCCTAAATGAAAATTTATGTAAAAAGACGTGGTTTCGCCCGGCTTTTCACACCGGGCGCTCCCTGCAATCTCCGACGATCGAGCGCCTCAGCTCCTCAGGATCCGGCCACGTCGACCAGAACGCGGCCCTTCACCTGCCCCTTCAGGATCTCGGCCCCAAGCCGGGGCAGATCCTGCAATGTCGCGGGCTGGATCATGGCTTCGAGCTTGTCCATGGGCAGGTCGCTCGCGATCCGTTGCCAGGCGCGCAGGCGGTTGTCGTAGGGCTGCATCACGCTGTCGATGCCCAGCAGGTTCACACCGCGCAGCAGGAACGGGATCACCTTGGCCGGCAGGTCCGCACCGCCCGCAAGACCCACGGCCGCGACCGACCCGCCATAGCAGATCTGCCCCAGGACGCGCGCCAGCATTGGCCCGCCCACGGCGTCGATGCACCCTTGCCACTGCTCGGATTCCAGCGGGCGCTTGACCGTTTCGGCCACGTCCTCGCGCGCGACGATCTGCGTGGCGCCCAGGTCCTTCAGGTAATCGGCGTTGTCGGGGCGCCCGGTGACGCAGGCGACCTTGTAGCCCAAGTTGGCCAGGATCGCCGTGGCCACCGACCCCACCCCGCCCGAGGCGCCGGTCACCAGCACCGGCTCGGGCCGGTCGGGGTCAATCCCGTGATCCTCCAACGCCATGACGGCCAGCATCGCGGTGAACCCGGCGGTGCCCACGGCCATCGCCTGCTTGGTGCTCAGACCCTCGGGCAGCGGCACCAGCCATTCGGCCTTGGCCCGCGCCTTCTGGCCGTAGCCGCCCCAATGGGCCTCGCCCACGCGCCAGCCGGTCAGCACGACCTTGTCGCCTGGCTTGTAGCATTCGTGCTCGCTGCTCTCGACCGTGCCGGCATAGTCGATGCCGGGCACGTGGGGGTAGTTGCGGACGAGGCCACCGCCCGGCCCGATGCACAGACCGTCCTTGTAGTTCACGGTGGAATACTCGACCGCGACCGTCACGTCGCCCTCGGGCAGGCGGTCGTCGTCCAGCTCCTGCACGGATGCGTGGGTCTTGCCATCGTCGTCCTTCTCGACCAGCAGCGCCTTGAACATCTCTCTCTCCCTCAGTTCCAGAATGTCTCGCGCACATGCGCGTCGATGGGGCCGTCCGGGCCCTGGACCAGCAGGTGCGTGCCCGGGTCCCAATGGGTCATGCGCACCATGCCGATGGCCACGCCACAGTTGAAATCCGGCGACAGCGCGGCCGAGGTGACGCGGCCCACGCGCATGCCGCGGGCGTCCGTCACGTCCCAGATGCGGTCGCAGGGCGGCACCGATGTCGCGTCGAGCTCCAGCGCGCGGATCTGGCGCACGGGGCCTTCCATGCTGACCCTCAACAGGGCGTCGCGGCCCACGCAGCCGATGGCGGTCTGCGTGTCGCAGAACCGGCCCAGCCCGCATTCGTGGGGCGTGTTCTCGCGCGTCATGTCGTTGCCATAGCTCAGAAGCCCGCTCTCGATCCTTTCGATCAAGTTGGGGCAGCCCGCGTGGACGTCCAGATCGCGGCCCGCCTCCATCAGTGCGTTCCAGAGCGGCATGCCATTGTCGAAACCGTCCACGTAGATCTCGAACCCGCCCTGCTTGGAGTAGCCCGAACGCGCGACGACCATCCAGGTGCCCTCGAACTCGAACCAGCCGAAGCGGAAGAACCGCACCTTGCGCACGCCGTCGCCGAAGATCCGCGCGACGAGATCCTCGGCCTTCGGGCCCTGCACGGCCAGGGGCGCGATGTCGGGCTCGTCCACCAGCACGTCCAGCCGGTAGCCGTAGACGATACCCTTGACCCACAGCAGCAGGTCGCTGTCGGCGATCGAGATCCACCACCGGTCCTCGGCCAGCTTCAGCGCCACGGGGTCGTTCAGCATGCCCCCGGTCTCGTCCACCAGCGGCACGTAGGCGCACTGGCCAGGCAGCATCCCGCGCAGGTCGCGGGGCGTCAGCATCTGCATGAGCCGGCCCGCGTCGGGACCGCGCAGTTCGACCTGCCGTTCGCAGGCCACGTCCCAGACCTGCACCGCATGTTTCAGGTGGCGATAGTCCTCCTCGATGCTGCGGAAGACGGTGGGCAGCAGCATGTGGTTATAGACCGTGTAGCCCTTCACGCCGGCCGCTTCGTTGCCGTCGGAAAAGGGCGTGCGCCGCAACCGGCGCGAGGGCGAGATCATGGCCATCAGTCGGGCTCCAGGAAAAAGAGATCGGTGTCGCGGGTCGCCTGCCCCGTCCGTGTCAGCGCGGCATGGATCTGGCCGCGGTGGTGGGTCTGGTGATTGAAGAGATGCGTGACCACCTGCGCCATCGGGCGGCTGACCTGCCGTCCCGCGGCCTTGGAATGCCAGCTGTAATCGGTGTGCAGCCACTCCCCGGTCACACCGCCCGCCCAGTCGACAAGGGCCGCGTCGGTCTCGGCGCGCTGCCGCACCAGGGCGGACCAGTCCGTGACGTAATCGCCCGAGTCCGCGATGCGAATGCCGGGCAGATCGCCCCCGGTGAACCGCGCCAGCCACATGTGATCACCCCAGAGAATATGGCTCAGCGTGCCGTGGACCGACCCGAAGAACAGGCCCCGGTCCGCGCGCCGCTCGGCCTCGCCCAGGGCCTCGCACGCCTCGATCACCCAGCCGTTCTGCCAGGCGTTGTAGCGCGCCATCATGGCCACCCAGGCGGGCGTGATCACCGCCCCGGACCCGACCAGTCGATGGGGCAGATCTCGGCCGACTTGCCCGAGAAATCCCACACCCGGCCATAATCGCGCAGCTTGGACTTGATGCCGCGCGCGGCGATGATGTCGGGACCCATCCAGTATTTCGAGTTCGAGATCATCACCGGGTGATCGGGCGACTTGCCGGCCAGCGTCTCGATCTCGCCCTGGATCTTGCGGCCCACCATGATGCTGCGGCGGTTGCCCTCGCGGGTGATCTCGACCCGCTCGCGCTCGGCGCCGATGATCTCGCTCACCAGCATGGTGAACAGACCCGTGGTGCCGCCCGCCGCGCCCGACAGGATCTTCAGCAGCCCGTTATAGGCCTTCTGGCTGGCGCGGTCGTCCACGTAGGCCGCGACCTTCCAGTTGCCCTCGGCCATGCGGCCGGGGATGTCGACCAGCAGCCCGATATTCAGCCCGTCCAGCGACTCGCCCTCGAAATGGCCCTCGTCGATGGCGATGGCCATCCAGGCGTGGCAGTGCCCCTCGGTCGGCGGGTGCGCGCCCAGCGACACGACGCAGGGGCAGAACACCTCGCACGAGCAGTTGAGGAACAGCTCGCCCTTCATCCGCCACTCGGTCGGCTGGCTTTTCCGGCGCAGCGGGTTCGCCATCTGCTGCAGGATGCGGTCGCGCACCCGCAGACGGTCGGAGGGGGCGGGCGTGTCGGGCGTATCGGACATGGGCAACCTTTCGGAACGGATCAGAGGAACGAGGCGGCGATGATTCCGCCCCCGGCGAGACAGAGCGCGGCGCCCGCCGGCCGAAGCAGGCGGTGGCCGATCTGCGGCAATTTCTCGAGCACCATAAACAGCGTCGCGGCGCCCATCCACAACAGGCTCATGACGCCGCCGACGAAGCCCAGCGCCATGAAGCCCCAGCAGCAGCCGACGCAGAAGGCGCCCAGCGAAACGCCCATGCGCAGCCCGCCAAGCCCGCCGGGGCGCCAGTGACCGAGGAAATAGGTGGTGGGGGCGTGGCAGACGCCGTGGCAGACCTCTTTCGCGCGGGTGAACTGGAAGAGACCCACGGCGATCAGAAGGCCGCCCGAGATCAGGCCGCTCGTCGCGATACCCAGGTCGTCGATGACACCCGCGCGCAAAAGGGCCACCTGCACCGCCGCGATACCGGCGGCGAAGACCACCCAGACGGCGAAGAAGCCGGCGAGCACCCCCAGCCAGCCAGCCCGCGTGGCGCCCGCGCTGCGCGTCAGGTCGTCATAGGCGCGCAGGGTCGGGACCGTGGTCGGCAGCATCATCGCCGCCATCATCGCCGCCCACATGACGAACAGCGCCCCGAAACCGTCCATGGGCATCATGTTCATGGAAACCGGGCGGCCCAGCAGGTCGACCCCGGACATGCGCGCCATGGAGTACATCACCCACCAGGCGCAAAGGATCACCGCGAAGAAGCCAAGCCACAGCGCCGATCGCACCCATCCAGTCCAGCGGGTCACGCGCGCCTCCCTGCTTCGCGGTCCAGTCACCGGTTTGGTCGGCCATATCGGCCATGGGAGTCAAATCGTTTCGCGCGGCATCCGAACAGGATCCGCAGGGCCCATTGGTCGCGGCGCCGGAACTTTGCGCCGCGCCGGTCGCTAAAGGCGAAATCAGCGGAGAGTTTTCATGGTCGACCTTCTGAACATCGTCATCGCGCTTCTGTCCATCGGCTTCGGCGCCATCGGCTGGCTGGCGCCGCGCTACACGATGGAAAAACTCGACACCCAGGACAAGGGATCGACCATGGGCGTGTCCGAGGTGCGCGCCGCCTCGGGCGCGCTGTTCGTGGGGCTGGGTCTGGGCGCGCTGCTGATCGGCGACCCCATCGCCTATGCCATGATCGGCTTTGCCTGGGGCGGAGGGGCCGTGGGGCGCGCCACGTCCCTGCTGCTCGACGGCGTGACCCGGTCGAAGGTGATCTTCTTCGCGGTCGAGGCCGTGGTGGGCATCGTCGGCATCTGGATCAATCTGGCCTGAGCGTCGCGCTTCGGGCTTGAACCGACCGCCCGCGCCCCCTATTTCTGGGGTGTTCCGCAAGGAACTATGGACATAAACGCGCTCGTAATAAGCGGATCGGACCCGGGGGCGGTACCCGGCGGCTCCACCAAATTCCCTCGTTGGGGGCTCATGGGGCCGAAACAGGATCGACGGACGTCTAAAGGGGTTGCTTTGTCTCGGTGAGCTACCACCGATATCGGTGCAGAAAAGTACAATTGCCAACGACAATCGTGCTCCGGTCGCCGTTGCAGCCTAAGCTGTAACAGACCGAAATCTAAGTCCTTGCGCCTAGCAGCGTAAGGCGGGGTTCGCAGGCACCTGGCAACAGAAGCCTGCATTTTCATCCCCCGAATTTCATCTTTGCGCGGGTCTCCGCACGGGGCCTTTCGTCCCTTTTCATCGCTTGCGAATGTCGTATGGTCAGAGGAACCGACAAGGGCAGAGGCGATGACGCGCAAGATCGATTACGGCAACCTGATGCACGCGGCCATGCGGGGCCTGATCCGCCGCGTGCTCGAGGATGTGCGCGACCACGGCCTGCCGGGCGACCACCATTTCTTCATCACCTTCGACACGATGCACCCCGACGTCGAGATCGCCGACTGGCTGTCCGACCGTTATCCGGGCGAAATGACGGTGGTCATGCAGCACTGGTACGACGGGCTGGAGGTGACCGGCGAAGGCTTTTCCGTCACCCTGAACTTCGGTGACAGCCCCGAGCCGCTATACATCCCCTACGACGCCATCCGCACCTTCGTGGACCCTTCGGTCGAATTCGGCCTGCGCTTCGAGACGCAGGAGGACGAGGACTCGTCCGACGATGACGACGAGGATGTCGCGCCCGCCGGCATGATCGACATCGATGATGACGCCGAGGCGAAGCCCAAGCCCAAGAAGGACGCCGACGTGGTCAGCCTGGACGCCTTCCGCAAGTAGCGGGCCACGCGCGCCGTTGTCGCGGGCGCGGCGCTGCGCTAGTCCATGGGGCAAACCCAAGGACCGCATGTGAGGACCCCGCAGATGACCGGCACCCGCACCGAAACAGACAGCTTTGGCCCGCTCGACGTGCCCGCAGACAAGTACTGGGGCGCACAGACCCAGCGGTCGCTGATGAACTTCCCCATCGGGTGGGAGCGTCAGCCGGTGGCCATCGTGCGCGCGCTGGGCGTCATCAAGCAGGCCTGCGCCATGGCCAACAAGGCGCGCGGCAAGCTGGACGACGGCCGCGCCGACGCGATCATCTCGGCCGCGTCCGAGGTGGTGGCCGGCAAGCTCGACGACCACTTCCCGCTGGTCGTGTGGCAGACCGGCTCGGGCACCCAGTCGAACATGAACGCCAACGAGGTCATCGCCAACCGCGCGATCGAGATCATGGGCGGCGAGATCGGCTCGAAGGACCCGGTCCATCCCAACGACCATTGCAACATGGGCCAGTCCAGCAACGACACCTTCCCCACCGCCATGCACATTGCCTGCGCCACCACGGTGCGCGACACGCTGCTGCCGGGCCTGCGCCACCTGCACGCGGCGCTG
This sequence comes from Palleronia salina, assembly GCF_900141995.1. Classification (GTDB taxonomy): domain Bacteria; phylum Pseudomonadota; class Alphaproteobacteria; order Rhodobacterales; family Rhodobacteraceae; genus Palleronia; species Palleronia salina. The sequence continues at coordinate 102,604 of NZ_FQZA01000007.1, read as the reverse complement.
GACGCCAAGGCGAAGGAATGGGACGCCATCATCAAGATCGGCCGGACGCACACCATGGACGCGACGCCGCTTACCCTGGGACAGGAGTTCTCGGGCTACGCGCATCAGGTCGCCATGGGGATCGAGCGGGTCGAGGCCACCCTGCCCCGCCTGCACCAACTGGCCCAGGGCGGCACCGCCGTGGGCACCGGGCTGAACACCCCCGAGGGCTGGGGCGAGGAAGTCGCGGGCCACATGGCCGACATCACCGGCCTGCCGCTGGTCACCGCGCCCAACAAGTTCGAGGCGCTGGCCGCCCACGACACGCTGGTCGAGCTCTCGGGCGCGCTGAAGACCGTGGCCGCGTCCATCTACAAGATCGCCTGCGACATCCGCATGCTGGGCTCGGGCCCCCGCTGCGGCCTGGGCGAGCTGATGCTGCCCGAGAACGAGCCCGGAAGCTCGATAATGCCCGGCAAGGTGAATCCCACCCAGGTCGAGGCGATCACCCAGGTCTGCGCCCATGTCATGGGCAACGACGCCGCCGTGGGCTTCGCCGGCAGCCAGGGCCATTTCGAGCTGAACGTGATGAAGCCGATGATGGCCTACAACGTGCTGCAATCCATGCAGCTTCTGGGCGACGCCTGCGTGGCCTTCACCGACAATTGCGTGGCAGGCATCCGCGCCGACGAGGATCGCATCGGCAAGCTCATGCGCGAGTCTCTGATGCTGGTCACCGCGCTGGCGCCCGAGATCGGCTATGACAACGCCACGACGGTCGCCAAGACCGCGCACAAGAACGGCACGACCCTGAAGGAAGAGGCCATCAACCTGGGCTTCGTCGATGCCGAGACGTTCGAGCGCGTGGTCCGTCCCGAGCAGATGATCGGCCCCAAATGAGCGATGGCCCGATCAATCTGAACAAGGCCCGCAAGGCGCGCCAGCGGTCCGACGACAAGGCGCGGGCCGACGCCAACGCCGCGAAACACGGCCGCAGCAAGGCCGAGCGGGTGGCCGAGGCCGCCCGCACCGACCGCGCCCGGGCGCTTCTCGACGGCCACAAGTTCACCGAGGACGAGTGAGCGGGCCACCGGTCAAGCGCTCGCTCACCCTGCGGGGGCATCGCACCTCCGTGTCGCTGGAAGACCCGTTCTGGCGGGAATTCCGGCGCATCGCGGCCGAGGACGGGCGCCCGCTCAACGACCTGGCCGCCGCCATCGACGCCGCGCGCGACCCCGAGACCGGGCTCGCCTCGGCGATCCGGGTTTTCGTTCTGGAACGGGTGCTTGAAAGGAACTCTTAACCAGGTTCATGGCACGCTCGTGCGATGCAAGAGCGATACGAGACCATCACGCCCGACCAGTTCCTGTTCCAGATCTTCCGAAGCAAATCGGCCATGGCCGGCGGCGTGGTGCGCCGCGCCGCGCGCGATGTGGAGCGGGTGATGGGCCGCGCTGCCTTCCGTGCCGAGCTGGAACGCCGTGGCTTCCACGCCGTCGAGAATGCCGGCCAGTTCGTCATTTTCTGCAACAACGAACCGGTGCGTGTGGTTTGCTGAGCCTGTGATGAGATCATCTGCGATGATCTCCGGGAGACTATCTTAGATCGTCTCGAACAGATGATCCCGGATCATCTGGGCGACAGGTCCAACCAAATCCCCTCCGCCGCCCGCACCGTCAGATGCGCCTGGGGCACCGGCACGCGCCCCGCAACCGGGGCCAGGCGCCAGTGCGCAAGGATCGCGGCCAGCAGGATCACCCCCTCGGCCATGGCGAAGCCCGCGCCGGTGCAGACCCGTGGCCCGGCCGAGAACGGCATGTATGCGTCGCGCTGGCTGTCGCGGGTGGCCGGGTCCTGCCAGCGGTCGGGGTCGAAGGCATCGGGATTTTTCCAAAGCCGTTCGTGCCGGTGCAGGTGCCAGGGGCTCAGCACCACCAGGTCGCCCCGGCGTGCGTCACGGTCGCGCAGCCGCTCGGCGCGGCTCGTCTCGCGCACCATCATCGGCACGGGTGGATACAGTCGCAGGGTCTCGCGGAACACGTCGCGGGTGGTTTTCAGGACCGACAGGCGCGCGAAGGTCGGGTCAGCCATGTACTCCCGCGCCTCGGCCGCCACACGGTCCTGGATCTCGGGATGGGTCGCCAGCAGGTACAGCGCCCAGCCCAGGGCCGCCGCGCTGGTCTCGTGCCCCGCCAGGAAGAAGATCGCCACCTGGTCCACCATCTCGTCCGCGTCGAAGCGCTCGTCGGTCTCGGGATCGGCGGTGGTCAGGATCTTGGTGGCCAGGTCATCTGGCGCGCGCCCCTCGGCCACCTCGGCAAGGCGTTGATCGACCAGACCCGCGATCAGGCCGCGGATGCGCCTGGCCGCCGCGCGGGTGCGGCGGCGGTGCAGGCGCGGCGCCCAGGACGGCAGACGCAGGAAGGCGCCCAGGTTCATCAGGGGCTGGGTCCGCTGGTAGGCCCGGAACTCGTCGAAGACCCGCGCCGCGACCTGATGCTCGATCGGGATCGAGAACAGCGTGCGGAAGATCACGTCGGCGGCGGCATGGCTGGCCTCGGGCTCGACATCCTGCACGCCGGTTTGCAGCCGCCCGGCCCCGGCGCGCGCGGCCTCCAGCATGGCCGGGAAGGTATCGCGCAGCCGTCCGCCCGCGAAGGCCGGGTCGATGATCCGCCGCTGGCGCGCCCATTCCGCGCCGTTCGTGACGAAGACCGAACGGCCCAGCAACGGGCGCAGCCCCTCGCCCACGCGGTCGGCCTTGGGAAAATCGGCGGGCCGGTCGCGCAGCACCAGCCGCAGGACGCCCGGGTCGTTCACCATGAAGGACCGGAAGAATGGCGTGCGGAACTCGGCCATCCAAGCGCGATAGAGCCGCGCGGGCTGCGCGGACAGGATATCGGCGCGGAACAGCTTGAAATACCGCCAGAGCGGCACCCTGTCGGGTCGCGCCGCCGGCTTGGGCGGCAATGTCATGCGGCCATGGAGGTATGGGACGAGGCGGCCACGTCGATGCGCGAGGCCGAAGGCTTGCGCCCAGCCAGCCGCGCGGCGAGGGTCTGCGGCCCGGCCGTGATCGCGAAATAATCGTAACGGCCCGGATCGTCGAGCAGCGCGTCGAAGGCGCAGAGATACTGGAAATGCAGCCGGAAGAATCGCCAGCGCAGCTTTTTCCACGTCTCGTCCCGCAACGTCTGGGTGAAGGCCGCCGACAGCACCAACGGCCAACGCTGCCCGGTCGCGGGCGCGACGCCCGAGACGGCAACCGGATCGCACAGGGCAAACGAGCAGCCATCGCCGGGCGCGGTCACGTCCACCCAGGTCAGCCGGTCGGTCGTGGACAGGAACCGCAGGTCGGCCCGCAGCCGGTCCGCGGCGGGCAGGAAGCTCATCATCGGGATGACCTGCCCCAGCGACAGGAAGGACAGAACCGGGCCGTTGGCCGGCACCTTCCCGTCGCGGATCAGGTCCGCGAGGATCGACACCGCCAAGTGCGCGCCCGAGCTGTGCCCGATGACCAGCACTTCGTCCACGTCCTCGGCCAGCGCGGCAGCGATGGCACCGCCGAACTCGGCCATCCGCGCCTCGAGCGCGGGCGGGTTGGCCCCGTTCCACCGCGCCGCGAAGGCGTAATCGTGCATCAGGTAATAGGCGTAGAGCCTGTTATCGATCCTGCGAAACCCGCGCAGGGCCGCCACCGCCACCGCAGCGCCGACGACCAGCTCGATGACCGGGCCGACCCACCCCAGGCCGATCCCGAAAGGGTGCAGTCCCACGGTCAGGCCGAAGGTGAGTGCCGATCCCACGATGCGCCCCGCCACCACCGCGAGGACGAGCTGGAGAAGCAGCATCCCCACCGGGTAGAGCGCGGCGATGACCGGCCCCTTGCGCAGCCACATGAGCCGCCGCAGCGCGCCCGAGGCGATATAGGTCCAGGCCGTGCGCGCCAGCTGCGCGTAGGTCGCCGCGATGCCGCTATCCATGGATTTGCGCACGATGTCGGACCAGACCAGCACCTCGACCGAGCTCAGCGCCGTGCGCCCCTCGATCCGGGCGCCCACGTCCCAGCCATACCGCTTGCCCTGTCGCGGCTTGATCCCGATCTCGTATCCCGAAAGGGCCGCCTGCTGCTTGCTTTCCTTTCGGTAGAGCTCGCGGTAGCGGCGCGGGTGGATCGGGTCATATCCCGGCAGGTAGAAGACCCGGCGCGTCTTGACCGGGCGGCTGGCGGCGGTTTCCATCGGCGACATCCCTCGTGCTTGGGCGAAGGATAGCAACGAAATCGGGCAACAATAAGTAGCGGAACGCCCCGATTAGCCCAGAAGGGCCAGCCCGGGAAACGTGTTGAGCAGCCAGAACGAGAACGCGGTGAAGGCCCCGGTCATCAGGGCGACCCCGACCACGACCAGCAGCGCGCCCATGGCCCGCTCGATCGCCTTCATGTGCCGCTTGATCCGGTTCATCACGCCCATCGCCCGCTGGATGAACAGGGCCGCCAGAAGGAACGGGATTCCCAGTCCGGCGGCATAGACGGCCAGCAGGGTCGTGCCGCGCGCGACGTCGGCCTCGGACGCGGCAAGGCTGAGGATCGCGCCCAGCTGCGGGCCGATGCAGGGCGTCCAGCCGAAGGCGAAGGCCAGCCCCAGGACGTATGCGCCCAGCCCGCTGCCGCCGCGATCACCGGCATCGAGCCGCGCCTCGCGGTCGAGGATGGGGATGCGGAAGACGCCCAAGAAATGCAGGCCGAAGATCGTTACCACGGCACCTGAGATCTTCGTCATTATATCCTGATATTGCAGGAAAAACGCGCCGAAGGCCGATGCCGTGAACCCGAGGATCAGGAAGACCGTCGAAAGGCCCAGCACGAAGAACAGCGCGGGCAGCATCGCGCGGCGTCGCTGGACCGTGCCCGCCTGGATCTCGGACATCGAAATCCCGCCCATGTAGGCCAGGTAGGGCGGCACGATCGGCAGCACGCAGGGGCTCAGGAACGACAGCAGCCCCGCGCTGAGCGCGATCAGCAACGCGGGCAGAAGGCTCGCATCGATGATGTCGAATCCATGCATGGGGTCTGCTTAGCCCAGCGGGCGCAGCGCGTCATCCGCACAAGCGTCACAAGCCCGTGGACAAAGTGAAACACCCCCGGCAGTGTCGCGCCCATGACATTCGACCACGATCTGGACGCGCGCGGCCTGCTTTGCCCTCTGCCCGTGCTGAAGCTGCGCAAGCGGATGCAGGCGCTGGCCCCCGGCGCCGTGATCCGCGTGCAGGCGGACGACGCGGCCGCCATCGTCGACATTCCGCATTTCTGCGCCGAAGCGGGGCACGAGTTGTTGGGGCAATGCGACGGCGACGACGCGCAGCACTACTTCGTGCGCAAGGCCGGCTGATCCACCGGCACCCGCCGCGCCCACAGCAACAGCCCCAGCCAACACAACAGGCCCGCCGCGGCATAGGCGGCAAGGATCGGCTGCATCTCGGCGTGGCGCATGCTGTCGGTGTCGGGGCTGGCGCCGGCCGCCACAAAAAGGCTGGCGGCGAACAGGGCGCGACCGGCCAGGCTTTGCACCGACAGGCAGGTGGCGCGCGTGTGGTCATCCAGCAGCGGCTGGATCCGCGCAAGGATGAAGGGCGTCGACAGCGCATCGGGCACCATCCGCAGGAACAGGATGGCGACGACCAGCGCGCTGGCGCTGGCGGCCAGCACCGCGCTCAGCCCGATCTGCATCCCGAAGGCCAGGAGCAGCAGCGCCGCCAGCCCGAACCGCCGGCGCAGCCCCGGCGCGGCCCACGAGGCGGCGACCGAAACCACCATCATGACCGCCGTGACCACCCCGCTGACGGCCGGCGTGCCCTCGGACAGGCCCAGCGGGCGCAGCGCGTCCAGGATGAAGGGCTGGCCGAAGACGAAGGGGATATGGCTGTAGCCGTACATGAGCACCGCCAGCGCGAAGAGCCATGCCAGCACGGGCCGCGAGATGGCCGCGCGCAGGCCCGGCAATGGGTTGGCGGCCTCGGCCCCCCGGTGCGGCGGTTCGGTGAACAGCCAAGCGATCAGGCAGGCCGCGGCGAAGGCCAGGCCGCCCAGGCCGAAGGTCAGCGGGAAGGACACGAGGCCCAGCGCCCCGCCCGACACCGCCGCCAGCGCCAGCGCCGAGAACGAGAACCGCCAGGCACGAAGCTCCTCGGCCTCGACCCGGTCGCCGCGGCCCTGCGCCCGCAGGGATTCGTAGAGGAACGAGCTGTCGGTCCCCGAGGCAAGCGCCGCGGCCGCCCCCAGCGCCACCTGCCCCAGCACGAAGATGGCGAACCCGCCGCCCAGCGCCAGCAGGCCGCATCCCAGCGCCCCGCATCCCGCGGCCAGGATCAGCGTCGGCCGGCGCCCCAGGCGGTCCGAGGCATAGCCCGACGGAACCTCGAGGATCAGCGTTGCGGTATCGTAGACGGCATAGAGCGCCACGGCTGCCGCGGCCGACAGGCTGGACTGGAAATAGAGAAACCAGACTGCCTGCCAGAACAGAAGCGACTGGAAGAACTTGAACCACGGGTAAAGCGCGACGTTGCGCGCGGCGGCCTCGGGGTTCATCCCGCGGGGCCTGGAACGACACGCGCCCGGCACGGGGGCCGGGCGCGTTCGGATCCTAGCTTCTCAGCGACCACCAACCGCGTTTCTTCGGCTTTTGCGACTCGTCGGACCCTTGGTCGGCATCGGCCATGGCCGGCTCGGCCTTCTCGGGCTCGGAATCCGCAGGCTCGGGGGCGGGCGCGTCGTCGGCCTTGGTCTCAGCCACGGGCGCCGGGCTTTCGGGCTCGTTTTCCGCGACCGGCGGCGCGACGGGGGCGTCCGCGCTGATCTGGTCCTTCACCTCGTCCGAGACGGGCTGATCCATGGCCGGCGCACTGTCGTCGCTGGCCGTTTCATCCACGGGTGCGGCGGCGGGGGTCTCTGCCCGCGCGGCGACCTCGGTCTGATCGTCGGTCTTGGGCGCGTCGGTCTCTGCCGCGGCTTCCGAGGCGACGGGATCGGCCGGCTTGCGCCGACGGCCGCCACGCGACCGCTTGCGCTTGGGCTTGTCACCGGACGAGTCGTCGTCGTCCTGCGCGTTCTGGTCGGCCGGCTTGGCCTCTCCATTGCTGTCGGGCGCCTTGGCGTCATCGTCCTGCCTGGACTGGTCGCCGGACTTGGCGTCGGCAGTCTGAGTCTCGGACTGGCAGTTGCCGTTGTCGCTGTCGGCCCCGTCCCCGTTGCCGCCCTTGCGGCGACGACGGCGGCGGCGGCGCTTCTTCGGCTTGTCCTCGCCCGTGTCGTCCGATCCGCCGCGCGACGGCGCGGGCTCGGACCCGTTCGCCGCCGGGGCTTCGTCTGCGATGACCTCGGTGGTCTCGTCCACCGCGTCGAGCTCGTCCATCATCGAAGCCGAAGACACGATTGCGGCGGTCTGCTCGACCTGGCGCGTCATCTGCTGCTTGAATTTCTCGAGCTTGTAGTCGGGGCTGACAAGCGTGGCGTCGGCCTCGATCCGGACGACCATGCCATAGCGCGCCTCGATCTGGATGATGTGGTCGCGCTTGTGGTTCATCAGGTAGTTGGCGATGGCCACCGGCGCGGTCACGCAGATCTCGCGCGTCTTCTTGCGCGTGCCCTCTTCCTCAAGCTGGCGCAGGATGGCGAGCGACACGTTGTCGTCCGAGCGCAGCAGGCCGGTGCCGTGGCAATGCGGGCAAGGCTGGGTCGTCGCCTCGATCATGCCGGGGCGCAGGCGCTGGCGCGACATTTCCAGCAGACCGAAACCGCTGATCTTGCCGACCTGGATGCGCGCGCGGTCGGTCTTCAGCTTTTCCTTGAAGTGCTTCTCGACATTCGCGTTGTGCTTGCGATCCTCCATGTCGATGAAGTCGATCACGATCAGGCCGGCCAGGTCGCGCAGCCGCAGCTGGCGCGCCACTTCCTCGGCGGCCTCCATGTTGGTCTTGTAGGCCGTGTCCTCGATCGAGCCTTCCTTGGTGGCCCGGCCGGAGTTCACGTCGATGGCCACAAGCGCCTCGGTCACGCCGATCACGATGTAGCCGCCCGAAGGAAGCTGGACCGTCGGGTTGAACATGCCCCCCAGGTAGCTTTCCACCTGATGACGCGCGAACAGCGGCATCTGGTCGTGGTAGTTCTTCACGTTCTTGGCGTGGGACGGCATGATCATCTTCATGAAGTCCTTGGCCACGCGGTAGCCGACCTCGCCCTCGACCAGCACTTCGTCGATCTCGCGGTTGTAGAGGTCGCGGATCGAGCGCTTGATCAGGTTGCCTTCCTCGTAGATCGGCGCGGGCGCGATGGATTGCAGCGTCAGGGCGCGGATCTGCTCCCACATGCGCTGCAGGTACTCGTAGTCGCGCTTGATCTCGGTCTTGGTGCGCTTGGCGCCCGCGGTGCGGATGATCAGCCCGGCGCCTTTCGGCACCTCGATGGAGGTGGCGATTTCCTTCAGCTTCTTGCGGTCCGCGGCGTTGGTGATCTTGCGGCTGATGCCGCCGCCACGCGCCGTGTTGGGCATGAGCACGCAGTACCGGCCGGCCAGCGACAGGTAGGTGGTCAGCGCGGCGCCCTTGTTGCCCCGCTCTTCCTTGACGACCTGCACCAGCAGGATCTGGCGGACCTTGATGACTTCCTGGATCTTGTACTTCTTCGCGCGCGGCTTGCGGCGCGGGCGCACGTCGTCCGGGGTGTCGTCGTCGGCGACGGATTCGATGTTGTCGTCCCGCTCGGACGCATCGTCGGCGGCGACGTAGGGCTTGGGCTCGTCGTCATCGTCGTCGCCGGGCGCGTTGGCACCGTCGTCGTCCTCGGTCAGATCGACCACGTCCATGCCCGGCACACCGTCGATGACGGCGGCGGTCTTGGCGTCGGCCAGTTCGTCGGCATCCGCGCCGTCGCCCTCGCCCGGCGCGCTGGTCACGGCGTCGTCGGTGTTGGTGTCGGCGGCCTTGGCGCGGCTCCGGCTACGGCTGCGACGCTTGGGCTTTTCCTCTTCCCGGGCCTCTTCCTCGGCCTCGGCCATTTCCTCGGCCAGCAGGGCTTCGCGGTCGGCGACCGGGATCTGGTAATAGTCGGGGTGGATCTCCGAGAAGGCCAGGAAGCCGTGGCGGTTGCCGCCGTAATCGACAAAGGCCGCCTGAAGCGACGGTTCGACCCGCGTTACCTTTGCGAGGTAGATGTTGCCAGCGAGCTGGCGCTTGTTCTCGGATTCAAAATCGAATTCCTCGACCTTGTTTCCGTCCACCACCACGACGCGGGTCTCTTCCGCGTGGGTGGCGTCGATGAGCATCTTTTTTGCCATAAATCCAAATTCCGCAATCCGGGCGGCGCAGCGACCTGCGGGGGTGCTGTGCATGGGGGCACGGATTGTCTGTCACAGGCGATGGCTGGGCCGCAAAGCGACCGCCGGGGGCGCCCGATGGGCCCCATGATCGGCTGGTCTGTCCTAGGCGCGCGGCGCATCGCAGTTCATCTCCGACAAGTGAAGCAGCGCTCCAATCGTCCATTCGGGATCCGGCGCGGACGCATCCTTTGCCGGAATTATCACGGGCCTCTCGGCCCAGATCTGTCTGCCGGGACACACGGTTTGTCCGGTGTCGATCTCCGCCAGCGAAATCGAGGGGGCGACACGGACATGTGTCCATCGGTCATCCGCTACCCTTCTTCATAGAGGAGATGGCGACCGATTTACAACGACAATATGCGCGATCCGCGACAACCCATGGGTGCGCACCCGCGCCCGGGCCCAACCCTTGGGGACCCGGCGCACGGCGGATTTGCTGTGTATGGGGCGTGGATCAGCCGCCGAGATAGTCCGATCGCGTCAGGCCGTACTTGGCCATTTTCTCGTTCAGGGTCCGCCGTGGCAGGCACAGCTCGTCCATCACGGCGACGATCGAGCCGCGATGGCGGCGCATCGTGTTGTCGATCAGCATCCGCTCGAACGCCTCGACATATTCCTTGAGCGGCTTGCCCTCGGTGGTCATTCCCGGCTCGGCGTCGTTCTCGTCGGCCATGAGCAGGCTCGAGATCTTGCCCGAGCCGCGCCGGTTCTGCATGACCGCGCGTTCGGCCACGTTGATCAGCTGGCGAATATTTCCCGGCCACGGGGCCTGGAGCAGCTGCGCGGCCTCCTGCGCATTCACCTCGGGCGCGTCGCAGCCGTATTCCTCGGCGGCCTGCTCGGAAAAGCGGGCGAAAAGGGTCAGGATATCCTCGCCCCGCTGGCGCAGTGGCGGCAGGGTGATCTTCATCGCGGCGAGCCGGTAGTAGAGATCCGGGCGCAGCACGTCCTCGCAGGTCTTGCCCTGTTCGCTGAGGTTCGAGATGGCGATCAGCCGCGTCTCGGCCGGCGTGCCCTGCTCGTTCATCCAGGTCAGGAGGCGCGCCTGCAACCCGCTGGGCAGCGCGTCGATATCCTCCAGCACCAGCGTGCCGCCGCGCGCCTGCTCCAGCAGCGGAATGTCTTCGCCCCCTGCCCCGAACAGGTGCGCGGAGAGCGTTTCCTCGTCCTGGCCCGCGCAGGAGAACAGGACGAACTTGCGGCCCGCCTTGGCCCCCACGGCGTGCAGGGCGTGGGCCACCAGCGTCTTGCCGGTGCCGGTCTCGCCGTCGATCAGGACGTGCCCGTCGGCCTGGCCCAGGTCGAGGATATCCTCGCGCAGACGCTCCATCACCGGGGACGAGCCGATCAGCTTCTTCATGATGCCGGTGCCGTCCGACAGCTCGCGCCGCAGGGCGCGGTTGTCCAGCGTCAGGCGCCGCTTGCCCACCGCGCGCTTGGCCAGCTCGGTCATGCGCTCGGGGTTGAAGGGTTTCTCCAGGAAATCGAAGGCACCCACGCGCATGGCCTCGACCGCCATGGGCACGTCACCGTGTCCGGTGATCATGATGACCGGCAACGCGCTGTCGACGCTCATCAGGCGCTTGAGGAACTGCATCCCGTCCATGCCCGGCATCTTGATGTCGCTGACCACGACACCGGGATAATCCTGCCCCAGCACCTTCAGCGCGTCCTCGGCCGAGCCGAAGGTCTCGGTCTCGAAGCCGGACAACGCCAGCCACTGGCTGATGGATTGGCGCATGTCCTGTTCGTCGTCGATGATCGCAATCTTCATGGACGCAGCCATACTGCACCTCCTGTCATTCCGCCGCCTCCCGGCCCCCTTCGAGACTGGGAAGCAGCATCTCGAACACCGCACCACCGCCCCGGGCGTTGCGCGCGGTCAGCCGGCCGCCCAGGTCGGCCACGATCCCGGACGAAATCGCGAGCCCCAGCCCGGTGCCGTCGCCCGGCGCCTTGGTCGTGTAGAACGGCTCGAACAGGGCGTCGAGATCGTGAATCCCGGTGCCATTATCACGCACGGTCAAAACCGCGTTGTCGCCATGGGCCAGGATCAGCTCGATCCGGGGCGCCTTGACATCCTTGGTGGCGTCGATGGCGTTGCGCAGAAGGTTCACGATCACCTGCTCGACCCGGATGCGGTCGGCCATGACGGGCACGGCCTCGGGCGGGACCGACCGGCTGATCGTCACATCGCGCGCCTTCAGCTGCGGCTCCATCATGGCGAGCGCGGCCGACAGCGACGCCCGCAGGTCGATGGGCTCGAACGCGTCTCCGCCCTTCCTGGCATAGCTTTTCAGCTGCCGGGTGATCGCGCCCATCCGCTCGATCAGGTCGTCGATCCGCCGGAACGACGCCAGCGCCTCGTCCGGACGATGGCGCTGCACCAGAAGACGCGCACCCGCCAGGTAGGTCTTCATGGCCGCCAGCGGCTGGTTCAGCTCGTGACTGACCGACGCCGACATTTCGCCCAGCACCGCCAGTTTCGAGGTCTGGGCCACCGTCTGCTCGGCCACCTCCAGGTTCTTTTCGGCCTTTTCCCGCTCGGCGATTTCCCGCTGCAAGGCACCGTTCAACGCGCGAAGTTCAGCCGACTCGCGCTGGAAGAAGATGGACCGGCTCAGCGCCTTCCGGCTCGCCAGCCACGAGCCCGCCGCGATCAGAAGGGCGAAGCCCATGATCTCGATCGCCAGAACGCCGTTCACCTGGTCGCGCACCGAGGCGTAGTTGGTAAAGCTCGTCATCCGCCAGCCCTGGAACGGGATGCGCGTGGACTGCCGCATGACCGCCTCGCCCGACAGGTAGGCGTCGGCGGGCAGCGCGGTCCAGTCGGCGGTGGCGCGGATCGCCCGCTGGATCGCGCCCGTGGCCGAGCGGCGTTCCAGCGCCACGTCCTCGGTCAGCCCGCGCCAGCGCGACTCCGTCGCCAGCACGATCTGGCCTTCGCTGTCGGTGACCATGACGGCGTCGGAGAACCCCGCCCAGCTTTCCTCGAACTGGCGCAGGTCCACGCCCACCACGATCACGCCAGTCAGGTTGCCGCCCACGCGGATCGCCCGGGAATAACTGAAGGCGAAGGCACCGCTGTCGCGCTGCGTGGTCGAAAAGACCGTGCCGTCGCCACGGATCGCGTTGATGAAATAGGGCTCCTGCCGGTGGTTCGATCCCAGCCGCGCCCGGTCGGTGGCCGCCACCGCGCGCCCGTCGCGGTCCAGCAACAACAGCGAGGCCGCGCCGATTTCCTCGAGATACGAGATCAGCCGTTGGCTGGTCGTGGTGAAATCGTTCGAAGTCAGCGCCCCGATCAGCGCCGGATCCCGGCTGAGCAGCAGCGGCACGACGCCGGCCCGCTGCAGCGCGCTCATCAGGTTGCCCGAGTAAAGGGCAAGCCGCACCTCGGCGCGATTGCGGGTGCTTTCGGTGAATCGTTCGGTCAGCAGGATGTTGGTGAACCACACGACCGACACCGCCGCGGCCAGCGCAAGCGCCGTGGCCAGCCGCCATACCCAACGGCGGCGTGGCGTCTCATCGGTCACCGGTGGCTCGCTTGCGCTCATGTCGCGAAATTACGCGTCCGCGCCCTTCCGGGCAAGCTCAGGCCTCGGCGAAGGATTGCGCAAGGCTCGTGAACAGCGCCCGCCCGTCGGTGCCGCCCAGCGCCGGGTCGGCCGCCCGCTCGGGGTGGGGCATCATGCCCAGCACACGGCCGTTCTCGCTCAGGATCCCGGCGATATCGTTGCGCGACCCGTTGGGATTGGCGGCATAGGTGAAGGCCACGCGGCCCTCGCCCGACAGTCGCGCCAACGTGTCGGCGTCGGCGGAATAGTTGCCGTCGTGATGCGCGATAGGAATGTCGATCGCCTGCCGGTCGCGATAGCCGCTGGTGAAAGGGCTGTCGGCGTTTTTCACGATCAGCGGCACGGTCCGGCAGATATACTTCAGCTCGCGGTTGCGCATCAGCGCGCCGGGCAACAGGCCGCTTTCGGTCAGGATCTGGAAACCGTTACAGATTCCAAGGACATAACCGCCCTTCTTCGCGTGATCCACCACGGCCCCGACGATCGGCGAGCGGGCCGCGATGGCGCCGCAGCGCAGGTAGTCCCCGAACGAGAATCCGCCCGGCAAACCCACGAGGTCGACGCCGCCCGGCAGGCCGGTCTCCTTGTGCCAGACCATGGTCACGTCGAACCCCGCCGCGCGCAGGGCCACGGCCAGGTCGCGGTCGCAGTTCGATCCGGGAAAGACGATGACGGCCGCCTTCATTGCGCACGCTCCTGTTCCAGCCGGTCGATGAGGTCGGGCGCGTCGGACCAGCGCATCAGCCGGTGGGCGACGTCCTGCCCGCGATTGTGCAGCGCATCGAAGCAGACGCCGATGCCGCCGAAATTCTCGAAATGGCGCGGCGAATCGTCGATCAGCACATCGGCCGCGATGATCGACTTGTCGCCGCACAGGACCAGGTTCAGCACGGGCACCATGGGGAAATGCCGCTCCATCCACGCCACCTTGTGGACGCAGGACGCGGGATACTCCATCGCGGCCGTGGCGATATAGACCTCGTGATCCTCGACCAGCCGCGCCAGCGCCTCCTGCGCGCCCTCGATGACGTCGACATTGCCGAACACGACACCGCGATGCAGCATCGTCTCGACCCGCGCGGCATCCTCGTCGCTGACGAGTTCGGTCACCTTGCGGCCCGTCATCTCGTCCTCGGTGAAGGAATAGCCCCGCTCGCGCAGGAAGGTCAGCTTGGCCGCGTTCGTGTCGGCCAGCACCTCGTCCATGTCGATGGCGATACGCACCTAGAGGATCTCGATCCGGTAGGATTCGATGACCGTGTTGGCCAGCAGCTTTTCGCACATCTCGCCGATGCGCGCCTCGGACGTGCCATCCTCGAGATCCAGCTCGATCACCTTGCCCTGACGCACGCCGCGCGCCTCGTCGAAGCCCAGCGACCCCAACGCGTGGCGCACCGCTTCGCCCTGGGGGTCGAGGACCCCGTCCTTCAGCATCACGTGTACCCGTGCCTTCATCGCGCGGTCCCCTGCTTCATCTTTCTCAAAATACCTGACGGCGCTCCGTCAGCCCTCAATTGATCAGCGTGGGCTTGGTGGCGTGGGTGACGTTCGAGGGCAGAACCCCCAGGCGCCGCGCCACCTCGGTATAGGCGTCGGTCAGGCTGCCCAGGTCGCGGCGGAACACGTCCTTGTCCAGCTTCTGGCCGGTCTCGACATCCCACAGCCGGCACGAGTCGGGGCTGATCTCGTCGGCGACGATCAGGCGCTGGAAGTCGTTTTCCCACACCCGGCCGATCTCGATCTTGAAATCCACCAGCTTGATGCCGACGGCCAGCATGACGCCCGACATGAAGTCGTTCACCCGCAGGGCCAGCGCCAGCATGTCGTCCAGGTCCTGCTGCGACGCCCAGCCGAAGGCGATGATGTGCTCTTCGCTGACCAGCGGGTCGCCCAGCTTGTCGTCCTTGAGGCAGAACTCGACGATGGGACGCGGCAGCGCGGTGCCCTCCGACAGGCCCAGCCGCGTCGACATGGAACCGGCGGCGAAGTTGCGCACGATCACTTCCAGCGGGATGATCTCGACCTGGCGGATCAGCTGCTCGCGCATGTTCAGCCGCTTGAGGAAATGGTTGGGGATGCCGATCTGCGTCAGCCCCTTCATGAAGAACTCCGACAGGCGGTTGTTCAACACGCCCTTTCCGTCGATCGTCGCCTTCTTCTCGGCGTTGAACGCGGTGGCGTCATCCTTGAAATACTGCACGAAGGTGCCCGGCTCGGGGCCCTCGTACAGGATCTTGGCCTTGCCTTCGTAGATTTTCTTGCGCCGTGCCATGGGTGCTCCTCGATCGGGGCGCGCGCGCGCCGGGCGCCCGGGTGTTGTTGCGGCGTATAGGCGATTGCCGACGTACCGGCAAGAACGGGGGCTTGGCAGCGCGCACGACGGGCCGCATAAAAGAAACGAATACCACCAGGGAGGTCCCCATGACCGACATGCACGACCGCGAGAAGGCGTTCGAGAACAAGTTCGCCCACGATGCCCAGATGCAGTTCAAGGCCGAGGCGCGGCGCAACCGCCTGCTGGGGCTCTGGGCCGCCGACCTGATGGGCAAGACCGGCGACGACGCCGCCGAGTATGCCAAGGAAGTGGTCAAGGCCGATTTCGAGGAAGCCGGCGACGAGGACGTCTACCGCAAGGTGAAGGGCGACCTGGGCGACCGGGTCGAGGAAAAGACCCTGCGCGACAAGATGACCGAGCTCTTGACCGAGGCGAAGGCGCAACTCGCCGACGAAAGCTGACGAAGACCTCTTCTCGCCTTAGCGAATTCTTGGCATCTGCCTGTCATCGTGCCCGTCGGGGCAGCTTCGACGGGTAGGGTATGTATCAGGCAGTAACGACGTATCTGGGTCCCGCCATGCGGGGCCTTTTTCCCATGCTCATCGCCGTGGCGGTCCTGGTGGCACTGCGCGACGCGTGGCCGGCGGCCGAGCTGAGCGACATCGTCGCGCGGCTGACCCGGATCGCCCCCGGGCAATGGGCCCTGTCGCTTGCGGCCACCGCCGCCTGTTTCGGCTGTTTTGCCCGGTCCGAGGCCGCGGTGCACCGCGCGCTCGGCACCCGCCGGGCCCCGCTGGCCGCCGGGCGCAGCGCGATGGCTGCGTTGGGCGTCACGCAGGTCACAGGCCTGGGGCCCTTGGTGGGGCTGCTGGTGCGCTGGCGCTGCGATCCGGCCGGGGGGCTGGGGCGCGCGGCCATGGTGACGGCCGCCAGTTCCGGCGCGTTCCTGGCTGCGCTGGCCACGCTGGCCGCATTGGGCATCGTGTCGGGCGGGCTGGGCGGCACCGCGCTGCGCATCGCGGGGTGGAGCATCCTTGCCGTGGTGGCCGCCGGGCTGCTGGCCGTGGCGCTGAACCGGCGCGCGGGGCGCTTGCCGCCGCTTCCACTGGTGCTGACCATCGCCGGCTGGGCCATGGCCGATGCCAGCTTCGCGGCCTGCGCGTTCTGGGCCTTCCTGCCCGAGATTCCCTATCTCCAGGTGCTGCCGGCCTTCCTGCTGAGCCTTGGCGCCGGCCTGGCGTCGGGTCTTCCGGGCGGGGCGGGCAGCTTCGACCTGACGCTGGCACAGTCCCTGCCCTTGGCGGCGCCGGGCGCGCTCATCTGCGCGGCGATGGCGTTCCGAATGGCCCACGTGGCCGTGCCCGGAGCACTGGCGCTCGCCGCGCTGACCCTGCGCCCCAGCCTTTTCGCAGCGCCGGACCTGCCCGCACGAACCGCCACGGGACTGGCCCCGCCGCCGGACGCCACGCGCGCCGAGGCCGGTCTGCTGCATCAGCCCGGCGCGGTGGCCCTGCTGCGCCATGGCCGGCCCGCCGCGACCTGCTGGGCCGCACCGCACACGCTGGCGCAGATCGGTCCGGACTACGATGGCTACACCCGGGCCGACACGCTGATCGCTGCGGCGTGGGAACAGGGACGCATGCCGCTCGCCTACAAGATCGAAGAACGCGATGCCGTTCGGCTCGGGGCACGGGGCTGGGCGCGGCTGCGGCTGGGCGCCGAGGCGGTGGTCGACGCAAGCACCTTCGACCCCGCGCGCCCGGCGTGCCGGCAGCTGCGCCGCAAGCTGCGCAAGGCCGAGACGGCGGGCGTGACCATCGGCACCGACCCCGCCTGCCCCGCCGACATGGCGCGGATCGACCGCGCCTGGCAGGCCACCTGCGGCCCCGCGCGCGGCGTCTCAATGGGCCGCTATGCGCCCTGCTACGTGGCGCATCAGCGCGTCTTCACCGCCCGTCTGCACGGCCGCGCCGTGGCCTTCATCACGCTGCACCAGGGCGCTCGGGAGTGGACGCTCGACCTTGTCCGCTGGGACGCGGAGGCGCCGGACGGAACCATGCACGCGCTCGTCGCGCACGCGATCTCGGCGGCGCGGACCGAGGGGGTGACTGACGTCTCTCTCGCCGCAGTAGCTGACGGGGCGCGCTGGCAGCCCCGGGGCAGCGAGGGTCTGCGCCGGTTCAAATCGTATTTCGATCCGCGCTGGCGTCCCTTGTATGCCGCGGCGCCCTCCCGGCTGGCCCTTGCGCTCGGCCTGGCGGACCTGCTGTGGTGCATCGCGCGACCGCCCGAAACGGCACCGGCGCATGAAGATGATGAAACATCTGCATTTGTCCACAGCGCGCATTCGTGACACATCAGCGGAAATCAATTCTGGGAAGCAAAGCACCATGTCCGACGCCCTGACCAAAATGCTCGCCACGCGCGACTGGATCCTGGCGGACGGCGCCACCGGAACGAACCTGTTCAACATGGGGCTTCAGTCCGGCGACGCACCCGAGCTGTGGAACGTGGACTCGCCCGAGAAAATCCGCGCGCTCTACCAGGGCCCGGTGGGCGCGGGCAGCGACCTGTTCCTGACCAATACCTTCGGCGGCAACGCCTCGCGGCTGAAACTGCACGACGCGCAGGACCGCGTGCGCGAGCTGAACCGCGCGGGCGCCGAACTGGCGCGCGAGGTGGCCGATGCCGCCGATCGCCCCGTTGTCGTGGCGGGCAGCGTCGGTCCGACCGGCGACATCTTCGCGCCCATGGGCACCCTCACCCACGAGCTGGCGGTCGAGATGTTCCACGAACAGGCCGAGGGCCTGAAGGAAGGCGGCGCCGACGTGCTGTGGGTCGAGACCATCAGCGCGCCCGAGGAGTACCGCGCCGCCGCCGAGGCCGCGCGCCTGGCCGGCATGCCCTGGTGCGGCACCATGAGCTTCGATACCGCGGGCCGCACCATGATGGGCGTGACATCCACCGACATGGTGACCCTCGTGGGCAAGCTGAACGACAACAAGCCGCTGGCCTTCGGCGCCAATTGCGGCGTGGGCGCCTCGGACCTGCTGCGCACCGTGCTGGGCATGGTGGCGGCCGATCCGGACCGGCCCGTGATCGCCAAGGGCAATGCCGGCATCCCGAAATACGTGGAGGGCCACATCCACTATGACGGCACGCCCGAGCTGATGGCCGATTACGCCGTGCTGGCCCGCGACTGTGGCGCGCGGATCATCGGCGGCTGCTGCGGCACCACGCCCGAGCACCTGGCCCACATGCGCCGCGCCCTGGAAGAGACACCGCGCGGTGACACGCCGGACCTGGCCGCGATCGAGGCGCGGCTGGGCGGTTTTTCGTCGCCGACCGATGGCACGGGCGACGATACCGCCGCGCCGCGCGAACGCCGCCGCGGGCGCCGCGCCCGCACATGATCCCGGATCACGTGCTGGAGACAATCCGGGATTGTCTCGAAAAGATCATCCCGGATGATCTTCGGCCTAGAACAGCGACGGCTGCCGCGCATCGCCCAGCGGCACCTGGAACAGATCGCACCTGAGAGGCGGGAGATGTTCGACCAGACCCAGCCGCTTGACGGCCACATCGAACCGCTTCGCGATCAGCGCCGCGTGCACCCCCTCGCCGCGCATACGGTGCCCCCACTCGGCCGAGTAGGTCTTGCCGCCATGCATTTCGCGCAGGCGCGCCAGCACCTTGTCGCGGCGGCCCGGCGCGTGGATCTCCAACCAGTCCTCGAAAAGGCCCGACACCTCGAACGGCAGGCGCAGCATGATCCACGAGGCGGCCACCGCGCCCGCGTCGCGCGCCGATTGCAGGATCGATTCGAGCTCGGGATCGGTCAGGCCCGGGATCAGCGGCGAGGCCATGACCCGCACCTCGATCCCGGCACGGGCCAGCCGCTCGATCGTTTTCAGCCGGCGCGCGGGCGACGGCACGCGCGGCTCCAGCGTCCGGGCCAGCCCGGCGTCCAGCGTCGTGACCGACACACCGACCCGCGCCAGGCCCTGCCCCGACATCTCGGACAGGATGTCCGCGTCGCGTTCGACCAGGCTGCCCTTGGTGGCGATGCTCAGCGGGTGACGAAACCGCTGCAACACCTCGAGAATGCCGCGCATGATGCGGCGATCCCGCTCGATCGGTTGGTAGGGGTCGGTGTTGGTGCCCATGGCGATGGTCGCGGGGGCGTAGCCCTTCCGCCGCAGCTCGGTCTCCAGCCGCGCGGGCGCGTCGGGGCGGGCGATGAGCCGCGTTTCGAAGTCCAGCCCCGGCGACATGCCGAGATACCCGTGGCTGGGCCGCGCGAAGCAGTAGACGCAGCCGTGTTCGCAGCCCCGATACGGGTTGATCGACCGGTCGAAGCCGATGTCGGGCGACGTGTTGCGCGTGATGACACGGCGCGGCGACTCGTCCCGCACCTCGGTCCTAAGGGTCGGCAGGTCCTCATCCTCGGAGACCGCCCAGCCGTCATCCTCGGCCACCCGCGCGTAGCGGTCGAAACGGGTTTCGGGGTTGCTGTCGGTGCCGCGCCCCGGCGTGCGCTGGCGCGGCGGAGCGGTATGGGGGCTGCGAGTCATGCGGCCAGACTAGAACGAAAAAAGAACATTCGCCAGATCGGGCGACGGAACAGTGTCTTAACGTCGCCAAATCGACAATCCATGTCGCCAATCACCAACTGGCCGCGGCCGGTTCCGCCATACGGAACTGAAACGCCGCGCCTTTAGAAGGAGTGCAAGATGTCAGACGACGAAGAGATCATCCTGAGCGAACTGGACGATGACGAACTTGTCCAGCAGATGCACGACGACCTGTATGACGGCCTGAAAGAAGAGATCGAGGAAGGCGTCAACATCCTGCTCGAGCGCGGATGGCAGCCCTACGACGTGCTGACCAAGGCGCTGGTGGGCGGCATGACCATCGTCGGCAACGACTTCCGAGACGGCATCCTTTTCGTGCCCGAGGTCCTGCTGGCCGCGGGCGCCATGAAGGGTGGCATGTCCATCCTCAAGCCGCTCTTGGCCGAGACGGGCGCCCCGCGCATGGGCAAGATGGTGATCGGCACCGTGAAGGGCGACATCCACGACATCGGCAAGAACCTCGTCGCCATGATGATGGAAGGCGCCGGGTTCGAGGTGGTCGACCTGGGCATCAACAACGCGGTCGAGAAATATCTCGAAGCGCTGGAGACCGAACAGCCCGACATCCTGGGCATGTCCGCCCTGCTGACCACGACGATGCCCTACATGAAGGTCGTCATCGACAGCATGGTCGAGAAGGGCATCCGCGACGATTATATCGTGCTGGTGGGCGGCGCGCCGCTGAACGAGGAATTCGGCAAGGCCATCGGCGCCGATGCCTATTGCCGGGATGCCGCGGTCGCCGTGGAAACGGCCAAGGCCCAGGTCGCCCGTCGCCACAACCAGGGCGTCGCCTGATCCCCTACCCCACCGGAAGCGGACGCTGCTTCCGGTGGGCGACCCGGGACGGTCGCGTCAATTCCCGAATGAGCGCAAATTGGCGCCGCTTTTTCGCCATGACGCAACGTAATTCTGAGGGCGACACAACCGGAGCCCTTTCGAATGCACCGCAAGATCAATGTTGTCCTGCTGTCCCTCGTCGCCCTTCCCACCGTGTTCTTCCTCGCCTCGCTGCGCACCGCCGTCGCCCTCTCGGCCGATGCGCTGAGCGCGCCCGGGCTGGTTGCCATGATGCCCGTCGCCCTGCTGGCCGCGCTGCTGGTGCGCGTGATTCTGAAAGGTCACGGCGCCAACGCGGCGGACTGATCTTCCGCGGCGCATCGACGGCCCCTATATCGGGGACAGGAGGTGCGCCATGCCGCTCGACAAGTTCGTCCTGATCCTCGTGATCGTGGTTTTCGCCGCCGGTCTGACCATCTGGCTGGGCAGCATGATCGTGGCCGGGCTGCATGCGCCGCTGCCGCTGACCCTGTTGATCCCCGCCGCCCTTGTTCTCTACGTCGTCTGGCGGGTGATCGCCCAGCGTCTGTCCTCGCACGAGGACGACCATTACGACCAGACCCCGCGCTGAGAGGGCCGCGCCATGCTCATCACCACCACCGAAACGGTCGCGGGCCGGCAGATCACCGAAACGCTGGGCCTTGTGCGCGGATCGACCGTGCGCGCCAAGCACGTGGGCAGCGATATCGTCGCCAGCCTGCGCAACCTCGTGGGTGGCGAGGTGCGGGAATACGCGCAGCTGCTGGCCGGCGCGCGCGAACAGGCCCATGACCGCATGGTGGCCGAGGCGCGGGCGCTGGGGACCGACGCCATCGTCGGCGCGCGGTTCGAGACGTCGCAGATCGCCGAACGCGCGTCCGAGGTCCTTGCCTACGGGACGGCCGTGCGCCTTGGCTGATCCGCTTCCGCCGGTCGACACGCTGACCCATGGCGGCACAGCGCCCAGCGGAGACGGACGGATCCTGATCCTCGCCTGCGGCGCGCTCGCACACGAAATCACCGCGCTGATCCGCCTGAACGGCTGGAGCCACATGGATCTCGCCTGCCTGCCCGCCATCCTGCACAACACGCCGGACCGCATTCCGGACGCGGTGGCCGGGGCGGTGGCGCAACACCGCGACAGCTATGACCGGATCTTCGTGGCCTATGCCGATTGCGGGACCGGCGGCGCGCTGGCCGCGACCTGCGCGCGGCTGGGCGTCGAGATGATCGCGGGTCCCCATTGCTACGCCTTCTTCGACGGGCTCGACCGCTTCGCCGCGCGCGGCGAGGACGACATGACGTGCTTCTACCTGACAGACTTCCTCGCCCGGCAGTTCGACGCTTTCGTAACCAGGCCCCTCGGGCTCGACCGGCATCCGCAGCTGCGCGATGCCTATTTCGGCCACTACACCACGCTGGTCTACCTGGCGCAGACCGACGATGCGACGCTCACGGCGCGCGCCGAGGACGCGGCGCGCAGGCTGGGCCTGGCGTTCGAGCGGCGCCGGACCGGCTACGGGGACCTCGAGACCGCGCTGGCCCGCGCCTGACAGGCGCGGCCGGGATCACTGGGGAACGGTGAAGACCTGCCCGGGATAGATCAGGTCGGGATCGCGGATCTTGTCCGAATTCGCATCGAACACCCGGACGTAGGCGAAACCGTCGCCGTAGTTCTCGTCCGCGATCCGCCAGAGCGTGAAGCCCGGCTGCACCGTCACCAGCGCCACCTCGTTGCCGTCGGCATCGCGTTCGAGCCGCGCCAGCGCGCTCTGGGTTTCGGGGCGGAACGGCGTCTCGGCGCGCGAGGTCACGCGCCCGTCGGCGTCGATCTGATCCACGCGCAGGGTATAGACGCGGGGATCCAGCCGGGGCAGGTCCGCCCGCCACTGCCCGTCGGGCGCGGTGGTGGCCAGTTCGACCGGGGCGTTGTCCACGTAGACCCGCACCTGCCCCCCGGCATCCCCGCGCCCGCCCAGCCGCACCGCGCCGCCATCGGCATAGGTGATGGTGTCGATGCTCAGATCGCTCAGCGCCTCGGGCCGGGCCGTGTCACCGTCCTGCACCACCGCGACGCCGTCGCGCCCCGCACGGATCACCCGCGGCGCGGCGGGGGGCGCGGCATCACCGGGCGCGGGCGCGGTGGCGACGGGGCCGGTCTGGACCGGCGGTGCGCTTGCCTCGGGCGCATCGGGCAACGTGTCCACGGCCACGCTGGGCGCGTCGGGGCCCGGTGCGGGCTGGGCGGCCGCCGGCACTGACGGGGGCGGCGGCGTTCCCGCCGGCCCGCCCGGTTCTGTCGCGGCAGATTCGGACGGGTCGTTCGCGAGGGCCCCGGCGTCGCCTGTCGCCAGCGGCGGCACGGCGGGTGTGGCCACATCCGGCGTCAGCCCGGCGACGACATCGGTCGTTCCCGCATCGAGGGCCGTCGCGGGATCGCCCCCGGTCGAGGACGGCGCATCTAGGATCCGGGCGTCGGCGCCCGCGGTCTCGGGCCGCGCGTCCTCGGGCGTGTCGACATTGGCATCGGCCACCGCGGGCGCGGCGGACGGCGCGCGCAGAGGCTGGATCATGAAGCTGTCGCTGCTCGCCCCCTCGCCCGACAGGCGCAGGACCTGCGGCGCGTCGCTGGCGGGCAAGGTGAAGAAGCTGACGAACCCGCCATCGTCCCCGGCCGTGGCGTCGCCCACCACCTGGCCGTCCAGAAGCAGGTCGAACCGCGCCCCGGGCCGCCCCGAGCCCGCGACGATGCCGCTGCCGTCAGGTTCCACGCGGAACAGGTCGACATCGATGGTTCCCGCCGCGTCCGAGGCCTCCGTGTCCCCCTGTTGCGCAGTCTCGGTGGATTGCGACGCGGCCGACATCGCCGTGTCCCGATCGGGCGTGGCGGCCCCGGGCGCGGGCGCCTCCGACGCCCCGGGACCGGAAGACGCGGACCCGGCTTCTTCCGGCGCATCACCGGCTTCGACGGCAGCCAGGTCGCGGGACGGATCCGTGGCGGCTTCTCCGGCGGCGGTCGCGTCCGTTCGTTCGGCGTCGGCGGGCGCCGATTCCGGCGGCGACAGGGTGTTTTCCGGGCCGAACAGCAGCACGCCGATCAGGCCCAGCGTCGCGGCCACGGCGGCCCATCGCAGCAGTCGCGCGGTCATCCTTGCGTCATCCCCTGGCAGCAGTGGCAGAGCGGGCCTTGCCCGATGCGTCTTTGAAGTCTAGCAACGCCGTGTTCTGCCGTCAAAAAACGCCAATTTGCAAGGTTTGCCATGTCCAGCCCCGACACCCCTTCGATCTGTGTCTATTGCGGCTCGCGCGAGGGGGCCGACCCGGCCTTCGCCGCGGCGGCCGATGCGCTGGGCCGGGGGCTGGCGGCTGCGGGCTGGCGGCTGGTCTACGGCGCGGGAGACGTGGGGCTGATGGGCCGGGTCGCGCGCGCGGCGCAGGCGGCGGGCGGCGCGACCATGGGCGTCATCCCGACCCACCTGCTGGACATGGAAGTCGGCAAGCGCGACCTGGACAGCTTCGTCGTCACCGAGACCATGCACGAGCGCAAGAAGGTGATGATCATGAACGCCCACGCGGTGGTCATGCTGCCCGGCGGCGCGGGATCGCTGGACGAGTTCTTCGAGGCGCTGACCTGGCGCCAGCTGGGCCTGCACGCCAAGCCCGTGGTGCTGGTCAACGTGAACGGTTTCTGGGACCCGCTGGTGGCGCTGATGGATCACGTGGTCGAACAGGGTTTCGCCGACCGTTCGCTCATGGGATTCGTTCAGGTCGTGCCGGATGCCGAAGCCGCCATGGCCGCCCTGCGCGACCGCCTGGAACTGCGCCAGAGCGACCAGGAATAAAGGCTGACCGCCAGCCAGATCAGCGGGAACGCCACCTGGTGCCAAGGGGTGAAGGCCTGGGCGAAGACGGTGACCCCGATCAGGAATTGCAACGTCGGGTTCACGTAGAAGAAGATCCCCAGCGTCGCGAAATGAAGCCGTTGGGCGGCCACGGCGAACAGCACCAGCGGCAGCGCGGTCAGCGGCCCCGTCCCGACCAGCAGCACCAGCGTCAGCAGCCCCTCGTCGAAATGGGCGCCGTCCCGCAAGGCGATAAAGGCCAGTGCGAAAGGCGCCAGCAAGGCGACCTCGACCGTCACGCTGACGGTGGCGTGGGTGGCCAGTCCGCGCTTCAGGGTCCCGTAGGTCGCAAAGCTTCCCGCCAGCAGCAGGCTGATCCAGGGCGCGACGCCCAGCCCGATCCCCAGGACCAGCACCCCGGCCGAGGCCAGCGCCACTGCCGTCCATTGCAGCCGGCTGGGCCGTTCTCCGTACGCGACGAAGCCCAGCGCGACGGCCACGAGCGGAAAGATATAGTAGCCCAGCGAGGCCTCGATCACCGAGCCGCGCTGCACCGCCAGCACGAAGACCAGCCAGTTGACCGAGATCAGGATGGCGGCCAGCGTCAGCCGCACCATCGCGCCGCGATCCGACATCACCCGGCGCAGCGCCCCCAGCCGGCCCGTGGCCGACAGGATCGCGGCGAACAGCACAGCCGACCAGACGGTGCGATGGGCGATGATGTCGATGGCCGGCACGTGGTCCAGCGCCGCGTAGTAGAGCGGCGACAGCCCCCAGATGATGCTCGCGCCAAGGCAGGCGGCCAGCCCGACAAGACCCCGCCGCGCGTCGGCGCTTGCGTCAGTCACCCGTGGGAACCAGCACCGCCGAGAGCGGCGCAAGCTCGACGCTGGAGGCGCGGTTGCCCAGCCGCCATTCCAGGATCGCGCCGGTGGTTTCCGGACGGTTGCGCCCCAGCAGGATGACCGTCTCCTGCTGGCGCGCCCGGAAGGCGGCGTTGTCGAGGAAGCGTTTCACCGCAGCAAGGTCCTGGCCCTGGTTGTCGATCTGCCGGAACACCAGCCCCGCCGGAACCTCGGCCCGCGCCGCAAGCTGCTGGGCCCGGTTCTGACCCTGGGGCAGCGTGACCAGCCCGTGGCCGCTGTCGGACAAGCCGTCGAGGATGGTCTCGACCGTGTCGGACGCCGTGCCGAGGGGGCGCGACGGATCCTCGACCACGGCCAGGCTGAAGGGCACGGCGGACAGGCTCGCGCGCAACGCCTGCGCCGTGTCTTCGGCCGAGCCACCCCCGGTCATGTCCGGCATGACCGCGACCTCGAAACCCATGGCGAAATAGGCGGCGGCGCGTTCGGCGGCATCCGGCAGGGTCGCGTCCAGCGCGATGGTCGCGTTCACGGGCACGTCGATCATCGGCCCGCCGTAATCCAGCAGGATCACCGCCATCACGGGCAGGTCGCCGGGGTTTTCGAAGGGCTGGCGGAAGTCGACCATGGGATCGCCGGTCAGCTCGGCCACCGGCGCGTCCGGGTCGATCTCGAGCGGGGTGGCGGTCACGGAGGGCGCAGCGGAGGGCGCCGGGCCGGCGCCGGGGCCCGGTGTGCCGATATCGGGTCCGATTCCCTGCATCCGACGCTCGATCAGGTTCGATGACGGCAATGTGGGTCCGGCTTCGGGGTTCTCGGCCTCGGCCAGGGCCACCCGCTCGTCGGGGCTGAGCGACGGATCATCCTCCGTCGCGGGCTCGGCCTCGGCCGTTTCACGCGGCGCGCGGCCCGCGGGGGCAGCGTCGGTGTCGTTGCCGGCGGTCGCAGTCTCGTCATCGCCCGCGGCCTCGGTGTCGCCCTGCTGACCCTCAGGCGCGGGGTCGGGTTCGGGCGCGGGCTCGATCTGGACCAGGCGATTCGTGCGGACACGACCGGGCTCGGTCGTCGACGGGGCGTCGGGGGCCGCACCGCCCCCGGTCACCGCCGAACCGCCGGATGGCGCGATATCATCGTCCCGGTCGAACTGGGGCACCCCTGCCTCGAGCTCATCGGTGCCGTCGATCCCCGTTCCTGCCATCGGGCCGTCCGGAGCGGGACCGTCATCCTCAGGCACGACGATCTGGTCCAGGTCGATCACGTCGGCGGCGCTGACGCCACGCGCCGGTTCACTCGCCGACTCCGCGGGCTGCTCGTCGGACGCGGTCGCCCGGTCGGGTTCGGTCTGCCCGGGGGCGGGATCGCCGGTGGTATCCTGCGCCAACTCGACCGGCGCATTTTCCGGGGCGGTCGCTGGTGTGGCAGTCCCGTCGGGGGCGGAGGTTTCGCCGGTCCCGTTCGTTGGCGTGTCCCCGGCCAGGTCGATCGCGGTGCCGGGCATCTCGGCCGGGTCGCCATCCAGCGCGCCGTCGGCCGGGGCCGCGTCTGCCATGTCGGCGGGGCTGTCGTCCGCATCGCTCGCGATGTCCACCGGATTGCCGGTCCCCTCGTCCAGCGGGGCCTCCTCCGGCGCGTCGGCCGGCGTGGTCCCTGCCCTGTCGACCGGCGCGGTGCCCTCGTCTTCGCTTGTGGCGTCCGCAACGGAGTCCCCCGGGGTCTGCGTGCGGGACGCGACAGGACTGTCGGCAGGATCGGCGACCTGTTCCGGTTCCTCATCGGCGGGGGGCGCCGGCGGCGGCCCCAGGGCGGTCGGCGCCTCGGCCAGCCGCATGGTCTCATCGGCGCCGGGGGCAGCCGGGGCGCCGGCGTCGATCCCGGCATCCGTGGATGGCGCGGCGGGCGCGGTCGGGCCCTCCTGGATGGACGGCGCGGCGAGGGTCACGTTCGGGTCGACGATCACCGTGGGTCCCGGCGCGGCGGGCACGGCGTCGGGAGTTGGATCAGCCTCGGGGGCGTTCGCCAGGCGGCTCTCGGGCGCGCCGGCGGGCGGCGCGTCGGGCGTCGGGCTGCGATCGACCGGCGCGGCCTGCGCGTCGGGATCGGGCGCGCCCATTTGCAGGTCCGCGGCCTGGTCACCCTGCGCATCGGGAACGGCGGGCGCGGCGCCGGGGTCGGCGGCCGCAAGATCGGTGTCGACCGATCCCGGCGGCGTGGGGCTGGTTGGATCGATATCCCGCTCTGCCGTCCCGGGACCGGGCTCGTCCGCCGGGCGCGGCACCCGCACCGCCGTGGGCTCATCGGTGTCCGGACCGGCGCCGGGCAGCGTCCCGCTGTCGTCCAGCGCCGTCGCGGCCTCGGGCGGTGTCGTGCTCAGGGTCTGCAGGTTCAGCATCTGCGACGCCACGACCACGATGCTCAGCGACACGACCCCGCCGGTGGCAACGCCTTTCAACAACGCCATGCTCAACTCGGACTCTCCGTAACCTGCCTCGGGACGCGCGCGGGGCGCCGTCGCCCGGCCCCACCCTGTAACCTTTAAAGGGCCGACCGGGCAGCGCTTGACGCGGCGCCGTCGTCGGCCCAGCTTGACGCTTCGACGCGCCTTTGCGCATGTATATCGCGACAGATCAACGGGATCACCCCCCGTTTCCACTCGAAAGGCCCGGCGGCTTGCTCCTGCTTATCGACAACTACGACAGCTTCACCTGGAACCTCGTGCATTACCTCGGCGAACTCGGCGCCCAGGTCGAGGTCGTGCGCAACGACACGCTGAGCGCGGCGCAGGCCATGTCCAAGCGACCCGCCGGCATCGTGCTGTCGCCCGGCCCCTGCGACCCCGACCAGGCCGGTATCTGCCTCGAGATGGTGCAGGCGGCCGCCGACAGCGGCACCCCGCTGCTGGGTGTCTGCCTGGGCCACCAGGCCATCGGGCAGGCCATGGGCGGGCGGGTGATCCGCCACAGCGCCATCGTGCACGGCAAGGTGGACGAGATGCGCCACGCGAGGGCATCCGTCTTCAAGGGGCTGCCCAGCCCGCTGCGCGCGACCCGCTACCATTCGCTGGTGGTCGAACGCGACGGGCTGCCCGACAGCCTGCAGGTGACGGCCGAGCTGGCCGACGGCACAATCATGGGGTTGGCGCATCGGTCGCTGCCCGTCCATGGCGTGCAATTCCACCCCGAATCGATTCGGTCCGAGCATGGTCACGCCATGCTGCGCAACTTCCTGGACCTCTGCGCGGTCCCGGCATGAGCGATGACCTGAAGCCGCTGATCGCCGCCGCCGTCGACCGCCCCCTGACCGGCCCAGAGGCCGAGACCGCCTTCGGGATGCTGTTCGACGGCGAAGCGACGCCCAGCCAGATCGGCGGGTTCCTGATGACCCTGCGCACGCGCGGAGAATCGGTCGCCGAATACGCCGCCGCCGCGGCCGCGATGCGCGCGCGGTGCCGCGCCGTGCGCGCGCCCGAGGGCGCCATGGACATCGTTGGCACCGGCGGCGACGGCAAGGGCACGCTGAACATCTCCACCGCCACGGCCTTCGTGGTCGCCGGCGCGGGCGTTCCGGTGGCCAAGCACGGCAACCGCAACCTCAGCTCGAAATCCGGCGCCGCGGATGCGATCACGCAGATGGGGATCGACGTGATGGTCGGCCCCGAAACCGTCGAGCGCGCGCTGAACGAGGTCGGCATCGGCTTCATGATGGCGCCCATGCATCACCCTGCCGTGGCCCACGTGATGCCCACCCGGTCCGAGCTGGGCACCCGCACGATCTTCAACATCCTCGGGCCGCTGACGAACCCCGCGGGCGTGAAATACCAGCTGACCGGCGCGTTCTCACGCGAGGTCCTGCGCCCCATGGCCGAGACGCTGGGCGCGCTGGGCAGCACGCGCGCCTGGCTGGTCCATGGCGGCGACGGCACCGACGAGATCTCGATCGCGGCCCCCAGCACGGTTCTGAAGCTCGAGGACGGCGCGGTGACCGAGCACGAGATCGCGCCCGAGGACGCGGGCCTGCCCGTGCATAAGTTCGAGGCCATCGTGGGCGGCACCCCGGACGAGAACGGCCGCGCCTTCCGCGCGCTGCTGGAGGGCGCGACCGGCGCCTATCGCGACGCCGTGCTGCTGAACGCGGCGGCGGCGCTGGTGGTGGCCGGACGCGCGGACGACCTGACAGCGGGCGTCGAGATGGCGCGCGAAAGCATCGATTCGGGCGCGGCGCTTGAGAAGGTCCACGGCCTGGCCCGGGTGTCGCCGTTGAAGGACTGACGCGCGGCACCCCGGGCGCGGTCGGCTTGCCGTTCTATAAGAGCGGGGGACGCGCAGGGGGCTGGCGTCACGTCGTCAGTGCTTCCGGAGCGGCAACGCCGGGACATGCGCCACGGCGCTGTGGTGCGCCGATCCTGGCTGCCCCTTCAAGCACCGAGCCCGGCCAGCACCTTCGGTAATTCGTCCGGCAGATCCTCGGCGATGAGACCGGGGCCGAAGGTGCGTGCGGATTCGGCGTGCAGCCAGGCGGCCAGCTCGGTCACGGCGCGCGTGTCACGGCCCGGCGCGGCGCAAAGCCCGGTGATGAACCCGGCCAGCACGTCCCCTGCCCCTGCCGTCGCCAGCTGCGGCACCCTGCGGTCGTAAAGCGCGGCGTGCACGCCGACCGTTCCCTCCGGGTCGGCGATGACCGTCGCCGCCCCCTTCAGAAGGACCACCGCGCCGCAGCGTGCGGCGGCCTGCCGGGCCGCGTCGACCTTGGACAGGCTGCGCCCCCGTTCGGCGAGGTCGGGAAAGAGCCGGGCAAATTCGCCCTCGTGCGGGGTCAGCACGCAATCGCCGTTCAGCATCTCGAATAGCGTGTCCGGCGCCTCGCGGAAACTGGTCAAAGCGTCGGCATCCAGCACCACGCGCCGACCGCTGTCCAGCGCGGACCCGACCAGCTCACGGGTGCGCGCGCTCACCCCCAGACCCGGACCAAGGCAAACGACCGAGAGGCGCCCGTCCTCCAGAAGGCGGTCCAGGTCGTCGGGCGTGTCCATCGCAGACAGCATGATCGCGTTCAGCTGCGCCGCGTTCTCGGGCAGAGCGTCACGGGGCACGGCGACGGTGACCAACCCGGCGCCCGCCCGCAGCGCCGCCCGGGCCGCCATGCGCGCGGCGCCGCCCTTTCCCGGCCCGCCGCCCAGGACCAGCGCATGGCCCCGGTCGTACTTATGGAGGTGCTCCTCGCCGCCCGTGACACGGCGGTACCACGCGCGTTGCTCGGCGGCGTCACCGGACAGCACGCGGGTGGCGGCGGCGGTCGCGGCGGCGTCCTCGGCCAACCCGATAGCTACGACCCGCGGCGCGCGGCGGGCGGCTTCTTCGAGGAACAAGCCCTGCTTCGCCGCGTGAAAGGTGACGCACAGGTCCGGAAGCAGCCGCCATGCGGCGGGATCATTCCCCTCGGGCTCGGGCAGGAAGTAGCCGCCGCGATCCACGTCGAAGCCCGACGGGCAGTCCAACGCGACGGTGCGCCCCGGCGGCCCTGAGGGCGCGTCCGATGCGGCAAGCGCGTGCCAGGCCTGCATGCAAAGGTCGGGGATCGGACGCGACACGCCGATGCCGAACATGGCGTCGATCAGCAGGTTGGGCGGCGTTGCGCCGGCTGCCTGCTCCATTGGCTGAAGCGGATGCCGGGCCGTCCAGGCTTCGAGGTTCGCGCGCGCATCGCCGGCGACGCGATCGGGGTCACCGTAAAGATAGACCTCGACCGTCCAGCCGCGGTCCGCCAGCAGGCGCGCCACCACGAACCCGTCGCCCCCGTTGTTTCCGGGGCCGCACAGGACGGCGGCTCGGTGCGGCCCGTCCGCCAGGTCCGGCCACTCCGACAGGATGGCGGCCACGGCCCCTTCGCCCGCCCGCTCCATCAAGTGGCGCCCCGAGGTTTCGCCGCTTTCCATGGCAGCTTTCTCGGTTTCGCGCATTTCTGCGGCAGTCAGCAAACGCTCCATCGACACCCCTTCACAAACTGCACAGCCGTAAGCCACATTGCATATAATTTCAGCACGCCCTAGGAATGACCCCCAGCGACCGCCCTTGCCCCCAGCCTATCCAATTGAGGCCCGGCGCGGGAAGTGGTCTGACCCCAAGTGACGCGGAACCGGAGGAATCGGCCCATGAAAAAGATCGAGGCGATCATCAAGCCCTTCAAGCTCGACGAGGTGAAGGAGGCGCTGCAGGAAGTGGGCGTCCAGGGCCTCAGCGTGCTGGAAGTGAAGGGTTTTGGCCGCCAGAAGGGCCATACCGAGCTCTATCGCGGGGCCGAATATGTCGTCGATTTCCTGCCCAAGGTGAAAATCGAGGTCGTGCTCGAGGAAGGCCAGGTCGACAGCGCCGTCGAGGCGATCATCTCGGCCGCCAAGACCGACAAGATCGGCGACGGCAAGATCTTCGTGAGCCCGGTTGAGCAGGCCATCCGGATCCGCACAGGTGAAACCGGGCACGACGCGCTGTAATCGGCCGCGCGCCCGACAAGACCAGTCCAATCAGGGAAAGAGGGTATTCCATGAACAACAAGGAACTCGTCCAGAAGATCAAGGACGAAGAGATCGAATATGTCGACATCCGCTTCACCGACCCGCGCGGCAAGCTGCAGCACGTGACGGTGATGTCGCACGAGGTCGACGAGGACTTCCTCGAAGACGGCTTCATGTTCGACGGCTCGTCCATCGCCGGCTGGAAATCCATCGACCAGTCCGACATGAAACTGATGCCCGACGCGGGATCGGCCTACATGGACCCGTTCTACGCGGAAAAGACCATCTGCGTGCACTGCACCGTGGTCGAGCCCGACACCGGCGAACGCTATGACCGCGACCCCCGCGGCACCGCGCGCAACGCCGAGGAATACCTGCGCTCGTCCGGCATCGGCGACACCGCCTTTTTTGGCCCCGAGGCCGAGTTCTTCCTGTTCGACAACGTCAAGTACTCGGTGGCCATGAACAAGGTCAGCTACGAGGTCGACGCGCAGGACGGCGCGTGGAACAGCGACGCGGACTTCGAGATGGGCAACATGGGCCACCGCCCCGGCATCAAGGGCGGCTACTTCCCGGTGAACCCCGTCGACGACGCGCAGGACCTGCGCTCGGAGATGCTGTCGACCATGAAGCGCATCGGCATGAAGGTGGACAAGCACCACCACGAGGTCGCTTCGTGCCAGCACGAGCTGGGGCTGATCTTCGGCACCATGGTCGAGCAGGCCGACAACCTGCAGAAGTACAAGTACGTCATCCACAACGTGGCCGACGCCTACGGCAAGTCGGCGACCTTCATGCCCAAGCCCATCTCGGGCGACAACGGCACCGGCATGCACGTGAACATGTCGATCTGGAAGGACGGCAAGCCGCTCTTCGCCGGTGACAAGTACGCCGACCTGAGCGACGAGGCGCTGTATTTCATCGGCGGCATCCTGAAGCACGCCAAGGCGCTGAACGCCTTCACCAACCCGTCGACCAACAGCTACAAGCGCCTGATCCCCGGCTTCGAAGCCCCCGTGCTGCGCGCCTACTCGGCCCGCAACCGCTCGGGCTGCGTCCGGATCCCGTGGGCCGAAAGCCCCAAGGCCAAGCGCGTCGAGGCCCGTTTCCCCGATCCGTCGGCGAACCCCTACCTGTGCTTCGCCGCGCTGCTGATGGCCGGCATCGA
Organism: Palleronia salina; assembly: GCF_900141995.1. GTDB lineage: Bacteria > Pseudomonadota > Alphaproteobacteria > Rhodobacterales > Rhodobacteraceae > Palleronia > Palleronia salina. The sequence continues at coordinate 69,570 of NZ_FQZA01000007.1, read as the reverse complement.
CGGGATCAAGAACAAGATCCACCCGGGCGAAGCCATGGACAAGGATCTCTACGACCTGCCCCCCGAGGAGCTGGCCGAGATCCCGACCGTCTGTTCGTCACTGCGCGAAGCGCTGGACGAGCTGGAGAAGGACATGGACTTCCTCACCGCGGGCGACGTCTTCACCAAGGATCAGATCCAGGGCTACATGGATCTGAAGTGGGAAGAGATCTATGCCTACGAGCATTGCCCGCACCCGATGGAATTCAAGATGTACTACAGCTGCTGATCCACAACTCAGCCGCGAACGCGATGGGGGCGCTGCACGTCAGCGCCCCTTTTTCTATGGGAATTTCCGGCTTAGCAGTGGCAACCGGGCGATAATTCGATAGTATGTATTAATCCCGGTCGATCTGGGCGGCCCCGCTGCACAGGAACGCCGGCTCGGGGAAGCCGTGAGGAGCCATCTTGTTTTTTGACGGTATTTACCTTTCGTCTGCCCTTTTCGCGCCCTGATCGGCCAACAATGTTTCTCCATCGGCATTTGAACCACGAGTGAGGAAACAATGACACGCGAGGCCAAGGTCATTACGGCCAAAGTCCGGTTCGGCCCCGGCAAGGCACCCGATTTCTACGCGATTTCGGGCCCGGTCTGCTGGTGCTTGCGCCAGGCCGACGTGCATATCCTGTCCCAGGATCTGGGCTTCGACGGCGACAGCATGCGGATCGAGACCGATCACGGCATCATCGAGATGCAGTCCTCCCCGTTCGGCAAAGGCTCCGAGGTGGCGATCGCCGTCCGGGCCGCGGACACCGTCGAGGGTTTGGTGGCCAGGCAGCTGTGCTACGAACTGGCGAAGCGGATCAGCATGCGCCTGTCAGCGGCGTCGATCCTGTGGAAGCCGACCAGCCAGGTGCTGCGTCCCACCCAGTTCACCTGGGCGGTCCTGCAGGAAATGCCCCGCCGCCTGCCCGTATCGGGCCGGATCAGCCCCGAACCCATGCGCGGCGCGCTCCTGCACTGACAGCTGCCTTTGCGGCCCCGCTAGCCCCCGGCTGCGGCGACCAGGTAGGTGTGGATCGAAAAGCCCACCAGTCCCGTTTCGGGCAGCCGCAGGATCACCTGCCGCTCGACCCGCTTGAACCGCGAGTCGCCCGGCCCGCGCGGGGTTTGCGAGAATTCCAGCCGCGGATTGAACAGCGCGTCGCTGTCGTGATGCAGGAGATTGTGCCGGACCAGCGGCCGGTCTGGCCGTACCCCGTCGAACAACCGCTGAACGCGCCGCGCGACATCGCCTTGATAGTCCGGCACGGGGCCGTGCAAGGCGTCCAGCGTGCGGCCCATCTTCTGCGCCAACGTCCAGGCCGACGGAAAACACAGGACCGCCCCGACGAGGCGGTGACCCTCGGGCGATGGCGCAAGAATGCACAGATCCTCCTGCACCAACCGGCCGATGGTGCCCAGCGGATTGTCGTCGTTCAGCGAAACGCGCCTGCCGTCGGGCCGTCGGACCGTGTCCTGCGTGACCTCGAAATCCGACCGCCGCGACAGGTGGTCCACGACCAGCGCCAAGGCCTCCCGCGCCGCCGCGCGGCCCTCTGGCAGCACGTCGCGAACGCGATGTGGCCGGTCATCCAGAAGGGCATCGCGCAATGCCATCTGCGCGGGATAGGCCCCATCCACGCGTAACCAGTCGTCGGGGTCGAGCGGCCGCGTCCCCGGCAGCGGGTGGGCCACCGCTTCGTCGGGCAGGCGTGGCAGCAGCACGCCGCCGCTCATGTGCGGGGGAAGACGAAGCAGCGGTCGCGGCGGATCATAAGCCACAGCGGCGTGCCGGGCTTGGGCAGGAAGACCGAGGGCACCGTGGCGATCATCTTGCCGCCCGTGGCGTCCAGCCGGAATTCCACGAGGCTTTCGTTTCCGATGAAGCGCGACCGCACGACCACCGCTCGGGCGGGCGTACCGTCCTGCGGCGTGGGATTCGGCCCGCGGCCGTCCCGATCGAAGTCGATGCGCACGTGCTGGGGGCGAATGGCGATGTCGACCCGGGTGCCGTCGGGCTGGCCCGGGGCCAGGAACTGGCCGAAGGGCGTGTCGGTCAGCGCGCCGTTAACTTCGCCCTCGATCACGTTGATATCGCTGAAGAAGGCGGCGGCAGCACGGTCCGCCGGCGCGTTGTAGACGTTGTAGGGCGCACCGCGCTGCACGATTCGCCCGTCGCGCATCAGCGCGATCTCGTCGGCCATGCGCATCGCCTCTTCCGGCTCGTGCGTGACCAGCAGGACGGCGGTGCCTTCCTCCTTCAACAGGGCCAGCGTCTCGTCCCGGATGCCGTCGCGCAGCCGGTTGTCGAGCCCCGAGAACGGCTCGTCCATCAGCATCACGCGCGGCTTCGGCGCGATGGCGCGGGCAAGGGCCACGCGCTGCTGTTCGCCGCCCGACAGCTCGTGCGGATAACTGTCGAGATAGCGCTCGAGATGGACGCGCTCCAGCAGGGCATGGGCCCGGGCGCGCTTGTCCTTCTTCCGGCCTTTCAGCCCGAAGGCCACGTTGTCGGCAACCGACAGGTGCGGGAACAGGGCGAAATCCTGGAAGATCAAGCCGACGCCGCGATGCTCGGGCGGCACGCTGCCCTCGGGGCCGAAGACCGGGGCGCCGTCGATGCGGATGGTCCCGCTGTCGGGGATCTCGACCCCGGCGATGGCCCGCAGGGTCGTGGACTTGCCGCAGCCGGACGGGCCCAGCAGGCACATGACCTGGCCTTCGGCGACCGACAGGGTGACATCGCTCACCACCTGCCGGCCATCGAAGGAGCAGCACAGGTCGTCGACCTGAAGGCGGGGAGTCGTAAGCGGCATCGCGATGTCCGACAAGTTTCGTCAGGTGCAGCTAGCAGCCCGGCCCCGCGCCATCAAGACGATCACATGGACAGGTTGGTCGCGCCGCCGTCCAGCAGCACGTTCTGCCCGACGATGAACCCGGCATGGACCGAGCACAGGAAGGCGCAGGCCTGGCCGAACTCCTCGGGCGTGCCATAGCGACCGGCGGGGATCGTCGCCTGCCGGTTGGCGCGCGCCTCGTCGAAGCTGATGCCCTCCTTCTCGACCACGCCCTTGTCCAGCGCGTCGGCGCGGTCGGTGGCATGGATGCCGGGCAACAGGTTGTTGATCGTTACGCCCTTGCCCGCCACCTGCCGCGAAGTGCCCGCGACATAGCCCGTCAGGCCGGCGCGCGCGCTGTTCGACAGGCCCAGCACCGGCACGGGCGCCTTGACCGAGACCGAGGTGATGTTGACGACGCGGCCCCAGCCCCGCTCCATCATCGCGGGCACGCAGGCCTTCATCAGCGCGATGGGCGTCAGCATGTTGGCGTCCAGCGCCGAGATGAAGTCGTCGCGGTCCCAGTCGGTCCACATGCCCGGGGGCGGGCCGCCGGCGTTGGTGACCAAAATGTCGGGCTGCCCCGCGGCACCCAGGACCTGCTTCTGCCCTTCGGCCGTGGTGACATCGCAGGCCACGGTGGTGACCTCGACGCCCCAGCGCTCGCGGATGCGTGCCGCCGCGGCCTCGAGCGCCTCGGCCCCGCGCGCGTTCATCACGAGGTTGCAGCCCGCTTCGGCCAGCGCCTCGGCGCAGCCCAGACCAAGCCCCTTGGACGACGCCGTGACCAGCGCGCGCTTGCCCGAAATTCCCAGATCCATGCCGTGTCTCCTTCCCGATTGTGTCGGGCCGTGACTTAGCACCGCGCCCGCGTGCCGCCCACTGCAAAAGACCCGGGCGGGCGTATCCGGTATCGAAACAGTCTGCGCGCAAACGCTCCCTCGTTTACCAGGCCGAACCGGTCGCGCGTCCAAATGACCCCGCCGACCCGTAGCGATTGTCGCACGGGCCGAAATCGGGTAGTCTTAGCAGGTTCCGAACTCCCGTCGCCGCAGGGCTGCGCGGCGGGCCACGGGGCCTTGAGAGTACGAGTTTCCACATGACCCTTCTTTCCGCGATCGAACAGGATCCGGCGCAAAGCCTAGTCATCTATCCCGCCCAGTCGTTCATCGCGGTGGACGGCGCCAACCTGGGCGACCCGCTTTCGGTGGCCGACGACCTGATCCTGGGCGACACCTATGCCCTGATGCGCGGGGCCGAGCCGGTGCGCCTGTCGGTCTCGCACCGTCCGGGCCAGATGGTCGTGGCACCGGGCACCGAGGCGGGGCTGGTCGGGGCGGACCTGCACCTGGACTGCCTGGCCACGTTCATGTCCACCGACGGCACCGCGGTCGAAACGCTGGTCATCGTCGAGCTGAACCGCGACCGCTGCACCATCGCGCAGGTCTACCTGTTCCCGCTGGCCCCACTGGCGTCGCGCCGCGACTACACGCTGGTCACCGTCGACCGCGACGCGGCCGCCGCCCGCTTTGCCGAGGCCGCGTGCGTGTCCTTCACCCGCGGCACCCACATCACCATGGCCAACGGACGCCAGGTTCCCATTGAGGAGCTGCGCGTGGGCGACCCGGTCCTGACCCGCGACCACGGCGTGCAGCAGGTGCGCTGGGTCGGCACACGCACCGTGCGGGCGATCGGCGCCTTCGCCCCGATCCGCATCGCCAAGGGCGTTCTGCACAACGAGAACGACCTGATCGTCAGCCCCAACCACCGCCTATTCGTCTACCAGCGCCAGGACCGCGCGGGCGTCGGCCGGGCCGAGGTGCTGGTGAAGGCGAAATACCTGGTCAATGGCGATACGGTGACCCGCACCGATGGCGGGTTCGTCGAGTATTACCAGCTGCTCTTCGACCGGCACGAGATCATCTATGCCGAGGGCATCGCCGCCGAGACGCTGCTGGTCGACACCCGCACCCGCAACGCCCTGCCCGAGGCGGTGGCCTCCCACGCCGGCGAAGGTCTGCCCCCCGCGGCCGAACTGGACGAGCACGGCACCCGCACCCCGATTTCCGTCGATACCCTGCGGCGCGCCTCGGCGTGCTGATCCGCGCCCTTGCACTGGCGCTCGTGGCCGCCGGACCGGTTGCCGCGCAATCCCTGCCGAGCTTGGAGGCGCCGCCCGCGATCCGCGCCGACCTGGCAGAGGGCAGGACCCTGGACACCGTGAAGGCGTGGGCGTGGGACTTCGACCAGGACGGGGCGAGCGATTACCTGGTGCAGGCGGCGTATCCCTTTCCCGGCGGCAACGCGGTGAGCCTAAGCTACTACGCCTATGTCGCCCGCGACGACGGCTTCGTGCGCGCGGCCGAATTCGACCTGACCGGCGGCATCGCGTCGGTCACCCCCTCGCCCGAGGGGCTGTTGCTGGAAATGTACGTAATGCAGGACGGCGACCCGCGCTGCTGCCCGTCCGGGCGTCGCACGATGACGCTGCGCTTCTGATCAGCCGGGCCTGTCGTAGAAGAACTCTTCCCGCGTGATCTTGCCGTCCGCGACCGTGTAGACGGCGACTTCGCGCATCTGGAAGCGCTGGTCGTTCGACCGGTCGGTGGCGTCCACCTGGTAGATCAACGCGAACTTGTCGCGGCCGTGGGGAAACGGCCCCTCGACCTCCATCGCGTGGGTCTCCATGTGCTCGTCCCACCAGGCGTGCTTGCCGCGCAGCGCGTCCAGCCCGCGCGTTTCCCGGTCCTGCCCCTCCGGGCTCCAGGCCTCGATCGAGCGCGCATCCTCGTCGTAGATCTCGTCCAGCAGCCGGGTGCCGTCGCCATCGCGCACCCGCTCGACCAGCTGTTTCGCAACTGCCATCAGTTCCATGAGTCCACCTCCCCGTCAGGTGGGTTCAGCATACCACGAAACGCGCCCGATTGCGTGCCAATCCCGCGCGGCCTATATCGCAGCCCATGTTGGATCGTTCGCACAATGCCGCCCCCCTGCCGCCCGAGATCGCGCGGCGCAGGACCTTTGCCATCATCAGCCACCCGGACGCGGGCAAGACCACGCTGACCGAGAAGTTCCTGCTGTATGGCGGCGCCATCCAGATGGCCGGACAGGTCCGCGCCAAGGGCGAGGCGCGGCGCACGCGCTCGGACTTCATGCAGATGGAAAAGGACCGGGGCATCTCGGTCTCGGCCTCGGCCATGTCCTTCGATTTCGGCACCTACCGCTTCAACCTGGTGGACACGCCCGGCCACAGCGACTTCTCGGAAGACACCTATCGCACGCTCACCGCGGTGGACGCGGCGGTGATGGTGATCGACGGCGCCAAGGGCGTGGAGAGCCAGACCCAGAAGCTGTTCGAGGTCTGCCGCCTGCGCGACCTGCCAATCCTGACCTTCTGCAACAAGATGGACCGCGAGGCGCGCGACACGTTCGAGATCATCGACGAGATCCAGGAAAACCTGGCCATCGACGTGACGCCGGCCAGCTGGCCCATCGGCCAGGGCCGCGATTTCCTGGGCTGCTACGACATCCTGAACGACCGGCTGGAACTCATGGACCGGGCCGACCGCAACAAGGTGGCCGAGACCATCCGGCTCCAGGGCCTCGACGACCCGAAGATGGCCGATCACGTGCCCCCCGCCCTGCTGGAGCAGCTGCGCGAAGAGGTCGAGATGGCGCGCGAGCTGCTTCCGGCCTTCGACCAGCAGGCGCTTCTGGACGGGACGCTCACGCCGATCTGGTTCGGCAGCGCCATCAACAGCTTCGGCGTGAAGGAGTTGATGACCGGGATCGGCGATTTCGGCCCCCAGCCCCAGCCGCAGAAGGCCGAGCCGCGCCAGATCAGCCCCGACGAGGACAAGGTCACCGGCTTCGTCTTCAAGGTGCAGGCCAACATGGACCCCAAGCACCGCGATCGCGTGGCCTTCGTCCGCATGGCGTCGGGACATTTCAAGCGCGGCATGAAGCTGACCCATGTGCGGTCGAAGAAGCCCATGGCGATCTCGAACCCCGTGCTGTTCCTGGCCTCCGACCGTGAGCTGGCCGAAGAGGCCTGGGCCGGCGACATCATGGGCATCCCGAACCACGGGCAGCTGCGCATCGGCGACACGCTGACCGAAGGCGAGGCGCTGCGCGTCAGCGGCATCCCCTCGTTCGCGCCCGAGCTTCTGCAAAACTGCCGCGCGGGCGACCCGATGAAGGCCAAGCACCTGGACAAGGCCCTGAGCCAGTTCGCCGAGGAAGGCGCCGCCAAGGTGTTCAAGCCGATGATGGGCGCGGGGTTCATCGTGGGCGTGGTCGGCGCGCTGCAGTTTGAGGTCCTGGCCAGCCGGATCGAGCTGGAATACGGCCTGCCCGTCCGCTTCGAGGGCTCGCAGTTCACCTCGGCCCGCTGGGTGTCGGGCACGGACGCGGCGGTGGACAAGTTCGTGCAGGCCAACAAGCAGCACATCGCCCACGACAATGACGGCGACCTCGTCTACCTAACGCGCCTGCAATGGGACATCGACCGCGTGGCGCGGGACTATCCCGACATCAACCTGACCGCGACAAAAGAGATGATGGTCTAGGCAATCGGAACGCGCCGGGGCGCCTGCGCGTTTTTGCCACATGACCGAATCCGAGCCGGGCGAAAACCACCGCGTGCAGTCCCTGCTCGCCCGGCTGGGCGAGTTGTCGGACGGCGACGGCGGCGTGCGGTTCGACGTGCTTCTCGAAACCCTGCAGGCGCGGGGATTCGGCCCGCTCCTCCTGACGATCAGCGCATTCCTGCTTCTGCCGGTGGGAATGGTGCCGGGCGTTCCGGCCCTGGTGGGCGCGACGCTGGTGATCCTCGGCGTGCAGCTTCTGCGCGGCCGGCGTGGCTTGCGCGTGCCGGATCTGCTGGGACGGCGCGAGATCCCGAAATCCGCCCTGTCGCGCGCGGTGAACAAGGCGTCCCCCGTGGCCAACTGGATCGACGACACCCTGTCCGGCCGGCTGCGGGGGCTGGCCCGGGCACGGGTCGTCCTGGCGGCCGTCGGCACGGCCACGGCGTTGGGTGGCGTGATCATGGTGCTGGCGGGCTTCGTGCCGGGGCTGCCCGCCATGCTGGCGGTGCCCTGCTTCCTGTTCGGGCTGGGCCTGACCATGGGCAACGGCGCGATCCTGCTTCTGGGCTTCGCGACGCTCGCCCCGGTGGGCTGGGCGATGGTGGCGGCGCTCTGACGGCCGGGCGCGGGAAACCACCCGCCGATTGACGACGGGCCGTCAAGCCAGTAGTCAGGCGCCGGGCGGCGATGCGCGTGCGCCTATTCGACGGGACGGCCGTTTTTCATCGTCCCAACATGCAAAGGCGGCACGGGCCGCCTCGACGTTCGGACACACATGACGAAATTCAGCGACCTGAAGCTGGGCCCCAAGGTCCAGAAAGCCATCGAAGAAGCCGGCTACACCACGCCGACCCCCATCCAGGCCGGGGCGATTCCCGCCGCGCTGGAGGGACGCGACGTGCTGGGCATCGCCCAGACCGGCACCGGCAAGACCGCGTCCTTCACCCTGCCGATGATCACCCAGCTCGCCCGCGGCCGCGCCAAGGCGCGCATGCCGCGCAGCCTGGTGCTGGCACCGACCCGCGAACTGGCCGCCCAGGTGGCCGAGAACTTCGACACCTACGCCAAGCACGTGCGCCTGACCAAGGCGCTGCTGATCGGCGGTGTCTCGTTCAAGGAACAGGACGTGCTGATCGACAAGGGCGTCGATGTGCTCATCGCGACGCCGGGCCGCCTGCTCGACCATTTCGAGCGGGGCAAGCTCCTGCTCACCGACGTCAAGATCATGGTGGTGGACGAGGCCGACCGGATGCTCGACATGGGGTTCATCCCCGATATCGAGCGGATCTTCAGCCTGGTCCCCTTCACCCGGCAGACCTTGTTCTTCTCGGCCACCATGGCGCCCGAGATCGAGCGGATCACCAACACCTTCCTGTCTAATCCCGAACGCGTCGAGGTCGCCCGCCAGGCCACCGCGTCCGAGACGATCGAACAGGGCGTGGTGATGTTCAAGGGCTCGCGCAAGGATCGCCAGCCCAGCGAGAAGCGCAAGCTGCTGCGCGCGCTGATCGACAAGGAAGGCGACGCCTGCTCGAACGCGATCATCTTCTGCAACCGCAAGATGGACGTGGACGTGGTGGCCAAGAGCCTCAAGAAATACGGCTATGACGCGGCGCCCATCCATGGCGACCTGGACCAGTCGCAGCGCACCCGCACGCTCGATGGCTTCCGCGCGGGCGACCTGCGCTTCCTCGTCGCCTCGGACGTGGCCGCCCGGGGCCTCGACGTGCCCGCCGTGAGCCACGTGTTCAACTTCGACGTGCCCAGCCACGCCGAGGATTACGTCCACCGCATCGGCCGGACCGGCCGCGCGGGGCGAGAGGGCAAGGCGATCATGATCTGCGTGCCCCAGGACGAAAAGAACCTCGACGATGTCGAGCGGCTGATCGAGAAACAGATCCCGCGCCTCGACAGCCCGCTGGGCAACGACGCGCCGGAAGAGCCTGCGACGGCCGAGGCCGCGACCGACGAGAAGCCCAAGCGCAGCCGCTCGCGCCGCCGCAAGTCCGACGCAGACACCGCGCCGGCGAAAGCGGACACCGCCCCGGCGAAAGAAACCGCGTCCGAGGCACCCGCCGACGAGACTCCTTCGAAAGCCGAGACGCCGAAGGACGACGCCCCCAAGGCCGAAGCGCCCAAGGACGAGACGCCCAAGACCGAGGCCGAAAGCGGATCCCGCCGCGGTGGTCGCGGCCGGGGACGCGGCAAGGGCGCGTCGGGCGACGATGCGGTCAAGGGCATGGGCGATCATCTGCCGACATTCATCGAGAAGTCTTTCGAAGAGCGTCTAGCGGGCTAGCTCACGGCCCATGGGCCGTTTTACCTGCTTCCTCTTCGCCTCCGTCGTCTGTGCCACCCCTGCCCTGGCCGAGGATCTCTGCCGGGCCGAGGTCAACTCAACGACCCTCACCATCGACCGTGACGCGCTCGACGCGCCGCGCCCAGGCCTGCGCGAACGCGCGGCGGGCTGGGCCGCCCTGGGCCTCGACCGGGTGCGGGGCCGTCCTCCCGCCTGCGACAGCGAAACGCTGATCGCGTTCCTCGCTCGCGAGGTTCCCGAAGATGATCTGAGCGGGTATTGCCTGCTGCCCGATGACCTGCTGGGCTTCCTGCTGGTGCCGGGCGAACGCACGTACCGTGGCCGCTGCGCCCGCACCGCCTGCGAACGGGTCAACACCGCGCGCGACACGGCGGTTGGCATCGCCGGAACCGCCACCGATATCGCCACCGGCCGCGCCGAAGGGCAGAGTCGCACCAATGCCGTCCTGCACGCCTCGGGCGCGGCGATCCTGTCGGGCAGCGCCGCGTCGATCGCCTCCAGCGTCGGCACCGGTGCCAGCGGCGCGGTGTCCGCCGCGCTGGCCGCCCCCGCGCTGGCCGGCGCCGCGGCCGTCAGCCTGGTCGCCGTCGGGGGCGCCGTCTATCTCTGCTCGGCTGACGACGCCGAGGCCGGGGCCGAGGGCACGGCGACGCCAGACGCGGCCCGGCAACCGGTCGACTGAAGAGCCAGGTGGGCGCGGCCCGCCCTGGCTTCATCTTTCGACAAATACCTCCGGGGGAGTCCGCGAAGCGGACGGGGGCGGCGCCCCCTGCCCGGCCTCAGCTCAGGCGAGAGATCACCACGGTGACCTCGGGCTTGCGCCCCAGCTCGTCATTGGCGGTATTTCGGGCAACGCGGCGCAGCTGTTCATCCAGCTTGTCGTCATCCATCAGCGTGCGGTCGTCGGCGCGTTGCATGAACTGGCCCAGGTCCTGCTCCATGATCTCGGCCACGGAACTCCCCGAGCGGCCCGTCTCGGGCAGCCCCACCAGCTCGACCCAGGGATCGCCCAGTGGCGTGTCGTCCTCGTCGATGATCAGGGTCACCACCACGTGGCCGTTCAGCGCCATGCGGATCCGGTCCCGCACGATGCCGTCCAGCGCGCCGACCTGAACCGCGCCGTCCAGGTAGACGCGGCCGGTTTCCACGTACTCGACCACCTCGGGCTTGTTGCCCGACAGCGACACGCAGGTGCCGTTGGGCGCCAGCACGCCGGCACGGCCGTTGTCCTTGGCCAGCTTCACGTGCTCGCGCAGGTGACGGTGTTCACCGTGCATGGGCACCACCATCTGCGGGCGCACAAGCTCGTGCATGGCCAGGATGTCGGGCCTGTTGGCGTGGCCCGACACGTGGTAGCGGCCGCCATCGTCGTCGACCACGTCGACGCCCTGCTCGGAAAACTGGTTCATGATCGAGATCACGCCCCGCTCGTTGCCGGGGATGGTCTTGGAGCTGAAGAGGAACGTGTCGCCCTCGGCCATGGTCAGCCCCATGTACTTCCCGCGCGCCAGCTGGGCCGAGGCCGCGCGGCGTTCGCCCTGGCTGCCGGTGACGATCAGCATGAGGTTGCCGCGCGGCACCTCGCGCGCGTCCTCGGGTGGGATGGTCGACGGGAAATCGGACAGTACGCCGGTCTCGACCGAGGCCTCGATCATGCGGCGCATGGCCCGGCCCAGCAGGCAGACCGAGCGTCCTGCGGCAATGCCGGCCTCGGCCAGCGTCTTCACCCGCGCCACGTTCGACGCGAACGTCGTGGCCACCACCATGCCGGGCTGTTCGGCCACCAGGCGCGTGATCTCGGGCGCCAGCGAGGATTCGCTCCGCCCCTCGTGGCCCGAAAAGACATTGGTCGAATCGCAGACCAGCGCCTTCACGCCGGGCTTCGACGCCTCGGCCCACAGGTCGCGGTCGAACGCCTCGCCCACGCCGGGGTCGTAGTCGATCTTGAAGTCGCCGGTATGGATGACCCGCCCGTCCGGCGTCTCGATCACCATGGCCGAGCTTTCGGGGATCGAGTGGCTGACCGGCAGGAAGCCGATGTTGAAATCGCCGATCTGGCGCATCTCGGGCCAAGGGCCCATCACCTGCACCTTGTCGGGGTTGTGGCCCTGCTCTTCCATCTTGCGGCGCGCGTGATGCGCGGTGAAGGCCCGGGCATAAACCGGTGCGTCCAGCTTGCCCCACAGGTGCCCGACGGCGCCCACGTGGTCCTCGTGGGCGTGGGTGATAAAGATGCCGTCGATGCGGTCCTTGCGCTCTTCCAGCCAGCTCACGTCCGGAAAGATCAGGTCGACCCCCGGGGTGGTGTCCATGTCGGGGAAGGTCACGCCCAGGTCGACCACGATCAGCCGCTCCTTGCCGGGCGTGCCGTAGCCGTAGACGTAACAGTTCATGCCGATCTCGCCCGCCCCTCCGAGGGGCAGGTAAATCAGTCGGTTTTCGCTCATGGTTAGTTACCCATTTCCTTGTTGTGACGATGGATCACGACCAATCCGTGCATCGTCAGATTGTCTTCGAACACGTCGAACAACGCGTCGCCTTGCTGGAATAACGGTGCCAGCCCACCCGTTCCGATGACCTTCATGGGGCGGGCGCGCTCGTCCTTGATGCGCTCGACCACCCCGTTGATGAGGCCCACATAGCCCCAGAAAATTCCGGACTGCATGCAGTCGACGGTGTTCTTGCCCACGACCTGCGCGGGCTTGGTCACGTCGACCAGAGGCAATGCAGCTGCAGCGTCATGTAGGGCCTGCAGCGACAGATTAACACCCGGCGAAATGACACCGCCCACATAGGCGCCGTCGCGACCCACCACGTCGAAGGTGGTGGCGGTGCCGAAATCCACCACGATCAGGTCCGGTCCGTGCAGATCGAAGCCGCCCACCGTGTTGACCAGCCGGTCCGGCCCCACCTGCGTGCCGCTGTCCACCCGCACGTCCACCGGCAGCAGGCAGTCGGGCTTGCCCACCACGTAAGGCCGGCAGTCGAAATAGCGGTTGCACAGGACCCGCAAGTTGAACACCACGCGCGGCACGGTCGAACTGACGATCACCTCGTCAATCGCGACGTCGATCTTGTTCAGGCTCATCAGCGTGCGCAGCCAGACGTAATACTGGTCCGCCGTGCGCTGCCATTCGGTCGAGGTGCGCCAGGTCGCGATGAAGTTCTCGCCGTCGAAGATCGAGAAAACGGTGTTCGTGTTGCCGCAATCGATGGCCAGAAGCATGCGCGAGGTCCCCTAGAAGTAGATATCGGCAGCCGCGATCCGCCGGTCGCCCTCGGGCGTGTCCAGCACAAGGTGACCGCCCTCATCCACGTCGCGAAACACGCCGGTCAATTCCTCGGTGCCGGTGCGCGCGGTGATGACTTCGCCCAGGCGCGCGGCGTGGCGCAGCCATTTCTCGCGGATCGGGGCGAAGCCCAGCCGCTCGATGATGCCTTCCTCGGTGGCGTAGAACCCTGCGAGCGACGTGAGCAGATCCCCGGCCGCGATGTCGAGATCCAGCTTAACCGGCGGAAAGACCGCGTCGCGGATCCCTTCGGGCACATGCGCGACGTTCACGCCGATCCCGATGGCCAGCCAGTCCACCGCGCCGTCCCGCGTCGTCGTTTCCAGAAGGATGCCCGCCACCTTGCCGCCGTCCAGCAGCACGTCGTTGGGCCATTTCAGCGACAGCCGCGTGCGGTCCACGTGCAGGGCAAGCGTCTCGAACAGGGCATTGGCGGCAAGAAAGCTGCGCAGCGCGGCCCATCCGGCAGTGCCCGTGGGCCGCATCATCAGCGTGGCCGAGAAATTGCCCCGCGGCGTGGCCCAGCCCCGGCCGCGCCGTCCGCGACCGCCGGTCTGTTCATGCCCGAGGATCCAGGTGGGGCGCTCCAGCGTGGGTGCCAGGCGAAGACCCTCGGCATTGGTGCTGTCGATGCTGTCCCGAACCAGCCGTGCGTAGCCCTCGGGCCAGGACGGCTCAGTTGACAAGGGTTTGCGCCGCCAGGGCCGCCGCGCCCTCGACACCGAAGAGGTTCACGACGCCCAGCACCATCGCGGCGGCCGACGCCATGAGGAACCCCCAGAGCACCGGCGACCGTCCGCCGTTCAGCGCATCCGACGGCTCGCCGAAATACATGTAGTAGACGATCCGCAGGTAGTAATACGCCGCGATGGCCGAGGCGATCACGCCCAGCACCGCCAGCCACGCCATGTCGGCCTGCACCGCCGCGCTGAGCACGTAGAACTTGCCGAAGAAGCCCACCAGCGGCGGCACGCCCGCCATCGAGAACATGAGCACCAGCACCGCCAGCGCCTTGGTCGGCTCGCGCGAGGCATAGGAGTTCAGCGCGTCGATCCGCACCACCGGCACGCCGTCCTTTTCCATGGTCAGGATGAAGGCGAAGGTGCCCACGTTCATGGTGACGTAGATGGCCATGTAGACCAGCATGGCCTGTACGCCAAAGGCCGTCCCGCTGGCCAGGCCCATCAGCGCGAAGCCCATGTGGTTGATCGAGGAATAGGCCATCAGCCGCTTGATGTCGGTCTGCCCGATGGCGGCAACGGCGCCCAGGAACATGGACGCGACCGACAGCAGCGCAACGATCTGGGTCCAATCCGACACCACGCCACCGAACGCATCGTGCACCACGCGGGCGAACAGCCCCATGGCCGCGACCTTGGGGGCCGTGGCGAAGAAGGCGGTGATCGGCGTGGGCGAGCCCTCGTAGACGTCGGGTGTCCACATGTGGAAGGGCGCCGCGCTGACCTTGAAGGCCAGGCCGGCCGCGATGAACACCAGGCCGAACAGCAGGCCCAGCGACGCCGTGCCCTCGCCCGCCGCCTCGATGATGCCCGAGAACAGCGTGGTGCCCGCGAAGCCATAGGTCAGCGACGCGCCATAGAGCAGCAGGCCCGAGCTGAGCGCGCCCAGGACGAAGTATTTCAGACCGGCCTCGGTCGACTTCACGCTGTCGCGGCGCAGGGCGGCGACCACGTAGAGCGCCAGCGACTGAAGCTCGAGCCCCATGTAGAGCGCGATCAGGTCGCCCGCGCTGACCATGACCATCATGCCGATGGCCGCCAGGGTGACGAGGACGGGGTATTCGAACCGCAGCAGCCCGCGGCGGGCCATGTATTCCTGGCTCATCACCAGGATCGACGCGGCCGACAGCAGCACCACGACCTTGCCGAAGCGCGAGAACGCATCGTCGATGAACAGCCCGTTGAAGGCGACATCGGTGCCGCCGCCGCCCAGACCGATCCAGGCCGCCACCAGCACGAACAGGATGGCGGTGATCCACACCAGCGCGGGCGCCAGCCCGTCCTTGCGGGTGTAGACCGCGCCCAGCAGCGCCAGCATGGCGTAGACGGCCAGCAGGATCTCGGGCGCGAGGATGGCAAAATCGGCAGAGCTCATGGCGCCGCTCCCTTAATGTGCTTCGGCGACGGCGGTGCCGTCCGCGTGGCCGAGATCGGCCGCGGCGACCGCGTCGTCGTAATTCGTCAGAAGATCCGCCACCGCGGGCCCGATCCGGTCGGTCACCAGCGCGGGATAGACGCCCAGCAGGATGGTCATCGCCGCCAGCGGGGCGAAGGTCCATTTCTCGCGCGGGGTCAGGTCCTGGATGGTCTTCAGGCTTTCCTTGATCAGCGCGCCCATCACCACCCGGCGATAGAGCCACAATGCATAGGCCGCCGACAGGATCACACCCGTGGTCGCAACCGCCGCCACCCAGGTATTGGCCTGGAACATGCCCATGAGCGTCAGGAATTCACCGACGAAGCCGCTGGTGCCCGGAAGGCCCACATTGGCCATGGTGAACAGCATGAAGATCAGCGCATAGGCCGGCATCCGGTTCACCAGCCCGCCATAGGCGTCGATCTCGCGCGTGTGCATCCGGTCGTAGATGACGCCGACGCACAGGAACAGCGCGCCCGAAATGAAGCCGTGGCTGATCATCTGGAAGATCGCGCCATCGAGCCCCTGCTGGTTCGCGCTGAAGATACCGGCGGTGACATAGCCCATGTGGGCGACCGACGAATAGGCGATGAGCTTCTTCATGTCGGTCTGCGCCAGCGCGACCAGCGAGGTGTAGACGATGGCGATGGCGCTCAGCCACAGGACCAGCGGCGCCAGGATCTCGGACGCGACCGGGAACATGGGCAGCGAGAAGCGCAGGAAGCCGTAGCCGCCCAGCTTCAGCAGGATCGCGGCCAGCACGACCGACCCGGCCGTGGGCGCCTGCACGTGGGCATCAGGCAGCCAGGTATGCACCGGCCACATGGGCATCTTGACCGCGAAGCTGGCGAAGAAGGCCAGCCACAGCATGGTCTGCAGCCCGCCCACGACCTGGATGCCGAGGACGCTGAAGGTACCGAAGCTGAACTCGTGCTCGAGCAGCGCGGGGATGTCGGTCGTTCCCGCGTCGTTGAACATCGCGATCATCGCCACCAGCATCAGTACCGAGCCGAGGAAGGTGTAGAGGAAGAACTTGAACGCGGCATAGATCCGGTTCGCCCCGCCCCAGATGCCGATGATCAGGAACATCGGGATCAGGCCGGCCTCGAAGAACAGGTAGAACAGTACCATGTCCAGCGCCATGAACACGCCCAGCATGAGCGTCTCGAGCACGAGGAAGGCGATCATGTATTCCTTCACGCGCGTCTCGACCTGCCAGCAGCTGATGATGACCAGCGGCATGAGGAAGGTGGTCAGCATGACGAACAGCACGCTGATCCCGTCGACGCCCATCTTGTAGTTCAGGCCCAGGATCCACTCGCCCTCTTCCACGAACTGGAAGCCCGCACCGGGATCGAACCCGGCCAGCACGAACAGCGACAGAAGGAAGCTGACCACGGTGGCGATCAGCGCCAGCCACTTGGCGTTCTTCTGCGAGGCCGCGTCGTCGCCCCGCAGGAACAGCGCCAGAATGGCCGCGGCCAGAAGCGGCACGAAGCAGATGATCGAAAGCAGATTGTCCATCAGTCCGCCCCTCCGCCGAGCGTCATCAGGGTGATGAGGAGCGCGATGCCCAGAACCATCGCGAAGGCATAGTGAAACAGGTATCCGCTCTGCGCGCGGCCGGCGAGCCTGGTGAGCATCGGGATGATCCCCATGGCCAGGCCGTTGATGCCGCCGTCGATGACGTTGCCGTCGCCGCGCCGCCACAGGAAGCTGCCAAGCGATTTGGCCGGGCGCACGAAGACCGCGTCGTAAATCTCGTCCACGTACCACTTGTTCAGCAGGAAGCGGTAGAGCACCGGGTTGGCGCCGGCCAGGCGGCCAGGCAGCTCGGGCCGGCGGATATACATGAGCCAGGCCAGGGACAGCCCGAGGATCATCGCGATGAACGGGCTGATCTTCACCAGCGTCGGCGCATGGTGCGCATCGTCCATGACATGGTTGTCGGGCGCCATGTAGATGGCGCCGGCCTCCCAGCCGCCTGCCATCACCTCGCCATGGGTGCCCTCGCCGCCGTGGCTGTCCTCGGTCGGCTCGGTCGCGTCGTCCACGGCTTCGGCAACGTCGCCCTGCGCCAGTTCCTGCGCGGCTTCGCCCACGCCCTCGCCGGTGTCGTCGCCGGGGGCGGTTTCGGCGCCGTGATCATCGGCGGCCTCGGCCTCGGCATGGGCCGGGATGCCGAAATAGCGGTTCACCTGCGCGTGGTCGCCGAAGAAGGACCCGTACCAGATCATGCCCGCCAGGACCGACCCGACCGCCAGCACGCCCAGCGGGATCAGCATGATGTTGGGCGACTCGTGCGCATGTTCGTGCGTGTGCTTGTCGCCGCGCGCCTTGCCCCAGAAGGTCAGGAACATGAGCCGCCAGCTGTAGAAGCTGGTCATGGCCGCCGCGATCACCAGCATCCAGAAGGCATAGGTGCCGACGCCGGAATGGGCGCCCCAGGCCGACTCGATCACCGCGTCCTTCGACAGGAACCCGGCGAAGCCGATATGGGTCAGCGGGATGCCGACGCCGGTGATGGCCAGCGTTCCGATCAGCATGGCGTAGAAGGTGTAGGGCAGCTTGTCCTTCAGCCCGCCGTAGTTCCGCATGTCCTGCTCGTGGTGCATCCCGTGGATGACCGAGCCGGCACCGAGGAACAGCATCGCCTTGAAGAAGGCGTGCGTGAACAGGTGGAACATGGCGACCGAATAGACGCCCACGCCCGCGGCCACGAACATGTAGCCCAGCTGCGAACAGGTCGAATAGGCGATCACGCGCTTGATGTCGTTCTGCACCAGGCCCACGGTGGCCGCGAAGAACGCCGTCGAGGCGCCAAGGAAGGTGATGAAGGCCGTGGCGTTGGGCGCGTATTCCATGATCGGCGACATGCGGCAGACCAGGAAGACGCCCGCGGTCACCATCGTCGCCGCGTGGATCAGGGCCGACACCGGCGTCGGGCCTTCCATGGCGTCGGGCAGCCAGGTATGCAGGATCAGCTGTGCCGATTTGCCCATGGCGCCCACGAACAGCAGGAAGGCCACCAGCTCGGCCGCGTTCCAGGTGGTCCAGAGGAAGCTGAGCTCGGTCTGCGCAAGCTCGGGCCCGGCGGCGAAGATGTCGTTGAATTGCACGCTGTCGACCAGGAAGAACAGCGCGAAGATCCCAAGGGCATATCCGAAATCGCCCACGCGGTTCACCACGAAAGCCTTGATCGCGGCGGCGTTGGCGCTGGGTTTGCGGTAGTAGAAGCCGATCAGCAGGTAGGACGCGACGCCCACGCCTTCCCAGCCGAAGAACATCTGGACGAGGTTGTCGGCCGTCACCAGCGTCAGCATCGCGAAGGTGAAGAAGGACAGGTAGGCGAAGAACCGGGGGCGATAGCTTTCGCCTTCCTTGAAGTTCTCGTCATGGGCCATGTAGCCGAAGCTGTAGAGGTGGACGAGCGCCGAGACCGTCGTCACCACCACCAGCATGATCGCGGTCAGCCGGTCCAGCCGGATCGCCCAATCGGTGGCGAGCGAGCCGGATTCGATCCAGCGCAGGATCTGGACCTGGCGCATCTCGCCGTCGAAGCCCAGGAACACGATCCACGACAGAAGGGCCGCGAGGAACAGCAGGCCCGTGGCGGTCCACTGCGCCGGCTTTTCGCCGATGAAGCGCCAGCCGAAGCCGCAGATCAGCGCGCCGACCAGCGGCGCGAACAGGATGATCGTCGTCATGCGCTCAGCCCTTCATCACGTTGACGTCTTCGACGTCGATGGTGCCGCGGTTGCGGAAGAAACAGACGAGGATCGCGAGGCCGATGGCCGCCTCGGCCGCGGCGACGGTCAGCACGAACAGGGTGAAGACCTGACCGACCAGGTCGCCCAGGTAGGCCGAGAAGGCGACCAGGTTGATGTTCACGGCCAGCAGCATCAGCTCGACGCTCATCAGGATGATGATGACGTTCTTGCGGTTCAGGAACAGGCCGAAAATCCCGATCACGAACAGCGCGGCCGCGACGGTCAGGTAATGCTCAATTCCGATCATGTCCCTCGTCCTTCTTGGTCTTCTGGGGGCACCGGGGACCGGCCCCGCGCCCGATTGCCGGATAGGCCATCGGCCCCCGAGGTTAAAGCCCCTGCCCCGGCTTCACGTCCTTCAATTCCATCGCCTTGGACGGATCACGCATGATCTGGGCGACGATGTTCTGCCGTTTCACGTCGGCCCGGTGGCGCAGCGTCAGCACGATGGCCCCGATCATCGCCACCAGCAGGATCAGCCCCGCCAGCTGGAACAGCAGCAGATAGTCGTCGTAGATCAGCTGACCCAGAAGGTTGGTGTTGGCGGCGTTTGTGAAATCCTCGGGCCGCGCGGCCAGGTTCTGCTCGGCGATGGGGCTGGATTGCCAGACGCCGAAGGCGATGCCCAGCTGCATGAGGATCACGACCCCGATCAGCAACGCCAATGGCATGTACTTGGCCATCTCGGCCTTCAGCTCGGCGAAATCCACGTCCAGCATCATCACCACGAACAGGAACAGCACCGCGACCGCGCCCACGTAGACGATGATCAGCAGCATGGCCACGAACTCGGCGCCCAACAGGACGAACAGGCCCGCGGAAGACAGGAAGGCCAGGATCAGCCACAGGACCGAGTGCACCGGGTTGCGGGCGATGACGGTGAACAGCCCCGCCGCGACCACGGCGGTCGCGAACAGGTAGAAGGCGAAATCGGCTGGGGTCATGGATGAATCCTCGGGTCCGGCGGGACGCGGCTCAGCGGTAGGGCGCGTCGATTTCCAGGTTGCGGGCGATCTCGGCTTCCCAGCGCTCGCCGTTTTCCAGAAGCTTCTGCTTGTCGTAGTACAGCTCTTCCCGGGTTTCAGTCGAAAACTCGAAATTCGGCCCCTCGACGATGGCATCGACCGGGCAGGCTTCCTGGCAGAAACCGCAATAGATGCACTTGGTCATGTCGATGTCATAGCGCGTGGTACGGCGGCTGCCGTCCTCGCGCGGTTCGGCATCGATGGTGATGGCCTGCGCGGGGCAGATCGCCTCGCACAGCTTGCAGGCGATGCAGCGCTCTTCCCCGTTGGGATAGCGGCGCAGCGCATGTTCACCACGGAACCGTGGGCTGATCGGGCCCTTCTCGTGCGGATAGTTCAGGGTGGCCTTAGGGGCGAAGAAGTACTTCAGCCCCAGCTTCAGGCCCTTGAACATGTCGAACAGCAGCCAGTAACGGCCCGCGCGGGCATAGTCGAAACCGGTGTCAGCCATGGGTCGCCTCCTTGGTGGCGGTAGCAATTTCGGGCGTCCGGGCGTCGCAACGGCCACCCCGGACAGGTGCGGCGCAACGGGCGCCGCCTTGGTATGGAACTTTGCCGCTGCGCCGCGTCCGACGCGTGAGCGCATTCGGCGTTCCAGCCCCGTACAGACGCGTGATCGCCCCGGCGTTCATCGATCAGCCCCCGACCGTCCAGCGGGCGTAGGCGCCGCCGAACAGTTCGAAATGGGCGAAGAACGACACCAGCACGACCCAGAACAGGCTGAACGGCAGGAACACCTTCCAGCCCAGTCGCATCAGCTGGTCGTAGCGATAGCGGGGCACGACGGCCTTCACCATCGCGAAGAGGAAGAAGAAGAACGCCATCTTCAGAACCATCCAGAACGCACCGTCGGGCAGGAACGGGATGGGCGACAGCCAGCCGCCGAAGAACAGCAGCGTGGTCACGGCGCAGAGCAGGAAGATCGCGATGTATTCGCCGGCCATGAACAGCAGGAACGGGGTCGAACTGTATTCCACCTGGTAGCCGGCGACGAGCTCGGACTCGGCCTCGGGCAGGTCGAAGGGCGGGCGGTTGGTCTCGGCCAGGCACGAGATGAAGAACAGGAACACCATCGGGAAGTGCGGCAGCCAGTACCAGTTGAACAGGCCCAGGTTGCCGTCCTGCGCGCGGACGATGTCGCCGAAGTTCAGGCTGCCGGTGGTGATGATGACGCCGATGATGATCAGGCCCAGCGACACCTCGTACGAGATCATCTGCGCCGCCGAGCGCAGCGACCCGAGGAACGGATATTTCGAGTTCGACGCCCAGCCGCCCATGATGACGCCGTACACTTCCAGCGACGAGATCGCGAAGATGAACAGCACGGCCACGTTGATGTCGGCCAGCACCCATGTGTCGTTGAACGGGATCACGGCCCAGGCCAGCATCGCCAGCACGAAGGACATGAGCGGCGCCATCAGGAAAACCGTGCGGTCCGCGCCGGCGGGCACCACGATTTCCTTCAGAACGTATTTCAGCGCGTCGGCCACCGTTTGCAGCAGGCCGAAGATGCCGACCACATTCGGGCCGCGCCGCATCTGCACGGCGGCCCAGATCTTGCGGTCGCCGTAGACCATGAACAGCAGGCTCACCATGACGAAGGTCACGATCAGACCGGCCTGCGCCGCGACGATCAGGATGATGCCCGCTGGGGTGGTCAGGAATTCAGACATGATGGCTTGGCTCCGTCACTGTCAGACCGTTGGAATGCCGTCCTGCTGGCAGGTCGCCACGACGACTTCGGCGTCAATATTTCGGGCCCCCGGTGGCAGCGCGGGCGACACCGTGTAAACCGCATCTCCGCGCCAAACGCCACCCTCTTCCTCGACATTCGTGCGGATGTGCCGCGCGAAACCGAAGCCGCGGATCAGGGCGTATTGCGCGGCGGCGCAGCGGGCATAGGCATCCACGTCCGCCGGGGCACGCGCGCCGCGCATCTCGACCAGGAAATTCACCAGGTCAGGCTCCAGCAGGCGCGTCTGCACACCAGCATAGCTGGCGTTCTCGGGCGGGATCACCCGGGTCACCGGCAGGTCGGGGCCGTCATCGACGGCCCCCGAGCAGCCCCCGAGCGCAAGGGCCACCACCGCGATGGAGGCCGGGCGCATTCCGGTCACTCGGCCGCAAGCGCGGCACCCGCGCGCGCCTTGGCGCCCGCGCTGAGCTCGGCCATGAGCTGGCTCGCCCGGGCGATCGGGTTCACCAGGTAGTGGTCCTGAAGCGCCTGCCCGAAGGGCGTCTTGGCCACGTCGCCGCGGGCAAGGGATTCCCCCTCGTTCTCGGCCAGCTCGTCCAGCAGGCCCAGATGCGGCACCGCGTCGACCATGCCGCGCCGCAGCTCGGCGATGGAATCGAAGGGCAGCGTCGCGCCCATCTCGGCCGACAGGGCGCGCAGGATGGCCCAGTTTTCCTTGGCTTCACCGGGGGCGAAGTTGGCGCGCAGCGCCAGCTGCGGGCGGCCCTCGGTGTTGACGAACAGGCCCTGCTCCTCGGTCCAGGCGGCGGCGGGCAGGATGATGTCCGCCCGGTGCGCGCCCCGGTCGCCATGACTGCCCTGGTAGATCACGGTGGGCCCCTGGGCGATCTCGACCTCGTCGGCGCCCAGCGAGAAAATCACCTCGGCCCCGTCCATGGCGGCGTCCAGGCCGCCCTCGGTGACCGCACCCACGTCCATCGCCCCGACGCGCGACGCGGCGGTGTGCAGGATCAGCAGGCCCGAGCCCGTCGCCTCGGCCAGCGCCTGCGCGGCGGCCAGGATGGCCGCACCGTCGTCGCGGCGCAGGGCGGCCTGGCCCACGATGATGACCGACGGCTTCTCGCGCACGTCGGAATGGTCGCGCGACAGCAGGTCGTCCAGCGTGCCCGGACCGTCGCCCAGGTGGTCGTAGGAATAGGTCAGGTCCACGGCCTCGCCCACCAGGCCCACATCGGCGCCGCGCAGCCAGGCCTTGCGGATCCGGCTGTTCAGCACCGGCGCTTCGAGCCGGGGGTTGGTGCCGATCAGCATGACGGCCTTCGCGTGGTCGATATCCTCGATCGCGGCGGTGCCGGCATAGGCGGCGCGGTTGCCCTCGGGCAGCTTGGCGCCGTCGAGACGACACTCGACCTTGCCGCCCTGCCCTTCGACCAGTTGCTTCAGCGCGTGGATCACCTCGGTCGGCGCAAGGTCCCCGACGAGCCCGGCGATCTTCTTGCCCTTCATGGCCTCGGCCGCGGCCGACAGGGCCTCGGGCCAGGTGGCCGGGCGCAGCTTGCCGTTCTCGCGGATATAGGGCTTGTCGAGCCGTTGGCGGCGCAGGCCGTCCCACACATAGCGCGACCGGTCGGCGAGCCACTCCTCGTTGATGCCGTCATTGTTGCGCGGCAGGATGCGCATGACTTCGCGCCCCTTGGTGTCCACGCGGATGTTCGAGCCGAGCGCATCCATCACGTCGATGGTCTCGGTCTTCTGCAGCTCCCACGGGCGGGCGGTGAAGGCATAGGGCTTGGAGGTCAGCGCGCCCACCGGGCACAAGTCCACGATGTTGCCCTGCATCTCGGAGTCGAGGGTCTGGCCCAGGTAGCTGGTGATCTCGGCATCCTCGCCCCGGCCGGTCTGGCCCAGCTCGGGCATGCCGGCGACCTCGGTGATGAAGCGCACGCAGCGGGTGCACGAGATGCAGCGCGTCATGTGGGTGCCGACCAGCGGGCCCAGGTCCATGTTGGTGACCGACCGCTTCGGTTCGCGGAAGCGCGAGAAGTCGACGCCGTAGGCCATGGCCTGGTCCTGAAGGTCGCATTCCCCGCCCTGGTCGCAGATCGGGCAGTCCAGCGGGTGGTTGATGAGCAGGAACTCCATCACCCCTTCGCGGGCCTTCTTGACCATGGGGCTGTTCGTCTTGACCTGCGGCGGCGCGCCTTCGGGGCCGGGGCGCAGGTCTCGCACCTGCATGGCGCAGCTGGCGGCGGGCTTGGGCGGGCCGCCCACGACCTCGACCAGGCACATGCGGCAGTTGCCGGCGATGGACAGGCGTTCGTGGTAGCAGAACCGCGGGATCTCGATCCCGGCCTGTTCGCAGGCCTGGATCAGGGTCATCGCCGGATCGACCTCGATCTCTCGCCCGTCGATGATGATTTTGCGAAGATCGCTCATGCCGCTCGTCTCCAAAGGGTCGCAAGGGGGCGTGGGCCGCGCCGGATGCACGGCCGCCCGTCGGGGCGCAATGTAGAGGACATCGGCGGCAGGGAAAACCGCGCAATCACGCGATGATCCCATTTGTCGCGCGCATTTTCCGCACCGCGCCCGCCGATTGGCCGCGGCGCGGCGGCCGGGATCAATCCCTGAGCAGGCGTCCCGCCGGGGTGCCGCGCGCGATTTCCTCGCGCCCGATCTTGCAGTAGCCCGAGGTCTGGCCTGGAACGGCGCCGCGGGCCTGCAGCTCGGCGTTGACCTCGGCGCGCAGGGCGTCCTTGGCGGCGTCGTTGTCTTCCAGCGCCTTCACGTCGGCCTCGGTGTAGCCCTGTTCGCGGGCGTATTGCTCGAGGTCCTTCAGGGCCGAGTAGGCCCGGATCAGCCGGGGGGAAATCTGCGGGCAGTTCTTGCGGATCTCGTCCGCGAGGCCGATGGCATAGAAGCCATCCCTCACCACCTGGTTCTGCTCGAGCGGAACCTGCTGGGCGGTCGCGGCCTGCCCGCCCAGGGCAAGCGCAGCGGCAAGGAAAAGGGATTTCGTAATTTTCATGGTCGTCTCCGGCGGCAACAGAATCAAGGGTCCGCACACATCAGCACCCGATCAGATAAAGGGGGGATGCTGCGCCCGCAATACAGACGACGCATTCGTGACCTGTGCGATGCCTTGCGGATCAGCGCGCCGCGCAGCGTCCCGAGACGACGGCCGTGCCGTCGGAATCGTAGCGAACGACCCAGTCCTCGGGCCCGCCATCGGTGCGCCAGTCGATCACTGAAGACCCGAAGCGGCGCAGGCAGTGGCGCGTGGCCGGAAAGCGCGCCGACTCGCGCCAGGCCTCGATCGGCGCGCCGCGCGTTGCGACGGAAACCGTGAAATCGGGCGATCGCCTGTCGCCGTTGAGGTTCGCGCCATAGGGAAGCGGCGTCTCGGGCTGCCATGTGGAGAACGGGTTGAGCCGTTGCACCGTGCCGCACCCGGCCAGGCCCGCGCATAGCAGCAAGATGATGGACAGCCGTGGCGTCACAAGATCACTCCCCTTACGCGGCCGCCCGCCGCACTCCGCTGCACTAGCGCGGCTTGGATAAAAGCGCAATTCCGCAGCGCGGACTAGCCCGCCAGGGCCGCGCGCATCGCGATGTTGTAAATGAATCCGCGGCTGTATTCGTCCATGGTCAGCGTCCCGTCGCCATCCAGGTCGGCGAAGTCGAAGGCCCGGTCGAAGCCGCTCCTGTGTTCGTCGGGCCCGATCCCGCCATCGCTGTCGCGGTCGAAAATGTCGAACATGATCGCCTGCGCGGTGTCGTAGGCCTGCTGGCGGCCGCGAAACTCGGCGATCTCGGTCATGCCAAGCCGGAACGACGCGATCTCGTCCAGCACCAGCCGGTCATCGCCGTCCCGGTCCAGCGTCTCGAACACCACGTCGCCATAGGTCGCCAGTTCGTCCGGGCTGATGACCTGGTCGTGGTTCGTGTCGATCGCGAAACCGATGAGCTCGATCTGCGCCCGCGCCGCGTCCGCCGGGGCCTGCGCCACGGCGGGCAGGCCCAGCAGGATCGCGGTGGCAAAGGCCAGGCTGCCGCGGATCATTCCGCCGCCACGGCGGGACGGGCCCCGCCGCGCTTTTGGGCGATGCGGTCCTCGATCTCGTGCCGGAAGTGACGGATCAGGCCCTGGATCGGCCAGGCGGCCGCGTCGCCCAGGGCGCAGATGGTGTGGCCCTCGACCTGCTTGGTCACGTCCAGCAGCATGTCGATCTCCGAGGGGTCCGCCTCGCCCTTCACCAGCCGGTCCATGACCCGCATCATCCAGCCCGTGCCCTCGCGGCAGGGCGTGCACTGGCCGCAGCTCTCATGCTTGTAGAAGGCCGAGAAGCGCCAGATCGCCTTGATCATGTCCACCGACTGATCCATCACGATGACCGCCGCGGTGCCGAGGCCCGACCGCTGCTCGCGCAGCCAGTCGAAATCCATGATCGCCTCTTCCCGCATGATCTTGGCGGGCAGGCACGGCACCGAGGACCCACCCGGCACCACCGCCTTGAGGTTGTCCCAGCCGCCGCGGATGCCGCCGCAATGCTTCTCGATCAGCTCTTCGAAGGTGATCGACATGGCCTCTTCGACCACGCAGGGATTGTTCACGTGGCCCGAGATGGCGAAAAGCTTGGTGCCCTTGTTGTTTTCCCGCCCGAACGAGCTGAACCACGACGCCCCGCGCCGCAGGATGGTGGGCACGACGGCAATGGATTCCACGTTGTTCACCGTGGTCGGGCAGCCGTAAAGGCCCGCCCCCGCCGGGAACGGCGGCTTCATCCGGGGCATGCCCTTCTTGCCCTCGAGGCTTTCCAGAAGGGCCGTCTCCTCGCCGCAGATATAGGCGCCCGCGCCGTGGACGAGATACAGGTCGAAATCCCAGCCTGACCCGGCGGCGTTCTTTCCCAGCAGCCCGTCGTCGTAGGCCGCGTCGATGGCGTTTTGCAGCGCCTCTTTCTCGCGGATGTATTCGCCCCGGATGTAGATGTAGCAGGCATGCGCGTTCATCGCGAAACTGGCGATCAGGCACCCCTCGATCAGGGTATGCGGATCGTGGCGCATGATCTCGCGGTCCTTGCAGGTGCCCGGCTCGGATTCGTCGGCGTTGACGACGAGGTAGGACGGGCGCCCGTCGGACTCCTTGGGCATGAACGACCACTTCAGCCCGGTGGGGAAGCCCGCGCCGCCGCGACCGCGCAGGCCGCTGTCCTTCATCTCCTGCACGATCCAGTCGCGGCCCTTCTTGATCAGGTCGGCCGTGCCGTCCCAGTGTCCGCGCGACTTCGCGCCCGCCAGGCTACGGTCCTTGCGGCCGTAGATATTGGTGAAGATGCGGTCCTTGTCGTCCAGCATGGTCTCTCGATCCTCGATCCTCGGCGGCCCGGTTCGGGCCACCCGTCGTTGCAATTCGGTGCCGGGTGCGCGCTGGGGGCTACCCGTCGTGTTCCTGGCTGCGGCGCCAGATCTGGTATGTGACCACCAGCGCCCAGATGAAAGCCGCAAGCGCCGCCAGGTCGAACAGGAAGACGAAGCGCGCGGGCAATCCCAGCTGGCCGCCGATGAACTGTGCGCCCATCCACAGCACCATGGTCACCGCCATGACGATGCCCACGTTGCGCGCCCTGCGCCCCAGGGCCAGGTCCTTCGGCCGCTTGTCTTCAGACATGGCACGAATACCGGGCGGCCGCGATGGGACCATCTGCCGCCCGACCCGTCATGCCGATCCGTTCTCGGATTTCTTCGAGAACTCGGTCTCGCCGCCCGCGGCAAGGATTTTGGCCTGACTCACCCATTCGTCGCGGCTGGCGCGGCCCTTGAAGCCTTCGAGGTTGTCATCGACCCAGGTCAACTCGGGGTCCGACCAGTTCGCGATCTGGTCGAAGTGATAGATGCCCATGTCGTGCAGCATCGCCTCGAGCTTTGGGCCGACACCCTTGATCTTCTTCAGGTCGTCGGGGCCGTCGCCGCGCGGCGCGTCGAGGCGCGTGGGCTCGGTCCCGGGCGAGCTGTCGACATCGGTCTTGGTGTCCCCGTTGTCGAAGGGCGTGCCCGACTGGTCGACGCCATGGGCATTCGAGACGTTCTCGGCCGCGCCCGCCGGCGCCCCGGCCTTTTCGTAGCGCCAATCGCCCTTGCGCGCGGCCAGCTCCTCTTCCCCCTTCAGAAGCGTGCCGGTCCGGACCTTGTGTCCGGCGCTGCCGGGCTCGACCCCCGCGGTTCCTGCCGGGCGGGTCACATCGCCCAGCTTGCCGTCGGGTGACGGCGTCAACGCGGCAGCTTTCGGAGCGGCCTCAACCGGTGAAGCGTCCTTGCCGTGGAAGCCCGAGAACAGGAAAACCGCCGCTGCGCCCGCGATCACGATCGCCATGAAAATCGCCGGGGACAGCGTGAAGCCCCCCAGCACCACAAGTGCAACGGCTGCGACGAATCCGATACCGCCGGAGATTGCCCCAACCAGCAGCATGGATCCCTGTGATTGCTTGCTCATCTTCACTCCATCCCTCTTTGCATGGCCGCTTTTCGACCCTGGGATCAGTATCTAGCGCGAAATCAGTCGTCTGTCGCCCCATCTGCCGCGAGAATGCGTGCCTGGCCCACCCAGTCATCTCGGATCACGCGCCCCTTGAAGCCGTCGAGGTTGCGATCGACCCAGGCGATTTCGGCCGGCGTCCAGGCCGCGACCTGGTCGAAATGGTGGAATCCCATCTCGTGCAGAAGCTCTTCCAGCTTGGGGCCGACGCCCTTGATCCGCTTCAGGTCATCCGCGCCACCGTCGCGTGGGGCATCCATGCCGGCGGGACGCTGCTCGTCGCCCTCGGCGATGTTCTCGGCAGCGGCGTTGTCGGCGCCACTATCTGCCGACAGGGGGCCCGTGCCCTCGCCCATCCGCTCGCGCCCCTCGCCCGGCTCGCCCGCAGCCGATCCGGCGGGCTTCATGCCGTCCTTCCCGGCCCGCTCGGGCGCGTCGGCGACGCTGCCCTCATCGGGGCGGCCGAGGTTCTTTTCGTCGGTTTCCTGCTTGGTCATGCCCTCGTCGCTGACCGGCGTGTCGGCGGCGGGCTGCTTGCCCGGCGTGGGTTCGTCGATCCCGCCCTTGGGGCCCAGCATGTCGTCGCGCACCTTCGGCGGGGTCGCCGCGCCCGGCTGTTTCAGGTCGCGCCACGGGGCGCGCAGCGGCACCTCGGTGCCGTCGATCCGTTTCAGCGTGTCGCCGATCTCGGTCGCCAGCGCGACGCTGGCATTGGTGTCGTGGTCGGGCTCACCGCCCAGGCTGGTCAGGCCCGAGGCGGGTTCCGACGCGCGGCGGCCGGATTGCGGCCCGGGGGTCGGCACCTCGCCCGCGGCCATCCGGTCGATGAGCGTCGCGAAGCTCTCGGTCGTCAGGTCCTCGTAGTAGTCCTTGCCGATCTGGGCCATGGGCGCGTTCGAACAGGCCCCGAGGCATTCGACCTCTTCCCACGAGAACTTGCCGTCCGCGCTCAGCTGATGGGGCTTCTTCGCGATCTTGTCCTTGCAGACCGCGATCAGGTCCTCGGCCCCGCAGATCATGCAGGAGGTCGTGCCGCAGACCTGGATATGCGCAACGGAACCAACGGGTTGCAGCTGGAACATGAAGTAGAAGGTCGCCACCTCGAGCACGCGGATATAGGCCATGTCGAGCATCCGGGCGATCTCTTCCATCGCCGGGCGTGTCAGCCAGCCCTCCTGCTCCTGCGCGCGCCACAGCAGAGGGATCACCGCGCTGGCCTGGCGGCCATCGGGATACTTGGTGATCTGCGCCTCGGCCCATTCCTGGTTGGCGGGCGTGAAGGCAAAGCTTTCGGGCTGGTCGGGGTGAAGGCGGCGAAGCATTACGGTGTCCTGTCAGCTCAGTTGATGGCGGCGGCGCGGCACAGCCGATCCGTCAGGATCGCCCGGCGACCGACCACTGAAACGGCGCCGCTGTCGTATAACGGTTGGATGATGGCTTGCAACTGCGCCTCGGCCAGACCGGTTTTCTCCGTGATGTCGGGCACCTGGCGTGCGTCTAACGTGCAGTCGTTGCGTGCGAACTCGGCGATCAGCTGGTCCTTGGGCGTCATCGCGGTGCCTTCGGGCGGGCACAGAGACGGCGGCACGCTCAGACGGCCCACGGCGTCCTCGGTCGCGGTGCCGTCCAGAAGCAGGCCGGTCAACGTCTCACGCACGAATTCCGGCGTGAAACCTTCGGGACCGAACGTGTCAGCCACCTCCTGCGGGCCGACCGAACAACCACGTTCGGCCAGGACGGCGAACAGCGCCTCTTCGGTTTGCTCGGCCGCGGCCGCCATGGGCAGGCCGCAGGCCAGGGCCGCGATGCAAAGCCCGCGCATCAACGGTCGATTTCGCCGAAGACCACGTCCAGCGTCCCGATGATCGCCGAGACGTCGGCCAGCTGGTGCCCTTTCGAGATATGGTCCATGGCCTGCAGGTGCAGGTACCCGGGCGCGCGCAGCTTGGCGCGGTAGGGCCGGTTCGTGCCGTCGGCCACCATGTAGACGCCGAACTCGCCCTTGGGCGCCTCGACCGCGGCATAGGCCTCACCGGCGGGCACATGGAAACCCTCGGTATACAGCTTGAAGTGGTGAATCAGCGCTTCCATCGAGGTCTTCATGTCGCCGCGCGTCGGCGGGCTGAGCTTGCCGCGATGCATGATCGGGCCCTGCCCGTCCTCGGCGCGAAGCTTCTCGCAGGCCTGGCGGATGATCTTCACGCTTTCGCGCATCTCGGCCATGCGGACGAGGTACCGGTCGTAGCAGTCGCCGTTCTTGCCCACGGGGATCTGGAAGTCGAACTCGTCGTAGCACTCGTAGGGCTGTGCGCGACGCAGGTCCCAGGCCAGTCCCGACCCGCGCACCATGACGCCCGAAAAGCCCCAGTCCTGGATTTCCTGTTCGTTGACGATCCCGATATCGGCATTGCGCTGCTTGAAGATGCGGTTCTCGGTCAGCAGCTCGTCGATATCGTCCATGACCTTCAGGAACGGGTCGCACCACGCCTCGATATCGTCGATCAGCTCGGGCGGCAGGTCCTGGTGGACGCCGCCGGGACGGAAATACGCGGCGTGCAGCCGGGCCCCGCAGGCGCGTTCATAGAAGACCATGAGCTTCTCGCGCTCTTCAAAGCCCCAGAGCGGCGGGGTCAGCGCGCCCACATCCATGGCCTGCGTCGTGACGTTCAGCAGGTGCGACAGGATGCGGCCGATCTCCGAGTAAAGCACGCGGATCAGCGACGCGCGGCGCGGCACCTCGGTGCCGGTCAGCTTCTCGATCGCCAGGCACCAAGCGTGCTCCTGGTTCATGGGCGACACGTAGTCCAACCGGTCCAGATAGGGCAGGTTCTGAAGATACGTGCGGCTTTCCATCAGCTTCTCGGTCCCGCGGTGCAGCAGGCCGATATGCGGGTCGCACCGCTCGACGATCTCGCCGTCCAGCTCGAGCACCAGCCGCAAAACACCATGTGCCGCAGGGTGTTGCGGGCCGAAGTTGATGTTGAAGTTGCGGATCTTCTGCTCGCCCGTCAGGGCATCTTCGAATTTCTGGTCTTTCATGGTCCTCGACCTCCAGCGGGTGCGCGGGCCCTATCGGGCCACGGGCGCAGCATGTGTCAAAGGCGACGCGCGCACCGCGTCAGCCCTGTGCCTCGGCCTTGTCGTCGCCGGGCAGAACGTAATTGGCGCCCTCCCACGGGCTCATGAAATCGAACTGGCGGTATTCCTGGACGAGGCTCACCGGCTCGTAGACCACGCGCTTGGTCACCTCGTCGTACCGCACCTCGGTATAGCCGGTGGTGGGGAAATCCTTGCGCAGCGGGTGCCCGCGGAAGCCATAGTCGGTCAGCAGGCGGCGCAGGTCGGGATGGCCCGCGAAGAGCACGCCGAACATGTCGAAGACCTCGCGCTCGAACCAGTTGGCCGAGGGGTGCACGTTGATGATCGACGGGGCGATCTCGTCCTCGCGCACCTCGGCCTTCAGGCGGATGCGGTGGTTCTGGTACATCGACAGGAAGTGGTAGACGAGGTCGAACCGCGCCTCGCGCGACGGGTAGTCCACGGCGGTCAGGTCGACCAGCGTGGAGAACTGGCAGGTCCGGTCGGTCTTCAGGAACTCGACCATGCTGACAAGGCTCGACAGCGCCACATGCACCGTCAGCTCGCCCAGCGCGATCTCGTAATCCAGCACGCAATCGGGGCGCTTGGACTTGATGTGCTCGCCCAGGTTTTCCAGGTTCTCGGCCATGTTGCCCCCCTTAGCGGCTGATCGTGCCGGTGCGGCGAATCTTGCGCTGCAATTGCAGGATTCCGTACAGCAGCGCCTCGGCCGTCGGCGGGCAGCCGGGCACGTAGATGTCGACGGGAATGACGCGGTCGCAGCCGCGCACCACCGAATAGCTGTAGTGGTAGTAACCGCCGCCATTGGCGCAGCTGCCCATGGAGATCACGTAACGCGGCTCGGGCATCTGGTCGTAGACCTTGCGCAGCGCGGGCGCCATCTTGTTGGTCAGCGTGCCCGCCACGATCATCACGTCCGACTGGCGCGGAGAGGCGCGCGGCGCGACCCCGAAGCGTTCGGCGTCATAGCGCGGCATCGAGGTGTGCATCATCTCGACCGCGCAACAGGCCAGCCCGAAGGTCATCCAGTGAAGCGAGCCGGTGCGCGCCCAGTTGATGATGTCCTCGGACGTGGTGACGAGAAAGCCCTTGTCCTGCAGTTCCCGGTTCAGCGTCTGGGTCGCAACCTCGCGGTCGGCCCCGGCTGTATTGGCTCCGTAAGGATTGGCGGGGGTGGCAACACCCATGTGACATCTCCGGTTGCTGATCTTTTGCGGGCGTCGGTGACTGCCCTGTCCTTGCAAAACTAGGTAGTCGCAAAGGACCATAGCGTCAACGCGCCCCCGCTGCGTCAATCCCGCCGGACCCGCGGCGCCACGCCGCCTTGCCGGGCAAGGCAAAGGGGCCAGATGCCGCGCATGAACAGCCTGACCGACACCCTTTCGCCGCTTCTGGCCCCCATCGCCCGGCGCGAAGCCGTGCTTTTTCGCGGCATTGGATGGATATTGCTGGCCTTCAGCCTGTTCGCCTTCGCACAGAAACTGGTCGTCGTGCCCGATCGGATCGAAAGATACACGCCGCTTGTCACGCTGCACGGCGCGGTCATGCTGGGCTGGCTGGGCCTGTTCACCCTGCAGGCCGAATTGCAGGCGCGCGGGCGCTTGGGCTGGCACAAGACCCTCGGCGTCTTCAGCGCCCTGCTCGTCGGGGTCGCGGTCTGGACCGGGTTCATCGTCAGCCGCGATTTCTCGGGCGAGGCCGACATGATCGAGGTGTTCCTGGCGAACCTCGTCCACCTTTCCGGCCTCGCGATCTTCTGGGCTGCCGGGGTGGTGGCCGCCATCCGGCACCGCATCGACATCCACCGCCGAATGATGCTGCTGGCCGCGCTGGCCATCCTCTCGCCCCCGATCAGCCGGGTGACGCAGACGCTCGGGCTGCCCAACGGCATGGCGGCGGTGCTGCACCTGGGGCTGGTCCTTGCGCTGCCCGCGATTTACGACCTCGCCACGCGGGGCCGGCTGCACCGCGGCACGCTTGCAGCCTTCGCGGTCATCTTCGTGCTGTCGGGCCTGGCGGGGGCCGCCGGAGTGATCCCGCCGTGGAACGCGGCCGTGTCGGCCTATCTGGGGCTGTCCTGAAACGAAAACGCCGCCCCGGGGGACGGCGTCTCGATCAATCCGCTACGGCAGGATCACTCCCACTCGAGCGCGCCCTTCTTCCATTCGTAGGCAAAGCCCACGGTCAGCACGCCCAGGAAGACCATCATCGACCAGAAGGCCGCGTCGGTCATGACGTTGAAGCTGACCGCCCACGGGAACAGGAAGGCGATCTCGAGGTCGAAGATGATGAACAGGATCGACACGAGGTAGAACCGCACGTCGAACTTCATCCGCGCGTCGTCGAAGGCGTTGAAGCCGCATTCGTAGGCGCTGACCTTCTC
The DNA here is from genome assembly GCF_900141995.1 of Palleronia salina. Lineage (GTDB taxonomy): Bacteria > Pseudomonadota > Alphaproteobacteria > Rhodobacterales > Rhodobacteraceae > Palleronia > Palleronia salina. The sequence goes on along the minus strand of NZ_FQZA01000007.1, from coordinate 35,850 downwards.
GGCATCGGGATTGCGCACGGCCAGGATGGCGGCCGCCAGGATCAGGATAAGGCCAAGGGCGACAGCCAGGCCCAGCAGGATCATGATGGGCAGGTATTCGCGGGACAGGACGACATCCATGGGATCGGACACCTTCTGGGTTGCGGCGCCGGACCCGGCGCGGTTGTCTTTTGCCTAGCCTCCGGGCGGCCGGGCGTCAACGTGGCACGGGGCGCGCGCGCCCCGGGGCAAGGCTCACTCCCAGGGGGGATAGAAGTCACGCTCGAACAGCAGCTCGGCGCCCTCCGGCGGCAAGGCGCTCTGGAAGGTTTCGCGCTCGGTGATCTGGTCGTACCAGCGTTTGACCTCGGGGAAGCCGTCGAGCGGGGCAAAGTGCCGCGCCATGTAGACCGCCTGCCCCACCGAGATGTCGGCGGCCGAAAACCCACTGGTCAGCAGGTAGTCCCGATTCTCGACCGGGGTCGACAGGCGGCCCTCGATCGCGGCGTAGCATTTCTTCAGCCGCGCGGCCTCGATCTTCATCACCGTGGGCGAGCGCATGGAGTCCTCGTAGAGGATCACGTGCTGCTGGGTCAGGGCCGCGGCATGCTGGCTGATGGTCTCGGCGAAATGCACCCAGGTCAGGAATTCCGGCCGGTCGATATCGCCCGGCGGACGGCCCAGCCCGTGTTCGGGGAAGCGTTCGCACAGGACCTCGGTGATGGCGCCGCTTTCCCAGATCACGTCGCCGTCCAGTTCCAGCGCGGGCACGCGGCCGGCGGGGTTCAGTGACAGGTATTCGGGGTCGCGCAGGGACTGGTCGAAAGGCCGCACGCGCAACTGGAACTCGACATCCAGCTCGTGCAGCAGCCACAGGATCCGCATGGACCGGGTCTGGTGGCAATGGTGCAGGGTGATCATCTCGGGCTCCGTCGCGGCACTCGCGCGGACGCTACCAGCGCCCCGCGCGGGATGCCACCGCACAGCGGCTCATATCTCGGCGAGCCGGATCAGCGCGTCGCCGGCTGCCACCTGGCTGCCCTGTTCGACCAGAATTTCGGCAATTTTCCCCGCGCGTTCGGCCCTCAGGACGTGCTCCATCTTCATCGCCTCGAGCACGGCCAGCGCATCGCCCACGGCCACCTCGGCGCCCTCGGCCACGTGAACGGCACGCAAGAGGCCCGGCATAGGGGCCTGGACGACGTCGGCCCCCGGCCCCGCCGCCGCGTCGCGGTCCAGCGGGTCGATCACGCGGAAGGCGTGGCCGGGGCCCGACGGCACCACGACCAGCGCGCCCGACCGCAGCGGAGCGGGCATGCGCCGCCCGTCGACCCACCACGCGTCCCCTTGCCACAGCAGACGCACCGGGCCGTCCGGCCCCCCGGAGACCACGCGCGACTGCCCGCCCTCGCAAAGCACATTCAGCATCACGCGGTCTTCGCCGTGGGCCAGCACGACCGGTTGGCCGACCCCCTGCCACAGCGCAAAGCCCTGCAGCCGATCGCCCGGTATCTCCAGCCCCAGCGCGGCCAGGGCGGCCATCGCGATCTCGGCGCCGCCGGGCGCGGGCGTTCGCGTCAACGCCGAAAGGTCGCGGTCGATCAGCCCGGTGTCGACCTGCCCCGCGCGGAAGCCATCGTGGTCCACCAGCGCCTGGAGGAAGGCCTTGTTGGTCACGGTGCCGCCCACCACCAGGCGTTCCAGCCCCCGGGCCATGCGACCAAGCGCAGCGTCCCGGGTGTCGCCATGGGCGATCAGCTTGGCGATCATCGGGTCGTAGTGGGGGCTGATCGGGTCCCCCTCGCGCACGCCGGTCTCGACCCTCAGGCCCTCGGGGAAGCGCAGGGCGGCCAGTGTCCCGGTCGCCGGCAGGAAGCCCGCGGCGACATCCTCGGCATAAAGCCGCACCTCGACCGCGTGGCCCCGGATCGCGAGGGCATCCTGAGCCACCGGCAGCCCCTCGCCCGCCGCGACGCGCAGCTGCCATTCCACCAGGTCGTGGCCGGTGATCGCCTCGGTCACCGGGTGCTCGACCTGGAGGCGGGTGTTCATCTCCATGAAATAGAAGCTGTCCTCGTCCAGCGTGCCGCCATCGACGATGAACTCGACGGTCCCGGCGCCTGCATAGCCGATGGCCTCGGCGGCGCGGACGGCCGCCGCACCCATGGCGGCGCGCACGCTTGCGGACATACCCGGGGCGGGCGCCTCTTCCACCACTTTCTGGTGGCGCCGCTGAAGCGAGCAGTCCCGCTCGAACAGGTGCAGCGCGTGGGTGCCGTCGCCGAAGACCTGCACCTCGATATGGCGCGGGCGGGACACGAACTTCTCGACCAGCACAGCATCGTTGCCGAAAGCGCCCCGCGCCTCGGACCGGGCGCTGTCCAGCGCGGCGGCGAAGTCCGCTGCCCGGTCCACGCGGCGCATGCCCTTGCCGCCGCCGCCCGCCACGGCCTTGATCAGCACGGGGTACCCGATCTCGTCCGCCGCCTTGGCCAGGGTATCGGCGTCCTGGTTTGACCCATGGTATCCCGGCACGACAGGCACGCCGGCCTCGACCATCAACGCCTTGGCGGCATCCTTCAGGCCCATCTTGCGGATCGCCTCCGCCGACGGGCCGATGAAGACGAGGCCAGCCGCCTCGACCGCGTCGACGAAATCCGGGTTCTCGCTCAGGAAGCCGTAGCCGGGATGGATCGCCTCGGCCCCCGTCGCCCGTGCCGCCGCGATGATGGCGTCGCCGCGCAGGTAGCTTTCGGCCGGCGCCGCGCCGCCGATATGGACCGCGCGGTCGGCCATGCAGACGTGGCGCGCGCCCGCGTCGGCGTCCGAATAGACGGCAACGGTCGCGATGCCCAGCCGGCGGCAGGTGTCGATGACGCGGCAGGCGATCTCGCCGCGATTGGCGATCAGGATGGTGCGGAACACGTCTCACTCCTTCGCGGGGCGTCCCGCAGCAAATCTTCGGCCTCGGCCACGACGCGGGCCAGTATGTCGGCTGCGGGCAAACGGTCGCCGATCAGGCCCACCGCCTCGCCCACCACGGGGCTGGCGGCTTCGGCGTCGCCGGATTGCATGGCCCGGACCCAGCCCGCACGGGCATCCGCGTCGTCGCGCAGCGCGGCGCCGCGACCGTCCCAGCGGTCGGTGAACGCCGTGCGCAACGTGCGGATGGCGTAGGCGCCCGGCCAGTTCAGCCCCCGCGCGGCATCGGGCAGGTCCCCCTTCACGGTGCAGTCGCCATCGGCCGCCAGCGCGGCGTCGACCAGGCCGGGGGCCACCAGAGCCTCGGATGCCGCCCAGAACCGGCTGCCCAGCATCACGCCATCGGCTCCCAGCATCAGAGCGGCGGCCATCCCGCGCCCGTCCGCGATGCCACCCGCGGCCACGAGCACGACATCGGGCGCCTCGGCGGCCAGCAGGTCGGCGATCTCGGGCACCAGCGCCATGGTCCCGCGCGCCGCGCCGTGGCCGCCCGCCTCCCCGCCCTGCGCAACGAGCACGGCCGCCCCCGCCGCGATGGCCCGGCGGGCGTGGGCCACGCCTTGCACCTGGCAGATCAGCGGCACGTCCGCCGCGTGGATCGCGTCCGCGAACGGCACCGGGTCGCCGAAGGACAGCAGCAGCGCGCGCGGCCGCAGGTCCAGCGCCCTGTCCAGCGTTTCGGGCGTCAGCGACCAGGTGATGAACCCCACGCCCACCGGCGCATCGGCCAGCGCCATTTCGCGCGCGACGACATCCGGGTCACCGTAGCCCCCGCCGACAAGCCCGAGCCCCCCCGCCCGGCTGACCGCCGCGGCCAGCGCGCCGCCGGACACGCCCGCCATGGGCGCCAGAACCACCGGGGCGTCCAGCCCGAACAGGTCCGACAGCCGGGACCGGATCACAGCCACACCCCGCGGGCCCTGCGCCGAACAGCCGATCCGTCCCGCCCGCCCGCGGCATCACTGGTCTTCAAATACTCACGGCGCACCGCCCGGAAGCAGCGCGGCATCGCCGCGATGTCCTGTCGCCCGCGATCCATCCTCACATCCGGAACACGCCGAAGCGCGTCTCGCGGATCGGCGCGTTGCACGCGGCCGCAAGGCTCAGCGACAGCACGTCGCGCGCGCGGCGCGGATCGATCACGCCATCGTCCCAGAGCCGGGCACTGGCATAAAGCGGATGCGACTGCCGCTCGAACTGGTCCTCGATGGGCGCCTTGAACGCGGCCTCGTCCTCGGCCGACCAGCTCTCGCCGCGCGCCTCCTTCTGGGCGCGCGTCACGGTCGCCAGCACGCCCGCGGCCTGCGGACCGCCCATGGTCGAGATCCGGCTGTTCGGCCACGTCCACAGGAAACGCGGCGAATAGGCCCGCCCGGCCATGCCGTAATTGCCCGCCCCGAAGCTGCCGCCGATCAGCATGGTGATCTTCGGCACCGACGTGGTGCTCACGGCGGTCACCAGCTTCGCGCCGTGCCGGGCGATGCCCTCGTTCTCGTAGCGCTGGCCGACCATGAAGCCGGTGATGTTCTGCAGGAAAACCAGGGGAACGCGCCGTTGAGAACACAGCTCGACGAAATGCGCGCCCTTCTGCGCGGCCTCGGAGAACAGCACGCCGTTATTGGCGACGATGCCCACCGGCCAGCCGTCCACATGGGCAAAACCGCAGACCAGCGTGTCGCCGAACCGTGCCTTGAACGGGTCGAAGCGCGAGCCGTCCACCAGCCGCGCGATGACCTCGTGCACGTCGTAGGGTGTGGTCAGCGCCTTCGGCACGACCCCCAGCAGCTCGGCGGGATCGTGGGCCGGGGCCTCCGGCGTTTGGCGGGCCACCGTGACCTGCGGCGCGGCCCCGAGGCTTGCCACCGCCTGCCGCGCCAGCGCCAGCGCATGGGCATCGTCCTCGGCCAGCGCGTCGGCCACGCCCGACAGCCGCGTGTGCACGTCGCCGCCGCCCAGGGCCTCGGCATCCACCACTTCGCCGGTGGCCATCTTCACCAGCGGCGGGCCGGCCAGGAAAATGGTGCCCTGGTCGCGCACGATGATGGTCACGTCCGACATGGCCGGCACGTAGGCGCCCCCGGCGGTGCAGGATCCCATGACAACGGCGATCTGGGCGATGCCCGCCGCGCTCATCCGCGCCTGGTTGTAGAAGATGCGCCCGAAATGATCCCGGTCCGGGAACACGTCGTCCTGCAAGGTCAGGTTCGCGCCGCCCGAATCCACGAGGTAGATGCAGGGCAGCGCGTTCTGCTCGGCGATTTCCTGGGCGCGCAGGTGCTTCTTCACCGTCATGGGGGTATAGGTCCCGCCCTTCACGGTGGCGTCGTTGGCCAGCACCATGCATTGCCGCCCGGCGACCCGCCCCACCCCGGCGATGGCACCCGCCGCAGGGGCCGCGCCGTCATACATGCCGTGGGCCGCGGTCAGGCCCACCTCGAGGAACGGCGACCCGGGGTCCAGCACCCCCGCGACCCGGTCGCGCGGCGCCATCTTGCCCCGCGCCACGTGGCGCGCGCGCGCCCGTTCGCCGCCGCCCGCCATCGCCGTGTCGGCGGCCGCGCGCACCTGCTCGAGCAAGCCCAGGTGATGCGCTTCGTTCTCGCGAAACGCTGCCGATCCGGTCAGGATCTTCGATCTGATCTGCAACCGAATTCCTCCCAAAGCCCGGCGAGCCGCAGGTTAGGCGGGGGCGCCGACAGCGGCAAGGCCCCGCGGGCCACTCCGATGCCGGGCCCGCCCGCCCCGGCCCAGCAAACGGTCGGCACGCTCCTGCCGCATCACTGGTCTGCAAATACCGCGGCGCGCCCTCCGCGCCAAAACGCGTGCGAAGCGGGGCGCGGTTCAGTCACCATCACTGGTCTTCAAATACTCAGGCAGGCCAACCGCCCGGCTCAGATCCCCGCCTCGGGCAGGTCGATCTCGAAGCCCAGGCGCGACACGCCGATCACCCGCCGCTCGGGGCCGTCGCAGGTGATGCGCAGCCAGACCCTCCCCTGTCCCGGCACGGCGACGCATTGTTCGGCGCGTCCCCCGGTCTCTTCCGCCCAGCGCTCGGCGTGGAGGGCGATCACCGCGCCCTCGTCCAGCCGGACCGCGCGCAGTCCCAGCACCAGCCCGAGGCCCAGCGCCGTGGCAGCCAGCGCGACCAGCACCACGACCACCGGTCCGCGCCTCATCCCATCCGGGCCATGAGTTCGCGGCCCACCAGCATGCGCCGAATCTCGGAGGTGCCGGCGCCGATCTCCATGAGCTTCGCGTCGCGGAAGATGCGGGCCACGGGGGCGTCGGCGAGGAAGCCCGCGCCGCCCAGCGCCTGCACCGCCTGGTGGGCGACCTTCATCGCCTCCTCGCTGGCATAAAGAACGCAGGCCGCCGCGTCCTGCCGGGTGACGCGGCCCGCGTCGCAGGCGCGCGCGACCTCGTAGACATAGGCCCGCGCGCTGTTCATGGCGGTATACATGTCCGCGATCTTGCCCTGCATCAGCTGGAAATTCCCGATCCGCTGACCGAATTGCTTGCGCTCGGCCATGTAGGGCATCACCTCGTCCAGGCAGGCGGCCATGATGCCGGTGCCGATCCCCGACAGGACGACCCGTTCGTAGTCCAGCCCCGACATCAGAACGGCGACGCCGCCGCCTTCTTCGCCCAGGACGTTCTCGAACGGCACCTCGACCGCGTCGAAGATCAGCTCGGCCGTGTTCGAGCCGCGCATCCCCAGCTTGTCGAAATGCGACGAGGTGGTGAAGCCGGTCATGGTCTTCTCGATCAGGAAGGCCGTGATCCCGCGCGATTTCGCCTCGGGGTCGGTCTTGGCATACACCACCAGCGTGTCGGCGTCGGGGCCGTTGGTGATCCAGTACTTCGTGCCCGACAGGCGGTAGTGATCGTTGCGCTTCTCGGCCTTCAGCGACATCGACACCACGTCCGACCCCGCCCCCGCCTCGGACATGGCCAAAGCGCCGACATTCTGCCCCGAGATCAGCGCGGGCAGATAGCGTGCCTTCTGCTCGGAAGTACCGTTCAGCGCGATCTGGTTCACGCAGAGGTTTGAATGCGCGCCATAGCTCAGGCTGACCGAGGCGCTCGCGCGCGCGATTTCCTCCACCGCGATCACGTGGGCCAAATATCCCATCCCCGCGCCGCCCTCGGCCTCGGGCACGGTGATGCCCAGCAGGCCCAGCTCGCCCATCTCGGGCCAGAGCTCGGGCGGGAAGCTGTTCGAGCGGTCGATCTCGGCCGCCATGGGTTTCACCCGCTCCTGCGCCCAGGCGTGCACCATGTCGCGCATGGCGTTGATGTCCTCGCCCAGATCGAACGTCATCGAGCCCGTGAACATGCCCGCTCCTCCCTTTGGTTTCCGCCACAGTATCGCCGGCGCCGCCGGGCGCAAATTTTCGATCCGAAAATTTGGCCGCTCAGCCCAGAAGGCGGTCCACAAGGTCGGGCAGATCGTCGAAATGATCCAGCAGCGCCTCGGGCGCAAGGCGCGCGATGTCGCGGCCCTCGGGGCCGAAGGTGACCAGCACCGACGGCACGCCCGCGTTGCGCGACGTGGTGCGGTCGGTCTCGGTATCGCCCACCAAAAGCGTGCGGTCTCGCGCGCCGCCGGCCAGGTCCACCGCCTCCCACAAATGGGCGGGATCCGGCTTGCGCACCGGCAGGCTGTCGGCGCCCACCAGGGGGCCGAAATGGTCGCGCACACCCAGCGCGCGCAGCAGCTTGTCGGCCAGCCCGAAGGGCTTGTTGGTGGCGATGCCCAGCGCGACGCCGCGCCCGCGCAGGGCCTCGGCAGCCTCGACTGCGCCGGGATAGAAGTGAGAGTGCACGCACACCGCCCGGTCGTAATGGGCCAGCAGGCCCGGGTACTCGCGATCGACCACCGTCTCGTCCACCGCACCGGTCCGGCCCAGCCCCAGCCGCAGCATGGCGCGCGCCCCGCGGAACGCGGTGGCCTTGTCGGCCTCCGGGTCCAGCAGATCGCCCAGCCCCATGTCGCGGAACGACGCGTTCGCGGCGGCGATCAGGTCGGCGCCGGTGTCGACCAGCGTGCCGTCGAGGTCGAAGATCACGGTCTGTCGCGATGCGCTCATGCCAAGGTAACTCGGCGAAACGGGTTGTGATGGCAAGCGGGATTGCACCCCGGCGCGGCCTGCGGCACACAACCGCAAGATCCACGGGAAAGGGTGCCGATGCCGTCTCATCTTGTCGTTCTGGCCGCGGGCGCGGGCACGCGGATGCAATCGGACCTGCCGAAGGTCCTGCACCAGATCGGCCACGCGCCGCTCTTCGCCCATGCACTGGCCTCGGCCGTCACGCTCGAGCCGGGACGCCGGGTTCTGGTCGCGGGGCACGGCGCGGACGCGGTGCGCAAGGCCGCCGCCGAAACCGATCCCGACCTCCAGGTGGTTCTGCAATCCGAACAACTGGGCACCGGACATGCCGTGGCGCAGGCGCGCGCGGCGCTGGAGGGGGCCGAGGGCGATGTCTTCGTGCTTTACGGCGACACGCCCTTCATCCGTCCCGAAACGCTGACCCGGATGGCCGAGGCCCGCCGCGACGGCGCCGCCGTCGTGGTGCTGGGCTTCGAGGCCGCCGACCCCGGCCGCTATGGCCGGCTGAAGATGGCGGGCGACCGGCTTGAGGCCATCGTCGAGTTCAAGGACGCGTCCGAGGACGAGCGGGCCATCACGCTGTGCAACTCGGGCGTCATCTGCGCCGATGCGGCCGTGCTGTTCGACCTGATCGACGCGGTGGGCAACGACAACGCCAGCGGCGAATATTACCTGACCGACATCGTCGCCATCGCCCGCGCGCAGGGCATGCACGCCACCGCCGTGACCTGCCCCGAGGCCGAGACGATGGGCATCAACACCCGCGCCGAGCTTGCCCGGGCCGAGGCGCTGTTCCAGTCCCGCAAGCGCGACGCGGCGCTGGAGAACGGCGTCACGCTGACCGCGCCGGACACCGTCTATTTCGCCCACGATACCGAGCTGGGCCGCGATGCGGTGGTCGAGCCGCACGTGGTTTTCGGCCCCGGCGTGACGGTCGAGTCGGGCGCGACCATCCGCGCCTTCAGCCACCTGGAGGGCTGCCACGTGGGCGCCGACGCGGTGGTCGGCCCCTACGCCCGCCTGCGCCCCGGCGCCGAGCTGGGCAATGGCGCGAAGGTCGGCAATTTCGTCGAGATCAAGTCGGCCGAGCTGGGCGAAGGCGCCAAGGTCAACCACCTCAGCTATATCGGCGACGCCCGGGTGGGCGCGGCCGCGAATATCGGGGCGGGCACCATCACCTGCAATTACGACGGGGTCTTCAAGCACCAGACCACGATCGGGGAACGGGCCTTCATCGGGTCGAACACCATGCTGGTCGCCCCGGTCAAGGTCGGCGACGAGGCGATGACCGGCTCGGGCTCGGTCATCACGTCGGACGTGCCCGACGGCGCGCTGGCCCTTGGCCGGGCGCGTCAGTTGAACAAGGACGGCTTCGCCCGCAAGCTGATGGCGCGGCTGAAGGCCGCGAAAAGCAAGAGGACCAACTAGCATGTGCGGCATCGTCGGCGTTCTGGGCAAGCACGAGGTCTCGCCCCTTCTGGTCGAGGCGCTGAAGCGCCTGGAATACCGCGGCTACGACAGCGCCGGCATCGCCACGGTGGACGACGGCCATCTCGACCGGCGCCGCGCCGTGGGCAAGCTCATCAATCTCAGCGACACGCTGGTGCGCGATCCGCTGCCCGGCAAGTCCGGCATCGGCCATACCCGCTGGGCCACCCACGGCGCACCGACCGAGGTCAACGCCCACCCGCATCGCGCGGGCCCGGTTGCGGTGGTGCACAACGGGATCATCGAGAATTTCGAGACGCTTCGGGCCGAGCTGAAGGCTCAGAACTTCGGCGCCGAGACGGATACCGATACCGAGACCATCGCGCTGCTGGCGCAAAGCTATCTCGAGGACGGCGCGACCCCCGACGAAGCCGTGGCACAGACCCTGCAGCGGCTGGAAGGCGCGTTCGCGCTTGCCTTCCTGTTCGACGGGCACGACGACCTGATGATCGCGGCGCGGCGCGGCAGCCCGCTGGCCATCAGCCTGGATGATGGCGAGGCCTATGTCGGGTCGGACGCCATCGCGCTGGCGCCCATGACCGATCACCTGACCTATCTCGAGGAAGGCGACTGGGCGGTTCTGACCCGCAACTCGGTCCAGATCTACGACGCCCACAACCAGCCGGTGGAGCGTCCCAGCGAGCCGATCACGCCCGAGGCGGGCCGCGTCGAAAAGGGGGGCCACCGCCACTGGATGGCCAAGGAAATCGCCGAGCAGCCGGCGGTTCTGGACCAGGCGCTACAGCACTACATCCGCGACGCCGACCTGGTGATGCCGAACGACGCCGTCGATTTCGCCAAGGTCAACCGCGTGGTGATGGTCGCCTGCGGCACGGCCTACTATGCCTGTCTCGTGGCGAAATACTGGATCGAGCGGCTGGCCAACCTGCCGGTCGAGGTCGATGTGGCCTCGGAATTCCGCTATCGCGAGCCGCCGATCCCCGAGGGCACGCTGGCCGTCTTCGTCAGCCAGTCGGGCGAGACGGCCGATACCCTGGCCGCCCTGAACTATTGCAAGGGCAAATGCCCCATCGTCGCGGTGGTGAATGTCGAGGGATCTTCGATCGCGCGCGCGGCGGACGTGGTGCTGCCCATCCTCGCGGGCCGCGAGATCGGGGTCGCGTCGACCAAGGCCTTCACCTGCCAGCTGGCCGTGCTCGCGGTCCTCGCCCTGAAGGCGGCGCGCGATCGCGGCACGCTGACGGCCGAGCAGATGGACGCGCATCTCGACACGCTCACCCGGATCCCGGCGCTGATCGCCCAGGCCCTGAACATCGAGGACGAGCTGCGCGATATCGCCCGCGATCTGTCCGAGGCGCGCGACATCCTGTTCCTGGGGCGCGGCGCGATGTATCCGCTGGCGCTCGAAGGGGCACTGAAACTCAAGGAAATCAGTTACATCCACGCCGAAGGTTATGCGTCGGGCGAATTGAAACACGGGCCCATCGCCTTGGTGGACGACAGCGTGCCCGTCATCGTCTTCGCCCCCACCGACCCGCTGTTCGGCAAGACCGTCAGCAACATGCAGGAGGTTATGGCCCGCGGCGGCAAGGTCGTCTTGGTCAGCGACACCCAGGGTCTGTCGTCGCAGCGGACGACCTGGCACACGGCGCAGATGCCCGATGTGGCCGAGCTGTGGGCGCCGATCCTCTATGCCGTGCCCGCGCAGCTGCTGGCCTATCACACCGCCATCGCCAAGGGCACCGACGTGGACCAGCCACGCAACCTGGCGAAATCTGTGACGGTGGAGTGATCCGCTAGGCGCTGTCGTCGCGCAGCGCGCGGCGCATGATCTTGCCCGTGGCCGTGACCGGCAGGCTGTCGCGCAGATGCACGGCCCTGGGCGCCATGTGCGGGCTGAGCGCACTGCGCACATGGTCGATGAGCGTGGCTTCGATGTCCGCAGGGTCGACCCCGCCGGCCAGCACCACGAAGGCGGTCACCGCCTCACCCCGCTGGGCATCGGGCAGGCCCACGACGGCGGCCGCCGCCACGGCCGGGTGCGCGCAGAGGCAGCCCTCGATCTCGGACGGGCCGATGCGGTAGCCGCTGGAATTGATCACGTCGTCGTCGCGCGACACGAAGGCGACGTAGCCGTCCCGGTCCATCCGCCCCAGGTCGCCGGTGCGCATCCAGTCGCCCGCGAACTTCTCGGCCGTCTTCTCGGGCCGGTTCCAATACCGCAGGAACATGCCGGGATCGGGCTGCCGCACCGCGATCTCGCCCAGCTGGTCCAGCACCGGGGTGCCGCCCGCGTCGATCACCGCGACGTCGTGGCCGGGCACCGCGCGGCCCATGTAGCCCTGCTTTTGCACCCCCCGCGCGGCGTCCGAGGCGACGACGAGGTTGCACTCGGTCTGGCCGTAAAGCTCGTTGATCTCCGCGCCGAGCGTCTCGCGCCCCCAGCCGATCAGGTCGGCGCCCAGCGCCTCGCCCCCCGACCCGATGGACCGCACGGCGACGCCTTGCGGCACCGGCACCGTCCGCATGGCCCGAAGCGCGGCGGGCGGCAGAAACAGGCGCGTGACGCGCTCGCGCGCGATCAGGTCCCACGCGGCCCCGGCGTCGAATTTGCGCATCCGGTGGCTGATCAGGCGCACGCCGTAGTAAAGGGACGGCATGGCCAGGTCCATGAGGCCGCCGATCCACGCCCAGTCGGCGGGCGTCCAGCCCACGTCGTCCGGCAACGGCAGGTCGGCGTGGTTGACCTCCATGCAGGGCAGATGCCCGAGCAGGAAGCGATGGGCGTGGAGGACACCCTTGGGCGGCCCGGTGGTGCCGGACGTGTAGATCATCATGGCCGGGTCGTCGGCGGCGGTATCGACCGACCGGGCAATCGGATCGGTCGCCGCGACCAGCGCGTCCAGCGCCGGCACGCCCTGCCCCGGATCGGTGCAGAGCAGGTGTTCGAGGTCGGGCAAGTCGTCGCGCAGGCCGGTGAGCTTCGGCAGGTTCGCGCCATCGGTGATCGCGACCTTCGCCGCGCTGTCGGCCAGCCGGAACCGAAGGGCCTCGGGGCCGAACAGCGTGAACAGCGGCAGCGAGACGGCGCCCAGCTTCATCGCCGCGAAATGCCCCAGCATGACCTCGGGGCCCTGGCTCAGCAGCAGCGCCACCCGCTCGCCGCGGCCCACGCCCCGTGCCGCCAGCGCCGCCGCCAGCCGGTCCGAGGCGTCCTTCAGGGCGGCATAGGTCCAGTCCGTCACCGCGCCGTTCGCGCCCACGTGACGCAAGGCCACGCGGTCGGGCGCCAGCGCGGCCCAGCTGTCGCAACAGCGCTCGGCGATGTTCAGCCGGTCGGGAATATCCCAGGCGAAGGCGGCGCGATCGGGCGGCAGAATGCGCCGGTCGCGCCCCGCGTCGTCCATCAGTTGGCGTAGACGACCAGCGTCGGCAGGTCGGTCAGCGGCGCCTCGAGCAGGCGCATGGCCGCCAGCGATACCTGGCTGCCGCCGTCACCGTCCAGCGGCCGCAGCTCAACCACCGCCGAGGTGCCGCGCACCGGGTATTCCAGCCGGCCCGACTGCTGCGCATCCACCAGCGAGGTCTTGATCCAAAGGCCGGGCTGTGTCGGATCGCCCAGCGAGGCGACGACCTCGCCCAAACGTTGCTCGCCCCCGCTGGGCGCGGCGCTCGCGGCGGTCCTCTGCTCGTCGGTGACGGTGTCGAAATCGTCGGCGGTGCGCGACCCGCTTGCCGGTGGCGGGGCGCTGACGATCTCGGCGATTTCCTCGGGCGGGGGTGGTGCCGCCTCGGCCTGGGGCGCCGGTGAAGACGACCCACCGCCCTGGAAAACCGAGGACACGCGGGCGCAGCCCGACAACGAAAGGGCGACCGCGCCCAGGATCAAGAATACTTTCATGTGTTCCAAGCTAGGTCCTGCGGCGCGCCTTGCCAACGACCAAAGGAGGCTTGCGGGCCGACTGCGCGACCCTTAGCTTCCCCACCATGACTGCACCCCTCATCGACCCGTTCCAGCGCGCGATCTCGTACCTGCGCGTCTCCGTCACCGACCGCTGCGATTTTCGCTGCGTCTATTGCATGGCCGAGAACATGCAGTTCCTGCCCAAGAAGGAATTGCTGACGCTCGAAGAGCTCGACCGCATGTGTTCGACCTTCGTCCGGCTGGGGGTAAAGAAGCTGCGCATCACCGGCGGCGAGCCCTTGGTGCGCCGCGATATCATGACCTTCTTCCGCTCCATGTCCCGGCACCTGGACAGCGGCGACCTGCACGAGCTGACGCTCACCACCAACGGATCGCAGCTGCATCGCTTCGCCGAGGACCTGTATGCCGCCGGCGTGCGCCGGGTGAACGTCTCGCTCGACACGCTGGACGAGGACAAGTTCGCCCGCGTGACCCGCTGGGGCCGCCTGCCGCAGGTGCTGAAGGGGATCGACGCCGCGCTGGCCGCCGGGCTGAAGGTCAAGATCAACACCGTCGCGCTCAAGGGCTTCAACGAGGACGAATTGTTCGCGCTGACCGAGTGGTGCGCCGATCGCGGCATGGACCTGACCTTCATCGAGGTCATGCCCATGGGCGATTTGGGCAACGAGGACCGCGTCGGCCAGTACTGGTCGCTGAAGGACCTGCGCGGCCAACTGGCCGAGCGCTATACCCTGTCCGATATCCCCAAGCGCACCGGCGGCCCGGCACGCTACGCCAAGATCGAGGAGACGGGCCAGGATATCGGCTTCATCACGCCGCTGACGCATAATTTCTGCGAAAGCTGCAACCGCGTGCGGCTGACCTGCACGGGCGAGCTCTACATGTGCCTCGGGCAGGAAGACATGGCCGACCTGCGCGCCCCGCTGCGCGCCTCCGACGACGACCGGGTGCTGGAACAGGCGATCCGCGCCGCGATCTCGCTGAAGCCGAAGGGCCATGATTTCGACTATTCGCGCCAGCGCGCGGATGGCCAGATGACCCGGCACATGAGCCACACGGGCGGATGAGCCTGCCCGGCCGGGCGCTCTACGCACTGTACCGGGTGCTGGCGGCGGGGATCGCGCCCGCCGCGTATCGCCGGGATGCCGACAAGCTGACTTCGCAAGGCGTGCCCGGGGATCGGTTGGCCGAACGCCGGGGATTGCAGTCGGGTAACCGCCCGGCGGGACGTGTCATCTGGGTCCACGCCGTGTCGGTGGGCGAGGCGATGTCGATCCTCCCCCTCGCCCAGCGCCTGTCGCGGGACGCCACCGTGGTCCTGACGACCACCACCGCCACGTCGGCCCGGATGGTGGCCGCCCGCGCGCCCGACCTGGTCCACCGCTTCGCGCCGCTCGACACCGGGCGCGCCGTGCGGCGGTTCCTGGACCACTGGCGCCCGGACCTGCTGGTGCTCACGGAATCCGAGCTCTGGCCCCGGCAGATCACCGAAGCGCACGACCGCGCCATTCCCGTCGCGCTGGTCGGCGCGCGCCTATCGGGCCGGTCGCTGCGCCGCTGGCAGAAGCTGCGCCCCCTGGCCCGCCACATGCTGGACCGGATCGGCCTGATCCTCGCCCAAGATGAGCGGACGGCGCGGGGCCTGCGGGAGCTCGGTGCGCGGGACGACCGGCTGCGCGTGATCGGCACGTTGAAGACGGCCGCCGATCCGCTGCCCGTGGACACCGCCCGGCTGGACGAGATGCAGGGCGCGCTGGCGGGTCGGCCCGTCTGGGTCGCGGCCTCGACCCACCCGGGGGAAGAGGTCATTGCCGCCGAGGCGCATCGCACCCTCCTGAACGACCGCCCCGACCTGCTGCTGATCCTCGTCCCCCGCCACCCCGAGCGTGGGGACGCCATCGCGGCCGAGCTGCAGGACCGGGGGTTCTGGGTCACCCAACGCTCGACCGCCGCGCTGCCAGACGCGCGGTGCCAGATCTACCTGGCCGATACGCTGGGCGAGCTCGGGCTGTGGTTCTCGCTCGCCCCCGCGGCCTTCGTCGGCGGCTCGTTCACCGACATGGGCGGCCACAACCCGGTGGAGCCCGCGCAGCTCGGCTGCCACGCGGTGACGGGGCCGCACATCACCAACGCCGCCGACATCTACGCGGCCCTGGTCGATCAGGGCGCCGCGACCGTGATAGACGATCCGGCGCAGTTGCCCGCCGCGATCGCGCCCTTCCTCGACGGCGACCGCGCCGGTGCCGCCGAATTGCAGGCCCCGGACCTCGACGCGGTGGCGGACGAGCTTCGCGGGCTGGCGGCCCGCCCGTCCGAGACCGCGCCGCCGGTCGTCCTGGCCCCGAATTTCAAGCGCCGGCTCTCGGGCGTGACCGCCACGGTGGTGCGACTGGTGCCGCTTCAGGCCCGCCAGATCGCCATCCGCGCCACCGCCCCCGCCCTGCCCGACCACGTTCCGCAGATCCCGCTCTGGCGGTTGCCGCTTCTGCCCCGGCGGGTGCGCCGTGTCTGGCATGCGCGCCGCAATGTCGAGATGATCGGCGGCCTCGCCCTGCGCCACCTGCTGCGCAAGCGGATGGCGTTGCTGTTCACGTCGGCCTCGCAGCGGCGACATACCGGGCTGACCAAGTGGCTGATCGCGCGCATGGACGCCGTGGTGGCGACGTCGGACAAGACCGCCGCCTATCTCGACCGGCCCGCCAGCGTCATCCGCCACGGGATCGACACGGACGCCTTCACCCCCGCCCCGGACCGCACCGCGCTGCGGCAGCGGCTGGGCCTGCCGGACGGACTGCTGATCGGCTGCTTCGGGCGCATCCGAAGCTCCAAGGGCACGGACCTGTTCGTCGACGCGATGATCGCGGTCCTGCCCGCGCATCCCGACGCCACCGCGCTGGTCATGGGCCGCGCGACCGAGAAGGACCGCGCCTTCCTGCAGGACCTGAAGGCGCGCGTGGAGGCCGCCGGCCTGTCCGGGCGCATCCTCTTCCCGCCCGAAGTTCCGGTGCACGAGATCGCCGACCATTACGCCGCGCTCGACCTCTACGTCGCGCCCCAGCGGTGGGAAGGCTTCGGCCTGACCCCGCTCGAGGCCATGGCCTGCGGCGTGCCGGTGATCGCGACCACGGTCGGCGCCTTCGACGAACTGGTGGTGGACGGCCAGACTGGCGCGCTGGTGCCGCCCGGGGAGGCGTCGGTCATCGCCGACGCCGTGCGCACGGCCCTGTCCGACCGCGACCGGCTGGCGCAGCTGGGCGCCGCCGCCCGCACCCATGTCCGCGCGCACTTCACCCTGCAATCCGAGGCGGACGCGCTGATCGCGATCTACCGCGACCTGCTGCGCCGCGCCTGAGGAAAAACGCGCCCCGGCCTCATCACTGGTCTACAAATACTCATATCCCACGCCTCAGGCCCCGCGATACCGCCGGACGAAGTTGGCGAGGATCCGGTGCGACGCGTCCACCGGCCCTGCGGCGGCAAGGGCCTTCAGCCGCTCGGCCTCGGACGGCTCGAAATAGCCGCGGTCGGCATAGACATCGATGCGCAGGGCAAAGCTGGCGGCGTCGGCCTCGGGGTGGAACTGCGTGGCATAGACGTTGCGCCCGTGGCGGATCATCTGGAACGGGCAGTCCGGCCCCTCGACCAGATGCGCGCAGCTCGGCGGAAGGGCCTGCACCGCCTCCTTGTGGGCCACCAGCGCGCCGAAACGGTCGGGCACACCTTCGAGCAGTGGATCGGCGCGGCCCGCATCGGTCACACGGCAATCGGTCACCGACACGCCCTCGCCCCAGCGGTCCTTCGAGACCGGGCCGCCCAGGAAATCGGCCAGCGCCCCGATCCCGTAGCAACAGCCGAGAAACGGCAGGTCGCGCGCGCAGATATCGACCAGCAGCGCGCGCAGCCCTTCGACGATGCGGGTCTCGGGCGCGCTGCGAGTCGAGGGATCGTCGGAGACGCAGGCGGGCCCGCCGCCCATGATGATCGCGCCGACATCGTCCAGCGACAGGCCGTCCGGCAGGCCGTCGCGTTCCAGCCGCACGCGCAACGTGTCGTCCCCGGTCAAGCCGCCGCGGCGCAGGATCGCGTCGTATTCCTCGTCGGCCGCCAAGTCCTCGGGGCGGCCCTGGAGGATCAGGACCGGCTTCACGCCGCCGGCAGTCGCTGTTCCACGATGCCGGCCCACCACGAGCAGCCAGCGGGGATCGCGTCATCGGTGAAATCATATTCGGGGTGGTGGACCGGCGCGGTATCGCCATTGCCCACGAGGATGTAGGCGCCCGGCCGCTCCTCGAGCATGAAGGCGAAATCTTCGCCCCCCATGACCAGTGGCGCATGCGCGCAGTCTCCGGCCACCGAGGCGGCGACCTGCGCCGCGAAATCGGTCTGGTCGGGATGGTTCACCATCACCGGGTAGTTGCGGTCGTAATCCACCCGCGCCACGGCGCCGAAGCCCGCCGCCACGCTTTCGGCCAGCTGGCTCAGCCGGGTCTGCGCCAGGTCGCGCATGGCGGGGCTCAGCGTGCGCACGGTGCCCTTCAGCGCCACCGATCCGGGGATCACGTTGAAGGCCTTGGACGAGGATTCGACCGAGGTGACCGACACCACGATCTGTTCCACCGGGTCGGCGTTGCGCGACGCGATGGACTGGATCGCCGAGACGATCTGCGCGGCACAGACGATGGGGTCGACCGTTTCGTGCGGCTTGGCGGCGTGGCCGCCCTGCCCGTCCACCACGATGTCGAACACGTCCGTGGCGGCGAAGAAGGGCCCGGGGCGGATCGCGAACTGGCCCACGGGGATGCCGGGCCAGTTGTGCATGCCGTAGACCTCCTCGATGTTCCAGCGTTCCATGATGCCGTCGCGGCACATCTCGCGCCCGCCGCCGCCGCCCTCTTCGGCGGGCTGGAAGATCACGGCGACGCGGCCGTCGAAATTGCGTGTCTCGGCCAGGTATTTCGCGGCGCCCAGCAGCATGGCGGTGTGACCGTCGTGGCCGCAGGCATGCATCGCGCCGTCGGTGGTCGAGGCATAGGGCTTGCCCGTCGCCTCGCGGATCGGGAGTGCATCCATGTCCGCGCGCAGCCCGATCGTGCGGCCCGAGGCGTTGGTCTTGCCTTCGATGATGCCGACAACGCCGGTGCGGCCCAGACCGGTGGCCACTTCGTCGCACCCGAAGGCCTGAAGCCGCTCGGCCACCAGCGCGGCGGTGCGGTGCGTATCGAACAGGATCTCGGGATGGGCGTGCAGATCCTGCCGCCAGGCGGTGATTTCGGGCAACATTTCGGCGAAACGGTTCTTGATGGGCATGGGGGGCTCCTGTCGGCTTGGCGCGCAGGATGGGACAGGCGCGGCCGGGCCACAAGACCCGCGGCTTGCCTGCGACGGCGCCGCCGCTAGCTCCGCAAGAACACGCGGCACGGGATACGGCATGGCGAAGGGCGACAGGGATCTCACGACGGGATCGGTGCGATGGGCAGTGGTGGGCACATCGGCCCCCATGGTCGTGGGCATCTTCGGCGTGATCGCCGTGGGGCTGGCCGACGCGTTCTTCCTGGGGAAGGTCGGCCAGGCGCAGCTGGCCGCCGTCGGCTTCTTCTTCCCCGTCGCCACGGCGATCACGTCGCTGTCCATCGGGCTGTCGGCGGGCAGCAACGCGGCGCTGAGCCAGGGGATCGGGCGCGCCGATGGCGACGGCGCCGTCAACCGCGTGGCCTTCCACGCGCTGGGACTGGGCATCGCGATCGGCGTGATCACGGCCCTCGTCCTGTGGCTTCTGCTCAACCCGATCTTTTCGCTGCTGGGCGCGGCGGACCGCACCCTGCCCGAGATCCGCGCCTACATGGGGTGGTGGCTGATGTCCTTCCCGCTGCTGGTGATCTCGATGCAGCTGGGCGCCATGTTCCGGGCGCACGGGAACGCGGTCACGGCGTCGATCATCATGTCGGGGCAATCGGTCTTCAACATCGCGATCGATCCGCTGCTGATCTTCGGGATGTGGGGCCTGCCCGCGATGGGCACCGGCGGCGCGGGACTGGCCACGTTCCTCGCGCGGCTGCTGGCCGTCCTGTTCGGCCTGGCCTGGGCCTTGCGCAGCGGGCACCTGACGCTGTGCGCCGATCCGTTGAAGAACCTGTGGACCAGCGCGCGCCAGATCTTGGGCGTGGGGCTGCCGGCCGCGTTTTCGAACGCGATCAACCCCATGGGCATGGCCGCGGTCACGGCGGCCGTGGCGACGCTGGGCGACGCGGCGGTGGCGGGGTTCGGCGCGGCCACGCGGATCCAGACGCTGGCGCTGGTGCCGATGCTGGCGCTGAGCTCGGGGATCGGGCCGGTGATCGGCCAGAACTGGGGCGCCGACCGGCAGGACCGCGCGGGCGCCGCCATGCGCTTCACCTTCCTGCTGTGCATAGTTTACGGCGCGGCCCTGGCGGCGTTGTTGCTGCTGTTCGGCGATGTCTTCGCCGGGGCCATCGCCTCGGGCGAGGAAGACGCGCAGATCGCAACGACCTACCTGCATATCGCGGGGCTGTCGCTGTTCGGCTACGGCATGATGGTCACGGCGAACGCGGCGATGAACGCCCGGTCGCGGGCCACGGTCTCCATGGGGCTGAGCCTCGGGCGGATCCTGCTGGTCTATATCCCGCTGGCCTGGGCGCTGGTGGGGGTCATGGGGTTCACCGGCATCGCCGTCGCGGCCGCGGTGGCCAACGTGGCGGCGGCGCTGGCCGCGCTGGTGGCGGCCCGCTGGACCGGCATCCTGTCGCTGGACCTGCCCGGCGTCCCCGTCCCCAGCGCGCGCCCGGCCGAGTGAGCGCCTACTCGATCGCGTTGCGAATGCGGCGGACCAGCGCCCAGACGGCCAGCACCACCAGCGGGACCAGGATTGCCGTGCCGATCGCCTTGGACACGCCGATCGCGGCGAAGATGGGCGCCGCGACATACAGCACCAGGTTCAGCGCGTAATAGCTGATCGCCACCACCGACAGGCCTTCGACCGTGCGTTGCAGCCGCAGTTGCAGGTCGGCCCGGCGATCCATGCTTTCCAGCAGATCCTGGTTCTGGGCCGAGCGTTCGACATCGACCCGGGTGCGCAGCAATTCTCCCGCGCGCAGGGCGCGTTCGGACATTTCCTGCAACCGCCCGCGCGTCGCGGTGACGGTGCGCATGGCCGGGTCGAACCGGCGCATCATGAATTCGCCGATGGTCTGGCGGCCCTCGAACGCCTCTTCTCGCAGGACCTTCACCCTCTGGTTCACCAGCGCCTCGTAAGCGCCGGTGGCGCCGAACCGGAACGAGGTCTGGGCGAGGATGGTTTCGAGCTCGGCCGAGACGCCCAGCAGCGCCTTCAGCGTCGCCTCGGGGCGGGCATTGTCGCCGGTCATGTCGTCCATCAGGCGCGTCAGGTCCCGGTCGAGCTGCCCCAGCTTGGCGGACAGGCTGCGCACGCGGGCGAGGCCCAGCATGGACATGGTCTTGTAGGTCTCGATCTCGCACAGGCGCTGCACGATGCGACCCACGCGGCGGTTGCCGATATCGGGCTTGGTGAAGACCGCCATCCGCATATGCCCCGTCGTGTCGATGCGGAAGTCGCTGGCGATCAGGGCGCTGCGGTCCAGGACCTCGGAGGCGGCCAGGCTTTCGGGCACGAACCACTTGGCCAGCCGATCACGCACCGTGTCGTCGTCGGGCCTTTCCTCGACCCGGATCAGCGCCGAGGTGATGCGCGCCCCCGGCGCGTCGGCCAGCCAGTCGTTCGGAAAGACGTCGAAGATGCCGCTGTCGAACGGTTTCTCGGCCACGCCGTCGCCGAAGATCGTGTAGGTCACGAACTCGGTATGTTGCTCCCATTTCAGCTCGTACCGGCCGATCTGTCCGAACCAATGGGTGGCGTCGGCCTTGGGGTGCTGGGCGCCGAAGCGGTCGAGCAGCGCGACCAGGTGGTCGCGGTCGGCGGTGCGGTCGCGTCCGGCGGCGTTCTCGGGCGCCTTGATCGCGAGATAGGCGGCGAAACACGGCGCGCTGAGCGACGGGAAAGGCCGCGCGTGAAGTTCGTTGGCCAGCGCGTAACGCAGCGGATGATCGTTGATGGACGCCATGGGAAACCTCGCGCGGACTTGCGCCACGCTAGCCCCTGGAACGCAAAAGGGAAACGCTGAATGTGCAGCGTTTCCCGATATTTAGCGGAATACGTCGGTATACTGCCGACGCGGAAGCCTCAGGATTTCTTGGCCTGAGCCGCCGCCTTCTTGGCCGTTTCCTCGACCTTGCTGACGGCTTCCTTCATCTGGCCCTGGGCCTGCTTGAAGGCTTCTTCGTTGGCGTTGCGGGCGTCCTCGGCCATCTTGCGCATCATCTTCAGCGCTTCTTCCACCGCGTCGTTCATGGCGGCGGTCTTGGCCTTCATCTGTTCGGGGCCGGTATTCGCCTCGATCCACTCGTATTGCTGGCGGGCGGCATCGGTCATCTTGTCGAAGATTTCCATCTGCTTATCCAGCAGGCCCTTGTAGGCCTCGGCGGCCGACTTGTTGGCCTCGGCCATGGCGTCGAAATTGCGCTGGTTGGCCTTGATGACGTCTTCCATGTCGAACATCTGGCCCTTGGGCTGCTGCTGGAACATGCTCATCATGTTCTGCGGATCCCACATCTTGCGCATTTCCTCGGGATCGAAGGCTTTCATCCAGGGATTCATGTCGAAGGGATTGTTCTGTGCCATGGGGCGTCTCCTCTCGTTGCGGGGTCGGGGCGCACCGGGCGGCACGCCCCCTCACTGTATCTTATGAGCTTACCTAGCGTGAACCGGTCCGGTTTCAATCGGCACGCTATTTCGAAACCCTTTGTTTTCAGGAACATCCGGGCTGAACGGGCAACACGGACACCCGAAGCGAAACGGCCGCGGAAGGGATCCGCGGCCGTCTCGAGTCTCATTTCTTCTTCGGCGGCATGAGGTCCGTGATGGTGCCCTCGAACATCTCGGCCGCGAAGTTCACCGTCTCGGACAGTGTCGGGTGCGGGTGGATGGTGTGGCCCAAGTCCACCGCGTCGGACCCCATCTCGATGGCCAGCGCCACCTCGGAGATCAGGTCGCCCGCGTTGGTGCCGACGATGGCGCCGCCGATCACCCGGTCATCCTCGGGGTCGAAGATCAGCTTGGTCATCCCCTCGGACCGGCCGTTGGCCAGCGCCCGGCCGGACGCGGCCCAGGGGAACACGCCCTTGTGGATCTTGCGGCCTTCCTTCTTGGCCTGCTCCTCGGTCACGCCGCACCACGCCACCTCGGGGTCGGTATAGGCCACCGAGGGGATGATGCGGGCGTCGAAGGCGCGTTTCTCGCCGCAGACGACCTCGGCCGCGACCTTGCCCTCGTGCACCGCCTTGTGCGCCAGCATGGGCTGGCCGACCACGTCGCCGATGGCGAAGATATGATCCACGTTGGTGCGCTGCTGGTGGTCCACGTTGATGAAGCCGCGGTCGCTGACCTTCACGCCGGCCTTGTCGGCGGCGCAGGACGCGCCCAGCGGGCGACGGCCCACTGCGACCAGCATCTTGTCGAACATCTCGCTGCTCGACTCGCCCTTCTCGTCCTCGAAGGTGACCTTCAGCCCGTTCTTCTGGGCCTTCACGTCCGTGACCTTGGTCTTCAGCTTGATGGATTTCAGCCGCTTCTCCATGCGCTTGGACAGGGGCTTCACGATGTCCTTGTCGGCGCCGGGCAGGATCTGGTCCATCATCTCGACCACGGTCACCTCGGAGCCCAGGGCCTCGTAGACGGTCGCCATCTCGAACCCGATGATGCCGCCGCCAAGGACGCACATCTTCTTGGGAATGTTGGACAGCTCCAGCGCGCCGGTGCTGTCGACGATGCGTTCGTCGTCGTGGGGAATGAACGGCAGCTCGACCGGGGTGGAGCCCACGGCGATGATGCACTGGTCGAAGGTCACGGTCTTCTGGCCATCATCGGTCGACACGCTGATCGAGTTCGCGCCCGAGAATTCGCCCCAGCCGGTCACGATCTGCACCTTGCGCTGCTTCGACAGCCCCGCAAGGCCGCCGGTCAGCTGCTTGACCACGCCGTCCTTCCAGGACCGCAGGTTGTCCAGCTCGATCTCGGGGCGCTTGAAGGCCAGGCCGTGCGACGACATCTCTTCGGTCTCGGTGATGACCTTGGCCGCATGCAGCAGGGCCTTCGACGGGATGCAGCCCACGTTCAGGCAGACGCCGCCGATGGTGGAATAACGCTCGATCAGGATGACCGACTTGCCCAGGTCCGCGGCGCGGAAGGCGGCCGTGTAGCCGCCCGGCCCCGAGCCCAGCACGACCAGGTCGGCATGCATGTCGCCCGATCCGGCCTTGGTGCCCGACGCGGCCTTGGGCGCGGGCGTGTCGTCCTGCTTGGGCGTCTCGGCCTTCTCGGCGGGCTTGTCGTCGCCGCCCCCGCCACCGCCGGAGCCTTCGTCTGCGCCCTCGAACACCATGATCAGGTCGCCTTCGGAAACGGTGTCGCCTTCCTTGACCTTGATCTCTTTCACGACGCCGGCCTGCGGGCTCGGCACCTCCATCGTGGCCTTGTCGGATTCCAGCTCGATCAGCGGGTCCTCGGCCTCGACCTTGTCGCCAACGCTGACCAGCACGGCAACGATGGGCACATCGGTGAAATCCCCGATGTCGGGAAGTTTGATATCAGCCATGTCTCGCTTCCCTCTTTACAGCATCAACCGGCGGGGGTCCGCCATGAGATAGGCCAGGCGCGCCGCGAACTTGGCGGCCAGCGCCCCGTCGATGGCGCGGTGGTCGTAGCTGAGGCTCATGGGCAGGGTCTTCTGCGGCACGAACTTCTCGCCGTCCCAGATGGGCTTCATCCAGTACTTGGTCAGGCCCAGGATCGCGACCTCGGGCGCGTTGACGATGGGGGTGAAGCTGGTGCCGCCGATGCCGCCCAGGGACGAGATGGTGAAGGTCGCACCCTTCATGTCGTCGCCCTTCAGCTTGCCGTCGCGCGCGGCGGCGCTGAGGCTGCCGAGCTCTTTCGAGATCTCGACGATGCCCTTCTTGTCGGCGTCCTTGATGACCGGCACCATCAGCCCGTTCGGCGTGTCCGCGGCGAAACCGATGTTGTAGTAGTGCTTGCGGATCAGCTTGTCGCCATCGGGGTGGAGCGAGCTGTTGAACTGCCAGTGCGTCTTCAGCGCGCTGACGCTGGCCTTCACCACGAAGGACAGCAGCGTGACGCGGTAGCCCTCGTTCTTGGCCTGGGTGTCCAGCTCCTTGCGGTAATCGTCGGTGACCGAGATATCCGCGTCCTCGTTGTGGGTGACATGCGGGATGTTCAGCCACGACCGGTGCAGCGCGGGGCCCGAGATCTTCTGGATCCGGGTCATCTCGACATTCTCGACCTCGCCGAACTTCGAGAAGTCCTGCGCCGGGATCGGCGGGATGCCCATGCCCCCCTGCGCGGCCTGCCCGGCGCTGGCGCCCGACGGCGCGGCCTGGGATTTCAGCGCCTTCTCGACATCCTCGCGCAGGATGCGGCCCTTGCGGCCGGACCCGTTCACCTGCCGCAGGTCCACGTCCACCCGGCGGGCGAAGGCGCGCACGCTGGGCGAGGCGTGGAATTTCGAGCTTCCGGTGTCGACCACGGTGTTGGACGACTGGGCGTTCGACGCGGGCGCGGCGCTCTGACCCTTCTGGTCGCCGTCGCCATAGCCCTCCTGGCCGCCACCGGAGGCCTCGGCGGGCTTGTCCTTGCCGCCGCTGTCGGCCTCGGCCTTGTCGTCGCCGCCGCCGGAATCGTCACCGCCGCCGGCGCCCTCTTCCTCGAGCAGAAGGATCACGGTGCCCTCGGAGGCGCTGTCGCCCTCGCTGAGCTTCATCTCGACGACCTTGCCCGCGTGCGAGCTGGGCACTTCCATGGTGGCCTTGTCGGACTCCAGCTCGATCAGCGGGTCTTCCTTCGCGACGGTATCGCCGACGCTGACCAGAACGGCCACGACGGGAACGTCATCGAAATCGCCGATATCGGGAACTTTAACTTCTGTTGCCATTGTTCTTCTGTCTCCTCGTTATCGGTCGACTTCAGGCCAGCCGCGGGTTGGGCTTGCCGCCGTCGATCTCGTATTTCTTCAACGCTTTTTCCATGTCGGCCTTGGTGACCCTGCCCTGCTTGAACAGCTCGTGCATGGCCGCCGCCGCGATGTGGTTCGCGTCGACCTCGAAGAAGCGGCGCAGGTTCACGCGGCTGTCGGACCGGCCGAACCCGTCGGTGCCCAGCACCGTGTAGGGCTGCTCGACGAAGCCGCGGATCTGTTCCGCGAAGTTCTTCATGTAGTCGGTCGCCGCCACGATCGGTCCTTTGGCGTTGGTGAGCGTCTGGGTGACATACGGCACCTTGGGCTCGGCGAAGGGGTTCAGGCGGTTGTGGCGGGCGCAGTCCTGCCCGTCGCGGGCCAGCTCGGTGAAGGACGTCGCCGACCAGATGTCGCTGGTTACGCCGAAATCCTCCTTCAGCATCTCGGCCGCCTTGATCACCTGCACCAGGATCGTGCCCGACCCCATCAGGTTCACGTGCTTCTTGCCGGGCTTGTCGGTCTTGCGGAAGCGGTAGAGCCCCTTGAGGATCCCCTCCTCGCTGCCCATGGGCATCTCGGGGTGGTGATAGTTCTCGTTCATCAGGGTGATGTAGAAGTAGACATCCTCCTGGTCCGCGAACATCCGCTTCAGGCCCGACTGCACGATGGTCGCCACCTCGTAGCTGAAGGTGGGGTCGTAGCTGATGCAGTTCGGCACGGTCGAGCTCAGGATGTGGCTGTGCCCGTCCTCGTGCTGAAGACCCTCGCCGTTCAGGGTGGTCCGCCCGGCCGTGCCGCCCAGCATGAAGCCGCGCGCGCGGCTGTCGCCGGCGGCCCAGGCCAGGTCGCCGATCCGCTGGAAGCCGAACATCGAGTAGTAGATGTAGAACGGGATCATCGGCACGCCGTGGGTCGAATACGACGTGGCCGCCGCGATCCAGTCGGCCATGGCACCTGCTTCGT
Source organism: Palleronia salina (assembly GCF_900141995.1). GTDB lineage: Bacteria > Pseudomonadota > Alphaproteobacteria > Rhodobacterales > Rhodobacteraceae > Palleronia > Palleronia salina. The sequence goes on along the minus strand of NZ_FQZA01000007.1, from coordinate 9,379 downwards.
TGATGCCTTCCTGGAGCACCTGACCTTCCAGAGCCTCCTTGTAGTAGGACATCTGGTCCCGGTCCTCGGGCGTGTAGTTCTGCCCCAGCGGGTTGTAGATGCCGACCGAGCGGAACAGACCCTCCATCCCGAAGGTGCGGGATTCGTCGGGCACGATGGGCACGACGCGTTCGCCGATCTTCTTGTCGCGCAGCAGCGTGGTCAGCACGCGCACGAAGGCCATGGTCGAGCTGAATTCGCGGTCACCGCTGTCCTTCAGCTCGCGCGAGAAGGCGTCGAGCGACGGCACCTCGAGCGACGGGCTGTCGGTGAAGCGCGCGGGAAACGGACCGCCCAGGTCCTTGCGGCGGTCGGCCAGGTAGGCCTTCTGCGCGTTGTTGAGCGTGATGAACGGCGCCTTCTTGGCGTCCTCGTCGCTCAGGTCGATCTTGAAGCGGTCGCGGAAGGCCAGAAGCTGTTCCTCGTCCAGCTTCTTCTGCTGGTGGGTGGTGTTCTGCCCCTCGCCGGCCTTGCCCATGCCATAGCCCTTGACCGTCTTGATCAGCAGGCAGGTGGGGCGGTCCTTGACCTCGGTCGCGCGCTTGTAGGCGGTATAGACCTTCTGCGGGTCGTGCCCGCCGCGGCGCAGGTTCCAGATCTGTTCGTCGGTCCAGTCCTCGACCAGTTCCGCCGTCTCGGGATACTTGCCGAAGAAGTGCTCGCGGATATAGGCGCCATCCTTCGAGCGGAAGGTCTGGTAGTCGCCGTCCAGCGTCTCGTCCATGAGCTGGCGCAGCTTGCCCGAGGTGTCACGCTCCAGCAGATCGTCCCAGCCACGGCCCCAGAGCGTCTTGATGACCTCCCAGCCGGCGCCGCGGAAACTGCCCTCGAGCTCCTGCACGATCTTGTGGTTGCCGCGCACCGGGCCGTCGAGCCGCTGCAGGTTGCAGTTGATGACGAAGATCAGGTTGTCCAGCTTCTCGCGCGCGGCGAGGTTGATGGCGCCAAGGCTTTCGGGTTCGTCCATCTCGCCGTCGCCGAGGAAGCACCAGACCTTGCGGTCCGCAGCGTCGATCAGGCCGCGGTTGTGCATGTATTTCATGAACCGCGCCTGGTAGATCGCCATGAGCGGGCCAAGCCCCATGGAGACGGTGGGGAACTGCCAGTAATCCGGCATCAGCCAGGGGTGCGGGTAGGACGACAGCCCGTTGCCCGCGACCTCCGAGCGGAAATTGATCAGCTCGTCTTCCGAGATGCGGCCTTCCATGAAGGACCGGGCATAGATGCCGGGGATGATGTGGCCCTGGAAGAAGACGAGATCCCCGCCGTGGATGGACGACTTGGCGCGCCAGAAGTGGTTCAGGCCGATGTCGTACATGGCCGCCGAGGACGCGAAGCTGGCGATGTGACCGCCGTATTCCGACGATTCCTTGTTGCGGCGCACCACGGTCGCCATGGCGTTCCAGCGGTTGATGGAGCGGATGCGCTTTTCCATCTCGGCGTCGCCGGGGATTTCCAGCAGCTCGTCGGCGGGAATGGTGTTCTGGTAGGGCGTGGTCGACGAGAAGGGCAGCTGCGCGCCGTGGGCGCGGGCCTGTGACACGGCCTTGTCCAGAAGGAAATGCGCACGGTCGGGGCCGTCGCGGGCGATGACGTCCTCGATCGCCTCCTGCCATTCCTGGGATTCTACGGGGTCGATATCCGATTGGCCGTCTTTCATAGTCTCATCCCTTCGCGTTCGTACCGTGGGAGAGATCGGGCGCTGTGGGTGGCAGGCGGCGCAGTGGCAGCTTGCTCTCCCGACGCCAGGACGCCTCCCGTCGGCCTGGTAATGTCGCCTAGTGGCTAGCTAGACCTTAGTCCGGAGCAGTCCAACGCGACACCGAGGGTTTGTGCAACCCCGTCATGTCACTAGGTAAACCCGAACACCGGGCGGATGTCATCTAATTGCGCCGGTTTTTTCCGTGCGGCGCGGCGAGGCTTTTCAGCCGGCGCCATCGCGCCTATAGCCGGGCTGAGACCCGACCCTGGCGAAAGGCCGCAAGATGCGCAGCGCTTCGATCACCCGCAAGACCTCGGAAACCGACATCACCGTGATGGTCGACCTCGACGGCACCGGATCCTACGACATGGAGACCGGCGTGGGTTTCTTCGACCACATGCTGGACCAGCTGGCGCGCCATTCGCTGATCGACATGAAGATCAAGGCGACCGGGGACCTGCATATCGACGACCACCACACGGTCGAGGACGTGGGCATCGCGCTGGGCCAGGCGCTGGCCAAGGCGCTGGGCGACAAGCGCGGCATCGCGCGCTACGGCCAGTGCGCGCTGCCCATGGACGACGCGCAGGTGATGTGCGCGCTGGACCTGTCGGGCCGGGCCTGGCTGGGCTGGAACGTCGCCTTCCCCACCCAGAAGATCGGCGCCTTCGACACCGAGCTGGTGCGCGAGTTCTTCCAGGCGTTCAGCACCCATGGCGGCATCACGCTGCACCTGGACATGGTGCGCGGCATCAACAGCCACCACATCGCCGAGGCCGCGTTCAAGGCCACCGCCCGCGCCCTGCGCCAGGCGGTCGAGGCCGATCCGCGCAAGGCCAATGCCGTGCCCTCGACCAAGGGCGCGCTCTGACCCCATGCTCACCGTCCTGATCGACACCGACAGCGGCAACCTGCATTCGGCCGAGAAGGCCTTCCAGCGCATGGCGCGCGAAACCGATGGCGGCCAGGTGCTGGTCTCGTCCCGCCCCGAGGACGTGGCCCGCGCCGACCGCGTGGTGCTGCCGGGCGACGGCGCCTTCCCGGCCTGCCGCGCCGCGCTGGTGCGCGACCGCTCCGCCCTGCACGAGGCGCTGCTGGAAACGGTCGAGGAGCGCGGCCGCCCGTTCCTGGGCATCTGCGTGGGCATGCAGCTGATGGCGCAGCGAGGGTTCGAGTACCGCGAGACCGAGGGCCTGGGCTGGATCGACGCGGACGTCGTCGCGATCGACCCCGGCGACGCCGCGCTGAAGGTGCCGCATATGGGCTGGAACGACCTGGTTATCGACCGGCCCCACCCCGTGCTGGACGGGCTGGAAACCAGCGATCACGCCTATTTCGTGCACTCGTACCACATGGCCATGCGCGACCCGGCGCAGCGGCTGGCCCATTGCGATTACGGCACCGACATCACCGCCGTGGTCGCCCATGGCACCCGGGTCGGCACGCAGTTCCACCCCGAGAAAAGCCAATCGGCCGGGCTGCGCCTGATCGCGAATTTCCTGGCCTGGACCCCCTGAGGCCCGCGCGGGGCTGGTCCCCAGGGCCTCAGCCGCAGCGAAAGACGTGGCGCACGGTCCTGCGTGCGGTGTCCCGCGTCGCGATATGGGTCGCACCGCCCTGCCCCCGCGCCCGGCACCTGCGCGCGGCCGCGTCCCGGCTGGCCGATCCCGGATCCGGCGTGGACAGGTAGGTGTCGACCATCACCGTGTGGCCCGCATCGGTGCCGTCAACGGACCCGCAGGCGGCAAGAATGATCAACGGCAGCAGGGCAGACGGGGCGTATCGCATGACCCCATCCTGCCCCGCGATCGCTGACAAACCGTGAACGCGACCTCAGCCCTTCAGGAACTCCAGCAGGTCGGCGTTCAGCCGCTCGGCATGGGTCGCCGTCAGGCCGTGGGGCGCGCCCTCGTATTCCTTCAGGGTGGACTGCTCGATCAGCTCGGCCGCCTGCCGGGCCGACACGTCGATGGGCACGATCTCGTCCCCCGTTCCGTGGACGATCAGCACGGGCACGTCGATCTTGCGCGCGTCCTCGCGCAGGTCCGTGGTCCCGAACGCGTCGATGCAGTCGATCGTGGCCTTGGGGCTGGCCATCATCGCCATGTTGAAGGTCCAGTCGAGCATGCCCTCGCTGACCCCGCCCGCATCGGTCCCGTTGCCGAAGAAGTTGGGAAAGAAGTCGCGCATGAACTGCGGCCGGTCGGTGCGCACGCCGTCCTTCATCCCCTGGAACGCGTCGGCCGGGACGCCCTTGGGGTTGTCTCCGGTCTTGGCCATGTAGGGCACGATGGACGCGATCAGCGCGGCGCTGCGCAGCCGCGCGGTGCCGTGGCGCGTCATGTAGCGGGCGACCTCGCCGCCCCCCATGGAAAAGCCCACGATGGTCACGTCTCGCAGGTCGAGCGTGCGGATGATCGACGCCAGGTCATCGGCCATGGTGTCGTAGTCGTAGCCCTTGCAGGCCTGGCCCGACCGGCCGAACCCGCGCCGGTCGTAGCTGATGACGCGGAAGCCGGCCTCGAGCAGGGCCAGGGCCTGCGCCTCCCACGCGTCAGCGTTCAGCGGCCAGCCGTGGATCAGGATGACCGGGCGGCCCGACCCCCAGTCCTTGACGTAAAGGTCGATCTTGTCGGCAGTCTGGATCATCGGCACGGGTGGCGTCCTCCTTCGCTGTGTCGCGCTTGAAGACGACCTAGCCCCGTGCCGGGTCTCAGCCAGCCTTGCTCAGTTCGCCCGGGCCCAGGTCTGCCCGCGGCAGACCACCAGGACGCAGCCCTCGACCTTCAGCGAATTGCCCGAAAGCTGCATCTTAGAGTTGTAGGTCTTGTCGCGGTCCGGGGCCCAGATCTTGCCGCCGGTGAAGGACCCGCCGCCCTGGGGCGTCATGTCCCAGACGATGCGCCGGCCCACGTTCGGCGACTGGATCTGGCGGCCGTCGGGGCCGTAGGCCGCCGAGATCACGCCGCAATAATCGCCACCGCAAGGCGAAATCGTCACGAGCGCGAAGTTGCCGTTGTCGTCGGCCTGCGTGCGCCACTGGCCGCTGACGTCCTGGGCATGCGCGGCCCCGGCCAGGCCCAGCGTGGCGATGGCGGCGAGAATGGTCTTTTTCATGGTATCTCCTCCCGAAAGACTGCGCCGACGATGCGCAGCACCCGCGCGCCACGCAACACTGACGTTGGGTCTGTTGCATGCCTTCGCCGCTGCGGGCAAAAGCGCGGTGAAATCGCCACAGGAGCCCGCGCCATGATCCTCTACCCCGCCATCGACCTGAAGGACGGCGCCTGCGTAAGGCTCCTGCGTGGCGACATGGAGGCGGCGACCGTCTTCGGCGAGGATCCGGCCGCGCAGGCGCAAAGCTTCGTGGCCGCCGGATGCGAATGGCTCCACCTCGTGGACCTGAACGGCGCGTTCGAGGGCCGGCCGGTGAACGCCGCGGCGGTCGAATCGATCCTTGCCGCGGTCGACGTCCCCGCGCAGCTGGGCGGCGGCATCCGCGACATGGCGACCATCGAGGCGTGGCTCGACCGCGGCCTGGCGCGCGTGATCCTCGGGACCGTGGCGGTCGAGAACCCCGACCTTGTGCGCGAGGCGGCGCGCGCCTTCCCGGGCAAGGTCGCCGTGGGGCTCGACGCGCGCAACGGCCGCGTGGCCACGCGCGGCTGGGCGACCGAGACCGACATGCAGGTGACCGACCTGGCGAAATCCTTCGAGGACGCGGGCGTCGCCGCGATCATCTACACCGATATCGACCGTGACGGCGCCATGCAGGGGCCGAACGTGGCCGCCACCGCCGCGCTGGCCCGCGCGGTCGAGATGCCGGTCATCGCCTCGGGCGGCGTGTCGTCCATGGACGACCTTCTGGCCCTGCGCGACACCGGCGTCATCGCGGGCGCGATCTCGGGCCGCGCGCTTTACGACGGCGCGCTGGACCTGTCGCAGGCCATCGCGGCGCTGGGCTGAGGGCCCCGCGCCGCGACAGGCCGGCCGGACCTACTCGGTCTCGGCCTCGCCTTCTTCGGTCTCCTCCATCTGGCCGGTCTCGGCCCCGGTGTCCTCGGGTTCGGCCTCCTCTTCCTGGCAGGCGGCCAGCCCGAGGAAGGCGGCAAGCGTCATCATGGGGATCAGGGGAATCGTGCGCAGGGTCATGGCGGCATCCTTTCCGGTCATGCGCCGCGCCGGGAATGGCACGGCCTGACCTTGAGGTGGGGCGCCGACCCGACCCTGCGAGGCCCCGTCGGAACGCTCGGCGCCGAGACGCCTATTCGCCAGCCGCGACGGACGAAAAATTGCCGAGCGCGCCTTCCATCCGCTTCAGAACCTCCAGGTCCTCCACGGCGTCAAGCTCATCGAAGGTCTCCTCGACCTCCTCGTAGGCGACCCAGGTCTGCCCGTCGCCATCGGCATAGACCAGGATCTTCAGCGGCAGGTGCAGCCCCGCCAGCGGGTCGGCCTGCATGGCGGGCGTGCCCAGAATCGGGTTGCCGAAGATCAAGAGCTGGCTGTCGGGCAGGTCCATGTCCACCGACGCCGCCCCGGCGCCGTGGTCGATGGTGGCGAACACGGTCGCCCCCGCCTCCTCCACCGCGGCGGTCAGACGCTCCATGGCCTCCGGGACCGAGCCCTCCGCCTGCATCCGCTGGTAGTCGGCCAGGGCGGGCGTCGCGGCCAGCAGGGCCCCGAGGACCGGGATAAGTCTGCGCATGGTTGCTCCTCCAGGTTGCGGTTCCAGACGGTACGTAGCCCGCGCCAGACCGGTCGATCGGCCACTGGCACAAACGTGATGCCCGCGCTAGAAGCGGGCCATGCTCAAGACCCGGATCATCCCCTGTCTCGATGTCGCCGATGGCCGCGTGGTCAAGGGCGTGAACTTCGTCGACCTGCGCGACGCGGGCGACCCGGTGGACGCGGCAATCGCCTATGACGCGGCCGGCGCGGACGAGCTGTGTTTCCTCGACATCCACGCCACGCACGAGAACCGCGGCACCATGTTCGACCTGGTCACGCGGACGGCCGAGCACTGCTTCATGCCGCTGACCATCGGCGGCGGCGTGCGCACCGCCGACGACGTGCGCAACCTGCTGCTGGCGGGCGCCGACAAGGTCAGCTTCAACTCGGCCGCCGTGGCGAACCCCGACGTGGTGTCCGAAGCCGCCGACCGCTTCGGCTCGCAATGCATCGTGGTGGCCATCGACGCCAAGGCGGTGTCCGAGGACCGGTGGGAGATCTTCACCCATGGCGGCCGCCGCCCCACCGGCATCGACGCGGTGGAATTCGCCCGCACCGTGGTGGCCAAGGGCGCGGGCGAGATCCTGTTGACCTCGATGGACCGCGACGGCACGCGGGCCGGGTTCAACCTGCCCATGACCCGCGCGATCAGCGACGCGGTCTCGGTGCCGGTCATCGCCTCGGGCGGGGTGGGCACGCTCGACCACCTGGTCGAAGGGGTGACCAAGGGCGGCGCGTCGGCGGTGCTGGCCGCCTCGATCTTCCATTTCGGCGACTATTCCATCGCCGAGGCCAAGGCCCACATGGCCGCCGCCGGCATCCCCATGAGGCTGACATGAGCGCGCTGCACGATCTCGCCGCCACCATCGCCGCCCGCAAGGAGGCCGATCCCGACAGCTCGTGGACGGCGAAGCTCCTGTCGAAGGGTCCCGAGAAATGCGCCGAAAAGTTCGGTGAGGAGGCGGTCGAGGCGATCATCGAGGCCGTGAAGGGCGACCGCGACCGCCTGGCATCCGAGGCCGCCGACGCGCTCTATCACCTGCTGGTCATGTGCGCCGCCCGCGACGTGAGCCTTGCCGATATCGAGGCCGAACTCGCCCGGCGCCAGTCGCAATCCGGACTCGCCGAAAAAGCCGCGCGCTGAACGCCGGATCACGGCCGCGGCGCCAGCAACTGCAAATATCGCAAAGCCGGGGAAAACCCCGGCTTCATCTTTCCCGAAATACCTCCGGGGGAGTCCGCGCAGCGGACGGGGGCGGCGCCCCCGTGACCGGTCCGACGCCCTACCGCCGCTTGGACGAGATCACCCCGGTCGCGAAGCCGCCCATGCGCAATTCGCCGAACAGGCGCTGGTACTCGATCTTGGGGCAGCGGTTCATCACCACCTCGATCCCCCGCGCCCGCGCCTTCGCGGCGGCCCCCTCATGCTGCACGCCGATCTGCATCCAGATCACCCTGAGATCGGGCATGACCTCCAGCGCCTCGTCGACGATCTCGGGCACGAATTCCGAGCGGCGGAAGACGTCGAGCATCTGCACCCCCGCGGGCAGGTCCGACAGGCTCGACAGGACCTCGCGCCCGAAAATCCGCTGCCCCGCGGCCACCGGGTTCACCGGATGCACGGTGAAGCCGCGCAAGCTCAGGTAGCGGGCCACGAAATAGCTGGGGCGCACCGGGTTGGGCGAGACGCCGAGGCAGGCGACGGTCTTGGTGCCAGTCAGGATCCGTTTGAGGTCACTGTCATCCATGCCGGCACCTTCGACAAAAAAGCGCCCGTGGCGCAAGGCCCGGGCGCGAGTTTCGGAACGAGGGACAGTGACAGGTCACCCGAGGTTCCGGATCGGGTGCCATGGGATAAACGTGGGAATCACCGCCCGGTTGCACCAGATCCGGTCGCGCGAGTGTGATCACCGCGCGATTCGCGTGGCATAAAGCGCCACGGCCGCCGCGTTCGACACGTTCAGCGACCCGAAGCCTCCGGCCGCGTCGATCCGCACCAGCCCATGACACAGCTCCCGCGTGCGCGCGCGCAGCCCGGGCCCCTCGGCCCCCATCACCAGGCCCAGCGGCCGGTCGTGGTATTGCGCCGCCGCGTCGGCGATCGAGGTCTCGGCCTCCCCGTCCAGCCCCAGGAGGATCACGCCGGATTTCGCAAGCTCGGTCATGGTGTTGCCCAGGTTGCCCACGCGCAGGTAGGGCTGGCGCTCCAATGCGCCCGAGGCCGTCTTGGCCAGCGCGCCGGTTTCCGGCGCCGCGTGGCGGGCGGGAGCGATCACCGCCGTGGCGCCGAACACCTCGGCCGAGCGCAGGATGGCGCCCACGTTGTGCGGGTCGCTCACCCGGTCCAGCAGCACCAGCCGCGGCGGCCCCTCGGCCCGCGCCAGCAGATCGTCGAGCGGCCCCCAGTCCAGCGGCCGCACCTCGAGCGCCGCGCCCTGGTGCACCGATCCGGGGTCGAGCGGCGCGGGGAACTTGCGCGGATCCCCGATCTCGGGCGTCATCTCCGACGCGGCGATGGCGTCGCCCAGCCGCTCCTCGGCGTTGCGCGTGACCACCAGCCGCAGCTTCTGGCGGGCGGGGTTCAGCAGCGCGTCGCGCACCGCGTGCAGCCCGAAAAGCCACAGGGTGGAGCGTGCCGCCTCGCGCCGCGCCCGCTCCTTCTCGATGATGCGTTGGGGTTTCCTGGCCATGGGGCGGTGATGCGGGCCAATCGCACCGAAGACAAGCGAATTTCGCCTTGACCCTCCCGCGGCGCGGCGATACCTCGGCGCACGTTGGGCGACAGGCCGCAAGGTGTGGCAGGGGACTGTAACTCCCTCGCGGAGACGCACGCCTGGTTCGATTCCAGGGTCGCCCACCAACTTCCCCCCTTACACGACCATTCGCGGCATTTAGCCTCCTCGCTTT
>NZ_FQZA01000005.1 GCF_900141995.1 Palleronia salina | reverse complement strand
CCCCCTTTTTGACGCCCAGACTGGACGCCGTTCTGTGGGCCTTCAGATAGGTGGCGTCGATCATCACAGTCTTCTTCTCGCCGTGCTCGGCAGCCAGCCCCGCCATCATCTTCGCGAAGATGCCTTTGTCGCTCCAACGCTTCCAGCGGTTGTAGAGCGTCTTGTGCGGGCCATATTCCTTCGGTGCATCTCGCCAGCGCAAGCCATTGCGATTGATGAAGATAATCCCGCTCAGGACGCGTCGATCATCGACGCGGGGCTTGCCATGGGACTTCGGGAAGTAGGGCTCCAGACGCGCCATCTGCGCATCGCTGAGCCAGAAGAGATCAGACATGTCACCGCTCAGTTTTTTTGGCGGTGAATCACGCACTTCCGCTCAGATCAATGGGTCCTGAGCCTAAAGAGCGGAAACTGTTCGACGGCGCCAAATGCCACGGCGCGGCGCCAGAATCCTTGCGCCGATGGTTCTCGGAACGACTGGCGGAGGGCCAGGGCGCCGCTCGGCGCTGATGGGGCGAGAAATCCTTCCGGTTAGGTGCTCTGATCTCTCCTCCCAACCTCTCCAATTAGGCTTTTCTTAACATACGGCCACCGATGACGAGTGCGTGTTCTTCAAGCGGATAATGGTGGACAGTTGGCCTGCGACCTGTCACACAGGCAAGGCTACGTTCCCTCTGTCGATCCTTTGCTTTCCCTACTCGGACATCAGCGAACTCGATTTTGGCCACTGCGCCACGCTGTTGCAATTCCGCGAACAGGTTGAAAACTCGAGGAGATCTCACGATGGCCAACGGCACCGTGAAATGGTTTAACCCCACCAAAGGCTTCGGCTTCATTGCCCCCGAAACAGGCGGCAAGGATGTCTTTCTTCACATTTCTGCTGTCGAGCGCGCCGGCATGACGACTGTGAACGATGATCAGAAAGTGACCTACGACATCGAAACCGGCCGCGACGGTAGAGAGTCCGCGGCGAACCTTCAGCTCGCCTGAACGGTCGAAATGAAGCTGGAAAGGGGCGTCTTCGAACGCCCCTTTTTGTCTTGGTGAGTAAGCGCGAAAAGCTTTGCAAGGAAGCTTGCCTATTGGGTTAGCCCAGACTTCTTCGCAGCCTCTTGCGGCGGACACCTTGGCACTAGAATTTCGCCGCTTCAATTTCAATATTTCGACATCGAAGTGAGGCGGGATAAAGGCCCTGCTTATTTATTCATGCCGATGCGATCCGGGGAGAACCAGGACGCATTTTCCGTCCTGCCTTCAGCTTTATAGATGGAGAATACCTTGCCAAATAAAAATACAGTCTTCCGCCCAACTGCATCCGAGACCAAGGCCGATAATATCACGAGGATTGTCAAGGACATGGTCGAAGCAGATTCCTCCGCTCGCCAGGCCAAGACTCAGAAACTCCGTGCGGCGCGTCTCGCAAGGGATATCTCCGAAAAGGCGCGACTGGAACCGGCCCCCTCGAAAAAGGTGCGGAAGACCTCTCGCAAGTCCCAGTCGACCGACTGACACACAGGCCAGAACCGTGCTACTATAATCTCAAGACGCCGCGATACGGAGAACGATTCCGCCTCTCTGACCGGCTAGGAGCTGCGTGTCGCGGCAGGTCGATTGGATTTCTCGACGTGGCTGGCTGACTTTGCGGCGCCGGAGCTTAGGCCCGTAAAGACGTAGTGGCCGGACCTCGGCTCAAGGAGAGAATCATCACGAATACTCAAAAGCTTCCGCCGGAGATCAGGGAGTATCTCGAGAAGGTGCGCGTGCCTATATCAGTGGCAAATTTGACAGACGATATGGCGCTCGTCTTCGCCAACGATGCCTTTTGCCATCTCACGGGATACAGCCGTGACGAAATTGTCGGTCGTGACCTGAGCCCCGCATACTCCTCCAGTTTGAGGTAGAATCCGCTCCAAACGAGGAGACGGACGATGAAGCGATCGAGGTTCAGCGAGGAGCAGATCATCGCGATGCTGAAGGAGCAGGAGGCCGGCATGGCGACGGCCGATGTCTGCCGCAAGCACGGGATCAGCTCAGCGACGTTCTACAAATACAAGGCGAAGTATGGCGGGCTCGAGGTGTCCGACGCCCGACGGCTGAGGGCGCTCGAGGACGAGAACGGCAAGTTGAAGAAGCTGCTGGCCGAGGCCATGCTGGACAACGCGATCCTGAAGGATGTCGCGGCAAAAAAATGGTAGCGCCCGGCGTCAGGCGGGAGGCCGTGGCGCATGTCGTGGAGATCCACGGGGTGAGCCAGCGCCGGGCGTGCCAAGCCCTGGCCGTGGATCGATCGAGTGTGCGGTATCGGAGCGTGCGCCCGGACGATGCCGAGGTTCGGGCTGCCATGAAGGCTGTCGCGGCCGAGCGACGGCGCTTCGGTTACCGGCGCATCCACATCATGCTCGAGCGGCAGGGGATCGCGATGAACCTCAAGAAGCTGCGGCGGCTCTATTGCGAGGAAAAGCTCCAGGTGCGCCGCAGGGGTGGCCGGAAGCGCGCTCTCGGCACGCGCCGACCGATGCTGCTGCCGGACGCGCCCAACATCCGCTGGAGCCTGGACTTCGTGAGCGACGCGCTGACGGACGGGCGCCGTTTCCGGGTGCTGGCCGTGGTCGACGACTACAGCCGCGAGTGTCTGGCGCTTGTTGCCGATACCTCTCTGTCCGGCCACCGCGTCGCCCGTGAACTCGACGCCGTGGTAGCCCGGCGGGGGCGTCCTGTCATGGTGGTCAGCGACAATGGCACGGAACTGACATCGATGGCGATCCTGTCCTGGTGCCAACGCACCGCCGTCGAGTGGCACTACATCGCGCCTGGAAAGCCCATGCAGAACGGCTTCGTCGAGAGCTTCAACGGGCGGTTCCGCGACGAGCTGCTCAACGAAACACTGTTCTCATCGATCGGCGAGGCGCGGCAGCAGATCCGCGCTTGGCAACACGACTACAACCACCACCGCCCACACTCCGGCCTCGGGAACATCCCGCCGGCCGAGTTCATGGCGAAGAAGGGCATGGAAATGCGCGCCGCGTAGCCCCAGAAATCAACCTGCGGATTCTCCCGAAACCCGGAGGAGAGTCGGGGCTCAGGTCAGTCGAAACTGCCGTTTCTTGCAAGGCGTAGCAACGATAGATGAAACTCGTCAGGATCTCTCTGACTTCCTCCAAGATACCGCTCGCGACTCGGGCCGCTTCCCGGTCGTCAACTACCGGAAGAACGGATCAGAATTCGACAACTTTGTCTTCATGACCCGGCTTCGGGCGCCGGACAGGGAAACTAGGTTCATCCTCGCGTCTCAAGTGGATCTGACATCTACAACGAGGCGTGCAAACTTACTCTCGAGCGACAGGAAGCTCTTGGGTGCGATGTCAGACTTGGACCGCATGACAAGGGAAGCTGGGCTGACGATGGTCAACTCTGCGCAAGCAATATCTGACTCGGTTGCCTTGCTGGCAAAAATCTCACTCGACAACGACTCGATCTAGAAGGCAGCCATCAGCAATGAAGCGCGGTTGTGGCCTCAAACGTCCGATGGGCCCCCATCACCGCCCTCCTGTTCCTTTGAGCTATCTGATCGTAAAGCTACTCACTCCCGACTTCACTATATACAGTTAGGTGCGAGAGCTTAGCTAGATGTTTTGAAGGGACACTCGATGAATGCGCGAAGCTCGCGGACCGCGACGCAGGACCACGCAACGTTCGTCGCGGGAACGCACGACTTCCAGACCGATATTGAGCGGCTCGCGTCAAGCGAGATGGTCGGAACGCTCCTCGAAACAGTGATGCTGGCAACAAACATGCGCTTTGCTGGTGTCGCGCGCGTCACCGCCGACAGATGGGTTGCTTGCCGAACCGTCGATGAGGTCAATTTCGGGATCGCCGCGGGCGACGAAATCGCAATCGAGTCGACCTTCTGCCAGACCGTGCGCGACTCGTCCGAGATGGTGATCTTCAACAATGCTGAGACCGACGCGATCTATCGTGGGCATCCCATCGCCACGCAATTCGGTATTGTCAGCTACGCTTCGGTCCCAATTTATCGCAGCGACGGCAGCTTCTTCGGCACACTCTGCGCAATCGACACCGAGCCGAAGGCGGTGAATAACCCGCGCTCTGTCGCGATGCTGGAGATGTTCGCCGGCCTGATTGGACGGAGCCTCGAGACCGAGGAACGCCTCGAAGCACAAGAGCTATTGGTCGAACACGAGCGCAAGCTGCTGCAAGTGCAGGAGGAGTTCGTCGCGATCTTGGGTCATGATCTTCGCAACCCGGTGGCGGCCTTGCTCTCGGGTGTCCGTCAACTCGGCAAGGAGCCAATGTCCGACCGAGGTCGCGAATATCTCGGTCTTATGCGAGCATCCCTGCACAGGATGAACGAGTTAATTGAGAACCTTATGCTGCACGCGAAATCTCGATTGGGCGGCGGCATCAGCGTCTCCGCCATCCCCGATGCGCGCCTGGCGGAAACTCTGGAGCAGGTCGTCGAAGAAATACGCGTCGCGTCGCCGGATCGCGAGATCGTCCTCGACCTCAATTTTCCTCAAGCAATCAACTGCGATCCAGCCCGTCTCGGGCAGGCGGTCTCGAATCTCATCTCCAATGCGATCACCCACGGCTGCTCTGATACACCCATCAGGATCACAGGCGATTGCTACGCCAAGGCGCTCACGATCGAGGTGACCAATGAAGGCGAGACGATTCCGCAGAGCATCCAGTCGATCCTCTTTCAGCCTTTCCGCCGCGGCAGCGAAATCGGGAGCACAGGTCTTGGTCTCGGACTTCATATCGCATCGTCGATTGCGCGTGCACACAACGGTCAGTTGTCGGCTACCAGCGAGACCGGAACCACAACATTTCGCCTCGAGATCCCCCAACTTGCCGTGCGCGCGCCCGAGTTGCCCCAACTGAGTGGTCCGGGTTGATCTATAGTGCATCGCTGTCCGCAGCGAGTGACCGCTCTATTCCCGAAGCTGACACTGGGCCTTCGCGCAGCCGAGGCATGTTTGCCCTACTGATCAGCCCTGCTCGCCGCCCGGGCCGCCATCCGCGGCACGCGCGCCGTACGGGCGCGGATGTCGTCACCAGACCCAGGGCGGATACCCCTCGGGCTCCGTCGCGGAACTGTCACACAGGCGTGGGCATAACGGGCGCGGCTGCGCGCCGAAGCGCGCTCCGCCCGCATATCGCCACTGGGGAGACATCAAATGGCTTACCGCGCGCTGACGCTTTCGTCGGCCCTCGTCTGTCTTGCCGCGCCGACCTTCGCGCAGGACATGAACTTCAACCGCATCGCGTCCTTCCGCGTCGCCGACAACCTGCCCGACGCCGAAGAGACCTCGGCCGAGATCATCGCCGCGACCGAAGACGGCATGACGCTCGTCTATACCGACAGCCCCGGCGGCTCGATCGGGTTCATCGACATCACCGACCCGGCCAATCCGACCGCGGCTGGCGTCTTCATGCCCCAGGGCGAGCCGACCTCCGTGGCCGTGATCGGCAACCATGCCCTCGCCGGGGTGAACACCTCGGAAAGCTTCACCGATCCGTCGGGTTATCTGGTCGAGGTGGACGTCACAACCCAGCAGGAAGTCGGCCGTTGCGACCTGCCCGGACAGCCCGACAGCGTCGGCATCGCGCCGGACGGCTCGTTCCTTGCCGTGGCCATCGAGAACGAGCGCGACGAGGACCTCGGCGACGGCCGTGTGGGCCAGATGCCCGCCGGTTCGGTCTTCATGGTGGACCTGACCGAAGACGGGCTCATTGATTGTGACACGGCTCGCATCGCGGACGTCACCGGCCTGGCCGAGGTCGCGCCCGAGGACCCCGAGCCGGAATTCGTGTCGATCAACGCCGAGAACGAGGTCGTCGTCACCCTGCAGGAAAACAACCATATCGTGGTCCTGTCATCGGACGGCGAAGTTATCAGCCATTTCTCCGCCGGCGAGGTCACGCTCGACAACGTCGACACCAGCGAGGAAGGCGCGCTGGTCTTCGAGGACACCATCACCGTCCCACGTGAGCCCGACAGCATCGCCTGGATCGACGACACCCACTTCGCCACCGCCAACGAGGGTGACATGGACGGCGGATCGCGCGGCTGGACGATCTTCAGCCAGGATGGCGACGTCGTTTACGAGTCCGGCATGGATTTCGAAAACGCCATCATCCAGATCGGCCACTACCCGGAGGAGCGCTCGGGCAACAAGGGCGTGGAGCCCGAAAGCGTGACCTTCGACACCTTCGGCGAAACGCCGTTCGTCTTCGTCGGCGCCGAGCGGGCATCGGTGGTCGGCGTCTACGACGTGACCGATCCCGCCGCGCCGGTGCTGCGGCAGCTGCTGCCGTCGGGGATCGGGCCCGAGGGCTATGTCACCATCCCCGAGCGCAACCTGCTGATCTCGGCGAACGAGACGGACGATGCCGGGGCCCGCGCACACGTCATGCTGTTCGAATACCAGGACGCGCCGGCGGTCTATCCGCACCTGACCTCGGCCGGCATGGACCAGCTGACGGGCTGGGGCGCGATCTCGGGCCAGGTCATGGCCGAGGACGGCACGATATACGCGGTTTCGGACAGCTTCTACGGAATGCAGCCCACCATCTTCCATATCGACGTGTCGGAAACACCGGCGCGCATCGTCGACGCGATCCGGGTGACGCGCGAGGGGCAACCGGCCCAGCTGATGGACATGGAAGGCATCACGCTGGACGGCGACGGCGGCTTCTGGATCGCGTCCGAGGGACGGTCGGACCGGCTGGTGCCGCATGCGATCTACCACGTGGGCGCCGACGGTGCGATCGAGGACTACATCGCCCTGCCCGACGGGCTTCTGGCCGTCGAGCGTCGCTTCGGGTTCGAAGGGATCACGCGGGTCGACGAAATGCTCTACGTCGCGGTTCAGCGCGAGTGGCGCGACGATCCCGACCACCACGCCAAGGTCCTGGGATACGACCTGAGCAGCGAGGAATGGTCGGTGATCCACTACCCGCTGACCGCCCCCGACGCGGGCTGGGTCGGCCTGTCGGAGATCGTGGCGCAAGGGGACTGGGTCTATTTCATCGAGCGTGACAACCAGCACGACGCCCGCGCCGTCACCAAGCAGATCACGCGCGTGCCGCTGAGCGCCATGGACCGGATGGTCGGGCTGGACGAAACCCCGGCGGTGCTGGAGCCCGAGCTCGTGGTGGACCTGTTGCCCGACCTGCGCTCGACCGGCGGCTACGTGCTCGACAAGGTCGAGGGGCTGGCGGTCGCCGAGGATGGCACGATGTGGGTGTCGACCGACAATGACGGCGTCGACGACCATTCGGGCGAGACGATGTTCTTCTCGATCGCGGCCCAGTAGGCGCCAGTGACAGCAGACTGGCCCTGTCGGCGATCGGACCGGGCCAGTCCCTGCCTATGTGTCGAACACGTTCCGTCGCGGCTTCGAGGCATCAGCCGGGCGCCTTGGCGAGCCTGCATCCGTATTCCGGCGACGCTGAACACCGATTTCCTGACCGCCCAGGAGAAGCTCGGCCTGCCGTCCGACGCAGCGAATCCCGGGCACGCGCCGGGGGCTGTCACGAAATGGCCGGACACCCAAGGGGCGTTCATTCCCCAGCTTCTGCGGATAAGCCTGTGCATAACCCTTTATCAAATTGGAATTTTCCTTCAAAACCAAGGCCCGCGATCAAATCGCCCAAAAATAAGCCGTCCGCATAACAAATTGAAAAGACAAACTAATAAATCCGATATGCGGCCAGATAAGCCGCCTGGAACATAATCCGCCTGTGGTGCCGCGGCAACATTCCGGACGTGTACAGATCGAAAACGCTGACCCGGACGGGCTTGATGATGAGTGAGCACCCGCGATAGCGCTCTGATATGACACGTCTTCTGCTCGTATATCATTCCAAAACCGGCGGCAGCCGACAGATGGCCGAGGCGGCTGCGGACGCGGCACGGGAAGAGGTCGAGACCGTCATCAAGATTGCCGCCGAAGCAGAGCCCGAGGACCTGCTTTCGTCCGACGGCTACATCTTCTGCGGTCCCGAGAACCTGGCCGCGATTGCCGGCCTCCTGAAGGACTTCTTCGATCGCTGCTACTACCCCGTTCTGGGGAAGATCGAAGGCCGCCCATATGCCCAGATGGTCTGCGCGGGTTCGGACGGTGAGAACGCGGCGCGGCAGACAGCGCGCATCGCGCAGGGCTGGCGTTTGAAGGAGGTCCAAGCGCCTCTGATCGTCTGCACGCACGCCCAAACGCCCGAGCGGATCCTGGCGGAGAAGCAAATCCCCGAAGACGACCTGGACCGCTGCCGTGAACTGGGCGCCGCCATGGGCGCTGGCCTGGCGATGGGAGTGTTCTGATCTGCCGCGGCAAGCATCGGATGGCAGCCCGGGCGTGACCTACACCCCCGCTTGTTCGAGACGAACGTAACACCCGGCTATGGACCGGTCTGTGACGGATCGGCCCGGACCCCGGGCACCGCCAGCAGCTTGGACATGCAGCCGCCAGCCCGGTGACCGCGAGGCGCAGGTATGGCGTCACCTTCCCATCCCGGATCGGGTTCGGCTTTTCGACCCAACCGCAAATCTCTCGGCCTGACGGAGCGGTGTCGCCTGCGGTTCGGTACCCTCCCTTCATTCGGATTCGAGAGACCTCGTCAAATGGCCCTCACCGGGCCGACCTCGTCAAGCGAACGCGGCGTGCGTCGTCTCGTGGGGGCTTCTCCATGTGGGGATTTCGAGAAATCACGTCGATCGAGTCCGGGGGAAGGCGGAATCGACCCTGTCTCGATCTTGCCCCGGCGATCGCATCGGGCTTCCGAAACCGCTACGATCGTAGACAATTCATCCTCATTTGGATGAAATTGTATACAAAGCCCATCCGGGAAACCCGCCTTCATGTCCGGCGAACTGGCCTTCGCGCCACGCCGCACAAAGCTTCGCCTTGGTTGCAACGATCTCAAGCGAGGGTTTTGCCATGCACAGAAGAAAGTTTCTCACCACAGCGACGGCCGTCGGCGCCGCGCCTCTTGCCGCGCCGTCGATCGCGCGCGCCCAGGACAGTTTCAACTGGCGTATGACCAACGCCTACGGTCCGGGATCGCCCTTCTACGTCGAGGGCCCGGGCAGCCCGACGGATTTCTGCGAGAAGGTCGCGGCCATGTCCGGCGGCCGGTTGCAGATCCAGCATTTCGCGGCCGGCGAGCTGATCCCGGCGCTTGAAGGGTTCGACGCCGTCCGCGGTGGCGCGGTCGAGATGAACGCGGCCAACGCCTATTTCTGGGCCGGCCGGATCCCCGCCGCGCAGTATTTCACCACGGTCCCGTTCGGCATGAACTTCCAGGGCATGAACGCCTGGCTCTACCACGGGGGCGGGATGGAGCTGTGGGACGAGCTTTACCAGCCGCTTGGCCTGAAGGCGTTGCCCATGGGCAATACCGGGGTGCAGATGACCGGCTGGTTCCGCGAGCCCATCGAGAGCACCGCGGATTTCCAGGATCTCAAGATGCGCATCCCGGGCCTTGCCGGAAAAGTCTATGCCGAGCTTGGCGTCGATGTCCGCCTGCTGCCGGGCGGCGAGATCTTCCCCGCGCTCGAGCGCGGGGTGATCGACGCGGCCGAGTTCGTCGGACCCTACCAGGACCGCCGCCTCGGCCTGCAGAACGCCGCTTCGTATTACTACACGACCGGCTGGGCCGAGCCGTCGAACACCACCGAGCTGCTGATCAACCGCGCGGCGTGGGACAGCCTGCCCGCGGATCTGCAAGCCATCGTCCAGACGGCTGCCATGGCGTGCAACCTCGAAAGCCACACCTGGAGCGAGGCGGTCAACGGCGAAGCCATGACCGACCTGGTGGAAAACCAGGGGGTGATCGCCAACGTGCTGCCGCCCGAGGTCGTCAGCGAGCTCAAGTCGGTCACCGAGACGGTCCTTGCCGACGCGGCCGCCCAGGACGCGGACCTGAAGCGCGTCCATGACAGCTACATGGGCTTCATGGCCGAGCATGGCACCTGGGCCACCCTGTCGGAGAAGGTGCTCTTCGAACTATGAGCGACAAGGTATCGGCCCGTCTGGCCTCGGTCGCGGATATCGCGTCGGGCATCGTCCGCATCATCGGCCAGGTCACCGCGTGGAGCGGTCTGGTCCTGGTCCTGCTCGTGGCGTTCAACGTCCTGGGCCGATACCTGTTCAACTTCGGGACGGTCGCCCTCCAGGAACTGGAGTGGCACGTTCTGGCCGTCGCCGCCCTGTTCGGCATGTCCTACTGCCTCAACCAGGGCGGCGAAGTCCGTGTCGACATCTACTACGGCCGCATGAGCGCGCGGGCCCAAGGCGCCGTGGACCTGTTCTCCAGCATCGCGCTGCTCGTCGTGTCGCTGATCATCGCTTGGCTCTCGATCGGTTTCGTCGAACAGAGCTACTCGATCGGCGAAGGCTCGGCGGATCCCGGCGGCCTGACCCACCGATACATCCTGAAGGCCTGCATCCCGGCGGCCTTCGTCCTGCTCGCCGTCCAGGCGCTCGCCATGACATGCGAAGCCGCCGCGCGGCTGCTGTCCCCGGAAATCAGGTCCTAGAACCCATGCCCTTCACGGAAATCCTTGCACTGTGCATGATCGGTGCCTTCTTCGTGCTGCTGCTGGCGGGCGTCCCCGTCGCCATTTGCCTGGGCGTGACCGGGCTGGCCTTCGGCTATGCCGGTTTCGGCGGGATGCTTTTCACGCTCATGCCATCGCGGATCTTCGGCGTGGTGACGAACTACACGCTGCTGGCGCTCCCCCTTTTCATTTTCATGGGGATCATGCTGGAGAAGAGCCGAATAGCCGAGGACCTGCTGGAGGTCATAGGCCTTGCCATGGGCGGGCTGCGCGGCGGCATGGCGCTGGCCATCATCCTCGTCGGCGTGCTCATGGGGGCGGCCTCGGGCGTGGTGGGCGCGACCGTCGTCACCGTCGGTCTGATCGCGCTGTCGCCGCTACTGCGGCGGGGCTACGATACCGGGGTCGCGACCGGGATCATCTGCGCCTCGGGCACGCTGGGCCAGATCATTCCGCCCAGCCTCGTGCTGATCCTGCTGGCCGACATCATGGGGGAAAGCGTCGGCACGCTGTTTGCCGCCGCGCTGTTTCCGGGCCTGCTGCTGGCCGGACTGTTCGTCGCCTATATCCTGATCCTGGGCATCGTATCGCCCGCAAGCGTCCCGGCCATCCCGGCCGAGGAGCGCGCGCAGGTATCCGGCCGCGACCTGGCGCTTCGGCTGGTGAAGGTCGTTCTGCCGCCCATCGCGCTGATCGCGCTGGTGCTCGGCTCGATCATCGGGGGCATCGCCGCGCCGACCGAGGCCGCGTCCATGGGCGCCTTCGGATCGCTTCTTCTCGCGGCACTGGCGCGACGGCTGAACTGGTCGATCCTGCGCGAAACCGTGCAATCGGCGTTCGTGACATCGGCCATGGTCTTCCTCATCCTGATCTTCGCGCAGCCCTTCGGCCTTGCCTTCCGCGGGCTGGGTGGCGAACGGCTGGTGCAGGATGCCTTCGGCAGCCTTCCGGGCGGGCTCAACGGACAATTGCTGTTCCTGATGATCCTTCTCTTCGTGCTCGGGTTCTTCCTGGAATGGATCGAGATCTCCTACATCGCCCTTCCGCTTTTCCTGCCGGTCTTCCTCGCCTCGGGGGCGGACATGGCGTGGATCGCGATCCTCGTGGGGATGAACCTGCAAACCTCGTTCCTCACGCCGCCCTTCGGCTGGGCGCTGTTCTTCCTGAAGGGGGTCGCGCCGCCCGAGGTCAAGACGACGCAGATCTATCGCGGGGTTCTGCCGTTCATCGCGATACAGTTGTTCGGCCTGTTCCTCGTCTTCTTCTTTCCCGGGCTGGCCCTTTGGCTGCCCGAGGCGATCGGGTGGTAGACTACCGAGGGCATTGAAGGGACGGCGCGGCGGCGATGGCGCGCCACCACCCGTCCGCGCCTGCCGCTGGGTCTAGTCGCCCTTTAGCCCCTTCTCCGCGGTCTGGCCCGTGCCTTCCCGCAGGCCGCGCAGCACCTCGCGCGCCGCGCTGACCAGGTGTCGCCGCAGCGCGCGCGCCGCCCCCTCGGGATCGCGATCCAGGATCGCGGCGACGATCACCGCGTGCTCTTCGTTCGAGCGATGCATCCGCTCGGTCGACCGCAGCTGGGACTTTCGGAAGGGGGCAAGCTTCAACCGCAGCGCCGTGCTGACCTCCTCCAGGTCCTTGTTGTGCGCACCCGCGTAGATCAGCTCGTGGAATTGCGCGTTGGCGATCTCGTATCCTTCCGCGTCCCCTTGCGCGGAAATCGCTCCCAGCCGGGAGACGTATTCCTCCAGCTGCGTGCGCTCGCGCATCTTCATCCTCTCGCTGGCCAGGCGACCGCAGAGGGCCTCCATTTCTCCCATCGCCTCGAACATCTGCTCGACCCTTTCGGGCGTCGTGTCGACGACAATGACCCCGCGAAACGGGATACGCTCCGCCAGCGACCGCGAAACCAGGGTGTGCAGCGCCTCTCTCACCGGGGTGCGGGACACGCCGAACCGCTTGGTGAGGGAGGCTTCGTCCAACCGCGACCCGGCGTTCAAGCGTCCGGTCACGATCTCCTCTTCCAGCGTTGCAGCGATGGCCGTGCTGTGGACAGTTCGAGACGCGTTCGCCATGTCAGGCTGAGTCCTTCTGCATTTGGATCGTTCCCCCGAGACTACCCCGAATAGCGCGAGCCGGATAGGCGACGCGCCCGTGCCGCGCAGCCGACACGGCCACCGGGCGTGGTTCAGCTATCGTCCGCAGAACCGCGTCCTAGCGAGGCGCCGGACTGGTTGAACAGGACGGTGTTGTTGTCCACGCGGTGTTGCCCGCGGTTCTGCTCGGACTTGTGCAGGTCGATGGCGCGCCGAACGGCGGGCCGCGCCTTGATCCGGGCACGCCAGTCGGCGACGCGCGGGAAATCGTCCAGCGACGCCCCCAGCGGTTTCGCGATGAAGGCCCAGGGAAAGGCCAGCATGTCCGCGATGGAATAGTCGCCCAGCAGGTAATCGCGGCCCTCCAGCCGGTTTTCCAGCACGCGCAGGTTCCGGTCGTATTCGCCGCGATAGCGCTGGAACCCGTAGTCGCGCTCGTCCTCGGGCGCGTAGTTGCGGAAATGGCTGAGCTGCCCGCCCATGGGGCCCTGGTTGCCCACTTGCCAGAACAACCACTCGTTCAACGCCTTGCGGCCGCGGCGATCCTCGGGCGGCGGCGCGAACTGTCCGGACTTGTCGGCAAGATACAGCAGGATGGCGCCGGACTCGAAGACGCTGACCGGGTCCGCGCCCCACCCTGCCCCCGGATCGTGATCGATGATGGCCGGGATCTTGGCGTTCGGGCTTATCGCCAGGAAGTCCGGCGCGAACTGGTCGCCCTCGGACAGCTTCAGCAGGATCGGGCGATAGTCCAGCCCGGTCTCTTCCAGCATGATGGCCGCCTTCCAGCCGTTCGGCGTGGGCGCGTAATAGAGGTCGATCATGGGGTCCCCTCCTGCGGGCCGGTCGCGACGCCGGCGGCGATCATTTCGTCGACCGTTGCCGCGTCGTAGCCCGCCGCCATCAGGACATCCCGGGTGTCCTCGCCCAGGCGGCGCGCGGGCGCGGCGGCGTCGGGCGCCCGCCCCGAGAACCGCGCGGGCGGGCGGGCCTGGCGGATCCGGCCGGCCTGCGGATGATCCCGTTCGATCACCGCGCCGTTGGCCTGCACCTGCGGGTGGCAATAGACCTCGGCGCGGGTCAGGACCGGGGCGCAGGGCACGTCGTGCTCGGTCAGGCGGCGCATCCAGCCCTCGGTCGTGTCCTCGCGCAGCGCCTCCTGCGTAAGCTCCAGCCGGGCGGGCTTGTTCTCTTCCCGCGCGGCGACGGTGGCGAAACGTGGATCCTCCAGCCAGTCGGGACGGCCCACCGCCGCGGCCAGGCCCTTCCAGGTGCTGTCGGTATGCGCCGACACCGCCATCCAGCCATCCGCCGTCTCGTAGATCAGTTCGACGAAGGTCTGCGCGTCGTCGTCGCGCTGGGGCTCGAGCTCGTCCCCGACGAAGGTGTAGCCCGCCATGTCCGAGCTCCACAGGAACGCCAGGACGGTGTCGAGCATCGAGATCTGAACGTGGCTTCCCTCGCCCGTCCGCGCGCGCGCCAACAGCGCGGCCGTGATCGCCTGCGCCGTCTGGATCGCGGTCAGCTTGTCGGGCAGGATCGTCCGGACCAGTCTTGGCCGGGCGCTGTCCGCGCCGCCCTGCACGCTGGCCAGTCCCGACAGCGCCTGGATCAGCGGGTCGTAGACGGGCCGCCGCGCCCAGTCACCTTCGAAGCCGAAGCCCGCGATCGAGGTATAGACCACGTCGGGCTTCACCTTCCGCACCGCCGCCTCGCCGAGACCGATCCGGTCGATGACGCCGGGGCGGAAATTCTGCACCACCACGTCGGCGGTCGCGCAGAGCGCCAGCGCCGCCTCGACCCCGCGCGGGTCCTTCAGGTTCAGCGTGACGGATTTCTTGCCGCGATTGTTGTTGAGAAAGGACGCCGACATCCCGCCGCGCCGCCCGGTCACCTGGCGGCTGTGGTCGCCGCCCTCCGGGTGCTCGATCTTCAGGACCTCGGCGCCCTGGTCGGCCAGCGTCATGGTCGCCAGCGGCCCCGAGATCATCGTGGTCAGGTCGACGATGCGAATTCCGCTCAAAGGTCCGGCCATCGCTCTGGTCTCCGATCTTGCTGGGTCCGGCTGCTACGGCTCCACCTATGGCGCCCAGCCGGAAAGCACAGATCAGACTCGCTCCCGGGCGCGGCCCCGCCCGACATCTCGCTGTCCGGTCTTCGCATCTGTGCCGGCGCTGTGATACCCGCCAGAACAACAGAGCGAAGAACCGAATGAACCCCAGAACACGGATACGGCAGGAAAATATCGTCGGCGGGATCTTCACGATCTGCGTCGGCGTGATGTTTCTCGTGCTGAATGACGCCATCGCGAAGGTGCTGACCGATCGCTACCACCCGATCCACATCGTGTTCCTTCGGAACTTGATCGCGCTTCCGATCATCGTTGGCGTTGTGCTGGCGGCACACGGGGCGGCGGCGCTGCGCACGCAGACCTTGGGCCTGCACGCGGGCCGCGGGGCGATCATGGTCGCGGCCGCATCTCTCTATTTCACGAGCCTCAGCTTCCTGCCCTTGGCCGAGGCGACGGCACTGGTCTTCGCGGCCCCGATCTTCATCACTGCGCTTTCGGTCCCGCTGTTGGGCGAGCGGGTGGGCTGGCGTCGATGGTGCGCGGTCCTCGTGGGATTCGTCGGCGTTCTGATCATCGTCCAGCCCGGCGGCTCGACGTTTCAGCTCGCCTCACTCCTGCCGATCAGCGTGGCGGTTTTCTACGCGCTGTTCATGCTGAGCGCGCGCTGGCTCGACCCGGACGAAAGCTTACTGACCATGATGCTCTATGTGGTCCTTTTCCCGATGATCTATGCCGCCCCCGCGGCCTTCTGGCTGTGGACCCCGGTCCGTCCGGACGACCTTTGGTTGTTCCTCGGCATCGCCATCAGCGGCAGCCTTGGCATCGCCCTGATCGGCCAGGCATTCCGAATGGCACCAGCCGCCATCGTCGCGCCGTTCGACTACACGTCCTTGATCTGGGCCACGGCGTTCGGCTGGCTGATCTGGGGCGATCTGCTGACGCCGGCCACCGTGCTCGGCGCATTGGTGATCGTTGCCAGCGGGCTTTTCATCGTGGTCCGCGAAGCGTCCGACTGACACACGCCATCGCGACGCCCCGCGACACCGTTGGCCTCGGCCAGACGACACCTGTGCGAGGCCTTTCGCGGAGGGCCTCGGACACTCCCGCACGGGTGATCCGAGCCCTTCGCCAGATGTCCTGCATCCAAGGGCTTCCCTTCGGAATATTTCAGAGTATTATGATCAGGTAACGTTGGGCGTCGCGATTCCGGCGCCGTCCCGGCCGGAGACGTCACAGCCATGGCGCTTGTCGAACCACGAATTCAGGATCCAGGGACGGTGGCCACACGGTCCGATCTGGACCGCCCCCTGCTGGCCACCATCCGGATCGCCGCGCTCGAGTGCCGGGCCAGCGCCCGGCTGGACCTGTTCCGCGCCTGCGCGATGCTGGGCCCCGACCGCGAGGCGGCAGCCGGCACGTCGCTGGACGCCCTCCTGCGCACCCTGGGCCAAGCGCTGGGGCGAACGCCACGGTTCTACCGCCCCGGCACGGCCAACCTGTCATTCGATGAACGCTGGTTGCTGAGCCTGCTGACCGCGTTGCGCCGCCAGGACGCGCACAGCGCCACCTTCCTGATCCACAGCCGCGTGCCGCACCATGCCCGTCGGTCGGTGGCCTTCCTGGCCGGTCGCGTGGCCGGCGGCCGGGACGATCTGACGTCGCAGCCGCAACACAACGACGTCGCCTGATTTCAACCGCGAAAGGACACGTAATGACCCAACCCGCTGTCGACCTGACCCCCGAGGCGCAGACGGAAATCTGCGAGGCGCTGAACCAGTGCGTTTCGGAAACCGCCGTCACGACCATGCTGGCGCAGAATTTCCACTGGAACGTCACCGGCATGGCCTTCGGCCCGCTGCACGACCTGTTCCAGCAGATCTACGAGGATCACTTCGTCGGACAGGACGACCTGGCCGAGCGCGTCAAGGCGCTGGACGGTCACGCCCTGGGCCAGCTGGGCGTCATGCTCGAGCGGTCGAAGGTGCAGGAGCAGGACGGCCACCAGTCCGACAAGGAAATGGTGCGCCTGCTCATGGAAGCGCAGGAGACCCTGGCGGTCACGCTGGGCGGCGCCGGCGAGCTGGCCGCGCGGCACGGCGACACGCTGACCGAGGACCTGGCCATCGAACGCGGCCGCATCCACGAGAAATTCGCCTGGATGCTGCGCGCCCACCTCAAGTGATCGGCTGATCGAAACGGCCACCGGGGTCGGTCCCGGTGGTCACACCGCGATGGGTGGCGTCACGCCCTTCTTGGCGCATTTTTTCAGATAGGCCTCGGTCCAGTGGGAATATTTGCCCAGATCGGACTGCTGATGCGCCAGCATCTCGATGAAGGCGCGCTGGTGTTCCGGCTTCTTCAGCGCCTTGAATATCTTCTTCTGCGCCTTCGTCATCGAGCATCCGATGCAATGCCCCTCGCGGCGGAACTTGCACACGTCGATGCAGGGCGACGGTAGCTTCTTGCCTTTCTTTCCCATCGGGGATCCTCGGTTTCAAACATGGGCAGCCGGCAACCGACCGCGCGATCACTACCGATTTAGTCGGGAATAGCCAAGCTGAAAGACCCGGGCTCACCCAGACTTCCGGAAACACGATCCGGCGGTTCGCGTGTCAGGTTGTCGGATGGCGGCGTAGTCCCATGCAGGACACCCATTGGACCCGGCGGGCAAGCGCCCGCGCTCGGCCGGGCGCACGAGAGTGGTCAGCTCAGACGACGGTCCGCTGTCGGCTCTCCCTCGCGCAACCGGATGAAATAGTCGTCACCGCCCACCTGCCCGCCCTTCAGGGCGATCTCGAACGACCCGCCGCTGTCGCGATGGGCCTGGCAGATGGGTGAGCCGGGGCTGTCCGGCAGGGGATACCGCAGGGTGAGCGCGAAGATGTCGAGCGCCGACAGCGCATGGCTCGACGTGTCACCGCCCGCGACGCCGACCCGGCCCAGCGAGAACCTGTCGGTGAGCTGGCGGAGCAATCCGCCAAGCGCCAGGCCGACCCGGTCCGTCGCGCGCTGCGACGCATCCTCCGAGACCGCCCCGAGCGCGGTGTAGAGGATCGGGCTCTGCCCCCTGCCGATGGCGGTGCAGGCACGGTCGAGCGCGTCTGACAGCGTGGCCTCCACGCCGTGCCCCGACGCCAGCGCCGCGAAGTCGACCTCGATCCCGGCGAAACCCGCGCGGCAGGCCGCCCGGATCTGGCGCTCGGTCGTGGGGGAGCAGCTGCCGGAGACGATCGCGATCACCTTTTCGGGGGCAAGCGGCGGGATGTCGGCGGCGCCACCGACCGTGCCCGTCGCGGACCAGTGGCCCAGCAGCGCGTATTCCACGCCGGACGACCCCACGATGAACGGGCCGGTTTCCTCCAGCGCGCCTTCGATCAGGGCCCCGGCGTTGATTTGCGACGCAGCATCGTAGACGTCGACGATCGAAACCCGCTCGCCCGCCTGCCGGTTCGCCCGCAGCGCGGCAAGGCCGGTCGTCTTGCGGGTGGTGTCCGGCCCCACGCAGCCGATGGGCAGCGAAGTCTGCGCGGCAAGGTGCATCCGCAGGTCCGCCTCGGCCATGGGCGTGGCGGGATGGCGGCTCATCACCGGGTGACGGTCGATGCGGTAGACCTGGTCCTGGTAGCTGGCGAACAGGGTGCCGAACATCGTGTAGCGGCGCAGTTGCGGGGCGCCCACCACGAGACTGACGACCTCCTGCCCGAAGACCTCCCGTCCGATTTCCAGCGCGCGGCCGATCGACCCTTTTCGCGGCGCGCTGTCGAAGGTCGAGCATGTCTTGTAGTGGCAATGCCGCGCGCCCAGCCCTTTCAGCCACTCGAAGGCGCCGGGCAGATGGGCGTCCATCCAGTCGGGGTCGCGGCTGCGGCTTTCCCCGGCAAGGCCGACGGCCCGGACATCGGGAAACCGCGCAAGCTGCTCGGCGGTCGGAATGCGGGTGAACAGGACAGTCGGAACGCCGTTACCGGCCAGCGCCTCCATCACGTCGGTCGAGCCGGTGAAGTCATCCCCGTAATACGTGAGGTCCAGCATCAGGCCATCCGCTTCCCGAAGGCGTCGATCGCCTGTGCAAGCGCCTCGTTCTCCCGCGCGTGGTCCGGCAGGCCGCGGCCCAGGGCGGCGGCCTCGGCGGCCTGCCGCATGCTGGCGACACCAGCACCGATGCCGCCCGGGTGCCCGATGATCCCGCCGCCCGCGCAGATGAGGAAGTCGTCCGAACCCGCCGCCGCGACCGTGCCGGGGACCTGCAGCGCCGTCTGCCCCGAGGAAAAGACCGGCATCGCCTCGAAGGCCGGCCCGGCGTCAAAAAGCGGCGACAGGACGGCCTTCGCCGAGGCCGTGACGCTGTCATCGGGCTCCGAGAACTTGTTGCCGAGCCCGTTCACGTGCAAGTGGTCCGCCCCGGCGAGCCGCCAGAATTTCTGCCAGGCGACATAGCTGATCCCGATATCCGGCGAGCGTGAGAACAGCCCCCATCCGGCCCGGTGGGCGTGGATCGGCAGGTCGCCGTGGCGGCGCAACGCCGTCATGCCGGCCAGGCCGATGCAGTGCATCGACACCATCACGCACGTCCCGCCCGCCGCGCGCACGATGTCGTGGCCGCGCCGCATCTCGTCCAGGTCGCCGGTGATGTTGAAGGCGACCATCACCTTCTTGCCGGTCCGGCCGGCATGATCGTTGACCACGCGCATGACCCGGTCGACACGCTCGGGCAATGGGCAGGCCGGGCCGTTGGCCTGCAGCTCGTCGTCCTTGATGAAGTCGATCCCGCCCTGCGCCAGGTCCTCGACCACGTCCGCTGTCTGGTCGGGTGTCAGGCCGACGCTCGGCTTGATGATGGTCCCGATCAGCGGCCCGCTTTCCACACCGCACAGGCGTCGCGTGCCGGCCACGCCGAACGCCGGCCCCGGGCAGGCCGACGCGAACTCGGGCGGGAACGAGACATCGAGCAGCCGCAGCGCCGAGACCTCGGCCAGTTCGAACAGGTTCCCGGCCACGGTCGCCAGGACGTTCGGCAGGGACGGCCCCATCGTCTCGATCGGCCAGGACAGCCGGATGCGGCCCCGCTGGAAAGCGTCGCTTTCGATGCGGCACGGCAAGGAGGGCGCCGACCGCGTGTCCAGCAACTCCACCCGCTCGGCGACGGCGCCGGACCGGGCGCGGAGGTCATCGGTCTCGCCCGGCAGCTTCAGGAAGGTCCCCGACGATTGTTCACCGGCGATGACCTCGGCCGCCCGCTCGAGCGCGACCGGGCTTTCGAGTTCGTATTCAGCGTAGATCCTGCCCATGGCGCCCACCCATCACCTTATCATCTTGTCATACAAGTTGATAAGATTATAAGCGGAGGGAAATCAACCTCTGCCTTCTGGAGACCGAGCATGAAAATCGCACTCATTGGCGCCGGCGGAAAAATGGGCGTTCGCCTGTCTTTGAACCTCAAGGGGTCGTCCTACGACGTGGCCCACGTTGAGGTCAGCGAGGGCGGACGCGAGCGGCTGAAGGCCGCGGTGGGCGCCGACTGCGTGCCGCAGGCGGAGGCGCTGAAGGACGCGGACGCCGTGATCCTGGCGGTGCCGGACACGATGATCGGCAAGGTCAGCACGGGGCTGGTGGACGATCTGGCGCCGGGAACCATCGTGGTCATCCTCGACGCGGCCGCCCCCGCCGCCGGACACCTGCCCGAGCGTTCGGACATCACCTATTTCGTGACCCACCCCTGCCATCCGCCGATCTTCAACGACGAGACGGACCCCGCCGCCAAGCGCGACTTCTTCGGCGGCGTCGCCGCACGCCAGGCGATCGTCAGCGCCCTCATGCAGGGACCGGAAGAACACTTCGCCTTGGGCGAGGGCATTGCCAAAACGATCTTCCAGCCGATCCTGCGGTCGCACCGGGTCACGGTGGAGCAGATGGCCATGCTGGAGCCGGGCCTGTCCGAAACGGTCTGCGCCACCCTGCTGGTTGCCATGAAGGACGCGATGGACGAGGTTGTCCGCCGTGGCGTCGACAAGGTCGCCGCGCGCGATTTCCTGCTGGGACACATGAACATTCTCGGCGCGGTCATCATGGAAGAGGTGGACGGCGTCTTCTCCGATGCCTGCAACAAGGCCATCGAGAACGGGTATCCGCGGATCCTGCGCGACGACTGGCTCGGCCTCTTCGAACCCGACGAGATCGCGGACAGCATCCGTCGCATCACCTGAAACGGAGGGAGCCATGAGCGGTTTCGGTCGCCCCCAGAACCCCGGCACCAAGATCGTCCGGACGCGGCTGTCCGACCAGGTGCTCGAACGGCTGCAGGAGCGTATCGCCTCGGGCGTCCTGTCGCCCGGCGAACAGATGCCGTCGGAACGGGAGGTGATGGAGGAGTTCGGCGTCGGTCGTCCCGCCGTGCGCGAGGCGATGCAGCGCCTGCATGACGCGGGCCTGATCTCGGTGTCGCAGGGGGGCCGCGCGCGGGTCAACGAGATCGCCGCCGACACCGCCCTGCGCAGCATGGATGCCGTGGCGCGGATGCTGATCTCGGGCTTTCCGAACTATCTCGATCACCTGAAGGAGGCCCG
Organism: Palleronia salina; assembly: GCF_900141995.1. Taxonomy (GTDB): domain Bacteria; phylum Pseudomonadota; class Alphaproteobacteria; order Rhodobacterales; family Rhodobacteraceae; genus Palleronia; species Palleronia salina. The sequence goes on along the minus strand of NZ_FQZA01000005.1, from coordinate 231,873 downwards.
GATCCGGTTCGAGCTGGGGATGGTCGAAACCGCGGCCGAGCGGGCGACGGCCGATGACATCGCGGTGCTGCGGGACAATATCGAGATGCAACGCTCCAAAATCTCCAGCCCCGACGCGCAGGAATTCATCTACTGCGACATGGATTTCCACCGTCAGATCGCGGAAATCTCGGGCAATCCGATTTACGCAGCCCTGAGCGAGGCGATCCTGACGTGGCTGTCGGCCTACCACGTGCACCTGTTGCGCTGGACGGGGAACGAGACGACCACCCTCGACGAACATGCCGCCATCGTGGACGCGCTCGAGGCCGGCTCCCCCGCCAAGGCGAAGGCTGCCATGAAGATCCACCTGGAGCGATCCGCCGACCTCTACCGTCACACCGACTGAGCGCCCGGCCCGCCAGACGACCCGGCACCGCGTGAGCGCGGGAGGTTGGGGCCATCCGGCTCCGGCATCCATCGACCGATCGCACCCGCCGGGACTGAGCTGACGCGGCCGCCGCGGTGACGAAAGGCGGCGCCCCGTACTGGCCGAGTGCCCGCCAGCCTGCCGGCGCGCCCAACGCGCGGCCGGCCCTTTGGGTCGCTGCTGCCGCGGAACAATCCCCGGTTGAAGCAGATCTGCCACACTTCGCGCCGACCACTTGGACAGCTCGCCGTTTCAGCGTCCGTCGCTTGCCCGGAACAACCTGCGAGATTACCAACCTCAAGCCGACACGCCCGTGTCCCCGCGGGGTCCAGGGGTGAGGTCAGGCCACCGTCGAACGCACCCTGCCGCGCGGGGTGATCGCACGAAAATACCGGTCCGCATCATGCCCGAAGGCACGTTCGCCCGGTCAAAATTCCAAGAGGCTCGGGCATGGAGCAGGTCTATATCGACTACGAGTGGTCAGGCGGCTTCCGGGCCGAGTTTTCCCTGACGAACGATGGGGCCGAGACCCGGCCCGTCAGCATCGAATTCCTCGCCGACGCCGAGATCACGAACATATGGAACGGCGGGGTCGAAGAGCTGTCTCCGGGCCATTTCCGCCTCACGGTCGAAGACGTCGACCCCGGCGAGACCGTCTCGGGCGGGTTCACGGCATCGGCGAACCACGCGCAGATCTTCGTGCTCGAGGACGGCGCCGTCGAGGTCGAGCCCTGGGTCATCACCCTCGATCCGTCGGCCACGGCAGCCGAGCTCCAGACCCTCATCGATACCGCGCCGCCGGGCTCCACCATCACGCTGGGCGCCGGGAGCTACACCTTCGACCGGACGATCGTGATCGCCCGCGACGACATCGCCGTGGTCGGGACCGGGTCCGACGACGTGACGATCACCGTACCCTCCGACCTGGGCGAGTCCGCCGTCGAGATCAGCGGCGGGCGCCGGACGGAAATCTCGGCCCTGGCCGAGCCCGTGGCCCAGGGGCAGGACACCCTTCACTTCGCGACCGGCCACCGGATCGAAGCGGGCGATCATCTCTATCTCGAACGGGACAACACCGCCGCGTTTCTGGCCGAGATCGGCGATACGCAGTGGCTCAACGACAGCTCCCTGCGCACCTCGATCGTCGAGGTGGATCACGTCGACGGCACGACGGTTCACCTCGTGGGCGGCGTGCATTTCGACTTCGACACTGCCGAGACCCGCGTCTACGACATCGACCTGCTGGAGGACGTGGTCCTGGGCGGCTTCACCGTCGACTACGGCCTCGGGGCGGCGGACCCATCGTTGTTCCAGAACACCTTGCCCGACTATGCCCGCAGCGCCGTCATCGAAGTCGATGGCGCGGCCGGGGCGATCATCACCGATATCGCCGCCCATGACGTGCCGTCGCTGGGGCTGAATCTCTTGGCCTCCACCGAACTCGACATCTCGGGCACGACCTTCACCGGCGCCCATAACAAGGGCACCGGCGGGAACGGCTACGCCATCCAGATCCGGGACGTCTACGACAGCACGATCTCGAACCATTCCGATGCCGACATGCGCCATTCCGTCCTCTTCTCGTCGTGGCGTTCCGCGTCCGGCAACGAGGTGCACGTCGCGAGCACGGACCGGGACATCAACTTCCACGGCGGGCGGGATCACGACAACACTGTCCATGTCACGAGCTCGATCCGCGATGCCGATTCCGACGTGATCGGGGAAAGCCTCGTGATCAATTCCACGGGCTTTGCCTACGGCGCACCGACGGACATCGACGCGAATACCGTCCTGTTCGAAACCCTCGTGGGATCCCGGCTCGCCGACGACGTGACCGGCCACGACGGCGGATCCTTCCTGGACGGGGCCGGCGGCGACGACACGCTGCGCGGCGGCGCCGGCGACGACACCCTGGCCGGGGGTATCGGTGACGACTCGCTCCTCGGCGGCGACGGGGTGGACCGCGCGATCTTCTCGGGCCTGTCGAACGGGTATCGGATCACCGAGATCGACGGCGGGTTCGAGATCGAGGACATGGTCGGCGACCAGGGGCTGGACGTCGTCACGGGTGTCGAATTCCTGATCTTCGATGACGCCGAGGTCGACACGGCGGCGATCGACGCCAGAGACGAAAGCCTGATCGAGGCGCCCGTCCTTTTCGGAACCGACGACAAGGACGTCATCGAGGTCACCGAGGACGGCACGCTGGTCTATGCCGGTGGCGGGTGGGACCGGGTGATCTCGTGGGTCGACTTCACCATGAGCGAGGGGCTGGAGCGGCTCGACCTGGCCGGAGACCTGGAGATCGACGCGACGGGCACCGCCGTGGGCGACCTGATCCTTGCCAACGACGCCGCGAACGTCATCCGCGGCCGGTCGGGCGACGACAGGATCTTCGCGCGCGGCGGGGACGACCGCATCTACGGATCCTCGGGCAGCGACGAGATCGACGCGGGCATGGGCGACGACACAATCCAGGGCGGCGGCGGATCGGACATCCTGACCGGTCAGCACGGCGCGGATGTGTTCCAGTTCCGCAAGATCGAGGAGGGCGGCGCCTGGGGGATCGACACCATCACGGATTTCGAAACCGGAGACCTGATCGACCTGACCTCCCTCGACGCCGATCCGGACACCGACGGCAACCAGGCCCTTGCATGGGATCCCGACGGGGGCGCGGGCACGATCCGGCAATCGGGGGACCTGCTCGAGGTCGATATCGACGGGGACGGCACCGCCGACTTCACGATCCGCGCGCCCGGTCACGCGTTCGGCGCCGTGGACTTCGACCTGTGACCGCCTGGCCGGGGCGAACGCCTCGGCCGGTCCAAAACCGAAAGGTTCTGTGATACCTTCAAAACCGTCTGACGCATTGGTCGGAAAATTGCAGGGGGATATTCACGATGCCGAAGGGATACTTGATCGCTCATATCCGCGTCCGGGACAAAGACGCGTTCGAGGAATTCAAGAAGCTCTCGGGCGCCGCGATCGCGGCCCACGGCGGCAAGGTGCTGGTTCGCAATCCAAGCCCCGACCATCGGGAGGGCGCGGCCGAGGGGCTGGCGATCGTCATCGAGTTCGATGACATCGACGCCGCGCGCGCCTTTTACGACTCCGACGCTTACACCGAGGCGCGGGCGGTCAGGGAGAAGATTTCGGACACCGACCTCATCCTTGTCGAGGGGGTGTAGGCGTCAAGGTCCCCCCACGGGCCTTCGCGTTTCGCGGCCATCCAGCGCGCATTGGGAAGCTCAGCAAGGGCTGCGCAATGCGCCGACCATGCGCGCGTTTTCAAGCGCGATGACGCTCTGGTCGGCGAAGGTCTGGGCCAGCCCGGTGGACTGGGCGCCGAAAGGCCGCACGGATTGCCGGTAGATCGTGAAGGCGCCGGCCAGGGTGTCTCCCGACATCATCGGGATCGCCACGAACGAACGGGCGCCGCCCAGGATCGCGGTGGCATAGCGCAGGGGATCGTCGGTCTGAAACACCTCTTCGGCCCGGACGTCGAAGATGTTCACCAAAGCCCGGTTCACCGCCAGGCGGCCAAGCCCGGTCTGCCCGCCCGGCTCGAAGACGCCCTGCCCTTCCAGCCAATCCCGGAAGGGTCCGGGGATCCCGCGCATGTGGCTCGCCTCGTATCGGCCGGCGCCATGATAGGCGAACAGGATCCCGAACTCCGCCTCGCACAGGTCCAGCGCGAACCCGAGGATCGCCGACATGACCGCGTCGATCTCGCCGTCCGACCGGCTGATGATCCGCAGGACCTCGGCCAGCGCCTGCTCGCGGCGCAGTGCCTCCTCGAGGCTGAGCGCGAGCTCGGAAATCACCGCCGCGTGGTCGATCTTGATGTCCGCCTGCGGTGGCGCACCCTCCAGGCGCGCGTGCAGATCCAGCTTCGACGACACCTCGAGCTTGCGATAGATCGCGGCGAGGTGCGTGCGCACGGTGGATGGCGCGATGCACAGCCGGGCAGCGATGACCTGGTAGGTGTCGCCCTTGGCATAGGCCCGGGCGATCTCGATCTCGCGGTGACTGAGGATGTCTTCGGGTGACAAGGCAGGGGCGACCGTTCGCAATTGATGGCTCCGATCCTGTGGCAGCGCCTGCTCCCGGGCAATCCTGCAGATGCTGTAGATGAATACAGCAGGCCCCAGGCACCGTTTACTGCAGATGCCCGATACCGCGGGTCATCCCGTCCCATCATCCTGGCCGCATCGACAGACACGAGGTGATCCGATGCGCATGGAAGAGACGGCCAGAACCTTTTTCGAAGCCTGCGAAACCGGCGGCGGCTGGGCGGCCTGCGCGCCATTCTGCCACGACGGCGCGCGCTTCCACTGCCAGGCCGACGCGCTGGCGGACGTGACGACGCTCGCGGCATATGCCGACTGGATGAAGGGGCTGCTGACCCCGATCCCGGACGGCCGCTATGATCTCACGGCTTTCGCGGTCGATACCGGGCGAAGGACCGTGGTCGCCACGGCCGTGTTCCGCGGGACCCAGACCGGACTGGGCGGACCGGCCGCGCCGACAGGCAAGACCGTCGCCTCGGACTATGCCTACGTCATGGTCTTCGACGGCGACCGCATCGCCGGCATGACGAAGATCTGGAACTACGGCCACGCGCTGCGACAGCTGGGCTGGGCGTGATGCGCTGGCGGATCCTCGCGCTGCTTTTCGCCGCGCGCGTCGGGTTGGGCTTTCAGTTCCAGACCATGGGCGCGGTCGGCGGGGACCCGACGGACGCCTTCGGGCTCGACAACGCCGAGCTTGGTTTCATGATCGGGCTGTTCATGGCGCCGGGTCTGGTCCTCGCCCTTCCGGCGGGGATCATCGGTCGTTTCGCCTCGGACAGGACGTTGGCCGGTCTGGGCCTTGCCGCCCTCGCCGTGGGAAGCCTGGTATCCGCGCTGGCCGCCGGACCGGTCGGCATCGGGGCCGGGCGGGTTCTGTGCGGAGCCGGTTTCCTGCTCGCGACCCTCTATTTCACCAAGATGGTGGCCGACTGGTTCGACGGGCACGAGATCGCCACCGCGATGAGCGTGCTGGTCATGAGCTGGCCCTTCGGCATCGCGATGGGACAGGTCGGCCATACCTGGCTTGCCGATCTACACGGCTGGCGCGCGCCCTTCATGGTGGCCGCCGCCTGGTGCGCCGCCGCCGCGCTCGCCGTGATCGCCTTCTACAGGACGCCGCGGGACCTTAGCGCGGGCCGCGCGGTCCGGATGACGGGCCTGCTGCGGCGCGAATGGGGGCTGATCGTGGCGGCCGGCACGGCCTGGGGCGTCTTCAACGCGGGCTACGTGGTCTATCTGAGTTTCGGCCCCACGTTGCTGGAGGCGCAAGGCATGGGCACGCTGGCCGCCGCGTCCGTCATCAGCGTCGGAAGCTGGGTAATGATCGTTTCGGGGGCCTTGTGCGGGCAATTCGTGGACAGGCTCGGGCGACGCGACATCGTCATCGCGGTCTGCATGGCCGGGGCCATCGTGGCGATGATGCTGCTGTCGGTGCCCGGTGCCGGGCTGACGGCGAGCCTGCTGTTCGGGCTGATCGGCATGGCCCCGGCCGGTGTGATCATGGCGCTGGCCGGACAGGCCGTGGCGCCCGAGCGGCGGGCCTTCGGGATGGGGATCTTCTTCACCATCTACTACGCGATCATGTCCGCCAGCCCTCCTGTGGCCGGGTGGCTGCTGGACCGCACCGGCGCCGCCGAAACCGCGATGGCGTTCGGCGCGGCGCTTTTTGCCGCCGTGATCCCCGCCACGATCGCCTTCCGGCGGCTCACGGCCCGGGACCGCGCCGAAATGATGGAAAAGGCCCGAGCCTAGGATCACGGTTCCGCGCCTGGCGGGACGATCGATGGCCTTAGGGCACCCGGGGGCAGGACGTGCCCGCCCCCGGGTCCTGTCTTGGTCAGAGGGTCGGCAGCGGCGGCAGGGGCTGGCCGAACCATTCTTCGGACAGCGTGTTCAGCTCGCCGTTCAGGGTGTTCGTCAGGATGAACACGTTGACCCAGCGCAGCAGGTCGGCATTGCCCTGCTTGATGCCGATGAAGCAGGGCGAGTCCCGCAGGATGAACTTCGTGTCCACGCTTAGATCGGGGTTGGACTCCGAAAGGGACGCGGCGACGACGTTCCCGGTCACCAGCACATCGACCTGGCCCGAGACATAGGCGGCCAGCGTCGCGGCGTTGTCGCCGAAGCGGATGATCTCGGTCTCGTCGGACACCATGTCGGTCAGCGCCAGGTCCTCGAGCGTGCCGCCGGTCAGGCCGACGGAGTAGCCCGCGAGGTCGTCCACGCTGGAAATCTCCTTGTCGTCGCTGGCGAAGGCGCCGGAATAGAACGGCGCGTAGGCGCTGGAGAACCAGATCGACTTGGCCCGCTCGGGATTGGCGCCCATGGAGGAGATCACGAGGTCCAGCCGGTCGGTTTCCAGGTAGGGGATGCGCTGGTCCGAGCTGATCGGCACCAGGTCCAGCTCGACCCCCATCGCCTCGGCGATCATGTTCGCGACCGAGACGTCATAGCCCTCGTATTCACCCGAGGCGCCGAGCGAGCCGAAGGGCGGGAAATCCTCGGGCACCCCGATGCTGATCGTGCCCTCGGACAGGATATCCGACAGGTCGGCGGCGGCGGGTGCGGCGGTCATCGTGGCGGCGGCCAGCGCCGCGGCGGTCACGAGGCCCTTGAGCTTGTCGGTTACGGTCATGGAAATCTCCTTTGGTTGCGATGGATCAGGCAGCGGTCGGGGTCGCGGCGCGTTTCACCGCGCCGAGGCGCTTTTCGAGATGGCGGGAATAGAGCGACAGCGGAAAGCAGAGGGCGAAGTAGATCAGCGCCATCAGGGGATAGATGACGAATGGCTCGGTGCCGTCCACGGGCGCGTTGGCCCAGCGCTTGCCGATCTGCATGAGGTCGGAAAACCCGATGATGTAGGCCAGCGACGTGCCCTTGATGATCTGCACCATGAACCCGACCGTGGGCGCCAGCGCCAGCACGATGGCCTGCGGCAGCACCACCAGCCGCAGCATCTGAAGGAACCGCAGGCCCAGCGCTTCGCTGGCCTCCCACTGGCCGCTGGGGATCGCCTCGACCGCGCCGCGCCAGACGTCCGACAGGTAGGCGCTGGTATAGATGATGAGCGAGACCGAGGCCGCGAACCACGGGTCGACGTTGAAGCCCAGCAGCCGCGGCACCCCGAGTCCCGCCAGGAACAGCAGCATCAGCAGCGGCGTGGACTGGAAGAACCAGATATACGCGACGGCCAGCCGTTTGCCCCACTTGAACGGCGCGACGCGGATCACGGTGATGATCCCGGCCAGGATGCCGCCGCCGAAGAAGGCGATGAGCGACAGGTAGATGGTGAACTGCGTCGCCGACAGCAGCTGGAACACGACGATGCCGAAGGGCTCTCCCAGTATGGCGGCGAACAGGTCCTTCACCGGCCCAGCTCCGCCCAGGGAAAGCGCCAGCGATAAAGACCCGCCATCGCGGCTTTGTAGAGCAGCGAGATGCTGATGTAGATGGCGGTCAGGGTGATGTAGACCTCGAAGGTCCGGAAGGTGCGGCTGTCGATGAACATGCCGGCGTTGGTCAGGTCGCGCACGCCGATTTCGGCGATGATCCCGGTGGTCAGGAACAGGAAGACGAACTGGCTGGACAGCGACGGGAACATGCGCCCGATGGCCTGCGGCACCACGATCAGCCGGAACGCCGTGATCGGGCGCAGGCCCAGCGCCTCGGCCGCCTCGCGCTGGCCGGTGTCGACCGAACGGAAGCCCGCGCGCAGGATCTCGGCGAAATAGGCCGAGAAGTTGAGCGCCAGCGCCAGGAGCGCGTGGGCCCAGAAGGGCCACGCATAGCCCAGCAGCAGGGGCAGCCCGAAAGCCACGAAGAACAGCTGAACGATCAGCGGCGTGTTGCGGATGAACTCGACGTAGGCCGTGGCCAGCGGGGCCGCGATGCGGATCTGCATGTGCCGGGCCCAGGACAGGACGATGGCGAAGGCGAACCCGATGACGCCCCCGCACAGGGTCAGGATCGCGCTCATCCCCGCGCCCTGCATCAGAAGGGTCACGTAATCCCAGTTGCGATAGATTTCGAAGAACCGGAATTCCATCGCGCCCCCACGCCAAGTCCGCGCTCAGGCTAGGCGTGGCGTCGGGCGGCGGACAACGCGCCGGGTTTAGTTGCGTCAGGGATCACCGCCGGCTGCCCGGAGATTCGGCATCACGCCGGAATCTGCCCGTTTCCTGTGCTGTTCGGGATCAGGCCGAGTGTTGTCCGGATGGATCCGCGGGATCTCAACCGAGTTCGAGCGTTGCAACGGCCTGCAGGCATTGCCCCGCTGCCGGAGCGTCCCCGCTATACATGCGGGCGGTGCTGAAGCCTTCGGTGAACCCCTGCTGCCGCAGCAATTCGGCGAAAGGGGCGGCGGTGTCGGGCACGTCGATCGTGACGCGGCTTTCCCCGACCGCGGATGCGGCCTGTCGCGCGAGGTGCAGCGCCGCGTGCGCGTCGTCCGCGATGATCGGACCGATCTTGCACCCGTCGCGGCAGGTCCGGGCCGTGGCGACGCCGGTGATCGTCTTTCCGTCGCGCCCGAGGACGGTCTTCCGCGTCGGCCCATCTTGTAGCCATGTGTGCAGGAACCCCGGCCGGGACACGCCGTTCGCAGCGGCGTCGAGCCGTTCGATCTCGGGTATCTCAACCGCGCGCGCCACCGGAAGCGTCAGCGCCTCGGTCGCCAGGTGGCCGGACAGTCTCTGGGTGCGGCCGTACAGGACGAAGCCCGACCGCGCGTAGTTGGCCTGTTGCGCGGCGACGCCGTCCAGGCCGACGGTGCGGTCCCCGGCATGGGACCGCGCGAAATTCCAGAGTGCGAAGCCGATGCCTCGGCCGCGGAATTCGGGGCGGCAGAGGTAGAGACCGAGAAAGGCGAAGGCGTCGGAGTGATTGACCACCGAGATCGCCGCGACCACCTGGCCCCCGACCTCGGACACGAAGAAGCCGTCGGGGTCGGCCGCGTGGAAGGCGGCGGCGTCGTCCAGGCCCGGGTTCCACCCTTCCGCGGCCGCCCAGTCGAGCATGACAGCGACCTCGCCCGCCCGGGCCACACGGCAGCAGGCCGTCATCTTTGCAGGGCCTCGCGCAGGGACGCGGGCGGCGGCGCGACGTTGCGCAGGTCGAGAGAGGCCACGAGGTCGAGCAGGTGGTTCTTCATCAGCTCCTCGGCCGCCGCGCCGTCCTTGCGGGCGAAGGCGTCCAGAAGCGCATGGTGCGCCTGCGTTTCGCACAGCGCGGCGCGCCGCCGCCAGTAGAGCGCGATGATGAGCGACGAGCGCGAAATCAGCTCGGATATGACGGCCTCGATCGTGGTCTGGTCCGCGATGCGGGCAACCTCCAGGTGGAACTGGCCCGACAGCAGAAGCGCGCGGCCGTTCTCGCCCGCGTCCAGCGCGGCATGTTCGTCGCGGATATTCGCGTTCAGAAGTGCAAGGTCGGCCTCGGTCATCCGCAGGGCGGCGGAATGGGCCGTGCGAGGTTCGAGAAGGGACCGCGCCTCGAAGACCTCGCGCGCCTCGCGCGGGGTGGGCTGGGCGACGAAGGCGCCGCGATTGCGGCGCAACTGGACCAGGTGGCGGTGCGACAGCGCGAGAAGGGCGGCCCGGACGATGGTGCGGCTGATCCCGTAGGCCTCGGCCAGATCATCCTCGCCCAGCTTCGTGCCCGGCGGCAGGCGGTGTTCGTGGATGGCACGTTCAAGGTCCGCCGCGATGGCGTCGCGGCTCCAGCTGGTGTCGTCTATCTTGTTCATTACCTGCGCATCACTTCCTGCCCTGCCGCGACCTTCGCCGATTCCCGCCCAGTGGGACAAGCGCGGGAGGCCCCGATGGTTTCCGGGACAGTATTGTATACAACTTTGCGCCCGTTTTCGTGCACAACGCGCGGCGGCGCGGTCAAAAATGCGGCAAAGGGCAAAACCGCGCCCGTGTCGATGCGAAAATGCTGCCCTCGGAGCCGATAAGGGCCTCACCTCGGGTCAACACAGCACTGGGGGCCCGATGCGAACCGGATACGACCTTGAACTGGTTCACCTGACCAAGCGCTACGGCGACACGGTCGCGGTGCGGGATCTGAACCACGTCTTCGTCAAGGGCAGCTATGTCTGCCTGCTGGGGCCGTCGGGCTGCGGCAAGTCCTCGACCCTGCGGATGATCGCGGGGCACGAGGATGTCAGCGAAGGGTCGATCGTTCTGGACAGCCAGGACGTGTCCCAACTGCCGCCCGCGCTGCGCGGGACCGCCATGATGTTCCAGAACTACGCGCTGTTTCCGCACCTGTCGGTGCGCGACAACGTGGCGTTTTCGCTGCGCATGAAGGGCGTGGACAAGGCCAAGCGGCACGCCCGCGCCGACGAGATGCTGGCGCTGGTGGACATGACGCACCTGGCCGACCGGCTGCCCACGCAATTGTCGGGCGGCCAGCAGCAGCGCGTGGCCCTGGCCCGCGCCCTGGTGACCGAGCCAAAGGTGCTTCTGCTGGACGAGCCCCTGTCCGCGCTCGACCCGTTCCTGCGCATCCGGATGCGGGGCGAGTTGAAGAAGCTCCAGCGCGAGCTGGGCATCACCTTCATCCATGTCACCCATGGCCAAGACGAGGCGCTGGCGCTGGCCGACGAGATCGTCGTGATGAACGATGCGGTCATCGAGCAATCCGGCCCGGCCCGCGACGTCTGGGGCGCGCCGCGCACCGAATTCGTCGCCCGGTTCATCGGCGGGCATAACGTGATCGCGCTGCCGGGCGGCAAGGCGACCGTGCGCGCCGACGCGGTGACGCTGGGCGACGACGGGCTGGCCGCGACGATCACGGCCGTCGAATACCAGGGCGCGTCGGTCGCCGTGACCTCGAAGCTGGAGACCGGCGACGAGGTGCTCGCCCTGCTACCGGAAGAGCAATTCTTCAACGCACCGAAATCCCCGGGCGACGCCGTGCGGCTCGCCTGGGACGAAAGGGGGCTGCACCGCCTCGAGGCCTGAAGGGGCCGACACGAAAGACCCCGCATCCATCCATCATGAGAGGAAAACCCATGGCGATACTCGCAAAACCCAAGGTCGGCTATTCCCGCCGTTCCCTGCTCAAGGCCGGCGGCGCGGCGATCGCCGCCTCGACCCTCCCGGCGCCCATGCTGTGGGCGCAGGACACCAAGGACATCGTTCTGCGCCAGTTCGGCACCGGCGTGTCGAACCTGAATGACGTGGCCAACAAGGTGAAGGAAGACCTGGGCTTCACGCTGGAAATGACCGCGCTGGACAGCGACAGCGTCACCCAGCGCGCCGCGACCCAGCCCGACAGCTTCGACATCGCGGATATCGAGTACTGGATCTGCAAGAAGGTCTGGCCCACGGGCAACCTCCAGGCGATGGATGTCAGCCGGATCGCGAACTACGACAAGATCGTCGGCATCTTCAAGGACGGCAAGCTGACGCCCGACAGCGAGATCGCGCAGGGCACCGCGCCGCACACCGTGGGCTTCATCCCCGAGCCGGGCGCGACCACATTCGCGGACGAGCAGACCAACTGGATGACCCTGATCCCGACGATCTACAACGCCGACACCCTGGGCATCCGCCCCGACCTGATCGGCCGCCCGATCGAGTCCTGGGCCGAGCTGCTGAACCCCGAGTTCCAGGGCAAGGCATCGATCCTCGACATCTCGTCCATCGGCATCATGGACATGGCCATGGTCTGCGAGGCCATGGGCGAGATCCAGTACGGCGACAAGGGCAACATGACCCGCGAAGAGATCGACGCGACCATGGCGATCTTCACCGAGGCCAAGCAGAACGGCCAGTTCCGCGCCTTCTGGAAAACCTTCGACGAGAGCGTGAACCTGATGGCATCCGGCGAGGTCGTGATCCAGTCCATGTGGTCGCCCGCCATCACCGCCGTGAAGTCGCGCGGCATTCCCTGCGTCTACCAGCCGCTGAAGGAAGGCTATCGCAGCTGGGGCGGGGGCATCGGCCTGTCGCAGTCGCTGTCGGGCATGGAGCTGGACGCGGCCTACGAGTACATCAACTGGTATCTTTCGGGCTGGGTCGGCGGCTACGTGATGCGCCAGGGCTATTACTCGGCCGTTCCCGAAACCTCGAAGGAGTTCATGTCCGAGAACGAGTGGGGCTACTGGTTCGAGGGCAAGGAAGCCACCGACGTGATCACCTCGCCCACCGGCGACGAGCTGGCACAGGCCGGCGAGGTCCGCGACGGCGGTTCCTTCGAAGAGCGCATGGGCTCGGTCGCCTGCTGGAACGCCGTCATGGACGAGAATCAGTACATGGTCCGCAAGTGGAACGAGTTCATCGCGGCCTGACCCGATATCGCCCCGCCCGCGCGGGGCACCCGGCCGGGGGGCGCGACGCCCCCCGCCACCTCCCGATTTCAACGACCTGACGACCGGCGCGCCGACGCGCGCGGACCGGATCGAGGAGAGCACATGCGGCTAAAGAACCGCCACGTCCTGGGATGGCTCGAGGCATCGCCGCTGGCGCTGGTCCTGCTGCTGTTCCTGGTCGCGCCGATCGTCATGATCGTGATCGTCAGTTTCTGGGGCGCGACCGAGTTCTCGATCTACCCGGCCTTCCAGTTCGACAATTACGAGTTCCTTTTCGGCTCGCCCGTCACCTACCGCGTCTTTCTCGCGACGCTGAAATACGCCTTCATCACCTGGGCGCTGACCCTGGCGATCGGGTTCACGGTCGCGTATTTCCTGGCGTTCCACGTGCGCAGCCTGACCATGCAGATCGCGCTGTTCCTGGTCTGCACGATCCCGTTCTGGACCTCGAACATCATCCGCATGATCTCGTGGATCCCGTTCCTGGGGCGCAACGGCATCGCCAACCAGACGCTGATCTCGTGGGGGGTGATCGACGAGCCGCTGGAATGGCTGCTCTATTCCGATTTCGCGGTGATCCTGGCCTTCGTGCACCTCTACACGCTGTTCATGGTCGTCCCGATCTTCAACACCATGATGCGCATCGACAAATCCCTGCTCGAGGCCGCGCGGGACAACGGCGCCTCGGGGCTTCAAACGCTGGTGCACGTGATCCTGCCGCTCACCAAGCCCGGCATCATGATCGGCACCATTTTCGTGGTGACCCTGGTGATGGGCGATTTCATCACCGTGCGGTTCATGTCCGGCTCGCAGCGCGCCAACGTGGGGCGGCTGATCTCGAACGATATCGGGCTTCTGCAATACCCGTCGGCCGCCGCGACCGCCGTCGTTCTGCTGTGCACCGTGCTGATCGTTATCGCGATCCTGCTGCGCTTCGTCAACATCCGCAAGGAGCTCTGAGATGGAGCGTCGCCCCCGCAGCTTCTACGTTCTGGCCGCCTTCTTCGCGCTGTTCGTGCTGTTTCTCTACGGCCCGATCCTGACCATCGGCATCCTGAGCTTTCAGGGGCCGCAGGGCGGGCTGACCTTCCCGATGAACGGCGTCTCGCTGCACTGGTTTCGCGACCTGTTCCAGGAGCAGGCGGTCGGCGACATCTGGGGCGCGTTCCGACGCAGTTTCGCGCTGGGGCTGATGGTGATGGCGACCACGGTGGTCGTGTCGGTCATGGCCGGCCTGGCGTTCCGCAAGCGTTTCGCGGGGTCGGCCTTGCTGTTCTACGCGGCCATCACGTCGCTGGTGATCCCGTCGATCCTGATCTCGCTGGGCGTCGGGCTGATCTTCAACCAGCTGGGGCTCAAGATCCACTGGGCGACGTCCGGCTTCGGGTCGCAGCTGACATGGACGCTGCCCTTCGGCCTGCTGATCATGTTCGCGGTCTTCAACCGCTTCGACAAAAGCTACGAGGAAGCCGCCCGCGACCAGGGCGCCACCTCGTGGCAGACGATCCGCTTCGTGGTGCTGCCGATCATCGCGCCGTCGCTGATCGGGGTGGCCCTGTTCGGGTTCACGCTCAGCTATGACGAATTCGCTCGGACGCTGCTGACCGCGGGCAGCTACAACACCCTCCCGCTCGAGATCTTCGGGATGACGACCAACGTCACGACCCCGGTGATCTATGCGCTGGGCACGCTGACCACGCTGTTCTCCTTCGCCATCATCGCGGCCTGCCTGCTGGGCGTCTGGATCTTGGGCAAGCGCCGGGCGCGGCTGGGCTCTGATGCCGGGAAGGGCGTATGAAGATCGCCTATATCAACCCCAATTCGACCGAAGGCATGACCGACAGTATCGTCGCCACGGCGCGCGAGGCCCTGCCCGACGTCGAGATCTTCGGCCTGACCAACGCCTCCGCCCCGGCCGCGATCCAGGGCAAGGCGGACGGGGACGCGGCCGTGCCCGGCCTGCTGGCGCTGGTGCCGGTGGCCGAGGCGCGGGGCGCCGACGTCATCGTGATCGCCTGCTTCGACGATACCGGCCTGGCCGAGGCGCGCGCGATCGCGGGGTGCCCCGTGCTGGGGATCGGCCAATCGAGCTTCGTCATGGCGCAACTTCTGGGGCTGCGGTTCTCGGTCATCACCTCGCTGCCGGTTTCCGTGCCGGTGATCGAGGAGAATATCCGCCAGCAGGGGTTCGCCGGGGCCTGCGCCTCGGTGCGCGCGAGCGGGCTTCCGGTCCTGACCATCGACGCGGGCGGGACCGATGTGATCGACCGGCTGACCGATGAGATCGCCACCGCGAACGAAAGCGACGGCGCGGCCTGCGCCCTGCTGGGATGCGCCGGGATGGCGCATATCGCGCCGGAATTGTCCGCGCGGTCCCGCATCCCGCTGATCGACGGCGTGGCCGCCTCGGCCCGTCTTTCGCTGGCCGTCGCGGGGCGGTGAAAGCACCCGATCGCGCAGATCTCAGAGCGATCCGCCGATCCGAGCGAGCTTCTGCAACTCCGTGAAATGACGGAACCGCTTGTCGTGGACGGCCTGCACCGCGACGGTCGGGGCATACCGGCGCGCCACGTTGGTCATGGTGGTCATGGCATCACCGATCGACGGTTTCACCCCCGCCGCGACCGCGCCCAGGATCGCCGAGCCGAGGAGCACCGGCTCGTCGGTCTCCGGCGCCACGACCTCGAGCCCGGTGGCATCGGCGAGGATCTGGCGCACCAGGTCGCTGCGCCCTGCCCCGCCCGATATGGCGATCCGCTCTGGGGACACGCCAGCGTCGTTCTGCGCCGCGCAGATCTGCCGCAAGCCGTAGCCGATCCCGCACAACCCGGCCATGTAAAGCGCCACGAGGCTGTCGACGTCGCGCTCCATGCCCAGCCCCGCGATCACGGCGCGGGTGTGCGGGTCGGCATGCGGCGCGCGGTTGCCCAGGAATTCGGGCACAACGTGCAGGCCGCGCGCCAGTTCGACGGTGTCCGATGGTCCGGCGACCGCGTCCAGCGCGCGCTTGGACAGGAAGGCCGGCAGGCTCTGGTCGCCCGCCAAGGCGCGTGCGTCTTCCGCCGCGGGATGAAGGCTCAGGAGTTGGTCGATCGCCGCGCCGGCCGCCGACTGCCCCCCTTCGTTGAGCCACAGCCCCGGCACCATGGCCGAGTAATACGGCCCCCACACGCCCGGCACGAAGGCTGGATCGGTCGTCGAGGTCATGGTGCAGGATGACGTGCCAAAGACATAGCCGAGCGTCCCGGTCGGCGCGCCCTCGGCGCCGACGGTGCCGATGCCACCGGCATGGGCGTCGATCAGCCCGGCACCGACCGGCGTTCCGGGGGCGAGACCCAGTTCCCCGGCGGCCCGCTCGGTCAACCCGTCGCCCAGCGCGGTGCCCGGCGCGACGATTTGCGTTCCGATCCTGGCGAACCCCTCGTTGGCCAACGCCCCGAGACCGATCTCGTCGAAATAGGTCTGATCCCACCGATCCTCGTGCGCGAGGTAGGTCCACTTGCAGGTGACCGTGCAGCTGGACCGGGCCGTGCTGCCGGTCGCGCGCCAGGTGAAGAAATCGGTGAGGTCGAAGAACTGCCAGGCGCCCGCGAAGATCTCGGGGCGGTTTTCCTTCAGCCACAGAAGCTTCGGCGTCTGCATCTCGGGCGAGATCTGGCCGCCAACGTAGCGCAGAACGGGGTGCTCGGTCGCGTTGATGCGGCAGGCCTGGTCGGTGGCGCGGTGGTCCATCCAGACGATGACGTTGCGCTCGGGGTGGTTGTTATCACCGATGGGAAGTGGCGTGCCGTCCTCGTCGCCGAGGACGACAAGCGAACAGGTGGCATCGAAGCCGATCCCGGCGATGTCAGGCCCAGAAACATTCGCGGCCTTCACCGCGCCCCGGACGGCGGTGCAGATCGCTTGCCAGATGTCCTCGGACGACTGCTCGACGATGTCGCCGCCTTCGCGGTGCACCGCGATGGACGCGCTCGCGGTCCCGGCGAGATTTCCCGACAGGTCGAAGACCCCGGCGCGGGCCGACCCGGTTCCGACATCGACGCCGATCACGTGCTGCCCCATCCTACAGGTCCACGCTGTTGGGCAGCAGGACAAGGTCGCGCACCACGACGCCGCGTGGCCGGGTCAGCATGAACTGCACCGCCTCGGCCACCTCGCGCGGCTGCATGAGCGACCCGTTGGCCAGCGCCTCGTCCATCTTGGCCTTAGGCCAGTCGTCCAGAAGCGCGGTCACGACCGGCCCGGGCAGCACCGCGCCCATGCGGATGCCGTGGGGGGCCACCTGCCTGCGGGTGGAATGCAGGAAGGCCTGCACCGCGTATTTCGAGGCGGTGTAGATCGGCTCCCACACCACCGGCACGACGCCCGAGATCGACGAGGTGAAGACGATGTCGCCGGTCTTGCGCTCGATCATGCCGGGCAGGACCGCGCGCACGCAGCGGAAGGCGGCGTTGCAGTTCAGGTGCAGGACACGGTCCCAGTGATCCGGATCGCCCTCGGCCGCCGGGCCGCCGGCGTAGGCGCCCGCATTGGCGTGGAAGATGTCGAGCGGGCCCACCATCTCCTGGATCCGCCCCGGCATCTCCATCACGGCATCGCCGTCGAAAAGATCCAGTTCCAGGCCGAAGGCGCCGTCGCCCATCTCGCCGGTGATCTTCTCCAGCGCCTCGGCGTTGCGGTCCACCAGCACGACCCGGGCACCGCTTTCGTGCAGGATCTTCGCACAGGCGAGCCCGATCCCCGAGGCCGCGCCGGTCACCGCCGCGATCTTGCCGTTCAAACTTTCTGCCATGGGACTCTCCTGCTCAGGCGCGACCGTGGCTGGCGCGGGATTGGCGTGCAAGGCTGTCGACGATCACGGCAAGCGCCAGCACGGCGCCGAGGATCATGTAGCGCAGCGACGAGCTGAGATTGAGCAGCGTCAGGCCGTTCGAGATCGCCTGGATGACCAGCACGCCCAGCAGCGCCGACCATGCCGATCCGCGCCCGCCGAAAAGGGACGTGCCGCCGATCACCGCCGCCGCGATGGCGTTGAGGTTTACGTCGCCCGTCCCCGCCTGGCGGCTGGCCGAGGCCAGGCGCGACGCGGCCAGGATGCCCCCCGCCGCGGCGAAGGTCGAACAGATCATGAAGGCGTAGATGCGGATCCGCTCGACCTTGATCCCCGCGCGGCGGGCCGCCTCGCGGTTGCCGCCGACGGCGAAGATCGACCGCCCGAACTGGGTGCGGGTCAGGATGTACTCCATCCCCGTGACCAGCAGGACGAAGAAGACGAACATGTAGGGCACGCCCCGCCCCTGGTTCAGATACCAAACGGCGATCAGGATCACCGCCGTGAGGCTGGCCGCCTTGGCGACCAGGACGCTCATGGCGGGAACGGACAGGTTCGCGGCGGCACGCTCGGACCGGGTCTGCATGCCGAAGACGAAGATCACCAGTCCGGGCACCAGCGCCAACAGGTAGCTGAGCCAGCCCGGCATCACCAGGATCTGCCCGAAGCGGATCAGGAAGGACTGGAACGGCAGGTTGATCGAGCCCGAGTTGCCGAGAAGGAAAAGCTGAAGCCCGAGCAGCGCCAGCAAACCGGCGAGCGTGGATACGAAGCTCGGCATGCCGAACCGGTTCAGCAGGGCGGCATAGACCAGTCCCGTGAACGCCCCCGCCGCGAGCGCCGCCAGGATAGCCAGCGGCCACGGGATGCCGACGGACACCCACAGCACCCCAAGGATCGCTGACGCGACACCGGACATGGAGCCGATGGACAGGTCGATCTCGCCCAGCAGCAGGCAGAAGACCACCCCGAGCGAGATGAGGCCCACCGCCGCCGCGTCGAACAGCAGGTTCGTCAGGTTCTGCGGCCGCATGAAGACCGGGTTCAGCGACGTGAAGACCACGGCGATCACGATCAGCCCGAGGATCACCGGGATCATGCCCAGGTCGCCGGACCGCACGCGATCGACGAAGGCCCGCGCCGCGCCGGCAAGGCCCGTATCCTCGCGCACGCGGCTGTCGGCGCGGTCGAATTTCTGCGTATCGCTCATTTCGCGCCCTCCTCGACGCTGCTTGCCGCGTCGCGCGCCTTCGCGCGGCGCGAGACCGAGTTGTCGGTCGCGCCGGTGATGGCCGAGACCAGTTCCTCTTGGCTGGCATCGGGCCCGAAGGTGCCGTTGTTCTTGCCCAGCCGCAGGACCACGATCCGGTCCGCGACGGCCCGGACGTCTTCCATGTTGTGAGAGATCAGGATCACGCCGTGCCCCCGGTCGCGCACCCGCTCGATCAGGTTCAGCACTTCGGCGGTTTGCGCCACGCCCAACGCGGCGGTGGGCTCGTCCAGCATGATGATCTCGGGGTCCAGCAGCAGCGACCGGGCGATGGCCACCGTCTGGCGCTGGCCGCCCGACAAGGACGCGATGGGTTCGCGGACCGACGGGATGCGCGCGGCGAGCTCGCCCAGCAATTTCCAGGCGCGGACCTCCATCTCGATCTCGTTCAGCCGCCAGGGGTTCATTTCCTGGCCCAGGAACAGGTTGGCCACCACGTCGAGGTTCTCGCACAGCGCCAGGTCCTGGAAGACGGTGGCGATGCCCAGTTCCAGCGCGCGACCGGGCGTGCCGATCTCGACCTCTCGGCCCTCGAACTCGATGGTGCCGGAGGTCTTGGCGTGGACACCGGCCAGGATCTTGACCAGGGTCGATTTCCCCGCGCCGTTGTCGCCCACCAGCGCGACGACCTCGCCCTTGTGGACCTCCATGTCGATCCCGTCGAGCGCCGTCACCGCGCCGAACTGCTTCGACACGTTGCTGAGCTTCAGGATCAGCTCCTTGTCCGATGTGGCCCCTGTCATTCCATCCTCCCTCGGCGTCGTGCGCCCGCCCCACGGTCGGGGGCGGACGCCTTGCGTTCAGCCTAGTCCACGATCCCGAGTTCGCGGCACGCGTCGACGAACTCGGCCGTGCAGATCTCGTCGGGCGAATTGATCCCCCCGTCGAAGATGATCTCGACGATGTTGTCGCGGGTCACGACCTCGGGCACGAAGAGCTGCGAGGGCGTGTCGTAGAGCGTGGTCTCGGCCTCGGGCGTTTCGCCTTGCAGGAAGGTGTTGGCGATCTCGGCCGCCGCCTCGGCCACGATCTCGGACGGTTTCGAGATCGTGTTGTACTGGGTGCCCGCGATAATGCGTTGCAGGGCCGCGACAGTCGCGTCGTTGCCAGTGACCGGCGGAATGGGGTCGACACCCGCGGCGTTGAAGGCGGCGATGGTGCCGCCGGCGGTGCCGTCATTCGCGGCCACGACGCCCACGATATCCGGACCGAACCGCTGGATCTGGCCGGCCACCCAACGCTGCGCCTCGGGCGGCGCCCAGTTCGGCGTGTCGAACTCGGCCAGCGTCTCGTAGGCCGAGCTGTCCAGCGCGCTGTCGATCCCGTCCCGGATCAGACCCGCCGCCGCGTCGGTGGGCGAGCCGTTGACCTGCAGGACGCCCGAGCCCTCGGCGACGCCTTCGGCCTGGAGATGGTCGACCAGCGACTGGGCGATGGCACGGCCGATCCCCTCGTTGTCGAAGGACACGTAGAAGTCCGCCGGGATATCGGGGATGGGGCGGTCATAGGCGATGACGCGGACGTCCTGCGCCTGCGCCTGGTTGACGAGCGACGCGGCCGCCGAGCTGTCGACGGGGTCGAGCACGATCACCGTCGCGCCCTGCGAGATCAGCGAGTTGAACTGCTGCTGTTGCAGCTGGGCGTCGGCATTGGCGTTCTGGTAGACGACCTCGACATCGGGGTTCAACTCGGCCATCGCGTCGCGAAAGCCGGGATAGTCGCGTTCCTCGTAACGGGTCGACGCCTGGTCGGGCATCAGGAAACCCACAGTCTGCGCCGCGGCGCCGCCGGCCGCGAACGCGGCGGTTGCGACCGCTATGGCCGTCGTCAGGGTCAGGGTCTGCTTGGTCATATGTTCCTCCACGATCCGGTGGCGCACCGGCAGCGGGAGTCGTGCGGGTCCTCCGCTCGCACGCCACGGCGCGCGATCAGCATCGACCTGTCCTCTTCCTCCCGCGGCCCGCGAGCCGCACAACCGATTGCGCAAAATTGCTCAACCGATGTAGCAAGGCTAACGAGATTGCCTTCGCCGCGTCAAGTGCAATGATGGACGCATCAAAAAGGGCCGGGGTATCGCGGGTGACACGACGCAAGACGATCTACGACATCGCGGAGCTAGCGAACGCATCGCCCAGCGCCGTGAGCGCCGTCCTGAACGGAAGCTGGGAAAAGCGCAGGATCAGTCGAAAGACCGCCGAAAGGGTGAAGGCACTGGCCGAAGCGCACGGCTATTCCCGCAATATCCAGGCAAGTGTCCTGCGCAGCGCGCGATCCAAGATCATCGGGATGATCATCCCGAAATACGACAACCGCTATTTCGGGGCCATCGCCGAGCGGTTCGAAGCCACCGCGCGCAACCACGGCCTGTTCCCGGTCATCACCTGTGCCCAGCGCGATCCCGAGCTCGAAGCGGCCGCCGCGCGCGAGCTCGTGTCCTACCAGGTCGAGACGATCATCGCGACCGGCGCGACCGATCCGGATGGAATCACCGACATCTGCCGCGCGGCGGGCGTGCGCAGCCTGAACCTCGACCTGCCGGGCAGCGCCGCCCCCTCGATCGTGTCGGACAACCGAGGCGGCGCGCGCGACCTGACCCTGAAGCTGCTGGATGCCTGCCACGGGACGGCGCCGGGGCAGCCGCTGCTGTTCGTGGGCGGCCGCGCAACGGATCACAACACCGCCGCGCGGATCGCGGGCTTTCGCGACGGTCACGCGGACCGGGGCATCGAGGTGCCCGAAAGCAACATCCTCGCCTGCGGCTATGCCGGCGCGAAAGCCTATGCCGCGCTCGACGCGTGGACCGGCGACCTGCCGCGCGGGATTTTCGTGAACTCGACCATCTCGCTCGAGGGCGTGATCCGCTGGCTGGGCGACCGGGGCGCCCTCGGCGCGGACCGGACCCTGTTCGGCTGCTTCGACTGGGACCCGTTCGGGGCGCTCATCCCCGGCAATGTCGGCATGGCGCGCCAGGACGTGAACGCCATGATGGACGAGGTCTTCCGGGTGCTCGGGTCGGATCAGCCTGAGGAAAAGGTCACCCTGATCCCCTGCAACATCACCGACGCGGGCTGACCGCCGGCGCGCCTCCGCGCCGCGCCGCTGCAACTCTTGGCCGGCCTGCCCGTTATCCCCGCGTCAAGGAGGGATTGCCATGGCCCCACGTGCCGTCTGGACCGGACAGCTTCGCCTGTCGCTGGTCGCCATTTCCGTCGAGCTCTACGCCGCGACCAGTTCGGGGCCGCGCCTGTCGCTGCGGCAGATCCACAAGCCCAGCGGCAAGCGCGTGCGCTACGAGAAGGTCGTCGAAGGCGTCGGACCGGTCGACCGCGACGACATCGTGAAGGGCTACGAGACCGATGACGGCGAATACATCCTTCTTGATCCCGACGAGATCGACCAGCTGAAGGTCGAGACGTCCAAGCGGCTGGAGCTGGTGCAGTTCGTGGCGCAGGACGAGATCGCGCCGCTGTACTACGACCGGCCCTATTACATGGTGCCCAAGGACAGCGGGACCGAGGACGCCTATCGCGTCATCCGCGACGCCCTGCGGTCCGAGCGCAAGTCGGGCCTGTGCCAGATCACCCTGCGCGGCAAGGAACACCTGGCCGCCATCCGGCCCTGCGGCGACGGCCTGCTGCTCGAGACCTTGCGCTACGCCGAGGAGATCCGCGAGGCCGACCCGATGTTCTCGGAAATCTCGGATGACGAGACCGACGAGGACATGCTGGAACTGGCGACCCAGCTGATCGAGAAGAAGACCAAGCCCTTCGACGCCTCGGCCTATTCCGACAGCTACTACCAGGCGCTGCGCGAGTTGATCGAAACCAAGCGCGAGGATGGCGACACCGACCGCATCCTGGCCGATGACGGGGACAGCGGGGGCGGCGAGAACGTGGTCGACCTGATGAGCGCGCTGAAGGCCAGCCTCGACAAGGACGAGAAGGCCAGCGGCGGACCTTCGAAGAAGAAGGGTTCCGGCAAGAAGAAGAAGGCGTCGTGATGGCGGACCGGCTGAAGGACTACAACGACAAGCGCGACTTCCGAAAAACCAGCGAGCCCAAGGGCGTCGTGGGCGAAAGCCGCGAGGACGCGCTTTGGTTCTCGGTGCAGAAGCATGACGCGTCGTCGCTGCACTACGATCTGCGGCTGGAATGGGACGGCGCGCTTCTGTCCTGGGCGATCCCGAAAGGCCCGTCGCCCGACCCCGGCGACAAGCGGCTGGCGCAGCGGACCGAGGATCACCCGCTGGACTACGGCGATTTCGAGGGCACGATCCCCGAGGACGAATACGGCGGCGGCACCGTCATGCTGTGGGACCGCGGGACCTGGAGCCCGCGCGGCGACGTGGCGGAGATGCTGGAGAACGGCAATCTCAAAATGGACATCGCGGGCGAGCGGATGCGCGGTGGCTATGCCCTGGTGCGCTTCAAGAAGGGCGGCGACCGCGCGTGGCTGCTGATCAAGGAGAAGGACGGCTATACCGACGACAGCGACACCCTGACCGGGGCGTTCACGACCAGCGTCGCCACCGGGCGCGACATGGAGGCGATCGCCGAGAACGCCGACCCCGAGGCGACGGACAGCGCCAGCCCCGACCGCGACCGGCGCGCGCCGAAGTTCCGCAAGCCGCAGCTTGCGACCCTGGTCGAGGACGCGCCCGAGGGCGACGACTGGGTGCACGAGACCAAGTTCGACGGCTATCGCGCGCTTGCGGCCATCGGAAAGGGCGGCGTGACCCTCTGGACCCGCAACGGCAAGGACTGGACCGAGAAGTTCTTCGCGCTCGCGGGGGCGTTCGATCCCCTGCCCTGCGATGCATGCCTGCTGGACGGCGAGGTGATGGCGGCGAAGATCGACGGCTCGCCCTTTTCCTCGCTCCAGCGCGCGCTGTCGAATGGGGGCGACCTGGTGTTCTACTGCTTCGACATCCTGTCGCTGGACGGCACCGACATGACGGGCGAAAGCCAGTCGGACCGGCGCGCGGCGCTTGAGAAGCTGTTCCGCGGCGTCCCGAAGGATGGCCCCCTGCGCCTGACCGACCAGGTCGTGGGCCGCGGCCCCGAGGTGTTCCAGGCCGCCTGCGAACGCGGGGCCGAAGGCATCATCTCGAAAAAACTGTCGGCCGCCTACAAGGGCCGCCGCGTGAAGGCATGGCGCAAGGTGAAATGCACGAACCGGCAGGAATTCGTCGTCGGCGGCTTCGCCCCGTCCGAGAAGAACCGGCCGTTCGCCTCGCTGCTGGTCGGCGAATATGGGTCCGATGGCGCGCTGCGCTATCGCGGTCGGGTCGGCACCGGGTTCGCGCAGGACGCCCTCGACTCGCTGTCCAACGGTTTCAACGAGCGGAAGACATCACCCTTCGCCGAGGTGCCGCGCGACATCGAACGGGACGCCCGATGGGTCACGCCCGACACCGTGATCGAGGTCGAGTTCACCGAGTTCACAGCCGATGGCCACATCCGGCATGGCGCCTACCAGGGCACACGCAAGGACAAGGCCGCCGAGGCGGTCCGGCTGGAGACGCCCAAGCAGACCGACAGCGCCGGGACGGGCGATGAGAGCCCCGGCAAAGTCGCCGGCCAGCGCATCAGCTCGCCCGATCGCGAGGTCTTTCCCGGCATGGGCTGCACCAAGCTGGACGTGGCGCGGCATTACGAACGGGTGGGCGAGCGGATGACCGAGATCGCCGGGAACCGTCCCCTGTCGCTGTTGCGCGCACCCAAGGGCATCGGCGGGCAGACCTTCTTCCAGAAGCACGCGGGCGACGGGTTCCCCGACGCGATCCAGGAGATCGAGATCGAGGAAGAGGACGGCGAGACCGCGACCTACATGTACGCCACGCGCCCCGAGTCCTTCGTGGCCGCGGCGCAGATGGGGACGATCGAGTTCCACATCTGGGGCAGCCGGACCGACCGGTTGGACCGGCCGGACCGCATGGTTTTCGACCTGGATCCCGACGAAGGGCTGGGCTGGGACGATACCAGGTCCGCCGCCTTCGACCTGCGCGACCGGCTGGCCGACCTGGGCATCGCGTCCGGCGCTCTGGCGACCGGCGGCAAGGGGCTGCATGTGTGGGTGCCGCTGCGGCGCAGCCACGGCTGGGACACGGTGCGCGGCTTCACCCAGACCCTGGCCCACGCCATGTCCGAGGCCGAGCCCGACCGCTTCACCGCGACCATGTCGAAGTCCAAGCGCAAGGACCGGATTTTCATCGACTGGTTCCGCAACGCCCGCGGCCAGACGGCCATCGCGCCCTATTCCCTGCGCGCCCGCGACGGGGCCGCCGTGGCGATGCCGGTCACGTGGTCCGAGCTCAAGCGGCTGGACGCGGCCAATGCCTTCTCGATGGGCGACGCCCGCGAGCGGCTCGAAGATCCCTGCCCCTACCTGGACCTGTCGGGTGACCTGCAATCGATCACGAAGGACACGGTCGCGCGGCTGGAGGCGTGGCTGGAGGACTAGGCCGCCGGCTCCGCCCGATCCGGGCGCCTCCAAAAAGGAGGCGGACGTTTCATCAGTCGGCCCGCGCCAGGGGAAGCCCCTCGACCGAAACGCAGGTCCCTTCGCCGACGGTGCTGCGGATCTTCAGCGACAGCCCCAGCTCGGCGGCGAAGTCGCGGGCGCTGGAAAGGCCAAGCCCGTCGCCGTGCACCCCCGCGGCAGCCGATCCTCGGGTATAGTCCTGCTGGATCCGTTCGATTTCATCGGGACTCAGACCGGCGCCCGTATCCTGCACCTCGATCGTCGCCGTGTCGCCCTGCATCCGGGCGCGCACCACCACGCCGCCATTCTGGGTATATTTCACCGCGTTCGACACGAGGTTCGACAGGATCCGGATAATAGTCACGGGAACGGTCTCCACGACCAGATCCGACGACTCGTGCGTCAGCGTCAGCCCCTTCGCCGCCGCCTCGTCGGCGAACATGCGCACGGCGTTGTGCAGCAGCAGCGCGACCTCGATGGTTTCGCGGGGGTCCGTCTCGGTGTGGAACTGCCCCTCATCCTCGGACAGGTCATCGGGCCTGGTGTCGTCGACCGTCGCGTTCAGAACCGAGCCGATATAGTCGAGACTGGTCCGCAGGGTCTTGCTGAGCGGGGGGTTGGTCCGCTCGACCTCGCGCACCGCCAGGTGGAGCGAGGTCAGGGGTTGGCGCAGGTCGTGACCGGTCAGCGCAAGGCGGTTGCGATGGGTCTCGGCCAGCGTGCGGCTGCGGTCGGCATCCTTGCGCGCCTTCAGCAGGCGCTCGGCCATGGCCTGCCTTTCGCGCGTGGCCTCCAGCTCCTTGCGCAGCGCGCGGTCCCGCTCGCCCCTCAAGCCGAAGGCCTGCCGCGTCATCGCGGCCGCGAAGATCAGCCCGTCCAGCAGCAGCACGAATTGCAGTCCGAACGGGTTGTCGTCGAACGGGTCGAAGGCGTCGATCCCCAAGCCGGCCGACAGCAGCCCGAAGGACAGGATCCCGCCACCAAGGGCGAACAGACGGCTGCCCGACACATCGCGTCTCAGCAGGTGGGCCGACACGCCGATGATGGCGCCGATCCAAGCAAGGGTGATGGCGGCTGCAATCAGCGCGGGCAGTGATGCCAGGGGATCTTCGATCAGCGGGTCCAGCTCGAACCCCAGGTCCAGGAACCGGGCGGCCTCCGCCGGATCCGACAGCGCCAGGGCGCCACCGGCCAGCAGCACAAGCACCGCGCCGCCCATGAGACCTGCACGCCGCAACCGTCCAGCGAGCGCCGCACCGGGCAACGCTTCGTCCACGAAGGCCGCCATGAACGACATGTGCGCGGCAAGCTGCGCCGCCCCGAACAACCTGCCCAACGCCCCGGCCGGCAGGGCGGGATTCCCGGGAAACACCCCGTTCAGGTACCCGGCATTGACGGCGGCGGCGAGCAGGGTCGCCCCGAGATAGGCCGCGAAATGTCCCGCGGGGCGCGACCGAACCAGCCGGGCCGTGGTCGCTAGGACCGCCAGCAGCAACACGCCCGCGCCCAGCAGTGCCCCCATGCCCTGTGCGTCCCGGCGCATCGCCCGGTCGAATTCCGCCTCGGGCCGCAGGACGGGATCGGCATCCGCCAGGTCCGCAGGATCGTCGATCCGCACGCGCAGGACCGACGCGCCCCCGGGTGGAAGGACGATCGGCAGGGACGCCACCCTCTTGCTGTCCGCCAGGACCGGGCGACCCGCCGGCCCGCCCACCGGGGGCTGGTCCAGCACGACCTGCGCGCCGTCTTCCCCTTCCAGCTCGAAGGTATAGCCTGCCGAAAACGGCCCCTCGAAGTCGATCCGCCAGAGGCCGGGTGCATCGCGCGCGTTGCGCAACCGCACGCAGCCCAAAGCGCCCGGCGCGACGGCGGCGTCCACAAGCGGGGGCACCGCGTCGCCTGCCACGCAAGGCCCCGCGGCATCCTCGGCAAGGCGCATCACCCGGAACAGGTCCTCGACCGTTTCGCCCGGATGCAGGGACAGGACCGCCCCCCGGCCCGCGAGACCCGGAAGCGGGTCGTCATCATCGTCCTCGTCCAGAACTTGAACGGCGAGCAGCAACACGGCACTGAAGAACAGCACCGCCAACAGGGTCATGCTCCGGGAGGGTGAGAATGTCACAGCCATGTCCTGACGCCACCGTGGTTATCGCCGACGATCATGCACTCGTCCGCAACGGATTGAAGAGCATCATTGAGTCTCTCGACGGTGCAAGCGTGGTGGGCGAGGCGCAGGACGGGCTGGAAGCCATCGCCCTGACGCGAGAGCTTCGGCCCACCCTGCTGCTGCTGGACAGCGGAATGCCCAAGGCGCGCGGCATGGAAGTCTACGGCGAGGTGCGCCGCTGGGTGCCCGAAACGCGCATCGCCGTGGTAACAGGGTTCAATGCCACTGGCGTGCTGGCGGACTGGGTCGCGGCGGGGGTGGACGGGATCTTCCTGAAGACCACGCCCCCCGACGAGATGGCCGAGGGGTTTCGCATCCTGCTGCAGGGAGAACCCTACGTCGCGCGGGAAGTGCTGATGCGGCTGGAACGCGATGCGGGCAAGCCCGAGCTCAGCCCGCGCGAGCGGCAGGTCCTGCACCTGATCGCGGAAGGATGCTCGAACGCGGCGATCGCCGAGCGGCTGTCGGTCAGCGTCAAGACCGTCGACAACCACCGCACGCGGCTGATGGCGAAACTGGAAGTTCATTCGGTGGCGCAACTTCTGTCCTATGCTCTGAAGGAAGGGCTGCTGAACCCGTCGTCGCAGCTTTGAACGGGGCCGCACCGGGATGCGGGCGTGCGACACGATCCGGGCGGCATGACCTTCAGGTGTCATGCCGCCCGGAATTGGTCGCTCGCTGTTGCCAGCACCGTCTCAGATGATCTCGAAATCGCTGGCCGCCAGGGTGGGCGCGCCTTCCAGGAAAGCGATCAGCGTCTCGCCCCCGTACATCCCGCCGTTGTCGTCGTAGAAGAGCGCCCCGTCGCGGTAGACCATCGAGTTGTCGAACGCGCCCATCATGCCCCACATCCACGGGGCCATCGCGTAATACGAGGGGTTCACGTCCATTCCGAAGACCAGGTCGTCCGTGCCGAAGCCGCCGTCGAACCCGAAGAAGACATCGCCGTCCAGTTGGATCTTGTCCGTGCCGGATTGGAAGTCGGTGATGACGTCGACATCGTCCATGTTGTCGAAGACGAACACATCCGCGCCGTCGCCACCCTCCAGCCAGTCGACCCCGTCGCCGCCGTTCAGGGTGTCGTTGCCCTGCCCGCCTTCCAGCGTATCGGCCCCGGCGCCGCCCAGCAGCAGGTCGTTGCCGCTGTCACCGCGCAGCACGTCGTCGCCGCCATTGCCCGCGAGGTCGTCGTCCCCGCCCTGGCCGGACAGCGTGTCCTGGCCGTCCTGTCCGACCAGCCGGTCATCCGTCGCGCGGCCCGTCAGATCGTTGTCGCCGATCCAGCCGAACAGGTTGGTGCTGCCCTCGGCCAGGGTCCAGGTCGCCACGCCATCGGCGATCTTGTCGGTTCCGAAGTCTTCGGTGCGCAGGTCGACCGTAACGTCGTCGAAAGTGACGCTCTCGATCCCGTAGAGGCTATCCCGACCGTCGAGCGCGTAGAAGGTCTCGCCATCGACGGTCGTCTCCTGCCCGCTGACGACCACGCTGAGCGCGTCGTCGACCACCTCGAGGGTCAGCGTGTAGTCCTGCTTGTCGCCGACGAAGATCGCCCGGTCCAGGCCGCCCTCGTCGTCGAAGAGCGTGTCGTTGCCGGTGCCGCCGAAATAGACGTCGTTACCGCTTCCGCCCTTCATGATGTCGGTGTTGATCCCGCCCTTGAGGTAGTCGGAACCGCCATAGCCCAGCAGGGTCGCCCCGTCGTAGCTGCCGACATTGGTGATGAAATCGTCGCCGTCGGCGCTGAGGAACGGGTTGTCGCTTTCGCCGCGCTGGTCCGTGGACGACCGCGTGCCGTGGAAGGTGCCGTCGCCGTCGTGCTTGCGGATCATCTGGCCGTCGATCAGGTCGATCACCGGCGCGATCAGTTCGGCGGAGGTCTCGCCCGTGCCGTCCAGCGGCGTCCCCCCGTAAATCGCGTGGGTTATGGCGTCTTCCAGGTAGTTGGAGATGGTGTGGGCCGTATGCGAACCGCTGGTCAGCGTCAGCGGGGCGCCGCCGGTCGCCTCGGCCGGGATGGTCACGGTGGTGCCCGTCGGCACCCAGGCCGTCATCGGCGCATCGGGCGTCGAACCGTGCAGCTGATAGTCGTCCCCGAAAAAGGTCTCGAGGACGGCCTTGATCTTGGCGCCATCCGCATCGCCGTCGACATTGATGGTGTAGGTGGTGATGGTCTTGGACGGAACGCGGTAGGTGCTGCCGCCACCGCCGAAGCTGAAGTTGCCCGCGAACTCGAGGAAGTCGATCAGCGCGCCGTCGTCGGCCCGGGTCCACCATTCATTGTAATCCAGCGTAGTGTCGGTGGCGTAGTAGGTGGTGGTGGACTGCGAGACATCGAGGTCCAGCGCCTGTTCGGCGACCTCGTCCAGCGCCTGAAGGATCTGGACCCCTTCGATCAGGTTGTCGCGGATCGAGTCGCGGCGATGGCCGCCGTGCTGACGTTCGCCCCCCTGGGTCGAGGCGTCGGGGCCCAGGTATTCCCCCTCCGAGAACAGCGTGGCGGACTGGATCTGCACCAGCATCGCGAAGGACACTGCGCTGCCGACCGACAGGACCTCTTCGGGGGTCGGATCGCGGTCCATGATCCCCGTCGCCGTGTTCACCACGTCGTCCAGCCCGTTGAAGGCGTCGCGGATGACCGACTGGATTTCGCTGGGGCCCAGTTCGGGGTAATCCTTGACCCGGTCGAACGCCTGCTTCGACAGTTGCAGCCCGTCGTTCAGGGCCTCGATCCGCTGCTGCTCGGCCAGGTCGTCGATCTTGCGACCCAGCTCGGCGATCTCGGCGCTGAGTTCCGCGACCGCGTCGTTCAGGCCGGCGCTGGGGTCGAGGATGTTCTCGATGATGTCCTTCGCGGTCATGCCAGTGCCGATGCCGCTGACCACCACGCCGATGACGTCCGCGACCTTGCCGAAAGTTGTCCAACCCATGATCTTTCCTCCTGTCCGTGGCGCCCCGCGCCTGCTTCGTGATCCGATGCAGACAGGTCTACCGGTGCCCCGGTGGCGGGGGTTATGGGGTGGATCCCTCAATTGGCCCTGCGGCGCGGTCCGGCGATCGGCGAGGAGGTCGGAGAAGCCGGTCCCGGGAACCGGCGCGGATCAGCCGGCTTGCCGGGCGATCCACTCGGCCACGAACCGCGCCTCGGCCGAGGCGCGGGGATGGATCTGAAGGTAGAAGGGATGCGGCGACACCAGGTGATCGGGCACCAGCGGGACCAGCGCCTCCTGCTCCAGCAGCGTGCCGATCAGCCGTTCCCAGCCCAGCACGGCGCCGACGCCGTCCTGCGCCAGTTGCAGCGCGATCATGAAGTTGTTCACGGTCGTCCGCTTGCCGGTCTGCGCCTCGACGCCGAAGGCGCCCAGCCAGTCCTTCCAGCCGGTCCATTCCACCCGCCGGGTCGTGACATGCACCAGCGGCGCGGCGGCGAGATCGGCGACCGACGCGACGGCATATCGCCGCGCGAATTCCTTCGAGCCGACCGCGACGATGTTGTCGGTGAAGAGCGTGACATAGGTGCCGTCATCGTCGGGGATCGGGCCATACCGGATGCTCAGGTCAACGCGATCCTCCATCGGCTCGACGTCGCTGACGACCTGCGAGACGACCGTCTCGGGATGATGGCTCCAGAAATGCGAGATCTGCGGCGTCAGCCAGAAGGCGCTGACCGCCGTGGTCGCGTGAATGATGACATCCTCGCCCTCGGGGCGGCCACGGATTTCGCGCACGGCGCCCGAGATCCCTTCGAACCCGCGCTGGACGGCCACGAACAGGAAGGCGCCCGCCTCGGTCAGTTCGACCCCGCGGTGCTGGCGGCGGAACAACGGCTGGGCCATCTCGGCCTCCAGCGCCTTGATCTGGTGGCTCACGGCGGCGGGCGTCACGTTCAGCTCGGCCGCGGCGGCCTTGAAGCTGTTGTTGCGCGCGGCCGCCTCGAAGCAGCTGAGCGAGGTGAAGGACGGCAGGGCGTAGGGTCGGGACACGGGTCGCTTTTCGACTTCGGGATGCCGCATGTGCATCAGGTTACCTGATCTCAACCCAAGTTGAGAATTACTGCTATTGAGCGTTAGCCGCATTTGCGCCCAACAGGCAAGATCAGGTAAACCGATCCGCCACCGAGGCCGCCCCATGCCGCACGCACTTTCCGACCTTCTGGACCGCCGCCAGCCGGGCTTCTCGCTGGAGCGGCCGTTCTACACCGACCCCGCGATCTACGTCGCGGACCTTCAGGATATCTTCTACCGCGAATGGCTTTTTGCCTTGCCCGCCTGCCAGCTGGTCAAGACAGGATCCTATGTCCGGCTCAGGATCGGCGCCTACGACGTGGTCGTGGTCAAGGGCGCGGATGGCCAGGTCCGGGCCTTCCACAACTCCTGCCGCCACCGCGGCTCGATCCTGTGCGCGGCATCGCAGGGGCAGGTGGCCAAGCTGGTCTGCCCCTATCACCAGTGGACCTACGAGTTGGACGGCCGGCTGTTGTGGGCACGCGGCATGGGCGACGATTTCGACGCCGCGAAATGGGGCCTGCGCCCCGTCCACCTGCGCGAATTGTGCGGGCTGGTCTTCATCTGCCTGGCCGAGACGCCGCCCGATTTCGACGGTTTCGCCGAACTGGCCCGCCCGTATCTCGAGGTGCACGACCTGCACCGCGCCAAGGTGGCCCACACCACGACCATCACCGAGAAGGGCAACTGGAAGCTGGTGTGGGAGAACAACCGCGAATGCTATCACTGCGGCGGCGCGCATCCGTCGCTGTGCCAGTCCTTCCCCATCGACCCCGAGATCGGCGGCGTGACGGCGGATGGCGGCGCCTCGCCCAAGCTTCAGGCGCATTTCGACAAGTGCGCCGCCGCCGGGGCCCCCGCCCAGTTCCGGATGGAAGGCGACGGTCAGTACCGCGTCGCACGGATGCCGCTGAACGAGGGGGCGGTCAGCTATACCCTGACGGGCCAGCCCGCGGTGCGCCGTCCGCTGGGCCGGGTCGCCATCCCCGACGCGGGATCTTTGCTGATGTTCAACTATCCCTCGACCTGGTGCCACTTCCTGCCCGATCACTCGCTGACCTTCCGCGTGACGCCGGTCGGCCCGCAGGAAACCGAGGTGACCACTACGTGGCTGGTGGATCGCGACGCGGTGGAGGGCGTCGATTACGATCTGAAGACCCTGACCGAGGTCTGGCTGCACACCAACGACGAGGACCGCGAGATCGTCGAGGCGAACCAGCAAGGCATCAATTCCCCCGCCTACACCCCCGGCCCTTACAGCAGTCTCGAGGAATCGGGCGTGATCCAGTTCGTGGACTGGTACGCGGCGACCATGGGACGCGCGCGCGGCCCCCGCGCCGTCGCGGCGGAGTGACGCGATGAACACCCACAGCCAGCCCCGCCTCGCCTTCTGGAACGACGACGAACCGCTCGAATGCGTCTCGACCCTGCCCGAGGCGCCGAACGTGGTGACCTTCACCTTCCAGGCGCCGTCGGGTGCGCTGTTCTCGTTCAAGCCGGGCCAGTTCGTCACGCTGGAACTGCCGGTGGCCGGCGGCCCCCTGCACCGGACCTACACGATCTCGTCCTCGCCCTCGCGGCCCACCTCGCTGACGATCACAGTCAAGGCGCAGGACGCGTCGCTGGGCACGCGCTGGATGCTCGACCACCTGCGGCCCGGCATGCGGCTGCGCGCGACCGGGCCGGGCGGGACGTTTTCGTACCTGAACCATCCGGCCCAGAAATACCTGTTCATCTCGGCCGGGTCGGGCATCACGCCGATGATGTCGATGACCGCGCATATGTACGATGCCGGGCGCGATCCGGACATCGTCTTCGTCAACTGCGCCCGGCGGCCGTCGGAGATCATCTTCCGCGAGCGGCTGGAGCATATCGCGTCCCGCAGCACCGGGATCGAGCTGGCGTGGGTGGTCGAGGGCACGGACCCCTACCAGCCCTGGACCGGCTATCGCGGCACGTTCAACCAGCTGATCCTGGGCCTCGCCGCGCCCGATTACCTGGACCGCGAGGTGTTCTGCTGCGGCCCCGAGCCGTTCATGCAGGCCGTGCGCGAGGCGCTTTACGGTCTCGGCTACGACATGGACCGCTACCACCAGGAAAGCTTCCATGCCCCCCTGCCCGACACCTCGCAGGTGCCCGAGGACGTCACGCTGGACGACGCCGAGATGGCCGAGGTCGAGTTCACGGTCTCGGGCAAGCAGGTGAAGGTCGCGCAGACCGAGACGCTGCTGGCCGCGGCCCGCGCGGCCGGCGCCCTCCTTCCGGCGGGCTGCACCTTCGGGGTCTGCGGGACCTGCAAGGTGAAGAAGGCCGAGGGTCACGTTCACATGGTCCACAATGGCGGGATCACCGAAGACGACATCGCGGCGGGATACATCCTCGCCTGCTGCTCCAACCCCATCGGCAAGGTGAAGATCGAGGCATGAACACGCAAACGTCCACAGCGCGGGATCCGCTTTTCCAGCCCTACCAGCTGAAGCACCTGACCCTGAAGAACCGGCTGATGATCTCGTCGCATGAACCGGCCTATCCCGAGGATGGCATGCCGAAGGACCGCTATCGCGCCTACCATGTGGAGCGGGCGCGCGCGGGCGTCGGCCTGACGATGACCGCAGGGTCGGCCAGCGTGTCGCGCGACAGCCCGCCGGTCTTCAACAACATCCTCGCCTGGAAGGACGAGGTCGTGGACTGGATGAAAGCCCTCACAGACGAATGCCACGATCACGACTGCGCGGTGATGATCCAGCTTACCCATCTCGGTCGCCGGACGCGCTGGGACAAGGGCGACTGGCTGCCCGTGGTGTCGCCGGGGCACGAGCGCGAGCCGTCGCACAAGGCCTTCCCGAAGAAGGCCGAGGACTGGGACATCGCCCGCCTTGTCGCCGACTACGCCTCGGCCGCGCAGCGGATGCAGGCGGCTGGCCTCGACGGGATCGAGCTGCAGGCCTACGGCCACCTGATGGACCAGTTCTGGTCGCCGCTCACCAACGATCTCGACGGGCCCTACGGCGGGCCGAGCCTCGACAACCGCCTGCGCTTCACCTTCGACGTGCTGCGCAAGATCCGCGAGGCCTGCGGCCCCGACTTCATCGTCGGCGTGCGCTACACGGGCGACGAGGACCTGGCGGGCGGGCTGACCAACGAGGACGGCCTCGAGA
Source organism: Palleronia salina (assembly GCF_900141995.1). GTDB lineage: Bacteria > Pseudomonadota > Alphaproteobacteria > Rhodobacterales > Rhodobacteraceae > Palleronia > Palleronia salina. The sequence goes on along the minus strand of NZ_FQZA01000005.1, from coordinate 197,161 downwards.
TCTCGCGCCGCCTGAAGGACAGCGGGCTGGTGGATTTCCTGAACGTGGTGAAGGGCCATATCGACACAGACGCGGGCCTGACCGACGTGATCCCGGTGCAGGGGATGCGGTCGGCGCCGCATCTGGATTTCGCGGGCGAGATCCGCAAGGCCACGGCCTTCCCGACCTTCCACGCCGCAAAGATCCAGGATGTGGCCACCGCGCGCCACGCCATCGGATCGGGCAAGCTGGACCTTGTCGGCATGACCCGCGCGCACATGGCCGACCCCCATATCGTCGCCAAGATCCAGCGCGGGGACGAGGCGCGCATCCGCCCCTGCGTCGGTGCGAACTACTGCCTCGACCGGATCTACCAGGGCGGCATGGCCCTGTGCGTGCACAACCCGTCCACGGGGCGCGAGCTGGAACAGCCACACGAGATCGCCAGGGCCGAGAAGCCCCGCAAGATCGTGGTGATCGGCGCCGGCCCCGCCGGGCTTGAGGCCGCGCGCGTCGCGGCGGCGCGCGGGCACGACGTCGTGGTGCACGAGGCCGCGAACCATCCCGGCGGCCAGATCCGCCTGACCGCGCAGACCGAGCGGCGGCGCGAGATGATCCAGATCATCGACTGGCGCGTGGCCGAGTGCGACCGCGCGGGCGTGCGGTTCCACTACAACAGCTTCGCCGGCCCCGAGGACGTGCTGGCCGATGGCCCCGATGCCGTCATCATCGCCACGGGCGGCCTGCCCCATACCGAGGTGCTGGAGAGCGGCAACGACCTGGTCGTTTCGGCCTGGGACATCCTGTCGGGCGACGTGGCGCCCGGCGAAAACGTCCTGATCTACGACGACGCGGGCGACTACCCGGCCTTGCAAGCCGCCGAGCGCATCGCCAAAACCGGCGCGCGGGTCGAGATCGTGACCCGCGACCGCAACATCGTCTCCGAGGTCATGGCGATGTCGCTGACGCCGTCGTTGCGGATCCTGCAGGACCACGACGTGACCTTCACGCCCACCTGGCGCGTGGATGCCGTGAGGCGCGACGGCAACCAAGTGGTGGCCACGCTGGGCAGCGACTACGGCGCCTTCACCCGCGAACGTCGCGTCGACCAGGTGGTGGTCAACCACGGCACCCGGCCGCTGGACGACTTGTATTTCGACCTGCGCGAGGGTTCGAGCAACCGTGGCGAGGTGGACCACGAGGCGCTGATCGTAGGGCGTCCGCAGACCGTGACGCGAAACCCCGACGGTCGCTACCAGCTGTTCCGCATCGGCGACGCGGTCGCAGCCCGCAACACCCACGCCGCGATCTACGACGCGCTCAGGCTGGTCCGGACGCTCTGACGGCGGCGGTCGCCCCCCTCACACGATGGTCTGTTCCCAGATATTCGCGGTGGCGTCGTCGAACTGGAAGTACTCGACGTTGGTCAGCGTGTCGGTGTAGCCGCGGCCGGTGATGGTCACGTCGGTGGCCGAGGTGCGGGTGATCGTGTACTCCGACAGCGTGCCGTCGTAGAGCGCGTAGTCCGACGCCGCGCCGCCGTCGATGTAGTCGTTGCCGTCGCCGCCCTCGATGTAGTCGATCCCGCCGTAGCCGTAGAGGAAATCGTCGTCGCCAAGGCCCGCGAGCTGGTTGCGCTCGGAATTCCCCTCGAGCCGGTCGCGATGCTGCGTGCCCACCAGGTTCTCGATCTCGAAATAGAGGTCGCGGATCGCGTCCCCGCCCGAGCCGTAGCCCGTCTCCTGGCCGTTGAACTCCCCCGCGCCGTTGCGCAGCGACGCGATGACGCCGGTGGACGACTGGAAATAGGTGACCGTGTCGATCCCGTCGCCGCCGTAATAGCGCTCGCGCCCGCCGGTGGAGCCCACGAACCAGTCGTAGCCCCCCAGCCCGCGGAAGTCGTTCTGGTTCGCGTCGCCGTAGAACACGTCCTGGTAGGACGAGCCGGTGACCCGCTCGATGCTGGTCATGTCCAGCCCCGCGGCATAGCCGGTGGCGCTGGCGGGGTTGGCAAGGTCGAGAAGGATCCCCCCGACCGCGGCCGGCGCGGGCGGCGCGCCCGCGTCCGAGAAGATGTCGAGCACCACCGGCGCGCCGCTGCCGCCCCATTCCAGGAAGGTGATCATGTCCTGGCCGTTGCCGCCGTCGATCGTGTCCTGGCCGTCCGTGGCGATGAACCAGTCGTAATCGCCGAGGCCCCGCAGCTCGTCGTCGCCGTCCGACCCGCGCATGACGTCGGCGAAGATCGTGCCGGTCGCCCGCTCGAAATTGGTGATCTGGTCCACCTCGCCGCCGAAGATCTCGGCCGTGCCCGCGCCGAGGTCGAGGTCGAGCATGAAGTCCACCACGCGCCGCCCGGCGACCTCGGGCTGGTCGGAGTAGGACACCATGTCCCGATCCGCCCCGCCATCCACCGTGTCGTTGCCCCGCCCCGGCACGATCCAGTCGAAACCGGCATAGCCGTTGATCAGATCGGCCTCGGACGAGCCGTAGAGCACGTCGTTGGGGGCGCCGCCCTCGACCCGGCGATCGGTCAGTTCCGCGTCCTCGTCGAGCAGCCACACCGTGCTGTCGTCGAAACGGACCTCCTCGATCCGGTAGCGTTCACCCGAGAAATGACTGACGAGCCGGACGACATCGGTGCCGTTCGCGTGGGTCAGGTAGAGATCCGAGAACTGCCGCGACGCCGTGATGTCCGCGGCACGGACGCCCGCGCCGAACAGGATGCGGTCCGGCGTTTCGGATCCGTCACTGGACCAGTCGTAGTTGTAGATCGTGTCGCTGCCCCAGCCGGCCTCGAAGACGTAGGTGTCCGTGTCGTATCCACCTTCGAGCCGGTCGTCGCCGGTGCCGGCATGCAACGTGTCCATGCCGTTATCGCCGTAGAGCCGGTCGTCATCCCCGTCGCCGTAGAGAAGGTCGTTCCCGTCCTCTCCATAGAGGTAATCGTTCCCGTCGAGCCCCCGCAGCGTATCGTCGGCCGCGTCGGTCCCGTAGAGCGAGTCGTCGCCGGCGGTGCCCCGCTGCGACATCGCGAAGAGCTCGGCCGCGGTCCAGACCGTGCCGTCACCGAAGCGCACGCTGTCCACCTGGTAACGTTCGCCCGAGAAGTGACTGGTGACGCGAAGCGCGTCGGTTCCATTGGAATGGCGCAGGATCATGTCAGACGACACGCGCGAGACGGTCATGTCCGCGGCGTCCACGCCGTAGCCGAAGATGACCGCATCCGGTGTGGGCGTTCCGTCACCGGAATAGTCATAATTGCTGATCGTATCGCTGCCCCAACCCGCGACGAAGAGATAGGCGTCGGTGCCATTCCCGCCCTCGATCCGGTCGTCGCCCGTCCCGCTGTAGAGCGTATCGTCGCCGTCACCGCCGTAGAGCCGGTCGTTGCCCGGCCCGCCAACCAGACGGTCCGCGCCCTCTTCGCCGTAGAGGTAATCGTTGCCGTCCAGACCGTCGAGCGTGTCAGCCCCCTCGGTGCCATAGAGCGTGTCGTTGCCGGACGTGCCCTGCTGGGTCATTGATTGCAGCTGCGCCGGTGTCCAAATCGTGCCATCGGCGAACCGGATCTCGGCCATCTCGTAGCGTTCGTCCGAGAAGTGGTTGTCAATCCGCAGGATGTCCGTGCCGTTGGAATGCGTCAGGTACAGGTTGGACCCGATGCGCGACACCGCGATGTCGCCCGCCGCGACGCCGGCGCCGAAGATCACGACGTCGGGCGTGGCGGCCCCGTCACTGGACCAGTCGTAGTTGCCGATCGTGTCATTGCCCCAGCCCGCATCGAAGACGTAGGTGTCGATGCCGTTCTGCCCTTCGAGCCGGTCGTTCCCGGACCCGCCGTTCAGCGTGTCGTTGCCGTCTCCGCCGAAGACCCGGTCATTGTCGGCACCGCCCGACAGATCGTCCGCCCCGTCCTCGCCGTAGACGCTGTCGGCCCCGCCCAGTGCGTCCAAGGTGTCATCTCCGTCGGTGCCGAAAAGCGAATCGTTGCCCGCCGTGCCCTGCTGCGTCATCAGCAGCAGCTGCGCGGGATCCCAGGTCGTGCCGTCGGAGAAACGGACCTGCGACACCTGGTAGTTCTCGTTCGAGAAATGGTTCGAGACGATGATCCGGTCCGTCCCGTTGGAATGCGTCAGGATCAGGTTCGAGCCGGACCGTGACGCGGCGATGTCACCGGGATCGATGCCGGCCGCGAAGATCGCGACATCCGGCGTCACGGCCCCGTCGCCGGACCGGTCGTAATTGTAGATCGTGTCGTCACCCCAGCCCGCGGCGAAGAGATAGGCATCGGTGCCGCTTCCACCATCCAGGCGGTCATTGCCGGCCCCGCCGTGCAGGGTGTCGTTGTCCTCTTCGCCGTAGAGCCGGTCATTGCCTTCCCCGCCGACCAACCGGTCCGCGCCGACGTCGCCGTAAATGTAATCGTTCCCGTCCAGACCATCGAGCGTGTCCGCTCCCTCGGTCCCGTAGAGCGTGTCGTTACCGGCCGTGCCCTGTTGCGTCATCAGCGCGATCTGGGCTGGCGTCCAGACCGTCCCGTCGTCGAACCGCACCTCGGCGATCTCGTAGCGGGTGCCGGCGAAATGGCTAGTGATGCGCACCTCGTCGGTGCCGTTGGCGTGGATAAGGTACAGGTCGTTCGAGATCCGCTTGGCCGTGATATCGCCGGCCAGAACGCCGGCGCCGAAGGTCAGCGGGTCGGGCGTCGCGGCCGGGTCGTCCGAGTTGTCGTAGTCGGAAACGGTATCCTGGCCCCAGCCCTGGGCGAAAACGTAGCTGTCGGCGCCATCGCCGCCCTCCAGCCGGTCGTTGCCATCGCCCCCGTCCAGCGTGTCGTTGCCGGCCCGACCGTACAGGCGGTCGTTGTCGTCGCCGCCGGAGAGGTCGTCGGCGCCGGCCTGCCCGTCGATGTAGTCCGCGCCCGCCAGACCATCGAGCGTATCGGCGCCCTCGGTCCCGATGAGCGAGTCGTTCCCCGCGGTTCCCTGCTGGGTCATCAGCAGCAGCTGCGCCAGGTCCCAGACCGTGCCGTCGTCGAAGCGGACTTCGTTGACCTGGTATCGTTCGCCCGAGAAATGGCTGGAGATCCGCAGGGAATCGCTGCCATTCGCATGGGTCAGGACCAGGTTGTTGCCCGTCCGCGACGCGGACAGGTCCGCCGGGTTCACACCCGCGCCGAAGATCACGACATCCGGGGTCGGGGCGTCAGCGCTGGACCGGTCATAGTTCTCGATGGTGTCGTTGCCCCAGCCGGCCTGGAAGACATAGGTACCGGTGTCATTGCCACCGTCCAGCCGGTCGTTCCCGGCGCCCCCTTCGAGGGTATCGTCGCCCGCACCGCCATAAAGCCGGTCCTGGTCGGCGCCGCCCGACAGATCGTCGGCGCCGTCTTCGCCGTAGAGATAGTCATCCCCGGCCAGGCCATCGAGCGTATCCGCACCGTCCGTCCCGTAGAGCGAGTCGTTGCCGGAAGTGCCCTGCTGGGTCATCCGCTCGATTTCGGCAAGGCTCCAGATCGTGCCGTCGGCAAAGCGGATCTGGAAGACCTCGTAGCTCGGGCCCGAGAAATGGTTGATGACCCGGAGCGAGTCAGTGCCGTTCGAATGCTCGATCACCAGGTCGGACCGCAGCCGCGAGACCGCCAGGTCAGCGGGCGCCACCCCGACGCCGAAGACGATCACGTCCGGCGTCGCATCGCCCCCACCGGAATAGTCGTAGTTCGCGACCGTGTCGTTGCCCCAACCGGCTTCGAACACGTAGGTATCCGTTCCCGCCTCGCCTTCCAGGCGATCGTTGCCCGACCCGCCGTCGAGGGTATCGTCGGCATCGCCGCCATAGATCCGGTCGTTGTCGGCCCCGCCCGACAGGCTGTCCTCGGCGCCCTCACCGTAGAGATAGTCGTCCCCGGCCAGACCCGTGAGCGTGTCCGCGACGTCTGTTCCGAACAGCGAGTCGTCCCCGGCCGTTCCCTGTTGCGCCATCGCCTGAAGCATGGCGGCGGTCCAGACGGTCCCGCTGGCGAAACGCACCTCCGAGACCGCGTAGCGGTCTCCCGAGAAGTGCCGGCTGATCCGCAACGCGTCCACGCCGTTCGCGCGCTCGAGCATCAGGTCCGACAAGACGCGCGACACCTGGATGTCGCCCGCATCGACGCCCGCCCCGAAGATCACCACATCCGGGGTCGCCGCTCCGTCGCTGGAGTAGTCGTAATTGCTGATCGTGTCGCTGCCCCAGCCGGCGCCCAGCATGTAGACGTCCGTGCCGTTCCCGCCCTCGAGCCTGTCGTCCCCGACGCCGCCGGTCAGCGTGTCCGCGCCGTCGCCGCCGTAAAGACGGTCGTTACCTGCACCGCCCGACAGATCATCGGCGCCACCTTCGCCGTAGATGTAGTCGTTTCCGCCCAGGCCCTGCAGCGTTTCGTCGATGTCGGTGCCGTAGAGCGTGTCGTTGCCCGCCGTGCCCTGCTGCGTCATCACCTGGATCTGTGCCGGCGTCCAGATCGTGCCGTCGGCAAAGCGCACCTCGGCCACCTCGTAGCGTTCGCCCGAGAAATGGCTGCCGATCCGAAGACTATCGGTTCCGTTCGAATGGGTCAGGACCAGATCGTTCGAGACGCGCGAGACCGTCAGGTCCGCGGGATCGACGCCGATGCCGAAGCTGACCACGTCCGGGGTCGCCGTGCCGTCGTTGGTCCAGTCGTAGTTGTTGATCGTGTCGTCGCCCCATCCCGCGTCGAACACGTAGAGATCGGTGCCGTTGTCCCCCTCCAACCGGTCATCCCCGGCGCCACCGTTCAGCGTGTCATCGCCGTTGCCGCCGAACAGGCGATCGTACTCGGCCCCGCCCAGCAGCGAATCCGCGCCATCCTCGCCGTAGATGACGTCGCGCCCGCCCAGACCGCTGAGCGTGTCGGCCAGGTCCGAGCCGTAAAGCGTGTCGTCCCCGCCCGTGCCCTGCTGGGTCATCAGCTGAAGCTGCGCCGGGCTCCAGGTCGTGCCATCAGCGAACCGGACCTCGGCCACCTGGTAGCGGTCACCGGAGAAATGGTTGGTGATCCGCACAGCGTCCGTGCCGTTGGCATGGGTCAGCAGAAGGTCGTTCGAGACGCGCGACACCACCAGGTCCGCGGGATCGACGCCGATGCCGAAGCTCACCACGTCCGGGGTCGCCGTGCCGTCGTTGGTCCAGTCGTAGTTGTTGACCGTGTCGCTGCCCCAACCCGCATCGAACAGATACGTGTCGGTGCCGTTGCCCCCTTCGAGCCGGTCGTCCCCGGCATCGCCGTTCAGGGTGTCCTCGCCATCTCCGCCGAACAGCCGGTCGTCGTCGGCCCCGCCCGAGATACTGTCGGCGCCCTCGCCGCCATAGATGGAGTCTTCGCCGCCCAGGCCCGTAAGGGTATCGTTTCCATCGGCACCGTGGAGGGTGTCGTCACCTTCGGTCCCCGCCTGCGACAGCAGCTGAAGCGCGGCCCGGTCCCAGGATGTGCCGTCCGAGAACTGCACCTCGGAGATCCCGTAATTGTCCCGGGCGAAGTGATTGCGGACACGCACCTCGTCCGTGTCGTTGGAATGGGACAAGACCAGGTCGGACCCGACACGCCGGACCATCAGGTTGGCGGGCGTGGTTCCGGGGCCAAAGGACAGGATGTCCAGCGCCGCGTCGCCCGAACGGTTGTAGCTTTCGACAGTGTCGTCTCCCCAGCCGGGGTCGAAAACGTAGGTGTTCGCCCCGTCGCCACCATCCAGCAGGTCGTCGCCGGACCCGCCCTGCAGCGTGTCGTCGCCCTCGCCGCCGTAGATCTTGTCGTTGTCGGCACCGCCCGACAGGTCGTCGGCACCTTCATCGCCGTACAGGAAGTCGTCGCCCGCGCCGCCCACACCGGTATCGTTGCCGCCGCCCAGGCGGATGTTGTCGATCCCGCCAAGAGCATCCACATCGTCCGCGCCGGACCCGCCGAAGATATAGTCGTCGCCCTCGGTCGGCGTGTTCAGCGTGTCCATGATGTCGGCGCGGGTCCAGATCGTCCCGTCGGCGAAACGGACCTCGTCGATCGCGAACGAGCTTTCCCCCGCCCGGTCGAGGAAACTGCTGATCGTGATGGAGTCCGTTGTGCCCTCGATGGTCAGCACCAGGTCGAAGTAATTCCGGCTGATCGACACCTGCGACGGCACGATGCCCGCCCCCAGCACCAGCACGTCCGGCTGCGCCGGATCGATCTGGTTGTCGAAGTTGTTGATGGTGTCGGCCCCGTCCCCGAGGTTGAACTGGTAGACGTCGGCCCCGGCGCTGCCGGTCAGCACGTCGTTCCCGGTGCCCCCGATCAGGGTATCGTCCCCGCTGCCGCCGGTCAGGGTGTCGTCCCCCTCGAGCCCGATCAGCACGTTGGCGTCATTGTCGCCCCGCAGCGCGTCACGGCCGGGCGTCCCGGTAAAGTTCGGCGCCCCGGCCGAGGCCAGGACCAGGTCCAGCCCCGCACCCTCGGGGTCCCCTGCCGCGCGCAGCATGGCGAGCAGGTCCTCGCCATAGGCGCCACCGTGGGAAATTCCGGTGACGAAGCGGACGAACTCGACCTGGAACGCGGCCTGGTCGGCCTCGTAGAGAAGCTCGAACTCGGCGACGAGCGCGGTGACGTCGATCACCAGGCGCGAGCTTGCGTCATCCCACGCGAAGGACAGCAGATCGTACCAGTCCTCGTAGATCGTCTGCGCATCCAGCTGCCCGCGCACGTAGGACACGAAACCGTTGAAGGCATCCAGCAGGATGGCCGCGGCGGGTCCGTGCGGGTTGCGGTCCAGCTCACCCCAGCACCAGATGCCGACATAGCCTTCGCCGATGATCGCCTCGAGCTTGCGGGCGTCCCCGATGACGTTGCCGTAGATCTGGGTGGCGGCGCGCGACAGGGGATCGACGTCGAAGACACCGGCCCAGTGATAGACGATATCCAGCAGCAGCCCCTCGCGCTCAACCTCGCTTTCCGACGCCATGTAGGCACGCACCGCCGTTTCGAGCGGGCCGTCGGCGTCATGCGCCATGGCCTGGTGCAGGCTCATCACGTTCCCAGCGCCCGAGATGTCGGGCAGCTCCTCGAGGATATCCAGCGGCACCTCGATCTCGTCCATGAACCGGGTGTCCGCGCTGTCCGTCTTGAACCAGACGTCCGTCATGTCGCGGGTTTCGCCACCGGTGGTCGTATAGGACCCCTGCTGGCGATGCTCGTTGCCGCCGTCATCGACATCGGTCGAGGTGACGAAATCGGTCGACAGGCTGGCCACCCCGGCCAGGCCCAACGCGACGACTTCGCCCTCTTGCGCGACGCCGTCGGAATTGGCGTCCTGCCAGATCCTGAGATCCGAGAACAGGGCATCCTGGTCGTCCACCACGCCGTCGCGGTTGGCATCCATGTCGACCAGCGCCTCGAACCCGTGCGCGGCGGTGCCGCCGCTGCCCAGCTCGGTGAAGTTGCCGAACAGCTCGCTGCCCGAATCGATCTGGCCGTCGCCGTTGCGGTCGACGACCAGGATTCCGTCATTCGCGTCGGCCCAGCCCGTCGCCTCGGCAAAGCGGTTGCCGTCCAGGTCGAAATACGTGCCCAGCGCGATGGTGCGGGTCGTCACGCCGTTGCCGTCGAGATCGAGGATGATCGGGCTGCGCGTGACGGCGGCCTCGTCGAAGAAGCCACGCAGGTAGTTGACGAAATCGACGGTCTTGCCGCCCAGGTACTCGGCCACGTCGCGGCCGTCTTCCCACAGGTCCCGGACCCCCTCGACATAGCGGTCCGACAGGTCGCGCAGGTCGTTCCAGCGGTCGCCCAGCCATTCCTGCGCCGCGCTGCCGAAATCCTGAAGGTTCTCGACGGCATAGTCGAAGGCATCGTTCGCCCATTGCTTGCCGTCGTTCCAGAACTCCTCGGCGGCGTCCTTGACCTTCTGCATCCCGTCCAGCAGCGCGTCGCGCGCCTCGGCCAGCTTCGCTTCGGCAGCGTCGCGCGCTTCCTCGAGGAAGGTGGCCACATCCTCGCCGAACTGGGCCACGCCGTCGCGGGCCTCTTTCGCAAGGTCGGTCAGGCGCTGCTTGGTCTCCTCGGCCCACTTGTCGAAGGCCTCGATCCCGTCATCCGCCCATTCGCCCAGCTTGTTCAGGCCCGCGTCGACGGCATCGCCGAACTCGCTCGCCGCTTCCGAGATCGCCGTTCCGGCGGCATCCAGCTTGTCCGATGTCCATTCGGTGATGTCGTCCCAGTTCTCTTCCACGTAGTCCCAGGCCGTGGAAATGCCGTAGCCGACACCGACGGCGACCGCACCGCCGATGATGATCGGCGCCGCCGCGGTCGTCGCCACGCCCAGGGCCGTGGCCACGGCGGCCGTCGCCGCGCCCCCCGCCAGGCCGCTGAGCGTGATGCTGGTGGCCTGCTTGCCCAACTCGGACACCCAGTTGTCGCCGTTGCGGTAATCGTTGACGACGGACGCGCCCCCCAGCACGACGTCCAGCGGACCGGCACCGACCTTGCTGAGCGCCTTGGCTCCGGGGATCTTGTTCAACTAGCCAAGCGCGCCGGACAGCTCGGACCCGCCCTTCTGCAGGGCGGCGAGATACTGGTTGCTGGATCGCGCGGCATCATCGAGGAACGGCGCCCAGCGCGCGATCGCGTCATTGCCGCCCTGCTCGTACAGTTCGATCAGGTACCGATTGATGGTCGAGGAATAGCGCGCCGCTTCCCCCTTGGCCGCTGTCTGAAGCGCGCCGGTAACGACTCCGGCCTCGTTCGAGGTGGCATAATCGATCGCGTCGGGCGGACGGGGGGTTTCGTTTTCCATTTGAAATATATCCCGAAAATGAAAACCGATAAGGTTGAACGAAAATACGCCTACAAGAAAGTTTCGCCTGAAAGTTGCTTCGAATCAAGTTTCGAAGCGCCCGCCACACGAAGTTTCCGATCTCCGGCGGGCCCAGCCGGACCCTAAGAACAATGGTTATAGTGGGTTACGTCAATTCCCGCCTCGCCCTGCCAGCCGATGTCGCGCGCGGATCTCAATCCTGTCGCTGACTGACCTGGAAAACGATAAAAAGGGCGATCAGTCCAGCCGATAATCCCGGCATGATTGAAAAGCCTCCACAGGTTCGCGTTGCCAGCGCAACCCCGGTTCCCGCCAGCAGGATGACGGTCACACCCGACCACAGCAGCCAGGCGCGCGGCACCGGCTTCAGAACAAGGGACGGCTGCCAGAGGCGCGCGGTCGCCAGGGTCGCGGCGGTGGACAGCGCAGCGCCCACAAGCCAGAGCAACGCCGACCGGCCGAACCCGCAGGTCTCGAAGAGATGGGGCAGGCTGCCCAGCAGGACACCGAATGTCAGGGCCACGCAAATCGCCGCCTCGGCCGCGCTAAGCGGCGTGCGGAGCCCCTTCGAGAGCAGCATCCCCGCACCGCCCAGCATCACCATCGCGCCACCCGCGGCCCCGGCCACGCCTTGCGCGATGCTGATCTGCAGCAGGAACAGCGCCGTCAGCAACACGGCCAATTTCAGAGCGATCGTCATGCGTCCCCGGTCCCGTCCGGCCACCGCCCAAGGGCGACCCCACCGTAAGGTTATGCGGACCGGACCGTTAAAACCACAGAACTTTTCGGGTCGCCGCTTCGCCGGAACAAAACCACCGGACTCGCAATTCCCTTTCCGGCACCGACGGAACACACAGAGCCGATCCGATCAAAAGCGGGGAGGTCAAGCAGCCACTACAATTAGCGGAGCGAAAAAAATATCACCACCATGCGGACGGGCACCCAATATTTAATGAAAAGCAGAATTTGAGGCTATGCGCTCATGAAACGTATGGTTTCCTCACATTAATCCAATCCGGCACAGATCGAATTCAACCTCGGAAGGCTCGCAATTCAATCCGGCCTCCACTCATCTCCATTTCCGCCGCTCAACGCATCCCACGCGGCGGTGAGACTCCTGTCGTAACAATGTTCTACCTGACCCCATGACCGCCATCCGAGCGGTTGGCGTCCCATCCCCGCGTCTGGCTGCGGCGAAAATATCCAGCGGCACACAGCGCTTGCCCCGGGCAAATCGGGCGTCGACGGGGCCGGGCGCGCAAAGAATCATCGAATTCGAATATCATCGATCCGTTCGGCGTATTGTCCGACCGCCCACGGCCGGAAAGCGGAGCCGGCGCGACCAGCCTGGAGGCGAAACAGTACCAAAATTGGACAATTCGTCGCACCCGCGCGGCACAATCCTGAAAAGAGATCACCCAAGGTCCATCGGCTTTCGCCGATCTCGATCGCGCGCGGATCACCAGGAACAGCACGGCGCTGCGGAAACGAGAAGGGACCGTCAACCGGTGCAAACGGTCCGGTTGGCACCGCGTCGGCCTAGCCCTGCGGCTTGCCGGGTGCGGCGGCCTTGTCCCGCGCGTCGAATTCCTTCTGGTTGGCCGCCATGGCCAGGGTCTCGGGCGTCGAACCCCGCGCCAGCGGTCTGGCCCGGAAGCGCGTCTTGTTCTCGGGGCTGACGGCTGGCGCGGTCGCGATGCGCAGGATGGCGAAGGCGATCAGCAGCGCGTGGGCGCCCCCGGTCACCGCGAACAGGGTGGCCGCCCCGTAGGACGTCATGGCGAAACCGGCCACCGTCGGCCCGAAGATCGAGCCGATCCCGAAGACCAGCAACAGCCCGCCGCTGACCTGGATGAAAGATCCCGGCTCGGCGTGGTCGTTGGCATGGGCCACGATGACGGGATACATGGCGAAAACGGTCGCCCCGAACAGCGCGGCCAGCGCCATCACCACCGGCGGCCCCATGGATCCCAGCGCTATGAAAAGACCGTCGGCGACCAGGGCCAGCAGGCTGACGGCGATCAGGACCTTGCGCCGGTCGAAGCGGTCCGACGCGATCCCCACGGGAATCTGCGACACCGCCCCCGCCAGGATCGGGATGCTGGCGAACAGCGCGATCTCGCTCAGGCTCATGCCGATGCGCGCGGCATAGACGGCGGCCAGCGTGCCGAAGGACGCGTTCGACACCCCGACCATCATGACCGCGAAGACGGCGATGGGCGAATTTCGCCACAGCGCGCGCAGGTTCAGCGAGACCTGGGTCAGCGGCGCTGGCGTGGTCGTCGCGCTGATCGCCGTGGGCAGCAGCGCCATGCAATAGACGATGGCCGCCAGCGCGAAGAAGACGTAGCCGGTCGCGTCGCCCAGCGTCAGGATCAGCTGGCCCGCCGTTGTCGCCGCCAGGTTCACCATCGTGTAGACGCCGAACACCCGTCCGCGCGACGACGCTTCGGTGCGTTCGTTCAGCCAGCTTTCCACGATCATCGCGGCGCCGGCGAAGCAGAACCCCGACAGCGCGCGCACCGGGATCCAGACCCATGGCGTGATGAGGATGAGCGACAGCAGAACCGCGATAGCCGCGATAGCGCACATGGCGCCGAAGGCACGGATGTGCCCCACCCGCGCCACCAGCGTCGGCGTCCGCAGGCACCCGACAACATAGCCCAGCGCCCAGCCCGTGCCGAGCAGACCCAGCGATGCGGCGGTGAATCCCTCGGCTTCGCCCCGGATTGGCAGGATCAGGCTGTTCAGACCACCGGCGAACAGGAGAAAGGCCGAGCCCATCAGCAGGGCGGCGAGCGAGAACAGGCTTCGGATCATGGCGGCACCGTGGCGCGTCTTGGTTTACGGGTCAGGGCGGGTCACGGGGAACCCCTACACCGGATCGGGCGACGGGCAAAGGCTCGGCCCGTTGCCGGTCAGCGCCCGGCCGAGATGATTTTCTCGGCGTAGTCGAGCGCCGACAGCATGTTGCCATGATCCGCCTTCCCGGTCCCCGCGATGTCGAAGGCGGTGCCGTGATCCACCGAACAGCGGTTGATCGGCAGGCCCAGCGACACGTTCACCGCCGTATCGAAGGCCACCAGCTTGATCGGGATGTGTCCCTGGTCGTGGTACTGCGCGATGACCAGGTCGAAGGCGCCGCGATAGGCCCGGTGATAGACCGTATCGGCGGGCACCGGCCCTTCGACGGCGATGCCCTCGTCCCTTGCGGCGGCGACGGCGGGGGCGATGGCCTCGTCATCCTCGGTGCCGAAAAGCCCCCCCTCGCCGCAATGGGGATTGATGCCGGCCACGGCGATGCGCGGCTCGGGGTTACCCATCTTCTTGAGGTGCGCATTCCCGATGCGGATCGTCTCGAGCACCCTTTCCGTCGTGGCCCGCCCGATGGCCTCGCGCAGGGAGACATGGGTCGAGACGTGCAGCACGCTCAGCTTTTCCGACGCCAGCAGCATCCAGGACGACCTGGAGCCGGTCAAATGCGCCAACATCCCCGTGTGCCCGTCATAGTGGTGGCCCGCCGCGTTCAGCGCCGCCTTGTTGATGGGCGCGGTCACGATGCAGCGCGCCGGATCCTCCAGCGCCAGGTCCACGGCGCGCGAGATGTAGCGGAAGCACGCCTCGCCGCAGGCCGGGTCCTGCACACCGAACCGGCCCGGCAGGCCGTCGGTCGCGACGTGATCGACCTGCAGTCCGTCGCCCTCCGCGCCCACGTCGATCACCGGCAGATCGACGCCCGAGACCTCGGCAGCGCGGACCAGCACGTCGCGGTCCCCGATGACGGCCACGCGCCGGCGGAGTGTGGGGTCGCGCTCGGCCAGCGCCTTTACGGTGATCTCGGGGCCGACACCGGCGGGATCGCCCATGGTCAGCAGGATCGGAGCAGTCATCGGGTCTTTCCTTTCGTCTTGGCGGTCCCGGTGCGGGCGTTGCACCCCTTCGGTCCGGCGCATAGCATCAACGGCGTCCGAGTGCCGAGGTTCGCGTGCAAGTTCTCATCATCGCCGACGACCTGACCGGGGCGCTGGACAGCGCCGTCGCCTTCACCGGTGGCGGGCGCCGCGTGGTGGTGGCCCGCGACGTGGCCCGCATCCCCGAGGCGCTGGAGCGTGCGCCGGATGTGCTGTCGGTCAACCTGGCGTGCCGCGAGGGCGATGCCGACACCGCGCGGGCGCGGATGCGGGCGTGCGTCGACCAGCTCGACCTGGGCGCGGTGCCGGTCGTGATCAAGAAAGTGGACTCGCGGCTCAAGGGCCATGTCGGCGTGGAGTGCGCCGCGCTGGCCGATGCCATGGCGCCCGAGCGGATCGTCGCTCTGCCGGCCGTTCCGCAAATGGGGCGGGTCCAGAAGGACGGCGCCGTGACGGGTGACGGCATCGACGCCCCCATCGCGCTGTCGCCGCTGTTCGACCGGCCCGTGACGATCCCCGAGGCCACGACGGACGCGCAGATGGACGCCTGCGTCGCCGCCGAGGGCCGCGTGCTGTGGGTGGGGGCGCGGGGTCTGTGCTTTGCCCTGGCGCGGCGACTGTTCGGTCCGCTCGATCCGGTGGATTGGCAACTGGCGCATCCGCTGGTCTTCGCCGTCGGCTCGCGCGACCCGATCACCGTTGAGCAGGTCGAGGCGCTGCGCGGCGCGCTGCCCATCGCCGCGTTGCCCGACGGGCGGGCGGCCGGGGACGTCCCCGCCAGTGGGACCACCGTCTTCCAGATGACCGAGAGCGGCGCGGGCCGGACGCCGGAGGACGCCGCTCGCGATTTCGCCGACGCGGTCGCGGACCACTTGCGCGCCACCCGGCCCGACGGGCTTCTCGCCACCGGGGGCGAAACGGCGCAGGCCATCCTCGACAGGCTGGGCATCGGCGTGCTGGACGTCCGCGCCGAGCTGGCCCCGGGCCTGCCCGTCAGCGAGGCCCGCGTGACATGGGGCACGTTGCAGATCGCCACCAAGTCCGGCGGCTTCGGCGACCCCGACCTGCTGCGCCGGATCGCGCGCGGCGACTAGGGCGCCAGCCCCGGTCAAAACCCGACCCGGTCGGCGCCCTTAAGATCCAGCAATTCGCGCGCCTCGTCAGGGGTGGCGACCTCCAGCCCCAGCGTCTCGATCAGCCGGCGGGCCTTGGCGACCTGCTGGGCGTTGGACGTGGCCGCCTCGCCCGGTCCGATCCAGAGCGAGTCTTCGAGCCCGACGCGCACGTGCCCGCCCTGCGCGGCGGCCATGGCGGCGATGTTCATCTGGTTGCGCCCCGCGCCCAGCACCGACCAGCGCCAGTCGTCGCCGAACAGCCGGTCGGCCGTGCGCTTCATGTGGGCCACGTCGTCGGGATGGGCGCCGATCCCGCCCATCAGCCCGAACACCGTCTGGATGAACAGCGGCGGCTTCACCAGCCCCGCGTCCAGGAAATACTTCAGGTTATACAGATGCGCGGTGTCGTAGCATTCGAACTCGAACCGGGTGCCGTTCTCCGACAGCGTGGTGATGATCTTCTCGATCTGGCCGAAGGTGTTGTTGAACAGGATGTCCTTGTTGCCCAGGTAGTCCCGCTCCCACTGGTGCTTGAGGTCGGGGAACCGCCCCAGCATCGGGAACAGGCCGAAATTCATCGACCCCATGTTCAGCGACGCGAGTTCCGGCGCGTGTATGGCGGCGGGTTGCATCCGTTCCTCGACGCTCATGGTGGGCGCGCCGCCGGTGGTGATGTTCACGACCACGTCGCTGCGCTGCTTGATGACCTTAAGAAAGGGGGCGAAGGCCTCGGGCGTCTGGTCGGGGCGGCCGTCCTCGGGGTCGCGGGCGTGCAGGTGGACGATGGAGGCGCCCGCCTCGGCCGCGCCCAGCGCCGCCTCGGCGATCTCGTGCGCGGTGACGGGCAGCGCGTCGGACATCGAGGGCGTGTGGATCGCGCCTGTCACGGCGCAGGTCAGGATGACTTTACGGGAGCTTCGCATGGGCTGTCCTCTTTCGGTTCGGTCGCGGGGCGCGCTAGGAAGGGATGAAAATCAGGGAAGGAGTTGCAGATGGACTGGGGACTGAAGGGCGCACGGGTGATCGTGACGGGTGGCGCGGCGGGCATCGGCCTGGCCACCGCGCGGGCCTTCGCCGATGCGGGCGCGGTGGTGCATGTCTGCGACATCGACCAGGCGGCGCTGGACGCCCTGCCCGATGGCATCACCGGCACGCGCGCCGACATGGGCGACGCGGTCCAGATCGAGGCCTTCGTCTCGGGCGCCATCGCGGCCATGGGCGGGCTGGACACGCTGGTGAACAACGCCGGTATCGCCGGGCCGACCGCGCCGGTGGACGAGATCGACGATGCCGACTGGGCCGCCACGCTCGAGATCTGCCTGACCAGCCAATTCCGCGCCACCCGCCACGCCGCCGCCGCGCTGCGGGACAGCGACAACGCGAGCATCGTCAACATCTCGTCCCTGGCGGGGCGGCTGGGGTTCGGCCTGCGCACGCCCTACGCGGCGGCCAAGTGGGGCGTCATCGGCTTCACCAAGTCGCTGGCCATCGAAATGGGCTCGGACGGGGTGCGCGCCAACGCGATCCTGCCGGGCATCGTGTCGGGTGACCGGCAGGTGCGCGTCCTGACCCAGAAGGCCGAGCGGCAGGGCCGCAGCTTTGCCGAGGTCGAGGCCGACGCCCTGCGCTATACCTCCACCGGCGCCTATGTCGCGCCCGAGGATATCGCCCACCAGGCGCTGTACCTCGCCAGCCCGCTGGGCCGTGCGGTATCGGGGCAGGCCATATCGGTTTGCGGCGACACGCAGATGCTGACCTGACCCCGGCACTGCGCCTATCGGTAGATCAGCGTCGGCAGCCACATGGCGATGGCAGGCACGAAGGTCATCAGCAGCAGGCAGGCCACCAGCGGGATCAGGAAGGGCGACGTCGCAACGACACAGCGTTCGAACGGCACGCCCGACACCCGGCTGAGCACGTAAAGCACCATGCCCACCGGCGGGGTCAGCAGGCCCAGCATCAGGTTCAGAACCATGATGACCCCGAAATGCACCGGGTCGATCCCCAGCTCGACCGCCACGGGCAGAAGCACGGGCGTCAGGATGGTGATGGCCGCCACCGTTTCCATGAAGCAGCCCACCACCAGCAGCACCAGGTTGATCATCAGCAGGATCACCCAGGGCCGGTCCGACACGCCCAACAGAAGCGACGCCGCCATTTCGGGCACCCGGTTCGATGTCAGGATCCAGGCGAAGATCGCTGCGCCCGCGACGACGAACAGAACCACCGCCGTCGTCTCGATGGTGTCGAAGCTCACGCGCAGGAACCGCTTCAGCGTCAGCGTGCGATAGACGATCAGGCCCAGGAACATGGCATAGGCGCAGGCGGCCACGGCGGCCTCGGTCGGGGTGAACGCGCCCGACAGGATGCCGCCCACGATGATGACCGGCGTCAGCAGCGACAGGAACGCGCGCTTGAAGGTGATCGCCAGAACGCCCCAGGCGAAGGGCTGGTCGCGCTTGAAGCCATAGCGGCCGGCGAAGAAGAAGATCATCAGCATCAGGCTCAGCGCCATGACGAGGCCCGGGATGAACCCTGCCGCGAACAGCTGCCCGATCGAGGCGCCCGAGACGACGCCGTAGATCACCATGGGCAGCGACGGCGGGATGATCGGCCCGATGGTCGAGGACGCCGCCGTGATGCCGACGGAGAACCCGGGATCGTAGCCCGCATCGCGCATGGCCTTGATCTCGATCGAGCCGAGGCCCCCGGCATCCGCCACCGCGGCGCCGGACATGCCGGCGAAGATCACCGAGGCGCCCACGTTCACGTGGCCCAGGCCGCCGCGCATCCAGCCCACCAGGGCGAGCGCGAAATTGAAGATCCGTTCGGTGATGCCGGCGGTGTTCATCAGGTTGCCGGCGAGGATGAAGAACGGCACCGCCAGCAGCGGGAAGCTGTCCACGCCGTTGATGACGCGGTGCGCCACCACCATCGGCGGCACCGTGCCCGACAGGATGAAGATCGCCGAGGCTCCGGCCAGCGCGACGGCGACCGGCACGCCGATGACCAGCAGTCCGAACAGGATGGCGAACATGATTCCGATGGTCATGGCTCAATCGGCTCCCAGGGTTGCGTCTTCGTGGGCGTCGGGGTCGATCAGTCGGCTGGTTCCGTCGCGAAGGTGGCGCCAGGTGTTCCAGGCCGCGAACAGGGTCATGCCGACGAAGCATGCCGCGACGTAGTAATAGACGGTGGATTTCGGGACCTCGATGGACACCATCAGCTGGTTCGTCCGACCCGCCAGCTGGATACAGAGCCAGGTCATCCCGGCGAAGGCCGCCGTGGTTATAAGGTCGATGACAAGTTGCGCCACGCGCCGCAGCGATCGCGGGATCCAGCGGTAGAAGAATTCGACCGCGATATGGCTGTTCTTGCGCGCGGCCAGCATCGAGCCGGTGAAGGTCACGGCGATCAGCAGGAATCGTGCGATCTCCTCGGTCCAGCCCAGCGAGTCGTTCAGCACGTAGCGGGTGAAGAACTGCAGGAAGACGACGAAGGCCAGCACCCAGAAGATGACCAGCACCAGGTAATCGAGCCAGGCAATGTCATCGAGATTGATCTCGTCTTCCTCGAAGACGATGGCTTCGGGCTCGTCCGTGTAGCGCTTGTCGGTCATCGCGGTCCCCCTGGCTGGCGTGGCGTCGGTGCTGTCATGCGGGATGCGCGCGCGACCCCGGGCCGCGCGCGCATCCTTCGCTTATGCGAACAGCTTAGCTGTCGGCGCCGATGGCTTGCAGGCGATCGTAGGTTTCCTGGTCCCAGGTCGCCATGTCGCCGTTGTGCATTTCCATCACCGCCTCGCGGAAGGGCGTGATGTCGACCTCGTTGACGTTCACGCCCTGCTCGCGGAACCAGTCGGCCAACTCGGCCTCGGCGTCGCGGATCTGGCTCGTCACGCAGTCCGAGGTTTCCTCGATGATCGTGGCCAGCGTTTCCTGGTCGGCCTCGTCGAGGCTACCCCAGGTCGGCCCGCCGACGATGCCCAGGAGGCTGTCGACGATATGGCCGGTCAGGTTGATATCCGTCTGGACCTCGTAGAACTTCTTGGCCTGGATCGTCGGAAGCGGGTTCTCCTGCCCGTCGACTGTGCCCTGCTGCAGCGCGAGGTAGACCTCGGCGAAGGCGATGGGCGTCGGGTTGGCGTCGACCGCACGCGGGAACATCATGTAAAGCGGCGCATTCGGCACGCGCAGCTTCATGCCTTCCATGTCCGCGGGGGTCTGGATCGGACCGTTCGAGGTCGTGTGCCGGGCGCCGTAATAGGCCAGCGTGATCGGGTGGTTGCCCGTGGCCTCTTCGTAGCCGTTCAGCATCTCCTGGAACAGGTCGCTGTTACGGTAGGCATCCCAGTGATCATAGTCGCGGAACATGAACGGCGCGCCGCCGATGGCGATCGGCCCGTAGGAGCGGCCGGCAAAAAGCTGGCCCGTCCAGATGATGTCCACGGTGCCCAGCCCAAGTCCTTCGTTGATGTCGACTTCCTTGCCCAGCGACGAGGCCGGGAAGACCTCGATGCCCAGGCGGTTGTCGGTCTGCTCGGCCAGCTTGTCGCCGGCCTCGACGGCGCAGGTGTGGTAGGGCTCGCTCGCCTCGTAGACGTGGGCCCACTTCAGAACGCGGTCGGCATCCTGTGCGAAGGCCGGCGCGGCGATCCCGATGGCGGTGGTGGCCGCCAGTGCGATTTTCATGGTGGTCTTGGTCATTAATCTCTCTCCCTTTTGTTCAATGACCGTTCTGATCCGCCCGGTCGATGTCTTCATCGAGTCCGAGCGGGGCGATTTCGTGCGTGGCGGCAAACTCCGCCAGCTCCTTGATCGTGGTCGGGTCCAGCGTGATCCCGTGCGCGCGGCGGCGACGGCCCTCCTCCCATTCGCGGTCGCCTGCGGCCATGACCGACTGCCCCGGCGCCGCATCCGACGCGCGGATGGCGGCGCGGTAGCGTGACACGACCTGCTGGAACACGTCGCGCCCCATGAAGGCGTCGGGGTCGATGGCCAGGACGAAGGCGCCCAGACCGCGCGGCGTGGCCATGTCGTCCGAGACCATCGGCGCGATTTCGCGGCTGAGCGGCGCGTCCGACAGGGCCGACGACAGGATCTCGGAGATCCCGGCAAGCCCGGCGCCCTTGTAGCCGAAGGCCGCCCCGAGCGGGGCCAGCATCTCGGCGATACCGGGCGCGGTGGTGTCGACGCCGTTCGCGTCCGAAGCCGTGCCCTCGGGCAGGGCCTTGTTCAGCGACCGCGACAGCAGCACCTTGTTGTAAGGGATCGCGCTGGTCGCCATGTCCAGGAGCCACGGCGCCTGCCCCGGCCCGGCCGGCGCGGCGAAGGCGATCGGATTGGTGCCGTGGAACCGCTCGGCCCCGCCATGCAGACGGACAAAGGCGTCCGAGTTGCAGACGGCCAGCCCCGCCATGCCGGCCTCGGCGATGGCGGTGGCATAGGCCCCGGCGGCCCCGAAATGCGACGACGCGCGGATAGCGACGGCCCCGACACCGTATTCCCGGGCCAGTTCGATGGCGCGATCGACCGCGGCATAGCCGGCGCGCGCCCCGTGGGCATCGTCGGCGTCCAGCACAGCGGCCCCGCCGGTGCCGCGCGGGAAGCTCAACTTGGGCGTGGGGTTCAGCCGCCCCCCGGCGAAGCCCCGCAGGTAGTGGGGCAGCAGCCGGTAGCCGTGGGTGTCCACGCCCAGGCCCGACGCATGGGCCAGCGCGCGCACGACCGCCTCCGTCGTGTCGGCGTCGGCGCCCACTTTCTCCAGCGCGGCGCGGGCGAAGCGTTCCATCTCGGCCAGGATGACGCGGGGCGGAGCGCCGATGTCGCGGCTCGTGGAGCAGAAATCGGTATAGGCATCCGCATTGTCGCGCACGTGATCGCGCAGCAGGTCTATGGCGCGCTCCAATTCGCCCGCCTGCACGGCGGCGACGATGGCCGTGTGGGTGGCGTGCGACGTCCGGATGCGGTCGCGTTCGCGGGCCAGGCGGGTACGCATGGCCTGGATACGCGGCGCGAACTGAATGAATGTCTGTTCAAGGTAGCGGTTGCCGCAGTGGCGGAAGATCTCGAGGTGGAATTCGTTGTCCGACCGGCTGAACCCCTCGATATCGTCAGCCTCGAGCGCGGCGGCACCGGCCTGGACCTGGGCATCGAGCGCGGCGGCCAACCCGGCGGCGTCGGACGCCATCGCCATGCGCAGCCCGTCGACCTCAAGCATCTCGCGCAGGTGAGCGAGGTCCCCCATGTCCCCCGCGCTCAACTGCATGACCCGGGCCGACCGGTTCGGCGACATCACCACGAGCCCCTCGTAGGCCAGCTCGGACAGCGCCTCGCGGATGGGGCTCTTGCTCATGTTCAGCATCTGAGAAAGTTCGGATTCGCGCAGGACGCGCCCGAAACCGAACTCGTCATAGACGATCTTCTCGCGAATGAGGTCGCGCGCGATCTCGGACAGTTTCTGCCGCCCGGTCGCCTCGCGGCTATCGAGTGCCATGCTCATTCGAATCCTCCCGATCTCGACGATATATCATATATCATCTGACGCAAGGGCAGCGACGCGACGGGCCGTGACAAGGGAAAACGGGATCCGCAGCCCGCGCGGCGGGCGGCTCCCATACCCGCGAACCTCGCAAATTCCGCGAGTTGACGCAAGGTTAACGCCCGCGCGGAAAAGGCCTAACGCGCGGCTAACGCCCGGCTTCCTAGGATGATTCGTGCATTTGGAGGAAAGTGGGAAATTCATTTGATTACCGAAGGCTTTGATCCATTCATAGAAAGCGAGACCCTCGGGAGGGTCGTCCGAAGGGCATCCATGGCTCGCCATGGGACCGATCGGTGGCCCGAACCGCGGGACCATAGTTCCGCTTTTCTTCCAAATGCGCCCGCGCCTTTCTATGGTTCGGATATGCTGGGCTTGTCGCACCCCGTCGCTAGGCTCCACCTGATCGGCCCGCTGTCGCTGACCGATGCCGACGGTGCGACCCGTACGCCCCGGGGGCAGAAGGCGGGCGCGCTTCTCGCCCTTCTCGCGCTCGCGCCCCGGCGGCAGCGCACACGCGTGTGGCTGCGCGACAAGCTCTGGTCCGACAGCAGCGACCGGAACGCCTCGACCAGCCTGCGGCAGACGATCTTCGAGCTGCGCCGCGACCTGGGCGATTTGTTCGACCAGATCCTCGAGGTCGACCGCCACACCCTCGGCCTGCGCACCGGCGCGCTGTGGATCGATGTCCATGCCGTCGAAGAGGATCCTTCGACGCTGTCATCGGCCCGCCTTTCGGAAGAGGTCGACCTCCTGGAAGGCATCGATATCGGCGACCCCGAGTTCGAGGACTGGCTGCTCATGGAGCGCCAGGGGTGGTACGAGACGCGTGAGCGGCTGGCCGAACGGGCCGCCCGGTCGCCGGCAACCGTCCCCACCCCGAAAAGCACCCCGCCGGCCACCCCCGCCATGCCGCAGGCCGGGCGCATTTCGCTCGGCCTCATGCCGCATATCCAGCAGGGCTGCGACGACCAGACGGCCTTCGTTGCCGACCACCTGATCGAATCCGTCGTGCGCAACCTGGGCGAGCTTCATCCCATCGCCGTCTACGATTTCCGCGATGCGGGCGGGCCATCGGACCGGCTGATCGGTGCGGGCGATACCGAGTACTTCCTGCGCGTGCGCACCCTACAGGTGCACGGCTCGCTGACGCTGACCTTCTTTTTCCACCTGGCCGAGACGATGACCCTGGCCTGGAGCCAGTCGATCCAGGCCGACCGGTCCGAGGTGCTGACCCCCGACAGCCAGATCCTGGCGGGCTTCGTCACCCAGAACGCCGACCGCCTGTCGCGCGAGATCGAGCGGCGCCGGCCCGCCCCCGCGCAGCAGGGCGCCTCGACGCTGCTGACCGGCTACACCGCGCTGAACATGATGTTCCGCCTGGACCGCAACGCGCTGCACAATGCCGAGACGTTGCTGGCCGGGGCGCAGGACAGCCAGGGCGGCGTCCTGATGCCCGCGCTCTCGGCCTATGCCACCAGCTTTCGCGTGGGCGAGAACCTGGGCTCGCTGGCGAAGACCGGCGAGGACGAGACCCGGGCCATCGTCGCCGACGTGCTGCGCGATTCGCCCTTCAACGCGATCGCGCTGGCCTGTCTCGGGCACGCGGTCGGCTACGTTCTGCGCGACCACGAACAGGCGCGCGGCCTGCTGGAACGCGCCTTGCAACTGAACCCGCACCAGGCCTTCGTGTGGGATCACTACGCGCTCAACCGGCTGTACGCGGGGGATTACGCGACGGCCATCGAGTCCGCCCGCCGCGCGGTGTCGATCGGGGCCTACAGCCCGCTCAGCTACAGCTACGACACGACGCTGGCCATGGCGGCCACGATGGCGGGCCAGCACGGGCAGGCCATCGCCGCCAGCCGGGCCGCCCTGTCGAAGCAGCCGCGCTTCGCGGCGGCCATGCGATACCTCGTGGTCAACCTGTCCAAGACCGACCGCGCGGACGAGGCGCGCCAGGTCTATGACGGGCTTTTGCTGCGCGATCCCGATTTCACCGATCCCGCGGTGCAGAAAGCCCGCTTCCGCATTTCCCAGTCCGACCGCGAGGATGACCTGATCGCCGCGGTTCGGCGCATTTCCGGCTGAGGGGGGCCATCCATGGGACTACACGACATTCTCGCGGCGAACCGCTTTACCGTCACGCCGACCGGGCTGTTGCTGAACGACACCTCGGCGCAACCGGTCGCCGATCCGCAGGTCGCCGCCGGGGCGGGCGGTGTGCTGTCGGTGCTGGCACTGAACCGCAACCGCAACCGCAACCGCAACAGGAACCGCAATCGCAACAGGAACCGGAACCGCAACAGGAACCGGAACCGGATGCTCGACGCCGCGCCCGACGGCGGGATGCAGGAACCCTGGCGCGAACGCCGGAAACTGCACGAGCTGGCCGACCAGTGGATGGCGCTGCCGCTGGCGCCGCCGCCCGGGCTGGACGATCTGCGGCGCGAGGCGGTGGACCTGCTGATCAAGCAGGCGCTGCGCCGCAGCCCGGCCGAGGCCCAACGCCACGAAGAGATCCACCGCGAAGCCGGGCTGGAGCTGTCGGGCTATCTTCGGCCTTTGGGGATCGAGGAGCTGGGTGACTACGGCGCGACCGAAAGCCTGTTCTACCTGATCCTCGCCCTGACGGACGAGATCGGCTTGCGCTACAAGGATCGCTTCGGCGTGCTCCGACCGAACCAGGTCGAGCCGCGGCTGCGACCCCTGCTGCCGAACCCGGCGCACCAGTCGTACCCGTCGAACCATTCGTTCCAGTCATTCTCGGTCGCGTTCCTGTTCTCGCGCGTGCTGCCCGAACACCCGGCAAGCTCCGAGATGTTCGTGACAGCGCGCCGCATCGCCGAGAACCGCGAATGGGCCGGGTTGCACTATGCCTCGGACACGGCGGCCGGATATGCGCTGGCCCGCATGGTGGCGCCGGTGCTGGAACAGGTCTGCGCCGAACAGATGCTGGCCGCCCAGGCGGAGTGGCTGTGATGACCGCGACAACGCCGGCCCCCGCCCCCGCCGCGCTGCATTACGATGCGCTGTGGCACCTGGTCACCCTCGGCGTGCTGGACGCGGATCATGCCCCGCGCGGCTGGGCGCCGTCCAAGCCCGAGAGACCCACGAAGGTCGTCATCATCGACACCTCGGCCGCGCCGGACCATCCGAACCTTGTCGACGTGATCGACCGCGACCTTTCGCTGGACCTGTTCTCGGCGCGGCTGGGATCCTTTCCCTACCTGCCCGAGGGGCAGGACCAGATCGGCGCGCTGCCGCTGGACTGGACGACGACGATCGCCGACGGACTGCCCCGCAGTTCGGGCTTGCTGGCCGAGCTGGTGGACCGGCTGTCCTCGGGCTCGGCGGCGCACCACCTTGGCGTTCAGCCCTGCGTGTCCCCGCTGTTCTCGGCCCATGGCACCAACATCGCCGGGCTGGTCGGCGCCCGCCCCGCCATCGCCAAGCAGGCCCTGCCCGGCGGCGGAACCGCCGACCTGCCGCTGCCCTACAGCGGTGTCGATCCCATGTGCCGGATCATCCAGGTGTCGACCAATTTCGACCCGGCGCCGGAAAGCCTGATCCTCGCGTTCCTCTATGCCGACCTCGTGGGCGCGGATGTCGTCCTGCTGCCCCGGGTGATCGCCGACCCGGGCCGCACCGTGCCCGAACTGGACGACATCAAGATCGGCGACCGCAGTCTCGGTGACATGGTGCGGCAGGTCGCCCCCGTCGAGGGCGAGGCCGATCTCTGGAGCGAACTGGCCGCCCTGATCGTCGCCGTGTCGCACCGCCGCCCGGTGGTGTGCGCGGCGGGGAACGCCGCCGAGGATGGCGGGATCTACCCCGCGAACCTGGCCACGGATCATAACGGGATCATCTCGGTCGGCGCCGTGAATGCCAAGGGGCAGCGCAGCGGCTTCGCCCCCGCGCGCGGTGTCACCGTGGCGGCGCCCAGCAACGACGCCGAGGTCTTCGACGCGACCGAGATCCGCCTGGACGAAAGCGCACCGGACTACGATCCCACCGGCGTCCCGGCCGACAACGACAACGCCAAGTATTCGCGGTTCGACATCATCAGCACCGATGTGCCGGGGCCGGCGGGGTATTCGGGCGGCTCGGTTCCGACCGACCCGGTTGGCGCCCCGATCAGCGAGTTCGGGTCTTATTTCAGCCGGTTCGGCGGCACGTCGGCGGCCTCGGCCCTGGTGGCCGGTTTCCTGTCGTTGGGAATGTCGACCGGTGCGATGACGGGACGCTCGGGCGTCGAGGCGAAGGGCTGGCTTCTGGGAAAATGCCACGCGGTGGGCGACCCGGATGCGCCACTCTCGATGCCGTGTTGGGACGGCAAGCCGACCTTCCCGGACGCCTGACCTGTCCCGCGACCCGAAAACGAGAAACGGCCCCCGAGGGGGCCGTTTTGGTGTTCCGGATCAGGTCACGCGGATCATTCGATCGGCAGGGCCACGAAGCGCGGCTCGCCGCCGCGGCGGATCAGCAGCAGGATCGACTTGCGGCCGGCTTCCTGCGCGGCTTCGACACGCGCCTCGAGATCCGAGGCCGATGCGACCTTTTCCTGGCCCGCCTCGGTGATGACGTCACCGGCACGGATGCCCTTCTCGAACGCGTCGCTGTCCTCGGAGACCTCGGTCACGGCGAGGCCGTCCATGCCGTTCGACACGCCCAGCTCTTCGCGCATCTCGTCGGTCAGGGGGGCGACCGTGATGCCCAGAAGCTCGGTCTCGGACAGCTCTTCCGCGTCGTCGCTGCTCATGGCGGCGGGCACGGCCTCGGCCTCTTCCCGGCGTCCCAGGACGACGGTCAGCTCGACCTCGTCGCCTTCACGGAACACGGTGACGGGGACCTCGGCGCCGACCGCGGCATCGCCCACGCGGCGGACAAGCTCGCGGGTATCCTCGATGTCATTGCCGTTGAACGACACGATCACGTCGCCCGCTTCCATGCCGGCTTCCATCGCGGGACCTTCGGGCACGTCGGTGACCAGCGCGCCCTCGGCGGTTTCGAGACCGATGCTTTCAGCGATATCGTCGGTCACGTCCTGGATGCGCACGCCCAGCCAGCCGCGGCGGGTCTCGCCGAACTCTTTCAGCTGGTCGACGACCTTGGTCACCACGTTCGACGACATGGCGAAGCCAATGCCGATGGAGCCGCCGTTGGGCGACAGGATCGCGGTGTTCACGCCGACGACTTCGCCGTCCATGTTGAACAGCGGTCCGCCCGAGTTGCCGCGGTTGATGGCGGCGTCGGTCTGGATGTAGTCGTCATAGGTGCCGCTAAGCGCACGGTTGCGGGCCGACACGATACCGGCCGAGACCGAGAAGCCCTGACCCAGCGGGTTGCCCATGGCCATGACCCAGTCGCCGACCTGCGCCTCGTCGCTGTTGCCGAACGGAACCGGCTGAAGGGGCGCATCGCTGTCGACCTTCAGAAGCGCGATGTCCGTCTTGGGGTCCGTGCCGATCACCTCGGCCGGAAGCTCTTCGCCGTTGAAGAACTCGATATTGATCTCGTCGGCGCCTTCGATGACGTGGTTGTTCGTCACGATAAAGCCGTCTTCCGAGATCACGAAGCCCGAGCCCAGCGCCTGGCTGCGGCGCGGACGCTGACCCTCGCCCCCGGGGGCGCGGTCCATGAAGTCGCGGAAGAAGTCCTCGAAGGGCGAACCCTCGGGGATCTGCGGCGCGGGTCCCGAACGGGCCGCGACGGTGGTGGACGTGGTGATGTTCACGACCGAGTCCGAGATCTGTTCGGCCAGCGGTGCAAAGGTTTCGGGGGTTGCCTTGGCCGTGACCGTCTGGGTCAGAACCAGGGCGCCGCCCAGCATGAGGGCGGACAGCCATTGCCGCATGGTGCTGCGGACGGGCCTGAATGTGATTGCTTGGGACGTCACGCGTCGTCTCTCCTTACGGGTTGAGAATGTCGCCTGTCGCGGGGCCACGGAAAAAGCGGCGGGCCGCGCAAGATGTCATGTGCTTAGAATGTAGGCTGTGATTTGTTCAACACAACGGGCGATGACGCGCTCTCAAAGCAGCGTGACAGACCGTAACATGGCGCCGGCGGACAGTCCGACGGTGCTCAGGCGCCCAGCGACCGTGCCCACGCCACCAGGATCACGCCCAGCGTCAGCGCCCCGAACCCCACCAGGCGCCGCGTCTCGATCGGCATCTGTTTCAGGGCCGCCAGAAGGTCCTCTAGACGCGAAGGGGCCAGTGCGAACACCAGCCCCTCGATAATCAGTACAAGGCCTATGGCCAGGAGGATCGTCGCCATCAGTTGGTGGCCGTTTCCTCGGAAGCGTCGTCATCCGTCGTGGCGGGCAGCTCGACCGTGGGGCCGGCACCGGCCTCGTCCGTGGACCCGCTTTCATCGGACGCCTCCGACGGCGCGGACGCGACGGCCTGAATGTTCACGTCGCGCGGATTGTCCGACTTGAGGTAGTCGAAGAACTCGCTGTCGGGCGACAGGACCAGCGTCGAATTCTGCCCCTGCAGCGAACGGTCGTAGGCCGTGAGCGAG
Source organism: Palleronia salina (assembly GCF_900141995.1). Lineage (GTDB taxonomy): Bacteria > Pseudomonadota > Alphaproteobacteria > Rhodobacterales > Rhodobacteraceae > Palleronia > Palleronia salina. Next base: position 168,250 of record NZ_FQZA01000005.1, on the reverse strand, counting down.
CGATAGAACTGGAAGAACTCCGGGTCCGATCCGAACGCCTCGGCGAAGATCGCGTTGCGCTCGGCGTCGGCCTCACCGCGGGCGATCTGCGCTTCGCGCTCGGCCTCGGAGACCAGCTCGACCCGGGTCCGGTCGGCCTGCGCGCGGACACGCTGCGCGGCTTCTTCACCGCGGGCCCGCTCGTCGGTGGCTTCGCGTTCCCGCTCGGCGCGCATCCGGTCGAACGTCGCGGCGAGGTTCTGGTCGGGCAGCGCGGTCTGCTTCAGCCGCACGTCGATCACCTCGAGCCCCAGCGCGTTGGCGCGCAGCCGGGCCTGGTCGCGGATCCGCGTCATCAGCGCGGCGCGGTCCGAGGACAGGATGGTGTTCGACGTGACACCGTCCGAACCCAGCACGGCGCGGGTCTGAGTGGTCAGGATCGACGCCAGCCGGCTTTCGGCCGAGCGCACGCCGCCCACGCCCACGGCGCGGCGGAACTGCTCGACATCGGCGATGCGATAGCGCGCGAAGGCATCGACCACGAGACGGCGGTCATCGCTGGGCGTGACCTCGATCGGGTCGGTGTCCAGCGACAGGATACGGTCGTCGTAGCGCACGACCTCCTGGATGATCGGCAGCTTGAACGCCAGCCCGGGCTCTTCCTTCACGGCGCGGATCTGACCGAACTGGAGCACAAGCGCCTTTTCACGCTCGTCCACGATAAAGACCGCGCCGCTGATACCAACGAGGGCAAGGGCCGCAAGGGCGAGGGCCACATAGGATTTACGCATCAGTTCGACTCTCCGTTGGTCTGGGTCTGGTTGCCGGAACGGCGGTTCAGATCATTGAGCGGCAGGTAGGGCACGACACCCTGCCCGGCGCCACCACCGGCCTGCTCATCGAGGATCACCTTGTCGACCCGTCCCAGAACCTGCTCCATCGTTTCAAGATACAGCCGCTTGCGCGTCACCTCGGGTGCCTTCTGGTACTCGCCCAGCACGGCCGTGAAGCGGCTTGCCTCACCCTGCGCCTCGTTGACGGTCTGGGCGCGGTAGGCTTCGGCCTCTTCCAGGATCTGCGCGGCTTCACCGCGGGCATCGGCCAGCGCCTGGTTGGCGTAGGCGTCGGCCTGACGCTCAAGCCGGTCGCGCTCCTGCTCGGCGGCCTGCACGTCGCGGAAGGCGTCGATCACCTCGGCGGGCGGGTCGGCCTTGTCGAGGTTCAGACGCACGATGTTCACGCCCGAGTCGTAGCTGTCGAGCGTCGACTGGATCAGCTCCTGCACGGTGTTGGCGATCAGGTCGCGGTCGCGGTTCAGGATCGGCGCCAGCTCGGACTGGGCGATGACCTCGCGCATGGCCGATTCGGACACGGCGCGGATGGTCGCCTGCGGCTCGGCCAGGTTGAACAGGAACTGGGCGGGGTCGCGGATGTTCCAGACGACCTCGAAGTCGATGTCGACGATGTTCTCGTCGGTGGTCAGCATCAAGCCGTCATCCTGGTTCGATCCGCGGCCGATACCGAGTTCCTCGGTTTGTTCGCGGGTGACCGGGATCACCTCGGCGGTGACGACGGGCCACGGCGCGAAGTTCAGGCCAGGATTGCCGGTTGAGGAATATTCGCCGAGGAACAATTCCACCGACTGCTCTTCGGGGCGGACCGTGTAGAAGCTGGCGAAGAGCCAGAGACCGATCAGGACGAGCCCGCCGATCACGAAGCCGTTGCGCCCCATGCCGGGACCGCCGTCGCCGCCTGAGCCATTCGGGCGATTGTTGCCGCCACGGCCGCCCATCAGCACCTTCAGCTGCTGCTGGCCCTTGCGCACGATTTCGTCGATGTCGGGAACTTGCGGTCCATCGCCCGGGCGCCGATTGCCGGGCCGCCGGTCATCGCCGTTTCCGCGATTGCCGCCGCCCGAGCCACCCGAGCCGCCTCCCCAGGGGCCGCCGTTATTGTTCGCCATGCTTGCTGTCGCCTTCTTGTCGATCGTCTTCGGTCGTATGGGTATCGTATCCAATTGGGCAATCGGGGCCAAACTTCAACCCGTTCGCGTCGGCTCGCGCATGGTCACGAGTTCTTCACCGATGGTCGGATGAACCGCGCAAGTGGCGTCGAACTGCTCTTTGGTAAGGCCCGCCTTCACGGCGATGCCGGCCAGCTGGATCATCTCGCCCGCGGTATCTGCGACGATGTGACAGCCCAGCACCACGCGGGTCTCGCGGTCCACCACCAGCTTCAGCAGCGTGCGCTCGGGCCGGTCGATGAAGGCGGTCTGCATGGGACGGAACGAGGTGCAGTAGACCTCGATCTCGCGATCCTCGCGCGCCTCTTCTTCGGTCATCCCGACGGTGCCCAGCTCGGGTTGCGTGAACACGGCCGACGGGATCATCTCGTGGTCCACGGGGGTCGGGTTGCCCTTGAACACGGTTTCGGTGAAGGCCATGCCCTCGCGGATGGCGACCGGGGTCAGCTCGACCCGGCCGGTCACGTCACCGATGGCATAGATCGACGGCACCGAGGTCTGGGAATACTCGTCCACCTCGATATTGCCGGACCGGCCCAGCTTCACGCCCAGATCCTCGAGCCCGAGGCCATCCGTCGACGGCTTGCGGCCGGTGGCGAAGAAGACGTGGTCATAGACGTTCTCGCGCCCCGACGTCGATTTCACCCAGATCTTCTTGCCGGCGGCATCCTCGGTGCGCGACTTGGGGTTCTCGCCCAGGGTGCGGGACATCCCGTCATTGGCGGGCGCCCCCATGGCGGCGTCCGATTGCGTGCCCTTGGGCCGGTGGTCGGCGTTCTCGGCCAGGTCCATCTCGGCGATATTGGTGCCGGTGTGGATGCCGATCCCGCGGTCGCGCATCATCTCGGCCACGAGGCCGCGCGCCTCTTCGTCGAAGCCGCGCAGCACCTGGGCGCCGCGCAGGTACATTTCGACCTCGACCCCCAGCCCGTGCAGGATGCAGGCGAATTCGCAGGCGATGTAGCCGCCGCCGACGATCAGGATGCGCTCGGGCAGCTGTTCGAGAAGGAAGATGTCGTTGGACACGAGCCCCAGGTCGGCATTCGGGACCTCGGGGCGCACGGGGTGGCCGCCGGTGGCGATCAGGATGTGCTTGGCGGTCTTCGTCCCGCCGTCCGCCAGCTTCACGGTGTGCGGATCGGCCAGTGTCGCGCGGCTGTCGTAGATCTCGACCTCCGACTTCTTCAGCATCGAGCGATACACCTCTTCCAGCCGGTTCAGCTCCTTGTGCAGGCGCGTGCGGAAGTCGGGCCAGTCGAAGGCGCCGATGCTGGCGTCCCAGCCGTAGGCCTGCGCGTTGGCAATGGCCTCGGGGTATTCCGAGGCGAAGACCATGATCTTCTTGGGCACGCAGCCGCGGATCACACAGGTGCCCCCCATGCGGCTTTCCTCGGCCAGGGCCACGCGGGCGCCGGTCGCGGCGGCGGTGCGTGCGGCGCGCACCCCGCCCGAGCCGCCGCCGATCACGAACAGGTCGTAGTCGAATTCAGACATGGTTACTCCGCGCTCAGTCGTTCAGGTCGGAAAAGAGGTTCTCGGTATCGACGAAATCGATCCGGTCCTCCTGCGTGGTGCCATCGTTGATGTCCCGCACCTCGACCCGCCCGTCGCCATGGCCCAGCACCACCACGTCGCAGATGTCGATGAACAGGCCATTCTCGACGACGCCGGGGATCTGGTTGATGACCAGCGCCAGTTGCCGGGCATTGCCGATGCGGTTCAGGTGCAGGTCGAGAATGTGGTTGCCTTCATCGGTGACGTAGGGCCGGGCACCATCCATGCGCAGGCTCACCTGGTCGCCCAGAACGTCCAGCGCGCTTACGGTCTCCTCGACCAGCGCCTTGGTGGTCTGCCAGCCGAACGGGATCACCTCGACCGGCAGGGGAAAGGCGCCCAGCGTCTCGACATGCTTGGACTTGTCGGCGATGACGATCATCCGGTCCGACGCGGTGGCGACGATCTTCTCCTGCAGCAGCGCGCCGCCGCCGCCCTTGATGAGGTTCAGCTCGTTGTCGAACTCGTCCGCGCCGTCGATGGTCAGGTCCAGCCACTTGGCCTCGTCCAGCGCGATGACGTCGATGCCGACGCTGCGTGCCAGCTCGGCCGTGCGGGTCGACGTCGGCACGCCCTTGATGCGCAGGCCGTCCTTCTCGACCATCTCGCCCAGGCAGCGCACCAGCCACGCGGCGGTCGACCCGGTACCGAGCCCGACGCGCATCCCGTTCTCGACGAAGTCGCAAGCGCGCTTTGCAGCGACGAATTTCGCGGTGTCGATGGGCGAAAGCTGTGCGGACATGGGCGGGACCTCTCGGATGGTTCGCCGGCCTTATAAGCGGTGACGCCCGCCGGGGCCATGGCAAAGCCGCGCCCCCTTGCGCGCGCGGCCCCATGGATCAATCTGGCCGCGTGCCAAATCAGAAGGAGCCGCCATGTTCCTGTCGGTCTTCGAGATGTTCAAGGTGGGGATCGGCCCGTCGTCCTCGCACACCATGGGGCCCATGGTGGCCGCCGCGCGTTTCCTCGACCAGTTGCGCGCGGGGCCGTTCACGCCGGCGTCGGTGGGGGCGGTTCTGCACGGCAGCCTTGCGTTCACCGGCAAGGGCCACGCCACGGACCGGGCGGTGATCCTCGGGCTGGCCGGCTTCACGCCCGAGGACTTCGACGCCGACGCCGCCGAGGCGACCCTGTCCGATATCGCCGCACGCCGCTCCGTCGCGCCCGAGGGGCTGCCGCGCATGGGATTCGATCCCGAGAAGGATCTGCGCTTCGACTATGAAACCGCCCTGCCCGGCCACGCCAACGGCATGGTCCTGCTGGCCCGTGACGCGCAGGGCGACACGCTGGTGCAGCAGGTCTTCTACTCGGTCGGCGGGGGCTTCGTGCTGACCGACCGCGAACTGGCCGAGGGTGCGGATACCGACACCGGACCGCCCGTGCCCTACCCGTTCAAGACCGCCGCACAGATGGTCGAGATGGCCGAGAGCTCGGGCCTCTCCATCGCCGCCATGAAACGCAAGAACGAGCTGTCACGCCGCAGCGGGGGCGATCTGGACCGCGGGCTCGACCGGATCTGGCAGGTCATGGCCGCGTGCATCGACCGGGGTCTGACAACCGACGGCACGCTGCCCGGCGGGCTGAACGTGCGGCGGCGCGCGGCGGGCATCTTCGATGCGCTGAAGGCCGAGCACGGGCGCAACCAGGCCGCGCCCCACGTCATGCTGGACTGGATGAGCGCCTATGCCATGGCGGTGAACGAGGAGAACGCCGCCGGCGGCCAGGTCGTCACCGCGCCCACGAACGGCGCGGCGGGCGTGGTGCCTGCGACGATCCGCTACTGGCTGGACCACATGCCCGGGGCGTCGCGGCGGCAGGTGCCCGAGTTCCTGCTCACCGCCGCGGCCATCGGCGGACTGGTCAAGCACAACGCCTCGATCTCGGGCGCCGAATGCGGCTGCCAGGCCGAGGTGGGCAGCGCGTCGGCCATGGCCGCCGCGGGGCTGTGCGCCGTGCTGGGCGGCACGCCCCGGCAGATCGAGAACGCGGCCGAGATCGCGTTGGAGCATCACCTGGGCATGACCTGCGACCCCATTCGCGGGCTGGTCCAGGTGCCCTGCATCGAACGCAACGGGCTTGGCACCATCAAGGCCGTCAGCGCCGCGTCGCTGGCCCTGCGCGGCGACGGTGTGCACCTGGTGCCGCTGGACGCCGCGATCGAGACCATGCGCCAGACCGGCAACGACATGAGCGAGAAGTACAAGGAAACGTCCCTGGGCGGCCTCGCGGTGAACGTCCCGAATTGCTAGGCCGTCACGGCCGCGATGGCCTGGTCGAGACAGCTGCGCGGCAGCAGCACGATCGGCCCCGGCCCGTCGAAGGACAGCTCGACCGGGCCCAGCGCGCGGTTCGATGTCCCGACGCGGCCCACGGGCGACAGGGTCAGACCGTCGATGGGCCATTCCAGCCCCCGCGACCGCCCGGTGACCGGCGCAAGCGGAAACAGTGACACCCGGGTCCCGGGCGCGAGGTCCAGCATCACCCGGCGCGGCGCGGCGAAGATCACGTCCTCGCCCCCCAGCAGAACGCAGGGCGGGCGCAGCCGGACCAGCACCGACAGCGCCGCCAGCATGTGGTCGTGCCGCCCGCCCGTGAACCCAACGCCCAGGATCAGCGGCGCCGAGACCCGGCTCAGCCCCTTCTCGAAATCGGTCGTGTCCTGCTCGTCGACCCGGATGACGCTGTCGGGCGGCAGCGCCGCGAGCGCCGTTCCCGAAATCGAATCCATGTCGCCGATGGTCAGCGCCGGCGTGTGACCCGCGGCCAGCGCCACGTCGGCCCCGCCGTCCAGCGCCACGAGACCGGGCGCGCGGGCCAGCGACTCGGCCAGATCGGCGGGATCGGATGCGCCGCCGCCCAGCAAAGTAAGGGCTTTCGAAAGATCTCGATTTCCGGTCATTCCTGCCCGATACTTACAAATCATCATTGAGGGCCACATTTAGGCCGCGAAAAGATACCGCAACTTTCTTGGTTCTGTTCATTTCTGGGAACCAATGCGTGGTAAACCTTTCCTTGCTTGATCGGGAAAGAAAGCGAGATGCCGATGACTGGATCGAACAAAATTCTGACCGTGTCCTACGGCACGTTTTCGTGCACCCTCGAAGGGTTCGACCAACCCTTCAACACGATGCAGTCGATCGCCGAGTATTTCCGCGATCTGGCCGCCGAGGACAGGTATTTCGGGGCAGAACCGCCCCAGCCCGACGCGCAGATGCTGCACCAGATCGCTGAGCGCGAGGTGCAGAAGCGGGTCGAGGCGCGTATCGCCAAGAACGGTGTCGTCCTGCGCCAGATGGAACAGGACAGCGCGCTGCCCGCGCCGCTCTCTGCGCCGTCCAAGCCCGCCGCCGCGGCCCCGGCCGAGGACTACACGCCTCCCGCGCCGGCCGCCGCCGCATCGGGCGACAGCGTGGCCGACAAGCTCAGCCGCATCCGCGCCGTGGTCGCCAAGGCCCGCGCCGAGGCGCAGAACACGGCCCCCGACGACGGGATCGAGGACGCGGTGGTCAGCGATGACATCGACGCGGCCTTCACCGATGATGCGTCCGACGAGGATCGGGCAGACGCCGCGTCCGAAGAGATGCCGCTGATGGACGACCTCTCGGTTCCGGCCGAGCCCACGGTGGCAGAGGATGAACCGGACGACGCCGAGGAAGAAGCCCGTGCAAAGGCCGAAGCCGAGCGCGCCGAGGAAGAAGCCCGCGCACAGGCCGAAGCCGAGCGCGCCGAGGAAGAAGCCCGCGCGAAGGCCGAAGCCGAACGTGCCGAGAAAGAAGCCCGCGCGAAGGCCGAAGCCGAGCGCGCCGAGGAAGAGGCCCGCGTGAAGGCGGAAGCCGAACGCGCCGAGGAAGAAGCCCGTGCAAAGGCCGAAGCCGAGCGCGCCGAGGAAGAGGCCCGCGCAAAGGCCGAGGCCGAGCGCGCAGAAGTGGCGCGTCTGAAGGCCGAGGCGGCAGAGGCCGAACTCGCCGCCATCGAGCGGACCCGCGCGGAGGAAACGGCGCATGCCGAAGCCGAACGTGCCCGGGCCAAGGCCGAGGCCATCGCCGCCGAGCTGGCTGCCATCGAGGCTGCGCAGGACGACGCCGATGAGGCCGATGAGGCCGAGGCCCCGGTTGCCGACATGGACGATGTCGACCCCGCCGAGAGCGACATTGACGCCCCCGAGACGGCCGAAACCGAAGCCGACACTTTCGAGGACGCCGACGCCGCGGTCGAGGCCAACGCCGACGCCATCGAAGACGATGCCGCGCCCCTGCCCCCGCAGCAGGCGCGTCCCGCCGCCCCCGTGGCGCGGGTCATCAAGCTCAAGCGCAGCGATTTCGAGGCTGCGCTGGCTGCCGGCGACATCGAGGAGATCGAGGATGACGACGACGCCGGGGACGACCTGACCGCCGAGATCGACATCGACGATGACGGGACCGAGCCGTTGACGGCCGAGGCCGAGGCCGAAGAAGACCTCAGCGACGAGGACCTGGACGATGACGGCGCCGACACGCTGATCGCCGGCCTCATGGCCGAGGAAGACGAAGACGACCGGTCCGAGCGGAGGGACGGCGATGGCGACGAGGACGACAACATGTTCTCGGCGGCAGCGGACGATCATGCCGACGGGGAAGAGGTCGCCCAGGCCGACGCGGACAGCTCGACCAGCGAAGACGACGACGACCTGTCCGCCGGTATCCGCGACCTGGTCAGCGCCTCGGGGCTCGACGCCGAGGACGAGGACGACCTTGTCGCCGAACTGGCCGAGGTCGAACGCGAGGCGCGCCGCGCCGAGGCCGGCGAAACCGCCGAGGCCGACGCCCCGTCCGAGCCGCGCCAGATGCGGTCGCTCGACGAGCTGATCGCCGAAGAGACCGGCGAGACCTGGGACGAGGACGAAGCGGTCGAAGTAGCCTCCGACGAGGACGACGACGATGCGGACGACCAGACAACCGACGCCGCGCCCCAGAACGAAGGCGAAGAAGCCCTCAAGCGCCTGCTGGACAAGACCAACGCGCAACTGGGCGACGCCGAGGGCAACCGCCGCCGGTCTGCCATCGCGCACCTGAAGGCCGCCGTGGCCGCGACCAAGGCCGACGGCAAGCTGCGCGACAAGCGGCAGGAGGAAGACGCCGAGGCGATCAGCCAGTTCCGCGACGACCTGGCCCAGGTGGTGCGCCCCTCGCGCCCCGCGCCCAAGGCCGACGGTGGCCGCACGGGCCGCCCGCAGGCCGACATCCCCAGCCGCCCGGCGCCGCTGGTGCTGGTCTCGGAACAGCGGGTCGACAGCGAGGTGAAGCCGCGCCGGTCCATGACGATCACGCCCAGCCGCCCGCAGCGGGTTTCGGCCGCCCGGCCGACCGCCGCCAAGGCCCTGGATGGCGAAAGCTTCCGCGATTTCGCCGCCCGGGTCGGCGCGAAGGAACTGCCCGACATGCTCGAGGCCGCGGCGGTCTACGCCAAGATCGTCGAGGGGCAGGAGGGCGTGTCGCGCCCGACCATCCTGCGCCGCGCCGCCAGCGCCGCCGAGGGCGAGATCACCCGCGAGCAGGGGCTGCAAAGCTTCGGCCAGCTGCTGCGCTCGGGCCGGATCCGCAAGGTCGGCAAGGGCCAGTTCGCGGTGGACGACAGCGCCGAGATGATCGAGCGCGCCCGCGCCACCGGCAGCTGAGCCCCATACGAAGGCAAGAAAGGAAAACGGCGCCCCGCGGGGCGCCGTTTTTCATTCCAGGTCGGCAATCGGGCTAAGCCCCGTCATCGTCGGGGTCGCGCTGGCCCACGCCCTTGAACACGTTCTTGAACGGCAGCGCCCAGAGCACGCCGAGGACCAGGTAGACCAGCAGCTCGACGAAGATCGGCGGGCGGCCCAGCCAGGTGATGATGCTCGACGCCACGACGATATAAACCGGCAGCAGAACCAGCAGGATCACCAGCGACCAGCGGCGTTTGGCCTTGTGCGACAGCGCCATGGGGTTAGTCCGCGAAAGGATCTTTGACGAGGATCGTGTCCTCGCGCTCGGGCGAGGTCGACAGCATGGCGACCGGGCAGCCGATCAGCTCTTCCACGCGGCGGACATACTTGATGGCGTTCGCCGGCAGGTCGGCCCAGCTGCGGGCGCCGGCGGTGGTCTGGGACCAGCCCGGCATTTCCTCGTAGATGGGGGTGCAGCGCGCTTGCTTGTCCGACGCGGTGGGCAGGTAGTCCAGCCGTTCGCCATCCAGGTCGTAGCCAACGCAGATCTTCAGCGTGTCGAACCCGTCCAGCACGTCGAGCTTGGTCAGAGCGATGCCCGAGATGCCCGAGATGGCGCAGGTCTGGCGCACCAGGCAGGCATCGAACCAGCCACAGCGGCGCTTGCGCCCGGTGGTCGTGCCGAACTCGTGGCCCCGCTCGCCAAGCATCTGGCCATCGGCGTCGTGCAGCTCGGTCGGGAACGGGCCTTCGCCCACACGGGTCGTGTAGGCTTTCACGATGCCCAGAACGAAGCCCGCCGCGTGCGGTCCCATGCCGGTGCCGGTGGGCGCCTGGCCCGCGATCACGTTCGACGAGGTGACATAGGGATAGGTGCCGAAATCGATATCCAGCAGCGCGCCCTGCGCGCCCTCGAACAGGATGCGCTTGCCCTGCGCGCGCTTCTCGCCCAGCACCTTCCAGACCGGCGCGGCGAAGGGCAGGATCTCGGGCGCAACCTCGCGCAGCTTGGCCAGCAGCGCGTCGCGGTCGATGGGCTCGAGCCCGAGCCCGCTGCGCAGGGCATTGTGGTGGACCAGCGCGCGGTCGACGCGCGTCTCCAGCGTCTTGTTGTCGGCCAGGTCGGCCACGCGGATCACGCGGCGGCCCACCTTGTCCTCGTAGGCGGGGCCGATGCCGCGGCCGGTGGTGCCGATCTTGGCCACGCTCGCCTGGTTCTCGCGCGCGCGATCCAGCTCGCCGTGGAAGGGCAGGATCAGCGGCGTGTTTTCGGCGATCATCAACGTCTCGGGCGTGATCTCGACGCCCTGCGCGCGGATCCCCTCGATCTCGGACACGAGGTGCCAGGGGTCCAGCACGACGCCGTTGCCGATGACACTGAGCTTGCCGCGCCGCACCACGCCGGACGGCAGCGCGTGCAGCTTGTAGACCTCGCCGTCGATGACCAACGTGTGGCCCGCGTTGTGTCCGCCCTGGAACCGGGCGATCACGTCGGCCCGCTCGGACAGCCAATCGACGATCTTGCCCTTGCCTTCGTCGCCCCACTGGGCGCCCACCACCACTACGTTGGCCATGTGCCGTATCCTATCATGCGGAAATTGCGTGACTTCCATACAGACCCCTCGCCGCATGGGAAACCCGCAATCGCGCGGGGCCGGTTTCTCGGGGTTGCGGGTTCGCGGCTTGGCCTTTAGATACCGCCTGTCCCTGACCGCGAAGGCCTTTGCCCCATGCAAAATATCGTGCTTGTCGTCCACCTGATCTTGGCGCTGTGCCTTATCGGCGTGGTGCTGCTGCAGCGGTCCGAAGGCGGCGGCCTCGGGATGGGCGGCGGTGGCGGCGCGATGTCCGCACGCGGTGCGGCGACGGCCCTGGGCAAGCTGACCTGGGCGCTGGCCATCGCGTTCATCGCCACCTCGATCACGCTGACGATCATCGCCGCCGACCAGAGCGCCGGAAGCTCGGTCATCGACCGTCTGGGCGGCACGTCCGAGACCGAGGACAGTGCCCCGGCGCCGTCCCTGCCCGATGGCAGCGGCCTTCTGCCGCCCTCGGCCGGCGATGCGCCCGCGCTGCCGCCCCGCGCGGAATAAGGGCCACATCATCCTGCGTCCCTGTTGCGACGGGTCCGCATACCTTGTAATGCTCAAATCCCGTGATGGGGCGATGTCGGATCGCCCCTTAAGCAGGATTTTTGGCCGATCGGGCCACCAGTCACGGGAGTCGTCGGCACATGGCGCGTTACGTATTCATCACCGGCGGTGTCGTCTCTTCGCTGGGCAAGGGCCTGGCCTCGGCCGCCCTGGGCGCGCTGTTGCAGGCCCGCGGGTTCTCGGTGCGGCTGCGCAAGCTCGACCCCTACCTGAACGTCGATCCCGGCACGATGAGCCCGTTCGAACATGGCGAGGTCTTCGTCACCGATGACGGCGCCGAGACCGACCTGGACCTGGGCCATTACGAGCGGTTCACCGGCGTCGCCGCGCGCCAGACCGACAGCGTCAGTTCGGGGCGGATCTATTCCTCGGTGCTCGAGAAGGAACGCCGGGGCGACTATCTGGGCAAGACGATCCAAGTCATTCCCCACGTCACCAACGAGATCAAGGACTTCCTGACCATCGGCGCCGACGAGGTCGATTTCATGCTGTGCGAGATCGGCGGCACCGTGGGCGACATCGAAGGCCTGCCTTTCTTCGAGGCCATCCGCCAGTTCGGGCAGGAACGCCCCCGCGGGCAGTGCATCTTCATGCACCTGACCCTGCTGCCGTGGATCGCCGCCAGCGGCGAGCTGAAGACCAAGCCGACCCAGCACTCGGTCAAGGAACTGCGCTCAATCGGCATCGCGCCGGACGTGCTGGTCTGCCGTTCGGAACGGCCCATCCCCGAGAAGGAGCGCGAGAAGCTCGCGCTGTTCTGCAACGTGCGCCCCGACAGCGTGATCGCCGCCTACGACCTGAAGTCGATCTACGAGGCGCCGCTCGCCTATCACCGCGAGGGGCTGGACCAGGCGGTGCTGGACGCCTTCGGCATCTCGCCCGCGCCCAAGCCGACGCTGGACCGCTGGGACGATGTCGCCGACCGGGTGTTCAACCCCGAGGGCGAAGTGCGCGTCGCCATCGTCGGCAAGTACACGCAGCTCGAGGATGCCTATAAATCCATTGCCGAGGCGCTGACCCACGGTGGGATGGCCAACCGGGTGAAGGTCCGCATCGACTGGGTCGATGCCGAGCTGTTCGAGCGCGAGGACCCCGCCCCTTACCTCGAGAATTTCCACGCGATTCTCGTCCCCGGCGGCTTCGGCGAGCGCGGGACCGAGGGAAAGATCCGCGCCGCCCAATTCGCCCGCGAGCACAAGGTCCCGTATCTGGGGATCTGCCTGGGGATGCAGATGGCCGTGGTCGAGGCCGCGCGCAACCTGGCGGGCATGAAGACCGCCGGCAGCCAAGAATTCGACCACGAAGCGGGCGAGGCCCGGTTCGAGCCGGTGATCTTCCACCTGAAGGAATGGATCAAGGACAACCAGAAGATCGCGCGCGACGTACTGGACGACAAGGGCGGCACCATGCGGCTGGGCGCCTTCGCCGCCAGCCTGAAGGACGGCTCGAAAGTGGCCGAGATCTACGGCAGCCACCGGATCGAGGAACGCCACCGCCACCGCTACGAGGTGGACATCAAGTACAAGGACGCGCTGGAAAACAGCGGGCTGGTCTTCTCGGGCATGTCGCCCGACGGTCGCCTGCCCGAGATCGTCGAGATCAAGGACCATCCCTGGTATATCGGCGTGCAGTTCCACCCCGAGCTGAAATCCAAGCCCTTCGCGCCGCATCCCCTGTTCGCCGATTTCGTGCGCGCCGCCGTCGAGATGAGCCGCCTGGTCTGACCGCCGCCGCCCCGATCACGATTTTCGGGCCGCAGGAACGCGAGCCCGGCGCTGACGTTGTCCCTTCAGATTGCAGCAAGCAAATGGAGAGACGCGATGAGCGAGAACACCATCAAGGGCAAGGTCAAGGACGCGCTCGGCAAGATGAAAGAGGCCGCGGGCGACACCACCGACAACGACAAGCTGAAGGCCGAAGGCCAGGCGGACCAGGTCGAGGGCAAGGCGCAGGAAAGCGCCGGTCACGTCGAAGATGCCGTCGACACCGCGAAGGATTCGGTCACGAGCGACCGAAAGTAAGACAGCGACCGGGGCCGCGCCTTGCGTGGCCCCGCGGTCTGCAACCAAAGGGCGGAACAGGTGTTGGGTCTTCGACCAACTAACGAGGATCCCATGAACGCCCTGATTTCCACAGCGATGATCACCACGACCCTTGCGCTGGCGACCCCCGCCTTCGCGCAGGAAACCGCGCGTCTGCGCGGCGAAGTCACGTCGACCAGCGGCGACACCGTCACGGTGACCACCCAGGGCGGCGACAGCTATGACGTGACCCTGACCGACGACTTCAGCGTTCTGGTCTACGAGTATATCGAGATCGGCGACGTGCGGCAGGGTGATTTCCTGTCGATCCCGTCGACCGAGGGCGAGGATGGCCGCAAGGTCGCCGTCTCGATCAACGTCTTCCCCGAGGCCCTGCGCGGCACGGGGGAAGGCGAAACCGCGTGGGATCTGACCGAGGACAGCCTGATGACCAACGCCACCGTGGGCGAGGTCGTGAACGCGTCGGACGGATCGGTGATCGTGGTCAGCTACAACGGCGAGGACGAGCCGGTGCTCGTCCCCGAAGGCACCCCCATCACCGAGTTCAACATCGCCCCCGACCGCGACCTTGCCGAGGGCGACATGGCGATCCTGTTCGTGACCCAAGAGCCCGACGGCGGGATCAGCGCGAACCTCGCGGGCGTGGCCGAAGACGGGTCGCTCCCGCCCGTCTGATCTTGCCCCACCCCTGGAATGGAAAAGCCGCCCATAGGGGCGGCTTTTTTCGGTCGCGGCCGAGCTTCCTTCGAACATGACGCCATTTCCGACATGGCCTCCGGACGAAATCCTCGAGAGGCCCGCGCGCCTGAAGGCGGCTATGCGGACATTCCGGACCTAATCGCATACTTCCCGGCGTTGTTCTTCGTCGACGATGTAGTCGACCGAACCATCGTCCATGCAGCTATTGATATAGTTGTCAGCACGGATACCTGCGACCACGAAAGTTACAACAAAAGACTAATATCGCTACCATCGTTACCAGCCGCGGAACAACTTTGTTAGCCAATTGAACGCTCCAAAGAGATTATGCAATCATCATAAACCGGCTCTATGTTATCGCGGCAAATGACCCAAGCATATTTGTATTGGCTCAGAGCGGACATTGCGCTCTCGGCCCCAAGCATCCAATCGCATCACGAAATGCAAAAAGCCGCCTCACTGGGCGGCTTTTTCGGTCGCGGCCTTTGGCCGGGTCAGAAATCCAGCGTGATCTGGCGGGTGATACCGACGCGGATGCCGTACTGGTCGCGGTCGCCGGCCTGCACGATCGGGCTGTCGGCGGCGTCGCCGGTCAGACGGTCCCAGGTCACGGCGCCTTCGACGCCCCACTGGTCGTTGATCTCGTAGCTCGCGCCCAACTCGACACCCGCGCTGAGGATACCCCCGTCGGGATCATACGCGGTGAAGCCGCTGGTGCTGGCGGCGGCCTCGGCCGGGGTCACGCCGAAATACACGTCCGAGTACTTGCCGGACCCTACGAAGACGCGCGGCCCGACGCTCAGCGTCAGCCGGTCGCTGGGATGGACCTTGAAGTCGGCACCAAGCTCACCGACCACGGCCTCGTGCCCGATGACGCCATAGCGCACGTCGGCGAAAGCGTCGAAATTGTAAGAACTGTAGCCCAGGCCAAGGCCCAGCTCGACCGAGGCGTCGATGTCGTTCAGGCCCGTCAGCTCGGGGTTGTCGGCATCGTCACGCTCACCGATGTAGCGGAACGATCCGCGCACGCCCAGGCCATAGCTGGGCGAGCCGTCGGCATTGCCGAACTCACGGCCGAACAGGTTGGCATACCCCAGGCGGAAGCCGAAATCGGGGCCCACCGAGTAATCGTCCGATCCGAAATAGTCGGGGTTCACCGCGGCACCGCCGCGCAGCGTGAAGACCAGGTTCGGGGTCGACGGCGCGGGCGCCTGGAACACCGGCTGCGGCTCGGGCGCAGGCAGGCTCAGGTCACCGGCCATGACGGCCGAGGGGCCCATGGCAAGGGCCAGTACGGGGGCAGCGATTCGCAGCATTGGGTCGTCCAAACACACAAGAGTTGAAACCTACCTAGTCCCCGCACCGCGCATTGAACAGGGGCGCGCCGAATTAACACGCGAAAGTGGCCGGGCTTGGCCTTCGTGCAACACGCGCCTATTTCATCCCGCATGTTTGCAGATCTTCTCAAGCGCATGACCGCGCCCGAGCCCGCCCCCCTCGCCGATAGCGATGCCCGCCTGGCCCTGGCGGCGCTCCTTGTCCGTCTCGCGCGGGCCGACGGCGACTACGCCACCGCCGAGATCGCGCGGATCGACCGCACGCTGGCCCATCGCTACGGGCTGACGGACGAGGCCGCGCAATCCCTGCGGGCCGAGGCCGAAACGCTCGAGTCCGAGGCGCCCGACACCGTCCGCTTCACCCGCGCCATCAAGGACAGCGTGGCCTACGAGGATCGCCTGGCCGTGGTCGAGGCGCTGTGGGGCGTGGTGCTGGCCGACGGCCGGCGGGATGAGGACGAGAACGCCCTGATGCGCATGGTGGCCCCCATGCTGGGCGTCAACGACCGCGACAGCAACATGGCGCGCAAGCGCGTCGAGTAACCCCGCGCGGGCCGGGCGTTGCAATCCCGGCGGATTTCCGCCCTACTGCGCCGCGACGCGCAACAGCCCGAGCCCGCCGGACCCCGTGACAGATACCCCCGTTTTCCAGATCCGAGACCTGCACAAGAGCTACGGCGCGCTGGAGGTCCTGAAAGGGGTCGACCTGACCGCGCCGCGCGGCCATGTCGTCTCGCTGATCGGGTCATCGGGGTCGGGCAAGTCCACCCTGCTGCGCTGCGCGAACCTGCTCGAGGACAGCCAGTCCGGCGAGATCTCGTTCGAGGGCGAGCCGGTCAAGTGGCGCGGCACCGGGGCGGACCGCAAGCCCGCCGACCCCCGGCAGGTCACCCGCATCCGCACGAACCTGTCGATGGTGTTCCAGCAGTTCAACCTGTGGGCCCACATGACCATCCTGCAAAACGTGATGGAAGCGCCGGTCACCGTGCTGCAACGCGACCGCGCCGAGGTCGAGGAGGCCGCGCGCGGCTATCTCGCCAAGGTGGGCATCGGCGACAAGTGCGACGTCTACCCAGCGCAACTGTCGGGCGGCCAGCAGCAGCGCGCCGCGATCGCGCGCGCCCTGTGCATGGAGCCGCGCGCGCTCTTGTTCGACGAACCCACCTCGGCGCTGGACCCCGAGCTCGAGCAGGAGGTCATCCGCGTGATCCAGGGGTTGGCCGAGGAAGGCCGCACCATGATCATCGTGACCCACGACATGGGCCTGGCCCGCGATTGCTCGGACCACGTCATCTTCCTGCACCAGGGCCGGATCGAGGAGGAAGGCGCGCCGTCCGAGCTGTTCGGCAACCCGAAAAGCGAACGCCTGCGCGGTTTCCTGTCCTCAACCGCATAAATCCTGCCCGATTTGGCCGCGAAAACGGCCCCGCAGGGCAGTTTCCCTTGCGGCACCCTTGCAAAAATCACGCACCCGCACGATTTTGCGGCGGTCAAGGGCCGACCACAGGCCCGTCGAATCCGATCAATGGGAGATACCCGCATGAAAACCATCCTGACCGCCACCGCCGCGCTCGCGCTCGGCACCGGCATGGCGCTTGCCGCCGAACACAGCGCGACCGTGCGCCTGGGCACCGAGGGCGCCTATGCCCCCTACAACTTTCTCGACGACGACGGCGAAGTCGCAGGCTTCGAGCGTCAACTGGGCGACGAGCTCTGCGCGCGGGCCGAGCTGACCTGCGAGTGGGTCACCAACGACTGGGATTCGATCATCCCGAACCTGGTCTCGGGCAACTACGACGCCATCATGGCCGGCATGTCGATCACCGACGAGCGGGACGAGGTCATCGACTTCTCCGATCCCTACACCCAGCCCGATCCGTCGGTCTACGTCTCGACCATGGACGACGTGGATGTCGAGAACGCGGTCGTCGCGGCGCAGTCCGGCACGATCCAGGCCGGCCACGTCGCCTCGATGGAGGGCGCGACCCTGGTCGAATTCGCCACCCCCGAGGAAACCGTCGCCGCCGTGCGCAACGGCGAAGCCGACGCGGTGCTGGCCGACAAGGCGTTCCTGATGCCCATCGTCGAGAACGAATCCGAGCTGTCGGTCGTGGGGGACGACGTCCTGCTGGGCGGCGGCATCGGCATGGGCTTCCGCGAAAGCGACGGCGAGCTGCGCGAGAAGTTCAACGCCGCGATCCAGTCCATGAAGGACGACGGGTCGCTGAACGCGCTGATCGAGGAATGGCTGCCCGACGGCGCGACGTTCTGAGATTGCTTCGCCCCGGGCGCGCCCAAACCCGCGCCCGGGGCATGACCGCGCCCCGACCGGGCGCCCGGCCCAGCGGGACGTCGACATGCACCGAAGCCCCACATCCCACAGCCCCGCCGCCCGACCGGCGCCGCAGCGTGGGCCCCGCTGACCATGTTCGCCTATTGCACCGACCCCGCATCGCTTGACGGCCTGGCCTGGCTGGCCTGCTACCTGACCACCGGCAAGCACATGGCGTTCTACGCCTCGTTCGGCACGGTCATGCTGCTGCTGGCCGTCACCGCGCCCACCGCGCTCCTGTTCGGCTTCGGCGGCGCCGTCGCGGCCCGCGCGCGCTTCCTGCCGGTGCGGATGCTGGGCAAGACCTATATCGCGATCGTGCGGTCCGTGCCCGACATTGCCTTCTTCCTGTTCTTCGTGATCGCGCTGGACCAGGGGCTGGAATACCTGCGCCTGCTGGCGCTCTGCCCCGACTGGGACCAGCCGGTGCGACAGGGCAATGATTTCGTGGTGTGCAGCGCCGCCAAGCTGCCCTCGAACAGCGCCCCGCAATGGGTGCACGAGGTCTACGGCTTCCTGCTGGCCATGTTCACCTTCGCCATCGTCTTCGGCGCCTTCGCCGCCAACGTGCTGTTCGGCGCGATGATGGCCGTGCCGCGCGCGCAGATCGAAACCGCCGAGGCCTACGGCATGACCCGCGCCCAGACCTTCCGGCGCATCCTCGTGCCGCAGATGTGGGTCTACGCCCTGCCCGGCCTGTCGAACCTGTGGATGGTCCTGGTCAAGGCGACGCCGCTTCTGTTCCTGCTGGGGGTCGAGGATATCGTCTACTGGGCGCGCGAGCTCGGCGGGTCGGTCACGCCGCGCTTCTCCGACTATCCCCACAGCGACTGGCGCGTCTGGTACTTCTTGGCGCTGCTGGTCTTCTACCTGCTGCTGACCCGCGTGTCCGAGATCGTGCTGGAACGGCTGATGAAACGGCTGACCTTCGGCCAGGCCACCACCGGGGGGATGGCGGCATGAGCTGCGTCGAGACCATCGCCGACTACGCCCTGCGCTCGATCGGCTTCGGCGAGCGGCTCCTTCCGCGCGAGGGATACACCCTCTGCCAGCAGTTCACCCTGATCGGCTCGGGGATGATCTGGAACATCTATTTCGGCGTGCTGGCGCTCTGCTCGGGCTTCGTGCTGGCCGTGGCGCTGGCGGTGGGCAAGGCGTCGGCCAACCCGCTGTTTCGCAAGCCGGCCGAATGGGTCATCTTCGTCTTCCGTGGCTCGCCGCTCTTCATCCAGTTCTTCTTCGCCTACCTGCTCTTTCTCAGCCTCAAGAACAGCTACCCGTTCTTCGGTGCCTTCACCGCCGCCTGGGCCGGGGCGCTGGTTGTGCTTTTCCTGAACACCGCCGCCTACTCGGGCGAGATCTTCTACGGCGCGCTGCGCTCGATCCCCCGGGGCGACATGGAGGCGGCCGAGGCCTATGGCATCACCGGCTGGAACAAGTTCCGGCGCATCACCTTCCCCACGATGCTGCGCCTGGCCTGGCCCGCCTACACGAACGAGGCGATCTTCCTGTTCCACGCAACCACGCTTGTCTTCTTCTCGGGCTTCCCTGCGTGGCAACAACGGGGCGACGCGCTCTATTACGCCAACTACTTCGCCGACAAGACCTTCAACCCGTTCGTGCCCTACCCGATCCTGGCGTTCTACTTCATCCTGCTGACGCTGAGCGTGGTGGGGCTGTTCGCACTGGCCTCGCGCCGTCTGAACCGTCACCTGCCGCGCGAGGCCCGGCAGAAACTGCGCCTGCGCCCGAATTTCCTGCGCTGACGCCGGGCGCCTCGCGCGTCAGCCGCATCACTGGTCCTCAAGTACTCCGGGGTCCGGGGCAGAGCCCCGGTCCGGCGCTCAATCGCCCAGCACCGCGCCCGGGTTCATGATGCCCGCCGGGTCCAGCGCGTCCTTGATCGCGCGCATGGCGGCCAGTTTGGCCGGATCGCCGTAGCGGCGCATCTGCTCGACCTTCAGCCGGCCGACGCCGTGCTCGGCCGAGAACGATCCGCCGCGCTCGGCCACCGCGTCGTCGACGATCCGTCGCAGGTCCGCCGCGCGGTCGCGATACTCGGCCTTCGACCGGCCCTCGGGCGGGAACAGGTTGAAATGCAGGTTGCCGTCGCCCAGGTGACCGAAGCAGTTGATGCGCAGCTCGGCCGCGGCATGCAGACGTGCGCCGCACGCCTCGATGAAGCCCGGCACCTCGGACAAGGGCAGCGAGATGTCGTTCGACGCGATCGCGCCGGTGCGCTTGTTGGCCTCGGGGATGGTCTCGCGCACGGCCCAGAGCTCGTGGCGCTGCGCCTCGGACTGGGCGATGACACCGTCACTGACCTCGCCCGCCTCGAACCCGGCCTCGAACAGCCGTTCCAGCTGGCCCGCCGGATCGCCACCCTCGGGCAGGCCCAGATCCACCAGGACGCACCAGTCCGGGATATCGTCGAAGGGCTGGCGCACCGGCAGCGCGTGGTCGCGCAGGAACCGCAGCCCCTGCCCCGAGATCAGCTCGAACGCCGACACGCCGCCCATGGCCTGCGCCCGCGCCAGCAGCGACAGCGCCGCGCGGGGGCCATCCACCACCAGCATCGCCGTGCCCTCGGCGCCCGGCTGCGGGAACAGCCGCAGGCTGGCCGCCGTGATGACGCCCAGCGTGCCCTCGGCGCCGATCAGCAGGTTGCGCAGGTCGTAACCGGTATTGTCCTTCCTGAGCCGCCGCAGCCCGTGCAGGATCGACCCGTCCGGCAGCACGGCCTCCAGCCCCAGGCACAGCTCGCGCGCGTTGCCGTAGCGCAGGACGTTCACGCCCCCCGCGTTGGTGGCCAGCAGCCCGCCCATGCGCGCCGTTCCTTCCGAGGCCAGCGACAGCGGGAACAGCCGCCCGGCGTCGCGCGCCGCGGCCTGTACGTCGGCCAGGATCGCGCCCGCCTCGGCCACCAGCACGTTCTCATCGGGATACACGGCGCGGATGGCGTGCATCCGTTCGAGGCTCAGCAGGATCGGCGCGGCGTTCGGCAGGGTCTGGCCGCCGACAAGGCCGGTGCCGCCACCCCAGGGGACCACCGCTACACCGTGATCTCGGGCGAAGCGGATGACTTTCGCCACCTCTTCGGTGTCGCGCGGCGCGACGACGGCGCCCGCGCTGCCCTGCCACGTGCCCCGCGGCTCGCACAGGTAGGCGTCCGAGACCTCGCGCAGCGCGCCAACGGAAATCTGCCCGGCCAGCGCGTCGCGCAGGTCGGGCGTCAGGGGGCCACCGGTCATTCCGCGCGGAGGAAGGACGGTCGCAGGACCACCACCGTCGGCCGGTCGGGAAGGTTGCGCAAGCTGACCTCCATGGACGAGGTGTCGCGCAGGTCCACGTCGAAATCCTGCGAGATATCGTCGAGGAACCGGCCCAGGGTCATCGGTCCGAACCAGTGCATGGGGATCACGACCGAGGATCTCAGCCGCTTCAGCGTCTCGACCATCCTGGGCAGGTCCAGCGTCATGCCGCCATCGACGGCCGCCATGACTACGTCCAGCCGGCCCAGCGCGGCGAATTGCGCGTCGTCGGGCTTGTGGTGCAGGTGGCCCAGGTGGCCGATACAAAGACCCCCGACCTCGAACACGAAAATCGAGTTGCCGTACTTCTCGACCCCGGTGCCGCGGCGGATGTCGGTGGGCACGTTGCGCACCCGCATCTCGCCCAACATCATGTCGTGCAGGTTCGGCTCGAGGCTGTCGCCCCAGCCCTCCAGCAGGTTGGGGATGCGCGGGTCGGGCCGGACGGTCCAGTGGCTGGAATGGGCGTGGTTCATGGTCGCCACATCGGGCACCAGGTCCACGCCGCCGATGAACCCGTTGTAATCGGTCACCGCCGAGGTCCCGTCGGGCGCCTGGATCAGGAACATGGAATGGTCGATATAGGTCAGCCGCACGGTATAGGGGTCGCCGATCGGTTCGCGCCAGCTGGCCTTGTGCAGGTACTCGATCCCCGGCGCCGCATCGGCGATGGCGATGCAATGGCTGGGCATGCGGTCCTGTGCGGCCGCCAGGGACGGCACGGCAAGGGCGATCAAGGCAAGTGGAAGAAGTTTTCGCAAGGTGGTCTCCCCTTCCTGAGGTTCCGCAACGTTAGCACGCCCGGCGCACAGGTCACCCGGTAGCGGCCTTGCCCGCCGCTTCACAATCGCGCGGGCGGATCGGCGGGCGCTTCACGGCGCCACCAGGATCTCGCCCACCACTTCGATCCCGTTCTCGCCGTCGCGGATCAGCAGGACCTCGCCCGACCGGGTGCTCTGGCCGGTGAGATCACAGATGTTCACCTGGTGGCTGACCATCATCAGCCGCCCGTCGGTCTCGGCGATGATCTCGCGCATCCGCCGCGTCTGCGCGCCGCTGTCGCCGCGCCCGGCGAAGGTGGAGTTCAGCGCCGCCTCCTCGACCACCGGGCCCGCCTCCAGCAGCTCGGCCGTTTCGCGGCTGCGGCACCACTGGCTGGTGAGCACCCGGTCGAAACGAATACCGCGTTCGCGCAGGGCGGCACCCAGCCGGCGCGCCTGGTCGCGGCCCCGCTCGTCCAGGGTCCGCTGGGTGCTGCAATCGCCCAGCGTGAAATTCGCCGGGTCCCCGGTGCCGGGGGCCAGCGCGTGCCGCATGATCGCCATGACCCCGGGCTCGGACAGACGATCCCAGTCATTGGCGGACGCCGACATCGGCGCGGCCAGGCACAGGGCGATCAGGACGGAGCGAAGCAAGGTCATGGCGGGCGCAGCGGCTGTTGCAGTTGGCCGGACAGTTAGGGCCGCCGCCCCGCCCGACCAGACCTAGCCGGCGGCCGTTTTGCCGCGGCGGTCGGCGCGCAGGTTGGCGTAGAGCACGTGGTTCCGCCACCGCCCCGCGATCTGGAGATAGCTTTGCGCGACGCCCTCGTATTTGAAGCCCGACCGCTCCAGCACCCCGCGCGAGGCGACGTTTTCGGGCAGGCACGCGGCCTCGACCCGGCTCAGGTCCATCTTGTGGAAGGCATGGTGCACCAGGGCGATGATGGCCTCGGACATGAAGCCCTGCCGCGCGAAGGGGGCCCCGATCCAGTAGCCCAGCGTGCCCGACTGCGCCGGGCCGCGCCGGATATTGTCCAGCGTGATGGCGCCCGTCAGCATCCCGTCCTCGCGGCGGATCAGGAACAAGGGCACCGCCGTGTCCGCCGCGATGGACCGCTGGGCCCAGTAGACGCGGTTGGTGAAGCTCTTGCGCGTCAGATGGTCGGCGGCCCAGACAGGCTCCCACATCTGGAGGAAATCGGCGCTGTCGCGGCGCAGGTCGGCCCAGGCGCGGAAATCGCCGTGCTGCGGCGGGCGCAGGGTCAGGCGATCCGTCTGGATCGCGAATTTCCGTTTTCGACCCAGCATCAACCGGCCAGACGGGCCTGCAGATCCTGCAATACCGGGGCCCGGTCGATGGGACCGTAGAGCGCCATGGCGGCTTGCGACCGGGAGATCATGTTCGTCGCGAACTCGCGCACGTCACCGGCGGTGACCGCGTCGATCCGCGCCACGGTCTCGTCGATGTCGGGCACGCGGCCCCAGATCGCCACGAGCCGCGCCAGGCGCTCGGCCCGGGCCGAGGGGCTTTCCAGCCCCATGAGCAGACCTGCCTTCATCTGGGCGCGGGCGCGGGCGACCTCGACCGTCGTCATGTCGTCGGCCGCGCGTTTCAGCTCGTCTATGGTGACGTCCGCCAGGGCGTCGATCTGGTCGGGCGAGGTGCCGGCATAGACGGTCATCATGCCGCCATCCTCGTAGGCGCCGGCCTGCGCGAAAATGGAATAGCACAGGCCCCGCCGTTCCCGCAGTTCCTGGAACAGGCGCGAGGACATGCCGCCGCCCAAGGCGCTCGACAGGACCTGCGCGGCGTAGAAGGATTCGTCGCGATACCCCGGCGCGTCGAAGCCGAGGGTGAAATGCACCTGCTCCAGCTCGCGCGTTTCGCGACGCTCGCCGCCCTCGAACCGGGCGGGCGCGGCATCGGCATTGGCGCGCGGGATCATGTGGCCGAAGGTTTCCTCGGCGAAGCGGACGATGGCGTCGTGGTCGACCGCGCCGGCCGCCGCGACGATCAGACGGTCGGGACCGTAGCGTTCGGCGACGAAGCCCGACAGATCCGTCCGGCCGAAACCGCGCACCTTGTCCGAGGGGCCGAGGATCGACCGGCCGATGGGCTGCCCGGGATACGCGGCCTCCTGCAACCAGTCGAAGACGATGTCGTCGGGCGTATCCAGCACCTGCCCGATCTCCTGCAGGATGACGCCGCGCTCGATCTCGATCTCGCGCTCCTCGAAGATCGGGTTCAGGACTATGTCGCTGATCACGTCCAGCGCCAGTGGCACGTCGGCGGCCAGCACCCGGGCGTAATACGCCGTCATCTCGCGCGAGGTGTAGGCGTTGATATAGCCGCCCACGTCCTCGATCGCCTCGGCGATTTGCAGGGCGTTGCGCCGCTCGGTGCCCTTGAAGGCCATGTGTTCCAGGAAATGGGCGATGCCGTTCTGCTCGGGGCGTTCGTGCCGCCCCCCGGCATTGACCCAGATGCCGACGCTGGCCGATTGAAGGCCCGGCATGGGTTCGGTCACGACGCGCAGGCCGTTTTCGAGCGTATGCAGTTGCGGGGTCATTTCAGGCGATCCTCGATCAGCGCTTCGATCGCGGCGACGTCGTTGTCGATGCGCGTCAGCCGCTCGTCGCGGTCGAACAGGTCGGCCATCCGGTCCGGCAGCGCCGGGCGCCCGCCTGTGGCGGCCTCGACCGCGTCGGGGAACTTGGCGGGATGGGCGGTGGCCAGGGTGATCATCGGCGTGCGGCTGTCGCCCAGATGCTCCTCGGCCACCTTGACGCCGACGGCGGTGTGCGGGCACAGCACCTCGCCGGTGCGGGCGTGCATGGCGCGGATGGTGGCGGCGGTCTCATCCTCCGAGCAGCGGCCCGAGCCATAGATCTCGCGCAGGGCCTCCAGCGCGCCCTGGCTGACAGGGAAACCGCCGGCGTCGCGTAGCTCGTCCATCAGCTGAGACACGGCGGCCCCGTCCCGGCCATAGGCCATGAACAGCGCGCGCTCGAAATTCGAGCTGACCTGGATATCCATGGACGGGCTGATGGTGGGCGACACGCCGTCCTTGCGATGCTCGCCCGTGGCAAGCGTGCGGTGCAGGATGTCGTTGCGGTTGGTGGCGATCACCAGCCGTTCGATCGGCAGCCCCATCTGGCGCGCGATGTAGCCCGCGAAGATGTCGCCGAAGTTGCCCGTGGGCACGGTGAAGCGCACGGGCCGCGCGGGCGCACCCAGCGACAGAGCGGACGAGAAGAAATAGACCACCTGCGCCAGCACCCGCGCCCAGTTGATCGAGTTGACGGCCGTCAGCCCGACCCGGTCGCGGAACGCGTGGTCGTTGAACATGGCCTTCACCGCCGCCTGGCAGTCGTCGAAATCGCCGTCGACAGCCAGCGCGTGGACGTTGGCCTCGGACGGCGTGGTCATCTGCCGGCGCTGCACGTCACTGACGCGACCGTGCGGGTAGAGGATGAAGCATTCCACGTTGTCCAGCCCGCGGAACGCCTCCATCGCCGCCGACCCGGTATCGCCCGAGGTGGCGCCGACGATGGTAATGCGCTCGCCCCGGCGGCGCATGGCGTCCTGGAACAGCTGGCCGATCAGCTGCATGGCGAAATCCTTGAACGCCAGCGTCGGCCCGTGGAAAAGTTCGAGCAGGTGATGGTTCGGACCGAGCTGCACCAGCGGCGCGCGCGCGTCGTGGCCGAACCCCGCGTAGGCCGCGTCGATCAGGGGTTTCAGTCGATCCTCGGCCAGCCCCGTGAAGGGCTGCATGATGCGCAGCGCGATCTCTTCGTAAGGCCGCCCCGCCATGGCGGCGATGGCGTCTTGATCCAGCGTCGGGATGTGATCGGGGACGTAAAGACCACCATCGCGGGCCAGACCCGCCAGCATCGCGCCTTCGAAATCAAGCTCGGGGGCCTGCCCCCTGGTCGAGACATACTGCATCGGCAACCTTCAGTTGGTGGACCTTGCCATACGCCGAAGCAGAAGCAGTGTCATCCCCGCCCAGATCGCGGCCAGGGAAAACCAGGTGATGGCGTATTGCAGGTGATCGTTCGGGATGCCTTCGCTGGTGATGGGCAAAGGCAGGATATCGGGATGGACCCGCGCGTTGGCGACCACGAGCACGAAGTCGGTGTTGAGCGTTGCGGCCATGGTCGGCAGGTCACGGGCGAACCAGATATTGTCGTCCAGGTCCGGATCGGGTGTGAAGCCGTCGACCTCGTCCGGCCAGAGCAGGTTGCCCGTCACGGTGAGCGTGTCGCCCAGATCGGGGATGTCGCTGCCGGGCGTGGCCGGCACGGCGCCCGCGTCCAGCAGGACGGCGCGGCCATCGGGCAGGTCCAGCGGATAGATCAGGCGGTAGGCCGGGCCAAGCTCGGCGGTGGTCACCAGCACCCGGATCGCGGCATCGCGGGGCTGGCCGGTGAGCGTGACCGGTTGGTACTCATCGGCGGCCTCGGAGACGTTCCGCGGCAGGGGTTCGGCCGGTCCGGCGATGCGGGCGTCGATGCGGGCGAGGATATCCTGTTTCCAGGCCAGCCGCTGCACCTGCCAGATCCCCAGCCCCAGCAGCAGCGCCAGGCCCGCCACGGCAAACACACCGAAACCGATCATCCGCACGCGAGTCGTCCGGGCCATTGGCCTTCCCCTGTCTGCAAAAAAGGGCGCTGCAAGCGCGCCCTTTCGTCGTTCGTTTCAGGACCGGCCCGCCCTGCCGAAACAGGCATCCGGGCCGGTGCAGGGCGTCAGGAGCCCCAGATGTAGATCGACGCGAAGAGGAACAGCCACACCACGTCGACGAAGTGCCAGTACCAGGCGGCGGCCTCGTAGCCCACGTGCTTCTCGGGGGTGAAGTGACCGGCCCGCGCCCGCAGGTAGCAGACGAACAGGAAGATCGTGCCGATGATCACGTGCGCGCCGTGGAAACCCGTCGCCATGAAGAAGTTGGCGCCGTAGATGTTGCCCGAGAACCCGAAGGCCGCGTGGCTGTATTCATAGGCCTGGAACACCGTGAAGATCAGGCCCAGCACCACGGCCAGGAGGGTGCCGTTCATCAGGTCCTTGCGGTTGTTCTCGTGCACCAGCGCGTGGTGCGCCCAGGTCGCCGCCGCGCCCGAGCACAGCAGGATCAGCGTGTTGATCAGCGGCAGGTGCCAGGGGTCGAAGGTCTCGATCGAGGGGGGCGGCCACTGGCCTTCGCTGAACGTCTCCATCGGGTACATGGCGTGCTTGAAGAACGACCAGAACCACGCGGCGAAGAACATGACCTCGGACATGATGAACATGATGAAGCCATAGCGCAGGCCGATGCGCACGACGGGCGTGTGGTCGCCATCGCGGCTTTCGGCCACGACGTCCGACCACCAGCCGAACATGGTGTAGGCCACGACGGCCAGCCCGATGAAGAACATCCAGGGGCTGTCATTGGCCATCCACAGCACGGCGCCGAACAGCATGATGAAGCCGCCGACCGCGCCGATGAACGGGTAAAGCGATGGCTGCAGGATATGGTAGTCGTGGTTCTTTTCGTGCGCCATGGGCGGTCCCTCGGGTTTGGCTTCGGCTTAATTCAGGTCAAGCGCGGCCTGCTCTTGCGGCAGGTCGATCTGGTAGAACGTGTAAGACAGCGTGATGTGATTCACAAACTTGGCGTCGCGGTCGTCGACGATGGCGGGGTCGACGTAGAAAGTCACCGGCATCTGCACCCGCTCGCCCGGCTGAAGGACCTGCTCCTCGAAGCAGAAGCAGTCGATCTTGGTGAAGAAGTTCCCGGCATCGTAGGGCGCCACGTTATAGGACGCGCTGCCCGCGATGGGCTCGTCCGTGGGGTTGTAGGCTTCGTAGAAGGCCAGCCCCGTCTCGCCGATCTTGAGCGTGACCTCGGTCTCGACCGGCTTGAACTCCCACGGCATGCCGCGTTCCAGCGAGCCGTCGAAGCGGATGGTGATCTCGCGGTCCAGCACCGTGTCGGCCCCGGCCTCGGCCGTGTTGGTCGCGCCGCCGTAACCCGTGACCCGGCAGAACCAGTCGTAGAAGGGCACCGACGCCCAGGCCAGGCCACCCATGACCAGCACGAGCCCGAGGGTCTGCGCGACCGTCTTCGTCTTGCCGTCCATCTTCATTGCGTCACCGCCGCGCCGGGCACGTTGGCGTTGTCGAACCCGTCGACGGCGCCGATCTGTTCGACTTTCACCACGGTCAGCCCAAAGATGATCGCGATGAATCCCGCCAGGACCAGGCCGACCCCGACATTGCGGGATTTGCGACGACCGTGAAGTTCGTGTTCCGCTTGGATTGCCATCAGATGATACCCCCCGCGCGCAGGGCCGCATCGGCCAGCAGCGCGCCGAAATGGATGAACAGGTACAGCAGCGAGAATTTGAAGAACGCCTTCTCGACCGCGAAATTGTCGGCCTCGGCCATGTCCTCGTCCCGGCGCGAGATTTCCCACGCGCCCTTCAGGAACCAGGCGTTCAGCGCGACGGCGGCGACAAGGTAGACCGGGCCGCCCGCGGACGTGAAGCCCAGCCAGACGGCGAAGGACGCCAGGATCGCGGTGTAGGCCAGGATGTGACGGCGTGTGGACCGGCGGCCGTGGGTCACGGTCAGCATCGGCACGCCCGCGTCGTCGTAGTCGCTGCGCATGAACAGCGCCAGCGCCCAGAAATGGGGCGGCGTCCACAGGAAGATCAGCGCGAACATCAGCACCGACTCGAGGCTGACCGACCCGGTGGCCGCGACCCAGCCGATCATCGGGGGGAACGCCCCCGCGGCCCCGCCGATCACGATGTTCTGCGGCGTCGAACGCTTGAGCCACATGGAGTAGACGACGGCGTAGAAAAAGATGGTGAAGGCCAGCAGGCCGGCAGCCAGCCAGTTGGTGGCCAGCCCCAGCATCAGCACCGAGAAGCCCGACAGGGCCAGCCCGATGGCCAGCGCCTCGCCCCCCGACACGCGGCCCGACGGGACCGGCCGCCGCGCGGTGCGCTTCATCACCGCGTCGATATCGGCATCCCACCACATGTTCAGCGCGCCCGAGGCCCCGCCTCCAACGGCGATGAACAGGATGGCGCAGAAGGCGACGAATGGGTGCAGCGACACGGGCGCGACCAGCAGACCCACCAGCGCGGTGAACACCACGAGGGTCATCACGCGCGGCTTCAGAAGGGCGAAGTAATCGCCGAATTCTGCCTCGCGCTCGGGCGTGTGGACTGAGATGTCGGCCATGGGTGCACTCCTTGCGTCCCGGCGCGACCCCGCCGCGCCGGGATCGCTGGATCAGTTCGCGGTTTCGTCCGCGCCGTCTTCGGCCGCCGCGTCATCGGCGGCGTCGTCGGTCGTCCCTTCTTCAGAAGCAGCGTCGTCGGCCGCCGGTTCCTCGGAAGCGGCGGCCTCGGCGGGCGCCTCCTCGGCAGCGGCGTCGTCACCGCCCTCGGCCGGGGCCTCGTTCGACGTGGCGGCGTCGGCGTCACCCGCCTGCTCGGCCATCGCGGTTTCGCGCGGGGTGCCGCCGTATTCCTCGATCGAGCGGTCCAGCCAGGCCTCGTATTCCTCTTCGCTGACCACCTTCACGGTGATCGGCATGTAGGCGTGCGCGATACCGCAGAGCTCGGAGCACTGGCCGAAATAGATGCCTTCCTCTTCGGCCTCGAACCACAGCTCGGCCAGGCGGCCGGGGATCGCGTCCTGCTTCACGCCGAAGGCGGGCACGGTCCACGAGTGGATCACGTCGGCGCCGGTGACCTGAACCACGATGGTCTGGCCCACGGGAACCACCATCGCGGTGTCGGTCGCCAGCAGGAATTCATCCTGGGTGTAGCCCGCCTCTTCCAGCTGGGCGACCACCTCGGGCGACATGCGGTTGTCGCCGCCGGTCGCGGGCGAGCCGATCATGTAGCTGTCGAAGCTGAAGTCGTGGTCGGGATAGGTGTAGCCCCAGTACCACTGGTAGCCGGTCGCCTTCACCGTCACGTCCGCCTCGGGAATTTCCTGCTGGTTGAACAGGATCGGCAGCGAGAAGGCGCCGATGAACACCAGGATCACGATCGGCACCACGGTCCACGCGATCTCGATCGGCGTGTTGTGGGTAAAGGTCTTGGGATCCTTGTTGCGGCGGTGATTGTACTTGACCAGCACGATCCCCAGCAGCGCGACGACGAACAGCGTGATCGCCGTGATGATGACCAGCAGCATGCCGTCGAGCCAGTGCACGTCCTCGGCCAGCGAGGTCGCGGCGGGCTGGAAGCCCATGGCGCCGGGCGTCGGCTTGCCGATCACCTCGAGATCCTGACCGACCTCCTGCGCGCGGGCGGCGAAGGCGGAAAAGGCGGCGGTTGCGGCTGCGGTGATCGTTAAGGCTATGCGCATCGGCTTGTCCTGTCAGGCTACGACGTGCAGGCGTCGCCGCGGACCCTGTCGGGTGCGCGCGCTCCGCCCGCTGGAATGTTGCCGTTTAAAACCATATTACCGCACAGGGAACAAGCCGCAGGCTTGCGGCATCCCGTCACCCGATCGCCAATAATGACGCGGATCCCGTGCATTTTCCCGCAGAAGGAGCCCCTCCGTGACCGACGCCCCCTTTCGCCCCCTCGGCGACCGAATCGACGAAGACGCCGCGCGCCGCCACCTGCGCACCGCGCTGGACGGCGCCGACGATGGCGAGATGTTCTTCGAGCGCAAGCGTTCCGAGGTTCTCAGCTTCGATGACGGGCGGGTGCGCAACGCCAGCTACGACGCCTCGGAAGGCTTCGGATTGCGGGCCGTGCGGGGCGAGACCTCGGGCTACGCCCACTCGACCGAGTTGAGCGAACGGGCCTTGCTGCGGGCCGTGGAAACGGCGCGGCTGGCGGTGGGCGACGGCGGCGGCGTGGCGGCCGACGCGCCCGCGCAGACGAACCGCAAGCTCTATACCGACGCCGACCCGGTCGCGGGGGCCGAGTTCTCTGTCAAGCTGGACCTATTGCGCGAGATCGACGCCTTCGCGCGGGGGCTGGACCCGCGCGTCGTGCAGGTGACCGCGACCCTTGCCGCGTCGTTGCAGGAGGTCGAAATCCTGCGCGTCGAGGGCATCCCGCTGCGCGACGTGCGGCCCATGGCCCGGCTGAACGTGTCGGTCATCGTCGAGGAGGACGGCCGTCGCGAGTCGGGCGGCATGGGCGGCGGCGGCCGCACCGGGCTCGAAGGCCTGATGGCGCCCGAACACTGGCAGGGCCTGACGCGCGAGGCGCTGCGCATCGCGCTGGTCAACCTGCGCGCCGAACCGGCCCCCGCCGGCGTCATGGACGTGGTCCTCGGACCCGGCTGGCCCGGCATCCTGCTGCACGAGGCCATCGGCCACGGGCTGGAGGGCGACTTCAACCGCAAGAAATCCTCGGCCTTCGCCGGGCTGATGGGGCAGCGCATCGCGGCGCCCGGCATCACGGTGCTGGATGACGGGACCATTCCCGACCGGCGCGGCTCGATCACCATCGACGACGAGGGCACGCCCTCGGGCAAGAACGTCCTGATCGAGGACGGCGTTCTCGTGGGCTACATGCAGGACCGGCAGAACGCGCGCCTGATGGGCGTCGCGCCCACCGGCAACGGGCGGCGCGAAAGCTATGCGCACCCGCCCATGCCGCGGATGACCAACACCTACATGCTGGGCGGCGACGCCGACCCGGCCGCGATCCTGGCGGACCTGAAGGACGGGATCTACGCCGTCGGCTTCGGCGGGGGGCAGGTGGACATCACCAACGGCAAGTTCGTGTTTTCCTGCACCGAGGCCTACCGCGTGAAGAACGGCAAGGTCGGCGCGCCGGTGAAGGGCGCGACGCTGATCGGCGACGGGGCGACCGCCCTGCAGAAGATCCGCGCGGTGGGCAACGACATGGCGCTGGACCCGGGGATCGGGAACTGCGGCAAGGCGGGCCAGTGGGTGCCCGTGGGCGTGGGCCAGCCGACGCTGATGATCGGCGGGCTGACGGTGGGCGGTTCCGCTGCGTCCTAGGCCTGCCGCGCCCCGTCATCCGGGAAATTCGTCACCGTCCGCGTCGCGGCTCGAATGCCGCTTGACGCGGACCCGCCGCCCTGCGCAACACTGTCGCAGCATGGTGCCCCGTCGGGCCGCGTCAGAAGCCGCGGCAAGGGGGCTGAAATGGGAATGCGGACACGGGGGACCCATACCGGGCCCCGTCAGACCGCAGCCGCCCCCGCGACTGTACGCGGCGAGCGCGCGCCGATCACGCCACTGGGTCCGCACGGACCCGGGAAGGCCGGCGCAAGCGACGACCCGCAAGCCAGGAGACCAGCCATGCACCGGGCGCCTCGGCACCCGGCCTGCTGAACGGACGGGGTGTTCCGGGGATGGGGAAGGACGCGACGACACCGCCCGCGCCCCCCTTGTTGCCAGACCCCCCTTTCAAAACTGGGATCCGAAAGGGGACAACGACATGAAAAAACTGATTTCGACCGGGGCCCTGGCCCTCGCCGCCACGCCCGCGCTGGCCCACCACCCGCTGGCCGGGATGGAGATGACGACCTTCGCCCACGGGCTGCTTTCGGGCGTGGGACACCCGGTGCTGGGCTTCGACCACCTGTTCTTCGTCGTGGCCGTGGGCCTGGTCGCCGCGTTCACCGGTCACCTGCGCACCGCGCCGCTGGCCTACCTGGGCGCCATGGCCGCCGGCGTGCTGTTCACCGTCGCGGGCGTCGCCCTGCCGCTGGCCGAGGCGGTCATCGCCGTGTCGCTGCTGGCGCTGGGTGCGGTGGCTCTGTCGGGCCGCAAGGTATCGCACGGGGCCGCGCTGGCGCTGTTCGCGGGCTTCGGCCTGTTTCACGGCGCGGCCTTCGGCGGCGCGATGGCCTCGGCCGAGGCGGGCGCGACCATGGTCGTGCTGCCGGGCTACCTGCTGGGCCTGGTCGCGGTGCAGTACCTGATCGCGCTGGCCGCCGGTGCGCTGGCCCTGCGCGTGGCCGACAACGCCGCCGCGATGCAGCCGCGCCTGGCGGGCGCCCTGGTCGCCGGCATGGGCCTGTTCCTGACGCTCGAGACGGTCGAGGGCGCGACCCTCACTGCGCTCGGCTGGGGCTGATCGCCCCTTGAAGACCACGCGCGCGTCCCGTAGCGGGGCGCGCGATTTTCCCGTTCAGCAAGGCCGTTCAAATGCCCGCAAAGATTCCCGCCACCATCGTCACCGGCTTTCTCGGCGCGGGTAAGACCACGCTGATCCGCCACCTGATGCAGAACGCCGAAGGCCGCCGCATCGCGCTCATCATCAACGAGTTCGGCGACCTCGGCGTGGATGGCGGCATCCTCAAGGGGTGCGGGATCGAGAATTGCAGCGACGACGACGTGATGGAGCTGTCGAACGGCTGCATCTGCTGCACCGTCGCCGAGGATTTCGTGCCGACGCTGGAAAAGCTGCTGGCCCGCGACCTTCCGCCCGATCACATCGTGATCGAGACCAGCGGCCTCGCCCTGCCCCAACCGCTGGTGCAGGCGTTCAACTGGCCCGAGATATCCACCCGCGTCACCGTCGACGGGGTCGTGACGCTGGTCGACGGCAAGGCCGTGGCCGAGGGGCGGTTCGCCCATGACGTCTCGGCCGTGGACGCCCAGCGCGCCGCCGACGACAACCTCGACCACGAAACGCCGCTGTCCGAACTGTTCGAGGACCAGATCGCCTGCGCCGACATGATCGTGGTCAACAAGACCGACCTGCTGGAGCCGATCGAGGCCAAGGGCCTGGCCGATCGCCTGCGCGCCGAGGCACGGGCCGGCGTGCAGGTCGTCACCACGTCGATGGGCGTCCTGCCCTCGGCGGTGCTGCTGGGCCAGAACGCCGCCGCCGAAGCCAGCGTCGACGCCCGCGCCGCGCACCACCACCATCATCATCACGATGACGACGACCACGACGATCACGATCACCACCACCATCACGACCATGACCACGACGAGTTCGAGTCGTTCACGGTCGAGCTGGGCGAGATCTCGGACCCGGCGGCGTTCTCGGAAAAGGTCGCCGACACGATCCGCGCCCACGACATCCTGCGGCTGAAAGGCTTCGCCACCGTCACCGGCAAACCCATGCGCCTGACGATCCAGGCCGTCGGCCCGCGCGTCGACAGCTATTACGACCAGCGCGCCACCACCCGCGAAACGCGGCTGGTGGTCATCGGCCAGGCCGGGCTCGACCGCGCCGCCATCACGGCGGCGCTGCAGGCGGCGTGACCCTAGTCGTCGGACTTCTTCGCGTGGCCCTCGGGCCCGCGGACGTTCTTCGGCCATTCCTCGTCGATGGCGATGGCCTCGTTCCCCGTGGGCGGCTTGTCGAACTTGGTCTTGCCTTTCGCCTTGTCCTCGTGGGCGGGGCGATCGGTGCGCTTTCCGTTATCGTCGGTCATGATCGTGTCTCCTTTGCCCTAGGAACTGGAGCGCGGATCCATGTTGACGATTGAAAAATCGCATCCGCGTCAGCCCGACGCGGCGGCGCTGCTCGACGCGAGCCAGGCGATGATGCGAACGCTGTTCTCGCCCGAACAGAACCATTTCCTGTCCCACGACGCGCTCGCCGCGCCCCACGTCACGCTGTGGCGGGCCCGCGACGGCGACGCGGCGCTGGGCGTGGTGGCGCTGGCCGACATGGGCGACTACGGCGAGGTGAAATCGCTGTTCGTGACCGACGCGGGCCGTCGCCGGGGCGTGGCCCGCGCCCTGATGCGCGCCGCCGAGGACCTGTCGCGCGACCGCGCGCACACGCATCTGCGGCTGGAAACCGGGACCGGGCTGGACGCCGCCGTGGCACTTTACCAATCGCTCGGCTTCACGATATGCGGCCCGTTCGGCGCCTATGGCCAGGACGGGTCCGACATTTCGGCCAGCATCTTCATGGAAAAACCGCTGGAGCCCTGACGCGCCATGCACCTTCTCGCCGCCACCCCGGGCACCATCGACGATGGGACCGAGCCCGTAGATCCCGGTCAGACGCCCGCCGACCTGCTGATCCTGTCGGCCGCCGATACCGACCTTGCCGCCCTGTCGATGGCCCGCGCCGAGATGGACGTGGCGCCCGGCCTGCGCCTGACCAACCTGACCTACCTGCGCCACCCCATGTCGGTGGACCTGCACCTGGAAAACTGCGCCCGCCAATGCCGCATGGTGATCGTGCGGCTGCTGGGCGGGGTGGGATACTGGAAATACGGTGTCGCGCAGTTCTCGGACCGGCTGTCGCGGGCGGGCGTGCCCCTGGTGCTGCTGCCCGGCGACGACAAGCCCGATGCCGAGCTGCGGGCGCTGTCGACCGTGTCGGGGGCCGATTACGACGCGCTCTGGTCGTGCTTCGTCGAGGGCGGGGTCGAGAACGCCAAGACGCTGCTGACCCACGCCGCCGCCATGCTCGACGGGGGCGAGCGTCCGCCGTCCGCGCGCCCGCTGCTGCGGGCGGGGCTCTACTGGCCCGGCACGCCCGCGCCGACGCTCGACGACCTGCGCGCCGCGTGGAGACCGGACGCGCCGGTGGTCCCGCTGATCTTCTACCGCGCGCTGGTGCAAGGGGCGGGGCTGCAGCCGATCAACCGCATGGTCAAGGCGCTGCTGCGCGCCGGGCTGAACCCCATGCCGGTCTTCGTCGCGTCCCTGAAGGACCCCGTGTCGATCGCCACGCTCGAGCACCTGTTCCGCGCCGCGCCGCCGTCGGTGATCCTCAACACCACCAGCTTCGCCGTGGGCAGCCCCCACGCCGGCGAAGGGGCCGATAACCCGCTGGCCGCGCCCTGGGCGAACGAAGCCCCCGTGTTCCAATGCGTTCTCGCCTCCTCGACCGAGGATCAATGGTCCGAGGGGCTGAGCGGCCTATCGGCCCGCGATATCGCCATGAACGTGGCCCTGCCCGAGGTCGACGGGCGCGTCCTGTCCCGCGCGATCAGCTTCAAGGACACCGCCTTCTTCGACGAGGCGACCCAGTGCAACATCACGACCTACCGCCCGCACGGGGACCGGATCGGCTTCGTTGCCGAACTTGCCGCGAACTGGGCGGCACTGCGCACGACCCCGGCGGCCGGGCGCAAGGTGGCGATGGTGCTGGCGAACTACCCCAACAAGGACGGGCGGCTGGCCAACGGCGTGGGGCTCGACACGCCGGCCGCAACGGTGGGCGCGCTGCGGGCTTTGGCGGATGCGGGCTATGACGTGAGCGATATTCCCGCCGACAGCGACGCGCTGATGGCGCAGGTCATGGCGGGGCCGACCAACTGGCTGACCGACCGGGCGGACCGGCAAGGGGGCGAGGTCCTGCCCCTCGACATCTATCGCCGGCACTACGACGCGCTGCCCCTGTCGGTGCGGCAGGCCGTCGAGGACCGCTGGGGCGCGCCCGAGGACGACCCGTTCGCGGGCGCGGGCGGCATCCGCCTGTCGATCCTCAGGTTCGGTATCGCGGTCGTGGGCGTCCAGCCCGCCCGCGGCTACAATATCGACCCGACCGACACCTATCATTCGCCGGATTTGGTCCCACCGCACAACTACCTGGCCTTCTACATCTGGCTGCGACACGTCCACGGCGCGCAGGCCATCGTTAACATGGGCAAGCACGGCAACCTGGAATGGCTGCCCGGCAAGGCGCTTGCCCTCTCGGCCGAGTGCCTGCCCGAGGCGGTTCTCGGCCCCCTGCCCCATCTCTACCCGTTCATCGTCAACGACCCCGGCGAAGGCACCCAGGCCAAGCGGCGCGCGCAGGCCGTCATCGTCGATCACCTGACACCGCCGCTGACCCGCGCCGAAAGCTACGGGCCCCTGCGCGATCTCGAGGCGCTGGTCGACGAATACTACGAGGCGGCCGGGGTCGACCCGCGCCGGATCACCCACCTGCGGGGCGAGATCCTGTCGCTGGCCCAAAGCACCGGCCTGGACCGCGACGTGGGCTTCGCCGGCGAAGCCGAGGGCGACCTGGCCAAGCTCGACGCCTACCTGTGCGAATTGAAAGAGGCGCAGATCCGCGACGGGCTGCACGTTTTCGGCACCGCGCCCGAGGGGCGGCTGGAACGGGACCTGGCCATCGCGCTGGTGCGGGTGCCACGCGGCGACGGGACGGGGGCCGATGCCTCGCTGATCCGGGCGCTGGCCGGGGATCTCGGGCTGGGCTTCGACCCGCTGGATTGCGACATGGCCGCGCCGTGGGCGGGGGCGCGGCCCGACACGCTGTCGGGCGACGGGGCATGGCGCAGCACCGGCGACACGGTCGAGCGGCTCGAGACGCTGGCCGCGCGGCTGGTCGAGGGGCGGGCGCAGCCCCCCGGTCCCGCCAGCGCCGCGGTCATGGACCACCTGCACGCCAAGGTTCTTCCCGCGATCCGCGGGTGCGGTCCGTCCGAGATGGGGGCGCTGCTGCGCGGGCTCGACGGTCGCGCGATCGCGCCCGGGCCGTCGGGCGCGCCCACGCGCGGACGGCTGGACACGCTGCCCACCGGACGCAACTTCTTCTCGGTCGACAGCCGCGCGGTGCCCACGCCCACGGCCTGGGCGCTGGGGTGGAAATCGGCCAACCTGCTGATCGACAAGCACCTGCAGGATCACGGCGACTGGCCGCGCGCGATGCTGATCACCGCCTGGGGCACCGCCAACATGCGCACGGGCGGCGACGACATCGCCCAAGCCATGGCGCTGATGGGGGTGAAGCCGAAATGGGACAGCGCCAATCGCCGCGTCACCGGCTTCGAGATCCTGCCACCCGGCACGCTCGACCGGCCCCGTGTGGACGTGACGCTGCGCATCTCGGGCTTCTTCCGCGATGCGTTCCCCCAGCTTATCGCACTGTTCGACAGCGCCGCGCGCGCGGTCCAAGCTCTGGATGAACCCGAAGACATGAACCCCGCCGCGGCGCGGGCCCGCGCGGGCGAGGACGGGGCACGCGTCTTCGGCGCGAAGCCCGGGGCCTACGGCGCCGGGCTGCAGGCCATGATCGACGAGCGGCTTTGGAACGACACCGCCGACCTCGCGGACGCCTACCTGACCTGGGGCAGCTATGCCTACGGCGCGGGGGCCGAGGGCCAGCCCGCCCGCCAGGCCTTCGAGACGCGGCTGGGCCAGACGGACGCCATCGTGCAGAACCAGGACAACCGCGAGCACGACCTCTTGGACAGCGACGATTATTACCAGTTCGAGGGCGGCGCGGCGGCGGCTGTCGAAACGCTGCAGGGCACCAGGCGGCCGATCTATCACAACGACCATTCGCGCCCCGAACGCCCGGTGATCCGCACGCTCGAGGACGAGATCGGGCGCGTCGTCCGCGCGCGCGTCGTGAACCCCAAATGGATCGACGGGGTGAAGCGCCATGGCTACAAGGGCGCCTTCGAGATCGCGGCCACGGTCGACTACATGTTCGCCTTCGCCGCGACGACCGGCGCCGTGAAGTCCCACCATTTCGACCTGGTGCACGCGGCCTTCATCGAGGATGACGAGACCCGCGACTTCATCGAAGCGCACAACGCGCCCGCCCTGCGGGAGATCGCGCAGCGCCTGACCGAGGCGGCCGAGCGGGGGCTGTGGCAGCCCAAGTCGAACTCGGCCCGCGCGACGTTGGAGGAGCTGGCATGATCGGCTCCATCGTCATCCTGCTGAGCTTTCAACTGGCCGGCGAGGTGATCGCCCGCGGCTTCGGCCTGCCCATCCCCGGCCCGGTGATCGGACTGGTCCTGCTGGTGGCGGCCCTGTGGCTGCGCCCCGCTCTCGAGGACACGATGCGGCCGCTGACCTCGACCCTGCTGGGGCACCTGTCGCTGCTGTTCGTCCCGGCCGGAACCGGCATCGTCGGCAACCTGGACACCGTGCGGGACAGCGGCCTCGCGCTGCTCGTGGTGCTTGTCGTGTCCACGGCGCTGGCCATCGTGGCGGGAGCATGGGTCTTCGCCGTGCTGGCCCGCCGTTTCGCGCCCGAGGACGGCGCATGAGCGAGATCTGGTCTTATCTCAGCCGGGGCGAGCTTGTCTGGCTGACCGCGACGCTGGTGGCGTATCTCTGCGGCGACTGGGCCTTCCGGGCGTCGGGGCGCAGTCCGCTGGTGAACCCGGTGCTGGTGGCGGTGCTGATCCTCTCGGGCGTGCTGATGGTGACCGGCACGTCCTACCCCACCTATTTCGAAGGCGCGCAATTCGTCCACTTCATGCTGGGCCCGGCGACCGTGGCGCTGGCGCTGCCGCTCTGGGCGCATCGCGGCCGGGTGGCGCGGGTGCTGGTGCCCATGGCGGCGGCGCTGCTGGTGGGTTCGGTCGTCGCCATGGGATCGGCGCTTGCCTTGGGCTGGGGGCTGGGCCTTCCAATGGACGTGCTGGTGTCGCTGGCCCCGAAATCGGCCACCGCGCCCGTGGCCATCGGCATCACCGAAGAGCTGGGCGGCCTGCCCAACCTGACGGCGGTGCTGGTGATCCTGACCGGGATCATTGGCGCGATCATCGTGACACCGTTGCTGAACGGGCTGGGCTTCACCGACTACCGGGCGCGGGGCTTCGCGGTCGGGGTCGCGGCCCATGGCATCGGCACCGCGCGCGCGTTCCAGGTGAACGAGGTCGCGGGAACCTTCTCGGGTATCGGCATGGGCCTGAACGCGGTGCTGACGGCGGTGCTGGCACCCGTCGTCGTGCGGCTGTTCCTCTAGGTCCTTGGGGTTCTGCCCCGGGACACGGGGCCGACGCTACGGCGCGGCGCCCTTTGGCGGGACCGTGCGTTCCGCCAGCGAAGACGGACGCGCCATGGGACCCTGCGCCTCACTTTCGCTAGGCATCTGCCCACCTAAGCCTTCGAAATCAGTACCGCTTCAACACCACCACGCGGCCTTCGAACGGGGCCGGATCGTCCGGGGCATCGTCGCAGTCCAACGTGGCCCTTTGGATCGCCTGATCGGCGTCCAGTGACTTGACCCGGCACCCGCTGGCACGCTCGATCGCCACCTCGGCGTGGTGCAGCACCGTGCCTTCACGCGGCAGAAGGTGACGCGAGGTGCGGATGGCCTCGGCCCGTTCGCCGCGCACCCGGACCGAGAACACCATGTCGCCAACCGCCACCCGCGTCACCGGCGCCCGCGCGAATTCGAGCGACGGACTGTCGCAAGCCGCGACCGACAGGAAGATCACGAACCAGCGCATGGCACACAGCCTGCCGCGCCAAGGTTAACAAACCCTGAACGCGCTTGCGCAGCCGCGCGCGGGGCGTCAGGTTGCCCCCGTCACGAAAGGAGCCCCCGATGAGCGACGATCCCGACCGCCACGCCCAGAAGATGGCCAAGAAGAAGGCCGCGCGCGACAAGATCATGGCCACCAAGACCGACGAGAAGGGGCTGATCATCGTCCATACCGGCAAGGGCAAGGGCAAGAGCTCGGCCGCCTTCGGGATGATCTTCCGCTGCATCGCCCACGAAATGCCCTGCGCGGTGGTGCAATTCATCAAGGGTGGCATGTCCACGGGCGAGCGCGACCTGATCCTGTCGAAATTTCAGGATGTCTGCGCCTTTCACACCATGGGCGAGGGCTTCACCTGGGAAACGCAGGACAAGTCCCGCGATACCGAGATGGCGCAGGCCGCGTGGGCCAAGGCGCGCGAACTGATCGCGGACGACACCAACCGCATGGTCCTGCTGGACGAGATCAACATCGCGCTGCGCTATGAATATCTCGACTTGGCCGAGGTCCTGGCGTTCCTGCGCGATCACAAGCCGCCCATGACCCACGTTGTCCTGACGGGGCGCAACGCGCATCCCGACCTGATCGAGGCCGCGGATCTCGTGACCGAGATGGAGCTGGTGAAGCACCCGTTCCGGTCGGGCATCAAGGCGCAGGTGGGCGTGGAGTTCTAGAAGAGCACCGGGGCAATGGTCTCGGCGATCAGCTCGGGCTCGAACTCGCGCAGCACTTCGACGGTGATGGCGGCATAGATCAGGCCGCTCGCCACCAGGACGAAGCTGTGCCAGATGGTCGTGTGATAGGGCAGCCGTTCCCACAGGAAGAACACGACGCCCAGCGTGTAGAGACAGCCGCCCAGCGCGATCAGCCACATCCCCGCGGGGCTGAGCGCGGTGAACACGTCCCAGCCCAGCCACATGCCGACCCAGCCCATCCCGAGGTAGAGCGCGAGGCCCAGCCAGCGCATGCGGTCGGGCGCCAGCATCTTCAGCGACGTTCCGCCCAGCGCGGCGCCCCAGAGTCCGGCCAGGAAGGGCGCGCCCGCCCCGCCGGTCAGCGCCACGAGCGGCGTGAAACTGCCCGCGATCTTCAGGTAGATCGCGGAATGATCGAGCCGTTTCAGAACCTTGGTCCAGCGATGGCGTCCGGTGATGTTGTAGATGGCCGAGGCGCCCAGCATGGCCACCAGGCTGAGCCCGTAGACCGTGACCGCGGTCACGGTGGGCGCATCGCCCCGCCGCAGGACCGCCAGCACGATCAGCGTCGGCACGGCCGCCAAGGCAAGGCCCAGCCCGAGGTAATGCACCGCCGCGTCGGTGCGACGCTCGACGGCATAGCGCGGGCAATATCTTTGAAGCCTGGTCATGCCACCGAAGATAACCTCAAATCGTAACCGGTAAATGAAAGACTACGGAAAGGTGTGGTGACGGCGCGGCACCCTGCGCCACGCCGCCGGTCGTCCGGGTGGTCAGGACGCCTTTCGATCGGCCGCCAGCGCATCGCGGATCTCGATCAGGATATCCAGCTCGGAGGGGCCT
This sequence comes from Palleronia salina, assembly GCF_900141995.1. Lineage (GTDB taxonomy): Bacteria > Pseudomonadota > Alphaproteobacteria > Rhodobacterales > Rhodobacteraceae > Palleronia > Palleronia salina. Next base: position 126,690 of record NZ_FQZA01000005.1, on the reverse strand, counting down.
GTCGGGACCTCGGGGGCGACATCGTCGGGCTTGACCGCCGCTTCCTTCACGCGGTTGACCATCTTGACCAGCATGAAGACCACGAAGGCCACGATCAGGAAATTGATGACGGCATTGATGAAGCTGCCATAGGCGAAGACGGCGGCGCCGGCCTCCTGCGCGGCGGTCAGCGAGGCGTATTCTCCCCCACCCAGCACGACGAACATGTTCGAGAAGTCGATACCGCCGGTAAAGATCCCGATGAACGGGTTGATGAGGTCCGCCACCAGCGAACTGACGATCGCGGTGAACGCCGCGCCGATGATGATGCCCACAGCCATGTCCATGACATTGCCCTTGGCGATGAAGTCCTTGAATTCACCGATCATGCCGGTCTCCTAGAGGTTGAACATACTGACATCCATGGCCGAACACTGGCCCAGACGACGAGACAAAGGCATCCGCTTCGTCGCTTCGTCGCCACGGACACCGATAAAATCCCATTTTGACAGCGTGTTGCCAAACATTTTCCGCTTTTGCCGCTACCATAGGGCGTATTCCGCGTCGCAGAAGCTTGCGACGGGACGCTAGAACGGACGGGCCGCCGCACGGCGTGCCCCGACGTGGCCGGATCGGTACACAGATCCATCGACCGGCCTATCGGAGCAGAATGCTTCGAACTGGGGTTTGGGGACGATAGAATCATGAAACTAGTGGGTTTCGCCTCTGTGCTGGTGGCGCTGACCGCGCCGGCGTTCGGACACTGGATGCTCAGCACGCACCGGGGGACGTTCGACACGGTTCCCCTGTATGCGCAGCGGGAAGACGGCAGTTCTTTCGGGCTATCGCTGGAATGCAACGCCGATGACGTGCCGGTGGCGCGCTTCTCGACACCGGAAAAGGTCGCACTCGGCCAGGCCGAACTGATGGACACCACGTCGCTGAACCTGGTGGTGCAGGTCGACGACAACAAGCATTTCATCCTGTCGGGCAAGACCGACAGCGCCGATGGCGGGCAGCTTTCGGTGACCGGTGAAATGCCCATGGACCTGCTCGCGCAGATGGGCACGGCCGAACGCTCGATCACGTCGGGACTGAAGATCCTGGGAGCCGTCTATTACACCACGGCGTTCTCGGTCGACAGCGCGCGGATCGCCAGCCGCGCCCTGGCGCGGGGCTGCGGCGCGAACTTCTAGGGGGCGTGCCGGGGGCGCATCGCCGCCCCTGGCCCCCTGCATCCGCGCAGGCCTTCTGCGCGCCGCCTGACCTGTCGCAAACGGCATGGCATCCTAGGTGTCTGCGCAACGCAGACGCAAAAGGACATGCCATGAGCACGCTTGCCGACTTTCCCATCGCCAGCAAATGGCCCGCCAGCCACCCGGACCGGATCCAGCTTTACTCCTACCCGACGCCCAACGGGCGCAAGGTGGGGATCATGCTGGAGGAAACCGGACTGCCCTACGAACCGCACCTGGTCACGCTGAAGGATGCGGACGTGAAATCGCCCGAGTTCCTGTCGCTGAACCCCAACAACAAGATCCCCGCGCTGATCGATCCCGACGGCCCCGGCGGCGAACCGCTGGGCATATGGGAGTCGGGCGCCATCCTGATGTACCTGGCCGAGAAGTCGGGCCAGTTCCTGGGCACCGGCACCCAGCGGTGGGAGACGATCACCTGGCTGCAATGGCAGATGGGCGGTCTCGGCCCGATGTTCGGGCAACTGGGCTTCTTCGTGAAGCTGGGCGGCAAGGACATCGAGGATCCCCGCCCGCGCGAACGCTACATCAACGAGGCCAAGCGCCTGCTGTCGGTGCTCGAGACCAAGCTCGAGGGCTACGAATGGGTGGCGGGCGAGTATTCCATCGCCGACATGGCCATCGCGCCGTGGCTGGGCGCGCTGGAGTTCTACGGCGCGAAGGACATGGTCGGCTGGGCCGACTACCCGCGCGTGAACGCCTATTTCGACCGCTTCATGGCACGCCCCGCGGTGCAGCGCGGGCTGAACGTGCCCGACGCCGGCTAGTGCGGGCGATCAGTCCTCGGGCAGGCGGACACTGTCGCTGGCCGTGACCGCGGCCGAGCTGTCGCCGAAAATGTCTTCCAGCAGGATCGGCGCCGCGGCGGTGATCAGGCCCAGGCAAACGACGGCAAGAACGAAGGCTTTCACGGTTGGTCTCCTTGATCGGGGGTCGCCGTGGCGGTCTGAAGCCAGGCGATGAGGTCGGCGCGGTCACCGGGCTTGGCGATGACCTGCATGGGCATCTTCGAGCCCGGAATATAATGATCGGGGCCCTGGTCGAACAGGGCGTCGATGGTCTCGGACGTCCAGGTGATGTCCGACCCGTCCAGGCGCTCGGAATAGACGTAGCCCGGCACGGTGCCCGCGCGGCGACCGAAGACGCCGTGCAGGGTTGGGCCGGCCTTGCGCGCCGTGTCGGGCGTCAGGCTGTGACAGATCGAGCATTTGCGCATGAATTGCCGCTCGCCGTTCGACATGGTCTCGGGGTCGCGGAGGAAGCTCGCCCGCTCGGCCGTGGTGGCCGGGACGGCGTCTTCGAGCTCGGCCACGTTCCAAACCAGCAGGTCGGGATCCAGTCCGCCGGAATACAGGCGCGATCCGTCCGGCGAGAAGGCCAGCGCCCAGACCGGGCCGCGCGACACGGCGCGGAAATCGTGGGCGACGCCGCGGGTCGCGGTGTCGATCACCATGATGAACCCCTCGCCGTCGCCAACGGCCAGCAGACCTGCCGCGTCACTGTAGGCCAGCGACAGGATGGGACGCCGCTCGGCCGTGAAGTCGGCCAGAAGCTCGCCCGTCAGGGGCGACACCAGCCGCGTGCCCCCGTCCACTGCGCCGTAGGCCAGCCAGCCCGGCCCCAGCACAAGCCGGTTCACCCCGAACCCGTGCCGCGCGATGACCCGCGTCTCGGCCCCGGTCCCGGGGTCCCAGGCCCGGATCGTCCCGTCGGCGGAGGCGGTGTAAACGGTCGTGCCGTCGGCCGAGAAGGCAACGTCGTTCACGCCCTGGTCGTGCCCGCGAAGCACGATAGCGTCGTCGCCTTGCGAAGGCTGGGTCGCCCCCCCTGCCGCGATCTTCCACAGCGCAACGGTGCCGTCCCAGCTGGCCGAGGCGAGCAGCGGCGCGGTGGGCGACAGGGCCAGGGCCGAGACCTTGCCGCGATGCTGGCCCAGCACTTGGGACGCACCCGTTTCCGGCGCCCACTGGCGCACCGCGAAATCGTCGCCGCCCGAGAACACCGCGGACGCGCCGGGGAACAGCACCGCGTTCACCGCGGCGGCGTGGCTGTCCAGCCAGCGCGGATCGTCACCGGACCAGAGCCCGACCGCGTTGTCGAAGCTTGCCGTGGCGACGCGCCCCCCGGGCGACACCGCCACGTCCATGACCGGGCCGCCATGCCCCGACAGCCGCGCGGGATCGGCCGCCAGCGGCAGCGCGGCGCAGACCAGCGTCAGGGCAAGGGCGCGCACCGGCGGGCTCACTCGGCGGGGGTCGCCGCCCCGGTGCCGGTGCCTTCCCGTTCCTTGGCCTTCTGCTCCTCGGCCCAGATCGAGTGGTGCTGCTCGGCCCAGGCCTCGTCGACCTGGCCCGATCCCATGGCGGCGAACGCACCCTCCATGCCCACCGAGCCGATATAGATATGCGCCAGGATCAGCGTCATCAGCGCGAAGCCCACGATGGCGTGCCACAGCTGGCTCAGCTGCATTTCCTCGTGCGGGGCAAGGTCGGTGTCCAGCGGCCCGAAGCCCAGGACCTGCGGGATGCCGAGGCCGTTCAGCTTGTCGAAGGTGGGGGCGAACAGCTGCAGCTCGAACGGGAACAGCAGCGACAGGCCCGAGATCGAGATCGAGGTGCCGAGCACGATCACCGACCAGAACACGATCTTCTGGCCGAAGTTGAACTTCTTCGCGGGCGGGTGATGCTTCGTCAGGAAACCGCCGCCCATCTTGATCCAGGTCCAGTCGGTGCGGTCGGGCAGGTTTTCCCAGACCCACATGACGAAGATCAGCACGAGCGCGATCATGAAGGCCCAGCTGATGTTGTCGTGCACGAACTTGCTGAAGCCCGCGATGCTGGCATATGCCTCCTTGCCCATCACCGGGATCAGCAGCGTGCGCCCGGCCAGCGAGAACAGGCCGGTGATCGCCAGGATGATGAACGATCCGGCCAGAAGCCAGTGGCCGAACCGCTCGACCCCCTGGAACCGGGTGATGGTCGAGCCGTCCTTGCCGCCGTCGATGCGCATGCGGCCGGCGATGATGTAGAAAAGAAGCAGGAGACCGGCCATGGCGGCCAGGGCGATGCCGCCCCATTTCAGAAGCGGGCCCTGGCGGAACTGCAACCAGGCCATGCCGCCATCCTGCATCAGCACGCCGGCGGCGGGGCCGCGGGCGGTCACGGTCAGCTCTTGCGCGTCGTAACGCATGGCGCGCCAGAGCTCGGAATCCGAGGTGCCGCCCAGCGCGCCCAGCTCACCCACACCCGCCATGTCGGCGCCGGGGGCGGTGCCGACGGCGTCGGGGTTGTTGCGGAAATCCTCGTCGATGATCTCGCCGCGCTGTCGGGCCAGGATGTCTTCCAGCGTTTGCGCACCGCCGGTTTCGGGACGGCTTTGCACCGACAGGGGCGCGTCCTCGTAGACCGTGTCCTCGGGCGGGCGCACGGACGATCCGCCCTGGGTGTCGAACTCCTCCGACGCGTCGCGCAGGGGCGTTTCCATCGTCACCTCGCCCGGCAATTCCGGCGTGTCGGTCGTGGGCAGGATATCCCGCGATCCTTCCTCGGGCGGGCGCACCGACGAGGTTCCGGCGGGTGTGCGGTAGGGCTGGTCGCGGTCGGCCAGCGCGGCATCGCCCAGCGGACGGTCCTGCGCGACGGCGGGCAGAGCGGCAGCGAGGCAGAGAAAGACGAGAGCGGAACGAAGAAGACGCATTTTGCGGGCCCCCTGGGGAAACTGCAGGTCATCCGTCCCGGGACGCGGGACGGGAAAGGAAGCGGCCCCGCACTCGCGCGCAGGGCCGCCCCGGTTTCATGGCCGAAAGGCGGGGCTGCGGATCAGCCGCCCTTCTGCTCGTAGGCGGTGCCCCAGCCCCAGGCGCCCGAGCCGAAGCCGCGCGCGACGACGCGCTCGCGGTAGATCGACGACACCACGTCGCCGTCACCGGCCAGCAGGGCCTTGGTGGCGCACATCTCGGCGCAGATGGGCAGCTTGCCCTCGGCGATCCGGTTGCGGCCGTATTTCTGGAACTCGGCGGTGGAGTTGTTTTCCTCCGGTCCGCCGGCGCAGAAGGTGCACTTGTCCATCTTGCCGCGCGATCCGAAGTTGCCGGCCTGCGGGTATTGCGGCGCGCCGAAGGGGCACGCGTAGAAGCAGTAGCCGCAGCCGATGCACAGGTCCTTCGAGTGCAGGACCACGCCTTCCTCGTTCTGGTAGAAGCAGTCCACCGGGCAGACGGCCATGCACGGCGCGTCCGAGCAGTGCATGCAGGCGACCGAGATCGAGCGTTCACCCGGCTGGCCGTCCTGGATGGTCACCACCTTGCGGCGGTTGATGCCCCACGGCACCTCGTGCTCGTTCTTGCACGCGGTGACGCAGGCGTTGCACTCGATGCAGCGCTCGGCATCGACGAGAAACTTGGCTCTTGCCATCGTCTTTTCCTCCCTTAAGCCGCCCAGATCTTGCAGAGAGTGGCTTTCGTCTCCTGCATCTGGGTCACGCTGTCATAGCCATAGGTCTGGGCGGTGTTGGTGGATTCACCCAACACGTACGGGTCGGCCCCCTCGGGGTATTTCGACCGCTGGTCCTCGCCCTGGTACATGCCGCCAAAGTGGAAGGGCATGAAGGCCACGCCCTCGCCCACCCGCTCGGTGATCATCGCCATGACCAGCACCTTGCCGCCCTCGGGGCCCTCGACCCAGACCTGCCCGCCCTCGCGGATACCAAGGTTGTTGGCATCGCGCGGGTTGATCTCGACGAACATGTCCTGCTGCAGCTCGGCCAGCCAGGGGTTCGACCGGGTCTCGTCGCCGCCGCCCTCGTATTCCACCAGGCGCCCCGAGGTCAGGATGATCGGGTAATCCTGGCTGAAGTCGTTCTCCTGGATCGACTTGTACATGGTCGGCACGCGCCAGAACTTCTTGTCCTCGTAGGTCGGGTAGGCTTCGACCAGGTCGCGGCGGTTGGTGTAAAGCGGCTCGCGGTGGATCGGCACGGGGTCCGGGAAGGTCCACACGACGGCGCGGGCCTTGGCGTTGCCGAAGGGCGCGCAGCCATGGGCGATCGCGACGCGCTGGATGCCGCCCGACAGGTCGGTCTTCCAGTTCACCGCACCCGTCCGCTCTTCGTAGTCCGAGGGGACTTCGCCGGTGAACGTGGTCTCGCCCACGACGCCGTCGGTGCGGTCGCGGAAGCCCGCGACATACTCGATCTGCTTCATCTCCTCGTCGGTCAGGTCGCCGTCCCAGCCCAGGTCACGCAGCATCTGCATGGTGAACTCGGGGTAGCCGTCCTGGATCTCCGACCCGACGCTGGCCACGCCCTCGGCCAGCAGGTTGTCGCCGTCCCGCTCGACGCCGAAGCGCGCGCGGAAGGTCAGGCCGCCTTCGGCCACCGGCATCGACATGTCGTAGAGGTTCGCGGTGCCGGGGTGGTTCATCTCGGGGTTGCCCCAGGCCGGCCACGGCATGCCGTAGAAGTCGCCATCGGCCGGGCCGCCCTTCGCGCGCAGCGTGGTGCGGTCGAAGGTGTGCTGGTTCTGCATGTGCATGCGCATCCGCTCGGGCGACTGCCCGGTATAGCCGATGGTCCACATGCCCTTGTTGAACTCGCGGGTGATGTCCTCGATCAGCGGCTCGTCGCCGTTGACCTCGATGTGGCGGAAGATCCGGTCCGAGAAGCCGAACTTGTCGGCGAACTTCTTCATGATGACGTGGTCGGGCAGCGACTCGAACAGCGGGTCGACCACCTTCTCGCGCCATTGCAGCGACCGGTTCGACGCAGTGACCGAACCGTAGGTCTCGAACTGGGTCGAGGCCGGCAGCAGGTACACGCCGTCGGTGCGGTCATGCAGCACGGCCGAAACGGTCGGGTACGGGTCCACCACGACCAGCAGGTCGAGCTTTTCCATGGCCGTCTTCATCTCGGTCATGCGGGTCTGCGAGTTGGGGGCGTGGCCCCACAGCACCATGGCCCGGGTGTTGGCGGGCTGGTCCAGGTTTGCCGGGTCTTCCAGCACGCCGTCGATCCAGCGCGACACCGGGATGCCGTTCAGGTTGCGCATGGGCTGGTCGTTGAAGGTCGCCTCGCTGAAGCGGGCCTTGAGCCAGTCCAGATCCTCGTCCCAGACGCGGGCCCAGTGGCCCCAGGCGCCGTCCGACAGGCCGTAGTAGCCGGGCAGCGTGTCGGCCAGGACGCCCAGGTCGGTCGCGCCCTGCACGTTGTCGTGGCCGCGGAAGATGTTGGTGCCGCCGCCGGCGACGCCCATGTTCCCCAGCGCGAGCTGCAGGATGCAGTAGGCGCGGGTGTTGTTGTTGCCGTTGGTGTGCTGGGTGCCGCCCATGCACCAGATCACGGTGCCCGGACGGTTGTTGGCCAGCGTGCGCGCGACGCGCTTGACCTGGCTTTCCGGCACGCCGGTGACGTTCTCGACCTCGTCGGGGGTCCAGCGCATCACCTCTTCCTTGATCTGGTCCATCCCCCAGACGCGGGTGCGGATGAATTCCTTGTCCTCCCACCCGTTTTCGAAGATGTGGTAGAGGATCCCCCAGACCAGCGCCACGTCCGCACCCGGGCGGAAGCGCACGTACTCGTCGGCGTGGGCCGCGGTGCGGGTGAAGCGCGGATCGCAGACGATCAGCGGCGCGTTGTTCTGCTCCTTGGCCTTCAGCACGTGCAGCAGCGACACCGGGTGCGCCTCGGCGGGGTTGCCGCCGATGATGAAGATGGCCTTCGAGTTGTGGATGTCGTTGTAGCTGTTCGTCATGGCGCCGTAGCCCCATGTGTTCGCCACGCCCGCCACGGTGGTCGAGTGGCAGATCCGCGCCTGGTGGTCGACGTTGTTGGTGCCCCAGTAGGCGGCGAACTTGCGGAAGAGATACGCCTGTTCGTTGTTATGCTTCGCCGAACCCAGCCAGTAGACCGAGTCGGGGCCGCTTTCCTCGCGGATCGACAGCATCTGGTCGCCGATCTCGTTGATGGCCTCGTCCCAGCTGATGCGCTGCCATTCGCCGCCGACCTTCTTCATCGGGTACTTCAGGCGGCGTTCGCCATGGGCGTGCTCGCGCACGGCCGCGCCCTTGGCGCAGTGGGCGCCCAGGTTGAAGGGGCTGTCCCAGCCGGGCTCCTGGCCCGTCCAGACGCCGTTCTGCGTCTCGGCGATCACGGTGCAGCCGACCGAGCAATGGGTGCAGACCGATTTCACGGTCTCCACGGCGGTGTTGGCCGCGGTCTGCGCCGTCGCTTGCGTGACGGTCCCGCCGGTCGCGGCGATGGCGGCCAGACCGCCGATGGCCAGCCCCGAGCCGCGCAGGAAGCCGCGGCGATCGACGCGGGCCTCGGCCGCGGCGGCAACGATGCCCCCCGGACGCGCGCTGCGCGAGACGCTGTTTGTTTTTTTGCGAAGCATTTCAGTCTCCTCCCCAATTTACGGGCGCGGGTCGCTCAGAAGCGGGCGCTGTCCAGATAGGCGCGGGTATGCGCGGTGTCCTGCATCTTGTCCGAGGACAGATCGACCGGTTGGGCCTCGGCCCGGTCGCCCCCCGCGGCCACGGCGACGGCGGCTGCCGGCGCGGCGGTTCCCGCCAGTTTCAAGAAGCCCCTGCGGCTGGTGCCGGTCTTGTTGTCGTCGCTCATCACTCGTCTCCCTTGCTTCATTGCGGGGCGTCCCCCGCGCTCATACGGAACGCTTCGCGTTCGATCTCCATGAACACCCGGCCGACCTGTCCGACCGAGGCGTAAAGCACGGATTTCTTCGCCGCTTCGAGGTCGGAGAAGAAGTGCACGGCCCAGGGGCCGATGTGCTTGTTGAAGAACTGTTTCTGCTCGGCCACGGTCGCGGGGCGTCCGAAGCGGCCCATGATCTGCCCGGCCATCATTTCCATGAGCGAGGCGATGTTGTCCTCGGGCTCGAACACGTTGGGCGCGCGGGCGATGCCCCGCGCCGCCATGTCGGCGCGCAGGCTGGCCAGCGGCTTTTCGTTCAGGAAACCGGTCAGGTAGTAGCTGGCATAGGGCAGCAGCTCGCCCCGGCCGAGGCCGATGAAAAGCGCGTTGAACTCGGACACCACGGCCTTGGGCTTGGTCACGCGGGCGACCTTCGCAAGGCTCGCGATGGCGCGGCCCAGGTCGGTCTCGGAATCGCCCGACAACCCGGCGGTCTGCGCCAGCAGCATGTCGTTGGGCGGGGCCGCCAGCATGAGGCCGAGATAATTGTAGAGATCGGCGCGCAGCCGGTCCTCGGAAGCAATGTCCTGCATGGTCACCTGGTCGCTCATGCCGCGCCCCCGTCAAAGCGGAACGCCATGCGGCGCGGGCGCGGGGCGTCGGCGGGTGTGTCGTCCGCCGCGTCGGTTTCGGGCGTCTCTTCCGGCGCTGGCGCGGTTGCAACCACGTCCTCGCCAGCCGTCGCGCCCTCATCCAGAGACTGCTCGGGCGCGGTTTCCGGCGTCAGGTCGTCATCCTGTTCGTCCGCCGAAGCCTGCCGCGCCAGTTCGTCCAGATGCTTCTGCAGCCCCTTGCCCACGCGGTAGGCGGTCTGCACGCCGGGGGCGTCGGTGGCCGCGTTGGTGAAATCGCCGTCGTAATCGTTCAGCCCGTCGAGACAGGCCAGAACGGGGTTCGACCGCCACAGCGTGCGCAGCGCCCGGCGGCGCAGGTAATCCGGCACGGCCTTGGCCATGAAGGCCTTCACGTCGTCGCCCGAGCAGATGCTTTCCGGCGAGGGCAACCCAAGCTCGGCAAGGACTTCCTCCTCGGGGCGCTCGGCCAGCGCGGCCTGCTCCTCGGCGACCTTGGCGTCTTCGCGGGCCCGCGTCTCGGCGCGGTCCTGGTCCGCGACCGCAGCGCGACGGCGCGACCAGAAATCGGAGCGCGCGCTCATGACACCACATTGCGGGGCGCGCGGTAGACATCGCCCGTCTGCTTGATGCGCGGGTCGCCGCGGCCATCCTCGACCCGGTCGACACGCGACCGGTCGCGCTTGCGCTTCACGAACGGCTCTTCGACGTGGTGGCGGTCGATGAAATCGGCGATGACGCCGCGCAGCGCGTCGGGCAGCGGCACCCGCTCGACGATATCCTCGCCGTTGTCGGTGTAATCCTGCGCCTCGTAGGGGCTGGCGGTGACCAGCACCAGGTCCAGCGGCGGATCACCCGCGCGGTGGCGCATGATGACGTAGATCGACGGCTCCTTCGCGGTGAGATTATGGATATACGCCTCGGTCTCTCCGGCATGCAGCGACAGGGTCAGCGTGCCCGCGTGGAACTCGGTCGCGCCATCCTCCTCGCGCAGGACCTTCCAGGCGCCATGATCGGAGCCGGGCAGCACGGCGATGGCCTTCCAAGACCACTTGGCCCAGCGAGTCACGCCGGGCAGGCGCCGTATGACGACGCCCAGAGACAGTTCGAGTGATCGCTTGCTTGGCGACACGTAAACTCCTGATCGAAAGACTAAAGCTTTGCACGGGCTGGCTGCACCCGGTTGTATACCATCCATATTCGAACATCCGGGCGATAGAAAGGATACGACTTTGGTCGTAGGCCGATCCTCTGGCTTCCGTGATTGAGACTGCCGCTGTTTGGCCCTAGCCTGTCGCGCCTGAGCACCGAAGGGGGGCCGAGATGACCAAGACCGTGATGCTGTGTGACTGCCTGGGATCGCAGAAACTGGATTCCGACGCGCTGTCGCGGGCCAGCGGACTTCCCTGTTCCAAGGTGCACAGCTTTCTTTGCGGCGACGAGATCGGCGCGGTCGAGGCAGCCATGGGCGCGGGCGACGTGGTGATCGCCTGCGCGCAGGAGCGGCCGACCTTCGAGGCGCTGGCCGAAGCGATGGAGCAGGACACCCCCGCCTGCATCGACCTGCGCGACCGCGCGGGCTGGAGCGACGATCCGGCCGATCCGACCCCGAAGCAGGCCGCCCTGCTGGCCGAGGCGCTGCTGCCCATCCCCGCCCCGCGCGTGATGGACGTGGAAAGCACCGGCACCTGCCTGGTGATCGGCGATGCCGCCACCGCCCTGCCCGCGGCCGAGCGCCTGGCGCGCAGCCTGGCCGTCACCTGCCTTTTGACCGACGCCGCCCCGCCGCCCGAGACGCGCGACTTCGACACCGTTCATGGCCGGATCCGCAACGCGACCGGCGCGCTGGGCGGTTTCGCGGTGACCATCGACGGTCTGGCGCAGGTGATCGCGGGCGGACGCGGCCCAATGACCATGTCCGAACCCCGCGACGGTGCGCGGTCGGAATGCGACATCATCGTGGACCTGTCGGGTGCCACGCCCCTGTTTCCCGCGCACCACAAGCGCGAGGGATATTTCCGCGCCGATCCCGGCCGCCCCGAGGCCGTGGCCGACGTGATCTTCGACGCGGCGCAGATGACCGGCACGTTCGAGCAGCCCCTGCACGTCCGCCTGTCGCCGGAACTCTGCGCCCATTCCCGGGCCGAGCAGACCGGCTGCACCCGCTGCCTCGACGCCTGCCCCACCGGTGCGATCACGCCCGCGGGCGATCATGTCAGCATCGACCCGATGATCTGCGCGGGCTGCGGCGCGTGCTCGTCCCTGTGCCCCTCGGGCGCGGTCAGCTTCGACGCCCCGCCTGTCGATTCGGTGTTCCGCCGCCTGTCCACGCTGGCCGAAACCTTTCGCAAGGCGGGCGGCACCGCCCCGCGCCTGCTGGTCCATGATGACGCGTTCGGGGCCGAGATGATCGGCCTTCTCGCCCGCCACGGCGCGGGCCTGCCCGCCGATGTCATCCCCTTCGCCATGCCGTCGCTGAACGCCTTCGGCCACGCCGAGGCGCTGGGCGCGCTGGCCTGCGGGTTCACCGACGTCTCGCTGCTGCTGGCGCCGAAGACCGAACGCCCGACGGCCGAGCACGAGGCCGCGCTGGCCCGCGCCATCGGCGGCGACGCGGCGCTGCGCCTGCTGGACGTGGCCGACCCCGATGCCCTGCCCGAAGCCCTGGGCGCGGCACCGCAGGTCGAGCGCAAGCCGGTGCTGCCCATGGGATCGCGCCGCCAGATCACCCGGCTGGCCGCCAAGGCGCTGCACGGCTCCGAGACGCTCTCCCTGCCCGAGGGCGCGCCCTACGGCGCGGTGCTGGTCGACACCGATGCCTGCACCCTGTGCCTGTCCTGCGTGTCGCTGTGCCCGTCGGGCGCGCTGGGCGACAACCCCGACCTGCCGCAGCTGCTGTTCCAGGAGGACGCCTGCCTGCAATGCGGCCTTTGCGCCAATATCTGCCCCGAGGATGCCATCACGCTCGAGCCGCGGCTGAACCTGGCCGACTCGGCGCTGCGGCAGGAGGTCCTGAACGAGGAAGAGCCCTTCGCCTGCATCGAGTGCGGCGCGCTTTTCGGCGTGAAATCGACGGTCGAGAAAATCACCGAGAAGCTGGCCGGCAAGCATTCGATGTTCTCCAACCCGCAGGCCGCGCGCATGATCCAGATGTGCGACACCTGCCGGATCAACGCGCAGTACCATTCGCAGAACAATCCCTTCGCCGCCGGCGAGCGGCCGAAGCCCCGGTCGACCGCCGACTACTACACCGACCGCAAGGATCACTGATCCGGCGAGGGCCGCGAATTCGTGAGGGTGAGGCATGGGCTTGCCCGTCGCCCGCGGCGCGCCGCGCATCAGCGCGCCTGGATGGGCGCGCCCAGGTCGGCGGGTGACATCTCGGCCACGAAGGCAGTGATCGCCTCGAGGTCTTCGAGGCTCAGCTCGATCGGGACGATGGGCGGCGGATAGGCCGGGTCGAACGGCGGGGTCACGTCGGTGACCTGCGTGAAGGCCGCGTGGGGCGCGAGCACGAAGAACAACGCGAACCGCCCCTGCCAGCCGGGCAATCCCCGGAGCACGCGGAACGACGGGGTCGAGCCCAGCCCTTTCATCCTGTTGACCGGCCCCACCACGTGGCAGCGTCCGCAAAGCTTCAACGACAGGTCCGCGCCCGCCGCCGCGTCGCCGGTGACCTGCGGTGCCGCGGCCACCGTTCTCGCCCGTTCGGGTGCGGCGAAATCGGCGCCCTCGAAGCTGGCGATGGTGCGACGGCCCACATCGGAACGGAACCAGTCCAGCAGCCTGTCGAGATCCTCGTCCTCGCCATCCAGGTGCCAGACCTGTCCACCGCCCCGCAGAACCGGCGTGCCCTCGAGACCGAACCGCCCCTCGGCCGCGGCGCCCTCGCGCACCTGCTCGGTCCGGACGCCGGTCTTCAGCGAAAAGCGCGGCAAAAGGTGGTCCAGCACACCGCTTTGCGCCAGCGCGTCTGGCACCGCGACGCGCAATTCGGCCGCCGCGGGCGCGGCCAGGCAGATCGTCGCGACGATGGCGAGGATGGCACGCATCGGGCCCCCGTTCAGGTTGCGCTTGCAACGCTAGGGGCCGCAGCCTACCTCGGTCAACGATCAATCCGACAGCGCCACGGGAGGGCGGAAGCGATGGACGAAGAGTTCAACATGTCGATGCGGAAATTCCTGAAACAGGTGGGCGTCACCTCGCAGCAGGCCATCGAGCAGGCCATGCGCGACCACGACACCGCCGGCAAGGTCTACAACGCCAAGGTCGTCCTGACCATCGACGGCGTCGATCTCGAACACGTGGTCACCGGCCAGATCAAGGGGCAGGCATGAGCCTGACGCGTGACGCCGTTCTCGCGGCGCTGAAGGATATCAAGGACCCCGCCACCGGGCAGGACATCGTGTCTGCCGGCGTGGTGCGCGCCCTGACCGTCGATGGCGGAACCGTGCGGTTCGTGCTGGAGATCGCCGCGTCGGCGGCCAAGGCCTACGAGCCCGTGCGCGCCGATGCCAAGGCGCGGATCAAGGCCCTGCCCGGGGCCGAGACCGTGTCGGTCGTGCTGACCGCCCATTCCAAGCCCGACACGCCGCCGGACCTGAAGCCGTCCCGCAAGGCGCAGCCCGCGGGTCCCGAGCCGGTGCCGGGCGTCGACCGCCTGATCGCCATCGCGTCGGGCAAGGGCGGCGTAGGCAAGTCCACGGTGGCCTCGAACCTCGCCTGTGCGCTGGCCGCCGAGGGGCGGCGCGTGGGCCTGCTGGACGCCGATGTCTACGGCCCGTCGCAGCCGCGCATGCTGGGCGTGTCCGGGCGGCCCGCCAGCCCCGACGGCAAGACCATCCTGCCCATGCGCAACTACGGCGTGACCATGATGTCCATCGGCCTGATGACCAACGAAGGCCAGGCCGTGGTCTGGCGCGGTCCGATGCTGATGGGCGCGCTTCAGCAGATGCTGATGCAGGTGCAGTGGGGCGCGCTGGACGTGCTGCTGGTGGACCTGCCGCCGGGCACCGGCGACGTGCAGATGACGCTGGCCCAGAAGGCACGGCTGGACGGGGCGCTTGTCGTGTCGACGCCGCAGGACGTGGCGCTGCTGGATGCGCGCAAGGGCATCGACATGTTCAACCAGCTCAAGACCCCGATCTACGGGCTGATCGAGAACATGAGCACCCATATCTGCAGCAATTGCGGCCACGAAGAGCATATCTTCGGCCATGGCGGCGTCGCCCGCGAGGCCGAGAAGCTGGGCGTGCCGCTGCTGGCGGAAATCCCGCTGCACCTGGACATCCGCACCTCGTCGGATGGCGGCGCACCCATCGTGGTGTCGCAACCCGACAGCCCGCAGGCGCAGGTCTTCCGTGATCTCGCCCGGCGGCTGGTGGCCGACGGCCGCGCATGACGCCCACTCCCAGCCTTCCGCCGCTTTTCACCGCCCTCGCGGCGGAAGGCCCGGTGGTCGACACGGCCATCGGGGCCGCGCGCGCGGGCTGCGACGGTGGAACGGTGGTCTACGGCCCCACCGGCGGGGACCTGTCGGCGGCCATCGTCTTCGCGCCCGAAGAGCCGCTGGCCGACTGCGCGCTCGCCCTGCCCGTCTGCGGCGTGGGCCTCCAGAACGCATTGGGCGCGCTGGCCCCGCCCGAGGTCGCCGTCGAGCTTGGCTGGGACGGCACGATCTTCGTCAATGGCGGCCGCTGCGGCGCGTTGAAGCTGATCGGGCCGGCCACCGACGCGGATGTGGTGCCCGACTGGCTGATCGTGACGCTGGACCTGGCCTTTCTGCCCAAAGGCGACGATGCGGGCGCCGCGCCCGATCGCACCGCGCTCTATGCCGAGGGTTGTGGCGAGGTCGAGCCGCTTCCCCTGCTCGAAGCCTGGGTGCGCCACACGCTGGTCTGGCTGAACCGCTGGCAGGACGGCGAGTTGCGGGCGCTGCACCGGGAATGGGAGGGACTCGTCCGCGACATGGGCGACGGCGCGCTCGGTGTCGACGAACGTTTCTCGAAGCTGGTCAAGACCGACGCGGGCACCTCGGCGGTGCCGCTGACCAGCCTGGTGCGCACGCCCTGACCTTCATCTTTCCGATAAATACCCATATCACTGGCCCGGCCATCCGACCGACGTCACAGCAGGACCCCGCCCCATGCAACTCGCCCGCGCGATCCATTTCGACGACAGCGACCGACAGGTGTTCCACGCCCCCGCCCGCACGGGCGAATGGTGCATCCCCGGCGGGTTCGAGTTCTCGGACTGGTCCGAGGCCGACCTGGCGGGAAAGGCGAAACAGGCGTTCACCAATGGCTGGCTGGGCGTCGAGACCTTCGGCCGCGTGAGCTTCGTGGCGGTGACCAAGGTCGAGCCGTCCGAAATGGACACGCTGGCCGACATGCTGGCGCGCCATTTCGTCAGCCACTACGGCGCCCCCGACATCGACGCCGCGCGGCCCGTTGCCCGGCAACAGATCGACGATATGGCCGAGCTGTGCTCCGGCCATCCGCCCAACACGCTGCTGGCGGTCACGCGCGAGCTGACCGAGGCGGGCGTGCGCGAAAGCTTCCGCGCGATCGAGCCGCCCGAGGCCGACCTCATGCAGTTCGCAGTGCACGGCGAAACGGACGGGCTGGAGCCGCCGGACCTGAGGTAGGGCGAGTTTGTCGTTCGCCTGGATCCGTGCTGCGTCTTGGAGTGCGCTCGGTGAACAAAGCGGCTTTCCTCATCGATGTGCGAAGGTCCGCTCCTGTCGCGACGACGAGAAAGCGGGTCAGGTACAGTGATGGCCTCATGACTTGGAATATTCATATTGCCAACGCCTCGGGGAAGTTCGATGGCCTCGTCACGCCGATCGAGAACGCTATTCAGAGGGCGCAAGCGCAGGCAGAGACCGTGACTGACCCGGTTGATCTGGATATTGTCGTGCAGGCTTGGCCTGGCCGCGCAATCGCTCACCTGGGCTTCATGGGATACGCCCCCACCGGCGACATGATCCAACTGACGTTCGACCCTGATAATCCGCAATGCGCGCGAAACTTGGGCGAACCTCTCGAGCGAACAATCGTTCACGAATTGCATCATGTCCTTCGTTGGCACGGGCCCGGATATGGACGCACATTGGGCGAAGCTCTTGTCACCGAAGGGTTGGCAGGTCACTTCGCACAACAGCTTTATGGCAGTCCTCCGGAAAAGTGGGAAAGGGCACTCGACGCCGACGAGCTCGCGCAATCGGCCCGTGACGCATCGGCAGCTTGGGGGATCTGGAATACGATCATGCAGATTGGTTCTTTGGAACCGAGCCAGCATGGCGAGGCTACACCCTTGGGTATTCCTTAGTTCGGGAGTTTTTGCGGGAGTATCCCTACGAGACGCCGGCCACGTTGGTATATGCCGAGGCGAATAGGTTTCGTGACGTACTCGAAAGAGTCATGAATCAAAGGTAACACGCTGACAAACGGCGAACCGAAGTATCGCGGCTCGTCGCCAATCGTTTGGTATGCAGCATGCGTTGATAAGAGCCACACGCGGACCAAGGGTCCCGGGGCCCGAAACGCTTTCATTACCTTCACACTCTTGCGGGCCAGCAGCCTCGATAGCTCCTACGCCGTCCGCGCCGCGTCCATGATGCCGCGCATCTCGCGGATGGCGGGTTCGAGCCCGCGAAAGATCGCCTCGCCGATCAGGAAGTGACCGATATTCAGCTCGGCCATCTGCGGCAGCGCGGCGACGGACGGCACGGTGTCGTAGGTCAGCCCGTGGCCCGCATGCACCTCGAGCCCCAGTTCGGCGGCGAAGGCGGCCATGTCGCGGATGCGGATCATCTCGGCGTCGCGGTCCTCGATCCGGCCCTCGGCATGGGCGTCGCAATAGGCACCGGTATGCAGTTCGACCACCTGCGCGCCGATACGGTGCGCGGCCTCGATCTGGGGACGGTCGGCCGCGATGAAGATCGACACGCGGCACCCCGCGTCCCGCAGCGGCGCGATGAAATGGGCCAGCCGGTTCTCGTCCTTGGCGACCTCGAGCCCGCCCTCGGTCGTCCGCTCCTCGCGCCGTTCGGGCACGATGCACACGGCGTGGGGTCGATGACGCAGGGCGATGGCCTGCATCTCGGGCGTGGCCGCCATCTCGAAATTCAGCGGCACGGTCAGCGCGGCCATCAGCCCGTCGATATCGGCGTCCGAGATGTGGCGCCGATCCTCGCGCAGGTGGGCGGTGATGCCGTCGGCGCCCGCGGCCTCGGCCATGCGCGCGGCGCGCAGCGGATCGGGCAGCGTGCCGCCCCGCGCGTTGCGCACCGTCGCCACGTGATCGATGTTCACACCCAGTCGCAGCCTGTCAGCCATCGCGTGCCTCCTTCTTCATGCGCTTCGCCGCCGCTTCTTGCGCGATCCGGCGCTGCTTTTCGAACTTTTTCTTCAACCGCTTGATCCGCGCCTTCTGGTAGGCCGAGATCACCGGGCGCGACATGAGATAGGACGCGACCCCGGCCACCGTGCCGATCAGCACGCCGCCCACCAGGTAGGGCATGAAGACGTTGCTGAAGAAATGCTCGAACCCGGTCCAGACCACCGGGCGACCGGTCAGGACGCCCTTGAGGTTCGACCACAGCTCGACCGAGACGCGGCTGAACGCATCGAAGGTCGCGTTCAGCGGCAGCGCGTGATCCTGGCCCAGCAACCGTGCGCCCAGTTCGACCGATGCGCCCGCGATCACGGGGAAGGTGACCGGGTTGCCCACGAAGGTCGCCAGCAGAGAGGCGACGACATTGCCGCCCATGATCCAGGCCAGCCCGGCGGCGATGAAGAAATGCAGGCCGAACAGCGGCGTGAAACTGGTGAAGACCCCGGCGGCGATGCCGCGGCTGATCTTGTAGGCCGGGTCCGGCAGGCGGCGCAGCCGGTAGACCATGTAACGCGCCGCCCGCCACCAGCCGCCGCGCGGGTACAGCGCGCGCCCGATGGCGGCCATCGTCGACCTGGGTTGGCGGCGTTTGAACACGCGGGGCCCAGCCTTTCGTTACGGTTTGCGGTCGGGGTCTCGCACCCGGGCGATTGTGGCCACGTCCTGGTCGGCTTCCAGCGCCAGGCGCACCGCGTGCATGTGCTCGACCGACCGCAGATCCACGTCCATCCTGACCCGGTAGAAGTCGGGCTTGCGATCGATGAATTCCATGTCCGAGATATTGGCCTTCTGCGCACCGACAAGGGTGCAGATGCGCCCCAGCACGCCCGCATCGTTGGTCATGGTCAGGTCGAACGTCACGGTGTTCACGGACGGGTGGTTGCCCGAGTGCCAGTGCAGGTCGACCCAGCGCTCGGGCTGATCCTCGAAATCGACCAGCGTGGGACAGTCGATGGCGTGGATGATGACGCCCTTGCCGCGGCGGGTGATGCCGACGATGCGCTCGCCCGGGACCGGCTGGCAGCAATTCGCACGCTCGAAGGCCGCGTCGCCGTCCAGCCCGACGATGGCCGATCCGGCGTCGATCTCGTCGCCCGTCTGGGTCGCCAGCTCGGGGTAGAGCACTTCGATCAACCGCCGCGTCGTCAGCTCGGCCGCGCCGAGACGCGCCAGGAGCTCGTCCACGTCTTGCAGGTGCAACGACTTGGCCGCGGTGGCGAGGGCCTTGTTGGTCATGCGTTTCTGCACGCCGTCGAAGGCCACGCGGGCGAGCTCAGTGCCAAGGCGGATGAACTTGACGCGGTCGGCGGCGCGCAACGACCGGCGAATGGCCGATTTCGCCCGTCCGGTCACGGCGATGTCCATCCAGGTCGACTGCGGCCGCTGCCCCTCGGCCGTCAGGATCTCGCAGCTTTGACCGTTGCGCAGGCGCGTCCACAGCGGCACACGCACCCCGTCCACCTTGGCGCCCACGCAGGCATCGCCGATGCGGGTGTGGATCGCGTAGGCAAAATCCAGCGGCGTGGCGCCCTTCGGCAGCTTCACCACCTCGCCCTTCGGCGTGAAGCAGAACACCTGGTCCTGGTACATTTCGAGCCGGACGGCCTCGAGAAACTCGTCGTGGTCATCGGCGCTGTCGAACTGCTCGTTCAGGGACGCCACCCAGCCGGCGGGATCGACGACGAAGGGGTTCAGCACCCGCTCGCCATCGCGATAGGACCAGTGCGCGGCGACGCCCGTTTCCGCCACCTCGTGCATCTGGCGGGTGCGGATCTGGACCTCGACCCGCTTGCCGTCGCGGCCCGACACGGTCGTGTGGATCGAGCGATAGCCGTTCGACTTGGGCTGGCTGATGTAATCCTTGAACCGGCCCGGAACCGCGCGCCAGCGCTGGTGAATGGCACCCAGGACGCGGTAGCACTCCTCTTCCGTCTCGACGATGACGCGGAAGCCGTAGATATCGCTGAGACGGGAAAAGCCGATCTGCTTTTCCTCCATCTTGCGCCAGATCGAGAACGGCCGCTTGGCGCGGCCATGCACCTCGCCGGCGATGCCCACGCGGTTCAGTTCGATCCGGATGTCGCTGGTGATCTTGTCGATCACGTCGCCGGTTTCCCGTTGCAGCGTGATGAACCGCCGGATGATCGAATTGCGCGCCTCGGGGTTCAGCACCGAGAAGGCGAGATCCTCGAGCTCTTCGCGCATCCACTGCATGCCGATACGGCCCGCCAGCGGGGCGTAGATGTCCATGGTCTCGCGCGCCTTGCGATGCTGACCCTCGGGCTTCATCGACTTGATGGTGCGCATGTTGTGCAGGCGGTCGGCCAGCTTCACCAGGATCACCCGCATGTCCCGGCTCATGGCCATGAACAGCTTGCGGAAGTTCTCGGCCTGCTTGGTTTCGTTCGAGTTCAGCTGCAGCTTGGTCAGCTTGGTCACGCCGTCGACCAGGCCCGCGACCTCGGGCCCGAAGCGGTCCGCCACATCCTCGAACGAGGCGCGCGTGTCTTCGACGGTATCGTGGAGAAGGGC
The DNA here is from genome assembly GCF_900141995.1 of Palleronia salina. Classification (GTDB taxonomy): domain Bacteria; phylum Pseudomonadota; class Alphaproteobacteria; order Rhodobacterales; family Rhodobacteraceae; genus Palleronia; species Palleronia salina. The sequence goes on along the minus strand of NZ_FQZA01000005.1, from coordinate 106,250 downwards.
GGTGACGATCGTGTCGTCGTCCAGCCGCTGTTCGGCCAGGATCTCGGCCACGGCGAGCGGATGGCAGATATAGGGCTCGCCCGAGTGGCGGAACTGCCCTTCGTGCATCGCCGCGCCGAACTCATAGGCGCGGTGGATGCGGTCGCCGTCGCTTTTGGGGTGGTAGGACTTGATACGGGCGATCAGGCCGGAGATGTCTTCCATTCGGCCCGCCGCCCGTCCCGCGTCTTACTGTTGCCCTTGCGCTTCCATCAGCGCGCGCAGGAGCTTTTCCTCGGACATATCATCATCGGCCGGCTTGTCCTGCTCGCCGCCGCCCATGAGAAGCGCCATGGCGTCTTCCTCGGGCTCGTCGACCTCGATCTGGGTCTGGTGCGACTCGATCATGCGCTCGCGCAGGTCATCCGACTGCTGGGTTTCCTCGGCGATCTCGCGCAGGCTGACGACCGGGTTCTTGTCGTTGTCGCGGTCGACCGTCGGCTGCGAGCCGGACGCGATCTCGCGAGCGCGGTGCGCGGCCAGCATCACGAGCTCGAACCGGTTGGGAACTTTATCGACGCAATCTTCGACTGTAACGCGCGCCATGGCGACACCTCATGGAATCTGGTCAGGCCCCGAAACGGGGCACAGTTAGAAAGGCGGGACCTAGACCATTCATTCGGACTTGACAAGACGCGGTTTTATATTCCGCCACCATCGAAAGGCCGCACCGCGTCGCGATCGGCGGCGGGCAGCGCGTCGCGCATCCGGGCCACCGTCATCCCCGTGCGCGGATGCCGCCAGTCGGGTGCGATCTGCGCCCAGGGCACCAGGACGAAGGCGCGATCCTGCAACCGGGGGTGGGGCAGGATCAGACGGTCAGGCGCCTCGGACCGCTGTCGATCGGGGGCCAGGGCGCGCCATTGATCATGGGTGGCGGCGTCGGGCAGGACAAGCTTGCCCACCGCGAGCAAATCGAGGTCCACGACCCGCGGCGCCCACCGCGCGGGCCGGGTGCGGCCCAGCTCGGCTTCGATCTGGTGCAGAAGCTCCAGCAACCGCTCGGCCGGCCAGTCGGTGCGCAGTGACGCGACGGCATTCACGAAGTCGGGACCGCTGTTCGGCGGAAAGGCGGGGCTGGAGACGAAATCGCTTACTTCAATGGGCGAATCGTGGTAGTCTTCCATCAATTGTAAAGCGTTTTTCAGCATCTCTGCCGGGGTCGTTTGCCCCGCTGCAAGGTTCGAGCCCAGGGCAACGAAGGCAGTCTGTGAATTTATATCCATCCGGGCAGTCGTATATCCGTGAGTCGATGTTGCGGAGCTGTTGCAAACGCCTAGATTGTCCATTCTGGCTGCACCGGCGGCCAAGGCAGATTATGCCCATCGAAGTGCAAAGGACACTTAATGTTTTACCGAGATGAGCGTCTTGCGCTGTTCATAGACGGCTCGAACCTCTACGCCGCCGGCAAAGCGCTCGGCTTCGACATCGATTACAAGCTGTTGCGGCAGGAATTCATGCGCCGGGGCAAGCTGCTTCGCGCGTTCTACTACACCGCGCTGCTTGAAGGCGAAGATTATTCCCCGATCCGCCCGCTGGTCGACTGGCTGAACTACAACGGCTTCACCATCGTCACGAAGCCCGCGAAGGAGTTCACCGACAGCCAGGGTCGCCGCAAGATCAAGGGCAACATGGACATAGAGCTTGCCGTCGACGCGATGGAGCTTGCGCCGCGCGTGGATCACATCGTCCTGTTCTCGGGCGATGGCGACTTCCGTCCCCTGGTCGAGGCGCTGCAGCGTGCGGGCGTCCGGGTGTCGGTCGTGTCGACCATCCGCAGCCAGCCGCCCATGATCGCCGACGAGCTGCGCCGCCAGGCCGACAACTTCATCGAGCTGGACGAACTGCGCGACTCGATCGGTCGACCGCCCCGCGACGAGATCCGCGCCGTCGCCGAGTAGGCGTCTGACGCCGCACGGGACGTCCGAGACATCGTCAGATCGACGACAGCACCTTGCAAGACGTATAGGCGCCGGGGGTTTGCGATCCACCTCCGGCGCCTTTGTTCTGAAATTGCGTCGCGCGCGGCATGCGGGACAGTAATAATGCCCTGTGCGATCGTGGAATGTAAGTTCTTTAACTTTTGATCAGAATTGCCAACATCCCCCCATAAAGGGGGATAGGACCGTTGACGCTGGACCGATTCGACAAGATCGAGACGGCTGAGAATGTCGGGGACCTGTGGCAGACCACGCTGGAGACCCTGCAATCCATGGGGCTCCCGCTGGTCATCTACCTGACCGTCGACCGCGATGGCCGTGCGCCGCAGTTGATGACGAACCTCAAGGCGATCTACGACCTGTCCGCCCCGACGAACGACCCCTTTCTCAAGCATTGCTGCAGCTCGTACCGGATCACCCGGACCGGCGCGGGGTTTCTCGACGAGCATGGCTATCTCGGCCCGTCGGCCCGCGCCTTCATCGAGGATGCGGCAACCCATGGCTTTCGGGCCGGGATGGCCCTGCCCATGCGGCTGACCGGGTCGGACCGCTACGGCGGGTTCAACCTGGGCACCGGCCTGTCGCCCGAGGCGTTCCTGAGCGACGTCTGGCCCGAGCGCGAGCGGATCCGCTTTCTGTGCCTGATCGTGCATCGCCGCATGGAAGAACTCGCCGCCACGCCGCGCGGCGCCCGGGAGTTCCGCGACCTGCTGATCGCGCCGCACCACGAACACCTGGACCAGCTCAGCCCGCGCGAAAAGGAGATGATGTATCTCCTGGCCCGCGGCCTGTCGCGCAAGGAGGTCGCGCGCCTGTGCGGGATCAGCCCGAACACCGCCAGCGACTATATCAAGAGCGCCTATCGCAAGCTCGGCGTGCGCAACCGGGTCGAGGCGGTGCAGATGGTCCACAATGGCGAGATCTGAGGCCCGCCGCGGCACCGGATCGACACTGGCAATCCGCGCGGCAGGCTCTTAGGTCTGGGATATCCGAAGGGAAGGCCGCCATGTCGAAACCGCCGCTGACACTCTATCTCGCCGCGCCGCGTGGCTTCTGCGCGGGCGTGGACCGCGCCATCAAGATCGTCGAGATGGCGCTGCAGAAATGGGGCGCGCCGGTCTACGTGCGCCACGAGATCGTCCACAACCGCTATGTCGTGGACGAGCTGCGCGACAAGGGCGCCGTCTTCGTCGAGGAGCTGGACGAGGCGCCCGACGACCGGCCGGTGATCTTCTCGGCCCACGGCGTGCCGAAATCCGTGCCCGAGGCCGCGCAGGCGCGCGAGATGGTCTTCGTGGACGCCACCTGTCCCCTGGTCAGCAAGGTCCATATCGAGGCCGAGCGCCACCACGAGAACGGGTTGCAGATGGTGATGATCGGCCACGCGGGACACCCCGAGACGCTGGGCACCATGGGCCAGCTTCCGCCCGGCGAGGTGTTGCTGGTCGAGACCGAGGATGACGTGGCCGACCTGATGCCGCGCGACCCAGAGAAGCTGGCCTTCATCACGCAGACAACGCTCAGCGTCGATGACACCGCCGGAATCGTCGCCGCCCTGAAGAACCGTTTCCCGTCGATCATCGGCCCGCACAAGGAAGACATCTGCTACGCGACCACGAACCGGCAGGAAGCGGTGAAGGCCATGGCGCCCAAGTGCGACGCGATGCTGGTGGTGGGGGCGCCGAACTCGTCCAATTCCAAGCGGCTGGTCGAGGTCGGCGCGCGGGCCGGTTGCAGCTACAGCCAGCTGGTCCAGCGCGCCGCTGATATCGACTGGCGCGCGCTCGACGGCATCACCTCCATGGGGATCACCGCCGGGGCCTCGGCGCCCGAGATCCTGATCGAAGAGGTCATCGACGCCTTCCGCGACCGGTACGACGTGACCATCGAGATGGTCGAAACAGCGGTCGAGCGGGTTGAGTTCAAGGTCCCCCGCGTCCTGCGCGAGCCGGCCTGAGCGGATCCGCCGCTTGGCAGGCCCGAGCCGCGTGCTAAGGTCGCCCGGCAGAACCGCAAAAGGCGCGCCCAGATGTCCTGGCAATTCCTTCTGACCGCGATGGTCGTCTGTCTCGCCCCGGGCACAGGCGTGCTCTACACGCTGGCCGTGGGGCTGGGACGCGGGCGCAGAGCGGCGCTCTGGGCCGCGCTCGGCTGCACCTTCGGCATCGTCCCGCACCTCTTGGCTGCGACCCTTGGCTTGGCCGCCCTGCTGCACACCAGCGCGCTGGCCTTCCAGATCGTGAAGTTCGCCGGCGTGGCCTACCTGCTTTACCTCGCGTGGCAGGCCCTGCGCGAGGGTGGCAGCCTCGACGTGGCTGCCCGGCGCGATCCGACGCCCGGGCCGCTGGTCGCCCGTCGCGGGGCGCTGATCAACATCCTGAACCCCAAGCTGTCGATCTTCTTCCTGGCGCTGCTGCTGCCGTTCCTGTCGGGCAACCCCGCGACCGCCACGGCCGAGATGCTGGGCCTCGGGGCCGTCTTCATGGCGATGACCTTCGTCATCTTCGCGGGCTACGGCGCGGCGGCGGCGCAGGTACGGCGCGCGGTTCTGGGCAACGACCGGGTGCTGCGCTGGATGTCGCGCGGCATCGCGGCGGTGTTCGCGGGGCTGGCCGGACGGCTGGCGGTCGAGCGGGCATGACCATCCCCAAGGCGCCCCTGCTGCTGGGCCTGGCCGGCCTTCTGCCCTTCTTCTGGGGCCTGGTGACCATGCTGGTGCCCGATCTCGGCACCTGGACCGGGCAGAATGTCAGCCCGCGCTTCGCCGGCCCCTACGTTCAGCTGGCCTACGGCACTGTCATACTGTCCTTCATGTCCGGGGTTCTCTGGGGATTCGCCACCAAGGCCGAAGGCCAGGTCGCGGCGTCGGGCTATGCCCTGTCGACGGTCCCTGCGCTCTGGGCGTTCTTCTTCGTGGGCGGCGGGCCGGTCTCGGCGGCGGTCTACCTGGCGTTGGGTTTCGTCGGCATCCTTGGCCTCGACTGGCTGTTCTGGCGCCAGGGGCTGGCACCGCCGTGGTGGATGCACCTGCGGTTCCTGCTGACCGGGCTGGTGGTCGTCTCGCTTCTGCCGATCCTGCTGTGACCGCCGACCCCGATACGCTGGCCTGCTACGCCCGGCGCGCCCAGGAATACGCGGACACGATCAGCCGCGCTGGCCCCGACGCCGACCTTCTGGCCTTCATGGACGCCTTGCCCGCCACGGGCGCGCCGGTGCTTGACTGGGGCTGCGGCCCGGGCAACTCGGCCGCCATGATGATGGCCCGCGGCATCACGGTCGAGGCCACCGATGCGTCGCACGAAATGGCCGAGATCGCGACGGGCCTTGGCGTCGAGGTGCTGGTCGAGCCGTTCGAAGAGCTTGCGCCGATCCCGAAATACCGCGGGATCTGGGCCAATTTCTCGCTCCTGCACGTCACGCCGGAGTGGATGCCGGAGATGATCGACCTGGCCGCCAGGGCCCTGCTGCGCGGCGGCGTTCTTCACCTGGGCCTGAAACGGGGCAGCGGCACCTCGCGCGACCCCATCGGCCGGTTCTTCAGCTACTGGGAGCCTGCCGGCCTGGACGCCATGACGCGCGGCTCGGGGCTGGAGCCTTTCGCCACGCGGCTGGGCGAGGGCAGCGGGCTGGATGGACGGATCGAACCCTTCGTCATCCACCTGAGCCGCAAGCCGGACTGAGCCCGCTTGCGACGGGCGCCGCTTTGGGGCAAGCCCGGGCCGATCCGAACGCGCCGAGGACCAGCACCATGACCGATCTCTTCGCCTATACCGACGGCGCCTGCTCCGGCAATCCGGGGCCGGGCGGCTGGGGCGCGCTCCTGATCGCGCGGGATGGCGATGCGGTCGTGAAGTCGCGCGACCTGAAGGGAGGCGAGGCCAATACCACCAACAACAGGATGGAGCTTCTGGCCGCCATCAGCGCGCTGGAAAGCCTCAGCCGCCCCAGCCGCATCACCATGGTGACCGACAGCCAGTACGTGAAGAACGGGGTAACCAGCTGGATCCACGGCTGGAAGCGCAACGGTTGGAAGACCTCGGCCAAGAAACCGGTCAAGAACGACGACCTGTGGAAACGGCTGGACGCCGCGCAGGCGCGCCACGACGTGACCTGGGAATGGGTGAAGGGCCACGCCGGACACCCCGAGAACGAGCGCGCGGACGAGCTGGCCCGGGCGGGCATGGCCCCGTTCAAACCGGGCGCATGACGGCGCTGGCGATCCTCGACTATTGCGCGGTGTTCGTCTTCGCGCTCAGCGGCGCCTTCGCGGCGAGCCGGGCGCAGCTTGACCTCGTGGGCTTCATCTTCCTCGCCAGCCTCACGGCGCTGGGCGGCGGAACCACGCGTGACCTGCTGCTGGACCGGGCGATCTTCTGGATGGTCGACCCGAGCTACCTGGCCGTGGCCGCCAGCGCGGCGGTCGTGGTGTTCTGGACGGCGCACCTGGCCGACAACAGGCTGATCTGGCTGGTGTGGCTGGACGCCTTCGCGCTGGCCGTCGCGGTGCCCGCGGGCGTCGTGGCGGCGCAGGCTTTCTTCCAGCCGTGGCCCATCGTGATCCTCATGGGGATCCTTACCGGCACCTTCGGCGGCCTGTTGCGCGACGTGGTCGTGAACGACGTGCCGGTCGTGCTGGCCAAGGGCGAGCTTTACGTCACAGCGGCCTTCGCGGGCGGGGGGGCCGCGCTGATCGCATTCGCCGTGAGCGATGACATGCGCGTGGCCGTCGCGGTCTGCGGTGCCGTCACGCTGATCCTGCGCGCGGGATCGCTGTGGTTCGGCTGGCACCTGCCGGTCTACAAGTCGCGTCCGCCCCGCAATTTCTGAGACGGACCGTCAGTCCAGCCGGTCGGGCAGGTCCATCGCGCGCAGCGCCTCGGCGGCGCCCATGGCCCGCCGCCCGGCGCGCTGAAGCTCCAGCACCTCGACCGCGCCGTCGCCACAAGCCACGGTGAAGCCGTCCAGCAATTGTCCCGGCGCCCCCTGCCCCGGCACCAGCCGCGAGCGCAGAAGCTTCACACGCTCGCCCGCCACCTCGCACCAGGCACCGGGAAACGGCGAAAGCCCCCGGATCAGCGCGTCGATTTCGGTGGCCGGACGGGACCAGTCCACGCGCGCCTCGGCCTTGTCGATCTTGCTTGCATATGTGACGCCGTCCCCGGGCTGCGGCTCGGGCGTAAGCTGGTCGAGACGGCCCAGCGCCTCGACGATCAGCCGACCGCCCATGGCGCTCAGCCTGTCGTGCAGGTCGCCCGTGGTCTCGGTCTCGCCGATCGGCGTGGCCTCGCGCAGCAGAACCGGCCCGGTGTCCAATCCCGCCTCCATCTGCATGACGCAGATGCCGGTCTCGGCGTCGCGGGCCATGACAGCGCGATGGATGGGGGCCGCCCCGCGCCAGCGCGGCAGCAGCGAGGCATGGATGTTCAGGCACCCATGGCGCGGCGCGTCCAGAACCGGCTGCGGCAGCAACAGGCCAAAGGCCACGACGACCGCGATATCGGCCCCCAGCGCGGCAAACTCATCCTGTGCCTCGGCGCCCTTCAGGCTGGCGGGGTGGCGAACCGGCAGGCCCAACTCCAGTGCGCGGGCATGGACGGGACCGGGCCGCAGCTTCTTGCCCCGGCCCGCCGGGCGCGGCGGCTGGGTGTAGACGCAGGCGATCTCGTGCCCCGCGTCGACCAGCGCCTGAAGCGCCGGAACCGAGAAATCGGGCGTCCCCATGAAGATCACGCGCATCGGCTCAGTCCCTTCGCTTGGCCGCGCGCTTCAGCAGCATCTGGCGCTTGGTGCGGCTCAGCCGGTCGAAATACATGCGCCCCGCCAGGTGGTCGACCTGGTGCTGCACCGACGTGGCCCAGAGCTGGATGAAATCACGCTCCTCGACCACGCCATCGGCATTCAGGAACCGCACCGTGACCGCGCGGGGCCGAGTGATCCGGGCCGAGACGCCGGGCAGGTTTGGCGATGCCTCCTCGAAATCGCGCGGCTCGACGCTGGCGTGCAGGATCTCGGGGTTGGCCATGCGCACGGCCTGACCGCGATCCTCGGACGCATCCACAACGGCCAGCGCCAGCGGCACGCCAATCTGCGGCGTGGCAAGACCCACGCCCGGCATGGCTTCCATCGTGTCGATCATGTCGTCCCAGATCGCGCGGATCTCGTCCGTGATCGCCTCGACGGGTCGGGCGGGCTGGCTCAACCGCCGGTCGGGCCACATGACGAAAGGCCGCGTCGGCACGGTGTCAGGCCCGCGCCCTTTCGCGCTTCAGCTTCTGCATCTTGCGGGTGATCATCTGGCGCTTCAGCGGTTTCAGGTAGTCGATGAACAGCTTGCCATCCAGGTGGTCGATCTCGTGCTGCACGCAGGTCGCCCACAGCCCGGTGAAATGCTCGGACCGCGCGGCGCCGTCGAGGTCGGTCCACGCGACCTTCACCTCGGCCGGGCGTTCCACGTCGGCATATTGCTCGGGGATGGACAGGCAGCCTTCCTCGTAGACGGACACCTCGTCGGAGGTCCAGGTGACCTCGGGGTTGATCAACACCATCGGCCGCGGCTCGGCGCCCTCTTCCTTCACGCAGTCCATGACCAGCACGCGCTGCATCACGCCGATCTGCGGCGCGGCCAGCCCGATGCCCGGCGCGTCGTACATGGTTTCCAGCATGTCGGCGGCCAGCGTCCGCAGGTCGTCGTCGACCGTGACCACCGGATCGGCCGGCTTTTTCAGACGCGGGTCTGGATGGATGAGGATGGGGCGGATCATGCCGTCCATTTAGGCGTGGCGCGGCGGGGATGCAACAAAACGCGCGTGGGGCCCGCGGGGCTGGACCTCGGCGACGGATGTGACAGGTTACAGCCCAGCCAGACACCGGGAGCACGCCATGTCATTCGACGGAGCCAAACGATCCTTCGACGAGATCATCGACCGCAGGGGCACCCACTGTTCCAAGTGGGACATGATGGAGCCGGTCTACGGCGTGCCGAAGGACGACGGGCTGGCCATGTGGGTGGCGGACATGGATTTCCGTCCGCCCCAGGCCGTGCAGGACGCGGTGGGCCGGATGCACGACCACGGCGTCTACGGCTATTTCGGCGATGACGACGCCTACAAGTCCGCGATCTGCTGGTGGATGGACCACCGCCACGGATGGCAGGTCGATCCCGGCCACATCTTCACCACCAACGGGCTGGTGAACGGCACCGCCATGTGCGTCGACGCCTTCACCGCGCCGGGCGACGGCGTGGTCCTGTTCACGCCGGTCTACCATGCCTTCGCGCGGGTGCTGAAATCCGCGGGGCGCGAGATCGTGGAATGCGAGATGGCGCTGGACGACGGGCGCTACACGCTCGACTTCGATGCCTACGACGCGCAGATGACCGGACGTGAGCGGATGCTGATCCTGTGCTCGCCCCACAATCCCGGCGGTCGGGTCTGGACCCGGGACGAGCTTCGGGGCGTCGCCGACTTCGCGCGCCGCCACGACCTGGTCATCGTGTCGGACGAGATCCATCACGACCTGGTCTATCCCGGCCAGAGCCATACGCCGATGGTGCAGATCGACGGCATCGCCGACCGGCTGGTGATGATGTCCGCGGCGACCAAGACCTTCAACATCGCGGGGGCCCACGTGGGCAACGTCATCATCGCCGATGACGCGCTGCGCCAGCGTTTCGCCACCCGCATGGCCGCCATGGGCACGTCGCCGAACGCCTTCGGGATGCACATGGTCACCGCCGCCTATTCGCCCGAGGGCGCCGAATGGGTGGACGACCTGATGCAGTATCTCGACGGCAACCGCCGCCTCTTCGACGAGGGGATCGCGTCGATTCCGGGCCTGCGCTCCATGCCGCTCGAGGCGACGTACCTGTCCTGGGTCGATTTCGACGGCACCGGCATGGACAGCCGGGAATACCTGCAGCGGGTCGAGGAGCGCGCGAAGATCGCCGTGAACCATGGCCCCACCTTCGGCAAGGGCGGCGAGCGGTGCCTGCGATTCAACATCGCCACCCCCCGCGCCCGCGTGGAAGAGGCCGTTGACCGCCTGCGTGACGCCTTCGCCGACCTGCAATAGGGCGAACCGCTTGACATGGCGGGACATCCCCCCGATATGGCGTCCAAGACGATGATCCCTGCCGCGTGAGCAGACCGGGCGCGAGCCGCCCCACCGAGGATCGTCGCACCGTTTCCCAGATCACGCGGGGAGGCACGCGCCAGTTGCGGCCGCCCCAGGGCAATCCGGCCCCGGTCAGTTTTCTGGCGTTCCTCTGAACGCTCACGGGCCCGCCTGCGCGCGGGGACCCGACATTCCCATTTTCCGAAAGGATCCATTCCATGGATTTCGACATGCTGGGCCTTCCGCCCAAGATGATTTCCCGCCTGGCCGAGCTGGGCATCTCCGAACCGACCCCGATCCAGAAACAGGCCATCCCCCACGCCATGAACGGCCGTGACGTGATGGGCCTGGCGCAGACCGGCACCGGCAAGACCGCCGCCTTCGGCCTGCCGCTGATCAACGCCCTGTCGACCGAGGGCACGAAGCCCGAGCCGAAGACCGTGCGCGGTCTGATCCTCGCGCCGACGCGCGAGCTGGCCAACCAGATCTCCGACTCCCTGCGCGGGTTCGCCGGGGGCACGCACCTGTCCATCGCCGTCGTGGTGGGCGGTGTCAGCATCAACCGCCAGATCGGCCGGCTGGAGCGCGGCGCCGACCTGCTGGTCGCGACGCCCGGCCGCCTGATCGACCTGCTGGACCGCAAGGCCGTGCGGCTGGACCAGACCCGGTTCCTGGTGCTCGACGAGGCCGACCAGATGCTCGACATGGGCTTCATCCACGCTCTGCGGAAGATCGCCCCGCTTCTGGCCGCCGACCGGCAGACCATGCTGTTCTCGGCCACCATGCCGAAACTCATGTCCGAGATCGCCGACAGCTATCTCACCAACCCGATCCGGGTCGAGGTCGCGCGCCCCGGACAGGCCGCCGACAAGGTCGAGCAGGAGGTCCATTTCGTCTCGAAGGACGGCAAGCCCGACCTGCTGCGCGAATGTCTCGACCGCCACCCCGAGGATCGGGCGCTGGTCTTCGGCCGCACCAAGCACGGCTGCGAGCGGCTGATGAAGCAGCTCGACCGCGACGGCTACAAGGCGGCGTCGATCCACGGCAACAAGTCCCAGAACCAGCGCGACCGCGCGATCCAGGGGTTCAAGGACGGCACGGTGAAGGTGCTGGTCGCCACCGACGTGGCAGCCCGCGGCATCGACATCCCGGGCGTGGAATACGTCTACAATTTCGAGCTGCCGAACGTGCCCGAGAACTACGTCCACCGGATCGGCCGCACCGCGCGGGCCGGGCGTGACGGGCAGGCCGTGGCCTTCTGCGCGCCGGACGAGATGAGCTATCTACGCGACATCGAGAAGGTGCTGAAGGGCCGGGTCCGCGTGGCCTCGGGCGCACCCTGGGCCGAGGACACGCCCCCGCCGAAGCAGGGCGGTCGCGGCCGCAAGCCGGGCGGCGGCGGCGGCAAGCCCGGTGGCGGTGCGGCCAAGTCCGGGCGTCGGCGTAGCAAGTCGGGCGGGCGCCGGCGGGCCGCCTGAGCGGCGAGATTATCCGCGATAATCTCCGGCAAATCATCGGCGATGATTTGGTCTGGCGGCGGTCCCGCCGTCAGACCAAGCGCAGATCCTCGAGGTAGGCGCGCAATTGATCCGGGATCGGCGCCGGGCGATCCGTCGCCCGGTCCACGTTCACATGGACGAAATGCCCCTCGGCCGCCGCGACCTCGGCGTCACCCCCGAAAAGACCCAGCTCGTATGTCACCGCACTGCGGCCGAGCTTGGCCACCCGAAGCCCGGCCGTGATGTCCTGCGGAAAGGCCAGCGGCGCGAAGTACCGGCAGCCGGATTCGACCACCAGGAAGATCGTCGGGCTGGTGGCCGGGTCCAGAAGCCCCCGTTCGACCAGCGGCGCGTTCACCGCCGTGTCGAAGAACTGGTAGTGCAGGGCATTGTTCATATGCCCGTACACGTCGTTGTCGAACCACCGCGTCGGCATCGTGCGGAAGGCGATGTAATCCGACCGGCGACCCGGCGTCGCGGTCATCGCGTCACACGAAGGCCTGCAGGCCGGTCTGGGCGCGGCCCAGGATCAGCGCGTGCACGTCATGGGTGCCCTCGTAGGTGTTCACCGTCTCGAGGTTGATCATGTGGCGCATCACCTGGAATTCTTCGGAGATGCCGTTGCCGCCATGCATGTCGCGGGCGATGCGCGCGATCTCAAGCGCCTTGCCGCAGTTGTTGCGCTTCATCAGGCTGATGAGCTCGGGCGCCGCGGTGCCGTCGTCGATCATCCGGCCCAGCCGCAGAGAGCCCTGCAGGCCCAGCGTGATCTCGGTCTGCATGTCGGCGAGCTTCTTCTGGAACAGCTGGGTCTGCGCCAGCGGGCGGCCGAACTGCTTGCGGTCCAGCCCGTATTGCCGCGCCCCGTGCCAGCAGAACTCGGCCGCGCCCATAACGCCCCACGAGATGCCATAGCGGGCGCGGTTGAGGCAGCCGAACGGCCCCTTCAGACCCTCGACATTGGGCAGGAGCGCGTCCTCGCCCACTTCCACGTCCTTCATGACGATCTCGCCGGTGGTGGACGCGCGCAGGCTCAGCTTGCCGCCGATCTTGGGCGCGCTCAGGCCCTCCATGCCCTTTTCCAGCACGAAGCCGCGGATCTTGCCGCCATGCGCCTCGGACTTGGCCCAGACCACGAAGACATCGGCGAAGGGCGAATTCGAGATCCACATCTTGGAGCCGTTCAGCACGTAGCCGCTGTCGGTTTTCTTGGCGACCGTCTTCATCCCGCCGGGGTCGGATCCCGCGTCGGGCTCGGTCAGGCCGAAGCAGCCGATGAACTCGCCGCTGGCGAGCTTCGGCAGGTATTTCTTGCGCTGTTCCTCGCTGCCATAGGCGTGGATCGGGTACATCACGAGACTGGATTGCACCGACATCATCGAGCGGTAGCCGGAGTCCACGCGCTCGACCTCGCGCGCGACAAGGCCGTAGGTGACGTAGTTCATGCCCAGCCCGCCGTATTCCTCGGGGATGGTCACGCCCAGCAGGCCGGCCTCGCCCATCATCGGGAACAGCTCGGGCGCCACGGTCTCTTCGCGGTACGCGTCGATCACCCGCGGCTGAAGGGTGTTCTGCGCGAATTGCCGTGCCGCGTCGCGCAGCATCCGCTCATCCTCGGTCAGCTGGGTTTCCATCAGCATCGGGTCGTCCCATTCGAAGGACGACAGTTCGGGGCCGTGGCCTTGGGTGTCCTTGGGCATGTCTTACTCCTTGTCCAGCTCCGCTATCCGGTCCGCGAAAGCGTCCAGAAGCCTGTGTTTCAGTATCTTTCCGGTGGCGGCGGCAGGCAGCTTCTTCACGATGAATATAGCAGATGGCCGCTTGTAGTTCGACAGACTGTCCGCGACGAAATCCCGCAGCGCGTCCGGGGTTACCGCGTCGTCCGCCGTTGTTTCGACGAAGGCCAGCACGTCCTCGTTGCCATCGCGTGCCCGGCCGACCACGGCCGACTGCACCACGGCGGGATGGTCGTTCAGCGCCGCTTCGACCTCGGGCGGGTAGACGTTGAAGCCCGAGCGGATGATCAGCTCTTTCACCCGGCCGACCACGTGCAGGTTGCCGCTTTCGTCGATCCGGCCCAGGTCGCCGGTCTTCAGCCAGCCATCGGCGTCGATGGTCTGTGCCGTCAGGTCCGGCGCGCGGTAATAGCCCTTCATCACGTGCGGCCCGCGGGTCAGGATCTCGCCCACGCCGTTCGCGTCGGGCGTGTCGATGGCGATCTCCAGACCTGGAAACGGCGGGCCGACGCTGATATCTGCCGTACCGATGGGGTTGCGCGTGCCGCACACGCCAGCGGTAGATTCGGTCATGCCGTAGCCGTTCTGCAGCGGCAGGCCATAGAACGCCTCGGCCTTGCGCTTCCATGCCGGGTCCAGCGGCGCGGCCCCGGACGAGACATAGCGCAGCTTGGCGTCCTTGAGGCTGTCGATGCCCAGCTCGGCGGTGTGCTTCATCAGAAGCGCGTGCATCTGCGGCACGGCGGGCAGCACGGTGGCCCCGTCGCGCAGCGCATCCAGCAGGGCCGCGGGGGTGAAGCGGGTTTCCAGCTGCACCTCTGCCCCGGTGATCGCCCCCGCCGTCAGCATCGACGCGATGCCGAACACGTGGGTCAGCGGCAGGGCGCCGTAGATCCGGTCGGACGGCACCATGTCGCGCAGATCGCGCGAGGCGGTGCCCGCGTAAACGAGGTTGTCATGGGTCAGCATCACGCCCTTGGGGTCGCCCGTGGTGCCCGTGGTATAAAGCAGGATGGCGACGTCCCCGTCCGTTTCGGCCTTGGCCCCGTCGTCCGTGGGCCCGAAGGCGACGCCGCCGAAGGATGTCTCGACCTCCGTCGCGCCCGCCGTTTCGGCATGACCGCGCGCGGCATCGCTGGCCTCGGTCGTGTAGGCGGTCACCCGGGGGGTGCAGTGCGCCGCGATCCGGCCGATCTCGGACGCCGTCATCCGCGCGTTGACCGGCACGGCCCAGGCCCCGAGGCGCGACGCCCCGAAGATCAGCGCCGGGATCACCGCGCAGTTCTCGGCCACGATCATCACGCGGTCCCCGGCCCCCACGCCGCGCGCCGACAACAGCTCGGCCGCCTCGCGGCTGGCGGCGGCGTAACCGGCGAAATCGAAGCGATAGCCCAGCGTGTCGCGCAGCGCGGGCGCCTGCGGGCTGGCCTTGGCGTGGGCGTCGATGATCTCGTGCAAGCGCGTCATGCGGTTCTCCGTTCGGGCCGCAGTCGCGCCAGCGCGACCTCGGCCTCGTGTTCCAGTTCGGCGACGATCTCGGCCAGCGGCTTGATGGCATCGGTCAGGCCCAGCGCCTGCCCCGCCGACAGCATCCCCCAGGACACGTCGCCGCTGGCATAGGCCTGCCGCCCGATCGTGCCCTTCACCAGCGGCATCAGCTGGTCGATCCCCCCCTCGGGGTTCTCGCGCTCCAGCCGCGCGACCTCTTTCGTCGTCTCGTTCTTCAGGGTGCGGATCGTGTTGCGCACCGTCTGCATGGTCAGGTCGGTGTCGCGCTCGGACGCATCGACCATGGCCTGCTTGTAGCCGGGATGCGCCGTCAGTTCCTCGCAGACCAGGAAGCGGGTCCCGATGGTCACGCCCGACGCGCCGGCGGCCAGCGCGGCGACGATCTGGCTGCCCGCGCCGATGCCGCCGCCGATGAGGAAGGGGATGTCCAGCCGTTCCTCGGCCAGCGCCATGTTCACCATGGACCCCACCAGGTCCATGCCCGGGTGGCCGCCGCATTCGGCGCCGACGATGGTCACCATGTCCACGCCGACGGACTGCGCCTTCACGGCGAAGCGGACCGACGGCACTTTGTGCAAAACGGTGATGCCGGCGTCCTTCAGCTGCGGGATGTAAGGCTCGGGGTTGCGGCCGGAGGTTTCGACCACACGCACGCCCGCATCCGCGATCTGCCGGAAGACATCCGCCGTCTTCTCGCCCGGCACCAGCTTGGGCAGCATCGAGACGTTCACGCCGAAGGGGTTCCCCTCGGCCATGTCGCGGCACTTGGCGATCTCGGCGTCCAGCGTGTCGGGGAAACTTGCGGCGGTGATGAACCCCATGATCCCGGCGCGCGCGCAGGCGCTGACATAGGCCGCGTCGCCCAGCCACATGAGCCCGCCCGCCACGATCGGCAGGCGCGTTCCGAAGGCGCGGGTGGCGGCGGTGTCGAAGACGGGATCGGTCATGCGCGCAGCTTCCGGTAATCGGGGCGCCGTTTTTCGAGGAAGGCCGCGATCCCCTCGCCCGCCTCGGGCGAGCCCTGCGCGTAGGCCATGGCGTCGCGTTCGCGGTCCAACTGCGCGTCGAGCGTCGCGGCGCGGCCATCCGTCAGCAGCCGCTTGATCGCGCGCTGGGTGTCCTGCGGCCCGTCGGACAGGCGCGCGGCAAGGCCCAACGCTGTTTCCAGCGCTTCGCCCGCCTCGCTCATGGCGGTGAGGGCGCCGATCGCCTCCAGCCGTTCGGCCTCCAAATGCTCGCCCAGCAGCATCAGCCGCGCCAGCAGCGGCGGCGGGATCACGGCCGCCGCGCTGTGGGTCAGGCCGCCATCGGGCACCAGACCGGCCTTCACGTAGGCCATGGTGAACTTCGCGCCCCGCGCCGCCACCAGCATGTCGCAGGCAAAGGCGATCGAGACACCGGCCCCCGCCGCGCCGCCCTCGACCGCGGCGATCACGGGCGCCGGGCAGGCCCGCAGGTCGCGGATGACGTTGTGCAGGGTCTCGATCTTCTCGCGCCGCTCGGGCGCGGACAGGTCGCGGCGGGTGCGCAACGTGTTCAGGTCACCCCCCGCGCAGAAGAAATCTCCCTCGCCCGCCAGCACCAGCGCGGCGATGCCCGGCTCGGCCGCCCACTGGCAGGCCTCGCGCAGCGTCGCGTAGTAGTCGGGCGTCAGCGCGTTGCGCCGGGACGCGTTGGCGTTCCAGGCGATCAGGACGTCCCCGCGCTGTTCGATCCGTGCGGTCATCCCTGCGCCTTCTTCATGACCTTGAAGGCGCCCGACCCGGTGGCGATCAGCGTGCCGTCATCGCGGCGCAGCTCGCCCTCGATGAACTTCACCGACCGGCCACCGCCCACCACGCGCCCCGTCGCGGTCAGCGTGTCGCCGACCTGCGCCGAGGCGATGAAATTCGTGGTCATCGAGATCGTGACCATCGGGTGCAGGCCGCTGTCGTCCACCGTCAGAGATCCCGCCGCGCCCATGGCGTTGTCCAGCATCACCGCCGCGAGCCCACCGTGGAACGCGCCGTGCCGGTTGGTATGCCGGGCGTCCAGCGTCAGGCGGCAGCGGGCGCACCCGTCGCCCCCCGAGACGTCCAGCACGTAGCCGATAGTGCGCTGGGTCCCGGTCTCGTCGGTGA
Source organism: Palleronia salina (assembly GCF_900141995.1). Classification (GTDB taxonomy): domain Bacteria; phylum Pseudomonadota; class Alphaproteobacteria; order Rhodobacterales; family Rhodobacteraceae; genus Palleronia; species Palleronia salina. The sequence continues at coordinate 89,295 of NZ_FQZA01000005.1, read as the reverse complement.
TGATGCCGGGCGTGCTCATGCCGCCGCGCGCATCCGGGCGAAGCGGCCCAGGTGATAGGTGCTGTCGCCGAAGCGGTGATCGGCCATGGTCAGGCGCCGGGCGATATGCGCCAGGTCGTATTCCTGGGTCATGCCGATGCCGCCATGCATCTGGATCGATTCCTCGACCACCAGCTTGGCGACCTTGCCGATCAGCTGTTTCGTGGCCGACACGTGCAGCTCGCGCGTGTCGCGGTCGGATTCGAGGTGGCCGCACAGGTTGATGACGGCCGAGCGGGCCTGCTCGATCTCGACCAGCATGTCGGCCATGCGGAACTGTAGCGCCTGGAACTTGCCGATGGGGCGGCCGAACTGCGTGCGCTGCTTGAGGTAGTCGGCGGTCAGCTTGCGGCAGGCCTCCATCAGGCCCAGCGCCTCGGCCGACAGGGCCGCCGTGGCGCGCGCGGTCGCCCATTCGATATCGGCGTAGGCATCGCCCTCGCCGCCCAGCAGCTCGGCCGTCACGCCGTCCAGGGCCAGCTCGGCCGCGTGCCCGCCCGCCATGGTGCGGTAATCGCGGATATCGAGACCCTCGGCATCCGCGTCCACGAGGAACAGCGACAGCCCGTCCTCGTCGGCGACGTCACCACTGGTGCGGGCCGACACGACGATCTTGCCCGCCTGCCCGGCCGCGGGCACGACCGCCTTGCGCCCGGTCAGGGTGTAGCTGTCCCCGTCGCGCTTGGCCTCGGTCGCGACGCGGCTGAGGTCGTAGCGGCTGCCGGGCTCGCCATGGGCGAAGGCCAGCATCGTGGACCCCGCGATCACGTCCTCGATCAACGCCTTCTGCGCGTCGCTGCCGCGGCGCGCGATCAGCCCGCCCGCGGGAACGATCTCCAGCAGCGGCTCGGTCGCACCGGCGCGGCCCAGTTCCTCGAAGACGACGCTCAGGTCGAAGCCCGCGCCGCCGAAACCGCCGTCATCCTCGGTGAACAGGGCACCGATGACGCCCATCTGGGCCAGCCCGTCCCAGGCCTCTTGCGAATAGCCGGTGTCGCCCTCGGCCACCGCCTCGCGCGCCTTCTTGTCCAGCGTATCGGCCAGGAAACGGCGCAGGCCGTCCTGCAGCATCTGGCGTTCTTCTGTCAGGTCGAATTTCATGGCTCAGAGCTCCAGGATGGCTTTCGAGATGATGGTCTTCTGCACCTCGTTCGAGCCGCCGTAGATCGACAGCTTGCGGTTGTTGAAATAGGTCGCGGCGGCCGGCAGCGCGTAGTCGGGGCCCACGGGCTCGACATTGCTGCCCGGCTCCAGCGCCTCGGAGACGAACGGCATGGCGTAGGGGCCCACGGCCTCGCGCGTCAGCGCGTTGATCTCCTGCCGGATGACGGTGCCTTTGATCTTCAGCATGGACGACTCCGCGCCCGGGGCCTGGCCCTCGGCGGCGGCCGAGACCACGCGAAGGTTGGTCGTGGCCATCGCCATCAGCGCGATCTCGACCTCGGCCACCTTCGCGGCGAACAGCGGATCCTCGATCAGCGGGCGGCCGTGGCTGTGTTCCAGCCGGGCGATACGCTTGAGGTTCTCCAGCGCGGCATTGGCAAAGCCGACGCCCGCGATATTCGTCCGCTCGTGGGTCAGCAGGTACTTGGCGTAGGTCCAGCCCTTGTTCTCTTCGCCCACCAGGTTCTCGACCGGCACGCGCACGTCCTTGAACCAGACCTCGTTCACCTCGGCCCCGCCGTCGATCAGCACGATCGGCCGAACCTCGACGCCCGGGTCGTTCATGTCGATCAGCAGGAAGCTGATCCCCTCCTGCGGCTTGCCCTCTTTCGAGGTCCGCACGAGGCAGAAGATCATGTTGGCGTGCTGGCCCAGCGTGGTCCACGTCTTCTGGCCGTTGACGACGTAGTGGTCGCCGTCGCGCTTGGCTTCGCATTTCAGGCTGGCCAGGTCCGATCCGGCGCCCGGCTCGGAATAGCCCTGGCACCACCAGTCATCGCCGTTGAGGATGCGCGGCAGCCAGTAGTCCTTCTGGTCCTCGCTGCCGAACTGCTGCAGCACGGGGCCCAGCATGTTGATCCCGAAGGGCACGATCCGGGGGGCATGGGCGGCTGTCGTCTCTTCCTCGAAGATATGGCGCTGCACGGCGTCCCAACCGGTGCCGCCGTATTTCTTCGGCCAGTTGCCGGCCAGCCAGCCACGCTCGTTCAGGATCGCGTGCCATTCCTCGTGGTCTTCCTTCGTCAGCTCGTGGCGCAGGCGCACCTTGTCCGACAGCCGCTCGGGAAGCTTCTCGTCCAGGAACGCCCGCACCTCGGCGCGGAAGGCGTTCTGCTCATCGGTATAGCTCAGGTCCATCGCGATGTTCCTTTCTCAATAAATCTCGAACAGGCCCGCGGCGCCCTGGCCGCCGCCGATGCACATGGTGACAACGCCCAGCTTGGCGCCCCGGCGCCGGCCCTCGTGCAGGATGTGTCCCGCCATGCGCGCGCCGGTCATGCCGAACGGGTGGCCGACCGAGATCGAGCCGCCGTTGACGTTCAGGATATCGTTGTCGATGCCCAGCGTGTCGCGGCAGTACAGAAGCTGCGAGGCGAAGGCCTCGTTCAGCTCCCACAGGTCGATGTCTTCGACCGACAGGCCCTGGCGTTCCAGAAGGCGCGGCACGGCATAGACCGGCCCGATGCCCATCTCGTCCGGCTCGCACCCCGCGACGGCGAAGCCGCGGAAGGCGCCCAAGGGCTCGAGCCCCGCGCGCTCGGCCTCCTTGCGATCCATCATGACCAGCGCGGCAGCGCCGTCCGACAGCTGGCTGGCGTTGCCGGCGGTGATGTATTTCCCCTCGCCGCGCACGGGTTGCAGGCCCTTCAGGGCCTCTAGCGTCGTGGAGGGGCGGTTGCATTCGTCCATCTCCAGCGTGACCTCTTCGTGGGTCACCTCGCCGGTTTCCTTGTTCTTCACGGCCTTCGTCGTCTTGATGCCCGCCAGCTCGGCGTCGAAGCGGCCCGCCTTCTGGGCCTCGGCGGTGCGCATCTGGGACTGGTAGCCCAGCTCGTCCTGAGCATCGCGGCTGATGTCATAGCGGTCGGCCACGATGTCGGCGGTGTCGATCATCGGCAGGTAGAGGTCGGGCTTGTGCTCCATGATCCAGTCGTTCGGCGCCTCGTCGGGGGGCGGCTGCACGCCCGAGATCGACTCGACCCCGCCGACCAGGACGGCCTTGGCGCCCTCGGCCCCGATCATGTGGCCCCCCATGGCGATGGCCTGAAGACCCGACGCGCAAAAGCGGTTCACGGTCGTGCCCGCGACCGACACCGGCAGGCCCGCCCGGATCACCGCCTGGCGGGCGATGTTGCGGCCCGTGACCCCTTGGGGATAGCCGCAACCCCAGATGCTGTCCTCGATCAGCGCGGGATCGATGCCCGCGCGCGTGACGGCGTGGTGGGTCGCGTGACCGGCCAGGTCGACGCCGTGGGTGATGTTGAACGCGCCCCGGTGGGCCTTGCCGATGGGGGTGCGCGCGACGGAGACGATTACGGCGTCAGTCATTGTTCATACTTTCGAAATTGCGGCCCTCGGCGGCCAGGGTGTCGATCAGGGCGGCGGGCGACCAGAAGCCGCTGCCATCCTCGTAGGCGTTCAGCCGGTCGCGGATCGTGGCGATCCCGGTCATGTCGGCGTATTTCATCGGCCCGCCGCGATAGCGCGGGAAGCCGTAGCCCATGAGCTTCACCACATCGATGTCCAGCGGCCGCAGCGCGATGCCGTCTTCCAGGATGCGCGCGCCCTCGTTCACCATCGCGGCCATGTAGCGCTCGACGATCTCGTCATCGGTGAAATCACGCGGGATGACGCCCTGCGCGGCGCGCTCCTTGGCGATCAGATCCAGCACCTCGGGATCCTCGCGGCCCTTTGGGCTTTCGTCGTCGTAGATATAGAAACCACGCCCAGTCTTGCGGCCGAGACGGTCCATTCCGTAAAGGTCGTCGGCCCATTGCGGGTAGACCACGCCGGTCTGTTTGCCCTTCCGCTGGCGCGTCATGTAACCGATGTCGATCCCCGCCAGGTCGGCCACCTTCATCGGCCCCATGGCGAAGCCGAACTGCTCGAGCGCGCGGTCGATCTGGTAGGGCGATGCCCCGTGCAGGATCATCCAGTCGGCCGCGCTGCGATAGTGGCTGAGCATCCGGTTGCCGATGAACCCGTCGCAGACACCCGCGCGCACGCTGACCTTGCCCAGCCGCTTGCCCAGGGCAAACGCCGTGGCGGTCACGTCGGTGCCGGTCACGTCGGCCACCACGACTTCCAGCAGTTTCATCACGTGGGCGGGGCTGAAGAAATGCAGGCCGATCACGTCGGCGGGCCGCGACGTGGCCTGCGCGATCTCGTTGATGTCCAGATAGGACGTGTTGGTCGCCAGCACCGCGCCCGGCTTGGCGACCGCATCGAGTTGGGTGAACACGTCTTTCTTGACGTCCAGCGACTCGAACACGGCTTCGATGATGACATCGGCGTCCTTCAGCTCGCCGTAATCGGTCGTGGTGGTGACGGTCGCCAGCGCCGCGTCGCGCTTGGCGTCGCTCATCTTGCCGCGTTTGACCGCGCCCGCGAGGTTCGACTCGATCGTGGCGCGGGCCTTGTCGGCGGCCTCGGGCTTCATCTCGACCAGCGTGACGGGCAATCCGGCCAGCAGCGCCGCGGTGGCGATGCCCGAGCCCATGGTGCCGCCGCCGACGACGCCGATGGCCTGCACGTCACGCGGGGTGGCGTCCTTCAGGCCGGGCACGCGGGCGACCTTGCGCTCGATGAAGAAGGCGTGGATCAGGCCCTCGCGCTGGGGGGTGTCGATCAGCTCGTTGAACAGGCGCCGTTCCTCGGCCAGCCCGTCGGGCAGGTCCATCTCGGTGGCGGCCTTCACGGCCTTCGTCGCCTGCATCTGCGCCACCTGGCCCGGGAACTTGCGACGCAAGTTCTGCTCCCACGTGTCCCAGCCATCGGCGGGCGCGGCCGGACGCGGCAGGCCCGAGACGGGGCGCGGCGCGGCGCCTTCGGCCAGCAGCTCGCGGGCATAGGCCACGCCCTCGGCCCGCGCGGCCTCGGCGCCCTTGCCCTCGCCCACGCGGTCGATCAGCCCGCTCTCGCGCGCCGCCTCGGGCGCCACTGGCTTGCCCGAGGTGATCATCTCGAGCGCGGCGTCGGTCCCGACCACGCGCGGCGCACGCTGGGTGCCGCCCGCGCCGGGCAGGATGCCCAGCGAAACCTCGGGCAGGCCCAGCTTGGTGCCGGGCAGCGCGAGGCGATAGTGGCAGCCCAGCGCGACTTCGAGCCCGCCGCCCAGCGCGGCGCCGTGGATCGACGCGACCACGGGCTTGGGACAGTCCTCGATCAGCGTGCAGATCTCGGGCAGCCACGGGTCCTGCGGCGGCTTGCCGAACTCGCTCACGTCCGCGCCGCCCAAGAACAGCCGCCCGGCGCCGCAGATCACGGCGATACGCGCGGTCTCATCGGCGGCGAACCGGTCGACGCAGTCCTTCAGCGCGGCACGGGTGGTATGGCCCAGCGCGTTCACCGGCGGGTTGTCCACGGTGATGACCGCGATCTCGTCGTCCAGGTCGTAGGTGACGGGTGTGCTCATGGTTCCTCCTGTTCGGTCGTGGGACGGCGCGCGCTCAGCCCGGCAGGGGCGAGGGCGGCATGCCCAGTCGTTGTTCCAGTTCCTTCACGGCGACCCGCAGGGCCGGGCCCACCTCGGTCTCCATCCGCTCCACCGGCAGGTCCACGGGCAGCGCACCGCAGGTGAAGACCACCGGCCCGCCGATGTCGCGCGGCTGGAACGGGGTCGACACGGCGTGGATGTTGCCGCTGAAATACTGCGCCGGTTCGGTGATGACGAAGCCGCGGGCGAACATCTGGTCGCGGGAGTCGGCGCGGATCTCGCGCGCGATGGCCAGGTCCAAGCCCCGGTCGCCGTCGACCTCGGACACCAGCTCGGGCAGCGCGTCCTCGGACGTGGCACCGATCAGACAATGCCCCGAGGACGTGCCCCGGAACGGCAGGCGGTGGCCGACCTCGAGCCAGATCGACGACCGGTCGACGGGGCGAAAGGTCTTGGCCAGCAGAACCTTGTTCGTGTCACGCATGGCCAGCAGCGCGAGGGTGCCCGTCTCGTCCGCCAGCCGCTGCATGATGGGCGCGCAGATGTCGATGAAGCTGATAGATGCGCCCGCCACGTTGCCCAGCGCCAGCAGCGCGGGACCGGGGCGGTACCGGTCGCGCAGCCGGCCGTGGGTCAGGTAGCCCAGCGATTGCAGCGTGAAGGTCAGCCGCGACACGGTGGACTTGGGCAGGCCCGTCCGCTCGGCGATCTCGGCGTTGCTCAGCCCGTCATCCGAGGGGCGGAAGGCGCGCAGGACGCTCAGGCCACGGGCCAGCGTCGTGGCGAAACGGCGATCGGCGTGGGACGATTGGTCGGTCATCACATGCTCCCCGGAATGGCCAGGCTCAGCCACGGCACCGCCATGATGATGATCAGGACAATCACGTCTATGCTCAGGAACCGCAGGATGCCCGAGAAGATTCGGTCGATGGGCACGGACGGCCCCACGACGGACGAGATGACGAAGACGTTCAGGCCCACGGGCGGGGTGATCAGGCCGATTTCCAGCAGCTTGATGACCACGACACCGAACCAGATCAGGTCGAAGCCGTAGGTCTCGATCAGCGGGATCATCAGCGGCAGGGTCAGCACCATGATCCCGATCGGGTCGAGGAACATGCCCAGCAACAGGTAAATCCCGGCGATTGCGGCCATCAGCACCACGGGGCTGAGCTCGGCATCGGTCACCGCCTGCACGATGTCGGGCGCCACGCCGGTCAGCGCGATGAAGGCCACGAAGATCTTGGCGCCCGCCGCGATCAGGAAGATCGATGTCGTCTGGATGCAGGTCTCGCGCAGCGCCTCCCACAGCCCACGCAGCGTCAGCTTGCGCTGGATGAAACCGATCGCGACGGCCAGCGAGACCGAGATCGCGGCAGCCTCGGTCGCGGTGAAGAACCCGCCGTAGATGCCGCCGACGATGATGACGAACAGGGCCACGGCGGGCCAGGCGGCGATCGCGGCGCTGCGCCGCTCGGAGGCCGTGATCTCGCCGGTATAGGCGGGCGCATCGCCGGGCTTCTGCTTCACCCAGATCCAGATGACCAGGAGGAAGCCCGCCAGGCTCAGCAGCCCCGGCAGGACACCGGCGAGGAACAGCGCGCTGATCGAGGTCTCGGTGAAAATGCCATAGATGATGAACAGCACCGATGGCGGGATCAGGCTGCCCAGCGTGCCGCCCGCCGCGACCGAGGCCGTCGCCAGCCGCTTGTCGTAGCCCATCGACAGCATTTCGGGCGAACAGATCCGCCCCATGGTCGAGGCGCAGGCGATGGACGACCCGGTGATGGCCGAGAAGCCGCCGCAGCCCACGACGCTGGCCATGGCGACGCCGCCGGGCACCTTGGCCAGCCAGACGCGCGCGGCATGGTAGATCGCGGTCGTGATCTCGGCGCGATAGGCGATGTGGCCCAGCGCGACGAAGAGCGGGATCATCGACAGATCGTAGCTGTGGATCAGGTCGAACGAGTTCGAGAAGACCAGCGACGAGGTCGGGCGATACGCTCGTTCGGGCGCGAAGGCACCGGTGCGGAACGCGAAAATGACGAAGGTGCCGACGGTCGCGACACCCGCCAGCGCGAAGGCGATGGGCACGCGAATGGCCAGCAGGCCGATGACGCTGGCGAAGGCGACGATGCCGATCAGGGTTCCGTCCATGGATCAGGCCTCGTCTTCGACATGGGCGGGGCCGCCATCGATATGGCCTCCCGCGCGGATGGTGGCGATGTCGCGCCAGACGGTGATGGCCAGCCGCACCCAGCAGACCGCGACACCCAGGAAGAACAGCGCCCGGCCCGGCCATTTCGGCAGTGAAAGCTGGCCGAAGAAGAACGACCCCGACGACCAGTTGCCGGCCAGTTCGTGCCAGCCCGCCCACATCAGAGGCAGCAGCGCAAAGAGCCCGACGATCGAGCCGAACACCACCAGCCAATCCTGCGCGCGGCGCGGGAAGTGCTGGGTCAGCACCTCGACCACGATATTTGCGCGGGCGGTGACCACGGCGGCCAGCGGCAGGACGATGGCGGCCACCATCAGCTCGCGCACCATGACGACGGTGTCGGGGATGCCGGAATTGGCGAACACCCGCAGGCAGACGCTGATCGTGATCAGTGCGCCCAGCCCCACCACGGCGATGGCGGCCAGGTCCAGGAACAGCTTTTCGATGCGGGTCAGCATGGGCTGCGCTCCGTGCGGTCGAAAGGTTGAAGGTGGGTGTGGCGGCGCGGGGCCACCGGGTCGTGATCCCGCGCCCGGCCAGGTTCGGGGCCCCGCGTCACCGCCGGGCCCCGGATGTCACGCCTCAGCGCTCCCAGGGATAGCCCTGCTCGTCGCGCTCGGCCGTGTACTTGTCGATCAGCCCGCGATACTCGGTCAGCAGCGCCGAGCCATCCAGGCCGGCGGCATTGGCCTGCTCGACCCACTCGTCGATATAGGTGCTGCCCTTCTCGACCAGCTTGGCACGCTCTTCCTCGGGCAGTTCGATGATCTCGACCCCCGCTTCGCGCATGGTCTCGACGGCCGCTTCGTTGTCGGCATTGATCAGCTCGCCCAGCGTGTCGGCCATGCCCATGCCGGCTTCGGCCAGGGCGTCCTGGTGCTCGGCGGACAGGCTGTCGTACATGTCCTTGTTCATGAAGATGCCCAGCGCACCGACCTGCCCCCAGTTCAGCAGGGTGTAGCTGTCCATGACCTCCTGCTGCTTCAGCGCGGCAATGGCATAGCTGTAGCCCTGCGAGCAGTCGATCAGGCCCGTATCGAGACCCTGGTAAGCGTCGTAGATCGACATGCTGACGAGGTTCGCGCCGTAATCGGCGAAGGTCTTGCCGTAGGCGCCGACACCGCGGACCTTCAGGCCCTCGATGTCGTCGGCCGTGCGGATGGCCGCGTCCTTGCAGCCGATGTGGACGGCCGAGGTCGTGTAGGTGCCGATATAGACCAGGTTCATGTCGGCCAGGTTCTGCTGGATGGCGTCCGAGCTGCGCATCAGCTCGTCCGTGGCGCGCATGCCGACCCAGGCGTCGGGGTTGTTGATGGGCAGGTCGGCGATGCCGTAGGCGACCATTTCCTGGGGGAAGTACACCGCGATGATCGTGCCCGCGTCGGCCACGCCATCGGCGATCCCGCTCAGCGCGGCGCCGGCCTTGAACAGCGCGCCACCCCACTGGATGTCGAACTGCAGATCGCCCCCGGTGGTCTCGGCCACCTGCTCGGCGAACCAGTTGGTGGCCTCGGCGCGGGCGCCGCGATTCGGGCCGGCTTCGCCGTAGAACAGCGTGGTCTGCGCCTGGGCCAGGCCGGTCGTGGCGGCCAGCGTGGCGGCAACCGCAGCGGTGCGGAGCATCTTGGACATTTGTGAACCTCCCTAGTTTCACTATGCAGAATTATATTTTGCATAGCAAAACTAGCAGCGCGACGCGCAGGAACGCAACCCGCTTCCGATCACGACAGCGGGAACGGGCCGAAGGCGGGGCGGACAGCCGTCAGCTGTCCGCCAGCGCCTCGCTCAGCATGTGGGCGATGGTCTTGCGCGTGTCGGGGCCGGTGCCGGCGACCAGCACGGCGCCCGGGTCCGTCAGCTCGTAGGGCGCGCCGGAGAGCGCGCCGCCGTCCCCGCCCGCCTCGGCCAGCGCCAGCATCCCGGCGGCGTGATCCCAGGGCTTGGACTGCGCGGCGACCATGAAATCCGCGTGTCCGGTCAGAAGGATACGGTATTCGTGGCACGAACAGCGCAGGTTGCTCATCCGGCCCACCTGCGGCCACAGCGCGGCCAGTTTCGGGTGCCGGTCCGCCGGGAAGTTGTAGATCGGCAGGTACCCGGTCTGCGCGGTGATGTCCCGCTCGGAGCGGACACGCAGCGTGCGCCGCTGGTCCCCGCGCTGGAACCACGCGCCGCCGCCCCGCCTTGCCGCGACCCAGTCGTCGCAGACCGGGTCGTACAGGACGCCGAACTCGGTCCGCCCATCCACCGCCACGGCGAGAATCATCCCGAAACTGGCGTTGCCATGGGCGTAGTTCGCCGTGCCGTCGATCGGGTCGATGATGACGCTGAGCCCCGGCGCCGACAGGCGGTCGAGGACCCCGGCATCGTCCGACACCGCTTCTTCGCCGACCACGTGGGCGCCGGGCAGGATCTGCCCCACCGCGCGGGTCAGCTGATCCTCGGCGGCGCGGTCGGCCACGGTGACCAGGTCCTCGGGGCCGGTCTTGGTATCGACCTCGCCCGCGCCCAGGTTGCGGAAACGCGGCAGGACCTGGTCGCGCGCGGCCTCGCGCAGCGCGTCGATCAGGGCGGTCTGGGTGCGGGCGTCGATCATTCAGCTGCCCCGGTAGGTCGAGTAGCCGTAGGGCGACAGCAGCAGCGGCACGTGGTAGTGCGCGGCCTCGGACATGGTGAACCGCACCGGCACGTCGCCCAGGAAACCGGTATCGTCCAGGTAGCCGCCCGCGCGGAACACCAGCTCGTAAGCCCCGGTGGCGAAATCGGCCTCGGGCAGGATCGGCCCGTCGGTGCGGCCGTCTTCATTCGTGACCTTGCGAGCGATTTCCGCGCGCGCGCCGTTTTCGAGGCGATACAGCACGATTTCCAGGCCCGCCGCCGGGCGACCCTTCGCCGTGTCCAGCACATGTGTTGTCAAATAGCCCGGCATCTGTCTCTCCTGCAGTGGAAACGCCCCACCTGTTTAGGGGCGGACCGGCCGGGCACAAGGGACGAACGCCACCATGACAAGATATCCCCGCGACATGCGCGGCCACGGGCCCAATCCGCCGGATCCGCAATGGCCCGGCGGCGCGAAGATCGCGGTCCAGATCGTGCTGAACTACGAGGAAGGCGGCGAGAACAACATCCTGCACGGCGACGCCGCATCCGAGGCTTTCCTGTCCGAGATCGTGGGCGCCGCGGCCTGGCCGGGGCAGCGGCACTGGAACATGGAGTCGATCTATGAGTACGGCGCGCGCGCCGGGTTCTGGCGGCTGCATCGCTTGATGGGGGATCTGCCGATCACCGCCTACGGTGTCGCGTCGGCGCTGGCCCGCAGTCCCGAACAGGTGGCAGCCATGAAGGACGCGGGCTGGGAGATCGCCAGCCACGGTCTGAAATGGATCGAGTACAAGGACCACACGCCGGAGGCCGAGGCCGCCGAGATGGCCGAGGCGATCCGCCTGCATACCGAGGTGACGGGCAGCCCCCCGCGCGGCTGGTATACCGGGCGCTGTTCCATGCAGACCGTGGCGCTTGCCGCGCGCACCGGGTCGTTCGACTACGTGGCCGACAGCTATGCCGACGACCTGCCCTACTGGGTCGAGTTCGACGGTCGCGCCCAGCTGGTGGTGCCCTACACGCTCGACGCCAACGACATGCGCTTCGCCACGCCGCAAGGGTTCAATTCCGGCGACCAGTTCGAAGCCTACCTGCGCGACAGCTTCGACTGTCTTTACGCCGAGGGCGAATCCGGCGCGCCGAAGATGATGTCGGTGGGCCTGCATTGCCGCCTGATCGGGCGACCGGGGCGGGTCATGGCGCTGAAGCGGTTCCTGGAGCACGCGCAGGCCCATGACGGCGTCTGGTTCGCCACGCGCCAGCAGATCGCCGAACATTGGGCGAAGACGCATCCGCACACGGCGCGGAAGCGGCCCAGCCTGATGTCCGAGGAGGATTTCGTCGCGACCTTCGGCGGCATCTTCGAGCATTCGGACTGGGTCGCCCGACGCGCCTGGCGGCTGGAGCTCGGGGCCGCCCACGACAGCGCGGCGGGGCTGGCCAGCGCGCTGGCCCGCGCGTTCCGCGCCGCGTCGCACGACGAACGGCTGGGCGTGCTGCGCGCTCACCCCGATCTCGCCGGCAAGCTGGCCGCGGCGAAACGCCTGACCGCCGACAGCACGTCCGAGCAGGCCAGCGCAGGGCTCGACGCGCTGACGGATGCCGAGCGGGCGCGCTTCACCGAACTGAACGACGCCTACACCGCCAAGCACGGCTTCCCGTTCATCATCGCCGTGCGCGACCACGACAAGGCGGGCATCCTCGCCGCCTTCGAGCGGCGGGTCGAGAATGACACCGGGACCGAGTTCGCCGAAGCCTGCCGCCAGGTGGAGCGCATCGCCGAACTGCGGCTGCGCGAGGCGCTGACATGAGGGCCGCAAGAGCCGTCGCGGGGCGCCGGCCATGACCGAGGTGATCGCGCGCGCCCTGACCGCCGCGGCCTTCGCTTCGTTCGGCGACGTGCTGGACTGCGCGGACGATCCCGACAAGATCATCAACCAGGGGCTTTGCGGGCGCTACCACGACCGCGCCCGGCTGGATTTCGGCGACGGCCGCGCAGGGATCAGCCTGTTCAACGCCGAGCCGCGCAGCCTGCCCTACAAGCTCGACCTGCTCGAACGGCATCCAGAGGGCTCGCAGGCCTTCATCCCGATGTCGCACCAGCCGTTCCTGGTGATCGTCGCCGAGGATGCGGGCGACCGCCCCGGCACGGTCCATGCCTTTCTCACCGCGCCGGGACAAGCCATCAACCTGCTGCGCGGCACGTGGCACGGGGTTCTGACGCCGCTGCACGCGCCGGGGCTTTTTGCCGTGGTCGACCGCATCGGATCGGGCGCGAACCTGGAAGAGCACCCGCTGGCCCAGCCGGTGCGCATCGTGGCGGGCTAGGTGCGGGGCGCGCCATGCCGGCTTCGCGCCCTCGGATGACGTTGGATAAGGTATTTTAGGAAAGATGAAGCGAGGGGCTATCGCGCCGTTGGCGTGCGGAGCAGCGAGCGTTGAGGTCTCATCGAAGAAGCGGTGCCTGAACGGGATCCGGACGATGCCGAGGCACTCGCCAACGCAAAGATCGTGGTCCAATCGTCCCGCGTCGGCTGCGTCGCCTTCCGCCCCCTACCTCTGTGCACCCGAGAGCAGCCGCAGCTCGGCGTGGCGGTTCACGTCCTTGTAGAGCAGGTAGCGGAACATGCCCGGCCCCTGGGCATAACAGGCCTGCGGGCAGAAGGCGCGCAGCCAGAGGTAGTCGCCGGCCTCGACCTCGATCCAGTCCTCGTTCAGTCGATAGACGGCCTTGCCCTCCAGGACGTAAAGCCCGTGCTCCATCACGTGGGTTTCCATGAAGGGTATCATCGCGCCCGGGTCGAAGCTGACGATGTTCACGTGCATGTCGTGGCGCAGGTCATCTGGGTCGGCAAAGCGCGTCGTGCTCCAGTGCCCGTCGGTCTTGGGCATGGCCAGCGGCTTCACGCGATCCTCGTGGGTGACGAAGCTTTCCGGCTGATCGAGCCCCTCGACCGGCTGGTAGAGCTTGCGGATCCAGTGAAAGCGCAGCGCCTCGCGATCGCCCGCGAAAAGCGACCACCTGGTCCCCGGCGCGATGTAGACATACGAGCCTTCGCGCATGGTGTGGCTTTGCCCCTCGACGGTCAGCCGCCCGGTGCCCGAGGTGAAGAACAGCACCGCCTCGGCCTGCGGCTCGTCCTCGGGGCGATCGGAGCCTCCGCCCGGCGAGACCCGCATGAGGTAATGCGAGAACGTCTCGGAAAAGCCGGTCATCGGGCGCGCGATCACCCAGAGCTGCGTATCGCGCCAGAACGGCAGCCGCGACGTGGTGATGTCCTGCAGGACGCCGTGGGGGATGACGGCATAGGCGGTGGTGAACACCGACCGGTCGATGACCTTCTTCTCCTGGCCCAGGTGGCCGCCCGCGGGCGTGAAGTACTTGCGTTTGATTCCGTCGCTCATTGTCTCACGCGCCTCCGGTCGCGCCGCGATACCAGTCGCGGATGGCGCGGCGCCCGTCCTCGTCCAGGTTGGTGATGTTTCCGGGCGGCATCGCGTGGGTGACGCCCGATTGCAGGAAGATGCGCCGCGCCTCGCCCGCGACGTCGGCCTCGGTCTCCAGCACGACGCCCTTGGGGGCCCAGCGGATGCCTGGCCAGACAGGCTCGCGCGCGTGGCACATGGAGCAGCGGCCGACCACGGTCTGGTGCACGGTGCCAAACCCGTCGGCCGCGGCGAATTGGCGGGCCATGGCGGTCATCGCCTGGTCTTCGGGCGCGTCGTCCCGGTATAGCGGCGCGGTCGAAAGCCAGGCCAGGATGATGAACAGCACGACCGTGACCGCCCAGGTCCAGGTCGGGTTGCCGGTCCCCGCGTGGCGCGAATTAAAATAGTGCCGGATCGACACCCCGATCAGGAACACCAGCGCCGCGATGATCCACGCGTTCTCGGTCGCGAAGGCCAGCGGATAGTGGTTCGACAGCATCAGGAAGATGACCGGCAGCGTCAGGTAGTTGTTGTGGGTCGAGCGCAGCTTGGCGATCTGCCCGTATTTCGGGTCCGGCGTGCGCCCGGCCTTGAGGTCGGCGACCACGATCCGCTGGTTCGGCATGATGACCATGGCGACATTGGCCGTCATGATCGTCGCGGTCATGGCGCCCAGGTGCAGCAGCGCGGCGCGCCCGGTGAACACCTGGTTCAGCAGCCACGACGCCACCACGATCCCGGCGAAGAGCACCAGCATCACCAGCGTGGGCCGCGATTTCAGCGGCGAGCGGCAGAGCGCGTCGTAACCGATCCAGCCCACCGCGATGAACGCGACCGACAGCGCGATGGCCTGCCAGGTCGCGAGGTCCGCCTTGCCGGGATCGATCATGTAAAGCTCGGCACCGGCCCAGTAGAGCACGGCCAGCAGCGCGGCGCCCGACAGCCAGGTCGAGTAGCTTTCCCATTTGAACCAGGTCAGGTGCTCGGGCATCGCCTCGGGCGCGACCAGGTACTTGCGGATGTGGTAGAAGCCGCCGCCATGCACCTGCCATTCCTCGCCATGGGCGCCGGGCGGCAGGTCGGGCGCCTTGCGCAGGCCCAGGTCCAGCGCGATGAAGTAGAAGGACGAGCCGATCCAGGCGATGGCCGTGATGACGTGCAGCCAGCGCACGGCAAAGGCCAGCCAGTCCCACATGACGGCAAAGTCATACATCGCGAAATCCCGGAAAAACGGCGTCGCCCGGTTTTGAGAGATTTCGGCGGGCCGGTCAATGGCCGCGCCCTGGCCACGCGGCTATCCCAGGCCCCCCTCGGAGATGACCAGTTGCTTGGGCAGCCGGATCTCGAATGTCGTGCCCTCGGGGCCGGTGTCGAGCAGGCCCAGCGTGCCGCCATGCCCACGCACCAGTTCGGCGGCGATCACCAGGCCCAGCCCGGATCCGCCCTTGGTCACGCCGCCCTGGAAGGGGCGGAACAGGTTCTCCTGCGCGCGGGCGGGCAGGCCCGGCCCCGTGTCGCGCACGTGGATGACCCAGGCCGCGTCCTCGTCCCGGCCGGCAACGCAGATCTCGCCGCCCTTGCCGCTGGCCTGCAGGGCCTGGCGGGCGTTGCGGACCAGGTTCGCGATGACGCGGAACAGCTGTTCGGGATCGGCCCGCACCACCATGGCCGGTGACACGTCCTCGGCGAACGAGATGGCGGCGTCGCCCGCCGCCAGCCGTTCGCCGTCGATGACATCTGCGACCACGCCCGACAGCGGCACGAGGCTCAGCGCCGGGGGCGGCTCGTCGGCGCGGCCGAAGGCCAGCACACCCTCGCAGATCGACACCGCCCGGCGGATCGAGTTCAGCAGCTTCGGCACCATCCGCGCGACGGTGGGGTCCTTGGACATCTCGATCCGGTCGGCGAACAGCTGGGACGTGGTCAGCACGTTGCGCAGGTCGTGGCTCACCTTGGCGACACCGCTGCCCAGCTGCGCCAGCCGTTCCTTCTGCCGCAGGGCGCCGGTCAGCTGGGTCTGTAACGATTGCAGCGCCTCCTCAGCGGCGCGCAGCTCGCGCACGCCGGCGGAGGGTTCGATGATCCGGCGGGCATCCTCGGGGGCCTGGCTATAGCTCTGCATGGCCGCCACCACGCCCTGGATCGGCACCACCAGGAACCGGCGCACGGCGAGGAACAGCAGCAGCGCGGTCACGATCGAGATCACCGCCGACAGCACCAGCACCCGCAGCCCGTACTCGATCATCGCCTGTCTCAGCGGCGCAGTGGCCATCGTGACCTCGATCAGCTCGCCCCCTTCACGGACCGGGTCGCCGATCACCCGCACGATGCTGTCGCCCGGGCGAACCAGCGTCATCATGGCATCGCGGATCAGCGTCCAGGGACCGGGATCGCGCAGGTCGTAGGTGGCGACGATGGGGCTGGGAATGTCCGAGCTGAGCATCAGCTGCCGGATCTGGTCGCGCCGCAGCACCACGTTGAAGACGCCCGCGTTCTGCAACAGCTCGGCCTCGAGCGCGGGGTCGATCATGTCGTCGGCCAGCAGGGCGAGCGAGGCGATCTGCGCGCGTTCCAGCCGGGCATCCAGGTAATCGGCCCGGAACCGCGCCACCGAGGGCACGAAGATGAAGACCTCGGCCAGCATCACGAACACCACGGTCAGGATCAGGAACCGTCCTGAAAGGGTGCTCATCATTCTTGGCGCGTCCTCGGGGCGTCAGGGCAGGTACTTCTGGATCAATCCTACGGCGGTTTTGACCGATGCACTATCAAACAGTTTGGGCGAGAAATAGGTTCCGGCGACCCGCTTGTTGATCTCGTTCAGCGTGGGATACGGCAGAACGGTGTTGGCGATGGCGCTCATCTTCTGGCCGTTGGCGATGGCCATGGCCCACATGGCGATCAGCTCGCCCGCCTGGTCTCCCACGATGCTGGCGCCCTTGGGCTTGCCATGGGCCACCAGCACCTTGACGAACCCCTTCGTCTTGCCTTCGGCCACGGCGCGGTCGATCTCGTCGTAGTTGAAGCGCACGACCTGCAGGCTGCCACCGAATTTCTCGCGCGCCTGCGCCTCGGTCAGGCCCACATGCGCCAGCTCGGGCGCGGTGTAGGTGACCCACGGGATATGGTCCTGCCGGGCCTTGGCCCAGCTCATGCCCAGCACGGCCGAGCGCACGACGATGCCCGCGTGGTAGCCCGCGACATGGGTGAACTGCATCCGGCCCGCGGCGTCGCCGACGACATAGACCCGCTTGTTGGTCTTCGACCGCAGGTCGTCGCCCACCACCACGGCGCGGTCGTGTTTCACGCCCGCCGCGTCCAGGTTCAGCCGGTCGAGATTGACCTTGCGCCCCACCGCGACCAGCAGGTGGCTTCCGGTGTGACTGCCGCCCTCGGTCTCGACGGTCACGCTGCCGTCGCCGCCGGTGATGCGCTTGGCCTGCTGGCCCTCGACGATCTGGACGCCTTCGGATTGCAGCTGTCCGATGACAACCTCGGCCAGTTCGCGGTCGTCGTTGCCCAGCGCCTTGGCCCCCTCGATCACCGTGACCTTGCTGCCGAGGCGTGCGTGCGCCTGCGCCATCTCCATGCCGATGGGGCCGCCGCCTATGATCAGCAGGTGGTCGGGCCGTTCCCGCAGGTCGAAGATCGTCTCGTTCGTGAAATACGGCACGTCCTCGATCCCGTCGATGGGCGGCACGAACGGCCCCGACCCCGTAGCGATGACGAAGCGGCGCGCGGTGATCTCGCGCTCGCCCGCCACAACCGTGCGCTTGTCCTTGAAGCTTGCCCAGTCACGGATGACCCGCACGCCGAAGCCCTCGAACCGCTCCTGGCTGTCGACGGGCGCGATGGTGTCGATCACGCTGGCCACATGGTCCTTGGCCGCCGCGTAATCCACCTGCGGCGTCACCGGCGCGACACCAAGGCCCGCGCCCTGCCCCATGGCATGGGCCTGCTTGGCCGCGGCCAGCAGCGATTTCGACGGCACGCAGCCGTAGTTCAGGCAGTCGCCGCCCATCTTGTGGCCCTCGATCAGGACGACGTCAGCGCCCATCTGGCTGGCCCCCGCCGCCACCGACAGCCCGCCCGAGCCGGCGCCGATGACGCAGATGTCGCACGTGATCTTTTCCATCGCTCAAATTCCTTTCTTGCCGCGCACGGCTTTCAGAATGATGGGCAGCGCGGCCAGAAGGCACAGGCCCAGGATCGGCAGCAGGATATGCGGCTCGAAGATGATGCCAAGGTTCGGCGTCTCGCCCCGGGCGAAAACCTCGCCCAGGCCCGCGCCGACCGAGGTGTAGACCACCGCCCCCGGGATGATGCCGAAGAAGGTCGTCACCGCGAATTTCCACAGCGCGACCCCCACGAAGGCGGGCACGAGGTTCGCCACGAAGAACGGGACGGCCGGGACCAGCCGGATCAGGAACAGGATCGACCACTCGTTCTCGTCGATGCCCTGCTTGATGCGCGACACCATCCCGTCCGAGGCATCCATCCGCGCCGCCAGCCGGTCGCCCAGCCCCCAGCGCGCCGCCAGGAAGATGCAGATCGCGCCCAGCGTGGCGCCTGTGACATTGAACAGCGCGCCGGGGAAGGTCGAGAACAGGAACCCGCCCGTCAGCGTCGCGATGGTCGCCCCGGGCAGCGAGAAGGCGACAATGGCCACGTAGGCCGCGATGAAAACCAGCACGGTCGCCAGGTAATTCGCGTCGCGGAAAGCGATCAGCGCCTCGCGATTCTCGGACAGCGTCTCGAAGCTCAGGTAGTCGCGCAGGGTGAAGGCGCCAACCAGGGCCACGACCGCGATCGCGATGATCGGAAGGCGCCGCACCCATTTCGATCGGCTGTCGTCTTCGGTCTGGCTGGCCATGGTCTGTCCTCTCGGGCTGGGGCGCTCGCGTCCCTTATCTGCGGCGGTCATGGCTCCGCGCCAGCCCCGTCACGCCGGATTGACACACCCGTGTCCGAAAGCCTCGGGCGGGACCGCGTTCTGAAACATTGGAGTGGCGGATTGTAACATGCCCGCCGGTTGACAGGCGGTGGGACGGCGCTTAAACGGCGGGCTTCGAGATGTTCGCGCGCAGAATCCTGCCGCACCGCACCTGATGGAGAGACGCGATGAAACGCACCTTCCAGCCTTCGAACCTGGTTCGCAAGCACCGCCACGGTTTCCGTGCGCGCATGGCCACCAAGGCCGGCCGCAAGATCCTGAACGCGCGCCGCGCCAAGGGCCGCAAGTCGCTCAGCGCCTGAGCTCTTTCGCCGTGACAGCCTTTCCGCCCGCCTCGGATCCCTCCGCAGGCGGGTTGGATGCTTTGGACACACCCGAGATCACCCGCCTGAAGACCCGCGCCGATTTCCTGCGCGCCGCGCGGGCGCAGGTGGTGCGGCTCCCGGCCTTCATGCTCCAAGCCCGGCGGCGCGATGACGGCGACGCGGCGATTCGCGTCGGGTTCACCTGCTCCAAGAAGGTCGGCAACGCCGTGGCCCGCAACCGGGCCAAGCGGCGCCTGCGCGAGATCGCGCGCCTCACCCTGCCGGACCACGGCCGGCCGGGCTGGGATTACGTCCTGATCGGTCGGCGCGACGTCACCGCCGGGGCCGATTTCGACCGGATGCGCAGCGACCTCGCCCGCGCGATGGACAAGCTGCACCGATGACCCCGCTGGCGCGCGTGCTCTCCTGGCCGGTGCTGGCCTATCGCGCGACATTCTCGTCCTGGGTCGGCTTCAACTGCCGCTATCACCCGACCTGCTCGGCCTACGCGCTCGAGGCGCTGGAAAAGCACGGCGGCCTTCGCGGCGGCTGGCTGGCGCTGCGGCGCATCGCCCGGTGCCACCCGTTTGGCGGCTCAGGCATCGACAACGTGCCCTAGAAGGGCTCAGCGGTCCGGCACGACCAGCGGCGTCCGCAACGCGTGATCGCCAAGGTCGGCGAAGGCCCGGTCCGGATCCGCCCGGGCATAGGCGCGCGCGCCGAACGCCCTGAGCCCCAGGTAGATCGCCCAGCGCCGCCAGGCGCGCACCCGCGCCGCCTCCATCGCCAGGCGCATGACCTCGTCCGCGAACAGCCTGTCGCGCTCTTGCGGCACGCGTCCCGGCAAGAAGGACCAGGCGACATAAAGGTAGTCGTGGATGATCGCCGCCTCCAGCCACGGCCCCACTCGGCCCACCAGCCAACGCAACCCCGGCGGCACCGATGTCAGGTCGGTCACCAGCCCGTGCGGCGCGGTCATCACGTGGCGCCGGCCATCCACGCGGACGGCGCAGTCGAAATCATGCTGCAGCACGTAGTCGCCATCCTCGCCCAGCCGGTCGATCAGGTTCGCGACGGGCCGGATCAGGCTCAGCGGCGACAGGTACTCGAAATCGCTGACGCGGTGCCAATCGGCCGGATACGGATCGACGGGACGCGGCGGGGCGGCACGAAGCTGCATGGCGATCTCCTCTGGGCGGGCGGACAGAAATGGGATAATCGGCGCCCATGCTCGACCATAACGACATTCACCCGCTGTTCCACGGTGCCCCCGACAGCACCGAGTTCCGCAAGCTGCGCAAGCGCATCGTGCGCCAGACCCGCGAGGCGGTCGAGCAATACGGCATGGCGCGCAAGGGCGAGCGGTGGCTGGTCTGCCTGTCGGGCGGCAAGGACAGTTATGTGCACTCTCAGACTGTTGCGCACGGAAAAATAAGATAAGTCATTATTATTAAAATATAAAATAATCCCATAGCGACATTTTATGCCGAATGAAAGTTCTCGACATCGTCGTGTTTGAAACTTATTATTGGCAGTCATGGACAATGATGCACAAGTGACGCCGAACGGGACGCCCTCTCTGGAACCTCTCCAACTCAGGAAAATTCAGTCGGGAGGGAATACGGTCAAAATACCAATTACCCCTGATTACAAGGCAGACCTTTTCGGGACAGCATACTTGGCCGCCCATCACGAGGAACCAGTGAACACTCGCGATGCGCGGTTTCAGTCGCTGGCTATTTTACGGTTGGCAGCAATCGTGGGCGACATCCAACGGCCTGAGCACCGCCTCAGCTACGAAACAGGCCTAACCGAGCCAGAACTCCGCGCGATCGACCTGCTGATCCGGCACACTCATGCAGTTCTGAGCGACCTTGTGGAAGAGAAGAAAAAAGGAATTGACTTCATAAATCTGGAGCTCGCCCTTTCCAAACTCAAACCCGCCGCAGCCACGACGCACCACCTCCGGGCCACTTATGTCATCGACTATCTTGAGTGGTTGATGAGAACAGGCGATGGCGTTCTGAGTCGATACGTTGTGCCCGACAGCGACATCCGGTTGCGTCGTCAAGCTTTCGAGTCAATCAGGCAGTGCATTACGAAACCGACGAAGCCAGGGCGGACCAAGCGCAATGCTTTTTCGGGATACGCACTCAGCAGGCTTGAAGAGCACATGGGAACCTATGATCCGAGGGCCATTTGGAAAGATGGCCTAACAGCGCTCCGGAACTCCACAATGTTCGCTCTGCAATTCTATGGTGGCTTGAGGCGCTCAGAGGTGCTTGCGCTAAAATGGGAGGACATCAAGCCTGGCCGTGGCACAAACTATCCTCCGGAGATTAGTGTCGCCGCCCGCCGTAACGATCCTGAAGACCCCAGAAAGCGCAAGCCAGAGGCAAAGACCGGCTCCGGCGTAGTTACAGTTCCGAACGAGGTCTTTCGTCAGCTTGATGAGGCATGGCGAGAGGCTTGGGACGATATCTACGACCTCGCCGAGGAGATCGGCGTCGAGAGTAACATGGACCATACATTCGTCTTCGTAACTACAACGATGCGACGCCCTGACCTATTTGGATCCCCCCTTAGCCTCTCCGGATTCAATGCCGCCAGTCAGAAGCTTTGCTTGAGCTGCGGAATCGCTAAGGGCGAACTCACTTCACATGCGCTCCGTCACCTATCAGCTATGAGATATGTCCGCCGCCAACGTCAAAGAAATGAACCCGCGGATGCCATCGAGAAGGGCATGCGCGAATTCTTTCGTTGGTCCACGACCAGCAACATGCCATCCTACTACACTGCCAACGAAGACCATGCTGCGATTTACGCGGATATGCTCACAGACGCACGATTTTGCGAAGAGATGTAAATGGTCGCGAATAAGAAGAGTTTCTTTGAGATCGTCGCCCGTCCGACAACTGTGCAATCACAATCAGGATACGTTAATCAAGTTGAATCGGACATTTGGGAGTTGCGCGGACGGCAGATCGATTATGGACTTCTTGCCGACGCGGTTACAGAAGGCTTTCTGAAAGAAATCAAGCATCAGTTCGCGACCGTGATGCAGACTCGTCAGCATGCAGATTCGTCCTTTCAAGCCTTTTTTATAGCACTCAAAGACTGCATTCATTTTTCTTTCCGCGGGACAGGCGTGAAGGTGAATGCTCTAAGCAGCGCAATGATATCGGAATGGCGCGACGAAGCGTCAGGACGCGGCTATCCGTACACACTAAAGTCGCTCATCATCGCTGTCCGTGCCCGCGATCCGAAAGCCTTCCCAAACGTGACGAACAAGGTGATGAGGACGCTGAAGAGGCCGCAAAAGGAGGTCCAGCACATCTTATCGCTCGACCCGAAAAAGGGGCCATGGCTCGAGCGCGAGGTGCTGGATCAAGATCGTGCTATCGAGCAAGCCTACACGAGTGGAGCATGGCACGTAGAAAAATACGTTCTGGTTCAACTCTTTCGTTTCTACGGCATACGCCCCGAGCAAGTCGCGAACATGAAGATAGCGGATGTACGGTGTCGCCATACAGGCCATGCGAAAGCCGAGATTCGATGGCCATTCGCCAAGAATGACCTTTCGGCTGCGCAGGCACCGTGGTGGCCACTCGGCGGCGCACTGCTGCCAGCGTTGGAAGCCTACCTTGATTTGCGCCTTGATGGCATCCCACTGAGCGAACAAGAGAGGCTGCCCCTCTTCACGCCGGAGGGTCTTCCGGGCGTCTGGCGAGGGTCAAAACAGCCGAAACCCAATCGGGAGCCTGGGTATGAGGGGCACCCGATGAGTGCCCGCGTGGCAGCACGCTTTACAAACACCATGACGTCTCTCGGTCTTCTGACGCACCGCAGCGGCAAGCCCGAACCCATGACCTTCAACCCATACCGGGAGCGCCATACGGTTGGAACACGCCTCGCTCTAAAAGGTTACTCGGCCCCTCAGATCGCCTTGCGTCTTGGCCACAAGAGCTCCGAAAGCTGCGCAGCCTATGTCGATCTCGCACGCATGGCCATGCAGATGCGCAATTCTAAGTTCTTACATATGATGGACGACGTAGGTTCAGTATTCACGAATCCCGTCGTCTCTCATGCGGAAATTGAAAAAGACCTCACGCCAATCATCTCGCTCGAGGCGACGACGGAAGCAAAAGTTGCCTTGATTGGAGGCGGGGCGTGCGGAAACTGTATGTTTGCGGGCGACGCCACAACTGGCGAGCCGTGGCCCTGCCTTAGTTGCCCCAAATTCCAGCTCTACGAGGATGCCGACCTGCAGCCCCTATGGGACGTCCTCCAAGAAAGACAAATCTATATGCAAAATGAGGACGGTAGCTGGAACACCCGTTTCGACCCGGACATCCGTGCGCAATTCGATCGATACGAAGCCCTGCTCATCGGCGCCGAGAGGCGACGACAGGAGGTCGAGGCGGAGCGTAACGCAGTTGCGCAAGGAGAGGTCTGTTGACCCGCCCAATCCAGCTTGCGACATCGACAGAGATCTACAGCGCCCAAGCCACGTTGGCAGCAAGGATCGAGGAGGCCAAGGCCTCGTCGATCCTCACGAACGCGAAAATCGCTTGGTACGAACTTCAGTGGAATTTCACGGATCTGACGGAACGGACCAGCCCAGCGGATACGAAGCCGATCGCCACTATTGCGCCTCTTGGCTCCAAAGAGCGCTACGAGGACGCCTGGGCAGATTTACTATGCATGCTGATCGTGTGGCTTCTCGAAGAGAAGCATGAGATCGGAGAGAAATGGAAATCCGGCACTCTTGTAGATTTAATTAAAGGTGCGCGTCGCCTCATCGACTATCTAATCGCCGAGGGGTCAGCGGCGGACATCACAGAGGCCTCCCCAGTCGTGGTCGAAAGTTATCTGACCGGGCTCATGGAGGACGCCAACACCGGCGCAATTTACACTGCTAAGGGGATTATTGCCCGTCTGGTCGCACGCGGCGTGGCCCCGCAGTTTTCCAGTATAAATGTCAAGGGAAGTCGCAAGAAAAAAAATGGGCCAAGCAATGTTCAGGCGTCATCCTGGAATGAAATCGTCGCGCTTGGCTGCGCCTACCAGAGGCTCAGATCAAACGAGAGCCCGGACGCGAAGCGCAACGATTTCGACTACCTCCGTTATTACACGATGCTCGCCTCGCTGCTCGTTTGCGCACCATCCCGGATCTCAGAGTTGTGGCGCACAGCAGCCGATATCGTTGTTTTAACGAATCCTCTTGAACAACTTGGAGATAGCATTCCTGAAGACAGCGCCCAAGATCTCGACTTCAAACTCGGGCTCGTGTGGCATCCTGTCAAGGGGGGGCGACCAATCGTTAAGCCCATTCCGTTGGCTATGCAGGAGGTCGCGCGGGATTGCATTGACATTTTATACGAGTACGGCAAAGAGGCTCGAGAGATTGCGCGCTGGATCATGGATAACCCCGGGTCGATGCCAATTGCAGAAGAAGTTGCGCACCTTCGCATTTGCCGTGATACGGGTATTATTTCCTCGGAGGAGTTGAAAGACCTCTTCGGCCTACCCGACGACAAGCACATCAGCACACACAAACAATGGTGGACCAACTTTCCACTTACAATGGCGACTCGTCGGCAGAGTGGGCGCGGAGGTGAAAGCAAACGCGAGAATCACTATTGCTTCCGAACATTGGAGGCAGAGTGGTGGCATCTCTTTCAAGAAAAGTGGAAAAATACGTTCGGCGCAGATTGGCCATATGCAGTAAATAGTGAAACTTACAAGCTTGAGGCTGACCGCGCACTGCTGATAATATTCGAGGGGCAAATTGATCCGAGGTTCAATTATCGAAACAAGCTATTTTTAGTTACACCAACAGACAAAAATATTCATAAGCTGCTTGTGAAAAATTCCTCTCAAGAAACGCTATTTGAACGTCTTGATATCTGCCTTCCAGATGGCAGCTGTCCATCGATTCAAACTCACGACCTGCGGCATTTCCTGAACACCATGGCGCAGCGTGCTGGTATACCCGAGCCGATAATCGCCATGTGGAGTGGACGACGCAGCATAGCTCAGAACTCCGTCTATGATCACAGGACCGACGCCGAGCGTCTTCGAGCGCACGGCTACCACGTCTCCGACTACGACGAGGCGCAAGTGGACGATTTGCTGACACGACAGGTCGGCCAAGCTTTTCAAGGCAACATAGCCCTACCTTCCATCGAGATTCTATCGGACTTGGAAGCGTCTGTGCGCGATTTGAACCGCCGCCTGATGATCTCAATTACGCAGTTTGGGTTCTGCGTCGGGGACCTTAAATCCGAGCCGTGTCCGCACGCGATGAACTGCCTTAGCTGTGCCCGCCTCGTTGTCTGCAAGGGCGCGGCTAAGGCAAAGACGCTCTTTGAGGACAAGATTCGCAAGCTCAAGAATCAGCGTGATCTGCTCCGCAGCCACGTCGAGGGAGGCGGGAAACGCATCAAGAACGACAAAGTCCTGCCGCACCTCGAGGCCCAGATTGCCGGCGCAGAGGACATGCTGATGGCCCTGAACGACCCACATATCGAGGATGGCACGATAATCGCCAGAAAGAATAAGCGTGGCGCTATCAAGGCGGGCTTCACTGATCGCATCAGGCTTTTCGCTACAGAGCAAGGTGAGATCCCAGAGTTGAAAGGGCCAATTAAAAATGGCTGAGCGCCGCACGATTCAGAAGGATGACATCGATACGGTTATCGGCATCATCAAGTCTTTCCGCAAGAAGCCGACATGGGACGCCATCACCGATAGGGTGAAGGAAGCTGGCCTGCCCTTCCAGAAACGCGCCTTGCAGAATCAAAAGCGGATCAAGGCGGCCTATGACGAAAAACTGGAAACTGTCCGAATTCGGCGCGCAGTCCACGCCGAGCGAAGGGCTCGAGTTGGCCTCCCACGCTCGGAGAGCGATCTCATGGAGTTGGTGGAAAAAAATCAGCGTCGCATCACGGAGCTTGAGGCGGAACTTCAGCAGAGGAATCTTGAACTCGCGTTCCTGACGCAACGGTGTCGACGCGAGAACATCGAGCTCGGCGAAATCAACCGCCCCCTAAAACCCCCAAAGAAGATTTGAAATGACATCGAACATCGAAAAGGGTCGTGAAACTGCACGCAGAGCTGAGAACTGGGCCGCCGAAATCGAGGAATCTGGCCGCACGGATGAATTTGTGCGTGCAGGCGCTCTCAATAGGAGTCTTGTGGCGGAGCGTCTCGACTTTTCGCGGTCCGCTTGGCAAACCAACCCGGGTCTAAAAGCTCTTGCAGCACGCCTCGATGCTACCTGGGGCGACGGCAAATTAACGCCGGCTGAGCGCGTCTCCGCGCTTATCGCCGAGCGTCGTTCCGCTGGAGACCCACTTCCCGTGCTCGAGGGCGCCCTGGTTCTGCGCGAGATCGCGGATCTTGCAGGCCTCCACTACACTGAGATGGCTCGAAAGGACGTGCGGGCCGTCCTCTCTTCCTATGCCGAAAAGCATGGAGTGGCGATGGGGAGCGCCGGCACAGTGGCACTCGAAGAGGACATAACGCCGTCGTCACCTGATCCGACGGAAATGGTTCCAGCTTCGCGGCTGCGTGAAGCGCAACTTCGGCTGTCGAAAGCCGAGCGTCGCTTGGCCGAGCTGCGCGCAGAGAACGCAAAACTGCGAGCGCAATTGATGCGTGGCGACGAGGTTGCCGAGCTGATCGCCATGGGCGCCAGAGTTTCTCCAAAGGGTCGCTCATGAAGCAAGTTGACTTGGTTGCGACGGGCCTGCCCAGCGAGACCAGCCTGCTCGCAACGTATATAGCAAGCGACCGGACCTTCCGGGGCATCGGGCCCCGGCGTGCCGCTGCTCTCGCCGAAGCTTTAGGGGACGACCTACAGGCAGCAATCCTCGCACTCGACAAGCGCGTAATAGAGATCGTCGGCGAAGAACCTGCCATAGAAGCGGCAGCGGCAATGGAAGCGCGACAATCTGAAGTTGCTCTCCTTTCTTGGCTTGACGATATTGGCGCCCAAATACCCACCGCCAATGCAATCCGGCTCGCCCGGGCGTGGGGACCGCAGGGAATCGAAGCGGTGCGTCAGAATCCCTACCTCCTGCTGTCGGTGACCAGTTGGAAGGCCGTCGACGCGATAGCGCGTTCGCTCGGAATAGATGACAGTGACACGCGCCGAGACGCGGCAGCCGTAGAGGCTGTGCTAACAGGCGATGCGTGTCTTGGTGTGGGCTCAACACGCTTGACCGTGCAACGAGTTCTCTGCGCCGCAGCGCACCTGTTGGGTCGCCCAGCCGCGGCCGGAGCGGCCCAGGCGGCCGTGGCTTCAGGCGGGGCTGCTCGGTTTGCTGACACGCTTCAACCCCCAGGGACGGCACATATGGAAGCCGAATGCGCCCTCAAGCTCACGCGCCTCTCATCGGCTCGGCCGGTTTTGGGTGTCACGCCGTCCGCCACGTTAAACACCTTGCTTGCAGCCTATGAAGCGGGCCAGCCGTTCCCATTGACAAAAGCGCAGCGCGAGGCAGTTCGGATGTCCCACCGACACCGGCTTATGGTTCTGGCGGGCTACGCCGGATCCGGCAAGACGACCGTGTTGCGTGGAGTCTGCGAAACTATGGAGGCAGTTGGGCGCAGGCCCCTCATTGTGACCCTATCTGGACGTGCCGCTAAGCGTGCTGCTGAGGCGACATCCCGGAGAGCGATCACGGTCACGCGATTCCTGCTTGAGGCTGACCGCCCACTCAGCGCGAACACGGCACTGATAGCAGACGAGGCGTCGATGCTGGGTCTCGTGGAACTCTGGCGCATCCTACGGCGTATCGGAGACGCTTCGCTCCTCCTGTGCGGCGACCCCGCGCAGCTGCCCCCTGTCACCCCAGGCATCGTGTTCCATCAACTCGCAACCGACCATGAAGTAGCCCGTGTGATCCTTGATCGCGTGCACCGCCAAGACGAGACCACCGGCATCCCGGCGCTCGCCGAAGGCGTACGCAATGGCACACTGAAAACTCTCTCCACCTTCGAGGGAGCGCAAAGCGGCGTCACCTTTACGCCTTGTGAAAAGAACAAGCTGACCGCCGCGATCCACGCTATTGGCCGAGTTCTTGCCGAATCCGGGATGGGGCGTGACGATGTCCAGATTATCGCGCCGACGAACCGCGACATCGCGGCAATAAACGGCTATTTCCACCGTCTTGCGATGCAACGTCGACCGGTCGCATGGCCAAGGACGGCCCACGTGGCCGAGGGCGAACCAGTTATTTGGACAAGAAACGATGCTGATCGCGGACTGACGAACGGTTCTATGGGTCGAATTCTACGCGTCAGGTCCGACAGCATCACGGCAAATCTCGACGGAAACGTGCATGAACTCGCGCCGATAGATGGCTCTTTCCTTCAGCTCGCCTATGCGGTGTCCGTCCATAAGGCCCAAGGCTCACAATGGCAGCGGGTGATCGTGCCAGTGTTCGCGAGTCGAATTCTCGACCGCTCAATGATTTACACAGCTTTGACGCGCGCCCAGGAACAGGTGATTTTCCTTGGCGACCGGCGGGCACTTGACGTCGCAGTGCGCCGTCCGCCAGCGGCCGAGCGACGCGAGGTTGGCTTCGGAGACTGGCTTACACTCACGCGCGCCAAGTCAGACAATGGCCAGCGAGACAACCGGATCGCCGCCCAACTTTAATCGTAAGGGTTCGCAGGGTGACCCCAATGTGTCGCCACGCAAGACTCTACTCCATACGAGTCTTGCCAGAGAGTCAAAGTTCGAGCAGTGCCCCGGGGCGGAGCTAAACGTAGAACACTCAAGCCCTAATAACCTGCGAGCTCGTGGTCAGGCGGCCGCCTGTTTTGCAATCTTCGAGGCCACAAGCCAGGCCACCCAATCTCCCAGGAAACTCCTGTAGTCGTCCTCGCTGATACGCAGGAAGTTAAGGCCGTCCAGCTTACCCATGCCAAACCTGCAAGCCGCGTCCGCAAACTCGCACTTCGGTTTGCCGTATTTGCCGCTGACGAAAGCAAACATCTTCACTGGTGTGCCGTGCCTGCTGCGGCCATTCTCGTCAAGATAGGCGATACCTCCATGAGCCATCGCATTGCGAAGGAGGCTGACCCATTGCGATGCGGGCATAACACGCGCCGCCTTTATTGCATCTTCGCTTTCGAGCGCCTCAGCCAAGCTATCTGGCAGGCCATCAGAAATATTTGGAAATGGCCCATCGCGAAGAGGATGAAAGCGCCAAGTCCCGTCCTTGTAGAAAGGGGCATCGCCAAGCTTGCCCTTACGAATTACCTTCATAAACGCCTCGACGGCTTCAGGGTTTAGATGCCTGTCATCGGCGTAGGCTTCACCGTCGTTCTTGTCAATCTGACGCTCGATGCGCTCCAACGGTATGTTTAGGATTGGCATGGACATGGAAACCAAAAAGGTCGATGTTAGCGGGCCGAGATCGGGATGCGCGCCACCATACAGGTTGGAAGCTGCTGACCAGAGGCCATTGATGAGATCAAGGCAACGGCTTGGCAGTTCAATAGAATAGTGCTGCGGATTTCCCATGGTCTAAGTTGCTCACTTATTTTCCAAACGCATTTGCTCGATTTGCCCGTCAATCCACTGCTCAACCTGACCGCAGGCCTCGAGTAAGAGCTCCCGGATATCGGCAGTCTGAAGGATGAAATCACGGTATTTCTTCAAAGCCTTGTGTGGATTCTTTTCCCGTCTCAGGGATGCCTCCCGCTTCCGCCAGCCGGGCACTGGATCCCTTGAGTAACGCAAGGCCCCGTTTGCAACCAGCCAGCTCTGGATTTCCGCGATAGATTTCCCCGGCAAGGCGGCCTTGCCATTGAGACGTTTCTTAGCCTCACGGGCAGCTTTCGGATCAAACATGATGTGCCAGGCTTCGGTTTCGATTACGGCCTGATCCCGACTCATCTGGTGCGGTCCGCCGGTTGCTATAATATCGATGACGCCGTCCTGCTCTTCAACGAGCTGGGCGAGATGATCCGCCAGCGCATCTACGAAAGGCCCGGCGTCAAAGTCCGCCTGCGCTGCCAGAGCACGGCATCCCTCTTGGAAGTCTTCGCGCGCCCGGAAACCGTACGGTTGTTGTCCGAAGTATTTTCTTGAGCGCTCGGGGAGCATCATGTCCGGGCTATAACTCAGGAAATTGGGCTTGTAGCGCGCAAGAACTCCGACCGCGCAATCGAAATACAGTGCTGCAATGGCAGGCAGCACAGCCTCATGCTGCAGTCCAATGTGATAGACGTCATTGCGCAGATCATGACAGATTGAAATAGTCCCGGCTTCCTCATCGGAGATGGGCAGTCTGGGTTTGGCAAAACGCAGCTTGGCATCGAAATGCCGTCCAAGGGCGGCCTCCAAAGCTGAGGCATCTTTATAGACCTTATCGCGCTTCCACGATGCAGATCTCTCACGTCGCTCATCCTTGGCAAGCTGATGCAGCACGAGTTCTAAGGCATTGTCCGTCAGCATCACCGCAAAGCGCGCGCTGTTGGCATCGCCCTTCAGAACGTGCTCAAGGGCCAGATCAAGTTGCTCGAGCGTATGCGCAAGGAATCTCAACATAAGTTCACGTTATTCCGCTTCCCGGCGCGGCGCCATGCCAACGAGAACGTCGAGGTCGACTTACAACTCCTCGGGCTGCGAATACCCCCCGCTGGTTCCAAATCCCGATCATCCACGCAGAAGGGCGGTCACCTCCTCACAGTCGGTGTTATTGCTCGGACAGCATCTGTCGGCGAGAAGGGGTTTCCGCCGGAAGAGACTCTGCCGTATACCGCTGGTTATGACCGATGATCTCGATGACATACATCCCATCTTCCAGGGTGCTCCGCAGACGACGGAGTTCCGAAAGCTGCGCAAGCGGATAGTTCGCAACGTTCGCGAAGCAGTTCAACAATACAGCATGGTGGAAGGCAGCAGTGCGCGCTGGCTTGTTTGCTTGTCTGGCGGAAAAGACAGTTACACGCTTTTGGCGATCCTTATCGAGTTGAAGTGGCGTGGCCTTTTGCCGGTAGACCTTCTCGCCTGCAACCTCGACCAGGGGCAGCCCGGCTTCCCGGCGACGGTGCTGCCCAAGTTCCTCGAACGGATGGGCGTGCCGCACCGAATCGAGTACCAGGACACCTATTCCATCGTCGTAGACAAGGTCCCGCAGGGGCGGACCTACTGCGCACTCTGCTCGCGGCTGCGGCGCGGCAACCTCTACCGCATTGCGCGCGAGGAAGGCTGCAACGCCGTCGTGCTGGGTCATCACCGCGACGACATCCTCGAAACCTTTTTCATGAACCTCTTTCATGGTGGGCGCCTTGCGACCATGCCGCCAAAGCTGGTGAACGAGGAAGGCGACCTATTTCTCTACCGCCCTCTGGCCCACGTGGCCGAAGCCGATTGCGAAAAGTTCGCCAAGGCCATGAATTACCCCATCATCCCCTGCGATCTCTGCGGCAGCCAGGACGGGCTGCAACGCCAGCAGGTCAAGCAGATCCTCGATCAGTGGGAGAAGAACTCCCCCGGGCGCCGCCAGGTGATGTTCCGCGCGCTGATGAACGCGCGGCCGTCGCATCTTCTCGATCCGAAGCTTTGGGACTTTGCGGGGCTGGCGCTGAAGATGGACGGGGCATCGGCGGGGGCGCCTATCCTCAGAGAAAGAGACGTCGCTGTAGAGAAAGGGCCCTCGAGCGGCCCTGAAGCACAAATCGATTGGCAGTGATGGGTTGACGGCGACGGGACCGGCGGATGCTGACGATGTCGGCGGGTCGCAGACCCGGCGACGTCGGCCGCAGGCCGAGCCGGTCTCGACGCCGTCAAGGCGGGAGAGAGGCTCACAGGCGCGGCGGCAGGGCGTATAGCGGATCGAGACCCGCGGCTCGATCCGTAGCCCTGTCGCCGGGACAGATCGCGCAGCGATCTGCGCATGGGACGCCCGCCGACCCTGAGCTTGAGTAGGTCGCCCGTCTTCGGTTCGCGCCCGTGACCGAACCCATCCGGAGCAATGAATTTTTGCCACGCTGTGGCATCGGGCTGTCGTCGCAGGTATCCGAGAAACGGTCTTTCGGGATGAACTGCCATATATCCTCCGCTGGCACGGTATGCGATTTTCCTGACTACGTCCGTGATGCGATAATGGACGCTGGCGGCAGACTGCCGGATCCCGGTGAGAAGCTCATGACAGCGCTGGGAGAGCTGACGGCCCTTCGTGGATAAACAAGATCCCGGCCAGGCCGGCAACCCGGGTGACCTGTTGAACTGCCCCATCCTCGGAGAGGGCTTTTTTCTTTATCTCAAGGCGCCATTCTGGCTACGGTGCCGGAAATTATCTTCTGGGGGACGGTTTGAGTTTCAAGAAAACGGCGCACTATCGCCGAGCCAGCCAATCGATTGGAGAGGGGGCTGCGCTGCAGAACGCTCTCGACCTCTGCCGCGATCAATACCCGGCCGAAGCATACCCGGTGTTCCCCTTCAAGAATGGCGTTGACGCCATTGTCGCGTCCCATGATCGGGATCGTCAAGGGCGAGACTACCTGCACCTCGTGACGTTCGAGGAAGGTGCTGGCGCGGCAGTAATCCAGACGATCCGTCGTGCCGGAGTGGCAGAAGAACCCGCGCCTCGTGAGAAGCAATTCATCCAATCACAGGTATACTTGGTGTGCCGAGGTGACGATGTTGTCTTCACAACCCACAATTCCCCTGTCCGCGACAGCTCGATCAGCGTTCTGCTCAACAAGCTCCTGGAAGCCTTCTGCCCCGACGAGGCGACGTATCTTCTCACCGCCACGCTGGATGAACGGCGTTACCGGGCGATGATGCAGGACGGCATCGAGGAGATCGACCTCGACGTGGGAGGCTATCGGTCAACCCTCGAGTATCTCTCGAACCAAGGGCAGATCCCTAATGCCGGACTTTTCTCGATGCTGAAGAGCTTGGTGTCAGACGATGCGACACCCGAAGAACTCGAAGCGGCAGAGCGTATCATGGGGCGCCTCACGCTCCGTCCAGGCAGGGCGTGGGATCAACCTCAAGTCCGGGAGCTCATGCTGGAAATGGCAGAGGAGGTCCTGGACGAAGGACATGACGAGGGCTTTGCCATTGTGACCAAGTCAGGGGTGAGGATCACGCGGGACTCAGTTCGGGTGCGCGACGATTTCCGCGTCGACGGCAACCGCCGCGTGATCGATACTGTCCAGGTTCGGACCGCGCTATCGGACGCCTTCGATCACTTCGACGAACTCGGGATTTTTGAACGCTGATGCGTCGTTTCAACCCATACAAGGCGGTCGGTCTGCTGCTGACCTTTGGGTTGCCATTGATCCCTGCGTATCTGGGGCTTGGGGAGGCGCTAAGGGTTTCGGAAAAGCCCGCCGAATATATCGGAGTGGTCTATTCCATTCTCGCCGCTTCGCTGTTCGCAATCGTCTCGATCGTGGGCGATCCTGGCATGCTGCTCCCGGGCACATGGCGCGCGTCGTGGGAGCAGGCGAAGGACGTTCAGCTGCGCCTGATGCGACTGACTTACCTCTTCATCCTATACTTGATCGTGCTGGCTCTTCTCGTCGCCAGCGAAGTGATCGAGGCGAAAGGGCTCGAGGCGTGGTATTTCGTCCATGACATCTTCGGATACCTGTCCCTCGTGGCCTTCATCTTGTCGGTGTGGTTGCCATTCGAGATCAAGAACATCCAAATCGAGCGCCTCCGCCAAGAGATCGACGCCCGCCGCAACAAGAGATCCTGACCTCGCCAGGTCAGGCTGCCTTTGCCTCCTTCAGCATACGTTTCTGCAGGTCAGCAAGCAGCACCCAATCGGTTTCTCCGGGAAGCCGGCCGTGCATCACGGTCTTCCCGTTCAGCTGGGTCTTCGTGCCCTTCTTCGTCAGGCACAGTTCATTCGCGGCCGCTGACGGCGTTCCATACGCCTGACCTCCGAAAACCAGACGACCGTCATCGACGATGCCATCGAGGTTAGTCGTGTTGTAATGGAGGCGCAGCTGGGTCCCATGCGGCAGGTTGAGACCGGTGGAGTGGCCCTTCCCGATCCAAGGACGCCCTTTTCCGACGCTCCGCAACTGCGCCTGCGGCGTAGCGTCGATGCCGAGCAACCGCCGAAGGACTGAGTTGTCCGGCTCCGAGAAATCCTTCCTCGCCGCCTCTATGGCCTTGTGGACGTCGATGTCGATGTCGATGGCGCGTGTTTTCATGATGTGCTCCTGACCTGAGATGAAAAACTCTTATCCCTCTTAACGCTTTATATCAAGTAAAAAGAGTAAAAAGAGTGATTTCAGGGAGCGGAGCTCGCGGCGGGGCGTGATCTTCCTCGCATGGATAACACGCAGAACCGCTGGCTCGGCAGCAACGGATGTCTGCGCCGATCTGGTAAGCCGTTATGTAATAGACCCGCCCTATCACTACGTGATAGGCTTATGATCTATATCAAGCGAGCGCAGGGGCATCTTGTGGCATGAGTGACATTCTGGATATGGCCCACGACATGGCGAAGGACCTACACGAGGTCGGCGCCATGAACGACATCACCATGCGCGTCATGGATCGGATCTGCGTTCCGGAGAAACCCTCCTTCACGCCAGCCAGGATCAAGAAGATCAGGGCCAAGAGCCGTATGAGCCAGCCCGTTTTTGCCCAATTTCTCAATGTCGGCGCGACGACGGTGGCTCAGTGGGAACAGGGCAAGAAATCCCCGGGCGGTTCCTCGGCGAGGCTGCTCGATGTCATCGATAGGAAAGGCATCGAGGCCATCATCTGAGCTGGGGTCAGAAAGCCGCCCGCCATCATGAGGTCCGCCGACAGAGGCCTCGAAACCGGAGGAGGTCAGGAGGATGACATCGGCAATAGATCCAGAGGCCCAGGCCTTCCTGGTCTTTCTCGAGCAGGAAGCCCCGTCCGACCCGCAACGCCTGCAGCCTTTCGGCGGGCACATCGTCCAGCGCGCCGCCGACTTGGTTGATGGCGTTGAAATCGACCTTCACGCACCACTGGAAGAAGACTGAACAGAGGTGAACTAACCGGAGATCCGATCATGCCGGGCGACAGCGAAGCAGCTATGATATCGCCGGTCCAGAGGTCGTCTGAGGACCTGCTGGCGATGAAGCGGACCCGCGAGGCCGCACGGCGGCTTGATGATGATGCACGCGCCGTCGTGTGCTGGCTTGATGCAGAATTCCCGGGGCTGGTCCTCAGCATGGAGGTGCAGCGACACCATGGCTGTGAGGACAACGAGATAGCCCATGTTGAACCACGGGTGACGGATCGCCCCCGGCGGCATGAAGCCCGCGATGCCGCGGAAAAGGCGCTCACAGCACTCGGATGGTCCATCAAGCCAGAAGGGCGCGATGTCCGCTCAACCTTCCATCGCCCGTCTCAAGCGCAATCCGCCCATGCCCGCCTGGCAGATATCGCCCGCGTTCGTCGAGCGGTGAAGCAGGCGGGCACCACGATATCCAGCCATTGTCCTGCAACGGCCCGCCAAGGGTGAGAGCATGGATGCGGCCATAGAGAATTTCGCCATCCTCGACTTCGAGGCGTCCAGCCTCTCCCAGGAGAGTTGGCCGATCGAGGTCGGGCTCAGCTGGATTGAGAACGGTCATGTGCAGACTTGGTCATCCCTCATCCGCCCGGATCCAGCATGGGATCTCGACGACTGGTCCCCACAAAGCGCCGAGGTCCACGGCATCCCTCTTTCAGAACTCGAGGATGCACCTCCTGCCGCGGAAGTGGCGGAAGTCTTTTTTGATGTCGTCGGGCGCCGCAGACTTGCCTCCGATGCCCCTGAGTTCGAGGTGCGCTGGCTCTCGCGCTTGCTGCAAGCTCCCGGCCGCGTGGAGATCCCTTTGATCGAGGATTTCGACGCTGTCTCGTTCGCTGTGTTCTCGGGCTACGCCCTTGATATGCTCTACGAGACTGTTGAGCGACGCCCTGCCCCTCATCGCGCGGGCCTGGACACAGCGCGTCTCGCTCGCGGCTGGCTGAGGGCGGCCGAGCATCAGGCATCCCTCCAAACGGAAAACAAGATCGCATGACCGAGATATTCAGCACCGAAGTCATTCTCACCGGCACCATCGTCGGGAACAGTCTGCTGGTGACGATCATGGGCTTCCTCATGATGCGAGAACCAAAGGATGATCGACCAAAGGTCGATATTGAAGCCGTGGTCCGGAATGCCCCCTACCATCTTCTTGAGGGCACCGGGATCAAGGTTGAAGGCGCATGTCCGAACCAATGATGGCAAACCGGCCGTCATAACGAAGCTTGTCAGATCCGCGGCTTGCCTTCATAGTGCCATCATTTCGCAATCAGGATGCGTCATGGCACAACTCACCGTTCGAAATGTCGACGATGCGATCGCCGCGGCCCTGAAGGAGCGGGCGGCGAAAGCGGGGCGATCCGCAGAGGCGGAGCATCGCAGGATCCTCGAGGAAGCCCTCCGCCCCGGCCACAGGGCCGACTTCTTCGCCGAGGCGCGCGCCAGACGCGTGAAGCTGGCCCCAGGGGCTCCGACCACGACGGAGATCCTCCGCGCGGATCGTGATCGCGACGAAGCGTCATGACAGCGGGTGAGAGCTTCGTTGTCGACACCTCCGTCGCAATCAAGTGGATCGTGGACGAAGAGGGAAGCGACAAGGCAGAACTCCTCCAGGGGGCTGACATGGTCGCGCCCGCCCTCTTCCGGATCGAGGCCGGCAACGTCCTTCGAACCCTCGCCGCGAAGCAAATCCCGCCGGACGAGCGCGCGATCGATCTCTTCCTGTTTCTGCAGACGGCACCGGTGACGATCATCGACGCCGACGAGCTTCTGGAGCGACGTGCCCTGGAACTCGCCTTGGAGATCGATCACCCGATCTACGATTGCGTCTACCTTGCGCTTGCCGAGCGCATGGATCGCCAGCTCGTCACCGCAGACCGTCGGTTCCTTAACATCCTTTCCAAGACCCCTTATGCCCAACGAGTGATCGACCTCAGCCACCTTGGCGGGCATCCAACCACGTGAAAAGTTTCTTCGGGATCATCGAGAAGGACCAATCTTCTCGTAAGACGCCCGCGCACAAGACGAGAAGAAAATAAATGAACGACGAGTTTGCCCACCTGCCCGTTCTCGAGACCCGAGGACGGGACCGCGTTCGAGACCTCGCAGAGGTCTTCACTGCAGAGCGTGAGGTCGAGGCCATGCTTGATCTGGTGGCTGATAGTGCCTCGAGTATCGAGGCCAGATTCTTTGAGCCCAGCTGCGGCAACGGAAACTTCCTTGTTGCCATTTTGCAGAGAAAACTGAGAACCGTATTTCGTCGTCACAAAAAGACTAAGCCGTTCGAATTCAATAGTCTCAAGGCACTTTCATCGATTTACGGCGTAGATATCGATGGCCATAACATACGAGACGCCCGAGAGCGCATGAAGATGGTCATGGTCGATTTCTACTCCACGCACCTGAATACTGCGCGGCAGACCGAGGGCTTCGGTAATGCGATCGAATATATTCTGCAGCGCAACATTTGCGTCGGCGATATGCTTAACGGTGCAGATTCCATAACCTTCGTGGAGTTCTCATCTCCGAAGATCAATAAGTTCCAGCAGCGCACCTTCAGGCTGTCGGACATGATGGAATCGGAGAGATTCGATTGGCGGGGTCCTCCATCGATCGAAGAAACTCCTATGAAAAATTACTGGGAGCTGGGTAGATGATAGCAGACGGTATCTTGGCGCCCTTGCGTCAACCCGATATTCTGGATTGCATCGCCAACCTGAGCTCGGACGAAGTTTTTACGCCGCCTGCTCTGGCAAACCAAGTTTTGGATCTGCTTCCAGACTCGCTCTGGAGTAATCCGGAGATCAAGATCCTTGACCCCTGCTCGAAGTCGGGGGTGTTCCTTCGCGAAGCTGCCAAGCGCTTGATGGCCGGCCTTTCCGAGGCAATACCAGACGAAGACGCTCGACGCGAACATGTCTTTCGAAACATGTTGTTCGGCATTGCCATCACAGAGCTCACCGCGATGATCTCGAGGCGAAGCGTCTACTATACGAAGGACGCTACAACTGAGTGGTCGATCGTCCCCTTCAATAATCCTCAAGGAAACATTCAGTTTCAACGGGGAACCCACGAATACAGATCCGGCCGGTGCATTCACTGCGGAGCGCCGGAAGGAAGTCTTGACCGAGGTGAGCACCTCGAAAACCACGCCTACCAATTCATCCACCTCCCGCTGAAAAAGGTGAAAGCAATGAAATTCGACGTCGTGATCGGCAACCCGCCCTATCAGCTCAAGGATGATGGATACGGAGCGAGCGCGTCGCCGATCTACCACCTTTTCGTTGAACGTGCGAAGGCCCTCAAACCCCGATATTTGTCGATGATCATCCCCGCACGCTGGTATTCCGGTGGGAAGGGCCTCGACGGCTTCCGTGCGTCCATGCTGAAGGATCACCGGATGCGCGAACTTGTCGACATGCCGAAGCTTTTCGACGCCTTCCCGGGAGTGAAGATCAGGGGTGGTGTGTGCTATTTCCTGTGGGACCGCGAGTATGATGGGGCATGCACCGTGCGGACCCTCTGGGACGGAGAGCAGGTCGGCGATGCCCGGTCCCGCTATCTCGATCAGTATGATGTCCTGATACGGCGCAACGAAGCCGTATCAGTTCTGGAGAAAGTTAAGGCCTATCGTGTCGGGGGAGAAGCCGAAGGCACGTTCGATACCATGGTTCTGAGCTCGAAACCGTTCGGCTTGAGAACGAA
This sequence comes from Palleronia salina, assembly GCF_900141995.1. Taxonomy (GTDB): domain Bacteria; phylum Pseudomonadota; class Alphaproteobacteria; order Rhodobacterales; family Rhodobacteraceae; genus Palleronia; species Palleronia salina. The sequence continues at coordinate 50,408 of NZ_FQZA01000005.1, read as the reverse complement.
CTTCCATGGTAAAGCGAAAGCAGACGGCCTCAACGACCCTGTCCGCTTCTATGGCTCAAAGCGGACCACCTGGGTTGAGCGAGACGAAATCACGCAAAATCGACCCGCGATCGATCAGTGGAAGGTCTTGATGTCGGCCGTTCAAGGGACGAGCGCGGCCATCGAGACAAAGTTTCTAAGCAATCCGATAATCTCTGGGCCCGGGGAAGCCTGCAGTGAGACATACATCGTGGCCGGGGTCTTTCCCGACCGAGAAACTGCAGAGAACTGCGCAAGCCTTCTGAGAACGCGCTTCGCGCGCTTCCTTGTCTCTCTACGGAAACCGGCGCAGCACGCATCGAAAGATGTGTATGCGTTCATCCCAATGGTTCCGCTCGACCGATCCTGGACGGACGAAGACCTATATGAACGCTACGGACTGAACGAGGAGGAGATCGCCTTCATCGAGTATACCGTGCACGAGATGCCGCCACGCGAGCCGGTCACGGCACAAGTCAGTTAAGGGGTAAAGGTGATGGACGGAGATTCCAGGGTGGAGGAGAGCAGGTACTTCGGCCGGATCGGCGTGCCGAAGATTTACGCCTATACGACGCCGCACTACAGCGACACACCATGGACAGGATCTCGAGAGGGGACTGGCCTGTTGAAGGTCGGCTACACCGAAAAGGAGGTCGTCGATCGAATTTGGCAGCAGTTCCCAACTGCAACCCCTGAGAAGCAACCGTTTACCATCCTCCTTGAAGACCAAGCAGTCACGGATGATCGAGGCTTCTTTCGCGACGGATCTGTTCACAAGCTGCTCGAGAAGAAGGGCGTCCGGCGCGTCAATGGTGAGTGGTTCGAGTGCACCGTAGAGGACGTCAAGGAGGCACTGATCGAGATCAAGACTGGCCAGCGGACAACCACGTCAGGGCGGCATCAAGATTTCGACATGCGACCCGAGCAAAGAGCTGCCGTCTCAGCTACGGCTCGATACTTCAGGGCACAGAGCGAGAGCAAGAACGGCGCCGGCGATCGGCGTGCTTCTCATTTCCTCTGGAACGCCAAGATGCGGTTCGGCAAGACTTTCACATCCTACCAGCTCGCCAAGGAGATGGGATGGAAGCGGGTCCTGGTGCTCACCTACAAGCCGGCCGTTGCAGACGCCTGGCGGGAAGATCTGGAGAGCCACGTCGACTTCGATGGATGGCAGTTTCTGAGCCGAGATGAGAACTATGAGGACATGGACGATAACCGGCCGATTGTCTGGTTCGCATCTTTCCAGGACATTCTCGGGCGCACTGCCGACGGCAAGATCAAGCCGAGGTTCGAGGCAGCGCACCTGATCGACTGGGATTGTGTCATACTTGACGAATACCACTTCGGAGCATGGCGCGACGCAGCAAAGGATCTTTACGACGCCGATCTGGCGGAAAGCGACTTGGAATCCGACGCAGCGAAAAAGGACGAAGATGCCGCCCAGGCGTTTTCCGAGGAGACCTTTCCCCTCTCGGTCGCGCACTTCCTCTATCTGTCGGGCACACCTTTCCGGGCTCTCGGGTCCGGGGAGTTTCTTGAGGATCAGATCTACAACTGGACCTACGCCGATGAGCAGCGCGCGAAGGAGGCCTGGGACGAGAACAAGCGCGGCCCGAACCCCTACGCCGAGCTCCCGCAGATGGTTCTCATGACCTACCAGATGCCTGACGCGATCCGCGAAGTCGCGTTGAAGGGAGAACAGAACGAATTCGATCTCAACGAATTCTTCCGTGCCGAGAAGGTTCCCGCCGAAGAGGCTGAGGATGGAATCGAGACATACCGGTTCATCCATGAGAATGCCGTGCAGGACTGGCTGCACCTCATTCGCGGCAAATACATGCCTGCGAACCTCGTCGCAGGCGAAGACCATGTGAAGCCGCCGGTGCCGTTCGAGGATGTTCGCCTCCAGCGACATCTGACCCACACCTTCTGGTTCATGCCCTCAGTTGCGTCCTGCCGGGCCATGAAGCTCCTTCTCGGGCAGGAGCAGAATGTGTTCTTCCATGACTACAGAGTGATCGTCGCCGCCGGATCGGATGCCGGAATGGGCCTCGAGGCGATCAAGCCCGTAAGAGACGCAATCGGGAAGGGTGTCGACACGAAGACGATCACGCTGAGCTGCGGCAAGCTGACGACGGGCGTCTCTGTGGCGCCATGGTCTGGTATTTTTATGCTCAGAAGTACCTCCAGTCCGGAGAGCTATTTCCAAGCGGCGTTCCGCGTCCAGACGCCTTGGTCCCTTACTAACCGAGATGGGCTGGACCCGAAGCGGAAAGAGATCCTCAAGCACAAGTGCTACATCTTCGATTTCGCGCCGTCGCGGGCCCTGAACCTGATCGCGGAATACAACAGCCGCATCGACATCGGCTCAACGGAAGCGAGCGTGGAAAAGAAGGTTTCGGACTTCATCCACTTCCTCCCCGTGCTCTGCTACGACGGGTTTCACATGCATCCGCTGAACGCGGAGCAGCTTCTGGACTACGCAGTTTCGGGTATTGCCTCGACGATGCTGGCAAAGCGCTGGCAGTCTGCAAGGATGGTCAACGTAGACAACGATGCTCTCGAGCGCATCCTGAACAACGCTACCCTGCTGGCGTCCTTGGAGAGGATCGAAGCCTTCCGGTCCCTCGGGAAGGATCTTACCAAGGTGATTTCGTCCGAGAAAGCCCTGAACCAGGTGAAGAAGGAAAAGGGCAAGCTCGACACGAAGGAGACGAAGGACGAGGACAAGAAGAACAGAGGGTTCAAAAAGGAACTAAGGGAGAAGCTGCTGAAGTTTGTGACGCGCGTTCCCGTCTTCATGTATCTCACGGATCATCGGGAAGCGACTCTTGTCGATGTCATCCAGAACATCGAACCCCAGCTCTTCACGCGGGTGACAGGACTCCAGGTCAAGGACTTCCGCACCCTGTGCGAGATCGGCGTCTTCAACAGCCAAGTGATGAATGCAGCCATCTTCGCTTTCAAGCGATTTGAGGAAGCAAGTTTGATCTATGCTGGAGGACAGGATCTCCCAGAGAGAGTAGGCGGCTTCGATGCCATCATCGGCCGAACGGAGCTTCACGAAGTGACAGAAACAATATCGTAGGGGTGCCTGACCAGCCCCAAACGCAACGAAACGCTGTCATCCGATAAGCGTTGGATGAGCTGATTCGGTCACCTCAACTCCCCTGAGACCTGCATAGGGCTACTCAAAGCCCTCACGGGTCATCCTGTAAGCAGCTTTCCACACACGAAAAAAACGGTCTGCGCGGCGCCTCCTGAGAGGCGCCCTCGCGCGTCTCGAGGACATGCTCTGACCGCCATCGCTTTGACATCTTAATCACTCTCCTCAACCAAAACCCAGGTTCATTGGAGGGGATCGCACGTCGACTTCGGCGTTGGCGGAGCGGTGGCGAACAGAAAAAGGCAATACCTTATCTTCGCGAGCGCAGATCGAAAGTCGCGTTCTTGTGGTAGCCTTCCATTTGGCAAGAGATTATCCTGACAATGCCGAAGAGTGGCGCGACCAATCAAGGCACATCGCCTATGATCTCCACGAAAAGCCGGGCGTTACAGATTGCGTGGTTTTTCTGAAGTCACGAAGATCGAAATCTCAAACTTTCGACGGGATCAGCTTTTTCCGGTTTCCGAGCACGCCTTCAGCATCGACGTTCCGCCGGCTATCGTGATCGTCTCCCTCATCACAAGCCACGCTCAGTTCCTCGCCGCCATCACGTCATCAGCGATATCGGTCATGCGAACCCTCCCGCTCCGACACGTTCGACATAGGCTTTCACTGCATTCGTGCGTCCCTCCCGCGCGAGGTCGGCCGCGGTCCGGCCGCCAAACGACGGCAGAGGCCGTTCAGAGAACCACTCGAACGCCGCGTCTGTGTCTCCGGTCCACGTCCGCACCGCATACAAAATCTTGACTGTCTCCCGGTGGGCCACGCCGGTGATGCCGAGCCCAGATATCCGTGTCGCTACGTCCTTAGGTAGGTGGTATGCGTCGTCAGCTTCTGTCATGGGAACATGCTACCCAACTTTCTCGCGGCGGATGCGGACTCTAAACTTGCGCTGAAGTTCGCGGGCTCTCTCCTGTCGCTCTCCGGAGGCTCCATCTACCTGTCGCTGATGCTTGCAATGGTCGGCTGCATCGTGATGGGCACGCTGTTTAATCCGGATAGCATAGCTCTACTATTCGCCCGCTTCTTTTCAACTTGGGCACATCGGACCACCAATGGGCGGCGCCGGCTCTTTGCTCATCGTCGATTTTGTGGCTGATAGTGGCCGCTTCCGGAAACTGTCGATCTCCGCCCCACACCCTAACCAAGCGCTTCAATATGTCTGGATCAGGAAGTTCGAGAGATGTCTCGATGAATGCACGGGTTCCACAAACTCCAGTTCCGTCGTCAATGCAGGAATAGGCAACAATCGAGCTTCGCAAGATCGACATCCACCGATTTTCGTCAAGTCCCTCTTGCTCTTCCGCCAAGAGAACCTCTCCAAGCGAAGAGATTTCAATTGCCTCGCACTCACGCCTCCTAAATGGAGCAGGACGAGCCTTAAACTCCTCAATTCTCACCAGTTCCTCTGCGGCAAGATACCTCGCAGCCCGATAGGAAGTGCACCCATTCAACTTGAGTTCCATGAGAGGTCGGACGGCTGGGCTATCAAGCAAGCGCCTGATCAACCGCCGCCCTACGGCATCCGTGATAAACTCTCGCAACACTGCTCGCTTCGCTTCGTGAACGGACCGATCAGTCCGGATCAGCATCTCAATCGTATCGCCACTGTTCATGTTCGCACCACTCTCCTGAACCCAATTTAGGTTCAATTCATCTTGCCGCTACGCCGTTGTCAAGCAACCTCAGGCGGGCAACATGACTAAATCCATACGAAGTTCGGGCCTACTTGCTCTCGGCAATGCGCTCGTTGAGTACCGGACGACGAGGGGTTGGTCTCAGCGCGAGTTGGCACGCAACACCGGTCTCAGGCAGTCCTTCATTGCGAAACTTGAGAAGGGGTTACGTCGAGTTGACGTGGTGGAGCTTGTCGTCATCTCTCGCTTGTTAGGCGTTTCGGCGGTCGACCTCCTAAGCGTAGTCGATGCGGCGACACCGCAAGATCACAAGATTCAGGGGGAGGGATAACTGGCCGCCTTACCCACCGCCACAAGCAAGCCTATGAGCAGAACCAGCGAAAGCAAGCGAGCCACGCACAGCCTGCCATCGCGCTGGCAAGCAGGTTACAGACGGCAGCAAATCCACAGGGCCGCAGCTTGGAAGAATAGTGAATATGTGCACGAGTTCCTGGTGAAGTTGACCATTTTCGCGCACGATGCAGCATGCATCAAAAATACATGCACGAAAATCAATTGTAATGGTCTGATTTTGCTCCCTTTCGTTCAGTCACAAAGATGCAGACTCAGCATAAGACGCGCTACACCCTGCTGGCCGTGCTGACCGAGTTGCAGTGGCGCGGGCTGCTGCCGGTCGAGATCCTGGCCTGCAACCTCGACCAGGGACAGCCCGGCTTCCCGGCGACGGTCCTGCCCGAGTTCCTCGAGCGGATGGGCGTGCCGCACCGGATCGAGTACCAGGACACCTATTCCATCGTCATGGACAAGGTGCCCGAGGGCCGGACCTTCTGCGCGCTGTGCTCGCGGCTGCGGCGCGGCAACCTCTATCGCATCGCGCGCGAGGAAGGATGCAGCGCCGTGGTGCTGGGCCACCACCGCGACGACATCCTCGAGACATTCTTCATGAACCTCTTCCACGGCGGACGGCTGGCGACCATGCCCCCGAAGCTGGTGAACGAAGAGGGCGACTTGTTCGTCCTGCGTCCGCTGGCCCACGTGGCCGAGGCCGATTGCGACCGGTTCGCGCGCGCCCTCAATTATCCCATCATCCCCTGCGACCTGTGCGGCAGCCAGGACGGGCTTCAGCGCCAGCAGGTGAAGCAGATCCTCGATGGATGGGAGAAGAACAGCCCCGGCCGACGGCAGGTGATGTTTCGCGCGCTGATGAACGCGCGCCCGTCGCATCTGCTGGATCCCAACCTGTTCGATTTCGCAAATCTCGAAATCGAATCAAATTTGGACTAAACCGAGAACGATTTTTCCAATCGGTTAACCCTTCGGCCACGACCGGTGATTACCGTGAGGCAAGTTCGAGCCTCTGAGGACAATCATGATGCGTCGCACGGTGTCGTTCCTGTCGCTTGCCAGACCGCTTCCGCGATGTCTTGCCGTCGGGCTCTGTATCGGCGTGGTCCCCGGGCTCGCGGCATGGGCGACCTCCAGCCTTACCATCGGGGCGATCGTGGCCTGCTGTGCGGCTGCAGCGCTCATGGGCACGGTTGCCGGCACCTGGGCATGGTCCCTTCGGCAAGCGGCTTCACACCACCCTCCTGTCGTGGTGCCAGACTGGCCGATTGCTACCCATCGCAAGGCCCCGGGCACTGTTGAATGCGATGGTCCGGCGGCCCTCTTCCTCATCGACCACGGTCCACCCCGGCGGGGCAGGCACGCACCGGGCGCCTTGGATGAAGGCACCCTGCAGCGTCTTTTCGGAGCGGGTGCGATCGTGTCGACCCTCCCCTGCCGACGCCACGCCGTCGCGCTTCCCGCGGCGCGCAGACGCACACCGCGGCTCTGGTCCACCGCGCGCGGCAGGTGCTGGCCCATGCGCCGGCCTGCCCGGACATGCGCATCGGTGTGCACGCCCCCGAATGCCCCGAAAAAGCGGGACATCACGATGCGCTGGTCGGGGCCGAGCGGGCCCTTGCCGCCGCCCATGCCGCGCCGGGCGGCACAATCCGCATCGCCCGCGGCGCGCGGGACGACATGGCGCCGCCCGAACTGCGCCTTGCCGCCGATCTGGACCACGCCTTCGAAAGCGGGCAGATCCAGCCTTTCTTCCAGCCCCAGGTCTCGACGGATACCGGCCTGGTCAGCGGGGCCGAGGCACTGGCGCGATGGCGCCACCCCGACCTCGGCACACTGGCGCCCCACGAATTCATGCCGACGATCGATGCCGCTGGCCAGATGACGCGCCTGACCGACCACATGGTCGGGGCCGTCCTGTCGCACCTGTCCGACTGGGACGCCGCCGGGCTGGACCTGCCCACCGTGTCGATCAACTTTCCCCAGGCCGATCTGTCCGACCCCGAACTGCCGACGCGGCTCGCCTGGGCATTGGACGCGGCGGGGCTGGAGGAGAATCGGCTGGGGATCGAGGTGCTCGAGACCGTGGTCTCGATCGACCAGGACGACACGGTGCCACGTGTCCTGACCCAGCTCGCGCGCATGGGCTGCCGGATCGACCTGGACGATTTCGGTACCGGGCAGGCCTCGATCAACGCCATCCGCCGCTTCTCGGCCAAGCGGATCAAGATCGACCGCACCTTCATTCGCGGGCTGGACCGTGACCCGGAACGGCAAGCCATGGTTGCCGCGATCGTGACCCTGGCCGACCAGCTGAAGCTCGAGGTGATGGCCGAAGGGATCGAGACCGCCGGCGAACACAGCCGCGTGGCCGAGCTGGGCTGCGGCCACGTCCAGGGCTACGGGATCGCCCGGCCCATGAACGCGGACGCCCTGCCCGGCTGGTTGCTGCGACACGGTCACCAGGTGCTGCACACGCCCCTGCCCGCCTCGCTCCGGCAGCTGTCCACAGGCTTCGGCAGCGCCCCCGGCGCGGCCCGCGGCCACTGAGCGCATGGCGCAAAACGGCTTGACCTTTCTGGCCCTGCCCTGTTGAAAGCCCGCTGACCCTTTTTCCAGCGACAGGCGTAGGTCCCTCATGGACGATCAGAACAAGAACCTGATTCTTGCGACGGTTCTGAGCTTCCTCGTGATCCTCATTTGGTTCGTGCTGTTCCCGCCCGAGGAGACGCCGGTCGACCCCAACGCGCCCGCCGTCACCGCGACCGAGGATGGCACCGACACGGCGCTGCCCGACACCGCGTCGGCCCCGCCCTCGGTAACGGCCGACGGCACCCAGGCCCCCGCCGCCGCCGAAGCGCCCGCCGAGGACGCGCCGCGCATCGATATCGACACGCCCGCGCTGTCGGGGTCGATATCGCTCCAGGGCGGACGGATCGACGCGCTGGCCATGAAGCGCTACCGCGAGACCATCGACCCCGACGCCCCGATCGTCGAATTGCTGTCGCCCGTAGGCGGCCCCGATGCCTATTACGCCCTGTTCGGCTGGGCGCCGGGCGCGGCGCTGGACTACGACGACGTGCCGGGCGCGAATACCGAGTGGCAGGTCACCAGCGAGGCCGAGCGCCTGACGCCCGAGACGCCGCTGACCCTGGAATGGGAAAGCCCCGCGGGGCTGGTCTTCGAGCGCGAGATCACGATCGACGACGACTACATGTTCACCATCCGGCAGCGCGTCACCAACAATGGCGATACCGCACAGCGCCTCGCGCCCTATGGCACCGTCGCCCGGCATGGCGAGCCGCAGGACCTGTCGAACTTCTTCATCCTGCACGAGGGCGTCGTGCGCATGTCCGACGGCGAGCTGCAGGAGCTGGACTACGACGACCTGCCCGACCTGGACCTGGTCGAACGTGAAGCCGCCCGGGCCGACGTGATCGACGTGGCGCAGGACGGCTGGATCGGGTTCACCGACAAGTACTGGATGACCACACTGATCCCGACGCCGGGAACGCCCTTCACCTCGGTCGCGAAATACGTGGACAACGCGGATATCTACCAGACCGAGGTGCGCCTGCCGACGGTCGAGATCGCCGCCGGCGACAGCGTCGAGATCTCGATGCAGATGTTCGCGGGCGCCAAGGAGTGGGAAACCATCCGCGAGTACGAGGCCGACGGCATCGACGGCTTCATCGACAGCATCGACTGGGGCTGGTTCTTCTTCCTGACCAAGCCGATCTTCGCCGTTCTGCACTGGCTGAACCTGATGATCGGCAACATGGGCTGGGCGATCATCGCGCTGACGCTGCTGATCAAGGCGATCCTCCTGCCGCTGGCCTACAAGTCCTACGTCTCGATGGCGAAGATGAAGGAACTCCAGCCCGAGATGGAGAAGCTGAAAGAGCGGGCCGGCGACGACCGCCAGAAGCTCCAGCAGGGGATGATGGAGCTCTACAAGAAGGAAAAGGTGAACCCGGCCTCGGGCTGCCTGCCGATCCTCCTCCAGATCCCGATCTTCTTCTCGCTCTACAAGGTGATCTTCGTCACGCTCGAGCTGCGCCACGCGCCCTGGGTGGGCTGGATCCGCGACCTCAGCGCGCCGGACCCCAGCTCGATACTGAATCTCTTCGGCCTGCTGCCCTGGGGCACGCCCGAGGCCGGATCGATCTTCTTCATCTTCAGCCTCGGCATCCTGCCGATCCTGCTGGGCATCTCGATGTGGATGCAGCAGAAGCTGAACCCGGCCCCCACCGACCCGACGCAGGCGATGATCTTCGCCTGGATGCCGTGGGTGTTCATGTTCATGCTGGGCAGCTTCGCCAGCGGGCTTGTGCTGTACTGGATCGCGAACAACACGATCACGTTCATGCAGCAATACGCGATCATGCGCAGCCAAGGCTACAAGCCGGATGTCTTCGGCAATATCCGGTCGAGCTTTGCACGGAACAAGAAAGACGACTGAGGCGTCCTGACGCACGATGTTATCGGAACGGACTGTCTCTCTTTGAGTTGGATCACGACTCTAGGAGGGACAGCCGATGCTTTCAGGCATTCTCAATCGCAATTTCATCGTCAAATTTATCCTGACGGCAGCGGCACTTGGCATTCTGGGCGCCATCCTTGCCATGACCCTGATTTTCACAGGCGCCATCAATCTGGCCGCGAACACCTCGGACCCGAAATGGTTCTATAATCTCGTCCACGGGACCTTCAAACGCTGGGTCGCGGTCGAGGCATACGGCATCGAGCCTCCCGAGGACCTGGAAGACGAGGGTCGCATCGCGCTCGGCGCCCAGCATTTCGCGCAGAACTGCGTGCGCTGCCACGGCGCGCCCGGGATCGGCCAGAATCCCATGGTCCTGGCTATGAAGCCCACGCCGCAGCACCTTCCCTCGGTCATCGACCAATTCACCGATGCCGAGCTTTACGTGATCTTGGAAAAGGGCGTGATGATGTCGGCCATGCCGGCCTGGCCCGCGCCCGACCGCGCCGACGAGATCTGGTCCACCGTCGCCTTCATCCGCCAGTTGGGCGACATGGACGCGGCCACTTACGTCGACATGGTCTCGCCCGAGGCATCAGACGCGCCCGAGATGGAGTTCGGTCCGCTGGTCGAGGCGGAGCCGATGGATTTCTACCTCACCCGCTATCCCATGGAAGAGCACCTGTATGCCGCGCCCACCGGCGGGTTCGCCGACTATGCGTTGGCCGGCGTTCCGGTTGCGCAATGCGCGACCTGCCACGGTGCCGAAGGTGACGGCGCGCCCACCACGGGCGAGGCGCCCAACCTGACGATCCAAAGCCCCGATTACCTGTCGGCCGCCCTGCAATCCTACGCGGCGGGCGACCGTCATTCGGGCTACATGCAGGTCGTAGCCTCGCAATTGTCGGATAGCCAGATCGACGCGCTGGCCAATTACTACGGCGACACGCTGGAGACCAAGGCAACCGTCATGGACGAAGCGCCCGATGCCGAGGTCGTCGCACAGGGCGAAACGCTGGCCATGGTCGGCCGGCCCGAGGACGGCATCTCGGCCTGCCTTGACTGTCACGGTCGCGATGGCACGGCCAACGCGGACGGCGTCCTGGTGCCCCGCCTCGCGGGTCAATCGCAGGTCTACATGGCGCGCCAGCTGCGGCAGTTCCGCAGCGGTGGCCGCGGTCACACGTCGATCTGGTCGCCCATGACCGGCGTTGCGCACAACCTGACCGATGCCGACATCGCCGGCGTGTCCGCCTACTTTGCCGGGCTGTCGCCGATGGAGCCCGCGCCGCAGCAGGACGAAACACCGCCCGCGACGCCTGCCCAGGTCGAGACCGCCGAGACCCAGATCACGCAGGTCTGCAGCGAGTGCCACAAGGAGGACATGGCCGGCGCGCCGTCGGGCGAAACCCCGAACCTCACCATTCAGAACGTCGATTACATCGAGCGGCAGCTCTACGATTTCCGGTCGAACCGTCGTGACAATTCGCGGATGCACCAGACCGCGATCCGCCTGGATGACGAGCAGATCGACGCGCTGGCCATTTATCTCGACGGGATGGAGCCGCTGGTGCGCCAGCCCGCGGAGCCGGTCTCGACCGACCTGACGCTGGGTGAACAGATCGTGCGGCGCGGCCTTCCGACGGAAGACGTGCGGGCCTGCCTGACCTGCCACGCGCGCGAAAACACCGAGAACCTGCCGCAAATCCCGAACCTGCACGGCCAGAACGCGAACTATCTCGCCGCGCGGCTGGACCACTTCAAGACTGCGGAAGACGAAGAGATCACCGACTACAGCCCGATGTGGGACATCGCGCAGAAGATGACGACCGAGCAGCTGAACGCCGCGGCGGCCTGGTTCGCCAGCCAGGAGCCGGTCGCCAAGTGACCCGGCCCGGCCCCGCCCGCTTGACAAAAGCGGGCGGGGCTGTTTCCTCCCGCCGGTGATTGCGACGGTGCCCCGCGGGGCCAAGGCAAGGACCCGGCGATGCAGCTTCCCTTTCCCACAGCGACCCCGGACGACGACGCGCTCGAACACGGGCGGCGCGTTTTCGCGGGCGAGACGACCTTCCTGAAGGGTGTCGTGGCCATGGACGGCCTGCCCCCCGACGACCGGGTCGAGATCTGCTTCGCCGGCCGGTCGAACGTCGGGAAATCCAGCCTGATCAACGCGCTGACCGGGCGCAAGGGGCTGGCCCGGGCATCGAACACGCCGGGCCGCACGCAAGAAATCAACTTCTTCACCCTTGCGGATTTCTACATCGTCGACCTGCCCGGCTACGGCTTTGCCAACGCGCCGGTGGCGGTGGTCGAGCGCTGGCAGGCCCTGATGAAGAACTACCTGTCGGGACGCGCCAACCTGCGCCGGGCGTTCCTGCTGATCGACGCCCGCCACGGCACCAAGCCCGTGGACGACGAGATCATGGGTCTGCTCGACCGGGCCGCGGTGCCGTTCCAGGCCGTGCTGACCAAGGTCGACAAGCTCAAGCGCGGCGACCTGGACCGCGCGCTGGAGCGCACGCGCGCGACACTGGCCCAGCACCCGGCCGCCTTCCCCGAGCTGGTGCTGACCTCGTCCGAGAAAGGCGAGGGGATCGCCAACCTTCGCGCCATCATCGCCGGCATCGACTGACCCCGTCCTTCCGCGCCAGCCCGCGCAATCGGCTTGAGCGCCCCGCCTGCCCGGCTTACCAAAGGGCACTGCCTGAGAGGACACGCATGACCGCCGACACCGCGCCTACCGATGCCGACTGGGTGGCCACCGCCCGCACGCTGAGCCAGGCCCTGCCCCTGTTCCAGCGCTATGCCGGCGCCACCGTCGTCATCAAGCTGGGCGGCCACGCCATGGGCTCGGACGAGGCCATGCGCAGCTTTGCCCGCGACATCGTGTTGATGAGCCACGTGGGCGTGAACCCGGTGATCGTTCATGGTGGCGGCCCGATGATCAACGCCACGCTGGAACAACAGGGCGTTGTCAGCGAATTCGTCGATGGCAAGCGCGTCACCGACGCCGCCACCATCGAGGTGGTCGAGATGGTGCTGTCCGGTTTCGTGGGCAAGCGCATCGTGCAGGCCATCAACGCCGAGGGCGGCCGCGCCATCGGGATCAGCGGCAAGGACGCGAACCTGATGATCTGCGAGCAGACAGACCCCAAGCTGGGTTTCGTCGGCACGCCCGTCGAATGCAACCCGCAGTTCCTGCAATCGCTGCGCGACACCAAGACGATCCCGGTCATCGCCCCGATCGGCGCGGGCCGCAACGGCGAGACTTTCAACGTGAACGGCGACACGGCCGCGGGCGCCATCGCCGCCGCGCTGAAGGCCGATCGCCTGTTGCTGCTGACCGACGTCGCGGGGCTGAAGGATGCCAGCGGCGACGTGGTCAGCGAGATGACGCCCGAGGCCATCCGCCAGTTGACCGCCGACGGCGTCATCAAGGGCGGCATGATCCCCAAGACCCAGACCGCGCTGGACGCCATCGACGGCGGCGTGCGCGCGGTGGTCATCCTCGACGGGCGCGCGCCCCATGCCTGCATCCTGGAGCTCTACACGGCCCAGGGCGCGGGTAGCCTGATCCGGACGCCCAGGTGAGCCTGCGTCTGACCCTGATGCGGCACGCGAAGTCGGATTGGGGCGATCCCGGGCTGCCGGATCACGACAGGCCGCTGAACGCGCGCGGCCACCGCTCGGCCCGGGCCATCGGCGGCTGGCTACAGGACCGGAACGTGCGCCCCACGACGGTGCTTTTGTCCACTGCGCTCCGGGTGGCCGAGACCTGGGACGGCATCGCCCCGACCCTTCCCGATGCGGCGCCCCAGCGGCTGGAGCGGCTGTACCACGCCACGCCCGAGACCATCCTCGACTGCGTTGAGGCCCATCCGCCGGGCGATGTCCTGGTCATCGCCCACAACCCCGGACTGGCGGCTTTGGCGCAATACCTGGTCGCCCAGACTCCCGACCGTGTGGAGTTCCACCGCTTTCCCACCTGCGCGACGCTGGTCCTGGATATCCCGGGCGACGACTGGACCGCCCTGGGGCCCGCCTGCGCGCGGGTCGTCGATTTCGTGGTGCCGCGCGACCTGACTGACTAAACGACGGTCTGTCGGACGGCTTCAGAGGGCGCGCCAAGGTCGGCACGGGTCAGGGCCGCGGCCAACCGCACGAACCGTTCGCGCGAGCCCGCCATGGAGACGAGCGCCCCGTGATCGGTGGTCAGGCTCAGGGTCTCGGCGGCGCGGATCGCGGGCCCGTCCAGCCGGGGATAGAAGACATCCCAGACCAGCTGCGCCTCGCGCGCGAAAATGCCTGCGCCGGTATCGCCCAGGCCCTTGGCCTCTTTCAGGCGCCCGAGCACCGCGTCGGGATCGTCGTCCAGCATGTTGCGCAGGTCGCTGTTATAGTGGTCCTGCACCAGGCGGGCCGTGGCCTTGAGATAGTCGGTACCGACGCCGTCGTAGCGCTTGTAGCCGTTCTCGCCCAGGCATCGCATGATCGTGGCCTCGTCCGCGGCGACAAGGGCATCGACCGTGTGCAGCCCCTTGCTGCGCAGGCCCTGCGCCGCCTGAACGGCCAGGTCGGACGAGATCCGGGCGGCCAGGAGGACGCTGCCGCAGAGCCAGTGAAACAGCTCCTGCGGGGTATTGCGCGCGATGGTCGCGCCCATCCCTTCCGAAAAAAGAACGCCCTGATCGCGGATCAGGGCGTCGACACTATCTTGCTGCGACATGGTAGATCTTCTCGGTCATTCGAGAGGCAATGCCGTGCCGCCCCGTGCGGGTCCGCGGCCTAGTGTCCCAGGATCTGGCTGAGGAACAGCTTGGTCCGCTCGGATTTCGGGTTCTTGAAGAACTCCTCGGGCTCGTTCTGCTCGACGATCTGGCCCTGGTCCATGAAGATCACGCGGTTCGCCACCTGCCGGGCAAAGCCCATCTCGTGGGTGACGCAGAGCATGGTCATGCCCTCTTCTGCGAGCTCGATCATGGTGTCGAGCACTTCCTTGATCATCTCGGGGTCGAGCGCCGAGGTCGGTTCGTCGAACAGCATGATCCGCGGGCGCATGCACAGGCTGCGGGCGATGGCCACGCGCTGTTGCTGGCCGCCCGACAACTGACCCGGGTACTTGTGGGCCTGGTCCGGGATCTTCACCTTTTCGAGGAAGTGCATCGCGGTCTTTTCGGCGTCGCGCTTGGGGGTCTTGCGCACCCAGATCGGGGCCAGCGTGCAGTTCTCGAGAATGGTCAGGTGCGGGAACAGGTTGAAGTGCTGGAAGCACATCCCGACCTCGGACCGAATCTTGTCGATCTGCTTCAGGTCCGACGACAGGACCGTGCCATCGACCTCGATCTTGCCCTTCTGGTGTTCTTCCAGCGCGTTGATGCAGCGGATCAGCGTCGACTTGCCCGACCCCGAAGGCCCGCAGATGACGATCCGTTCGCCGCGATAGACGGTCAGGTCGATGTCGCGCAGCACGTGGAACTGGCCGTACCACTTGTTCATCCCCTCGATCCGGATCGCGACCTCGTCGCTGATCTTCATCTTCGAGGTGTCGACCTGCATTTCTTCGGTCATGGACATGGAAGCGCCCCCTGTTAGCGGTGATCGGTGGCCAGCTGACGCTCGAGCCACTGGGAATATTGCGAGATGCCGTAGCAGACGATGAAGAACAGGAAGGCGGCGAAGCCGTAAAGCTCCCAGTAGACGCCGTTCCAGTCCTGCGAGGCCAGGATCGGGCCGCGGATCATCCCCACCAGGTCGAACATCGAGATGATCGAGACCAGCGTGGTGTCCTTGAAGAGCCCCACGGCCACGTTGACGATCCCCGGGATCGAGATCTTCAGCGCCTGCGGCAGGATGATCAGCCGCATGGATTGCGCGTAATCCAGCCCCAGGCTCTCGGCGCCCTCGTACTGCCCGCGCGGCAAGGCCGCCAGGCCGCCCCGGATGACCTCGGCGATATAGGCCGAGGCGAACATGGTGATCATGATGATCACGCGCAGGATCAGGTCGAAATTGGTGCCCGGCGGCAGGAAGTAGGCCAGCACCACGTTCGCCACGAAGAGCAGCGTGATCAGCGGCACGCCGCGGATGAACTCGATGAAGACCACGCAGATCCACTTGATGATCGGCAGGCTGGACTGGCGGCCCAGCGCCAGCACGATCCCGATGGGCAGCGACAGCGACACGCAGACCACGCCCAGGATCAGGTTCAACATGAAGCCGCCCATGTCGCGGGACTGGATCTCCGTCAGGGCGAGGACGTTCGGCGCGGCCGCGGTGATGAAGCCGCCGATCTGCCAGACGATGATCGCCGCGGCGACGCCCGCGAAGAACCCCAGCGCGAAGCCGCGATCGACCAGCCTGGAATAGACGATGTAGCCCACGATCACGCCCAGAAGCGCCATCACCGCGATCAGGATCGTGCCGCCCCAGATCAGGTAGTAGGCGGCGAAAGGATAGATCAGCGTGACGATCAACAGCGCGCGCGGGACCTTGGGAAACAGCACCGGCGCCGCGGCAACGGCCAGCAGGACCAGGGCCAGGGTCGGGCGCCAGTAGGCCTCGGACGGGTAGGAGAACCCGAAGAGAAGCTGGTTCCAGCGTTCGCTCAGCACGGCGAAACAGCCGCCCGCCGCGCCTTCGCCCGCGATCTCGCGGCATTCGCGGATACTGGATGCCTCCCACACGCCGCCCAGCAGCCATGGCAGGAAGCCCGACAGAAGGACGTAGATCACGTAAAGCGCCAGCAGCGTCAGGATGCTGTAGAACCAGTTCGAGAACAGGTTCTTGCGCAGCCAGATCAGCGCGCCGGTTTCCTGGGCGGGGGGCGGCTGCTCTCCGACGAAGGTTTCGCGCACGTAGGCGACGGATTCGGCGTGGGTATCGCTCATATCACCGCTCCTTCAACGCGACCGAGGCGTTGTAGACGTTCATGATCGCCGAGATCGCCAGGCTGATGACCAGGTAGAACAGCATCAGCAGCAGCACGCATTCCAGCGCCTTGCCGGTCTGGTTCAGCGTGATGCCCCCCAGCGTCGCGGTGATGTCGGCATAGCCCACCGCGATGGCGAGCGAGCTGTTCTTGGTCAGGTTCAGGTATTGCGAGATCAGCGGCGGGATGATGACGCGCAGCGCCTGCGGCAGGATCACCAGGTTCATCACCCGGCGCGGGCGCAGGCCCAGCGCGGCGGCCGCCTCGGTCTGACCCTTGCTGACGGCCATGATGCCGGCGCGCACGTTCTCGGCGATGAAGGCACCGGTATAGACCGACAGCGCCAGCCACAGCGCGATGAACGGTTTGCCGATCACCGTGCCGCCCTGGATATTGAAGTTGTTGCTTTCGACATCGGGCATGGACAGCGACAGCGAGCCCAACACCAGCTGGGCGATCACCACGGGGGCGATCAGGATGATCCAGGTGGGCCAGCCCGGCAGCAGCTTGCCCGAGGCATAGAGCGTCTTGCGCATGTGGCGGCGCCAGAGGAACGCGCCGACGATCCCCGCGATCAGCGCCAGCAGCACGATGATCCAGCCCGGGCCGAAGTTCACCGCCGGGCTGTAGAAGCCGCGGTTGGTGAAGGCGAAGGCGCCGAACAGCATCTCGCTTTCGGGCTCGACGCTGCCACCGCGGGTCAGGAAGGCGCGGGGGTTGGCGCCCGAGATCGTGACGATGGTGCCGATGATCAGGATCCAGATCAGCACCGGCACGTTGCGGAAGGCCTCGACATAGACGGCCATCAGCTTGGCCACCAGCCAGTTCTTGGACAGGCGCAGCACGCCCGCCGTCACGCCGATGATCGTTGCCGTGATGCAGCCGAACAGCGCGACGAGAAGCGTGTTGATGACGCCGACGAAGGCCGCCCGCAGGTGCGTGGACTGGCTCGTGTAGGAGATCAGTGCCTGGTTGATGTCGTACCCGGCGGGATCGCCGAGGAAATCGTAGGAGAATGTCAGGCCGGCGGTCGCCAGGTTGCTGACGAGGTTCATGCCCAGATAGGCCATGACGAAGATGATAAGGATCAGCGCGATGAACTGGAACGTGAGCCCGCGATAGCGGGTGTCGTTCAACAGCATCGATAGGCGGAAGCTGTCCTGCTGGCTCTGCGGATCCGAAATACTGGCCATCACCTGGGTCCCATCCTGTAACGGCGAAGCGTAGCCGGGGCCATTCGGCCCGCGGTGCGTGCCGCGCGGTCGTGTCGTGTGAGGTCCGGATACGAGAAGGGCGCGGATTGACCGCGCCCTTCCCATTTTATGAACTTAGCGGAAGGGCGGCGAGTACAGCAGCCCACCCTCGGTCCACTGCGCGTTCAGGCCGCGCGCCAGGCCGATCGGGGTGTTTTCGCCGATGTTCTTCTCGAACAGTTCGCCGTAGTTGCCGCCGGCCGAGATGGCCTGCACGGCCCAGTCGGACTCGAGGCCGATCATCTCGCCCAGGTTGCCCTCGGTGCCCAGCAGGCGGTTGATCTCGGGGCTGTCGCCAGCGGCCGAGGCCATGTCGGACACGTTGGCCGAGCTCACGCCCAGCTCTTCGGCGGCGATCAGGGCGTTCAGCGTCCAGCGAACGATGTCGCCCCACTCGTTGTCGCCGTGGCGGACCAGCGGGCCCAGCGGCTCTTTCGAGATGATTTCCGGCAGGATCACGTGATCGGCGGGCGCCTCGAAGGTGGCGCGGGTCGCGGCCAGGCCCGACGCGTCGGTGGTGTAAGCGTCACAGGCACCGGCAAGGTACTGCTGCTGCGCCTCGGCGTTGGTTTCGATCGGGACCGGCTCGTAGCTGATGTTGTTCTTGCGGAAGAAGTCCGCGAGGTTCAGCTCGGTGGTGGTGCCGGTCTGCACGCAGACGGTCGCGCCGTCCAGGTCCTTGGCCGAGGTCACGCCCAGGCCCTTGGGGACCATGAAGCCCTGGCCGTCGTAGTAGTTGATGCCGGTGAATTCGAACTTCAGGTCGTTGTCACGGCTGAAGGTCCAGGTGGTGTTGCGGGCCAGCATGTCGATCTCGCCCGAGGCCAGCGCGGTGAAGCGCGTCTTGCCCGTGGTGGGGACGAATTCGACGGCGGTGGGGTCGCCCAGAACGGCGGCGGCGACGGCACGGCAGAGCGCGACGTCGAACCCTTCCCATTCACCGTTCGCGTTCGGCGCGGCGAAGCCCACCAGGCCGGTGGTCACACCACAGTTAAGGGTGCCGCGCGACTGCACGTCTTCCAGCGTCTGTGCAGCAGCGGCGCCGGCCATAAGGCCGGTAGCGGCAAGAGCGCCGAGAAATACGGTCTTCTTCATGTTTACCTCTTCCTGAGTTGCCCGCCCCGTGTCGGGCGGTTTTGCGATCCAGCCCTGTGGCCGGTTGGTGGCATGGAACGCATTGTTCCAATCGCCCGCAAGTTTGGATGTATTCATCACCGCAGGTCAAGGCGATCAGCACGGGCCGTGATGAAAAACTGTGCAGGTTTACGGGTTTTTTACCACTTCGACGGCAAACAACGCGTTTTGCTCACGCGTTCCGCGCGAGCTGAAGGAACCTTTCGGCGTGCAGGAAATCACCGCGTTTGCGGGCGGCGGTCTCTTCCGCTTCCTCGTCGCGGCCCCACACTTCAGCCTGCCACAGCTCGTCCACGCGGCTGATATCCCAGATCGGGGCGGCGGCGGCGCGGCCCTCGATGACCGCGAGGCCCAGCACCAGAGACCCCGACATGGCGATCAGGTCATGGGCAGCCGTCAACTCGAACGCGTCGAGTTCACCAAGCGGCGCCGCCAGCCGTTCCAGCGCCGCGTTGTCCTGCGCCACGGGCATCACGCCGCCCGTGACCGCCAGCCGCGCGTCGAAGCGGTCGGCGGCCCAGTCGAGATAGGGATCCCAGGCCGCGGCCTGGCGCTGGACCAGTTCCTCGGGGCCGTCGGCGCGATAGCTGAGCAGGTCGGTGCCGCCGTACTCGGCCAGCATCGCCACGACCTCGGGCTTCTGCACCATCACCTTGTCGATCGCCGAATTGGCGCTGCGCGTCACCGGCATGCTGTCCGGCACGATCCGCTCGCCCTGGGCTTCCCACTCGGCGGCGACGGCCTCGGCCATGGCGCGGGTCGGCATGTGCAGCGCGGCCTTGGCGGGCGTGCGGATCGGCTTGTCGTCCAGAAGCACGGTGAAACGGCCGCCCTCGTCGGCCACGCGCGTGTCCTTCCAGAACCGTTTGGGGCTCCATTCGCTCATGCGGCGTCCTCCAGCAAATCGTCGATGGCCGCGGGAAGCGCGTCGAAGCTTTCGACCCGAGCGTCGGCCTGCAGGTTATGGGCCGGGTGATAACCCCACGCGACACCGACCGCGCGGATGCCGGCGGCCCGCGCCATGTCCATGTCGTAGCTGGTGTCGCCCACCATCACAGCCCGTCGCGCGTCGACGCCGGTGTCACGCAAGACCTGCGCGATCATCGACGGATGGGGCTTCGACGGATGATCGTCGGCGGACTGGCGCGACACGAAAAGCCCGTGCCAGCCATGCGCCTCGATCAGGTGGTCAAGCCCGCGGTTCGACTTGCCGGTGGCCAAAGCCAGCAGGGTTTCGGGCTGCGCGGACAGCCGCGACAATGCCTCGGCCGCGCCGGGGTAAAGCGGCGCGCCGCCGCTGGCGCCGCCGGCGGCCCGCAGCGCGGCATAGCGATCCTTGTAGGCCGCTTCCATCGCGCGGTGCGCGGTCGCGTCGAGATCGGGCACCATGCGGGGGAAGATCAGGCCCAACGACAGGCCCACATGCGACAGGATATCGGCCCGGGGCGGCGCGGGAAGGTCCACCGCCGCAAAGGCCGCGTTCATGGAAGCGACGATATCGGCCTGGCTGTCGACCAGCGTGCCGTCGACATCGAAGATCACGCAGCGCAGGTCGGTCAAACCATGTCCTCGAAGGGGTCGTCCGGCGCCTCGTCCCGCTCCCATCCCAGGAAATCCCAGGTATGGCGCATGTGCGGCGGCAGGGGCGCCACGATATGCAGGTCGGCCCCCGTCACGGGATGGCGCAGCGTCATCGACCGCGCGTGCAGGTGCAGCTTGCGCCCGATCTCGGCCCCCAGTCCCGCGCCCCAGCCGTCGCCCATGTTCTCCTGGCTCGACCCGCCGTACTTGCCGTCACCGACGATGGGGTGCCCCAGCTCGGCCATATGCGCGCGCAGCTGGTGGGTGCGGCCCGTCACGGGCTCCAGCGCGCACCAGCTCACGCGGCTGCCCAGCCCCGACAGGGTCGAGAACCGCGTCTCGGCGCGCTTGGCGCCCTCGGTCCCGGCCACGTCGTCGGGGTGCAGGCAGATCATCTTTTCGCCCTGCCCCCGCGCGCCGTGGCCGGGCGCCTTCATCAGGCCGAACTTGATGACACCGTGCTTGGGCTGCGGCACGCCCGCGACGGCGGCCCAGTAGATCTTGCGCGTGTACTTGTGGCGCATCGCCTCGGACAGGCCCCTGGCCGCCTGCCGCGTGCGCGCCAGCAGCAGGACGCCCGATGTGTCCTTGTCCAGCCGGTGCACCAGCTTGGGCCGATCCTCGAGCCCGAAGCGCAGCGCCTCGCTCAGCTGGTCCACGTGGCGCGCGGTCTTGCTGCCGCCCTGGGTGGCCAGGGCCGCCGGCTTGTTCAGCGCGATTACGTGGTCGTCGCGGTAAAGGACGGCAGACTGGATCATCTTCGCGTCCGCGTCGCTAATCCGGGTCACGCTGTCGCGCGGGGCGGGCGCTTCGCTGTCGGGCAGCGGCGGCACGCGAACCTCCTGGCCGGCCTCGACCCGCGTGTTGCCCTTGACCCGGCCGCCATCGACGCGGATCTCGCCCTTGCGGCACATCTTGTCGATGCGGCCCTGCGGGATGTGCGGAAACCGCTTGCGGAACCACCGGTCCAGCCGCTGATCGCCCTCATCCTCGGCCACGGTCACTGTCTGTACGCCGCTCATGCGAAGATCCCCCGTCCCAGCGTCAGGCCCAGGAACAACCCGCCGATGGATGCACCCACCGACAACAGGATATAGGCCGCGGCCTGCCCCGCCTCGCCCCGCTCCATCAGCGTGACGGCCTCGAGCGAGAAGCTGGAGAAGGTCGTGAACCCGCCCAGCAGCCCCACCTGGACGAACGGCCCGAAGTGCCCAAGGCCGCGGTTGGCGGCCATCACGACAAACAGCCCCATGAGGAACGAGCCGAAGACGTTCGCGGTCAGGATCGGCAACGGAAAGCCGGGACCGACCATCCGGCTGATCCCGAGGCCCCAGCCCCAGCGCAGGCCGGCGCCCAGGGCGCCGCCCGCCATCACCTGTAGAAGAGTTGCCAGCATGATCGCCCCTTTCCCCCGCGCGGTCAGGCTTGTCAATCGCCCGACCGCTTGGCGCGCAGCCGGCCGAAATAGTCGAGCCGCTTCTTCAGGTCCCGCTCGAACCCGCGTTCCGGCGGCGCGTAGAACTCCGGTCGCGCCATCCCGTCGGGGAAATAGTTCTGCCCCGAGAAGCCGTCCTCGGCGTCGTGGTCGTAGGCATAGCCGTCGCCGTAACCCTGGTCCTTCATCAGTGATGTCGGCGCGTTCAGGATATGCTTGGGCGGCGGGTTCGACCCCGTCTTCCTGGCCGATTTCCGCGACGCCTTGTAGGCCACGTATCCCGCGTTGGATTTCGGGGCGAGCGCCAGGTAGATCACCGACTGCGCCAGCGCCAGTTCCCCCTCGGGGCTGCCCAACCGCTCGAAGGTTTCCCAGGCATCGAGGCATACGCGCTGCGCCTGCGGATCGGCCAGCCCGATATCCTCGATCGCCATGCGGGTGATCCGCCGGGCGAGGTATCGCGGGTCCTCGCCCCCTTCGAGCATCCGGGCCAGCCAGTAGAGCGCGGCATCGGGATCGCTGCCGCGCACCGATTTGTGCAGCGCCGAAATCAGGTTGTAATGGGCGTCGCCCGACTTGTCGTATTGCGCCGCCCGCCGCATCAGCCGGGTGACCAGCGCGTCGGGACCCAGCGGGTCGGTCACGCGCCAAGACGCCACCTGCTCGACCAGGTTCAGCATGGCGCGCCCGTCACCGTCGGCCATTTCGACCAGGCTGGCCCGGGCCGCGTCGGTCAGGGGCAGCGTGCGGCCCAGCTCGTCCTCGGCCCGGTCGATCAGGCGGCCCAGGTCATCGGCGTCGAGGCGCGACAGCACCAGGACCTGTGCCCGGCTCAGAAGGGCCGCGTTGAGCTCGAAGCTGGGATTCTCGGTGGTCGCACCGACGAGAAGGATCGTGCCGTCCTCCATGTGGGGCAGGAAGCCATCCTGCTGCGCCTTGTTGAAGCGGTGGATCTCGTCGACGAACAGCAGCGTGCCCTGCCCGTTGGCCCGGCGGTGACGGGCCGCGTCGAACACTTTCCGCAGGTCCGGCACCCCGGTGAAGATCGCGCTGATCTGGACGAAATGGAGGTCGGTTTCCTGCGCCAGCAACCGGGCGATGGTGGTCTTGCCCACGCCGGGCGGGCCCCAGAACACCAGCGACGACAACGCCCCCGAGGCCAGCATGACGCCCAGGGGGCCATCCGGGCCCAGGACGTCGGTTTGTCCCACCACCTGTGCGAGCGAACGCGGCCGTAGCCTGTCGGCCAACGGTCGGTGCCCGGTATCAGTCGGTGTCGGAGAGGCCGCATTCTGCGGGCCGGAATCGAATAGGTCTGCCATCGCCTGTCTATGTAGGATGGCGCGCGGCGTGGCACCAGCAGGCGGGCATCAGGATCCGATCAAGGCAGCGATTGGATCCTGCGGGCCGCTTTTACTGCATGGCACTTTCAAAGTTCATCGACACGACCTGGTTCATGACACCCTCGATCTCCATCACGGGCCCCATGGCGGTCATGTCGACCTTCACCCGCTTGGCCCAACGCGGCCAGTTCGCGGCCAGAAGCGTCAGGCAGGACGTGGCGCCCACGGCCCGGGCGGCGGTCCCGAGTTGCATGACCAGTTGCGCGTGGACACGGCGACGCTCGGCCGCGGGGACGTGATGCGACACGAACAGGCGCGAGCTTTCCCAGACATCGGCCGCGACGGGCGCCTCGTCGTACAGCAGGTCGGCGGGGATGGTATCCAGCAGGCCCCGCTGTGCGTCGCGAATCATGTAGGTGTAGATCCCGCACTTCGCCGTGGTGGGCGTCAGGCGATTGCCGGCCAGCACACGACCGTTCTCGTCGTGGACGACGACCCAGCGGCTGGCCGGGTTGTCGTACTGATCGTACTCCATGCCCATGGCCTGGGGCAGGTCCCAGTGGTTATGCCGGATGAACCATTCGTGACGGGCCCGGAGCATGTTCGCAAAGAGCTCGCCGTGCTGGTGCATGTTTTCGAAAGAAAGCGTTGTCGTCTGCATCAGAAGACTCCTTGATACAATTATTGGGGGATTCCCCCAATCTGAAAGTTATCTGAAGGAGAGAAATATGCGAGCCTTCTTACACAGTTACCGAAATTAAATCAGATTGTAGTCTTTCGCGCGCTGAATCGCCTCGGCCGTTGTTCGCGCCATGAGCTTTTCGCGAACACCGGTCAGGCGCAGCTTCAAAGCGCTTTCCGACACGCCGAGCATGGCCGCAGCCGCCGAATGGCGATGGCCGTCGGCGACGCATTTCAACGCCTCGAGCTGCGCGCGCGTGAGGCGGATATTCGGGTCGGCCATGCCGTGCAGATTCTTCGCGATCTCCTCGATTGCGATCATCTCCTCGTCCCGCAATTCCCGGTCGCCACGCGCGACACTGATAACGGTGCGCGACGTAATCGGTCCGGCCGAGACGGTGACGCCGTAATTCAATCCGAACTTCCGGGCCTCGTCGAAGACATGGAAGGGGTCCGGGATCTTCGGATTGGACCACCGGGTCGCGCCGGTCGACGCGAAGGACCAGGCGGTCATGGGGTCACGCAGAACGTAGCCCTGCTGCGTGTAGTGCTCCGTCCACTCGGGCGAGTAGGTCGTGAACAGCATGAGCGGGGACGTGAAGCGGATGTGCAGAGCGGCGAAGTAGCCCTTCTCTGCGTAGGGATCGAGCCGACTGAGCTCGCCATCGAAACTGGTACGGTCAAACATGAAATTATATTCGCCTATTCCATTGTTTCCGGCAACAACTTCAGGGCGATTGGGACCGCAAGGTGACGTTTGGTCAACGTGAAACCGCCGCCCCGGACGGGACGGCGGTTCACTGTGCCATATTGGCGCCGCAAAGGTTTATTCGGCGTCTTCAGCTTCAAGCCGGGCGCGGTCGGCGGCGCCCTTGGCGTCGCGGTCGCGATCGACGAACTCGATGATCGCCATCGGGGCCATGTCGCCGTAGCGGAAGCCGGCTTTCAGGACGCGGACATAGCCGCCCTGGCGCTCGGCGTAGCGGGGGCCCAGCACGTCGAACAGCTTGGCGACGTGGCTGTCCTGCTTCAGGCGGCTGGCGGCCTGGCGGCGGGCGTGCAGGTCGCCGCGCTTGCCGAGCGTGACCAGCTTGTCGATGATGCGCTTCAGCTCTTTCGCCTTGGGCAGGGTCGTCTTGATCTGCTCGTGCTCGATCAGCGATCCCGCCATGTTGGCGAACATGGCCTTGCGGTGTTCATGGGTACGGTTCAGGCGGCGGTATCCGCGGGCGTGACGCATGGTTTGGTTTCCTTCGATACGTGTTTTGCTTTGTCAGGCCGGTGTTGCGTTTCACCGGCTCTCCTTGGGGTCGGCCGCGGAGGGATCCGCGGCGTCACCGGTCGTCGGCCGCCCCGTCCGTCTGGCGGGGCGCGCCGTTTCGGCTCAGAAGTTGTCTTCGAACTTCTTGGCCAGGTCCTCGATGTTCTCGGGGGGCCATTCCTCGACATCCATGCCCAGGTGCAGGCCCATGCCCGACAGCACTTCCTTGATTTCGTTCAAGGACTTGCGGCCGAAGTTCGGGGTGCGCAGCATCTCGGCTTCGGTCTTCTGGATCAGGTCGCCGATATAGACGATGTTGTCGTTCTTCAGGCAGTTCGCCGAACGCACCGACAGTTCCAGCTCGTCCACCTTCTTCAGGAGAAGCGGGTTGAACTCGAGCCCGTCGTCATCGTCCTGGCGGTTGGCCGATTCCGGCTCGTCGAAGTTGACGAAGATCGACAGCTGGTCCTGCAGGATGCGGGCGGCGAAGGCCACGGCATCGTCGGGCGCGACCGAACCGTCGGTCTCGACCTTCATGGTCAGCTTGTCATAGTCCAACACCTGACCCTCGCGGGTGGGCTGCACGTCGTAGCTGACCTTGCGCACCGGCGAGTAGATCGCGTCGATGGGCATCAGGCCGATCGGTGCATCCTCGGGGCGGTTCTTGTCGGCGCTGACATAGCCCTTGCCGGTGCTCACGGTCAGTTCCATGAACAGGTCGGCACCGTCGTCCAGGTGGCAGATCACGTGGTCCTTGTTCAGGACGGTGATGCCCTGGCTGACCGAGATGTCGCCGGCGGTCACGACCATGGGGCCCTTGGCCGAGATCGACACCCGTTTGGGGCCTTCGACTTCCATCTTGATCGCGACGCCCTTGAGGTTCAGGACCACGTCGGTCACATCTTCGCGGACACCCGCGATCGAGCTGAACTCGTGCAGGACGTTGTCGATCTGGACGCTGGTGATGGCGGCGCCCTGCAGCGATGACATCAGAACGCGGCGCAGCGCGTTGCCCAGCGTCAGGCCGAAGCCACGCTCGAGCGGCTCGGCCACGACGGTGGCCTGGCGCGTGCGGTCGTTGCCGGGCTTGACCTCAAGCTGCGTGGGCTTGATCAGCTCCTGCCAGTTTTTATGAAGCATGGTGTCTCCTCAATTCTTGCCAGCCCGCTCATGCAATGCGGCCGACCCCCGAGGTTGAAAATGACGGCACGAGGCCGCGCGCATGCGCGACCCCGCTCTAGCAAAGAAGTCCGATCAGACGCGGCGGCGCTTGGGCGGCCGGCAGCCGTTGTGGGCCATGGGCGTCACGTCGCGGATCGACGTGATGTTGAAGCCCGCGGCGGCCAGGGCGCGCAGCGCGGATTCGCGGCCCGAGCCGGGGCCCTGCACCTCGACCTCGAGGGTGCGCACACCGTGCTCCTGCGCCTTGCGGCCGGCATCTTCGGCGGCCATCTGCGCGGCGTAGGGGGTGGATTTACGCGAGCCCTTGAAGCCCATCGTGCCGGCGGACGACCACGAGATGGCGTTCCCCTGCACGTCCGAGATCAGGATCTTGGTGTTGTTGAACGAAGAGTTCACATGCGCAACGCCGGCGGCGATGTTCTTGGAAACCTTCTTCTTGACGCGACGATCACGTGCCATTGGTCAGTCTCCTTATTTCTTCTTGCCGGCAATGGCCTTCGCGGGGCCTTTGCGGGTGCGGGCGTTGGTGTGGGTGCGCTGGCCGCGGACCGGCAGGTTGCGGCGGTGGCGCAGGCCACGGTAGCAGCCCAGGTCCATCAGGCGCTTGATGTTCATCTGCGTTTCGCGGCGCAGGTCACCCTCGACGGTGAAGTTCTCGTCGATGTATTCGCGGATCTTCACGACGTCGGTGTCGCTCAGCTCGTTCAGGCGCGCGGTCTTGTCGATGCCGACGGCATCGCAGATGGTCGCGGCCGAGCTGGGGCCGATGCCGGTGATGTAGGTCAGGGCCACGGGGACCCGTTTGGCGGTGGGGAGGTTGACCCCTGCAATACGTGCCAAAGCGTACTTTCCTTTCGTTGCGGGCCCGTGGTTCCAGGCCCTTTTTTCACAACGGAAGCCCGAGGGTATCCCCACGGGCCGCAGTCGAATTCCGATGAGTCGAGGCGGGGTGCGACCCCACAACTTGACGATTCCCTTTGGGATGGTGCGCAATAGTGCCGAATCGCCCGGTGGTCAAGCCCCGCGCACGAACACGCGCGCCCGGACCGTGGCCGGGCGCGCGCGACGCGAAAAACAAGCGTTTCGGGGTCGGCTCAGCCGCCTTCTGCCCCGCTGCCGGCGTCCCGCCGGTCCATCCGCTGAACCACGCTGAGGATGCCCAGGCCGCACAGCCCGAAGGCGAACCCCACGCCGCTTATGGCGACGATGATCGTCACGATATCATTCATTGCTCTGCCTCGTGTCGTCTTTTGTTGTTGTCCGCCAAATCTAGCAGTGCGCTTGCGCCGCACCAAACCATGCGCCGGTCACGAAACCGTAAATGGGCGCTTCTGCGCCACCCGCGCGACGGGCGGACTAGAAGGTGCCTTGGCCCCGCGGGTCACCGCAGAATGTAGGGGAAGGAAAAAAGCGGGCGTCCGGCGGATACGGATCGAAAAAGGCGGCGACCGTGTCCCGGTCGCCGCCCTTCCGTCATTCCGTCGCCGAGGCGCGGTTCAGTCGATGATCTGTTCGATCGCCTGGCCCACCTGCTCGATGTCGGCAAGGCCGTCCACGCGCTTCAGGTCGCCCTTGGCGTAGTAGTAGCCGATCAGCGGCGAGGTCTTCTTGTAGTATTCCATGAGCCGCTGCTTGAGGCTTTCCTCGTTGTCGTCGGCCCGGCGCTTGAACTCGGTCCCGCCGCAGTTGGCGCATTTGCCGTCCTCGGGGATCGGCCGCGAGATGTCGTTGTAGACCTCGCCGCACGAGGCGCAGGTGGACCGGGCGGTGATGCGCTCGATCAGGGCCTCGTCGTTGACCTGCATCTCGATCACGGCGCCCAGGTCCTCGCCGTGGCGCTTCAGCAGGTCCCCCAGGGCATCGGCCTGGCCCAGAGTACGCGGGAAGCCGTCGAAGATC
Source organism: Palleronia salina (assembly GCF_900141995.1). Classification (GTDB taxonomy): domain Bacteria; phylum Pseudomonadota; class Alphaproteobacteria; order Rhodobacterales; family Rhodobacteraceae; genus Palleronia; species Palleronia salina. Next base: position 22,062 of record NZ_FQZA01000005.1, on the reverse strand, counting down.
AGCCCCCCGCCCTTGTCGCCTTCGAGCTTCTCCTCGATCAGGCCGATGACGATATCGTCGGTCACCAATTCGCCGCGGTCCATGATCGCGGCCACCTTCTGGCCCATCTCGGTGCCCGAGCTGCGGGCGTCCCGCAGCATGTCCCCGGTGCTGAGCTGGATCATGTTGTGCTCATCCACCAGGCGGCGGGCTTGCGTGCCCTTGCCGGCCCCCGGAGGTCCAAGAAGTATGATGTTCATCGACGATTTCCTCCCCGCGCGGGTTTCTTCCCACCGCGCTTCTTACCACGCAACTGCGATTTTTCGATAAGTCCTTCGTATTGATGGGCCAGCATGTGGCTTTGCACCTGCTGGATCGTGTCCATCGTCACCGAAACGACAATCAGGACCGATGTGCCGCCGAAGTAGAACGGGATGGCGAACTGGGCGCGCACGATCTCGGGCAGCAGGCACACGGCGGTCAGGTAGGCCGAGCCCAGGACAAGGATCCGCGCGACCACGTAGTCCAGGTATTCCTCGGTCCGCTTGCCGGGACGGATGCCCGGGATGAAGCCGTTCTGGTTCTTCAGGTTCTCGGCCACGTCCTCGGATTTGAACGCCACGTTCGCGGTGTAGAAATACGTGAAGAAGACGATCATGCCCCCGAAGAACAGCAGGTAGAGCGGCTGTCCGGGTCCGAAATACGCCAGGATCGTCGACATGACCGGGCCGCTCTGGCCGCCGCTGAACGTGGCCAGCGTGGTCGGCAGAAGCAGCAGCGACGAGGCGAAGATCGCGGGGATGACGCCCGCCGGGTTCACCTTGATCGGCAGATGCGACGACCCGCCGTCATAGACCTTCATGCCCACCTGGCGGCGGGGATACTGGATGTGGATCTTGCGCAGCGAGCGCTCCATGAACACCACGAAGGCGATCACGGCCACGACCATCAGGATCACGCCGATGATGACGGCGGGGCTGATGGCGCCCGACCGGCCGCTTGCGAAGAACTGCGCCAGCGCCGCGGGGACCTCGGCGATGATGCCGACGAAGATGATCAGCGAGATGCCGTTGCCGATACCGCGCTGGGTGATCTGCTCACCCAGCCACATCAGGAACATCGTGCCGCCCACAAGCGTGATGACGCAGGCCGCGCGGAAGAACAGGCCGGGGTCGGTGACCAGGTCGCCCGCCTCCAGCGACACGGCAAGACCGTAGGCCTGGAAGGTCGCCAGCAACACCGTGCCGTAGCGGGTGTATTGGTTGATCTTCTTGCGCCCCTGCTCACCCTCTTTCTTCAGCTGCTCCAGCTGCGGAACCATCGCCGTCATCAGCTGCACGATGATCGACGCGCTGATATAGGGCATGATCCCCAGGGCGAAGATGCCCATGCGGCTGATCGCGCCGCCGGTGAACATGTTCAGGATGCCGCCGATGCCGGTGGCCGCCTGCTCCATGAAGTCGCGCAGTGCGCCGCCGTCGATGCCCGGCACCGGGATGTAGGTGCCAAGGCGATAGACGCAGAGCAGGCCCAGGGTGAATAGGATCCGCGACCTGAGCTCGGTGGCCTTTCCAAAGGCCCCCCAGCTCATGTTCGCGGCCATTTGTTCGGCTGCTGATGCCATGTCGGGTCTCTTTCAAACGGAAACGCCGCGCGACCCGGTTTTCGGGGCTCGCGCGGCGTGATGAAAACCTGAATGGGTATGTAAGCGCCCCGTCGGGCGCTCACAACCAATTACTCGGCCGCGCTGGCCGCGCGGCCGGTGACGGTCAGGGTGCCGCCGGCCTTTTCCACGGCCTCGATGGCCGATTTCGACGCACCGGTGACGGTGATCGTGACCTTCGACGTGATCTCGCCCTTCGACAGGACGCGGATGCCGTCCTTCTTGCGGCGCACCAGGCCCGAATCGAGAAGCTCGGTCTCGGTGATCTCCTGGCCCAGCTTGCCGGCGTCGATGAACTTCTGGATCAGGCCCAGGTTCACGACGGCGTAATGCTTGGCATTGATGTTGTTGAAACCGCGCTTGGGCAGACGCTGGTAGAGCGGCATCTGGCCGCCTTCGTAGCCGTTGATGGCCACACCCGAGCGGGACTTCTGGCCCTTGATGCCGCGGCCGGCGGTCTTGCCCTTGCCCGAGCCCGGGCCACGGCCGACGCGCATCCGCTTCTTGGCGGCACCCGCGTTGTCGCGCAGTTCGTTCAGTTTAACCATGTGTCGCTTCCTTTCCTTGCCGGACGCGCACCCCCAGCGACGGGAGCGGTGCGGACACGGCGTTGCGTGATCCCTTGCGGGAAGGCCGCCTGATAGAAGATCGCCGGATTTTCCGCAAGCCTTTCGGACCCGCCACGGGGCGCCCCGTGAAAATTTCGCGCGCGCCCCGAAACTTCCCCCCGTGACCTGCCGTGCCTCCCGTATCGCCGCCACCGAAGGCGGCTGTTCTGTCCATCAACGGGAGACACGACATGAAGACCGCAATTCTGAGCAGCGCCGCTGCCGCCGCCCTTCTCGCCACCCAGGCCCACGCCGCAGGCCACGCCGGCACCATGGGCTATGCCCTTGCCGATGACGGCGCGACCCTCGTGACCATGGCCGACATCGCCGCCCCGGGCGAGGCGCAGACCTTCGAGCTGGACACCGCGCTGGACGCCATCGCGTTCCGCCCCGTCACCGGTGACCTGCTGGGCTACACCAACGATGCGATCTACACGATCAACACCGCCGACGGCACGCTGACCGACGTGGGCGCGACCTTCAACGACGGCGCGCAGGTGGCCGACGGCTCGGTCGTGGCGTTCGATTTCAACAACGCCATCGACGCGGTGCGCGCCATCACCTCGGCCGGCGACAACCTGGTCTATTTCCCCGAGGGCTTCGGCGACGGCGACGACCGCGCCAACAGCGTGATCCGCGTGACCGACCTGGCCTATGCCGAGGGCGACGACAACGCGGGCACCACCCCGATGGTTTTCGCCAACGCCTATACCAACGCCATCGCGGGCGAGACGGCCGGCAGCACGTTCCAATACGCGCTGGACGCCGAAACCGACGCGCTGGTCAGCGTCGCCAACAACGACGGCACGCTCGAGATCGTGGCGCCGATCATGGTCGATGGCGAAGCGGTCGACCTGTCGGCCATGGGCGGCTTCGACATCCTGTCGCCCAGCGAGGGCGAGAACCAGGCCTACGCCGTGCTTCAGATGGAAGGCGCCGAGACCGCCGGTCTCTACGCCATCAACCTGGACGACGGCACCGCGACGATGCTGAGCGATCTGGGCATGGGCGGCTTCTCGGGCTTCGCCGTGTCCCCCGGGATGTAATCCGGGCCGGCGCGGGCTTGTCCCGGCGCCGTCGCAAGGCATCGGGCGTCCGGATCGGGTGGGATCCGGGCGCCCTTTTTCGTTTGTCCGAACGCGAATGGCATCGCGCTGGTCGCCAGCGGCGGAGGCCGGGATCCTTGACCGCCCGGGCACGGGCCTACCTGTGGGGCAACCGCAGGGCTATCCCTGCCCTCGCATCGAAAAGGAAACCCCATGAAAGCCATTCGAGTGGCCAAGCCCGGCGGGCTGGACAAGCTGACGCTGGTGGATATCGACGCGCCGGGCACGCCCGGCCCCGGCCAGATCAAGGTGCGGCTGAAAGCCAGCTCCCTGAACTTCCACGATTTCGGCGTCGTGTCAGGCAACATGCCCACCGAAGACGGCCGGATTCCCATGTCCGACGGCGCCGGCGTGGTCGAGGCGGTGGGCGACGGCGTGACCGCGTTCGCCACCGGCGATCACGTCGTATCGGTGTTCTTTCCGCAATGGCAGGACGGCCCGCCGCCGGTTGCGGATTTCTCCGGCACGCCCGGCGACGGCATCGACGGCTACGCCCGCGAGGCGGTGCTCGCCGCGGCCAGCGCCTTCACCAAGGCGCCCGACGGCTGGAGCCACGAGGAGGCGGCGACGATCACCACCGCGGGCCTGACCGCCTGGCGCGCCCTGGTGGTCGACGGGGGGCTGAAGGCCGGGGACGACGTGCTGGTCCTGGGCACCGGCGGCGTGTCGATCTACGCGCTCCAGATCGCCCGTGCCATGGGGGCCCGCGTCTTCGCCACGTCGTCGTCGGACGAGAAGCTCGCGCGGCTGACCGAGATGGGCGCGGCCGGCGTCGTGAACTACAAGACCGACGAGAACTGGGGCGCGACGATCGCCGAAATGACCGGCGGGCGCGGCGTGGACCACGTGGTCGAGGTCGGCGGCCCCGCGACGCTCAGCAACTCGATCGATGCATGCCGGATCGGCGGCCACATGGCACTGATCGGCGTTCTGACCGGCCGGTCGGGCGAGGTCGCGACCGCGAAGATGATGGCCAAGCATCAGAAGCTTCAGGGGCTGATCGTCGGCAGCCACGCCCACCAACGCGATTTCGTGCGTGCGCTGGAGACCACCGGGATCAAGCCGGTGATCGACCGAAGCTTCCCCTTGGACCGGATCGCCGACGCGTTCCAGCACGAGGCCGACGGCGCGCATTTCGGCAAGATCACCCTGTCGATCTGACCTTTCGGGCCGGACGCTTGGTCCGGCCCCTTCCGCCCAAGATGCTCAAACAAAAAAGGCGGCCCTGAGGGACCGCCTTTTTCATTGTTCGGAGGTGAAATCTCCGGGGCGCGTCAGCCGCGCTCTTCGACGATTTCCACCAGGTGCGGGATCTTGGCGATCATGCCGCGGATGGAGGGGGTGTCCTCCAGCTCGCGCACGCGGTGCATTTTGTTCAGGCCCAGGCCCTTCAGGGTCGCGCGCTGGATGGCGGGGCGACGGATGGGGCTGCCGGTCTGCTTGACGACGATGGTCTTGGCCATGGATCAGGCCTCCTCGGAGACTTGCGCGGACGCCTCGGGCGCCTCGTCACGCTTGGGCAGGATGTCGGCGACCTTCTTGCCGCGACGCTGCGCGACCGAACGGGGCGACGATTCGTTGATCAGGCCGTTCAGCGTGGCGCGGATCATGGCGTAGGGGTTCTGGCTGCCGTTCGACTTGGCGACCACGTCCTGCACACCCAGCATCTCGAACACCGCACGCATCGGGCCGCCGGCGATGATGCCGGTACCCTGCGGGGCGGTACGCATGATGACCTTGCCGGCGCCGTGGCGGCCGTGCACGTCGTGGTGCAGGGTGCGGCCGTCGCGCAGGGGCACGCGGATCATGTTGCGCTTGGCGGACTCGGTGGCCTTGCGGATGGCCTCGGGGACCTCCTTGGCCTTGCCCTTGCCGAAGCCGACGCGGCCGCGCTGGTCGCCGACGACCACGAGCGCGGCGAAGCCGAAGCGCTTGCCGCCTTTCACGGTCTTCGACACACGGTTGATCGCCACAAGGCGATCGGCGAATTCGGGCGTTTCGTCCCGCTGGTTGCGGCGTCCGCCGCGATTGTCGTCTCTGGCCATGATGGCTCCTGTCTTTTCGCCCGTGTGCCGGGCGTCTCTTGGTCCAACCGCAGTGCCCGAAGGCCCCGGTCATCGAGGCGGCGGCGCCGCCTGCAAAGGGGTGGAAAGCATCACCCGGAAGGAAACGGGCGGGATCACCCCGCCCGCACCGATTACAGCTTCAGCCCGGCTTCACGCGCGGCGTCGGCCAGGGCCTTCACCTTGCCGTGGAACAGGAAACCGCCGCGGTCGAAATAGGCTTCTTCCACGCCCGCCTTCTTGGCGCGCTCGGCGATCGCCGCGCCGACCTTGGCCGCCGCGTCCTTGTTGTTCTTGCCGACGATGCCCAGGTCCTTTTCCAGCGACGAGGCCGAAGCCAGCGTCACGCCCTGCACGTCGTCGATCAGCTGCACGCTGATGTTCTTGTTCGAGCGGTGCACGCTCAGGCGCGGGCGCCCGGCGTTGACCTTGCGAAGCTTGTTCCGAACGCGCAGGCGGCGCTTCAGAAACAGATCTCTCTTGCTGTTTGCCATCTTTGCGTTCCTTACTTCTTCTTGCCTTCCTTGCGGAAGATGAACTCGCCCTTATAGCGGATGCCCTTGCCCTTGTAGGGCTCGGGACGACGCCAGTCGCGAATGTTCGAGGCCACTTGCCCCACCACCTGCTCGTCGATGCCTTCGACGGCGATCTCGGTCTGCTTGGGGGTCGTGACGGTCACGCCCTGGGGCACTTCGAAATCCACGTCGTGGCTGAGGCCCAGGTTCAGCTTCAGGACGTTGCCCTGCATCTGCGCGCGGTAACCCACGCCCTGGATCTCGAGCTCTTTCTTGAAGCCGGTGGTCACGCCGGTCACCAGGTTCTGCACCATGGTGCGGCTCATGCCCCACTGCTGGCGCGCCCGCTTGGACTTGCCGCGCGGGGTGACGGTGATCGCACCGTCTTCCATCGCGACCGTGACGTCATCCGTGGCCGTGAAGCTGCGGGTGCCCTTGGGGCCCTTCACTTCGACTTTCTGGCCGCTGACCGTGGCCTCCACGCCGGAGGGCAGCTCAACGGGTCGTTTACCGATACGAGACATACCAATCCCTCCTTAGAATACCGTGCAGAGCACTTCCCCACCCACGTTGGCCGAGCGGGCCGAAGCGTCGGTCATGACGCCCTTGGGGGTGGAGACGATGGAGACGCCCAGGCCCTGGCGCACCGACGGGATGTCGTTGACGCCGGCATACACGCGGCGACCGGGGGTCGAGACGCGCTTGAGCTCTTTGATCACGGGGGCGCCTTCGTAGTACTTCAGGCTGATCTCGATGGCCGGGTGGCCGTCAGGACCCGTGATGTTCTCGTGGCCGCGGATGTAGCCTTCGTCGGCCAGCACATCCAGGATCCAGCCGCGGATCTTCGACGCGGGCGTGATGACCGTCGTCTTGCCGCGCAGCTGGGCGTTGCGGATCCGGGTCAGCATATCACCGATAGGATCGTTCATTTTTCAAACCCTCCTTACCAGCTCGACTTGACCATGCCGGGGATCTGGCCGTCGGAGCCAAGATCACGCAGCGCGATACGCGACATTTTCAGCTTGCGATAATAGGCGTGGGGACGCCCGGTCAGCTGGCAGCGGTTGTGCAGACGGGTGGCCGAGGAATTGCGCGGCAGCTTGGCCAGCTTCAGCTGGGCCTTGAACCGCTCTTCCATGGGCTTGCTTTCGTCACGCGCGATTTCCTTCAGCTCGGCACGCTTGGCGGCATAACGCTCGACCAGGGCCTGACGCTTCTTCTCGCGCTCGATCATTGCTTTCTTCGCCATGAGTTCAGATCCTCTCAGCTGTTGAAGGGCATGTTGAAATGCTTCAACAGCGCTTTGGCTTGGGCGTCGTCGGACGCGGTGGTGCAGATCACGACATCCAGGCCCCAGACCTCATCGACCTTGTCGAAGTTGATCTCGGGGAACACGATGTGCTCCTTGATGCCCATGGCATAGTTGCCGCGGCCATCGAAGGATTTGCCGTTCAGGCCGCGGAAGTCGCGGACACGGGGCAGCGCGATGGTGATCAGGCGGTCGAGGAATTCGTACATCCGGTCGCCACGCAGGGTGACCTTGGCCCCCAGCGGCATGTCTTCACGGACGCGGAAGCCGGCGATCGACTTCTTCGCCTTGGTGACGACAGCCTTCTGACCGGCGATGGCGGTCAGGTCGTCGGCGGCCGACTTGGCCTTCTTGCTGTCCTTCACCGCCTCGGCGCCGGCGCCGATGTTCAGGACGATCTTGTCCAGGCGCGGGATCTGCATCGGGTTGGTGAAGCCGAAGTCTTCTTTCAGCTTGCCGCGGATCTCGTCCACGTACAGCTGCTCAAGACGCGGGGTGTAGTTGGCGTTATCGAGCATCAGATCACGTCTCCGGTCGTCTTGGCAAAGCGGACCTTCTTGCCGTCTTCCATCTTGAAACCGACGCGGGTCGCCTTGCCGTTCTTGTCCAGCAGCGCGAGGTTCGACAGGTCGATGGGCATCGGCTGCGGCGTGCGGCCGCCCTGGCTGGTCTGGCTCTGCTTCACGTGGCGGATGGCGATGTTGATGCCGTCGACCACGGCCTTGCCGGCGCTGGGGTTCACGGACGTGATCTCGCCCTGCTTGCCCTTGTCCTTGCCGGCCAGGACGACGACCTTGTCACCCTTTTTCAGTTTGGCAGCCATCACAGCACCTCCGGAGCGAGCGAGATGATCTTCATGAAGTTCTTCGCGCGCAGCTCGCGAACCACCGGCCCGAAGATACGGGTGCCGACCGGCTCGTTGTTGTTGTTGAGGATGACGGCGGCGTTGCGATCGAAGCGGATCGCGGTGCCGTCTTCGCGGCGGACTTCCTTGGCGGTGCGCACGACGACGGCCTTGCGGACGTCGCCCTTCTTCACACGGCCGCGCGGAATGGCTTCCTTGACCGACACCACGATGATGTCGCCCACGGACGCGTATTTCCGCTTCGAGCCGCCGAGGACCTTGATGCACTGAACCCGGCGTGCGCCGGAGTTGTCAGCGACATCCAGATTGGTCTGCATCTGGATCATGAGGTTACTCCCGACCTTTGGGGTGGGCTCTGCCCGTTACTCCCCAGGGTTTCGATTATGGGTGGCGACGCCCGTTACTGGGCGATCACCTCCCAGCGTTTGGTCTTCGACTTCGGCGCACATTCCTGGATACGGACCGAGTCGCCGACGTTGAACTGGTTGTTCTCATCGTGAGCCCGGTACTTCTTGGACTTACGGATGGTCTTCTTCAGAACCGGGTGCGTGAAACGACGCTCGACCGAAACGGTGACGGTCTGCTCGTTCTGGTTCGAGGTCACGGTGCCTTGCAGGATGCGTTTGGGCATGGATCAGGCCTCCGCGTTGGCCGCTTCGGCGGCTTTCTGGTTCAGGATGGTCTTCACGCGGGCCACGTCGCGGCGGACGGTGCGCATGCGTGCGGTGTTCTCAAGCTGGTTGGTGGCGGCCTGGAAGCGCAGGTTGAAGGCTTCTTTCTTCAGGGCGGCCAGCTGGTCGCGCAGCTCGTCGGGGGTCTTGCCCCGAAGGTCTTGGGCGTCAAGCGCCATGGTATGCTCCTTGCAACATCACCGGAAGGCCGTGCGAGCACGTCACCCTGATTCCCGGTGGAGGTGGATGAGGGGGCCGTATAGGAGTGTTGCGGGTGCTTGGCAACACCCTTCCTTCGAGTCGGGCAAAGCGCACCGTTCAGAAGGGCCCTGCCGGCTTCACCCGGGTCAATCCCCCCGGGCGGCCTAGCCCCACGCGTAGTTGAAGCTCACGCTGACCCGCTCGTCCTCGCTCATGTTCATGGGCACCTCGTGGCGCAGCCATGATTCCCACAGCAGCACGTCGCCCACCTGCGGTTTGGCGTAGACGAAGTTGCGCAAGGAGTCGGGCGCGTCCTTCAGGCGGCCGGGCGCGGCCATCATCATCGGCAGGCGCGGATCCTCGAAGCGGATGGCCGACGTATCCGCCGGCATCGCCACATAGGTCGTGCCCGAGATCACCGAATGGGGGTGCAGGTGGCTCGTGTGGATGCCGCCCTCGGGCAGGATGTTGATCCAGATATCCTCGAGCCGCAACTTCTTGTCGCCCAGGTCGAAGGCCAGGTCCTCGGCGAAGGCGGCGACGTGGGCGTCGAGCGCCTTGACCACGTCGGCGAAGATCGAGAACCGCCACGGCAGATCGGTCAGCGAGGCGTAGGAGGTGTAGCCGGGAAAGTCGTTATCCTCGCACCATTGCTGGCCCGCCTCGTCATCCTCGGCGATCGAGAAGCAGGACGCGGCAAGCTCGTCGGCATCGACGGCAGGGGCGTGGTCGGCAAGACGCGCGCGGTAGAGCGGCGTGACGAAAAGGGGCGTGGTTCTGGACATGGCCCAGCGTTACGGCGCTGCGGCGATCCGCGCAAGGTCGGGCTGGCCCATCGCGTTAGGTCATCCCAAAACACGGATCCGGAGGACGCCATGACCATCCCTGCCCTGCTGCTGAGCGCGCTGCTGTTCGGCGGCATGACCTTCTTCAGCGCGGGGTTCGCCCCGGTGCTGTTCGCGCAACTGCCCGAGGACCGTGCCAGGCCGCTGCTGCGCGGGACGTTTCCCTACTACTATTTGTCGGTGATCTTCCTGTCGCTGCTGGCCGCCATGGCCGCGACGCTGGTGGATGCGCAGGCCGCGCTGTTGCTGGCGGCGATCTGCGTCACGACGATCTACGCGCGGCAGGTGCTGATGGGGCAGATCAACGCCGCGACCGACCGGGGCGACCGGCGGGGCTTCGGGCGGCTGCACGGCGCGTCGGTGGTCCTGCAATTGGGTCAGATCGCGGTGGCGGGCTGGGCGCTGGTGCGGTTGGCGTGAGAGGCCCCGCAAATGAAAAAGCCCCCGCGACGGCGGGGGCTTTTCTGTCTGGCATGGCCTTCTCGATGAGAAGACGACCGGATTACCAGTCTTCGCGCATCACGGTGCGCGACTTGCAGGGCAGCTTCATGGCGGCCAGGCGCAGGGCCTCGCGCGCGACGTCTTCGCCGACGCCGTCGATCTCGAACATGACGCGGCCGGGCTTGACCTTGGCGGCCCAGAAATCGACCGAGCCCTTGCCCTTACCCATACGCACTTCGACAGGCTTCGAGGTGACGGGGGTGTCGGGGAAGATCCGGATCCAGACGCGGCCCTGACGCTTCATGTGACGCGTCATGGCACGACGGGCGGCCTCGATCTGACGCGCGGTGACCCGCTCGGGCTCCATCGCCTTCAGGCCGAAGGTGCCGAAGTTCAGGTTCGATCCGCCCTTGGCTTCGCCGCGGATGCGGCCCTTGTGCATCTTGCGGAATTTTGTGCGCTTCGGTTGCAGCATATCGATGCCTCCTTAACGACGGCCGCCAGCGCCGCGCGGCGTGGGACCATCCTGAAGTTCCTGGGCACGGCGATCACGGGCAGCCGGATCGTGCTCGAGGATCTCACCCTTGAAGATCCACACCTGGATGCCGATCACGCCGTAGGCGGTCTTGGCTTCCACGCGGGCGAAATCGATATCCGCACGCAGGGTGTGAAGCGGCACGCGGCCTTCGCGATACCATTCGGTCCGGGCGATCTCGGCGCCGCCGAGGCGGCCGGCGAGGTTCACGCGGATGCCGAGCGCACCCATGCGCATGGCGTTCTGCACCGCGCGCTTCATGGCGCGGCGGAAGCTGACCCGGCGCTCGAGCTGCTGGGCGATGGATTCACCCACCAGCGCGGCGTCGAGCTCGGGCTTGCGCACTTCGACCACGTTCAGGTGCAGTTCGCTGTCGGTCATCGACGCAAGCTTGCGGCGCAGGGTTTCGATGTCCGCGCCCTTCTTGCCGATGATGACGCCGGGGCGGGCGGTGTGGATCGTGACGCGGCACTTCTTGTGCGGACGTTCGATGATCACACGGCTGATGCCGGCGGCCTTGCACTCTTCCTTGATGAACTCGCGGATCTTGATGTCTTCCAGCAGAAGATCACCGTAATCCTTGGTGTCGGCGTACCAGCGGCTGTCCCAGGTCCGGTTGACCTGCAGGCGCATTCCGACGGGGTTGACCTTGTTACCCATTAGGCTTGCTCCTCGACCTGGCGGACCTTGATGGTGATCTCCGAGAACGGCTTGATGATGCGGCCGAACCGGCCACGTGCCCGCGGACGGCCACGCTTCATCGTCAGGTTCTTGCCCACATAGGCCTCGGCGACGATCAGCTCGTCGACGTCCAGGTTGTGGTTGTTCTCGGCGTTGGCGATGGCCGACTGAAGGCACTTGCGGACGTCGTCCGAGATGCGCTTCTTCGAGAAGGTCAGGTCCTGCAGGGCCTTTTCGACCTTCTTGCCACGGATCATGGCGGCGACCAGGTTCAGCTTCTGCGGGCTAGTGCGCAGCATGCGGGTCTTCGCCATGGCTTCGTTATCGGCCACGCGGCGGGGGTTCTTTACCTTGCTCATTTGCGCTTCGCCTTCTTGTCGGCGGCGTGACCGTAATAGGTACGGGTCGGGCTGTATTCACCGAACTTCTGGCCGATCATCTCCTCGGACACGCTGACCGGGATATGCTTCTTGCCATTGTAGACGCCGAAGGTGAGGCCCACGAACTGGGGCAGGATGGTGGAACGGCGCGACCAGATCTTGATGACCTCGTTGCGACCGCTCTCGCGGGATTTTTCGGCCTTCTTGAGGACGTAAGCGTCGACAAAAGGGCCCTTCCAGACGGAACGCGACATCTATCAGCGTCCTTTCTTCTTGGCGTGGCGCGAGCGGATGATCAGCTGTTGCGAAGCCTTGTTCGTGTTACGGGTGCGCGCGCCCTTGGTGGGCTTGCCCCACGGGGTCACGGGGTGGCGGCCTCCGCTCGTCCGGCCTTCACCACCGCCATGCGGGTGGTCGACCGGGTTCATGACGACACCGCGCACGCTGGGACGGATGCCCTTGTGACGGTTGCGGCCCGCTTTACCGAAGTTCTGGTTGCTGTTGTCGGGGTTCGACACCGCGCCCACGGTGGCCATGCATTCCTGGCGCACCAGCCGCAGCTCGCCCGAGCTGAGGCGGATCTGGGCGTAGCCGCCGTCGCGACCGACGAACTGGGCATAGGTGCCCGCGGCGCGCGCGATCTGGCCGCCCTTGCCGGGCTTCAGCTCGATGTTGTGGACGATCGTGCCGATGGGCATGCCCTGGAACGGCATCGCGTTGCCGGGCTTCACGTCGACCTTGTCGCCCGAAACGATCTTGTCGCCAACGCCCAGGCGCTGGGGGGCGAGGATGTAACGCTGTTCGCCGTCGTTGTACTGGATCAGCGCGATGAAGGCGGTGCGGTTCGGGTCATATTCGATCCGAACGACGACGGCTTCCATGTCGTGCTTGGTGCGCTTGAAATCCACGATGCGATAGAGACGCTTCGCGCCACCGCCCTTGCGGCGCATCGTGATACGTCCGGTGTTGTTGCGGCCACCGTTCTTGGTCAACCCTTCGGTGAGGGACTTGACCGGACGGCCTTTCCACAGCTCCGAACGGTCGATCAGCACCAGCCCGCGCTGGCCCGGCGTCGTCGGCTTGTACGACTTGAGTGCCATGCTTTCTGTCTTCCGTTGTGTGGCGAAGCCTTGCGGCTCCGCGGTTTAAGGGCCCTGCTGGGCAGGTCCCCGGTTGGTTCGGTCCGCCGCGCCCGGGGAAAACCCTGCGGCGCGTTGGCCCATCGAGGCCCCGAAGCGATGTCCGGGACGGGCGGCATGCCGCCCAAAAGCCAAGCCCCGGACGAATCCGGGGCTACGCCGATGCGGGCTTGTAGGAAAGGTCGCCGGAACGGTCAAGGCCCCGCTGTCGGCTTTCGGACCAATAGGCCGTGGGCCGCGGAACCAGCCTTCAGGCGCGCGAGGCGACCCAGTCGGCCATGGCGGGCAGTTCCGCGTCCAGCACGGTCTGGAACGCCTGCACGACCGCGCGCGGCGTTTCGTCCCCGGCCACCGCCTGGCCCGCGAATTCGCGCGAGGCGATCACCCGCTGGCTTCGGTCGGCGATGAGTGTCAGCGACATCGCCACCCGCGCGGTCAGGCTCTCGCCTGTGTCCACGACCTCGAACGCGTCGATGCGGGTCAGAAGGGCGCGGTCCGGCACCGGCCCGCCCTCGGCGCGACCAACATAGCCGATGCGCCCGGTGCCCGACAGGCTGCGCACCAGCAGCGACTGCACCACCTCGGGCAGGTCGTCGCCCCAGCGCGCGGCGGGGATGTAGGCGACCGACACGGCGTCGGGGCGGACCATGATCCGGTCGGTGTCCAGCGTGGCGGGCGCTTCGGGTCGGGCCACCACCAGCGTGCGGTTCGTCCGGCGGCCCGCGCTGGCGCCGCTGCGCGCGCTCAGGTCGTAGATCGGCAAGGGCGTCGCGGCGGTGTTCAGCGCGCCCAGGGCGCCGCAGCCGCCCAATGCGGCCATGCCCCCCAGAAGGGTCGCGCGGCGGGTCAGGTCCAGGGATTTCATGGCGTCATCTGCGGTATTCCGGCACGCGATTGTCAAGCAGGAAGCGGCCCGGATCCCGCTCGATCCGCCGCGCCAGCCCGTTCAACGTGTTGACCAGCGCCCGCGCCTCGTCGCCCAGACGGGTCAGCGCGGGCAGGCCCCGGTCCGCGAACTCGGTCAGGCCGGGCGCGGTGCCGGCGACCGCGCCCTGAACCTGCCCGACGACGCTGTCGGCCCGCGCGATCAGGGCCCGCAGGTCGGCGGCGATGGCCGGCACGTCCCGGGTCACGTCCTCGACCGCCGCGCTGATCCGCCCTGAGGCGGTGCGGATATCGTCCAGCACCGGGGCGATGTCGGTCTCCATCAGCCCGGTCGCGGTGTCGAAGGCGTCCGCCGCCGATCCCAGCGCCGTATCCGCCCCGGCCAGCGTCCGGTCCAGCGCGGCGAGCGTGCCGCCCGCCCGCGCGAAGGTGTCACTGGCCGCGCGCAGGGTGTCGGACGCATCATCGGCCAAGGGTGTCAGCCGCGCGGTCGCACCGGTGATGTCCTGCGCCACCCGGTCGACGGCCCGGCTCGCCGTGGCCACGGCCTCGCGGATGTCGGCGACCACCGGGGGCACGTCGGTCAGGACCACGTCCTCGATCACCGTCAGCGCCCGCTTGGCGTCGGCCAGCACGTCGCGCGCCTCGGCCACCAGCAGCGTGCCGTCGCCATCCACCAGAATGTCGAAGCTGTCCGCGGCCTCGGTCACGGCGGTGAAGGCCGTGTTCGCCCCCAGCATCGCACGCTCGAGCTCGACCAGCCGCAGGTTCATCAGGACCGCCGTCTGCCCGAAGCCGTCGATGGTGCGCCCGGACCGGTCCTGCAGATCGGCGATGGCGGTCTGCACCTGTTCGGCGGCCTGCGACAGCTGGGCCAGCAGCGCGGGCACGTCCTCGGCCAAAACCGTTTCCGCCGCGGCGAAGGCGCCCTCGGCCCGTTCGAGCGCGGGCACCGAGGCGTCGAGCGCGGTGTCCGCGCGGCCGAAGGTCCGCTCGGCCGCGGCCAGCGCGGTGTCGGCCCGGGCCAGGGTCTGTTCGACGGCGGTGCCGATGCTGTCCAGCCGGTCGGTGAAGCGCGCGATCTGAAGGGTCGCGTCGCTGACCGACCCCGTCACGTCCGAGAAATCGGCCAGCGCCTGGTCCATCTGCGCCGAGGCCGAATCGAGGTTGCGCAGGATGTTGTTCACCAGCGCGCGGTTTTCGGGCCCCACGAGCTCGCGCAGCTGCGCCAGAAGCTCGCCCGCCGACACGACCAGCCCCGGTGCATCCTCGACCAGGCTTTGCACGGTGGACCGTTGCGACGGGATGATCGGCAGGCCGTCGCCGTCGGGCCTCAGCATCTCGGCCCCCGGCGTGCCACCCGAGAGCGAGATGTAGGAGACCCCCGTCACCCCCTGCGACTGGAGCCGGGCCACCGTGTTCTCGCGCACCGGCGTCTCGGCGTCGACCTCCACCGTGGCGAAGACGCGCGAGGGGTCCTCGTCGTAGATCTGCAAATCGATGACCCGGCCCACGCGGATGCCGTTGAACAGGACGTCGCCCGAGGAATCGAGCCCCGAGACATCCTCGAACAAAATGCCGTAGGTCTGGTATTGCCTGTCGATCTGGAACGAGGCCAGCCAGATGAAAAAGCCCAGCGTCCCCAGGATGGCCGCCAGCGTGAAGGCGCCGATCAGGATGAAATTCGCACGGGTCTCCATCAGGCGGGCTCCGGCGGCATGATCTTGGCGGCGCGGGCGCGCGGCCCGTGGAAATACTCGCGCACCCAGGGGTGATCGACGTCCAGCATGTCGGCGATGCTGCCGATGGCCAGCACGCGCCGGTCGGCCAGCACCGCGACCCGGTCGCACACTGCGTGCAGGCTGTCGAGGTCGTGGGTCACCAGGAATACCGTCAGCCCCAGCGCATCGCGCAACTGCCGGATCAGCCGGTCGAACGCCGCCGCACCGATCGGGTCCAGCCCGGCGGTGGGTTCGTCGAGGAACACGATCTCGGGGTCCAGCGCAATGGCCCGGGCGAACCCCGCGCGCTTGCGCATGCCGCCCGACAGCTCGGACGGGTACTTGCCCTGCGCGTCCTCGGGCAGGCCCACCATGCGCACCTTGATCCCCGCCAGCGTGCGCATCACGTCCGGCGGCAGATCCAGCTGTTCGCGCATGGGCGCCTCGACATTCTGGCGCACGGTCAGCGACGAGAACAGCGCGCCGTCCTGGAACATAACCCCCCAGCGGCGGCGCAGGCGGCGGTAGGCGTCCGGCGGGGTGTCGCGCACGCTCTGGCCCAGCACCTCGATCTGCCCCTCGGCCGGGCGCAGGAGTCCGACGATGGCGCGCAGCAGGACCGACTTGCCAGTGCCCGAGCCGCCGACCACGCCCAGCACCTCGCCCCGACGCACGTCCAGGTCCAGCCCGTCATGCACGACGTGCCGACCGAAGCGGGTCACCAGCCCGCGCACGCGAATCACGGGGGCGTCGGCCATCACACCCCCACCACGGCGAAGAAGATCGAAAACATCGCGTCCATCACGATCACCATGAAGATCGAAAGCACCACCGAGGTCGAGGTCAGGCGCCCCAGGCTTTCGGCGTTGCCACCCACTTTCATCCCTTCGTAGCAGCCGATGATGCCGATGATCAGCGCGAAGAACGGCGCCTTGATCATGCCGACGCCGAAATGCCACAGGTCGGTATTGCCGACCAACCGCGCCTGGAAGGCCGCGGGCGACACGCCCAGGTCGACCCACGCCATCACCGCCCCGCCCAGCAGGCCCGCCACGTCCGCGATCAGCCCCAGCGCCGGAAGCATCACGATCAGCGCCAGCACGCGCGGCACCACGAGGATGGTGACAGGATCGAGGCCCAGCGTGCGCATGGCGTCGATTTCCTCGCGCATCTTCATGGAGCCGATGGCGGCGGTGAAGGCCGAGCCGGACCGGCCCGCCACGATGATCGCCGTCAGCAGGATGCCCAGCTCGCGCAGGATCGAGATGGCGATCAGGTCGACCACGAAGACCTCGGCGCCGAACTGGCTCAGTTGCGCGGCCCCCTGGAAGGCCAGGACGACGCCGATCAGGAACGACATCAGCGTGACGATGGGCACCGCGTTCCATCCAACCTCCTGGCAGTGATGCACCACCGAGGTCAGCCGCAGCCGTCGCGGGTGCAGGATGATCCCGCCGATTGTGGCGACCACCTGCCCCAGGAACGACACCAGCTCGACCGCCGCGCCGGCGCCGCCGTGGATGCGGCCACCCAGCCGGGCCAGCCGGTCGTTCATGCCGCCCGTCGTCTCCGAACCGGCCTCGGGCGGCGGCATGTTGGCTCGCACGGTGTCAATCAGTTGCGACTGGTGGGACGAGGCCCCGTGGATATCGGCGCGTCCCCCCTGTCCCTGCCCCGCAAGCGCGACCAGAAGCCAGGCCCCCGCGGTATCGACAGCGTCGGTTTCGGTGATGTCGATGACAACGGCG
Organism: Palleronia salina; assembly: GCF_900141995.1. Taxonomy (GTDB): domain Bacteria; phylum Pseudomonadota; class Alphaproteobacteria; order Rhodobacterales; family Rhodobacteraceae; genus Palleronia; species Palleronia salina. Next base: position 4,707 of record NZ_FQZA01000005.1, on the reverse strand, counting down.
CGACGGGCCAGTTCCGCGGCAGCAGCCCGATCGAATGTCTGCAAGGCATCGATGGTCAGGTGCCCGGCCAGCCGCAGCCGGTCGCCGTCGAGGATGACGTCGCAAGGGCGATCGGAAACGGGGGGCGTGTCGCTCACGTGCGTGGACCGGTCGGCAAGAGGGGTTCAGGACAAGTCATCGGCATCCTGTGATGGCATGGCAAGACGATCGCCGCATCGCCGGGGGCGCATCTCTTTCGCCCGACCCTAAAGCGGCCCTGTCGCAACACCTTGATCCCGATCAAGGCGGTCCCGCACGACCGTCTTTATCCTATCCGTCAGTCGGCCGGGTGCGCCCGGTCCTTCCGGGAGAGGAGCCAGAACCATGACCCCGAAAACCATCCTAGTCTGCCTGACCGATCGTGACAGCGCCAAGGCGACCACCGCCGCCGCCTGCCTGCTGGCGCGACGCTACAACGCCCACCTGATCGGCCTGCACGTGGTCGAGTCGCTGGTGGTCTATCCGGGCATCGCCATGCACATCCCGGACACCGTCTACGAACGCTACGGAAAGTCGCAGATCGACGTGTCCGAGGCGATCAGGGAGACCTTCGAGACCGCGACCGCGCCCGAGGATTTCGTGGCCGAGTGGCGGCTTCTGCATTGCAAGACCGAACCCGCGTCGGAGCGGATCATCGAAAGCGGCCGCGTCGCGGACCTCGTCGTCATGCCCGCCGCGCCCGAGGACGATTTCGGCACCCAGGGCACCGTTCTCGAAACGGTGATCCGGAACGCCGGCCGACCGGTGCTGGTCGTTCCGCGGGACTGGAGCGGTGACAGCCTGGGCCATTCGGCCCTGGTGGGCTGGAACGGCTCGCGCGAGGCGGCGCGCGCCGCCCACGACGCCATGGCCCTGCTGGGCGACGGGGACGCGGCGCATATCCTGCGGGTCAACGACGGGCACGATACCGACGACCGCGACCCGACCTCGTCCGACCTCGCCGCCGCGTTCGACCGGCAGGGGATCAAGGCCACCGTGACCCAGAAGAACTGGCAGGCCGAAGGCGTGGCAGCGGCCCTGAACGCCGAGGCCTTCCAAGCCGGCGCGGACATGATCGCCATCGGCGCGTTCGGCCATTCCCGCGCCTATGACTTCGTCATCGGCGCGGCCACCCGCGACCTGCTGCGGGTCAGCCAGTTGCCCGTGCTGTTCTCGCGCTGACGTGCCGCCAAAAGAAAAACCCCCGCCGGTCTGGCGGGGGTTCTTTGGTCCTCGCGGAAGGTCCGACGATCAGAGACCGGTGGTCACGTCGATCGTGTTGCCCTCTTCCAGGGTCACATAGGCCTTCTTGACGTCGCGCCGGCGGCCGGGCTGACCGCGGAAACGCTTGACCTTGCCCTTGGTGATGGAGGTGTTGACCGCCTTCACCTTGACATTGAACAGGGTCTCGACCGCTTCCTTGATGGCCGGCTTCGCCGCATCCATGGACACTTCGAAGACAACCGCGCCGTTCTCGGACGCCATGGTGGCCTTCTCGGTGATGATCGGCTTGCGGATCACGTCGTAGTGCTCGGGCTTCGTGCTCATTTCAAACGGGCCTCCAGGGCTTCGATACCGGCCTTGGTGATGACCAGGGTATCGCGCTTCAGGATGTCGTAGACGTTGGCGCCCATCGAGGGCAGCACGTCCAGACCGTCGATGTTGGCGGCGGCGCGGGCGAAGTTCTGGTTCACCTCGGCCCCGTCGATCACCAGCGCGCGCTTCCAGCCCAGATCCTTGACCTGCTTGGCCAGGGTCTTGGTCTTGGCTTCGCCCAGGTCGGCCGTGTCCAGAACGACCAGGTTGCCCGCTTGCGCCTTCGAGCTCAGCGCGTGGCGCAGGCCCAGCTTGCGGAACTTCTTGGTCAGGTCGTGACCGTGGCTGCGCGGAACGGGACCCTTGTAGATACCGCCCTTGCGGAAGATCGGCGCGTTGCGGTCACCGTGGCGTGCGCCGCCGGTGCCCTTCTGGCGATAGATCTTCTTGGTCGAGTAGCTGGTCTCGGACCGGGTCTTGACCTTGTGGGTGCCCTGCTGCGCGTTGTTGCGCTGCCAGCGGACCACGCGGTGCAGGATGTCCACCCGGGGCTCGAGGCCGAAGATGGCCTCGTCCAGGTCGACCGAACCGGCCTTGCCGCCGTCCAGTGTGATGGCATCAGTTTTCATCGTCGCCCTCTTTCTTCTCGGTGGCGTCGCTGTTGTCGGCATCCGAGCTCTCGGACTCGATCTGCGCCTCAGCTTCGGCCAGCGCGGCGGCTTCCTGCTCGGCCTGCTCCTTGGCCAGGCGCTCGGCTTCCGCGGCCTCGGCGGCGGCGGCTTCCTCGGCAGCCTGCTGGGCAAGACGCTCGGCCTCGTCCGCGGCGGACTTCAGCGCGGCGGGATAGATGACACCCTCGGGCGTGACCTTCTTGACCGCGTCCTTGATGGTGACCCAGCCGCCTTTCGAGCCCGGAACCGCACCCTTGACCATGATGAGGCCGCGGGCGCTGTCGGTCTTGATGACCTGCAGGTTCTGCGTGGTCACGCGGGCGGCGCCCATGTGGCCGGCCATCTTCTTGCCCTTGAACACCTTGCCGGGGTCCTGGCACTGGCCGGTGGAGCCGTGCGAACGGTGGCTGATCGACACGCCGTGCGAGGCGCGCAGGCCGCCGAAGTTGTGCCGCTTCATGGCACCGGCGAAGCCCTTACCGATCGAGGTGCCGCTCACGTCCACGAACTGACCTTCGAAGTAGTGCGAGGCGATGATTTCCTCGCCCACGTCGATCATGTTCTCGGGGGCCACGCGGAACTCGGCGATCTTGCGCTTGGGTTCCACCTTGGCCACCGCGAAGTGACCGCGCAGGGCCTTCGAGGTGTTCTTGGGCTTGGCGGTCCCGGCACCCAGCTGCACGGCGGCATAGCCGTGCTGCTCGGGGGTGCGCTGTGCGACCACCTGCAGCTTGTCGAGTTGCAGGACGGTGACCGGCACCTGCCGACCATCCTCCTGGAAGATGCGCGTCATGCCCACCTTCTTTGCGATAACGCCAGAGCGCAGCATGTCAGCCTCCCATAACCTTGATGTCGACGGCCACGCCGGCGGCCAGGTCGAGCTTCATCAGCGCGTCCACGGTCTGCGGGGTCGGGTCGACGATGTCGAGCATCCGCTTGTGGGTGCGGATTTCGAACTGATCGCGGGATTTCTTGTCCACGTGGGGGCCACGAAGGACGGTGAATTTCTCGATCTTGTTGGGCATCGGGATCGGCCCGCGGACGGACGCGCCGGTGCGCTTGGCGGTCGAGACGATTTCCTGGGTGCTGGAGTCGAGCACCCGGTAATCGAACGCCTTCAGGCGAATACGAATGTTCTGGCTGGCGGCCATTTTCTTCTCTTTCCCTTGACGGGTTTCAGTCGAGAGGTGGGGCGAGGCTCATCCCTCGCGCCACATCGGACCGGTATCCTGAGCACACGCCCCGGACCGGGTCCGGGGCGCGACGGAGCGGCCATCCCGGCGGGGTGCGCCGGGATGCGTTCCGATTACTCGATGATCTTCGACACCACGCCGGCGCCGACGGTGCGGCCGCCTTCGCGGATGGCGAAGCGCAGTTTCTCTTCCATGGCGATCGGCGCGATCAGCTCGACGCCGAACTGCACGTTGTCGCCCGGCATGACCATCTCGGTGCCTTCGTTCAGCTGCACCGTGCCGGTCACGTCCGTCGTGCGGAAGTAGAACTGCGGGCGGTAGTTCGCGAAGAACGGCGTGTGGCGGCCGCCCTCTTCCTTGGTCAGGATGTAGGCCTCGGCCTCGAACTTCGTGTGCGGCTTCACCGAGCCGGGCTTGCACAGCACCTGGCCACGCTCGACGCCGTCACGGTCCACGCCGCGCAGCAGCGCGCCGATGTTGTCGCCGGCTTCGCCGCGGTCCAGCAGCTTGCGGAACATCTCGACACCGGTGCAGGTCGTCTTCTTGGTGTCGCGGATGCCGACGATCTCGATCTCGTCGCCCACGTTGATCACGCCACGCTCCACACGGCCGGTGACCACGGTGCCGCGGCCCGAGATCGAGAACACGTCCTCGACCGGCATCAGGAACGGCTGGTCCACGGCGCGCTCGGGCGTCGGGATGTACTCGTCCACGGCGGCCATGAGCTTCTTGATCGACTCTTCGCCGATCTCGGGGTTCTCGCCGTTCATCGCGGCCAGAGCCGAGCCCGGGATGACCGGGATGTCGTCGCCGGGATACTCGTAGGACGACAGCAGCTCGCGGATTTCCATCTCGACGAGCTCCAGCAGCTCCTCGTCATCCACCTGGTCGACCTTGTTCATGTAGACCACGATCGCGGGGATGCCGACCTGGCGGCCCAGCAGGATGTGCTCGCGCGTCTGCGGCATGGGGCCGTCGGCGGCGTTCACCACCAGGATCGCGCCGTCCATCTGCGCGGCGCCGGTGATCATGTTCTTCACGTAGTCGGCGTGGCCGGGGCAGTCCACGTGGGCATAGTGGCGGGCCTCGGTCTCGTACTCCACGTGCGCGGTCGAGATCGTGATGCCGCGGGCCTTCTCCTCGGGCGCGCCGTCGATCTGGTCGTAAGCGCGGAAGTCGCCGAAATACTTGGTGATCGCCGCGGTCAGCGTCGTCTTGCCGTGGTCAACGTGACCGATGGTCCCGATGTTCACGTGCGGTTTGTTGCGTTCGAACTTTGCCTTCGCCAT